>PAIH01000025.1 GCA_002711105.1 Planctomycetota bacterium
CAAAACCCCTGAGATCAACAGCCCTTCATCCAAGCCTCATAGGATCGTATCACTGCGGTTCACGACTATCTCCTAATAGCCCCATGAGCGGACTAGAGGGGCACGAAAAGATGGTTGGGACAGGTGAGGGAGTGAGGTTGGATTGCCGAAGCACGCCCGGATCGCTAGGATGCACCCGGTAATGAGTGCCTATTCTGACACGAATCCTGGTCATTACATTCTCAAGCCGTATCGAGAGGTGTCTCTTTGACCTTTGATAAGAAGAAAGTCGTCGAAGAAGTGAATCGCGTACTGGAAGGTATTCCGCTCCCTGGAACTCCGACCAATATCGTGAAAGCTGGAATCGTTCAAAGAGTGATCGCCCACGAGGGAGAAATCACTCTGGTGATTCAGTTCGCATCCGGTCTCACCACGGACGAGGATTCCCTGGTGGGTCGCATCGAAACTGAAATCGCCACCATCAACGGCGTCGATAAAGTCACGTTGTTACGAAAATCCAGTACTCCCGAACCGACCCCCAAAGCTGCTGCCGGAGCACCAGGGCCGGGGCAATCTGTCGTTGCTGCACAGGAGATTCCGGGGGTCTCCCACATCATCGCGGTCGCCAGTGGCAAGGGTGGAGTAGGGAAATCAACTGTCGCCGTGAACCTCGCCATGGCACTGGCGGCACTGGGCAAGCGAACCGGGCTTCTCGACGCGGATGTCTACGGTCCCTCCACTCCCAAGATGCTCGGCACCGAGGATGCCAAACCCCGTTCCACCGAGCGCGAGACCATCATTCCCATCGAAATCCACGGATTGAAAACGATGTCCATCGGTTACCTGTTGGAGGAGGATTCGCCAGTGATCTGGAGAGGACCGATGGTGACCGGCTTGCTCCGTCAGTTCCTGTTCCAGGTCGAGTGGGGAGAACTCGATTTTTTAATTCTCGATCTCCCACCTGGAACCGGCGATGCTCAACTGACCCTCGTACAATCGATCTCCCTGACAGGTGGTCTCATCGTCACTACACCGCAGGANGTCGCTCTGCTGGATGTACGCAGAGGAATTCAGATGTTCCAGCGGACCAGCGTTCCAGTACTCGGAATCCTCGAGAACATGAGTGGATTCGAGTGCTCTCATTGCGGTCAGATCACTGAAATCTTCTCGGGCGAAGGCGGTGAGAAAGCGGCACAGGAATACGGGGTGCCATTCCTCGGCAAGATTCCTCTCGAGCCAGCCACCGCCCTTGGCGGAGACGCAGGGACTCCGGTGATCACCACCGATCCGGAGGGGATATTTGGCCAGGTGATAATGCGAGCCGCCCACGGGATCATGGAACAGGTCGCTCGCGCCTAGACGGAGCTCGTATCGCGCGTCGATTGTTGGGTACGATCAAGCCACCTTCTCGCCTCGCTAATCACCTGTTCCGGTTCGATCTCCACCATGCATAGGTGGTGTCCCAGCGGGCACTCCTTCTGCTGACAGGGACTGCACTCCAGTTCCTTACGAATGACTGTGGTGGTTTCCAGGAAAGCATCGGTGAAATCAGGGCTGGTCGGCCCCATCAACACCACCTGCGGGGTTCCGACCCCTGCGGCGATATGCCGAGGTCCAGTGTCACCGGTCACCAGCAGCACCAGTTGCGCCATCAGGAACTTCAACTCATCGAGGGGCCACAGCTTGTCGGCTAGATTGACCAGTTCCCCACCGATCCTGGCTTCCAGATCCCGCGCCAGATCCTCTTCGCCAGGTCCGCAGGTGATCACGATGCCACAGTCGTCTTCATCACGCAGTGTCCGGGCCACCAGAGCCATTCGATCGAGCGGCCAGATCTTGGAAGGCCCGAAAGCAGCACCTGGATGGAATCCAATCCAGCGTCGATCACTGGTGATGGCGATTTCATCAAGCCGGCTTCTGGCAACCTTCCGTATCGAATCCGGGATTCCGAGAATCGAACCCTGGCCGTCTCCGGAAGCTCCCAGGACTGCAACCACCTCGAGATATTCATGGTGCATGGGGATCGCCCGCTTGCCGTCAGGGAGTTTGTGACGACGAAGTGCATCGGTCAGTAACCAGCCACGCGCCTGACAAGAGAATCCGATGCGACGACCGATTCTCGCTCTCCAGGTTTCCCAGGCGCTGCGAAAAGAATGGGGAAGAATCACCGCAACATCGGCACCGAACTCACGCGCAGCAGCGACATTTTTAGAAACGCGACCGATCCCGGTGTGAGTCACGATCCAATCATCGAACAGATCGGTACCCGCCAGTAAAGGCTCCAGGTGAGCCGCCCCCATCACTGCGATAGTTGATTGCGGAAAACGACGACGTAACGCCCGTAAAGCCGGGGTTGCCATCACTGCATCACCTACCCAGCTGGGCAGCCTTACCAGAATGCGGGACAGGTCTTTCACCGGATCAAGACTTCTGTAGATGCTGGAACTTCTTCTTCTCGGTTGCCCAGCGATATGCATTATCGCCACTGATGACGCCCTCTTTCAGTCGGACCAGGATCGCGTCGTCCATCAGTTGCATCCCTTTTCCGCGCCCTCCCTCGATCANAGAGATGATCTTGTGGACCGCTCCTTCGCGNATGATGTTGGGCAAAGAACCGTCGTAAAAAAGCAGTTCGTTGACAGCGACGCGCCCTTTTCCGTCCTTCTGCGGAATCAGTAACTGAGCGATAATGCCCTTGAGGGAATAAGCCAGCATCGTACGAACCTGATTCTGTTGTTCTTCAGGGAAAACGTCGATGATCCTGTCGATGGTCTTGGCGGCACTGTTTGTGTGCAAAGTAGCAAAAACCAGGTATCCCATCTCTGCAGCAGTAATGGCAAGCCCGATGGTCTCCAGATCACGGAGCTCTCCCACCAGGATGACATCAGGATCCTGACGACCGACAGACCTCAGCGCTTTGGCAAAGCTCTCGGTATCGATTCCAACCTCGCGCTGGGTAATCTGAGAAGTCTTGTTCTGATGGACAAATTCAATCGGTTCCTCGATGGTGACGATGTGCCTCGACTGGTTGCGATTGATGTAGTCAACCAAGGCTGCCAGCGTCGTCGACTTGCCACTTCCTGTCGGCCCGGTGCAAAGCACCAGCCCGTTTTTCAACTTGCAGAAGTTCTCGACGTGCTTCGGAACTCCGAGTTCCTCGACCGGTTTGATTTCTTCCGGAATGAGCCGGAACACCCCGGCCATCCCCTGCTGTTGTTGGAAGTAGCTACAACGAAACCGTGCCAGCCCTGGCATCGCATAAGCCCAATCCAGATCGTTCTTCTCGGCAAAGGTAGCAAGGCGTTTTTCATCGAGGACAGGTAACAGCAACTTCTCGACCTGGTCATTGGTCAGAGGTTCCTTGGTGATCGGACGAAGATGACCATGGACCCTGATCTTGGGTGGCATGCCAGAACTGATATGCAAGTCCGAGCCATCCAGGTCGCGGATCATCTTGAGCAGTTTCTGGATCGGTTCGCTAGACATGACTGCTCCTATCCCTACATCCCACGGGGGTCTTCTGCATGAAAGCGGGCCACTTCGGGCGTAACGACTCCCTTGCGAAGCAAGGCCCGGATGGAATCGTCCATCGTGATCATCCCCTGTTTCTTACCGGTCTGTAGTACCGAGGTGAGCTGGTACGTTTTCCCTTCCCGGATCAAGTTTCCGACTGCCGGCGTCGAGAACATGATTTCCAACGCAGGCTCTACACCCATGCCATCTTTGCGCGGCAATAGCTGCTGGGAAATCACTCCCCGCATCGATTCAGAAACCATCGCACGAATCTGTTCCTGCTCCCTGGGGGGAAACACATCGATGAGACGATCGATGGAACGCACCGCATTGGTCGTGTGAAGAGTCGCCAGAACCAGATGTCCCGTTTCAGCTGCGGTAATTGCCATCGAAATCGTTTCGACGTCTCGCATCTCTCCCACCATGATGACATCAGGATCAGCACGCATTGCAGAACGCAATGCCGTGTAAAAAGTCTCGGTGTGTTGACGTACGTGTCGCTGATTGACGTTGCAGCCTGCCGGTTTGAAGATGTACTCGATAGGATCCTCGACTGTCACGATGTGGTCGTTTCGTTTCTGGTTGATCAATTCGACCAGAGCCGCCATGGTCGCCGATTTTCCACATCCAGAAGGGCCGGTGACGAGCACAATCCCCTGGTTGTACTGGGTAAACTCGGTCAGGGAATTCGGAAGGTGGAGATCCTCAAGGGATGGTACCTGGTCCGGAATGATGCGAAAGACTGCTTCCAATCCTTTGCGCTGCCGGTAGCAGTTGGTCCGATACCTGCCTTTTTCTCCGAGTTCGAGACAGAAATCGATATCCATATGCTCATCGAGTTCCTTCCACTGCTCCTCATCGAGCATTTCGCGGATGGCGCGTTCCGTTTCGTCGGCTGTGAGTGCCGGATGTTTCCAACGAACCAGATGGCCGTGGATCCGCACCAGGGGAGCTGAATCAACCTGGAAATGGAAGTCGGAACAGCCCAGTTCGCGCGCTTTCTTCAGATACTCGCTCAACGGCTTACCATGAAGATCGGAAAAATCCATCCGCTTCAGATCGGAGATCGACGTCGAACCCTCCTTGGNCGCGGTAGAGACTGCTTCGTCCTCGTTTACCGATCCGTCGCGGCTCGGCGAACGTTCGGCAATCTTCTGCGAGATGGCGCGAGCATGTTGCTCGCTGATGAGGCCCTCGGCGACAAGCACTTGACCCAGATCGCCGTCGTCGGGCAACTGTGCCATCACCTTGCGCAGAGTCGCCTCGTCCACCAGTTGATTTTTGAGGACGATGCGCCCGAAAATCGCCGCATCGCTGGAGGGACGCTGGCTNGTGCCCTCCTTGGTCTCATCAGTCATGACTTTCTCCCCGTGGATAGAGCTCCGGAAACTGAAATCGTCCGATTCTCACCCGGGACGGGGTGAACATCCGGAAGGGCTCTCCAGAAACTGCTACTGAAGTACCGTCAGACGGCTCCACGCCCACGCCGCAGAGTTCGCATCCTAGCCTTCTGGAGTCGGGGGGCAAGTTCGAGTCCCACGACGAATCTTCTCGATCAACCCGGTCGTCGAGGCTCCCGGGCTCAAGGTCACCAGTTCTACCCGGCCCCCTGCAGACTCCACGACCTCTCGACCAACCACTTCTTCGACCTTGTAATCAGCCCCCTTGACCAGGACATCCGGGAGTAGCTCTCCGATGAGTGCTTCAGGAGTATCTTCATCGAAGATCACGACGTGATCGACACAAGCGAGAGCTCCGAGCAATTGAGCCCGTTGAGAAGCGGGTAGAATCGGTCTTTCCGGTCCCTTCAATCTCTCGACAGAGGCATCCGAATTGATTCCGATCACCAGTGAATCTCCGAAGGCTCGCGCCGCTTCGAGCAGTTGTAGGTGCCCGGTATGAAGCAGATCGAAGCAACCGTTGGTAAACACCACCACCTTGCCAGCGGATTTCAGACTCGAACTGATCTGGACCATCTCCGATAGCGACCGCGTCTGATCGGGAGATGCTCCTCGAAGAGAATCTCTGGCCGCCGCCAATTCCCATCGTTCGACCGGTTGGACACCAACCTTTTGCACCTCGACGCCAGCACCGAGATTGGCAAGCTGGCAGGCAGCGTCGATGTCCCATCGACAAGCGAGAGCCAAACCGAGCAGACTGAGAACCATATCGCCGGCTCCTGCCACGTCAGCCACGGCCCGCACGCTGGTCGGATGACGTCGATGATCTCCCCCCTGTGAAACCCGGGTGATTCCATCGCGATCGAGAGTGAGGATGCAATGCTTCAGTTGCAGCTGTTGCAACAGCAACTCACCAGCTACTAGCTGGTTCTCGACCACTTCATCGAGATCGATTCCGCTGGCACTGCAAGCCTCAAATCGATTGGGACAAATCAGATCTGCTCCCCGATATCCACTCCAGTTGCCGGACCGACACGGATCGATGAGCACAGGAATCGACCGTGATCGAGCTCCGTCGATCAACGCTCGCAGAATATCCTCCTCGAGCAGTCCCTTCTCATAATCGGAAATCAGCACAGCTGCCGGGGTCGATGTCCAGGCGATCTCGATGGCGGCCAGGATCGCATCCTGTTCGGCCCGGTCGAGCGGTCGTAGTTCCTCACGATCAAGGCGTAGAATCTGCTGCTGACCTCGACCCGCGTGCTGAACACCCGCCAGTACCCTGGTCTTGCGAATCGTCGGTCGACTCGAAGAAACGAACACACCATCGACATTGGCATCGACCGCTTCGAGGCTATCTCGTACCTNAACCCCGCCGTCATCGTTTCCGACCAGGCCGATGACGACTACCTCGCAACCGAGCGCAGCCAGATTGGTCACCACGCTTCCTGCGCCACCAACTCTGGTCTCGTGGTACTTGGACTGCACCACTGGAACCGGAGCCTCCGGCGAGATTCTCTCCACATCTCCGTAGAAGTACTCATCGAGCATCAGATCCCCGACCACCAAGATTCGAACATCACNGAGGGTNTCGAGTTCGGGAATCACAACGCCTCCCCTGAGTCACGGGATCGAAGTTTCTGTAACACCGCCAAACGAAACAGCGGCAAATTGATCTCGTGATGGCCAATCAAGGAAATCCCTCGCTGTACCGGTCTCTCAAGGACATTTCGGCTGGTTCGATAATGCGACATCATATCGAAGTTGATGGCGGTGATTCCGTCAAGGGTCTGACCGATGTTTCGAGCGATGTTGACCACCTTCAAGAACACCTCGGGCATCACCACGGCGGACCCGACGTTCAACCAACAACCGTTTTCCAACTCCTTCACGACCGCTGCAAGGATCCGAAAATCGAGGGCTGTAGCCTCTCCCATTGGAGCACCAGCGACTCCCGGATGCATGTGCACGATGTCGGTACCGATGGCAACATGTACCGTCGCAGGGATGGCCAGGCGTTGAGCTGCAGCCAGCATTGACAGATCCGCATGAGGTGCATCTGCCGAGTGAATCCAGTTTCCCAGTGCAGCCCCAAGTCCGATCCCGCGTGACCCTTCCAATCCTGACTCACGAAAGGCGCCGGCGGTCTCCTCGGACATTCCGAAGGAACCATCTGCAATGTTCTGCTCCACATCCTCAGAAGTTTCGCCGATGAGAGAGAGTTCAAGATCGTGGATTGCCGTGGCTCCATTCATGGCGATGGCGGAGATCACTCCCCTCTCCATCAAATCGATGACGAGCGGACCCATCCCTACCTTGACCACGTGTGCACCGAGAGCCGCCACCACCGGAGCTCCGGCCTCGATGGAGCAAGCGACTGCATCGGCGGCAGCTTTCAGCTCGCGGGCCGCCAGGATATCTGGCAGTGAATTGAACAGATCTTCGACCGATCCCGCCGGATCACAAAGTGGGCGGAACTGATCGCGATGGACGATGTTGCGTCGCTGATCGATGGGAATCGCATGGACCTGATCCAGATCGAGCGGCGGCCACCGTTGTTCCTGTTGCAATGGGTCTCCTCACCAATTCGCCACGAATCACCCCGATGCTAGCAGGAAGGAGCCTGGAGTTCACGCGTCCCCGAAGATGATAAGGAACCCAGAGAACGCAACAGACGAGCCACATCGAGCGTTGTACCGATCTCCTGGACCAGAATAGGCATACCAGAAGCCGCTGCGCGGGGCTCTAGCGCCTCGATCTTCACCGCATCCTTTGCGGTACAGACCAGATAATTCGCTCCCCCGGCACGCGCCGTTTGATTCAGATCGTCGAGATCCTGGGCTGAATAGCGGTGATGATCGCGGTACTTCGTCAAACCGACCAGATTCCAGCCCTCCGATTCGAGCAACGAACCAAAGGAGTCAGGATCTCCGATGCCACAAAAAGCATGGATCGCATCCGGCGGGGAAGGGACGGTGCCGTCATCGATGGCACGTAGATCTTTGACCTTGGTGCTTGCCTGCCAGCGCGGAATGCCGGGGAACCACTGCTGGAGAAAACTGATCGATTCGCGCAGTCGTTGCTCATCACACTTTTCGACTCGCGTCAGAATCAGATGATCGGCTCGACTTAAGTTTTGCCACGGTTCTCGCAGACGACCGAGGGGAACACAAAAACCTCCTGCAAGCGGATCAGTGCCATCGAGAAGGACCAGATCCAGATCGCGATGCAATCTTCGGTGCTGAAATCCNTCATCAACTAAAATCAGGTCGGTCTCTGGGTGCTTTTCGAGCAGTTCTTTTCCCGCTTGATGTCGACATCGATTCTGGAAGTGAGGCACTTCTGGTAGCCGCTTTTTGAGCATTTGATATTCATCGTTGCCAGCGCTACCTCCTCGATAACCTCTACTGACGATTCCCGGTGTTCCTCCTCGTGAAATCCAGCAACGAGCCAGAGCTTCAGTGATCGGTGTCTTGCCGGTACCACCGACTGTTATATTTCCAATGCTGATGACCGGGACCGGCAACGTCAGTGGCCAGCTTCCCGAGTTTTCGAGCCGTCTTCGTCTCCAGCGACCGAAACGAACGCCACCCCTCCACAACAACTCCAGGAGCCGCACAAGAGACTCGGGCCAGGATTGGAATGGATGCAGACGAGACAGGATTAACTCTCCCGGGTCCCCTGACGAGGACGGTCATGTAGGATTCGGAGTACCTCAAGAACCTGCTGCTCACTCAGGTGACCCAGTTCGATGAGGATTTGTCCGAGAAATCGATGGGGCTGACTCCGGGCTTCGTCCCGGGCCTGAACGGCAAGTCCCTCGTAAAGCTCCGCAGTGGTGATGTACTGCAACTCGAATGCGATCTCCCCGAATAGTTTCGGTTCCGTGGACATCAGAACTCCCAGCAGAAGACACTTCGATGGCGCAAAATTACAGCGTCACCCGGGGAACGATAACCGCTGGCAAAATCTGACGCCACCAACCTAGCTGATACGACGCCCGCGTTGCTGACGCTGTTTCTCGTAGAGGAGATTGGCACTGACGGTGATCTCGTTGCTCTCAACCAACCCTGCCAGCAGATGCGGTGGAAATAGCTCTTCTCTGACACTGGAACCGACCAGTGCTCCCCCCACGGCTGCCGTCATATCGATGGCACCGCCGGTCTGGAGACAGGACTGGATCACCGCCATCGGTTGACCTGGATTCCTCAACCAGCAGTGCAGAGCAACCAGAAAGATGGGAAGCGCTGTGCTACTGACGCCGGAATGGTCGACGTCAGAATTGTCCTGTTCAGTTGTCGCCAGTTGCCCGAAGGCATCTCTTTCAGGAGTGGCCAACAGCATCGGAATCTCTTGAATACGGTTCGGTACCTGCTGATCGATACGACCTGCCGCTTGAGCCGCTCCATCGATGACTTCCGCCAACACCACATCGTGATGGGTCAGATTGTGGGCAATGATGGTAGCAAGAGCAGCAGCCACCGCGCGAACAGTAGTATCTTCATGGGTCACTCCAGTCAGTATCTCACAATCATCGATGAGACGATCCGGTTCATCGTGGTCCCATAGCCCGATCAGAATACTGCACAGCAAAGCTCCACTTCCTTCTTCGCCCGGCCCACATGCGCAACCCCGTGCCGAAGCTCCTCTTCTCAACCAGCGCGACATGGCGACATCGACATCAGGTAAACGTTCGACGATTCGATTCTCTCGCCACAGGGGAACCCAGCTCTCGACGATGGACTTGGCACTGACTTGCCCCGATTCGGCGATGGCAGCGGCAGCCAGTGACAACAACTGCACCGAGGCGCCGTGCTGTCCTTCCGGGAAGTAACCGCTGCGATGCCGAACGTAACCCTCCACCACTTCGGCACCGAGAGCCCTCATGAAGGTGCGCGAAGAGCCAGCATGGGGAAATCCCAGGGCACTGCCTATGGCGGCCCCCTGGATCGATCCGCGAAAACGGCCTGGCAGCTGTTCCTTTAGTGTCGTGCTGCTCTTCAAGTTTTCTCTCTCGTCTCCTGGTCNGAGGCGTGTTGTGACTCCACCTGCTGTTCGCTCCAATGCTGGAGGGTCTGGGAAGGACATCTCTTTCGCCATATCGGTCGCATATCGCGGTACCACCCGAGTCCAATCCCCGCAAGTAAAGCGGGGGCCCGAGACGGGGAACCGAAATCGGCGGACACTCTCATCTGTTCATGATCGGCCATCCATGGCTGGGGAAAGTCGATCTGACCGCCGTCATAAATCACATCGGGGATCGGAGATGCCCCTGTACGAGGATCGTCCACCTCGATTGCTTCTCGATGATACCAGTGATCACCCTGGGGTGACGGGATCACCTCTTCGACCGGGGTTCCACTGGTCGGAGGTCCTGCCACCCGCCACAGGGTCGCCCCGTCCTGCTCGAGCAGGACGATCCGGACTCCTTCACGTGGTTCAACTGCCAGCCATAATCGTGCGGCACGCGGTGAAGTTCCNGCACAAACCCAGGTACCTCGCGGTAACCCGGTCTCCCGCACCAGATCCTCCTGAATGGTCCCGATACGGTGCGGACTGGGAATCACCGGTGGCACCTGAGAAGAGCCGAGTCCCAGCGAGTCGAGAGCGTTCGCATCCCAGTGCTCACCTGGACTGGACTGGCGCGACAACTCGCTGCTCCAGGCAAAAGAGCGAGTGGTCGCCACCGCACCTGTCCAGCGGTATCGAAGCCAATCCTGTAGATCCATGACGGTGATCAGATTTCGTGCCACCATGGGATATTGCTGCAGAGATTCTCGCAGTACCGTGCCCGGCTGCTGNTGCTTNGACTCGATCTGATTCCAGTTCAGTGCTCGCGGAGGTACCGGTTCCATNTCCGAATCGACCAGNACCAATCCNGGCTCACAGGAGATACCCACCGCAGCGATCGAGGCGGGTCGCATCTTTCCCTCCTGAAAAGCATGCAGCAGTAGCGCTCGTACTGATCGGACCCGCTCATCGGGATGGACTTGCCACCAGCTGGAAAAGGGAACACTGACACTTTCTTCGACATAGGCGATCCGCTGACCACGGCGATCCACACCCTGGAGAGTGATCGAATGCCCCTGGAGATCGATACCCAGTAGCATACTCATGGNACACCTCTCNGTGGGAAATCACTACTCTCTGGGGAATCGCTAGTTCCGGACCAGACGGGGCTTCCCTCGAAGCCCCCGTGGGATCATTCTACCCAACGTGAGACCTCTTCCCAGTGAACCCCTATCNCCCCGGTCGATTCTGGTGGTGCGCCTCAGCGCCCTCGGGGATGTGATCCAAGTGCTTCCAGCACTGGAGGCTCTGGCTCAACGATTCCCCGATGCCAAGATCGATGCGGTAACCGAAACCCTCTCCAGCGGCCTGATCGAGGGGCATCCAGCGCTCCGACGGGTGATCGAATTACCCCGCTCAGAAGCCCGGNCAGCATGGAGAAGCCGCCATCNCCGAGGACAGACCTGGTCACTGCTGGAACAGTTCATCCGGCAGTTACGCACTGAACAATACGATCTGCTGGTCGACTGGCAGTCAAACCTGCGTTCTGCTCTGGTCCGGTTGCTGGCGCGGGCTCGTACAGTGATTGGAATCCACCCGGCAGACGGCGGTGAACTGCCCGGCTGGTGGCCTGGCTTTCGTCCTGTCGAGGCCGCAACAAGAACTCAAAAGGTGCATCGTGTTGAACGAGCTCTGCACGTCGTCAAAGCACTGGGCTGGGAAGGTGCCATTCCCGAGGGTCGACTCGGAAATTTCGATCAGGTTCCCATCGATGGCTTCCACGGTCCCAACTCACCGGTCCTGCTGCATCCGTTCGTCAGCGCTTTTGGCCGTTTCAAGGAGTGGCCTGTAGGTAACTGGGTTCAACTGGCACGCATGCTGGCAAAGCGCGGTCTGCCGCTGTGGATCTCCGGTAGTCCTGACGACCAGCACAAGATCGCCCGGATCATCCAGCAGTGCGGCTACTGCGCAGCACCGGCTCCTCATACCTCGGGAATCCGACAACTGACCGCCTTGATGGACCACTGCCGTGCCGTCGTGGCAGCCGATACCGGTGTGCTGCACCTGGCGACGATCCGCCAGATTCCCGCCATCGGCCTCTATGGCCCGAAAGATCCGACGGTTCATGGTCCCTGGGGTCGCAACTCCCGGGTCCTTCGTGGTGAGATCCCCTGCTCGCCATGCACCTTGCGAACGTGCGAACATTCTTTCTGCATGCAATCGATCTCACCAAGAGCGGTGGAAACCGCACTTCTCGAGCTTTTGGTGCCAGAAACAGGTCGCGTTGACCCAACCCCCTGATAGGGGTCATGCTGTAGGCATGGAACCCTCGACTCCTTCTCACTATCCGATCGCGGGCAAGACCCTATCGGTTCTGATCCGAAGCCTGTTCTCATCGATGGACCTGCGCTGGTGGGGTGGAAAACGCGCCATCGATGCCCTCAATCGACACGGTAATCTGGTAATTACCTTCTGGCACGAGTGGGTACTGCCCCTCTCTTACACCCTGGAATCGAACGGGTTTGTCGCGATTACCAGTCAACATCACGACGGTGCCAGACTGGGAGCCGCGTTGAAAAATCTCGATGTGAAGATTGTCCACGGATCGAGTTCCCGCGGCGGCGTGGTCGGTTTCCAGAAACTGGAGGCTCTCGCTCGAGAAGGGCTCTCTCCTGTCATCTCNGTCGATGGCCCGAAGGGACCTCCTCGCCAGGCGAAACAGGGAGCGGCGGCTCTCGCCAGGAGGTTACAGATCCCCATGATGCCGCTGGCATTCGCCGCCGAACATTCACTGAGGTTCAATACCTGGGACCGCATGATCCTCCCGGCAGCCTGGGGAAAAGCGGTGGTGGTGGTCGCGGAACCGGTGCCGCCAGCGAATGATCGAGACGGAGATGAACAAGCCACCCTGCGCTTGCAAGAGACGATGAACGATGCAACGGAGCTGGCGAAACGCGAGTTGCTTGAACTATGGAATCAAGGAGCCGGAACTTCACCGGTCGGACAATCGGGCCTCATTTTAGCAGGGCGATGAAATCAATGTAGGCGGTGAACTTCTTGCCACCGAGGAATTGAATTCGAAAATCCTGAACTCGACCCCATTCTGCGTTCCCTTGCCCCTTGAAGTGCTTGAGCGGAATCTCGATCCGCTTGAGGCCTCTGTGAGATTTCATCTGCATGATAAAAGCGTTTTTCACCACCTGTACCTGGGTCACACCAGCTTCGGCTGATCCGGGCACCACAAACACTAGCTGGTAAGCAGATCCTCCAGAGGGCATGTCGAGATAAAAGGCAATCGCCTTGTAGCCGGTCAGATTGCGCGGAATCCCCTTGACCTTCAACTCGGTCTGACCTGGAGCTACTTGCCACTTCAACGCCCTTTGACCCTCCTGGACAACCCCCGCTTCATCGACAAAGGACTTGCCATACTTGGCCGAATATCTTTTTGAAACCCGCTCGAAATCTTCAAGCACCTGGAACAGCTTACGCTGCATTTCATTGACGAACTTTTTGTACTCCGGCCCGATGGGAGTCTCCGCAAACTTGGGATAATTCTTCTCNGCAATGCGGTAGGCCGCACTATTCTTGCCATTGGCNGCTTGTTTCTTCAGNGCAGCTAACTCGTTGGCTCCCTCGGTGGCAGCGAGCCACCGATCAACATGAGATCGGGTGCTTCGATTCTTGGCCTGCTTGCGAGCATCTTTGAATGCCTGGTAGGCGGTCTTGTAATCGCCCGCTTCGTAAGCCACCTTCGCCGCCTCAAAGGACTCAGCACCCTCCGATTTCTTCCACGACAACTCGGGGGCGTCCTGAGCTGACACCGGCAACAGAAGTAAGACGAAAAGCAGCAAGATTCCTGAATGTTTGACGGCGCAGTTAATCTTCATCGAAGTTCCTTCCGTGACAGCGGCGAATCTCCAGCCAAAAACCAGTGAGAGATCCACATCGGATGCGCATCTTAGGCCTCTTGCGGTTCTCCCTCAACCAAGGGGCGAGAACGCCGCATTCTCCTGCGGAGCACGACCTCAGGCGTAGAGTGCCAACGAGCATGCATCCACGGCCACTGGCTCGGATGTCTCCGGATCGCTCTCTCGAGGGCACTGCTCATATCAACGGTGAGTTGCTCGATCAACTCCGATTCAACGCCAATTTTTTCAGGGGGCACAATCGGATCGTCGATTTCAAAGTGATATCCGTTCCTGTCGCGAATCAAAAAGAATGGCAGTAAAGGTGCTCCCGTGCTCAGAGCGAGCCTCGCCGGAGCGACGCTGGTATGGGCCAGTTGTCCGAAAAACGGCACATGAATCCCATCCATCTTGTGGATGTCCAGATCCGTCAACATCGTCAACACTCCACCCCTTTGCAGTAGACGAATCGACTTCAACAACGACTCATCCTGATACACCAGACGGGATCCAAGCCGTGATCGAATCCCGTCGACATATTGTTGCTGCAAGGGATTGTGGTAACGCCGCGCCATGATGGCGTTGTCATGTCGAAGCGATTTGCCGATCAGGGCGGCAGCGAGTTCCCAGGATCCGATGTGAGCGGAGATGAGGATGACTCCCTTGCCATGACCAAGACCACGCTCGACAGCGCTCTGGAAATCGTCGAGGCCACGAACCTTCACTCCGCCACTGACCGGTGAAGATCCGAGGTGATCCTGACTTTTCAGCGACAGGCAAATCGCTTCCATTACCGTCTCGCCCATCTGCACGAAAGATGCTCTGGCAATTCGGTTCCTGGTTCTCTCACCCAGTCCCGCATCGAGGTGGCATAGATTCTGACATGCCTGATGCCGGTCTTTGCGTAGCAAAAACCAGCACAGTCGACCGAATCCACGACCCAATCTTTGGGAGACTGAGATCGGAAGCCTGCCGATCACCGCCGTGAAGAACACAGCAATCAAGCGAAGCGGCCAGGAAAAAATCACATTCGAGAGAGAAGACANCGATTCTCCTTCAAACAGAAAGGTATCACCGATCCANTGCCACNGAAACGGCNCCGGATCAGTGGAGTTTGTGCTCCAGGAACAGTAAACTTAAAGAGGCTGGTTACCTTGTCCCAGCCACCAGGGAACGAGGAACACTGAAATGATTCATGTCACGGAAACCGCGNGTCGTGAAATCGAACGACTNGCTGAAGAAAAAAAAGCCGGGGAGAAGGGCGGTCTACGCCTTTACGTCCAGGGAGGTGGCTGTGCCGGCATGTCCTATGGCATGGATATCGTCGAAGAACCGGGCGAAAAGGACCGCGTCTTTGAGGTCGGGGGAGCCAGGGTCATCGTCGATCCCAAATCATGGCTATTTCTCAATGGAACCACGGTCGACTTCAAGGAGTCGCTGATGGGACGGGGTTTCGTGTTCGAAAATCCCAATGCTGCGGGATCTTGCGGCTGCGGCACTTCCTTCAGTATGCAGGAACAAGAACAGAGCAGCGACTCCGCCGGAACCTCCAGCTAGGTTTCAAATATTCCTGATCAGGTAGCAAACACGTCGCCGAGCATCGCATCGACATCCGGGAGCGATTTTTTCTGACTCTGCAAGGCCTTCTCGGCAGCCGCTTCGACCTCGGTGACTACCGCATCTTCGAGCGATTCAAGCGTCTTTACTGGATCTCCACCGAGCACTCCGGGCTGATCCTTGAGCCACTCCTCGAAGCAACCGATCGGTTCTCTCCTGGCCCAGTAGTCGAAGACCTCCTGGTCGAATAGATCCCGCGCCTCGGCCTCATCATGGGTGGCATGGCCACCGAAACGAAAGGTACGAGCCAGAATGATCACCGGGCCACCATCCTTGAGACAGATATCACGAGCTTTCGATACCTTGGCATGAACATCGAGGACGTGATTACCGTCACATTCCAATCCTACCGCTCCGTAGGAACCGGCCATCGCTATCAGGCTACTATCGAGTCGCTCATCGCGGAGAGTCCCCAGTGCCACGACGTTGTCTTCCACAATTACAATGAGAGGTAAAGAGCGACTCGCTGCCATCGACAACCCCTCGTGTACGGCTCCTGTACGGGTCGCGCCGTCGCCAACCCAGGTCAATGCGACGTTTGATTTCTTCTCCAGCTGGAATGCCAGGGCAAACCCGGAACAGACAGGAACCAGATCTCCCACGTGACTGATCGGAGCCACGACCCCATGAGCGAGATCTCCAAAATGCAGATCTCGCCCCTTGGTGATTCCATCTCCTGTCGCCAGGTAGGAACCAAACGACTCCGCGATGGGGATACCTCGTTCAAAGGTCGCAGCAGCATTCCGAATCATCGGGCCAACGACATCCCCATCCTTGAGCGCATGACAGGCACCGACAGTGACCGCCTCTTCACCACAACCGAGCCATGCCTTGGTGATCACTCCGGTGCGAACCCAGCGTTTCAAGGTGATGTCATGGAGACGGGCCCGTACCAATCCCTGATAAATATGTTTCAATCCTTCGGCACCAAGATCGNTCACACTGGCGTCAAGATCGGGCTCTTCGACTTTNTNGTGATAGCTGCTCATCACATCCGGATCGGGCTGCCATTGCAGATATTCGGGAGGGTCGTACGCCTTGTATCGTTTCATCGACGATCCTCTCCGAGCCANCNCAAGATCTCTTCNATCACTTTCTGCGCATGGGGATGAGGGCCTGTAAAAGGATGNGTGAGCCCAAAGGTATGTCCAGCNCCGGCAACGATGATCTTTCGGGCNTGTTGAGAATCGACCCCGGCCAGCAGAACCTCGGTTGAAGAGAAATCGACCGCTTCATCTTCAGCTCCGTGAATCGCCAACACCGGTACCCCCGCGTGCTGCAGTGCCAGGGGTGCAGAGTATGCATCTCCTTGCTGCAGGTAGTCCTCCAGCACCTCGACGTCCTGGTACAGGACTTCGCCAGTACGAGCGTTGACGATCTCGCGACGACCATCAGCACGCCACTGTTTGAGTTCCTGTTCTGAAATGCGAACCAGATCGGTCGGAGTTCCCATCGTGATCACTGCACTGACACCATCCAGGACACGAGCCGAGAGCGCCGCAACCAATCCACCACGCGAATGACCGAGCAAGATCGGCGCTGAGATACCAAGTTCATCATCGGCCAACACCGCCTGAACATCCTCAACATCATGAGCGAGGGTCTGACGAGCAAAGCGTTCCGGTTGATCGAAGGTATCCAGACTCGGGCCAACACCACACATCGACGGATTCATGCGNNAGACCCGATGACCTGCAACGGCCAGTTCACTGCAGAACCACGGCCAACCTCCCCAGTCCTTGAACCCCTTGAACCCGGGAATGAACAGAATGTCTTCGAATCCGGACTCCTGCTGCAGGGGGCCATCGATGGAGATGCGTACCAGACGGTCACCAGAAACGGCCACCTCGAACTCGCGAGTACCAATCGCTGACGACATCACTGACCGTCCCGGCGACAGGTCTGTTCGATCTTCTTCATCGCCTCGGCCAGAGAAATCTCTTCCTGAAGCCCCTCATCCATCGACCNGAGCTGNACGGTCCCAGNTTTGTGCTCATCGACCCCGATCACGATGACAAANGGAANGCCGGCCCGCTGGGCAAATTGAAGCTGTTTCTTCANTTTCGCTTCGGTCGGATAAAGAAGGGTNGCAATCCCTGCTGCCCGTAAAGTGGCNGCCGCTTCAAAACTGGCANCGAGCAACTCCGGAGAAAACTGACAGACCATCACATCGGCAGGCTGACTGCATGCATCGAGCAGATCGAGTTCCTTCAGGGCGGAGAAGAGACGATCGATTCCAAGGCTGATCCCGACGGCGGGCAGTTCCTTGCCAGCAAACATGCCGATCAGACCATCGTAACGACCGCCACTCATCACCGATCCGATCTCGGGAATGGAATCGAGGATGGTCTCGTAAACGAGACCGGTGTAGTAGCTGAGCCCTCGAGCGATGGAAGGATCGATCTGGCAATGGTCGGCAACTCCAGAGGCTTCGATCAGATCCACAACCCGATCCAGCCTCGCGATGGAAGCGGCCGCTTCATCATCGTGACCGAGTGCTTCCTGGAGAANCTGAAGCATCTGGCGCGAATCATCACGCTCGATGAGTACCGTCTCGAGCACCTTCTCGACGCCATCGGAATCGATACCGGGGATCTCCCCCACCTCGGAACGAAANGCATCGGCTCCGATCTTGTCGAGCTTGTCGAGCAAGCGTAGAAACGCCACCTCCCCGGCGGATTCGAGACCCGCCAGTCGGCACAAAGCACCGAGTATGCCTCGATGGTTGACCCGCATTTGATACTGCTCGATGCCGAGGGCATCCATCACGGCACAACCGATGACCAGCATCTCCGCATCCGCGGCAGCGGAGTCGACACCGACCAGGTCTACATCGCATTGCACGAATTCACGGAAACGACCACGTGCTGGTTTTTCGGCACGCCACACGGGAGCGATCTGGTATCTGCGAAACGGCATGGTGATCTCACCGTGCTCGGCCAACACCCGTGCCAGCGGAACCGTCAAGTCGTAACGCATTGCCACGTCACGATCTCCATTGTCACGAAATCGATAGAGTAGAAGATCGGCTTCTTCGCCGGACTTGTTGAGCAAAACCTCGGAGTACTCGAGGGCAGGTGTCATCAGCGGTGGATAGCCATGCTGCTGGAAGACCTGCTGGACCGTCTGCAACATTCGGTCCTTCTGCAGCATCTCCCCGGGCAGGTAATCGCGGAACCCTTTCAGGCACTGCACCTTCATCGCGCCTCCGTCCTTCGACTGCCCCACTATCGGGAGAGGCTACCAGAGTCGCAAGGGGAACCGCTCAACCGAGCAGACCGAGTTCCTTGCCGACTTCCGTGAAGACGCCGATGGCATGGTCGATCTGCTCCAGATCGTGTCCTGCAGAGATCTGGACACGAATCCGCGCCTGTCCCTTCGGAACCACTGGATAAGAGAATCCAACCACGAAGATACCCTTCTGATTCATCTTCTGCGCCATCTCCATGGTTCGACGCTCATCGCCGATCATGATGGGGACAATCGGATGGACCCCTGACGTGATATCAAATCCCGCCTCGGTCATCGCCTGGCGGAATCTGGCAGTGTTCGACTGGCTCCGTTCGACCCTGTCGGGCTCCGCATCGATCAGATCGAGCACCCGAATTCCGGCCATGACGATGGCGGGAGCGACTGTATTGGAGAAAAGATAAGGACGGGAACGCTGTCGAAGCAGCGAAATCACTTCCTTACGGCCGGAGGTGAACCCGCCGCTGGCCCCGCCAAGAGCCTTCCCCAGGGTACTGGTGATGATGTCTACTCGATCCTGAACATCAAAGTGCTCGGGGGTTCCACGACCGGTCTTGCCGATGAAACCGGTCGCATGACTATCGTCCACGACCAGCAATGCTCGATGTTCTTCACAGAGGGCGCAGATCTCATCGAGCAGAGCCAGATCACCGTGCATGCTGAAAACTCCGTCGGTGACGACCAGACGGGTCCGGGCCTCACTCGCCTCGGTAAGGCACCGTTGCAGATCATCCATATCGCTGTGCGAATAACGGAACCGTTTCGCCTTGCACAGTCTGACCCCATCGATGATGGACGCATGATTCAACTCATCGGAGATCACCGCGTCTTCAGGTCCAAGGATGGTCTCGAACAATCCGCCGTTGGCATCAAAACAGGAAGTGTAGAGAATCGTGTCCTCGGTCGAGAGAAAGCGAGAGATCCGCTGTTCTAGTTGCTTGTGGATGTCTTGCGTACCACAAATAAAACGAACCGAGGACAGGCCGAAGCCGTGACTGTCGAGCGCGGATTTGGCCGATTCCAAGATTTCTGGATGACTGGATAGCCCCAGATAGTTGTTGGAACAAAAATTCAGAGCCTGGCCATCTGCGGTGGTAACGACAGCGCCCTGGGGACCGGTGATCTGTCTCTCTTGCTTCCAGAGTCCCGCATCCTCAATCTGCTGTAGTTCCTCGACGAAACGTTCACGCTCGGAATACAAATCTCCTCCTCATCGGGTCTAGCTGGTCCGGTCCGGGATCCCATCCGGATACAGGATCACCTTGCCACATTCGCCCTTCTGAATCAGATCGAAAGCAATCTGATAATCCTCGATGGCCAGGCGGTGCGTCACGATGGGATTGAGATCAAGCCCCGCCTCCAGAAGCCGAGCGGTATCGTGCCACGTATCCCATACTTTGCGACCAAGGATGCCCTGGACACGAGCTCCCTTGAAGATGATGTCGCGAGCTACATCGACGGAGATCCGATCAGATGGAACTCCGAAAAATCGGAAATCTCCACCACGACTCAGGGATCTGAGGCCATCCTCGATGGCCTTTTCGTTGCCCGACATCTCGAGCACGACGTCCGCTCCTCGCCCTTCGGTCGCCTCGTGAATTTTCGGGACAACATCGCTTTGGAGGGGATTCAAAACCAGATCGGCCCCCAGTTTGCTCGCAAGATCGAGCCGGTAATCCTGGACATCGATCGCCATCACCGATGCGGCACCACAGGTCTTGGCGATCGCCACTGCAAAAAGCCCGGTCGGACCGCAACCGGTGACCATCACATGGCGCCGCGACACCTCTCCGGCAAGAGTGGCATGGACCGAATTCCCCAGTGGTTCCTGGAGGGTGGCTATATCAGGTGGAAGATCGGTAGAAGTTCTCCAGATACAACGCTCGGGCATGACAATCTGCTCCGCAAACGCTCCGTCTCTCTGCACTCCTATGATCTTCTCATTTTCACAGATGTGCCTCTGACCAGAACGACAGGGACGACAATGGTCACAGAAGACATGCGACTCGGCGGCCACGTAATCACCGGCCTGGAAACGACTGACCTTCTCCCCGACCTCCATCACCTCACCGCAAAATTCATGACCCACTGTGAGAGGCGCAGCGACCTTGGAAGCAGCCCAGGGATCCCAGTTATAAATATGGAGGTCAGTGCCGCANATCGAGGTGGCGAGAACACGNATCCGGACCCCGTCGGCAGTCAATTGCGGTATCGGCTTCTCGATCAAAACCAGCCCCGGTTCCGGAGCTTTCTTGACGAGGGCTTTCATCACGGGGCTCAATCTTCACCTCGTCTTCAATCAGCNCGATTTGGCGTCANCGCGGGCACNNCATCGATCGTAGCGTCAAGGGANCACCGCCGGAAGCGCTGTGACAAGATTCCTGCCATAGCTATCTTGCGAACCGGCCTTTCTAAGGGTCCAATAATAGTAGCCTGTCTTGGTATACCTTCTTCGTCACAACACGGTATTTCTAGGCCCTGTTGTGGCCCTATAGGAGTCGTCTTCATGAAGTATCTTTCTCTTCCACTCGGAGTTTTGCTGTGTGTATTGTCCTTTTCTGCGCCAATCATGGCTCAGAACATCTTCACGGTAGGAGATGGATCAGTGCTGCCGGGGAATAACGTGACCGTCAGCGTCCAGATCGCCCACGATGATCCAGTACTGGGTTTCTCCTACGGGGTACGCCATGACGGCGCCACTCTCACCCCTGTCGGCATCAACCAGGGATCTGCTCTGGTTCCTCTCAACGGAGGAACCGGTGCCGATTACTTCTTCGAAGATCTCGCTCCAGCCAATGGACCAGGTGTGATCCTGGCTTGCATTTTCACCTTCGGAGGCTCTCTCGACTCGCTCCCAGCAGGGTCTGGCCAGGAGATCGCCACGATGGAATATGCCGTATCAGGTAGTGCTACTGCGGGTAGTTCCTCGCCATTGGACCCGGCCACCGATCTCGGTTCTCCGGCAACAAACATCGTCTTCACCGTNGGCGGNGCCAGTGTCTTNCCCGCCACCGAAGCCGGNAGCGTAACGATCGAGGTGGAGGCTCCNACTGGAGTATCGACCTCACTGGCNGACATCTGCGACTGTAGTCACGTGGTCAGCTGGACCAACAATGCTGCCTACTCCATCGTTCAAGTCCGAGTGGGCGGAACTCTGGTGGCCACGACGGCAGGATCTGCCACCTCCGCCACCGTGATCCTTCCGACAACCACCACTGACATCTGTGTCCGGGGAGTGGCGGGAGCGGTTTCATCTGCCGACACCTGCATTACCGGGTCCTGTCCTGTCTTCGTTCCTCCACCGGCGCCCGACAACCTCGCTTGCAGCATCTTGAATACCGATCCCATCAATGGCTGCACCTTCGAGGCCAGCTGGACCAACCAGGGCAGTTACTCCTCCATCAACGTCTACCTGGACGGAGTACTGCAGNGTACAGAGGCGGGAGGGAGCACCAGTTGGACCAGTACTCTGGCTCTTTCTCCTAATAGTCAGCAGATCTGCATCGAAGCAGTGGATATCTGCGGCGGTGTGTTGAGCCAAGTCTGCTGCAATGTGACCTGCGATGCGGGTCCCATCTTTGTCAGAGGAGACTGCAACACCGATGGCGACAACAACATTGCAGATGTGGTCGCGGCTCTTGGCTTCCTCTTTGGGGGTACCGGAACTCCTCTGTGTGGAGACGCNTGTGACATCAACGACGACGGTGGCTTTGACATCAGCGATGCGGTGTATTTGCTGTCAAACCTGTTCTCCAACGGGAATTTCCCGCCCGCCCCCTACCCGAACTGTGGGGTCGACGGAACCGACACCGATCCGATCACTTGCGACGATTTTCCACCTTGTCCGTGATCGAGTCCCTTTAGCAGCATTAGGGGTCCGGAACGTCAATACGTTCCGGACCCTTTGTCTATTCTGGTTCGCCATTGTCAGATCCCTTTACTAACGAGACGGATCCCTCCATCCTCGCTGGCATGAATGAAGAGTTCAGACCTGCCTTCCGGCAAACAAAAATCGTTGCAACCCTCGGACCCGCCTCGATCTCGACCGAGGTCATCAGGGGAATGCTCCAGGCTGGACTGGACGTCGTCCGGATCAATGCCTCTCACGGAGAACACGACAAAGATGCGGAGACGATCCAAAAAGTCCGATCTATCTCTCAGGAAGTCGGGCACCCGGTCGGAATCCTCTACGATCTGCAGGGCCCCAAGATCAGACTTGCCGATTTCAGTGGAGATCCGATCAAGGTGGAGGCCGGAGACGAGATCCGGATCGCGGTCAATCGACCGGCAGAAGCTGGCGAAATCGGCAGTGACTACGATCGTTTAGACCAGGATCTAGCTGTCGGAGATCCGATCTTGATCGATGACGGGATCATTGCTCTGGAGACCATCTCCGTTTCGGATGGTCTCATCATCGGCCGCGCAGAAAACTCAGGTGTCATTCTGCCACGTAAAGGAATTAATCTTCCAGGCAGTGACATCTCCGCTCCCGCATTCACCAACAAGGATCGTGAAGACGCTCTCTTCGCCGTTTCTCAAAATGTCGATTTTCTCGCCCTTTCCTTCGTGCGGCGTGCCCGTGATGTTCAGCAACTCCAGGAGATGCTCGCCGACAATGGATCAACGATCCCTGTCATCTCGAAAATCGAGAAGTCNCGTGCGGTAGCTGACGTGACCCAGATCCTTCAGAACTCGTGGGGTGCGATGGTTGCCCGCGGGGATCTGGGAGTGGAGGTCCCTCCGCAACAGGTTCCAGTCATCCAGAAAAATATCATCGCGGAAGGTCTTCGACTGGGACGTCCCATCATCACTGCCACACAGATGCTCGACAGCATGACCAGAAATCCCCGTCCAACTCGAGCAGAAGCTAGCGATGTTGCCAATGCTGTACTCGATGGAACCGATGCTGTGATGCTGTCAGCGGAGACCGCCATCGGCGACTACCCGGTCGAATCGGTCAAGATGATGTCAGACGTGATCACCTACACCGAGCAACATTCAAGTATAGATTACTACCGGGGGAAACGAGAACGTTCAGTCGATTCGACACCGGAAGCAGTCACCGATGCGGCGTGTCAAGTGGCTCACAATGTCGAGGCTCATGCTCTGGTCGCCTTTACCCAGTCCGGGGCCACCGCTCTTCTTGCTTCTCGCAGACGCCCCGAGCGTCCGATCCTTGCCTTTACCACCCAACCAGATGTGCGCAATCGTCTCACCATGGTCTGGGGAGTCCGGCCTTACCAGATCCGTCCGGCAAGCATGACCGATCAGTTGATCGAAGAACTGGATTCAACTCTCCAGACGGACGGTCTCGCCAGTAGAGGTGACTTGCTGGTGCTGCTGCTGGGAGCGCCNACCCACCGAATGGGCCGTACCAACCTGATGCTGGTTTATCAGGTCGGATCCTGGTCTGGCCTGGAAGGCCATCAAGACGACGAGGACGAGTGATTCTCGTCCTGACACCACAGTGATCTGAAATCCTCGAGCGTCGCCGGCGCATGACCAGCGTAATGGTTGTTGAAGAAGCCAAATACATCGATGCCGGCTTGTCGAAAGCTCCGCATCGCTGGAATCCAACGAGCAAGACGATCACGACGATCGAGTACCTGTCGATCCCATTTTTTTGTCAACTGATCCATTTTCTTGTGATCGCCAAGGAAGCGGAAGTAACCGAAGTTACTGATCTGAGTCCCGATCTTATCGATCCATTCCTCTGGCTCCGGCATCCAGGCTTGATCAACCCACGCCAGTGCCACGCCATGATCATTCAACAGTTGCTGTAGAGCTCCGCTGATCCAATTGTGGTTTCGCACCTCTACCACATATCTTGGACCGGGCGGAATTTCTGCGAGGAACCGATCTAAACGCTGTAAAAACGGCTCTATCGAAGGAAATACCTTTTTATTGAAATACGGAAACTGAAACAGTATTGGACCCAGTCGATCTCCCAACCACTGCATCGTCTCGATGAATATTTCGATGTCCTCCTGCGCGTCAAGCAGCACCTTTTCATGGGTAATCCAGCGCGGAACCTTTGCTGCAAACTGGAATCCTTCTGGTGTCCGTTGTCGCCATCCCTCGATGGTCGATCGAGAAGGGAGCGCGTAAAAGGTGGCATCGATCTCGACGCTGTCGTATACGGTCGAGTAATGACGGATGAAATCCCTTGAGGCGATGCCTTGAGGATAGAAGATGCCTTGCCAGCTCTTCTCCGACCAGGAAGAAGTGCCGATTCGTAGACCCGAGTCTTGCTCGAACAAAACCAGTTCCCTCCTCGATGAGATCCCCGGAGTTCGGGATGGAGGACATGATGGCCAAAAGTCAGGATGCCCGCGAGCGGATTCTTGCACTGGAGCGAATCCGCGTGGTCGAAACGGAACTGGTCCAGCACTCCACAGCACTGATCCGTAGACTCGAGCTGGATCTGGTTCAGCATCTGGGAAGAGAACTTCCGGCGACCCTTATCAGGCTGCTCCACCGTGGAGAAGAGTGGTGGCGACCGAAACGTCGTGGTCATGCCATCGATGATCCTCGTGCATTTCCAATCGTTTTCGAGGTGGTCCAGGCGATTGAGTCGGAGTCTCCATCAGCGTGGCAACCGGATCCGAGCCGACAACAAGGAGTTAGTTATCAGGATCTGGTGCCGCCACTACAGAAGTTGCTCGATAAGAGGACGGAATTGGCGCGGATCGCAGGAGTGAACTAACCGAGTGCCTGAGCAACCAGTAGTGATCTATCGATCAGGCTTCCGGTTGGAACGCGACAATCCGCCCTGCCAGCGCACTGGCAGCAACTGTCAATGGACTTGCCAGATACATCTGCCCCGGACCTGATCGCCCGGGAAAGTTACGGTTGATGGCACTGACACTGACCTGATCGGGAGATCGACTGACACCGGGACCCGCGTTGATGCATGCGCCACAGGATGGCTCGATCACCTGGGCACCTGCCTGCTCGAAGATTTGCAGATAACCCTTCTCCTGGCAGTACTTCTTGACCTCCTGTGAGCCGAACTGAATCCAGAACTCGACACCTTCGGCAACTCTCTGCCCCTGCTNGAGACCGTGCTGGAGGACCTCGGCGTACATGTCCATGTCCTCCTTCTTACCGGCTGTACAAGACCCACCGTAGGCGATGTCGATGGACACCGATTCCTTGAGCTGAGAAATCTCGATGCCATTTCCAGGATCACCAGGTAACGCAACCAGCGGTTCAAGGGTATCGGAATCGATGATGATCTCGTGGCAGTACGATGCCCCCGGATCGCTGAACAGCCCCTCGCAGTAACTTCGAGCTTCCTCCCGGTCGAGAGCTCGTTCGGAAACCAGGAAGTCGACGGTTTTTTCATCGGGGACCACGATGCCGCTGAAAGCTCCCACCTCCGCGGCCATGTTGGTCATCGTCGCTCGTTCATCGATAGATAGAGACTCCACAACTTCACCACAGTACTCGATCATCTTTCCGATGGCGTGGCCCTCTGAAACGTAGGGAGTCCTGAGGATCGCCAGCATGATGTCCTTGGCGGTGATCCCTTTCGGGCGTTCTCCTCGGACCTCGACACGAACCGTTTCAGGAACCGAGGAATACACATCGCGAGTGATCCAGGAGTTGAAGATGGCCGTGGTTCCAACCCCAAACGCTACGCATCCGATGGCCCCGGAGTGCGGGGTATGGGAGTCACTGCCGATGATCATCTGACCCGGCAGTGCATAGTCCTGGAGTATCTTCGAGTGGCAAATCGCCTCCGATCCTCCCAGACCGGTTTCTCCGTGCAGGGTGATCCCGTAGGCTTCGGCAAATTGCTCCTGTTTCAGCTTCAGCTGCTGCGCGGTCTGCAGCAAACCCATCTTACGCCGTTCGGGTGTGATCGCCTGTTCCAGAAAGGTCAGGTGATCACGGAAGAAGATGATCGTA
Source organism: Planctomycetota bacterium (assembly GCA_002711105.1). Taxonomy (GTDB): domain Bacteria; phylum Planctomycetota; class UBA8108; order UBA1146; family UBA1146; genus UBA1146. The sequence goes on from PAIH01000025.1 coordinate 26,588, forward strand.
TCGGGATCGGTTAGCGGTTCTCCCTTACCAACCTTCTGCTCGAAAAAGGAAGCCGCCATCGGTGTGACATACTCATGACTGAAGCGAAGATCGGTTTGGAAGAAACCCACATCCCCCACCTCGGCACTTTCACAGCCGACCGCACCAGTCGTGGAATCCAGCATCCGGCTACGTGCGAATATCTTCTGGGTGACGGTTTGAGGACCGGTCGCCAATACCGGCCCGGAAAGATCCACCTTGCCCTGGAGCCGGGCCAGATTGAACTCGAATAGACCACCCCATTCGATAATCTGACTTGTGATCCGATCCTTCCCGTCGGTGAATGCCGACAAAGGAACCGTTTCTCCGGACACCAATCTCTCGAGGATCGAGAAATCGGTGCATGTGAGCAGACCCAAATTATGGCAGTTCTGCTGGTAGATCCGTTCGATATTCTCGGCAAAGACGAGGTGTATCCCGGCGCACAATTCAGCATAGGGAGAAGCCTCACGACTGGAGCCCTTGCCCCGTCTCTTGCCACTGACGCTAGCCGCGAAACCACCATCCTTGATCGAATTCCGTGTTATGGGGAACTCTCCACTTGCCGAGAAACCGACGTAGGGAAACTCACCCAGAGTCTCGTCGTGATAGTAACAAACGTATGCAGGAGTGATCTCGTCAGTGGAAATATTGTCCCGGTAGGAAAGCCCATGATTGAGAGCGAGATCATCCCCGGAAAGTTGCCGCTGGACTGCTGCCGCATCGTCGACCAGATGNAAGACACGCCCATCGAGTCTAACCTCGAGAGACCTCTTCTTCACCTGACGAGTCTTGAGTCGTTCAATCAGTTCCGACATAAAAGGCTCCGATTATCTGGCACCCACAACTTCGTTCGCGGTAGAGTCACAGTATCAACTGTGAGCGACAGAGGTTCAACTCGACCTGAGCCGCATAGTGCGAAATCCTGGAAGGATGATCTCCTGGATCACTTCCCGCCGGCGGGAATGCTCGCAGAAAGCACCCTTCATACCGTTAATGGCAATCCTCTCCAGATCATCGAGGTCCAGATCGAACAGATCGACGGCCAGCTGCCATTCCTTCGATAGCGTCGTTGCCGACATCAGCATGTTGTCCACATTGAGACAAACCCTGTATCCCTCGACAAGATAACGAGGAAAAGGATGGTCTTTGATGTCCCGAACCGCTCCCGTGTGAAGGTTCGAGGAAAGACACATCTCAAGAGGAATTCGATGGTCGAGGATATACTCACCGAGGGTGCCACGATGGTCGCCTGGCACGGTGTCATCCTCTACCAATCGGGTCGCGTGGCCGATCCGGTGCGCTCCACAGTGCTGGATCGCCTGCCAGATGGAAGAGAGGCCAAATGCTTCGCCAGCATGGATGGTGATGTTGAAGTTGCTACGGCGCAGATATTGAAACGCATCGTTGTGATGAGTCGGTGGGTGACCAGATTCATCCCCGGCCAGATCGAATCCAACGACACCCTGATCGCGAAAACTGACTGCTAGCTGAGCCGATTGTAGAGAAGCTTCCGGTTCCATATGTCGCAAAGAACAGACGATGATCCTGACATCGATCCCGGTCTCCTCGCAACCAGATCGGATGCCTTCCAGTACTGCTTCCAGTACCCGCGAAGGATCGAGTCCTAGTTGCATGTGCAAGATGGGAGCAAACCGCACCTCTCCATAAACCACACCATCGGCGGCCAGATCGAGTACGTGCTCCCTGGCCACGCGTATCAGAGCTTCTTCGTCCTGCATCACCGACAGGGTGGTGACAAATCCTTCAAGGTACTTGGGTAAGCTGCCCTGGTCCGATCCTCGAAAGAACCAGCGAGCCAGTTCTTCCGGATCGTTGGCCGGCAACTTGATGTTTCTCTCCCCGGCAAGTTCGATGATCGTACCGGGACGAAGTCCTCCGTCGAGGTGATCATGCAACTGAATCTTAGGAAGTTCCTGGACCCAAGTTTCCATCGAAGTCATCCTTTGTAAGGCGCGTAAGTACAGACTAGCACCAGCTTGAGAAACGAACTCAACCCGATCAGTTCCCTCCTCTGGAGGCGTCCCCATTTGAACCAGCATTGATGCCCGGGAATAGCTGTTCCACTCCAGTCCCGTTTCTCCTCGCCTCGATGGAGAGGAGGCTACGTGTCGTTCTATCGACCGATTGCTTCTGCTGGTCGCTCAAAGTCTCCCAGATTTTGCACTTCACTGACAGGGGAGCCGTGGCTCTCGGGCTTCTCAGTGCACTGGCCAGAGCAATTCTATCGATATCGGTCCGTTGTGACCGGGTCAAAGAAATTTCGAGAAGGTCAGCCAGTTGCTCCCCTCGCACAGCCTCCACTGNGGTTCCACCACCACCCCTGGCCACCAGTGCCCGCGCTCGTATCTGGACGGTCAGGAANGGCAACTCCTCATCTTCATCCAAGGTACNAATGACCAGATCTTTGATGGTGATGATCAGTTCCTCATCTGGATCTCGATCTTCTCTTTTCGACAGTTCGTCATGACGATCAAGCAACTGCCCGGCCAGCGTCTCTTCACCTTGTAACCAGGATGCGACGACAGCTCCCGAGATGATCTCTATGACTCTGGGAAGAAACTCATCCGGAATTCCACTCCCATCCGTAAGAAGTAGAAGGGATCGTTCGTATACTGGTAGCATGCCTGGTTGCGGAAGGATGGTGATCAGTTTTCCTGAATCATCGAGCAACGCACGGCCCCGAGCGACCATCTGCTGGAGACCAATCCGCACGTTCGATTCGACAAGAACAGTATCGATGGTCTGCGCACCAAGCCGGGCATCCAGTCCCGCTTCCGTTTCACGAAGAGCTCCTTGAATTCCCCAGTAGACCGCATGAGCGGCAGGAGTTCTCCAGTCGACAAATCCAAATTCCTCGCTGATCCTCAGCATCAAATCTACCGACATATTCATTTCGCGTTCCAGGATTCTTCGACGTAGAAGTGCCTCGATAGATTCCCGCACAGACAAAGAGAGTTCCGAGAGGACGGAGTCCGACCCTGAAACGAGCATCGCTTCCGGCTCGGCCCAGCCGCTCTTGACGATCTGGAATACCTCTGGATCCTCGAGGATCTGTTCTGGCAACAATGACCAATCAGTCGGAGCGGCAGCAACTTTCCGCAAGATCTGCACGTATCTGGCAGCGTTTCCTTCGGTGGGATCTCCCAGGATGCCTCTCCAGCGTTGACAGAGGCGTGCCTGNTAAAAAACAGCTGCATCGTCCTGAAACTCACCGATCTTGAACCAGAACAGATAGGACAGCTGATGATGGATCTCGCTACTGAGTGGATTGGCCCGCAGAGCAGGTCCCCGGAGCAAATCAATCGCTTCACGAACCCAGATCCAGCGCTGATCCGGATCGCGACTATCGAGAGCCATTTCAAAAGCTAGCATCCAGGACTGGAAGTTCCACACTCTCGGAAAATAGGGTTGTAACTTGGTGATCCAATGGGCCAGCTGCATCGACTCGTGAAGAGCCCCTTGATCTCTTCTCTCGAGAGCCCGAAGCCACAGGACATCAATCGCCCAACCTCGAAAAACACCCAGCGTCTGTTGTAAAAGCAAGACGTCGGCAGGAACTCCGGTGGCTTCCGATACCGGCAACGAGATCCCATCCTGTTCCAGATTTTTGTCGAGGGGGACGGTCGTCATGGCAGCAACCACGAGCAGGATCATTGAAAGTAGCAGGGGGATCATCTCGGAGCGACTCATCAGCGGTCCCTCCCCAACCCATGCTCCTGGCGAGCACTGATAAAGATGCCCACCAGCAGGATCGTCCCTCCCCACAGTAAACCGATCAATCCGAGCCCACTGAAAACTTCTGCCGTAGTCACGTTCTCCCCTGCAGCCACNCGAGCACCGGTGGCATGTTGATTCCAGGCAGATAGTTGCTGGATGATAAAGTCGCCCGCCCGCGCCAGTACATCGACGACCACTTGCAATGGCTCCTGGCTTCTCGGATCGGCAACGGTCTCAGCTGTTTTTGTATCGAAGGAGCCAGCAAAACCACCGCCAGCAGCAGCGATCAAGAAGCAGAGGACGAACAGAGTCGCCACCGGCATGCCGAGAAAGGTCGATACCGTCAACCCGAGCGCAGCGATAAATCCGCACCGGACCCAAGTCAACAACTGCGACCTGATCAGCGCAGAAACGAGAGTGCCATCCGGAACCCTCAGTTCTATCGCATCCGATCCACTCCAGAGGACTGAAGAGATCCTGACATCCTCTTCGACGGCTCCCAGGAATTGTATTCCGACCTTGAACTGATTGGCTTCGATCAGGGAATCGGGAATCTCGATACTGGATCGCTCGCCGTTGCGAATGACAACCTCGGTCTTTGCATCAGCGAGTTGAACTCGTAGGCGGGCTCTTTGGGAACGATGAACGCGACCCAGAGAAGGCCGCATGGAAATCACCGCTCCCTGCTCCAACCCGCTCGGATACTCAAACCAGTAATCGTGAGAACTGCCGACGGGGATGGAGCGAGAGAGTCTCTCGATCCTTGACCTGGCCCTGCGCTGACCTTCGGCCGNTTCCANCAGCCCCCAACCTTGAGGATCCTCTAGCATCTGTAAGACCAGGTATGACTCTACCTCCTGNTCGGTCACCTCGAGTGTCTCCGGAGTCACGACCGCGACCGCCTGAGGATTCCACAATATGACTGGCGGCTCGGAAGCCCTTCCGACAAGTAACAGCAAGAACAAGGTGGCGGGTACGAGCAGCAGAAAGAGCGCCACCAGGATTCCGAGACACTTCCCGGGTAGCAAGGCCCATTTCGCCCCTGGACGCACCACCAGCCAGCGAATCCTTCCGGTCACCACTTCATCGCAGTAACTTCCGCAAGACATCAGCAACGAGAGCACTAGCAACGTCGCGGCAATCCAACCCTGGCCATATTCCAGTAGCGAATGGATACGAGATCCGGCATCGGTCGATTCGGCCCCCAGCAGAGGCAACATACCGATGCCGACAAACAGGATGCCCCCACCGACAGGAAGGATGCCCCGGCGCCACACCTCGGCAAGGAGAGTACGAGTCACCGCTGCCAGAGCACCACCCCGGCGCAGAGCACTGATCGAAAGGAAGATTCCCAGGGCCATCAGGAGCCATGCCAGTGGAGTCACGAAGAGGGAGATCAACTAATCTTGTCTCCCCCTCCGAGGAAGGCAGGAAGCCCTCCACCGGCCTCGGCACCTGCGGTGGTNATACCTTTCTCGCGTGCTTGTTCGACNGTCTCGAGAAACTTCTCCTCAAGACTCTTGGAGCCAGGCTTCACCGAGATGATATCGAGGCCCTGCTCCTTCAGACGTTCACTGGCGGCATCGAGGGCATCGGCGTCCGGTCGGGAAGTAATCCAGAGGGTACGGTCGTCTCGTTCCAGGATCTCTTCCACCGCACCTTCAGCCTGGACCAATCCGCCGTAAAGAATCGAAACCCGGTCGCATACCTGTTCAACATCTGCCAGCAGGTGACTCGAGATGAGAATCGTCTTTCCTCGATCTCTGAGTCCAGTGATCCAGTCCTTCACCTGTCTCACCCCCAGTGGATCGAGCCCATTGGTCGGCTCATCGAGAATAATGATTTCAGGGTCGTGAATCAGCGCTTGTGCAATACCGATACGTCGCTGCATACCCTTTGAATAGTCGCCGATCTCTCGGTCCGCCGCTTCGCACAGGCCGACCATCTGCAACAACTCCTCAATTCTGTGCTGCCGATCCGCATCGGGAACTCGACCCAGTCTTGCAGAAAGGTCCAGCATCTCACGCCCGGAAAGGAACGGGTAGAAGACCGAGTCTTCAGGTAGGTATCCGATCCGGTTCTTGGTCTCAGGGGTCCCGGGAGGAGTTCCCAGAACTTCTACTTCACCCCCGGTCGGAAAAATCAGTCCGAGCATGATCTGAATCGTTGTGGACTTACCCGAACCATTGGGCCCCAACAATCCATAGACCTCACCTCCATGGATATTCAGATCGACTCCAGACAGAGCTTCGACCCGAGCTCGGAGCCAGAAATCCCGGAACACCTTCCGCAGACCCTTGACCCGAATTACATCGGAGGTCATCGATCTCACTCCTCTCGCCAGAGTGTTAAAGAAAGCAGTATACTGCCGACAGAGATTGTCTGGGAGCGTTCGCTGAGAACGTTCCAACTCCGTTCTTTGTCAGACAGGAGATACCCTGAAGACCCTTTCGGCCTGGTGGCGAATCTCACGTGCTGCATCTACGGAAGGCCTACGGCCTTCTTTTCATGCGGTAATGCTACTGCTGGGTATCATTCTGGTGGGGATCTCCCCGCTGCTGAGCGCTTTCGCTCTCGGAGATGAGGATCGACTGCTGGTCGATATCTCGTTGAGCACGATGCTCTGCTGTGGCCTGTTCCTTGGATCCTTTACCGCGGCTTCGAATCTGGGAGACGAAATCCGACGCAGAACCGTGATGGTGCTGCTGACGAAACCGGTATCGAGAACCACCGTCCTGCTCGGCAAATTCACCGGAATCGCCTTTTCCCTCACCATCGCCCAGCTTTCCTGGATGGCAACGTTGTTACTGGCGCTGAGACACCGCACGATCCACGCCCATTACGTGGAGGATCAAGCTCCGGTTCTATGGCTCAGCATCGCAGCTATAGCTGTAGCACTGATCCACGCCGCTCACGCACATCGAAGAGGGCGAAGTTTTCCGGCAACCCTATCGAGGAACTGTGCCTGCACCTTGGTTCTGGCAGCGTTGATCGCCTGGTCCTGGGCTCCCGACGGTTCCTTCCGGTTACCGTGGACTGTCCTCGATTCCAACGTCATCTGGGCGATGGTCCTGGTCCACGAAGGAGTCCTGATACTCAGTGCTGTGGCCCTGGCAGCTTCGACTCGCCTACCGGCCCCGGCAACCATCGCTCTCTCTCTGGCAACCCTGCTCTGTGGCGTGATCGTGGGATCCCTGACCAGGGGAACGTTTTGGTCGCGCTGGATACCAGATCTGCAGCGGCTGTGGATCTCCGACGGGTTGATCCGTGGCGGTGAAATATCGCTGGCGACGGTCGTGTGGGCTAGCCTGTGGGCATTGTTGATCCTGTCAGCAGTTCTGTCATTGGGAGCCGCTCTGTTCGCCAGAAGAGATGTGAGTTGAAGCGCTAGAACGGTTGTCGTCCCGAGATGGTCTTGAAACTGGCCTCGACGAAGCGCCAGCGACCATCGGTTTCCTTTTGAGCCAACCCGTCGATTCGCAGGATCCAGATAGGTTTCGCCTGAGGGTTCTTTCTCTTCACAAATCTGACCGGTGCCGAAACGGTCGCGACCCGAGCCTGCTCCGGCGAACCCATCAGATCGATCTGGATTTCATCCTCCTCGATCAAGGCCTGCCAGATAAATGACCCGTCAGAGCGATCTCTTTGACTCAAGAAGATGCGTAGTAGAGCTCCACGAAATGACGTGGCATCGAGAAAATACTCCGTTTCTCGAAAATCTGCGGAACAGTGAACGAGTACATCTCCCGCATCCTGATCGTTGAAACCATCGCGCATCCCCAGTACCGATTGGATCAGATCTTTTTCAGGAGAAGAGAATCCCCCCCCGATCGACCAGAATAACAACAGTCCAACGAGAGAGATAACAAGCCCCACTCGCAGCAACAACACGTCCTCAACCGCCGATCTCGTGCATCCGACGACTGGCGTGAATCCCCTTATCGAGTGCATGACCCACGGGTTTCATCAGAATCGCTTTGCTCAAAGCAATGCGAACTGCCTCTACTCCACCGCCACTACGGATCACACTCCGGAGGTCCGCCTCGTCATCTCTCAACAAGCACAACAGCAAGCGCCCCTCTGCAGAGAGCCGCACACGGTTACAGGAAGAACAGAAGGGGTCGCTGACCGGACTGATAAAACCAACGATTCCTTCAGCTCCGGGCAATCTGTAGTTACAACTCTCGTCCGACGGGTGAGCCGAAGGAACTGGTTCCAGGGGGCCGATCTCATCGATGATTCTGCTCATCGTTACTGAAGTGCTCACGACCCGGTCCTTTGCAAGTTCCGATTCTTGCCCGTCGCCAAACGGCATCAGCTCGATGAATCGGACGTTCCAAGGTCTGGTAATGGTCTGCTGCGCCAGTTCCACCACATCGTCTTCATTGACTCCACGGACCACGACCGAATTGATCTTGATGGGATCCAACCCGGCATTCTCGGCGGCTTCGATCCCGGCCAGGATCTTGTCGAGATCGGCCAGGCGCATCACTTGTCGAATCCTGTCGGCATTGAGGGTATCGAGATGAACGTTTANCCGATCAAGACCGGCGTTACGAAGATCCTGTGCCATCTTGGGCAGCAAGATGGCATTGGTGGTCATCGAGATTTCAGCTATCGGAGACACTTCACGGATTCCCGCAATAACGTCGATCAGGTCCTTGCGGAGGGTTGGTTCTCCCCCCGTGATCCGAAACTTGCGGAATCCTGCCAGCGTTGCAGCCTCGGCAACGAGAGCAATTTCCCCTGCAGTAAGAAGATTCTCCTCGGGTAAGAAGCGCAGCCCCTCTAACGGCATGCAATAAGAGCAGCGCAGATTGCAACGGTCCATCACCGAGATGCGGAGATAATCGATGATGCGGCCATGTCCGTCACGCGGCATCCTGAACCTCCTATCTCAAATCGAGAGCGACTAACAACAACTCAATTCCACAGTTATGAAATCAAGACCCGGGCGATGGTATCAGACACACGGTCCGATCGATCTGGACTCAGTATACAGCTCCCCTTGCTGCATCAAACGCTAGAACTTCTCTGGCATACGATCAGCAAGTACCACTGCTTTCAACAGTTGAATATGGATCGACTGATTCTCTCCAGGTGACGGAGCCGCTACAGCAGCAATCCCCGCCTTGCGATTCTCTGCCAGCAGGCGAGATTTTGTTTGTCGATCAATTCCGAATTTCCGCCTCCAGTTGGTGACACTCGGACACTCACGCCGAATCGAGTTGCCGTCTTTACTCTCCTATCTGAAGCAGACAACTCCGCCACTTCGCTCCTGAAACCGGGAGCATAAAGTCTACTTCAGCTGTGACTTTTTTCCGTGACCGGTCTCTTCCTGGTCCTGGCTGGCCTTTTTCTATTCGACCGTCTTTCCATAGATCAAACTCTGAGTGCTCTTATCGGTCCAATTCACTGAAAGAAATATATCTTCCACTCTGCTCGTTGGAAGCACTTCAGGCACTCTGTTGGCGAATCGCTGCCTCTAAATACCGGTTAGCTTGGAAGAAAATTTAGGAGTCGCTATCATTCCCGCCGACCCACATCGAGACCAACCCAAGTCAGAACCAGGAAGGAAACCACCGTTCGTGATTGGCGATACTCCAGACTGCAATCCTGAGCCAGGAAAAAGAAATGGCGGCGGTGATCGTCGATCTCGTCTGGAGGCCATCTCTCTGTACCTGAAGAGAGAGCTGAATCAAATCAACGACGATTTCGACGATTTAACTCCACTCCAGATGGTTGAGGAACTTGTTCAGCAATCTGCCCCAACCCCGGAAGAAATCCGAACCCTCGGATTAAGTTTGTCACTGGTCCAAAACCGTATCGATCAATTCCTCGAAGGAACTCTGGACCGTTTTGATCTAAATCACTGGGTCTGCGAAACCCTGAAATTCGCGATCACACTGTCTCTGAGAGAACATTCTGCCGAGGGAGATCTGGTCGAAAACTCGTTGGGCCTGATGGCCCTCATCACCGACGATGACTTTGCTTCTCACGACACCTCGCGGAGACTGTGTAGGCTAGTCGAAGACCGGATTTCACTTCGGTTACCGGTTCCTTCACGGAGAACCATTTCCGAACTTTTAAGGGAACTGGGCGTAGCTTCGCTGATCGTCAGCGAAAGAGGCCCCTGCGAAGAAGATCCAGCCTGGGCCGACGTCGCCCTGCTGCCGAGACGCCAGGACTACGATACAGCCAAATCTCCCCGGACGACTTGGTTCCAACCCCTGTCGGTGTGCACTTTGAAGTTATGGCAAGAAATCTCCCCCGCCGATCATTGGACCCATGTGGAAAACGATCGCATACCGGCCTTGATTAGCGAAGAACCGTGGCTTACCACCGAATTAGACGGATTGAGTCTCTATCTGGATCCAGATGGCATCACCGAAGCGGTCGTCGATACATCTAAGATAGGATCCAGAGAACTACGAAAAGCGGTCGCAGGTTTTCGGGCTCTTCACCAGATGAAGCACTGTTCCATCGATGGAATTCCCGTACACTCGCGAAAGGAGGACTTATGAAAACCAGATCCCCTTTTGAATCTGAAGGCAATGGAGACTCCGTCGAAGATCTGCAGGAAAGAGTATCTGAACTAGAAGAAGAGCTCACCCGCCAGAGACGAATTCACCAGACCGAAATGGAGCTGGGGCTAGAGGCGATGGAACGCCTGCAAAAGGAAAAGTCAGTGGGGCCGGTCAGTACTCCCAAGACCAACATGCTCGTTTCTGTCGATGGACACGAACTCTCAGCGACACAAAGGGTCGGGATTTTTGTCGACGTCCAGAATATGTACTATGCGGCCAGGAACCTCTACCAATCTAAACTTGAGTTCTCCAAATTGCTCCGGCATCTGGTCAGGGGGCGAAATCTCGCTCGAGCGCTGGCATATATCGTCGAACGCCCCGGCATGGAACAAAACAAGTTCATCGAAGTTTTACGTAGGAACGGTTATGAAGTTCGAAAGAGAGTCGTAGGGGAACGTAACGATTCTGCAAATCGTGGTGACTGGAATATCGGTATTGCATTGGACGCGCTGGCACTGTCAAGCAAGATAGACGTCGCGATCCTCGTCACCGGAGATGGAGATTTTGTTCCTCTCGTCGAAAAACTCACCATGGACGGATTGCGGGTCGAGATCGCTTCCTTCCGTGAAACCACATCCGCCGAGTTGTATCACACAGCAGACCAGGTCCATATTCTCGACGAAGGTGTCCTTCTCTCCGGAACTCACTTCCAGCCCGCCATGGAGGAAGAAGAAGAAGAAGAGGAAGAGGAAGAGTTGGTATCATCCCGTAGTCGCAGACCTCTGAGACGGGCTCGCGGTCCAGCGGAAGAGGACTTCGATGACGAGGATGACGAGGACTGATGGAATCCCCCCTGCCGACAATGTGCAGGGGGCTGACTCGATCTCCAGTTATGAATTTGATCTCCCAGACCTTCTGATCGCNCAGGAACCGACTCCGAAACGATCCTCTTCTCGATGCTACTTTTGCTCAAGGGGTCGCACCGGTGGCGTTTCAGCCAGTTTCAGATCTCTTCCTGAACATCTCGATGGTAACGAACTGCTGGTCGTGAACAACACACGGGTGATTCCGGCACGGATTCGCTGCCACCGACAATCGGGAGGATCCATCGAGGTATTCCTGATCAAACCAATCGTTGATCAACGCTGGCAGGCATGGCTCTCTCCGGCTCGTAGAATTCGTCCTGGTGAAATTCTGGAAACCTCAGGTCCTCCGTTGAAGATCATCGACCGCAGTGGCTCAGGCTGGGTGGTGGAACTGGGAGCAGACGGGAGACTCGACCAGATCGGTGAGATTCCACTGCCACCATACATTCGTCGTGACCGAAAAGACCCGCGAGTGACTTCCAGCGATCAAGAACGCTACCAGACCATCTTCGCAGAAAAGCCGGGGGCGGTCGCCGCACCAACCGCAGGTTTGCATTTCGACGTTGAGATGCTCGAAGAACTGAAACGAAAAGAGATTCCGATCGTCCCGGTGACCCTTCATGTCGGCCCTGGCACCTTCAAGCCGATCGAAACCGAACGAATCTCGGATCACAGAGTCGAGCCGGAGTGGTACAGCGTCAGCAGAGAAACCAGAACCGCTCTCGCAGAAGCCAGGGCCAAAGGACGACCGATCATAGCCGTCGGTACGACGAGCCTTAGAGTGCTAGAGAGCCTNGGCCCGCTGGTGGAGGGTCCNGCTATCGAATCGGAAACCGATGTAACGATCTTGCCGGGTCACGAGTTCACCAACGTGGATGGATTGATTACCAACTTCCATCTTCCTCGCTCCTCCTTACTGGTACTGGTTAGCTCTTTTCATGGACGTGAGAACACGCTGTCTGTATACCAGCAGGCCATCGAGGCCCAATTTCGCTTCTATTCCTACGGTGACTGCATGGCCATCCTGCCTGCGGGCGGTCTCTGATGCTTCATTGCTGGGCTTGTCGATCGGTTCTATCAAACAAACAAGTTCAAAGAGATGGTTTCCTGGCCGGAAGATCGACCCAATCGGGAGGCCCCTTTCGGGTCTATTCGTGCCCCTCCTGTCGCAAAGAAAACCGAATCGAAAAGCTGCCGGACGGCAACTACTATTCTTCCCCGGCAAAGGAAATCGGACTGGTCGACTGGCTCTTTGGCTGGATCGAACCTCTCGCCCCGGAAGATTTTCTCGAAATCCAGAGCTGGCATCACCAGTACGATGGCGAAAGAAGGGCAGTCTTCGAGGGGCTGGGAGATCGACGCTATTCGGGATCTCTGTGGCGGCGCCTACTCGGTCGCTTGGTTGGAAAAAAGAAAAAAGAGAAACCAGCCACACCGAACTTCGAGAAAGAACCTGGTAGTGATTCCCCGGCCTTGCCAGGAACGGCTCCGTTGCCTCATCCCTATCGCATCCTCGGACTCCCCGCCGGTGCCAATTCTGAACAGATCCGTGCACGATTCCGTGAGCTGGTAAAAGCTCATCACCCTGACAAGATTCAGGATGCCGATCCTGACCAGGTCGAGAAAGCCAGTCGCAGACTTCAAGACCTGATCCGTGCCTACGAAGACCTCGAAAGAGGAGGGCGAGTCTAAAAATTTAATTCAAGAACAAGATCAGCAACTCAGTGGCCTCCTGGCATCAGCTCCAGTGCCTGGATCAGGAGCGTCACCAGCAACACCACCAACGCCCCGACCAGATTCAAGATCAACCCACAACGCAACATCGTCCTGATCCTCACTCTTCCGGTAGCGAACACGATAGCATTGGGCGCTGTCGCCACCGGCAACATGAAAGCGCACGAAACGGAGAGCACAGCGGGGATCATCATATGCAGAGGTGAAATTCCACCCTGAATCGCCGCCGAGGAGAGGATCGGCATCAACAGATGCATCGAGGCAGTGTTGGAAGTGAATTCGGTGAGGAAAGTGGTAAACAGAGAAATCGACAGGACCAACGCCGGGAAAGGAAGATCGGCCCAGTTTGCCATGATCGATCCACAGTATTCAGACAGGCCACTGCTCTGGAAAGAACCCCCGAGGGCAAATCCACCACCAAACAACAACAGCATCCCCCACGGAACCTCTTTCGCCTGATCCCAGTTGAGTAGAGNCGGACCACCGCGGCGAGATGGAATCATGAAAAGGAAGATCGCAGCCGCCACCGCCACGATCGAGTCCTTGAGAAATTTCTTGGTCTGATCCGCAGGGATTCCCATCAGATCGCCCATCGGGCCACTCCAACCAGAAAAGCCATCCCCTCCTCGCGTGATCCACAGAAGAGCGGTCACGATGAAAACCATCAACACCCTGGCCTCGCCCGAAGAGATCTTGCCCAGGCTTCTCCTTTCGGCCAGCAGTGCCTCCCTCCCCTGCTGTGCAGAGCCTGCAGGTAGAGGCAAGAGGAAGCGTGTCATCAACAGCGCGACCAGAGGAATGAAGATCAACACCACTGGCATTCCCAGCGTCATCCAGCTCAAAAAATCGATGATCACGGGAGGGTCTAGATCTTCCGCATTCTTGACAAAGATCAGGTTAGGAGGAGTCCCGATGAGAGTACCGATGCCCCCGACATTGGCACCGTAGGCGGTACAAAGAAGTAAGCAGGTGGTGAATACTCCGTTCGGCGACTTGTTATCTTTCTCGGTCCGAATAGCCACCGAGAGAGCGATCGGCATCAACATCAATGTGGTCGCGGTATTGGAGATCCACAAAGATAGCATCGCTGAAGTGACGAGAAATCCCAGTGCCAATCGTCGAGGAGATGTACCTACTATTGTCAGAGTCGCCAGAGCAATTCGACGATGAAGGCCAGAACATTCGACAGCCTTCGCCAGTAGAAAACCACCGAGCAACAGGAGAATCAGATGATGCGAGTAGTACTTGGCCGCAACCTCAGCATCACAAACCCCGAACACGGGTAACAGGACCGCAGGCAATAAAGATGCCGCAGGGATCGGAATCGCTTCAGTCACCCACCAGGTTACGGTCCAGACTGCTGCCAGCAGAGTACCGAGAGCTGCCGGGGGAAGATCCTGCGGTGCAATCATGTAGGCGATAAAAGTGAGGACCGGTCCCAGCAAGATCTTTCCCAGACGAACCCGATCCGATCGGTGTGGACCCTTCTGTTCAGAAGTCATCTATTCCCTCCAGATAAGCGATTGGAACGGCTGTAGCTTGCCGGTAAATGACTCTCCCCGCTCGTCGTGTTACCATCACCCAATCAAGTCCCCAAGGGAATCCCTATCGGTTCGAGATTTGGATCGTCACATGTCACCTTCCAGGTTCGCCACCAGATCTTTGCTCTCAGTGATCGATCCATTGATTGCCATACCGATTCCCCCGCTCCTGATGCTGCTGTCCTTATCGATCTGTTTGGGCTGCTCCACGGTGCACCTGAAACCAAAGGTGACTGACGTGGCAGACTATTCGAGGGAAAAAGACATCAAAACCTACATCATTTCCCTCGATTCCAGGATGGACGAAGAAGCGTACCAAATCTGGAGTCAGGAACATATCGAGACACTTCAGCTCGATCAGGACAACCCAGACTACCAGGGGATCCCGATTTATGAGATCCACTATCACTTCGTCCTGAGAGAAGCCCGATATCGCCCGAGACGGATCGCGTTTCTGGTCTGGAGAAGATCCACTGAAGACGTGACAAAGCTGGAGCACCTGTTCACCTACATTGGATCACGAGTTCCGATGCAAAATTGGATTCTCAGATGACGAACCAACATCTGGCCGACTGGACCTGTAAAAAGCCACTACTGCTGCTGGCNTGGATCTGCCTGTCCTTCAGCACAGGCTGCGGAATGATCTATCAACATCGGCTGGATACGCCCACAGGAACCATCTGGACCAATCACGACATCGTCACGGCGCGTGGCTATCAAGATGATCTCGACTGGATGCAAGCGGGGCTCAAGGAGCACCTTCCAGAGCTGTCCAAGAAGGTACAAGGTGTCACGATTTTGATCGGCTCAGGGGATCCACATCCAGACCGTATCGTCCGTGAACAAGAGGTCCACACAGCAGGTTGGTACAACCGGATCTTTTCGCTGGTGCGGTTCAAACCAGCCTCGCTGGCAGAAACCCGGTTTCTTTCCCGAGAAGCCGATCCACCTCTGCATGGAACGCTGCTCCATGAACTGACCCATCATTTCACCTCCAGCCAACCAGAACTCCGTTCTCGCTGGTGGCTCACGGAAGCCATCGCATGCTACTTCGAAACCGCCTTCCGCGATCAGCGCGGTAGATTTGTTCTGCCGCCCCTGCATTTCGAGAACTACCGCAGTACCAGAAACAAGCTCAGGCGATTGGGGCCCAGGAAATTCTCGGCGTTGATCGAAGATGTCATCCATGCCAACTGGCTGGAGTTTTATCGTAATGACGATGAAGCTCCACTCAGATATGCCATCTCCTGGTCGATTCTGTGGGCACTCCAACAACAGATGACCGGTTCCCTGGAAGAGAGACTGCTTCAGGTCGCTCGCCTGGACGACAACGAGGTGAGTTCCAGGATACCGGCTGTAGTTCAGGCACTACAACCGTCANTCTCCAACCAGCTCCGTCGTCATNTGGTCGATCCAAAGTATCGTCGCTGGTCGGTCGAGCAGTGGCTCAAGAGTGATCGTGTCGATGGACCCCTGATTCTATCTGCCATCGAAAAAGAACTGGCCCAGAAAGGTGGTGAAATCTGGGGTTGGCCCTGCGTCGCCCGGACCGTCTTTCGCTGGCGCTCTGGATTGCAACGATCAAACCGTATCCAGTGGCAAGAAAAGATCGAACACCAGTTGCGTCAAGGTCCATTGCCAGTGCGTCTTGCCATCTGCAAGGTCCTGCCTGACTATCGCCGAAGCGGCAGCCTGAGTGCTGCTCTGGTCGAGCTGCTGGAAGCCGAACAAGGGCAACTGCGAGCCGCTGCCGCGATGGCGCTTTCACGCACTTCGAACCACCCCACGATCGTCAATCCAACCTTCTGGACCGACGGCTCCATGGAAGATAGGAGTCGCGAGGTCGAAGAATGGAGACGATGGCTCGATTCTCCCTGATCAGCGATTTCTTGCCATGGCGGCCCGGCATCCTCTCACTCCTTGACCCCATCCAGATTGGCACCGATGCTGCCAGTCGGGAGGAAAACTTGTGAAGGTTGAAGTACTGCTATTTGCTTCTCTCAGGGATCTGGCCGGAACAGATCGGATCACCGTCGAGCTAGCAGAAAATGCCACTGTCAGGGATCTTCTGATCTCCATCTCCAGCCAACATCCGATACTCGAAGACCGTGTCTCGCACACTCGGGTCGCAGTAGATGATCGGTTTTCCGTACCGGAAGACCGCATTACCCCCGAATCTGAACTGGCACTGATCCCGCCGGTGAGTGGCGGATAAAAGTGACTGCTGACCCGGTACCTTATTTCGCCCAGCTGGTAAAAACTGCCATCGACATTTCCGAACACACTGCTTGGCTGGCGTCTCCCGACTGTGGAGCAGTGCTGGTCTTCTGTGGCAATGTCCGGCAATCGAATCGGGATCGGATCGTGACCAGGATCGACTACCAAGCCTATGAATCGATGGCGCTGTCCCAATTGACGGCGGTGGTTCAATCGCTGGTCACTGAAGGAGCCACCAGAGCACTTGCGGTGCATCGCCTCGGCATGCTCGAGGTGGGAGAAACCAGCGTTCTGCTGGGGATCTCGCTACCACATCGTAAGGACGGTTTTCAGCTGTTGGAACGGGGAATGGAGCAGATCAAGAAGTTAGTCCCCATCTGGAAACACGAGCACTACCGTGATGGGAATCCGGCGTGGGTCGAAGGATCCTGAACCACTTCTAGACCGGATAGCTCCGTTTCTGTGCACCCGTGTAAATCTGACGTGGACGATGAATCCGATCTTCCGGATCGTTTCGCATTTCCAGCCAGTGCGAGATCCAACCCGGCAACCTACCCAATGTGAACATCACCGTGAACATNTTGGTTGGAATACCGATAGCTCGGTACATGATGCCCGAATAAAAGTCGACATTTGGATACAAGTTCCTGTCGATAAAGTAGGAATCATTGAGCGCCGCTTCTTCAAGACGACGGGCAATTTCGAGCAGGGGATCCTGCACTCCCAGATGATCGAGTAGCCGATCACAGGCTTCTTTGATGATCTTGGCGCGAGGATCATAATTCTTGTAGACGCGATGACCGAATCCCATCAACCGAGCATTGGAATCCTTGTCCTTTACCAGCTCAACGAAACGATCCACATCTTGACCACTCTTGTGAATCATCGCGAGTTGTTCCAGAACCGCCTGGTTTGCTCCTCCATGACGAGATCCCCACAAGGCGGTGATCCCTGCCGAGATGCAGGCATACAGGTTCGTCTGGGCACTCCCCACCATTCTGACCGTCGCCGTGGAACAGTTCTGCTCATGATCAGCATGAAGGATCAGAAGAAGATTCAAGGCTCGCTCGACCTCAGGGTCGACGTGATAAGGTTCGGCCGGGATACGGAACATCATGTGGAGGAAATTGCCGCAGTAAGAGAGGGAGTTATCCGGGTAAATGAAAGGTTGCCCAATCGATTTCTTGAACGAGAAGGCAGCAATGGTTCTGACCTTGGAAAGGAGTCGGCATACCGTCAAATCAACGTCGTCATCGTTCTCCGGATCGCCGTATTCGGTATAGAAGGTAGAAAGACCCAGAACCATGGCGGACAGAATCGCCATCGGGTGTGCAGAGGAGGGGAATCCATCGTAGAAGTGGCGCATATCCTCGTGGATCATCGAATGACGTCGGAGACCCTGTCGAAACTGTTCGTACTGTTCAGGATCGGGCAGCTCTCCATGAATCAAAAGGTAGCTGGTTTCGACGAAATTTGAATTCTCGGCCAGCTCTTCGATCGGATATCCCCGGTAACGTAGGATTCCTTCTTCACCATCGATGAAGCAGATGGAACTACGAGTCATGCCGGTGTTGACATAACCAGGATCGAGCGTGATGTGACCGCTCTCCTTGCGGAGTTTGTGGATATCGATCGCCTTCTCACCCTCGGAACCGGTGTACACGGGCAGTTCAAACTGCTGATCCCCGAGCTGGAGAATCGCCTTCTCCTTCACCGTCTCCTTCTCTGTCTCCGTCTTCCCATCCATTCCTGGTCACATCCATCCGTCTGAAGCCCGGCCAGAAGCCGAGTTTCTTTGCCATCACAACTACCAAGTTCGGGCTTCACTTGACCCGAAATCGCTTGTTATCGTGTGTATTCGAGGGCCGACGGGGTTCCGCGGAGAAAGAAATGACCCCGCGGGACCCGGTAGGTCCGGCCTGGGATCATCAACGTAAAATACCCCGGTAGCAAGGCATTACACACAAGGGATCGGGGCTGAGGAAAACTACTTCGACTCAGTTGGGTGACGGCAAGGTTTGGTCGAAGTCGTCGAATTGCCAACCGTCGAGAGAGCGTGCAATGGGAACTCTTCGACCAATGCCAAATGCTTTCGAGGAAATCCGAAGGATCGGCGGCGACTGACGCCTCTTGTGTTCACTTAACTCGATCATTCCGATCACCTTTTCGATCACCGCTGGTGGATTGCCCTGCTGCTGAATCTCGGTGATCGACTGCCGATCTTCCACCCAGGACTTGAGAATGGCATCGAGCTGATCGTATGGAGGAAGAGAGTCCTCATCCCTTTGATCGGGGGCCAGCTCAGCAGAGGGAGGTTTCTCCAGGGTGGCGGGAGGAATCCGCCCGGCAAATCGATCAAGAACGGCGATGGCGTAGACATCTCTCTTGCTCACATCTCCGAGCGGGGCCAATCCACCGCACATATCACCGTAAAGGGTGCAATATCCGACCGAGAGTTCAGACTTGTTACCGGTCGCCAGCACCATCGCCCCTTCTCGATTGGCGATCGTCATCAGGATCGTGCCCCGAATCCTCGCCTGGAGATTCTCCTGGGCGATACCCCAGTCCTCCTGTCCCAGTAACGGCTCGAGCGACTGCCGAATGCTCTGATAGGTCTCGACGGTCGAAATCAGCTCGAATTTGATCCCGAGACGATCCGCCAATTCCCGTGCATCGTCGACACTTCCCGCCGAGGAGTAAGGTCCAGGCATGCCGAANCCAGACACCTGATCGGCTCCCAGNGCTTCGACAGCGAGTAACGCCGTCACTGCCGAATCGATGCCACCGGAGAGTCCGATCACGGCCTTCTCGATGCCGCACTTACGGAAATAATCACGGATTCCCAGAACGATGGCCCCGGCGATCTCGTCAACCTCGATACCCTCATGGTCCTGTTTCGCTTCTGTCACTGACTCTCCGACGATTCGAATCTCCTCGACAAAAGACGGAAGAAGATCGAGAGTTCCATCCGGTTGCGCTAGCAAACTGCTGCCGTCGAAGATCAGCTCGGTATTCCCTCCGACCAGATTGGCGAGAGCGATGGGAATCCCGAATCTGCGAGACTGATCGATGAACATTTGCTGCCGGACGCCGCTTCTTCCACGTTGAAAAGGACTGGCAGATGGACTGAGGATGATCTCCGCTCCCTGCTCGACAAGTTCCTGGCCGGGATCTCGCTGGTAGAACGGCTGACCTGGAACCTCATCGGTCCAGAGGTCTTCACAGATTGAAATTCCAACCTTCTGACCCGCCAACTCGAATAGACGCACCTCGCGCCCGGGCTCGAAGGTCCTCGCCTCATCGAAAACGTCATAAGTGGGCAGCAAGATCTTGTCGGCATAGCCGACGATGTTTCCATCTTCGATCACCGCGGCACTGTTATGAACGTTTCGAGCCGATCCGGGTGGCGAAGGACGAACGGTACCCACGACCACCACAGGTTTCCCTACCAGTTGCCCGGCAAGTTCTTCGGTGGCCCGTTCGACCGCACGAACAAAATCTGAACGTCCGACCAGATCCAGGGGTGGATAACCGCAAATTGCCAGCTCTGGAAACAAAACCAGGTCGGCACCTGCAGATTCTGCAGTAGCCACAGCGGCCAGAATCCGACCGACATTTCCCGCCAGGTCTCCGACCGTGGTGTTGATCTGTGCCAGTGAAACGCGCACGGGAAGTCCTATCCCATCATCCGGAATCCGCCATCGACATAGATGACTTCTCCGGTGATACCGCTAGCCAGCGGAGAGAGCAGGAAGGTAGCCGTGTTTCCAACTTCTTCAGTCGTCACTCCCCTGCCGAGAGCTGCCCTCTTCTCAACTTCGNCGAAGATGTNAGAAAAACCACGGATACCACGAGCTGCCAGGGTCTGNATCGGTCCGGCACTGATGGCGTTGACGCGAATGCCCTGCTCACCAAGGTCCGATGCGAGGTAGCGCATGCTCGCTTCCAGACTCGCCTTGGCCACCCCCATGACGTTGTATCCCTTGACGGCGCGTTCTGCCCCGAGATAGGACAGGGTGATCATCGAGGATCCCTCTTCCATTCTCTTGGCCGCTTCCCTGGCAAGTCGAGTAAAGGACCAGGAGCTAATATCATGAGCTTTCAACCAACCTTCTCGCGAAGTGTCGATGTAGCTGCCTTCCAGATCTTCTTTATCAGCGAATCCGATGGAATGGACCAGGAAATCGAGGCCACCCCACCGATCATCGACTTCCTGGAACAGGGCCTCGATTTGAGCATCATCCCCGACATCGCAAGGCAGACAGATCTCCCCTGCGACCTGATCGACGAGCGGGCGAACTCGCCTCTCCAGGCGATCTCCCTGATAGGTAAAACCGAGACGCGCCCCCACTTGGTGAAGGACCTGGCTGATTCCCCAGGCGATACTTCGATCATTGGCCACACCGAGAATCAGTCCTCTACGTCCGGACATGCAGTCGGCGAAGGACATCGGATCTCCTTTCGGGGCCAAGGCCCTCCGGAATCGTAACCTGCAGCAAGCTCAGAAGGGAGCGATCCTGTCCGACGAAGAACGCCTCCTGGGACCCCTTCAGGGTCCCAGGAGGCGCCAGAGCACCCGATCAGGATAATTCGCGACTAGAGTCCGGAACCCTTGTCCGGGTCTTCCTTCTCCGGCGAATCAGAAGCATCGGTAATGTGCTCGGTGAAGGTGTAAACCTTCATCCCCTCCGGGACGATCGAANTGCGAGATGCGGTCCAACCAAAGTATTTCACGAACAACGTCGATTCGGGAATGTTGGAAGGATCGAACAGGAACAGTAGCTTTTCATCCTGAGCCAGATCGGGAGCCATCAGAGGTAAAATCCCAAGCAAGGGACGAATGATATCCGCCGCCTGCGAAAGGGCCGCTCCGGTATTTTGCAGCGTAATCGACATCCCCTGAGTCGACTTCACCTTGGCGAGAACCCTGGCCGTACGTCCAGAAGATCCCAGATGGGCTCCACCCTCATCGTCGGCAAGACGTAACATATCGTGCAGGTCGTCCTTGGACATCGAAACCACAAGCCAGTCATCCTCGAAGGTCCAGGCCGGAACAAACTGTGGACCATCACCGGCGAACTCGGGAGGCACATCTCCGAGCGGATCGAAGCTCCAGACTTCTCGGCCCTGGAACTCCTCTGTCTTGAGGGCANTCCCCATCATCTCCGGGCCACCCAAAGATTTCATCGCCGCCTCCCAAGGAGCGCGATCAGTGAGCTCGATGCCCATGTTAAACGCGGCTACGCCGCCCATGCCCCCACCCATCATCATCGCCATCGGATTCGGAGGTGGCGCATCGGGATCGAGAGGAGGAGTAAACATGAAGATAGGCCCAGCCAGAGAAGAAATCAGTTCGCGAATATCGATGCCGGTCGTCAGCTTCACGCCTTCAAAGCTCGCATCCATTTCGGCACGGATCTCTTCTGGATCGGTACCACTGACGATGGAACCGATATTTGTCACGATGTCTAATATCTTGGAGAAGTTCATACGCATCAGCTGTGCAGATGCCGCTTCAGCAGGAATCATCGGAGGAAGAGAGATGTCGCCATTCTGCTCCGGAAACAGTCCGAGAATCCCCGGTCGTCCCCTCATNGCAATGATGCCGTCGCTGCCTTCCCCATCTTCGGTGTAATAGAACTTCGAAGCGATGCCNCCAATCGCGTCGAGACCGATCGCCTCGATGATCTTGGAGGGGACGGGGTCATCGTCTGGAACGCCGAACTCTTCTCGACCGGCACTGCCAGCACCGACCATCATGTCGATCATCGGAGTCAGGTTCCAGATCGCATCCAGATTGAGGTAAAAGCTCGAATCACCCCGGCGTAGCGTATTCTCGGCAGCCTTGTAGATGTCCGTCGTAGCGAAGCGTTCACCGACCGCAGTATCGCCCGAGGCGAGATAACTCTGAAGGCTACCTTTGTTGGATGCCACTACATGGTGATCCTCGAACTGCCCGACGTAGAGTCCTACCCCAGGCATCATTTCCAACCCGGTGAACTCGATGTCACCGATGGCAAAACTCGCTGGGATCGCCATCTGGCCGCCAGCTTCCAGCGTTTGTCCGAGCGTCTCTAACATCTTACGATGCACGTCACCAAAATCAGCGGGACCATGGAAATCGATGACGATGTTGGGCATCGGCATCCCCATGTCGGGATCCATCCGATACCCGATTCCTAACACAAACTCCCCGGTCATCTCTTTGTTCATTCGAGCGAGATGATCCCAGATCATTTTGAAGTTATCCTTCGCCGCGTCATCACCTTCGAAGTTATCCGACAACAACTTGGAAAAACCAGTGGTGAGTCGTTCAGCCGTTTCCGCAACCGACGGTTCTGCTAGAAAACGACCGACATCCGAATCCGCGGCATTACTCACACTCTGCTGCCAGTCGTCCACCGTGACGACGAAGACCGTGTTCTTATCGAGAGACTCTTCGCCGGCTTCTGAAACGGTTGTGAAGCCAAAAAGGGCCAAACAGGCGAGCGTAAAAGAGATGTACATCCTGGATGCCATCGTGATCATTCCTTCCAACGGTCTCTTCAGACCTTGAACCGGGAGATTGCGGGTCAATCCCCGGGTTTGTTCTTTTTCGGTGGTGGCAGGTAACGCACACCAGTATTGGGTTGACTCTCGTCGAACAGGAACGCCTCACGGCGATCGATGAAGAACTTCACCTGATCCAGAGGGATCGCAAAGTTCAGACCTTCTGATTGCATGATCTTCATGTTGGTGACACCGACCACTTCACCCGCCTCGTTGAACAGAGCTCCCCCCGAATTTCCAGGGTTGATGGGCGTCGTGGTCTGTATGTAGCACTGGCCTTCAAAAGAACGATAGGGATCGGAGATGATCCCCTCGCTGACGGTTCTCTCGAATCCTCGTGGTGTTCCGACGGCGAAAACCTTCTGGCTTCGATCCAGGGAATCAGCAGCGGCAAACTTCACCGCTCTCAGAGGAANATTCGCCGCGTCTGGAATCCTTAACAAGGCCAGATCCAGGAACGGATTCATGGCAACGATCTCAACGTCCTCGATCTGTTCCTTGCGCGCCCCTCCCTCTGCATCATCGAGGTAGACGGTGAGCTGGATATCACGCTCACCTTCCACAACATGGACATTGGTGATGACCAATCCATCCTCGCTGATGATGAAGCCGCTGCCCAAGCCACCACCAGCCATGATGCGGACCACGGAGCTACGCGCCTGCTTCTCTGCTTCCTGTAAAGGAAGAGGTTTGCCCGAACCGATTCGATAGATTCGGTCGTTATCTACTTCATCCCCGACCTCTTGACCCTCGACTACTGGCTGACGTGCGGTCACGGAACGGATGGGAAGCTGAATGATGGTGGGACCGATGTCGACGAACAGGCGATCGCCGTCTTCCTTGATGACGGTCCCTGTCACGGTTCCACCACCGATCAGGTCGATCCGCTCCAGGGAGACAGTGGAGACCTCCTGCGGCTGGATGCCAGCAACCTCCCCAGACAAGGAGAGCCCAAATGCGAGAACAGTCGCCAGGATCAACGGCGATGAGGACATTGGTGGTCTTTCCGTCCAGGGTAGTCGGGATCCCGGACAAGAACTCCGGGAAACCGTGATTGAATATATTGATGCCAGAGGTGATCTTCTGCAAGGTTCAATGGCAACATAAGTACTGTCAAAAGTCGATCAGGTAGGAGACCTCTGATGAAGATCCGAATCCCCCGCAGCCCACTGGCAACCTCATGTACGCTCCTGTTGGTGATATTGGCTACTTTACTGCCCGGCCAAGACGAGCGAGACGGTTCGTTCGGGTTTTCGGGCTTACAAGTCTTCAGGCTCGGTTCCGCTGGCGGCCCGTGGCATGTCACCGACCTCGATGGGGANGGCGACAGCGATCTGGCAGTCTGGGTCGGAGAACGTGGCGAACTGATCCAATTTTTGCAAGATCCGGAAACCACAGGATTCATCCATCGTGAGGGTGGAAACACCCTGGTCGACCCCGATGGCTGGCGAAGAGAAACGCTCGCCATCCGCGCTGGCGTCGACGCCATCGCATCAGGAGATCTGGATGGAGACGGACACCTCGACCTGATTTTGTCATGTCCGAAAGCAAACCGTATCGAAATCCGTTGGGGATCGGCAAACACCGATCGATTCAAGACGGAACAACGGATCCGGCTCCGAGAAATTGCCCGCGGAGATGGGACTCTGAATGTCGGTNTCCTGAACAACTCCGCCGTANTACGCGTTCTGTCCAAAGAGGGAATCCACGAGGTGAGCGGAATCCGTCGAGACGGAGCCCCAAAAATAGAAACTCTACCAGGAACCGCCGCAGGCCCATCTTCTCTGGTGCGGGGAGATCTGGATGGAGATGGAAGAGACGACCTCCTCACCGTCAGCACAGCAACTTCTGATCGTGCTTTTCCACTGCGTCTTCGTCCAGGAACTGACGATGGGTGGGGACCGGAAGTGCTACTCGAATCGGAAGATTCACGATTTCTCGGACTGGTCCCGACCGCCCGGGGAGAGCTGTTGTTGCTGGGAGACCGGGAGCGTCCGGTACTGAGAGGGATGAAGATTGGTCGTGGACGCGGTGCCCAGTTGCTACCGAATCCGGAGATTTATCCACTTTCGGCATCGGGCATCGGAAAGGGTTCACTGGCGGTCGGGGATCTGGACGGGGATGGAGACCCGGACGTGGTCATCGCAGATGCAGAAGGTTCGCTTCTGAGACCGTTCTGGAACAACAAGGGAAAACTCTCTTCGGGTCGACCCTCCCCTACCCTGAAGAAACCAACATCACTTCTCATCCGCAATCAGGAAGTGATTGTCACCAGTTCTGAAGAGGGTGGTGCAGGGAAATCGGTCCGCGAAGGAACCGGATTCAGTTTCCCGGTCTTGCTTGAGGATACGGAAACCTCAAATCTGATCGCAGTGGCTTGCGGCAAATCTGGAGGTTTACTGCTCTCGCTCCACAAGGCTGAAAAACGGACCTTTGAACTACGCCATGGTGAGTTGCGATTGGAAATTGAATCGGGACGAGAACCATCTGGACTTCACCTATTCGAAACGGAATCAGACCCAGCCGTCGTCGTCGTCGAGATCCCGTTTGAAACTCCTCGTTTCTACCGTATTGGTCCGGAAGAATTCGAACCGATCAAAACTCCGGCGACAGTGGAATCAGGCGGCAGCGTCCAGGCCGGCCCAACAGGAAACCTACTGATTGCTCGGGACGGTCGTTGCCGAGTCATCTCCATCGACGAGACGGAAGCGACTGTCGAGCGTCAAATCGATGCTCCGGGAGGTTCCGCTCGTGTTGTGACGGCGTTGCCTGGCCGTTTCGATGACGATTCCAGATCCAAGATCATCCTCGTCGATGCCGGACAAGGATTGATTCATCTCTCGGATGGCATCGAAATCTTCTCCTCGGTGGAAGGCCCTTTTCAGAAGGTGCGCAACGGCTNGACCACCGACCTCGATGGAGATGGCATCGATGAGATCTTGCTGATCGATGACCGCTCCCTGATGGTGGTTCGACCTACAGCTCAGAACTGGAATCTGCAGGAGGTCTTCTCACGACGCCACAGCGAGGAGAATGGCAGAGCCTCTGCCTCCTGGCCAGGCGATCTGGATGGCGATGGAATTTCTGATCTGCTGGTCATCGACGGAGTTCGTGGAGAAATCGAGATCCTCGCCGGAGAAGCGGATTCCTTTCGACCCGCCTTACGTTTCCAGGTATTCGAAAAGAAAACCTTCTTCGGTGGTGGGAGAGGTATCGAACCGAGAAAGGTGATCGCTGCAGATCTCGATGGAGATGGTTCCCTCGACCCAGCGATCCTGGTTCATGATCGACTGATCATTTATCCCCAGGGATCAGATGAGGGGCTGCGTTGATACCGAACAACTCCTCCTCTTCTGCCACCTGGCTGCTGGAAGGAGACCTGATCGAATCTACAGGTCTCACACGATCTCGACTGCTCATCTGTCGAGATAGCGGCGTCATCCTCGACCGCGGACCGCTCGCCGGAGAACCCGACATCAGCTGGCCAGACGGTGTGATCGTGTGTCCCGGCTTCATCGACCTCCACGTCCACTGTCGCGACGACCCCGGTGGTTCTCAACGCCACAAGGAAGATTTCTCGAGCGCCAGCGAGGCTGCCATCCACGGCGGTGTGGTGCTTGTTGGGGACATGCCCAACAACCCGGATCCACCTTCCAATGCCGAATCCTATCTCAGAAAACGTGCACTCGCCGACCNGCATTCGCTGGTCGACGTGGTTCTCTATGGACTGCTGGCTAGCGGGGTGACTCCATTTCGAGACGACATCCCGTGGAAGTGTTACTTCGGCCCCAGCGTTGGTGAAATCGAGTCCTGGGGAGATTCAACCGTCGAGCAGGTGCTCGCGCCTTTTGCTGGCCAGATGGTGATGTTNCACGCCGAAGATCCGGCCATCCTGGCTCGTCACTCCGATCAGCCCACTCATGAGCAACGACGACCTGCCGAGGCGGAAGTGGAAGCGATCCGCACGATACTCAAGACGTGCCNTGNGCTGCAGATTCATGCCCATATCGCCCACCTCTCCACCGCCGATGGACTGGCACTGATCGAACAAGCTCGCCGCGATGGTCAANGCGTCACCACCGAGGTNACCCCCCATCATCTCTCCTTTGACATCGAAAACCGAAATCAGTTCGAGTGTGGAAGCTGGCTCCAGATGAATCCGCCTCTTCGCACCCGGAGAGATCGAGCGGCCCTTCGACAGGGTCTCATCTCGGGAGCCATCGACTGTCTCGCCACAGATCATGCCCCACACACCATCGAGGAGAACGCTGCAGGGGTCTCGGGAGTCCCACTGCTCGACACCTTCGGCGCCTACCTGTGTCGACTGGCAGACGAGGGAATCCCATGGCCGGTTCTTGTCGAGCGTGCCTCGACCACCCCTGCGAAAATCTTCTCGAATTTCATCGATGGGCATTTCGGAGATCTGCAGCCGGGCTCGGTGGCTTCGCTGACGGTGCTCGATCTCCGTCAGCCGTGGTCGATCGAAAGGAAAGATGTCCGTAGCCGGGCTGGCTGGTCCCCGTTCGAGGGGACAACCTTCCCCGGCCAGGTCATCGAGACCGTCATCCGGGGAGTCCGCAGAAAACCGGTCACCGCCGAGCTGATCCAGGAACTGTCGTCAGATTCAAGCTAGGACGGGGCGCGGCTATTCGCCACGCCCCGTCCCTGGGCTTTCAGATGTGCTGGCTACGACCCCTCAAGGGCAAGACGCGTAGGAATCGCAGGTCAGGGTATCGGCAGTCGGATCTTGTCCACAATTTTCACCGGGCGCTGGCAGAGTTGCAGACCCAAACAGGTAGGTGAGCAATGCTACCGGATCGGAGATGTCGAGAGCCCCGTCATCATTGCAATCGGCGGTATCGAGACAACTCGGAGCTGGATCATTGTTGAACAGGAAGCCGAGNATCCGCACCGCATCCGCGATGTTGATGGCCCCATCCGCATTCGGGTCTCCCCTGCGGAAGGAGCTGGACTCGCATTCGTCTGGAATCCCGTTACCGTTGTTATCGGTCTCGGCACCACTGGCGATATCACAACTGTCGGGAATGTTGTTGGAGTTACAATCCGGGACGGTACCCGCATCGAGCTCGCAGTCGTCGATGGCACCNTTGTCGTTGCAGTCATCGGCGATTCCGAGGTCGATTTCACAACTATCGAGCAGGCTGTTGCTGTTGCAATCCTGTTCGGTACCGGCAGCGAGCTCGCAGACATCCGGAATATCGTCGAAATCGCAATCGATCAGCGTCCCGGCCTGAATATCACAGGTATCGTGAACTCCATTGTCATCACAATCATTGCTATCGAGCTGGCAGGAATCGGGGACACCGTCATCGTCGCAGTCGGAGGCACCGGCCGCGATATCGCAGGAATCCTCGACTCCATTGCCGTCGCAATCGAAGGTCGGCGTCTGGCAAGAATCTGGAATCCCATCTTCATTGCAATCTTCTTCGATACCTGCAGCGATATCACAAGCATCCGGTTCGCCGTTATTGTTGCAATCGGTCGTATTGCCGATCGAGCACTCGCAAGAATCGACGATGAAGTTTCCGTTCAGATCGAGGCTATCGATATTGGCCGGCACGATCTTGAAGATCTCTCCGCCATTCCAGTCACAGATGTAGATCTCGCCGTAGGCGTCCTGACCGAATCCGGTCACTCCTGAAATGCTCTGGGATCCAGGAGGATTCAGTTCCGTGGTCCTGGACATGAACTGGGTCACGTTGGAGCCATTCCATACGAACGACCAGATCTGATTGGAACACCAATCCGCATAGAAGTAGATGCCGTGCATATCCGGCATGGCACAGCCCCGGTAGACGTTTCCGCCCGTGATGGAGCAACCGGAACCATGACTGTAAATCTGCTCGGGATCGGTCAATGCAGCGGAGTTACAGGTGCAGCCACTTAAACCGGTGCAATTGTTACCCTCCATGCAGCGCCAACCGTAATTTTCACCTCCGGCGGAGGTTCCCGGCTGGATATCGATCTCTTCCCACTGGAACTGTCCCACATCGGCGATGTAGAGGTCGCCATTCTCTCTGTCAAAACTGAAACGCCACGGGTTCCGGAGCCCGGAGGCCCAGATTTCATCGAGTGGTGCGCCAGGTCCGGCGAAAGGATTGTCAGGCGGTATGGCGAAAGGGGTACCGCCATCGACATCGATGCGCAGCATCTTACCGAGCCGGGTGTTGGTGTTTTGACCATTACCCTGCGGATCGTTGGAACTCCCGCCATCACCGAGCCCGATGTAGAGATATCCATCGTTGGGTCCGAAGGCAATCATTCCACCATTATGGTTGGTAAAGGGCTGATTCTGGGTCAGAACGATCTGCGCACTCGCCGTATTGGCGATGTTTGGATTGGATGTTGAAACGGAGTAGCGAGCCACAGTGGTATCGGAGCCATTGTTGGTGTAGTAGACGTAAAAGAAACCATTGGTGGCGTAATTGGGATGAAATGCCAGCCCCAACAATCCTCGCTCGTCCGATCCAGAGGTTCCGCCTCCCACGATCGAATTGATGTCCATGAACGGGGTCGAGATCAACTGGGCGTTGGTCATATCGTAGATACGAATCGTCCCCTGCTGTTGCACGATAAAGAGTCGTTCAAAATCGCCTTGTGGCGCCGTGACCAATACCGGACGACTGACCCCACTGGCAATCCGGCGGGTCGAGAGCGGAGTTCCTCCNGCATCGACTGGCACCGGCATCGCCATGATCAACAGCAACGCGAGACAGAGGGCACGGATCAACTCTACCGCTAAAGATCTAAACATCAGCTTCATCCATTTCTCAGCGGCCCCGACAAAACGGCAGGGCCTCACTCCTCTGAATATACGGGCACTGCTACTGAGTGTACCCGACCCGGCAGCAGATTTCTGCGCTTAATCAACTGAATGGGGCTGTGGTGGTCGTCAGAAGGAAGCCTGCCCAGGTCGCACCGGAAGCAGCTATCAGGACATCGCCGGCTGAATTTGAATCAGCCGGTCAATTCGAGAATCCTCTCATGAACCGCATCGATGACTAGATGAGGTGTCGAGGTTCCGGCGCTGATACCGACATGTTTTACCGCATCAAACCAGCGTCGTTGGAGCTGAGACTCCCGTTCGATGTGATGGGCCTGCACCCCTTTTTCCCGGCACACCTTCAGCAGCTTGCGAGTGTTGGAAGAGTTATATCCTCCCACTACGATCATCAGGTCGACCTGATCGGTCAGTTCATCGACNGCATTCTGACGATCTTTGGTTGGCTTACAGACGGTATCGACAAACTCCACCTCGATCGCTGGAAAACGAGTCCGGATCGCGTCCAGAATTTCCTGGGCATGACGGATGCGGTGAGTCGTCTGACAAACGACCCCGATGCGATCATGGCCCTCCAGCTGGGCGATATCTTGCCGATCCCCGATGACCGTGAAATCGTCGAGATCGCCGACGATCCCTCTCACCTCAACGTGTTCGCTCTGACCGATCACGACCGGATGCCAGCCGTCCTCGACCAGGCGACGAATCGCCTTGTGCACTCGCAATACCAGCGGACAGGACGCGTCGTAGACGATATGACCTCGGGCTCTGAGTTGTTCCTTGAGACTCTCGGAGGCACCGTGAGCGGTGATCATGACGTTGCGGGTGGTGATCGCTTGATCGATGGAATCGACCATCTGGACACCATTTTTATGTAGTTGCTCGACCGTCTGCGGATTATGGACCAATTGACCGACAATGGTCAGATCGCCTGAAAAGGCCGGATCCAGGGCCGCCTCGATCGCATCCCTGACCCCGAAACAGGTGCCCAGGGCTCTGGCTCTCGTGATCCTCAATGTGGCTCTCCTTCTTATCCGCCCGCTGCGAATCAAGTCTATCCCTGTTGTACCCGTCCCGGAGCTCTGGTTCGAGGGATCCTCAGTCGAGAGCACAGAGATACTGTTTCGGTTGCATCCAGGGCTTCTTTCTGCTGCCATCGGGTCTTGAGCCCTGTAGGCGTACTCAGTAAATCGCCGTTGAGAGGGGCNCNAGTGTCTGTCGAAAACCNTGTTGCCCACACGCCTCGTGTCGTACGTGCCCCNCGCGGGAGCACCATCTCTTGCCAGTCATGGCTCACCGAGGCCCCCCTCCGCATGTTGATGAATAACCTCGATCCTGACGTGGCGGAAGATCCAGATCAGTTAGTGGTGTACGGCGGATCGGGTAAAGCGGCTCGCTCCTGGGAATGCTTCGATGCCATCGTCGCGACACTTCGTCAGATGAAGGACGATGAAACGCTGCTGGTTCAGAGCGGCAAGCCAGTCGGCGTCGCTCGCACTCATGCCGATGCTCCGAGGGTTCTCATCGCCAACTCGAATCTGGTTCCACGCTGGGGCACCATCGAGGAATTCCGCCGTCTCGAGGCGGAAGGCCTGACGATGTACGGTCAGATGACTGCAGGATCGTGGATCTACATCGGCACCCAGGGAATCCTGCAAGGAACCTATGAAACCTTCGTCGAAGCGGGGCGTCAGCATTTCGATGGCAATCTGTCGGGGCGCTGGATCCTGACAGCAGGCCTCGGAGGGATGGGTGGTGCTCAACCTCTGGCCGCCTCGATGGCCGGCGCCGTTTCCCTGACCATCGAGGTCGATCCGCATCGAATCGAACGCCGTCTGGAAACTGGTTACCTCGACGAATCTCACGACGATCTGGAAGTCGCTCTCAAGAGAGTCCAGGAACTCTGCTCCAACGGTGAAGCACGGTCGGTAGGTCTGCTGGGAAATGCCGCCCAATGCGTACCCGAAATCCTGCAGCGCGGCATCGTACCGGATATGGTGACCGACCAGACCAGTGCTCACGATGCCCTGAGCGGTTACGTGCCAGACCAGATCAGTTTTGAAGAGGCCAATCAACTGAGAAAAGTAGACCCGGATCGTTATCTTGAACTCTCGATGGACGCAATGAAGCGTCATTGCGAAGCGATCATCGGCCTCCAGGATGCCGGGTCGATCGCTTTCGATTACGGAAACAATCTGCGCGGTCAAGCCCAGGATGCCGGACTCGAAAACGCCTTCGATTACCCCGGGTTCGTTCCTGCTTACGTTCGCCCGCTATTTTGTCAGGGCAAAGGTCCTTTCCGTTGGGTCGCCCTCAGCGGAGATCCTGCCGACATCGAACGCACCGACCAGGCGATCCTGGAGTTGTTCCCGGATGACGAGCACCTCTGTCAGTGGATCCGAACCGCNCAGGATCGTGTCCAGTTCCAGGGGCTTCCGGCGCGTATCTGCTGGCTCGGCTATGGCGAGAGAGCGCGTTTCGGGCTGAAGATCAATGAGCTGGTCGCCAGTGGCGAAATCTCCGCACCGATCGTCATAGGCAGAGACCACCTCGACTGTGGTTCCGTCGCCTCACCGAATCGGGAAACCGAGTCGATGAAAGATGGATCCGATGCCATCGCAGACTGGCCACTCCTCAACCTGATGCTGAATACCTGCAGTGGAGCCACCTGGGTATCACTCCATCATGGCGGCGGAGTCGGAATCGGAAACTCGATCCACGCTGGAATGGTGATCGTGGCTGACGGCACGCCAGAAGCGGCAAAACGACTCGACAGGGTCCTCACCAATGATCCAGAAAGTGGCATCTTTCGACATGTGGATGCCGGTTACGACCAGGCGACACGCTTCTCCGAAGAACACGCAGTCTGGGTTCCGATGCGGGGAGGGCGACCCTGATGAAGACGCCCATCGACCTCCTCATCGGGGGTATCGGGAAGCTACTTCCCGGAAAAAACGGATCTCTGACTGATTCTTCAGTCGCCATCGACTCCGGAAAAATAAAAGCAGTTGGACCGGCGAAGAAACTCGCCGGTCTTTTTCATCCAAAACAAGTCGTCGACGCCAGCGGTAAGCTACTCACTCCCGGATTCGTCGATTCGCACACTCATCTGGTGTTCGGGGGCGAAAGGTCCAACGAATTCGTGCAGCGTTGTGCGGGTGCAGACTACGAGCAAATCGCGGCCAATGGCGGGGGAATTCGGGCATCGGTCCGGATGACTCGAGAATCCCATCTCGACCAACTCGTCGAAGCAGCGAGACCAAGGTTGCAACGGATGGTGTCCTCAGGCTCCACCACTATCGAGATCAAGAGTGGATACGGGCTCGATCTTGAGACAGAACTGAGAATGCTGCGGGCGATCCGTCAACTGGCCAAGGAGTCTCCCGCAGAAATCGTTTCCACCTTCATGGGAGCCCACGAAATTCCCGAGGAATGGCGACATGATCGAGCTGAGTACATCCGTATCTTGTGCCAGGAGATGATCCCAGCGGTAGCTCAGGAAGGGTTGGCCGAGTTCTGTGACGTCTTCTGTGAACGAGGCGTGTTTGATCCGCAGGAAAGTCGCCAGATTCTCGATGCCGGCAGCCAGCACGGTCTGAGGCCCAAGATCCACGCCGATGAGTTGGCCGCTTCCGGCGGCTCCCTGGTGGCAGGGGAAATCGGCGCGGTGAGTGCCGATCACCTGATGGAAATCACAGCAGAGGGAATCAAGACGATGGGCGAGGCCGGAGTCGTGGCGACCCTTCTGCCCGGGACCACTTTCTATCTACGCAAATCCGGTTACGCTCCAGCTCGCTCCTTGATCGAGGCGGGACTTGAAGTGGCGATAGCAACAGACCGAAATCCAGGTTCCTGTACCATCGAGAGCATGCTCTTCATCATGGGGCTGTCGGTGATGCATCTCGGGATGGCGCCCCTTGAAGCGATCCGAGCGGCGACTTACGGCGGAGCTAAAGCATTAGGACGCGAAAAACTCTGTGGCTCCATCGAAGAGGGGAAAAGGGCGGATTTGATTCTCTGGGATGTGCCTAACGAAGAAGTTCTCATCCACGAATTTGCCAATCAGGTGCCCCGCACCGTATGGGCCTCAGGTCAGGTCACCTGTGACTCGATTCCAGGAAACAACTCACCGGTTCACGAACCGGATCAGGGGGTTTGAAACTTATGTCACAATTCACCGATCGACTTGCCCGAGCCATCAAAGAGAAAGCCTGGGATGAATACGAAGAGACCTGGCTCGACGCCATCGAGGCGGAAAACGTGAAGTTGTCGGAATATCTCATAGCAGCAAAGCGAGCCACCGATGCCGGACACGGTGAACGAGCCGGCCAGATGCTGGAGTTGATTCACCAGTCGGGATTCACAGATTCTCTGACTCCGGATAAGAAGGTCGAGTTTCTCGAAACACTTGCCTGTAGTTTGCCACGCAGCAAACCGACAAGAGAATCACTTCTAGAGACCTACCGCGAACAGTTCGGCCACGTCGATGGCTTTGACAACTGCGTCGAAACTTCCGGGCTCATGGATGGAACTCGGCCCGGTGAAGTGATCCCCCTGTTCAAACGAATGATTCATTACCAACCGGGATCGTATGTGAAACACCGCTCCGGTTGGGGAGTCGGAATGGTCAAGGATCTAGATGTGGGTTTCGGTACCGCGATTGTAGATTTCGAGAAAAAAGAGGGCCATTCAGTCAAACTGGAAGCACTACCACAGATCTGCGATCCCATCGATTCTGACCATTACCTGATTCTCGCCTGGAAGAAGCCAGAAGAACTACGCACGATCGCGGAGGAAGAACCGGCTGAACTGATCAAACTGGTCCTGAGAACCAGTAACCGCCCGCTGCCCTTGGCCCGTATTCGAGAAGCGATTTCTGGTGTCGCGGTTCCTTCCACCTCGTGGAGCCGATGGTGGGCAAGAGCCAGAAACGCCATCAAGAAAGACTCCCTCATCGGCCAGAGCGGCGGCAAGAGCAACGAACTGTACCTGCTCGATGGCCCGGAAGCCCTCGCAACCAGTCTCGACCGACGATTCAATGGACTTGAGCCGGCGGAACGTCTGAAGACACTGAGAGAATCTCTCGGTGAACTGAGAGACGATCAGCATCATATGCTCGAGTCTCGGTTCCGATTACTGAGACGAGACATCGAACGAGGAGACCTGTCGATTTCGGACCGGGTCTCAGCTCTACTACTGCTCAAGGACCATGCCTCTGATGGTCAGGAGATTGAAGCGATCGGTGCCCTCGCGATGAAGGTGGCCCATCCGGCCAACCTCCTCAACTCCCTGAGTCGCGATGACGACCTGACCGAGACCATGGGTGTGATCCGCGAGCTCGATCCAGAGGGGTGGAAATCAACTCTCGACGACTGCTTACTGCACGCCGACGATTCATTGCGTGAACACCTGATCC
Source organism: Planctomycetota bacterium (assembly GCA_002711105.1). GTDB lineage: Bacteria > Planctomycetota > UBA8108 > UBA1146 > UBA1146 > UBA1146. The sequence goes on from PAIH01000025.1 coordinate 61,999, forward strand.
GGGAAATCACGCTCAACCATAGCCCTGAGCATTTGAATGATCTGGCTTCAAAGGTGCTACGTCGGCCGGGCAAATCGCCACTGTTGTTCCTGTTTCTGGTCCGCAGAGCGGCGGTCGAGCATCATGCAGACTTCCCGACTCTCGCCGGGGTCTCCCCTCCAGATTTATTCCGTCAAGCACTGGCTCTGTTCGACCGACTGTCTCTTCAAAGTGAACAGGATCGTCGCAATCAGAGCCTCAACTGTGCCGTGAAAAGGTATAAACAACAACTTGCGATGAAACCCTTCTCCTTGCTGACCAGGATCCTCGACCAGAGCACTCTCACCGATGCCAGGGAGATCTATATCCAGATGACAGGATCGAGATCTCTCAGCGATTCGAACCTGGAGAAGGCAAAAGCGATTATCCTGCGCAAATTCCCCAAGGCTCTGGCCGGACAGCATAGCCGTAGGTCTGTCTCCGCTTCGGAATCCGCCATTTACTCGACGCAATCCGGAATGGACAAGATTCGAGTCGAACTGGAAGATATCCGCAACGTCAAACTACCAGAGATCTTCAAAGCAATCGGAGATGCCGCAGCCCTGGGAGACCTGAGCGAAAACGCCGAGTTCACCTCAGCCATCGAAGAACGAGAAAACCTCAACCGACGGGTGCTGGAATTACAGGGTGATCTGGATCGAGCCAGAGTGATCGATCCCAGCCTGGCCAGCATCGATCAGGTCGGCCTGGGGAGCAAAATTAGAATCGTAAATCTCACCACCGATTCGGAATCCACCTATTCGCTGCTGGGCCCGTGGGACGGTGGACCTGAAGAAGGTGTACTTTCCTACCTATCGCCGCTCGGCAAAGCACTACTACAGAGAACTGTCGGCGAAGAGATCGAGGTCAAACTTCCCAATGGCACCCAGANGGTGAAGATCGAAGAGATCAGTCGCTGCGANAATCCCACCCACAAGAAATCCTAGCGGCGAAGTCAGTCGTACCATCAGACCGGGGTCTCATCAGCAGGTCCCATCACCTGATCGAGCAGAACCGTGGCAAAGGCTCCCGCCGGCAGAGTGAAGGTGAGCAGAAGGCACTGCTCCTGCTCGTCCCAGACCACATCGGTATCGCGAACCAGAATCCGCAGAGATCGGCGAGTTCCGTCCAGCTTCAATCCTCGGACATGAGAGAGCCAGGACTCCGGACGCAATCCCTCCGACAGCAACACCGCACTCTCGATCCTGCCCGCTTCACCACCGGGTAAGACCATCTTGCGCCCGAAGATCGGTCCTGTCGGCGAAATCTCTCCCTGCAAGGCACGCTCTTGTTCACTCAAAGTCGCCGATTCGTCGAGCGGCACATGAAATCTCGATCGTCGCCCTTCCAGTTGACAGACATCCCCGGACCAGGGCACCCGAAACGCATCCGGTGATCTCTCCAACCGCTCCATCAGAACCCAGTTGAACAGTTCTGCCTGGTATGCGGAGTAGTACATCTTTCGTAGCGGAGCCGGGATCCTCCTGATCGCCGCCCGCAAATTGCCGGGATGCGTCACCAGNGAAGAAAGTAATCCAGATTCTGCGCTCCTNCCGGGTGGTAGTTGCCGCAGCGCTTGCTCGATGTTCCCCGCTTTGTAGGTTTGACGGTATTCTTCCTCGACACCCTCGCGCGGAGACAGCAACAAATCGACCACCTCGGCAACCTGACGGCGAAGAAGACCCGAGCCAATCCGCGCCCCATCGCCATGAATCCCGAATCGTTGTGGACCGTAAAAGTTCGGCATTCCATGACTGGAAACCTCATCAACGATACGCTTTGCGTCTTCAAGAGAATCCTTGCCGACATTTCGGATCCGAATCTCGAACCGGTTACCCTCCAGATGGCCGGTGCGAATCTTGTTCTTGTGCCTCTGCACGGCCACAACCCGAATCCACGGCGCGTCAATTCGAGTGACCTCAGCATCAGAGAGAAGCGCTGTCGAGAAAGTCTGGGTCGCGACCGCGCGCTTGTCCTTGAATCCGGCAAAGCCGATCGAGTCGGGTCGAACCGACAGCACTCGGGCGATGTGATCTCTGGCCTGGATGGTCGTACGATTGCTCTTCTCGATGGTGATATAGAGATGTTCACCGGTACCACAGGGAGCATAAAGGGGGATCTCCGTGACCCGGAAATCCTCCCAACGTTCTCGAATCACCCCGCCAATGGGACGGGCATCGGCAACCAATCGCGGAGGGCGATAGCCACAAGAACGCTCGGTAAGCAAAACCTCGGTCGGATCTACATCGAGGATGCGGTTATCGGTGACTTCTCTCTGGTTCATTCCGTGCGAGCTCCTGCTTCAGGAAGATCCGGGGGACTCTCCCCCTCCGATGGAGATCGATCGCTCCACCACTTCGGCAGGGGATCCCGATACGATCGTACCCGGTTCCACGTCCGAGGTGACGATCGAACCGGGTAGAACCAATGCTGATCGCCCAACGATCCGGCCCTCCAGTACCCGCGATCCGGCCCCCAGATGGACTTCGTCTCCGATCCGAGCGTCATCATCAAGTGCTGCCCCCGCATCGAGCACCGCGGCATCTCCGCAGCGAGCCCCGATGCCAAGACGAGATCCTGGTAGCAGTAAGGCGCCGACTCCGACCGACGCCGTCGATTCGATCAGGCAACCCTGAGTGACCACCGCCCCCTCGCGCAAATCGGTATCCGGGGCAATCACCGCATTTCGTGAGCACAGCCGCCGTAGAACCGCTCCTGACTGACGGCAGAACCCGAGCGCCTCCCAGCGATCTTTCGGACGTGGCAGAGCCAGCACCACGGACTTGCCGTGCTTGAGCAGAAGAGCCGGCANATCGCCACTACGCCCCAGCAGACGCGATCCCGCTTCGATCTCTTTGAGCTGGGAGGCAACGACTCCCGGTGAATCCTGACTGTCCCAGGAAATCACTCCCGCCAGGACGATGCGCTCATCTTCCTCCAATAGCGCCAGAACACGCCGGAGTTCGACCCCTTGACCGACAACAATCACCTTTTCACTCGACAACACAAACTCCCCCTCGGGGCTTCAGGAGCTGAAAACGGGCTGAATAGTCACTCTAGGGACCAATGATACAAGTGGCAGAAGGCCTCGGCATCCGCTGTCTGTCCCAGATCTGAAGATTCCTGNGCAAATCACCGGTTCTCTCCCCCTGAACGCCACAGACCGCTAGGATGCGGGNGCATCGTCAGACGATGACGCAGCGGAAGGAAACCACAGGATGTCGACTTGCCCGACTCGGGAACTAGAAACCTTTGAAAACCCGCAGCCGGGGCGAGATTACGTCATCCGGTTCGATTGCCCCGAGTTCACCTGCCTGTGCCCGCTCACCGGTCAACCCGATTTTGCCCACTTCGAACTGGAATACATCCCCGATGCGCAATGCATCGAGAGCAAATCATTGAAGCTCTACCTGTGGTCCTATCGAGACGAGGGTGCCTTCCACGAAGCGGTGACCAACCAGATCCTCGACGATCTGGTCGCTGCCTGCTCGCCACGCTGGATCAAGGTGACCGGTCACTTCTTCGTCCGCGGCGGCATCACCCCGACCATCACCGTCGAACACGGCACCCGCTCCTGATCCGATGGCAACTGGCGACTTGACTCCGAACATCTGTTCGCCACCATACGGCTACCACTCCATGACCGTGGAATGGTTTCGAATGGTGCATGAAAGGAGAAAATCATGGAAGGGTTAGCCGCAGCAGCACTTTGTTTCAGTCTGGTCGGAGTTGTGGCACTTGTTCGACTNGAAAAACTTACAAAAACCTTGAAAGAGAACGGGGTTCTGAAAGAGGACTACAAAGAAGAATAATGCACCGAGCAATAACACTCAGAAACCTCGGAGGTACTCCTGATCATGAAATCCTCACGCCACCAGAATCCGGATTCCGAGCGGTCTCTGACCGGGACTCGTGCTCGGGTTCTCGATGTCATCCAGGCTGGAGTNCAGCAAGGTCGTCGCGCAACGGTTCGAGAAATCGCGGCTCAACTGGGTCTTTCTTCNCCCGCTTCGGTGCACAGACACCTGCGCCGTCTCGAACNAGACGGTTTCATCCGCCGAGATCCGCTCGGTGGTTCACGCAGTTGGATGCCAACTGAACCGGGTTCGATTCCGATCGTCGGAATCATCGCCGCAGGACAACCGATCGAAAGTTGTACCGATGACGGAAGTCAGCCACTCGAGTGGCTCGACATTGCCCCACAAACCTTTGGCAGTTCCGGTGACATCGTGGCACTCAAGATCAAGGGTAGGAGNATGCAGGATGCGGGAATCCTGTCAGGAGACCTGGCCATCGTCCGGCGACAACCGATGGTCGAGAATGGTGAAGTCGCTGCCGTCACNGTCGATGGAAAGGGCACACTCAAGAGCTGGCGAATCGAAACCCCTGGCACAGGCCAGCGATCTCGTCGACGGGTTCGGCTCAAGGCAGCCCATCCTGAGTTCGAGGATATCGAAGTTGATCCCGAGCATCATTCGATCGAGGTGTTCGGAAAACTGGTCGGGGTCATTCGTCACTTTGATCGACCCTGATCGGGAGAACTGATGGCGGAAATCCATGAGGAAGAGATCCACGAATCCCTTGATGAGGTGGTTGCCTGCTTTCGCGGCGGCAAGATCGAGATCCGTTCACTGCGCTGGCGTGGCCGCCAGCATCGGGTCAAGCAGATGCACGCCAGCTGGATCGACCGGGCAGTGCAACCGCCGGTCCACGGCTTCACCGTCACTCTCGAAAGCGACGATCTGATGGAACTGGCCTACCAGGAGGGGGATCTGGACTGGCGNCTGGAACGGCTACTGCTCCAGTAGCCAGCGCAATGATCAGAGATCGATTCCCACAACCATGCTTCCTTCAGGAACCNGACTTACCCCTGGAGAAGGACCCATCCACATCGTAGAAGCGGCCTGCCCCATCCTTTGCCAGTCCCTCGAGGAAGGAGCGATTTTCGCCGCGGATCCGACCGACCGAGAGCACGTGAATCCGTGCCTGTCCCCAGCGATTCCAGCGCCGAACATGCCAGCGCAATCGATCACCGTTCTGGACCTTGCCCTCGGTGGGAGCTCCCTCCGTCAGCAGCATCACGGTATCGGTCCCCGCCTCCAGAACCGCACGTCTCAACGGTCCGTACAGATTTCCACGCGCCGCTCCCCGACCCGATGGAACCTGCTGTTTACGGATCTTGTCGGTGAGTACGCGGATGCTTCTGGCGAGAGGTTGAACACGGGGCAAGGCCGCGTCACTACGACTGCCGAAATGAACCACCTGGACCAGTGCATCTCCCGGCAGTTGGCCGAGAACTCGCAGCAGTTCGTTACGAGACACATCGATGCGTCGAGGGCCTTCCCCGGCGAACTGACCATCGACGGTTCGTGACATTCCACCGGAAACATCGGCCAGAAATACCAATCTCTTGGAATCGAGGGGGACGCCGTGATAGCGCACCACTCGTGTCTTGCCCTTGTCCTCGGGAGACTTCGCGTCAGGATTCTCAACCTGACCAGAATCGGTCCCGGAAGACTCCGCGATCCATGCCTCCTTGCGTGCCAACCACCATGATTTCCACGCATCCAGTTGTGGGGAGATCCCCGGCTCTGCGGTGATCGTGCCGAGAGTGGCCCACANCCGTTCGCGCGTGGCNCCTTGCAATGGCTCCGCGGCAACCAGCAATTCGGTGATGAACTGTGCTNGNTGCGAACGGGGGAAAGCCGTCAGNTTNTCGGCCAGGACCCCGAGNGCNGCGCGTAAGATCCGATCTCCCCAGATCCCCTGACGATCTCTCCACGGCTNGGTGANCGCCTNGAGAGCNNGCTGGCATGCTTGTTCCTGATCGACGAGGACGAATCCCTGCAGTGCTGCGATCCGCAGCGCTGGAAGTTTCTTCTCACGCATTGCACTCTCGAGCAGCGGCACCGCCCGCTGGCTGTCTTGATGGGCCAGGCAACGCAATGCTTCGCCTCGAATCCACCAGTTGCGTTCTCTCTTGGCCAGCTGCTCGATCAGTCGCAACGACTTCGAATCGAGTGAACCCGCTGGCAATGCACCGATGGCCCCCAACGCCATCTCGCGCGCCTCATCGACATCGGAACCTACCGCAACCGCCAGCAAATCGGGAAGCACCTCCGGATCGGGTCGATGGAGAAAAATCTCCGCCAGNATCTCATCGACGAAACCGGAATCCTGGCCCTTGTTTGTCGAAAAGCCGCTGCGCAGGGTTTTTCTTTGATCGGAACTCCACTTCTCGACGATCTCCTCGAACACCTCGTCGCGAACGGTCCCCGATCGATCGGCCAGCAGTTCGATCACTTCATCCAGTGGATCCACCCCCTGACGTATCCGATCTCTCGCCGCCCGTGCCGCATCCCATTGCTTCTCCACCGAACGCTCTTCATCGACGCGTTCGATCGGCGCCTCGGGAATCTGCGCCGCCAAGGAGATGGGAGACAACAGCCACAGCAGAAACAGCGGGATCCATCGGTTCGGGCGCGACTCACCAGAACTTCCCGCAGAACTCTGCGACTGGGTGTTATCTTGTCCGGGACGGACATCGGTAGGCTTGTCAGGGCAAGGCCGGGGTTGCAGGGGCCGGTAGGACCGCGTTACCGCAAAACCACCGAAACGGAACTGGTGCAACATAGTAAAAACCTCTCGGGGACCATGGATACCGTTCCTGATCGTAAAAAAAATCAAAGAAAATCTCTACCCTTGCTGTATCCGGTTCCGGACGACACCATCGCACCGGTCCAAGAAGGAGCGTCGAGAAGATGAAGTGTGACGGGCAACGCCGAAAACTGTGGCTGACAGCAGCGGCCTTTTGGCTGTTGCTGGCCGGTTGCAGCAGCCAGGAGCTTCGTAGCCGTGGCCAGGATCTGTCCGAATCTCTGCGCTGTCGCGTCGGAGCCGGTGTCGGGCTCTACGCAGAGGCGCAGATCACTTCCTGGATCCATCCGGCGATCGGCTTCGCCGATGCCAATCTCTCGCCACGCTACACCATCGGCTGGGATCCGAGGCCTGGGCAACCGGCCGGAACCCTCCGAACCGCCGCTTTCCCGACCCTGGTGGTCGGTTTCCCGTTCTACCGTAGCTACTGGCAGGAAGCCGGGTTCGGAGATTCTTACACGCCATGGCACGGCTTTCTGGCGCCGTGGATTCTGATGGGAAACCACTATGTAGAGGGAGAGTCCTGCTCTCTGTTGCGTCTCCATCGAAAAATTCCTAATCCGATGCTCAATCCCGACCCGGCTCTGAAATCACTTTCCCCNACCCAACGATGCAGTCGGGACTCGTGGATTGCGATTTCAGGTACACTGGGTGTCGTGACCTTCGATGCCGGGATCAATCCACTGGAGCTCCTCGATGCGATCACCGGGCTGGTGTCGATCGACCTTCTGTCCGACGATGACCGCACCGGGGGACCAAACGAAAGGGAAGTTGAATGACCCAGCAGTTCCTGATCGACGCACTTCCCTGGGTTGCGGCCATCGTCTCGGCGCTGATCCTGGTGTTTCGTGGTCAGTGCCGCTGGGCCTGGGTCTGTGCTGGAGCCATCGGCTGTGTCTTCATCTGGGCTGCAGGTGCTGAAGCGGTTTCGATGACCGGACGGGTCTTCAGCGGCATCTATCTGGCAGCGCTGGTGTTCGGTTTCATCGCGCCGATTCGTCACCTGATCCTCAGTCGTCCCGTGATGAACATCGTGAAAAACATTCTGCCTGCCATCAGCGACACCGAACGCGAAGCCCTCGAAGCGGGAACCGTCGGCTGGGATGGAGAACTCTTCTCCGGTGCTCCCGACTGGAACGAATGGTTCTCCCGGGGCACTTCGGAACTTTCCGCCAGGGAGAAAGAGTTCCTCGACGGCCCCGTCAAGCAACTGGTTCACAACTCCGACACCTGGCTCGATCGACAGCGCGGAACTCTGTCCGACCAGTCCTTTGATTTCCTGGCGCAGAATGGTTTCTTCGGAATGATCATTCCTCAACGCTACGGTGGCCTGGGCTTCTCCGCTGCAGCGATGTCCGCCGTGATCTCGAGGGCCGCGACGGTCAGCAATGCACTGGCAGTCACCATCATGGTTCCCAACTCGCTCGGTCCTGGCGAGTTGCTGCTTCATTACGGCACCGAGGAACAAAAGGACCGGTTGCTACCACTGCTCGCCAAGGGTGCTGAGATTCCCTGTTTTGCTCTGACCGAACCGGGAGCCGGTTCCGATGCTGCCGGTTCGATGACGAGTCATGGTGTGGTCGTGAGAGAACAGATCGATGGCAAACAGGTGCTCGGTATGCGCCTCAATTGGGAGAAGCGGTACATCACTCTGGCACCGCGGGCAACTCTCATCGGTGTCGCGTTCCGTCTTTATGATCCGGACCATCTACTCGGGGAAGAAAAAGAGATTGGCATCACCTGCGCCCTGATCCCCGCTGACACCCCCGGTGTCGAGGNNGGTGAGAGACACGACCCTCTCGGGGTCCCGTTCCTCAATGGACCGACCCGAGGACGAGACGTTTTTGTCCCCATCGACGCCGTGATCGGAGGGGAAAACGGCTGTGGGAAGGGCTGGAGAATGCTGATGCAATGCCTCTCGGCAGGGCGAGGCATCTCTCTTCCTTCCAGCTCGGTAGGAGGTTCACAGGCATGCCTGCGAGTCGCAGCAGCCCACGCTTCGGTCCGTGAACAGTTCGGACTTCCGGTCGGCCGATTCGAGGGTGTACAGGAACCGCTGGTCCGTAGTGCCTCGACTGCCTATGCCCTCGATGCGCTACGTGCCACTTCTACCCTCGCGGTCGATAGCGGTGAGAAACCCGCGGTCGCCAGCGCGGTTGCCAAAGCGTTTTCGACCGAAAGACTTCGCGAAGTGGTCAATGACTGCATGGATGTGGTCGCCGGCAATGCCATCTGTCGCGGCCCCAGAAATGAACTGGCCAATGCCTACGCAGCAGTACCCGTGGGAATCACCGTCGAAGGAGCCAACATCCTGACCCGATCGATGATCATCTACGGCCAGGGTGCGGTTCGCTGCCATCCGTTCGTCACCTCTGAACTGGCAGCAGTGGATAACAAGGATCTGGCGGCCTTTGACCGGGCGTTCTGGGGACACGTTGGATTCGTGGCCTCGAACGTGGTACGCACGGCGATTCACCGACTGACCTGTTCTCTGCTGGCCCCGAAACACTTCGATGGCACCATTGGACGCTGCCAGCAAAAACTGACCGGACTGTCAGCGGCTTTCGCTCTGTCGTCAGACATCGCCATGGGCACTCTCGGGGGATCACTCAAGTTCAAGGAGCACCTCACTGGAAGACTGGCAGACGCTCTCTCCTGGTTGCTGGTGGGCTCCGCTGTTTTGAAGAAATTCCATGATGATAGTCGACCCGAGCGGGATCAGGATGTGGTGCAACATCAGCTGCAAACTTGCGTCGTCCACATCGAGCAGGCACTCGGTGGATTCGTCATGAACTTGCCGAATCGTCCGGCAGCGTGGCTGCTGAGAATCCTCGGAGTGCCGGTCCGCGTCCGTAGTGCTGCTCCCTCTGACAAGCTCNGTGGTCGCATCGCCAAAGGATTACTCGATGGCGGGCCGCTGTGGCAGCATTTGACCCGCGATGTACTGCCGCGACCGAAAGGATCGCCCGGTCTCTGGACTCTCGAGTACGCACTCGAGAAGGCTGTCGCGGCCAGGGACGATCGAGCTGCCTTGAAGTCCGCCATCCGTTCGGGCAAGTTGGACAAGTCACCCGCCTCGACTCTGGTCGAACGAGCTGTCTCCACGGGAATCATCGATCAAGACGGAGCGAAGCGATTGGAAGCCGCTGAAAAGGCTCGTAGCGAGGCGATCGCCGTCGATTCCTTCGCTCCCGGAACAAATCCGGCGACGCAGCCCTATCCGACCGACTCCGCCACCAACACCCTGGCCCAGGATGGACATCACTAGATATTTTCCGTCGCCATCTCTCCGGCCGATGACGAGGCGGTTGTTGCGGCACCAGGGAGAACCCTCTGCAGGGCCGGCAGCAGTACCAGCGCTCCGATCATGTTGCCTGCGAACATGAAGGCCAGCAGCAGTCCCATATCAGCCTGTAACTTCAGATCGGAATAGATCCAGGTCGCCACTCCCAGTGCCAGGGTCAGGCCTGTCACCAGCACCGCATTTCCGGTTCTTCGCAGGGCGATCAGGTAGGACTTCTCCAGCGCCGCTCCCTCGCGCCTGGCGCGTAGCATCTGGTTCGTGATGTAGATGCCATAATCGACACCGATACCGACACCAAGCGCCGCCACCGGCAAGGTCGAGACCTTGAGTCCAATCCCGAACAACACCATCAGTGCGTAACAAAGGACACTGACCAGAACCAGCGGAAGGATCACGCACAAGGTGGCGTGCACCGAGCGAAATGCCAGCAGTCCCAGCGCAATGACCACCAGGTAAATCGTTACCAGCATTTCCATCTGGGCGGCAGAAACCACCTGATTGGTCGCGGCCATCACTCCGACGTTTCCGGTCGCCAGTCGGAACTTGGCGTCTTTACGTCCGTACTGTTGCTGGAACTGTTCGACTGCGGTGGTCACCCGTTCGATGGTCGCGGCACGGTGATCATCGGTGAAGATCAATACCGGAAGCACACTGGCATCCGAGTTCAACAAGCCGCTGGCGGTCTCGATACGATTGGTCGATTGCATCAGCATGTCGCGATTTCTCGGCAGCTCACGCCACTTGGGAGAACCCTCGCTCCAGGCGGCAGCCAGAATCCTCGCCACCTGGGGCAGGGAGATGGTCGATCGAACCCCTTCCACCTGGGAAATGCGCCACTGGAACTCATCGATGAGGTCCATCACGGAATGCTGGATACTCGCATCCGGTACCGTTTCGACGATCACGGTGATCAGATCGACCCCGATGGAAAAAGAATCGGCGATGGTCAGTGAGTCGACGTTGTAGCGCGATTCGGGNCGAAGTTCCGGCAAGCCTNCATCCGCATCGCCGATGATGACTTCGTCGGTTCGTTGCATACCCCAGAAAAAGATCAAGGTTGCCGTCACCACCAGCACCGCAGCGACCGGCAAACGAGTGGTGCGAGCCAGTAGCGCCCACAACTTCTCTCGAAGCGGAGTTGGTTGCGACAATCTCGCAGTGAATTCCTCACCGTGCCGCAGGCCCGCCAGCAGCAACGGAAGAAGCACGAAACCGGTGGCAAAGATCAGACTGACCCCGACTGCAGACATCACTGCCAGGTCCTGGATCACTCCGATCTCGATGAAGAGAAGCGTCAGAAAACCGACCGAATCGCTACAGAGTGCCACGAAGCCGGGCAACAGCAGCTGACGGAAGGCAGACCGCGCCGAGGCCATCGGGTCCTCGCCAGATTTCATCGCGGCAGCAAACGCGCCCGTCATCTGGACCCCGTGTGACATTCCGATGGCAAAGATCAGGAACGGGACCAGGATCGACATCGGATCGAGACCAAAGCCGAGAGTGGTCAATGCCCCCATCGTCCACACGACCGCCAGCAGAGAACAGGCCATCGGCAACAGGGTCAGCTTCCAGGAACCGGAAAAAATNCTCACCAGCAATGCGGTCACCAGCAACGCGATACCGAAGAAGGCGATCACCATCTTGGCACCACCGGCGATATCCGAGATCGCCTTCGAGAATCCGATGATATGAATATCGATCTGATCATCGACAAATGGCGTCCGGATCTGCTCCTCCAGTAGATTGCCCACCTCGATCGGGTCGGGAGCTTTCTTGCTTTCCGGATCGATCTTGACCAGGGTCGCCATCACCATCGCGGCGGAAAAATCGTTGGCCACGAGACGCCCTACCTGGCCTGAATAAAGGACATTCTCTCGTACCTGAGCTGCCATCTCGTCGGTCGGCTGCCATTCCGCAGGCCACACGTTGCCACCTTGAAATCCACCCTCGACGATTCGCACAAAACTCACGTTGGGCTCGGTGATGGCAGTGATGGAAGTGCGGTCTACCCCTGGCACCTCGGCCAGAGCCTGGGTCACCTGATGTAACCGTTGCAGCGAAGTCGGATCGAACAGATCGCCGTCTATGGCCCGGACCGCCACCAGCAGACGGTTCGCTCCCCCGAACTGTTCTCGATGTTCCAGGAAGGTCTCCATGTAGGGGTGACGAAGCGGCAGTTGCTTCTCGAAACCGGCATCGATGGCGAGTCGACCGGCCTGCACCGCCAGTAACAGCGTGATCACGGTCAGCAACCACAGCATCGCACGACGATGATCGAAGATCAGTTTTTCGAGGAATGTGGCGATCATCGCCGTTCCTCTCCGTCAGTCGAATCGGACCCGGAAATGGAACGGATTCGGTAACCCTTCTCTCCGACGATCACGACGGAATCGTCTGTCAGGCCGGTCGCCGAGGAGAGCAAGCGTCGCTCGCCGGGGGACCGATCATGCCATTGTCCGGTGGCACTACGGACCATCACCCGTCCCTCATCCCCGACCACCACCACCCGACCGTTGGACAGGATCGAACCTCCGAACAAGGAAGCCTCGAAACCGGTGTCGATGCGTTTCCAGTCGCCGACCTGCCCCTCCCACAGGTTGCCACGCAATCCCAGTAGCAGCAGACGTTGAGAGTTCACCAGCGGTATGACATCGAAGAAAGTGCCTTCGTAAGGGCTCTCCAGCAGGTTCCAGCTGTCGCCTGCATCTTCGCTTTTGAAGATGGAGCCGAACTCGCCCACCACCACCAGGTTCGATCCCATCTGCTTGACCGAGTAAAGGTGGGGCCCATCCTCGGAGATCAACTGCTGACGCCAGTTCTCACCGTCATCGTCACTGAGCAGAACAGTGCCAAAGGAACCGACCGCCAGTACCTTTCCGCCACCGAGCGACACCACCGAGAAGAGTGCCAGATCGGCATCCGGATCCCGATACACCTGCTGCCAGCTGTGGCCTGAATCACGTGACCGTAGCACCGTCATGTCATGACCGACGGCATAAGCGAGCTGATCATCGGCCAGGATCACCGAACAGATCATGCGGCGTGTCGGTGAATCGACCTGTTGGAAATTCTTGCCGCCATCGGTGGAACGGAAGATCAACCCTCGCTCTCCCACCAGCAGTACCAGATCGGCGCGGCAGGCCGCGCCGATCAGCAGAGCTTTTTGTCCCTTGGGAGCCAGATAGGACCGATCAGGGATGGAAGCCGGATCCTGGACTGTATCCAGCGATACCTGCGCCTTTGCCGGTGCGGTAACAAAATTCTCCGAGTAGATGCAAAACAGCAGCCCCAAGGCGACGAAAACCAGCAATCCAGTCCTCATGGCTACCCCTTCCACTGCTCAGGATGCGAAGGAGCCGGACGGACGGCTTCTTGCCACCGTTCGTCCGGCTGCCTTCCCCTGTCACAGCTCTATCTAACGACGACCCCTTCTCGCCAGCGCTGCCGGAGAGAAGTCCTTGTCCTTGAAGGACACATCAAATCTCTCGACCTCACCTGCTGCACTGATACCGATGGTGAGGTAACGACCGTTTTGCAGATCGTAGTGAGAGATCATGGTGTCGTAGATCGCTGGAATATCGTAGTAAATGATCGGGTATGCCTCGGAGACGCGCCAGATCTTCCCGGAGTTGTCGTATTGATCGATGACCAGAGCTTGCCAGGAATCCTCATCGAAGTGGAGGGTCCGACGAGCATAGAGGTGACTGGTACTCGACTTGACCGTCGCCTCGACGATCCACACCCGATGATGTTCGTAACGAAGCAGGTCGGGATTGAGGTGACCGGCACGCAGCAGGCTATCTGGATCCACCTCGGCGTTGTGCGCCCGATAGCAGTTGTAGGGAACAATCATTTCCTTGCGACCGACGAGTTTCCAGTCGTAGCGCTCCGGGCTGCCATTGAACATGTCGAACTGATCATTGGTACGCTGGCCGTCACTGGCGGTACCCGGATTATCGAAGGCGACCTGAGGCGCACGACGAACACGGCGAAGGCCCGCATTGTAGACCCACGCCTGCCGTGGATCCTGTGCCTGATCGAGGGTCTCGTGAACGTGTAGCTTGACCCCGGCGAGACGCGGAGGAGAGATCACACCCTGGTAGAACTTGGCCAGTACGTTGTCCGATGTGGCCGAAGTCATTCCCTCACGGTTGTAGCGCCACATCACCTGTTCCTCGATGCGGACCATCGTGTAGTCCCCATCGGGTCTCGGTGCGACCTGCCCGATGGTTCTCTCGATCGCTTCACCTCGGTAGCGAAGCATGTGGTTCCAGATCCCATGTAACCCATTCTCAGGAATCGCAAAGGGAGAGGTACGGCGACAGTTCAGCACACCATTGCCATCNGGAGTCAGCGATGCGGTCTGGGCGTTTTCGAGNGAAGCGGCGTAGATGTCTTCTGGATAGGCCACGGTCCTGCGCGACGGATAGACATCGAGGTACCAGCTATCAGGATACCTTTTCAGCATCGCGATCTGACCGGCGGAAAGAAACTCGGAGTATTTCTCGAGGTTGCTGGCATCGACACGGTAGAGCGGCTTGTCGCCCGGGAACGGATCGGCGTAGTGATCTCCTGATTTCCAGCCCGGAATCGGCGCCTTGATGCCACCTTCCCATGGAGGAATGGTGCCACTGTCGCTACCGGCCTGAATCGCTCCCATGGCGGTGAGCTCTTTACCTAGCTGGGCGGCACCGTCCTGAGACACTTCCGCTGGTGCGGCTGCAAGAAAACAGATCGTGGCGACCAAAAGGGCACCGAAGGTCATTTCACGTTTCATCATCTGTGCCTCCTCTAGTAGGAATAACTCGCCGTCAGGGACATGAAGTCGCGGTCAGTCCGCAAGTTGTACCGTCCACCGCCGTAAGAGTTGGTGTAACCGAGTTTGACATCCCAAACCCCCAGTGAACCGAGACCCAACGAAGCGGTGATCGTCTTCCGATGCTCGATGAAGTTCGCCACCGGCACCGGAGAAGTTCCATCGATGTCGTGGTAGAAGACGATGGTCGGGGTCAATGAAAGCGATCCGATAGCATTGTAGTAGGAAGCCCTGGCCAGCAGCCTGTAGCCCATCGACAACGCGTCAGGGAAAGCCGAAAGAGGTTCGGTTCCTGGCTGCACACCAAGATCGGTAAAGATCTGGGAACCACTGGTGTAGGTCCCTGTGGCCTCATACCGAAACTCGGACTGATCCTCGAACTCATTGACGAAGGTNGCTCCGAACTCGGCCACGGTGGCGATCTGATCGGCACCGAACCAACCGGAGAAAAGTTTGGTGAGGGTAAACTGGGCCTGCGCCACATCCTTGCGCACGAAGCCATGAATCAACTCATTGTAATCAAACGCACCGATGGTGCTCTGGCCGAACAATCCATTGAGTGGCGACAGAGCAGCGAAGAGAATCTCCACATCGTCGACCTGCAACGGCTGATCGAGGTGCAGAGAGACTTCTCCCTGGAAAGCGATACCNGTGCCGAAAAAGTCGCTGTTGTATCCGATACCCAACGTTTCGATGTCCTCGGGAAACTCGAGGAAGTACTCCGCCGAGGCCCCGTAATCGCCCGCGGCAACACCCGCAGGAGTACCGGTGACGGCACTGATGATGGGAAGGCGGCTATGGAGATTGGAGTAGTAAAAACCAAACTCTGAGCCGGAATCGGTGAACCACCTGGCAGACAATCCGTATTGACCACTGTTGTCGGGAGTCCGATCACCAGAGCGCTGCACCGACACTCCGATCGGAGCGTTGTAACCGGGAAAAGCGGGTCCAGGAGGGTTATCGATGATGTTCGGGTCCACTCCGAAACCAAGCAGCACGAAGTTACCTCCCGGTGCTGCAATGTCCGAGATGGAGAAGAAGGTCCCTGCTGGCTCCAGGCGGGTGGGACGCCAGCCGAGCTGGTAGAAGCCTTGCAAGGAGATGGTATCGGTCAAATCGTAGTCGAACTTGGCGGCTGGAATCGGTACCAGCGCCTCTTTCAGCTCCGAGCCAGCGGCTCTCAGNTTGGACAGATCGACCGGATTGATGGTGTTGAGACCGTTCTGGATGAAGGTGCTCTCACCCCAGTTGATCACCTGGCTACCGACGGTCANCGTCACCGGATTGTCGTTGGATCCGAAGTCACGACGAACCCAGGCATCGAGTAATACAGCGTTCAAACCAGCAAATCGTTCCGCGGTGCCACTCAGTGCCGGGCGACCAGGTTGAAGAACATCCCCTTCGGTCACGGCAAAGTCACGGAAGTAGAAGCCACGCACGAACACTCCGTATTCGTCGTAGTCAAAAGATACCTCGTGGAGGATCTTGAAGTTGGTCGAAAAGACATCGCCTTTGTCAAAGTTCAGGTTGGCATCGTCACCATTGAGGGAAAAACTCGTTCCCCCGTTAGTCGTTCCGATGATGCTCTGATCCCGATCGGCAACTCGCCACGCCATACCCATGGACGTAGTGGTGTCGAAGTGACCTGAAACTCTTCCACTGAGTAGATCGAATTCGATGGCCCCCGCAAAAACGGGAGTCAGGGCGAAGAATGCAACGAGTAAAACGACTCGGAGTCGATCATTCGTTGCACCCGGAGAGTAGTACCCTCGCATCCGGTGCACCTCCTTGCTGAGGATGGACCCTTCGAGAACCGGCGATGAACCGACCGACATCCGATCTATTCAGCGACGGAATCGTTCGACTCGGAAAATACGATGGCGATTACCGAAAGAGATCATCAGGAANGAGGACCCCCCTCCGCCCCTACCTCCGGTGGCCATGGCAAATCGAGGCCGAACAGAAGCGTCATCNAGNGGGGAAGATACGGGATTGACAGGGTCNCAGACAAGAGAGATCTGATGTGGTCTCACGACTGATCTTCCTTCACAGTGCCCCCACCAGAGCGAGAACTGCCCTCACGACAGCGACAGGTGCCGCAGAACTGCAGCTGAAAGGAAGCCGTTGGGTAATAAAATCACCGGCCAAGACCATCAGGATCAGGATTACTGGCCCATCTCGATCCCCATCGTTGTCGGCTGGGGAGACATGGATTCACTCGGACACGTCAACAACACCCGTTTTTTGCGCTGGTTTGAAGACGCAAGAATCGAGTTGTTCCGTCGCATCGGGACCCTGGAGCTGGGACCGGAAACCCGTTCGGGTCCGATCCTGGCGCGCGTCGAGTGCGTGTTCCGTTCGCCGGTCCGGCACCCGGATGTCATCGCCTCTGAAATTCGGGCCAACGATGTGGGGACTGATCGCTACACCCTGGAACACAGAATTCTGTCGGAACAACAGCAACAAGTGGTCGCGCTCGGTAGTTCTCGCATCATCGAGGTCGACTACAGGACCGGTGAGAAGGTACCGCTGTCAGCAGAAATTCTCACCGCTCTGAAACAGCTGTGCGGCTAATCTTCTGTTCGACCAGGTGCTGCTATCCATCAGGTGCTGCTATCCATCCTCCGGGAACATCGATCCGGGTCCATCGAGAAACAGATCTGGCATCGGTGGCACTCCCGCCTCCGTCGCGTAAGTCTCCAGATCAGCGATCTCCTCCTCAATGATCACGTCCTCGTCGATGAAAAAATTGCCGGTACATTCGACAGGATTGCGAGTCACCAGCGCATGCAATGCATCGGCAACGATCTCCGGTTTGCGAGTCGCTCGTCGATCGATGCCGGGAATCATCCGAAGCGCTTCGGTATCGATAATGGTCTTGGGCCACAGTCCGTTGACGGCGATTTTCTGAGGACGTAGCTCTTCACTCATCCCGATCACGCAGAGACTCATGCCGTATTTCGAGATGGTGTAGGCGGTATGGCGTGCAAACCAGACCGGGCGCAACGAAATCGGTGGCGACAGGTTGATCACATGAGCCCCGTCACCATGGCTCATCGCCTCGATGGCAGCCCGGGTCAGGGTGTAGGTTCCCCTGACATTGACGTCAAATAGTAGATCGACCCGCTTCATCGGGGTCTGCGATACGGGGGTCAGTGAGATGGCACTGGCGTTGTTGACCAGCACGTCGATGCGACCGAATTCGGCCACTGTAGCGGCCACTGCCGCATCGACCTGCTCGTCGTCACGAATATCCATCTGGACCGCGAGTGCCTGTCCGCCCGCCGCACGAACCTGCTCAGCGGTTTCGTGGATGGTGCCCGGCAACCGCGGATGGGGCTCCACCGTCTTGGCGGCGATCACCACCTTGGCGCCGTCGCGGGCGGCCCGCAACGCGATGGCCTTGCCGATACCACGACTGCCACCAGAGATCATCATCACTTTCCCGGCCAGGGACCGGTCGTTTGTTGCAGGCTCGCTCAAGATGCACCTCCTGTCGTCGATCGAAAATCAGCGGGTCTCTTGTCCTGGAACGCCATCACTCCCTCGGGAAACTCGCTGCCGGCGGAGCAATCGCCGAATGAAACCGCTTCTGCTTCCAAAGTCTGTTGCAAAGTGGCCGGGCCCGCTCGCAGAAGTCGACGCGTTCTCGCCAGAGCTTCTCTTGGACCATTGGCCAGTTGTCGACAAATCTCCATGGTTTGTTGCTCGAGTTGATCGGCCTCCACTGCCTTGCTGAACAAACCCCATGACTCGGCGGTCGCACCATCGATTCTTTGATTGAGCAGTGCCAGGGCCATCGCACGTTGTCGACCGATCAGCCGCGGCAACTGGTAGGTGGATCCTCCGTCGGGACTGGTTCCGATGCCACTGTAGGCCAGTGTGATCTTGGCGGTCGTCGAACAGATCACGAGATCACAGGCGAGCGCCAGGCTCAATCCGAATCCAGCACAGGCTCCGTGCACCTGAGCCACCACTGGAACCTGTAACGCATCGATGGCGGTGATGGTGCGGTGAACGGTCCGGATCTCATCCGTCACCGCGACACGCCGTGGCTCCGGGTCGGGACAGTCGGCAAAGATACCGGCAAACCAGCGCAGATCACCGCCGGCCATGAAACCCCGTCCGGCTCCCCGGATCCGCAACACTCGCACGTCAGGATCAGCCGCCACCTGGGCCAGCACCTGATCCAGTTCTCGAACCATCGTGCCGTCGAGCGAGTTCAGTTGACCGGGTCGGTTCAGCACCAGGGTCATCAGGCCTTCTTCATCGGGGCCTTCCAGTTCCAGTGTCTCCAGCGTCATCCGACTCTCCTCTCCTGGGCGCGCATGGTGCTCCGCCCGGGGACAAGGTACAAGCAGGGGTAGATGGCGAACATATGTTCGCTATCCTGTCCTGTCGACCCCGGACGATGGAAAGGAACCCGATGCGCCCCCTGGTCCTGCATGTCGACATCGATGCCTTCTTCGCCTCGGTCGAGCAACTGCGCAACCCCCGTCTGGTAAACCAGCCGGTTGCCGTCGGTAGCGGAGTGATCGCTTCTTGCTCCTACGAAGCGCGACAGCACGGACTTCGTGCCGGTATGCCGCTGGGCAAAGCACTGCGAAGATGCCCGGCATTGATCATCGTCCGTGGTCACGAGGCGGTGTACCGCTGCTATGCCTCACGCCTGTTCGAGATTTGCCAGCGCTGGTCACCGTTGATCGAGGAGCATCTGGACGAGGCCTACTGCGATCTGTCCGGAACCGAACGACTTTATCCACAACCGGCCAAAGCCGTGACACGGTTGCGAGAAGAAGTCAAAAAAAGCACCGGTCTGACCGTCACCGCGGGTCTCGGACGCAACCGGATGTTCGCCCGCCTGATCGGAAAGTTTCACAAACCGGACGGACTCGGATCGATCGAACCGGAACAGGAGGAGGCACTGCTCAAGAAATTGCCGGTCGCGCAACTCCCGGGAGTCGGTCCGCGCACCGAACAGATCCTGGTTCGTCTCGGCATCGAAACGGTCGAGCAGATGCGACAACTCTCGCGCCCCGCACTGGGCGCACTGCTGGGACGAAACGGTGAGATCCTGTACGAACGCTGCCGGGGAGAAGATCATCGCTCTATCGGTGGCCGTGAGATCCCTCGCACCATCCAGAGGGGAACTTCCTTCGACGAGGATGTCTCTTGCCCGCGCACCCTCGAAGCGATGCTCGAGTACCTCTGTGAGCGGGCCGCCCGCAATTTGCGCCAGCGGGGTCTCGAGGCCAGAGGCATCGCGGTTCAGGTGGTTTATAGCGATCACGTGCGTGACCGGCGCCGGATCGCTCTCGACCGGCCCACCTGCCTCGATCCTCCCATCCTCGAGGCCGCACTGATGCTGCTGCGATCGATGCAAAACCGCCGTACGGCGCTGCACTTCGTCGGGGTCGTCCTCGACCGGATCCGGGCAATCGCGCCCGCACAGCAGGGAGTCCTGTTCGAGACGGCGCGAGAATCCAGCGAGGCAAACGGCTCGGGGCGCGAACACGAGCGTTGCAAGAGGCTGTTCGAGCAGGTCGATCGCATCCGGGCTCGCCACGGCCACGGAGCACTGTTGCGCGGAAGCACCCTGGCGCTGCTGCAAGGAGATTCGAGCACCGCAACCAAGTTGCACCGCGATCGTCACGGCCTGGTCCTGCGCAGCTCGTGTCTGACCCGCTGAACGGGGTTAGACTGTCGAGACGAAACCGGGGCGCGACTCGCAAACGAGGATCATCAGCGGAGGAGGAACGAGTTGGACTACTACGCGGCCTGTTGCCAGACCGATCAGCCGAATCCACGTGACCGGGAACAGATGAACGACACCACCTCCCGTCTGATCGCACAACTGGAGCAGGCGGTGATCGGCTACCGACCCTTCCACGACATCAAACTGGTGGTGTTCCCGGAGTTCGCCCATGCCTCTCCGATTTACGAGAGCGCCGAAGAACTGGCCGAGAAACTCGCCGTCGAGTTTCCCAATCGTCATACCGAACGACTCGGAGCCGCAGCCGGCGAACATGGAGTATGGATCCAGAGCGGATCGTTCCTCGAAATCGATCCACGCTGGCCCGATGCCGTCTTCAACACCACCGTCCTGATCGGGCCCGACGGCGAGATCGCCAGCCGCTACCGCAAGGTCAACCCGTGGATCCCGTGGGAGATCCACACCAGTCCGCACGACCTCGAAGACTACGACGAGCCGCTCTTTCCCGTCACCGAGACGGAGATCGGCCGACTCGGTGTGGCGACCTGTTACGACTGGTTGTTCCCGGAGACCTGCCGTGAGTTGACCCTCGGTGGCGCAGAGGTGCTGATTCGTATCAGTGCTTACATGGATCCGTGGGGCGCCTCCGAACCGATGGACTGGTGGACGGTGATCAATCGCTGTCGCGCCATCGAGAACCTGGCGGCGGTGGTCGCCTGCAACCAGGGAGCCTCGGCCAGTCACTACCCGCCCTTCTCGTGGCCCGGTGCCAGCATGATCATCGACGGAGACGGTCGCATCCTGGCACAAGCTCCCAGTGGACCAGGGCAGGCGACGGTGGTCGCTCCCATCTCCATCGAGACGATTCGCCAGCAGCGGCGGCGGCGCTCCGGTCATGCGATGCCAGCACACCTGAGAAGTTCCGCCTACCCGTTGCAGCAGCGCGAGATGTATCCGCCCAATCGTACGCCCGAATCACGCTCGATCGAATCACTCGAACGAAGCATCGACGATGCCAAGGGGCGAATCGGCTGGTAGAAGCGCTGGATTGTCAGAAACCTTCTGGCATCCTGGCTGCTCCTTTGCCATTTTTTTGGATCGCTGGAGAGTCGAGGCTACGATGACAGAATCTGACTCCTCAAAATCGTCCGGCGAGTCGACCGCCAAGCACGATCTCTCTCGTCTCAGGATCGATCGCACTGCTCGCACCAGTTCGGCACGCTGGCCCTTGCTGGTGCTATTTCTGCTGCTGGGCAGTTACATCGCCTGGAAGGAACTCCCGACCGTCGTCCAGAATCAGGATCCGGAAGTGGTCACCGCCCGCGTCCAGCGCCACGGAGGCGCCAGCAATCGCACCGGCGTCGCCTCGAATGGCTACATCGTCCCGCGTCGCCAAGCCGCACTCTCGACCGATATCCCCGGCCGTCTCATCGAGTTGAATGTCGAGGAGGGCAGCCGGGTGAAACAAGGAGATGTGGTGGCTCGACTCGACAGTCGCGAGCTGGAGGCTTCGCTGGCGCGACTACGGGCCGATCGGGAGGGAGCGGTGGCCGAACAGGAGCGAGCCCGACTGGCCAAAGAGCGCCAGGAAACCCTCTCTCGTAGCGACGACTCTTCTCGCAGTGAACTCGATTCGGCGCGCGCCAGTGCCCAGGCCGCCACGGCTCGTGTCGCCTCCATCGCTGCCTCCATCCAGGAGATCGAGGCGCGCATCGACAAATCCACCGTCTACGCACCTTTCTCGGGCGTCGTCGTCGAGAAGAATGCCGAAGTGGGAGAAGTGGTCTCATCCATCGGTGGCGGAATCAACGCACGTGGCTCGGTCGCCACCCTGGTCGATTTCGATACGCTGGAAGTACAGATCGAACTGGCCCAGACAACCCTCGAAGCCGCCCGCATCGGCGCACCCGTATTGATCTACCTCGATGCTTATCCGGAAGAGGGATACCGCGGACGCATCCGGCAGATCTGGCCGACCGCAAACCGAGCAAAGGCGACCGTCGAACTGCGAGCCGAGTTCATCGACCGTGATGACCGATTGCTGCCGCAACTCGGGGTACGAGTCGTATTCGTCCCCGAGTCGGAGGCGAACCCCACTCCACCGCAGGTATTAGTGCCGCGTCGGGCACTGTTGACCACGGAGCAACCTTCCGTTTTCGTCGTCAGGGACGGGCTGCTCGAAATGCGGACCATCACTCTTCGTGACGATGTCGGAGACGATCTCATCGAGGTCGGATCAGGGTTGATCGGCGGCGAGCGGGTCGTGCTCGATCCCGATCAGACGCTACGGGCCGGAGACCGGGTGCAGGTCAAGAGGTCGCCATGACCGATGCCTTCATCGTGCTCGAGAATGTCTCCAAGAGATATTCCCGCGGCGGAGAAACCCTCCAGGTGCTCGATGAGTTCAACCTTTCCATCCCCGAGAGCGATTTCGTGGCGCTGATGGGACCCAGTGGCTCGGGCAAGACAACCATCCTGAATCTGGTCGGTGGTCTCGACTCCTGCGATTCCGGGGTCGTGACCGTCGCCGGTGCCCCTGTCAGCGCGATGTCGCGACGGGAACTGCCCGCCTGGCGCTCCCGCCATGTCGGTTTCGTGTTCCAGTCCTTCAACCTGCTACCGGTGTTGACCGCACAGGAGAATGTCATGTTGCCGCTGCAGTTGACCCCGCTGTCAGGACCCGAGCGACGCCAGCAGGCGGAGTTCGCGCTCGACATCGTCGGACTCTCCGACCGGGCCACGCACCGTCCGACACAACTCTCCGGTGGCGAGGAGCAACGAGTCGCCATCGCGCGAGCCATCGCCACCGATCCCGATGTGATCATCGCCGACGAACCGACCGGTGACCTCGACCGCAAGAGCGCCGATGGCGTGCTGGAGATCCTGGCGCGTCTCAACAGTGAACTGGGCAAGACGATCTTGATGGTGACCCACGACCCGTTGGCGGCGAAGAAGGCACGGCGGCTGCTGGAACTGGACAAGGGCGTGCTGGTCGAGGATCAGCTGCAGGAAGGGGCCTGATATTGCGTTTCCCCTTCCGACTGGCGGCACGTCACCTCATGGCCAGAAAGACTCGTAACGGCCTGACCGTTGTCTCCATCTCGGTGGCCGTTTTTCTGCTCTGCTTCCTGATCGGCATCGTGCAGGGGCTGGAAGCGAGCGTTCGCAGCGCCTCCGCCACTCGTCTGGTGACCCAGTCGGCGGTCAGCCTGTTCGTCAGCCTGCCCACCTCGTACCAGCAGAAGATCGACAGCGTCGATGGCGTCTATCTCAGCACCAAGTTCCGCTGGTTCGGTGCCTACTATCAGGAGCGGGAGAACTTCTTCGCCCAGTTCGCCGTCGACCCGAATCGTTTCCTCGACATGTACACCAAGGACATCGAGATTCTGGAGGGCCCGGACGGAATCACCGGACCAGAAGCGAGAGTGGCGGTACAGAAGGCGTTCGCGAGTGACCGGCGCGCCGCCATCATCGGAACCGGGTTGCGCGATGATGAGCGCTACGGATTCCGCATCGGCGATACCGTGCCGCTGATCCCGCTGCTCTACCAGCGCGCTGACGGTGGTGCCTGGGATTTCGTCATCGTCGGCTACTACCAACCTCTCAAGGAACGAATCCCCGACACGACGATGTACTTCCGTGCCGATTATCTCAACGAGGCTTTCGAGAGCGGTGAAGCCTACGGAGACATCGCCGCAGGAGTGTATTACATCAACACCCTCGATAACGCTCCGGTGGAACAGGTCGCAGAGGAGATCGATGAGATGTTCGCCAACGGTCCCCAGAGGACCCAGACCATCACCGAGGCCGCTTTTGCGTCCTTCTTCATCTCTGCCATGGGAAACTTGCCGCTGTTTCTCGGCACCATCGGCGGCGCGGTGCTGTTCTCCATCTTCTTCTCGGTGGTCAACACGATGATGATCAGTGGCCGACAGCGCATCCAGGAGGCGGGGATCCTCCAGGCACTCGGTTTCCGACCGATCACCAGCACTCTGCTGCTGATCTACGAGGGTCTGCTCATCTCGCTGATCGGCGGCGGCTGTGGCATCGTGCTCGCCGTTACCACCGAGGGTCTCATGATCCGTATGCTGGGCGAGAGCATCCGCAACTACCACGTCACCCCCGACATGGTGCTGCTGGCAGTGGCCATCTCATCGGTCCTCGGCATCGTCGCGGGCCTGGCGGCGGGATTGCCTTTCTTACGCTACCGACCCACCGAGGCGCTCAGGAGCATTGGATAAGATGGCACTGCCAACCGGCTACACGACCCGCAACCTGTTGAGACGCCGAAAGCAGGTGCTCTTCACCGCCCTTGGCATCGCCTTCACCACAGCTGTGATGTGCGGGGTGCTGTCACTGCGCAACGGATTCGAGCAACTGTTCGAGCCACTCGGGGCCGACGAGGTCGCGGTATACCTGCGCTATGGAGCCTCCTCAGAAGGAGAGTCGGGAATCCCGCGCGAATCGGCTCGCATCATCATCAAGGAACGCCCGGAGATCTTGCGCGACGAACAGGGCAATCCACTGGCGGCGGCGGAATGCTTCCTTGCGATGTACATGGAGAAACTCGACGGCGGCATGGTCAATGCACCACTGCGCGGGATCGAGCAGGCTTCGCTGACACTCCATCCCGCCCCACCTCGACTGCTCGAAGGGCGCTGGCCTGACTGGGGTGCAGACGAGGTGGTGGTCGGCAGACCGCTCGTCAACCGCATGAAGAACTGCGCCCTCGGCGACACCCTGAAACTCAACACCACTCCGTTCGCGGTGGTCGGGGTCTACGAGTTCGACTCCTCGCAAGGCAGCGAGATCTGGGGTCCGGTCGACCGGATGCTCGAGGCACTCGAGCGCCCCGTATACAGCCGGGTGATCGCACGAGTCGGTACCGATCTCGATTACGAGGAGGCGACACGACAACTGGAGGAAGATCCCCGCCTCAACTTCTCCATCACACGCCAGAGTGAATACCTGGCCAGCCAGACCACCGGGCTCAGCACCTCCTTGCTGGTGCTGTCGATCTTCCTCACCGTCATCATGGGATCGGCAGCGGTCATCGGCACCATGAACACGATGCTCGCCACCGTCGCCACCCGCACTCACGAGATCGGAATCCTGCTGGCGCTCGGTTACAGTCGGCTCGAGGTGTTCCTCTCCTTCCTGCTCGAATCGGCGCAGATGGGACTGGTAGGAGGAGTCCTGGGGCTGCTGATGGTGATACCTTTCCACGGCGTCGAGACCGGTGCGGCCAACTTCAACACCTTCACCGATATCAGTTTTTCCTTTCAACTCTCGCCCGCCATCGCCATCACCGCATTCGCAGTTTCCTTCGGGCTCGGGCTGGTCGGAGGTGCGATCCCCGCCTGGGTCGCCGCAAACCGATCGGTGGTTGACGCCATCCGGCGCTGAATCACGGTGTCGCATCGGGTCTGTTGCCGTTTCCCGTTGACGAGACTACCATCCACCCAAGATACGCCGGTGGACCTCGCCAGTGGATCTCGATGTGACAGAGTCAGCCGCATGAAGGCAGGATTTCGGTGACACAACACAACCAGCCCGAACTGTCGGTCGTGATCCCCGCCTATAACGAGGAGCAAGCGATCGGTCCGCTACTCGATGAGGTATTCTCGACCCTGAATACGATGCAGATCTCTCACGAGGTGATCGTGGTCGACGATGGTTCCACCGACCACACCGGCACCCTGTTACATCGACGCCGTGAAACGACTCCCCACCTGCGAGTGCTGACGCTGGTTCCGCGCAGTGGCCAGAGCGCCGCTTTCGAGGCGGGTTTCCAGATCGCACGGGGCAACCTGATCGTCACCATGGATGGAGACGGTCAGAATGACCCCGCCGACATCCCTCAGCTGGTCGACACCATCCCCGGCCACGATGCAGTGCTCGGCGTCCGGGCCCGGCGCAAGGACCCCGGAATTCGGAAGCTGGCGCAGAAGGTCGCCAACACGGTGCGAAATACACTGCTCGGAAGCCGATTCCGCGATGTCGGCTGCTCATTGAAGGTATTTCGTCGCGAGATCATCCAGGATCTGACCCTCTACGACGGTCTGCACCGGTTCTTCCCCTACCTGGTCGAGATGCGCGGCGGCAAAACGGTGGAAGTGGAGGTCGGGCATCGACCTCGTCTGCTCGGAAAAAGCAAATACTCGCCGTTGGGCAGAGGGATTCCGGCCTTCCTCGACCTGCTGATGGTCAAGAGGATGAAGAAGCGAGCCCTGCACTACAACGCTGAGGAGCGAACCTGATGGTCGCCGGTCTCGACATCTTGAGTGAAGTCGTCATATCGAAGTGGGCACTGCTGTCGCAGGCCGATGTCGAGACGACCAAAAACTCGCTTCAGATCATCTGGGAAAAACTGCACACCGATCACTGGGTGTGGGTTGGATATGGCGGCCAGGCGATCTTCTTCTCGCGCTGGATCGTGCAGTGGATCGTCAGCGAAAAAGCGGGAAAGTCGGAGATCCCCCTGGCGTTCTGGTGGATCAGTATCACCGGAGGATCCATCACTCTTCTGTATGCCTACGTCAAAGCGGAACCGGTGCTGTTTTTGGGGCAGATCCTCGCTCTCGTGATGTACACACGGAATCTGATGCTGGTCTACCGCGAACGAGCCAGCGACCATCCCTCCGGACCCTGAATCGACCCCCCGTCACCCACCCAGCAAAACATCCGGTCGCATCAGCATCCCCACCCCCACGATGGCGATCGCCATGCCGATGAAGGCCAACAGCGAGATCTTCTTGCGCAAGAAAACGGCCACCAGCAGCACCATGAACACCGGCGTCATCGACATCTGGGTCGTGGCGATCGCCAGATCGACCGTGTTGGCAGAAACCAGGCTGAGCCAGATTCCGATGTAGGTGCCGATGAAGCTGGCGACGATCAGAAGCCGAGGAACTCCCGGGGCCAGCAACTGCTGTTTCCAGCGCGGCAACACCCCGGTCGACTGCGCGACCAGAAATCCACCGATGAAAGCGGCAACGATGCGGATCGCCGAGGACTCCAGCGGCGGCAGGTATTCCATCGCCACCTTCGACAGGGCAAGCCCGGTCGACTGACAGAAGGCGGCGAAGATTCCCAGCAGCAGGCCATCCCTGGGGTCGCCCTCGTGCAATCCGGAACGATCACTGGCCAGATTCCGATCGCGAATCACCACCGCGATGCCGGCCAGGGTGATCGCCATCGCCACCAGTGCCGGGAGTTCCAGCTGCTCGGCAAGCCAGAACCATCCCAGCACAGCAGAAAAAGGCGGTGTCAGGGTGGTCAGAACCAGCGCCTTGCGAGGTCCGAGGATCTGGATGCTACGAAAATAGGCCTCATCGCCGATCTGGATTCCGACCACAGCACTGATGACGAGCCACAAATAGGCGCTGGCCGGAGCCGCCAGCCAGGGGGCAAGACCGGAGCCAAAGAGCGGGATGCTGGCCACCAGCAAAGTTCCAGAGATGGCGTTCTTGGCCAGATTCATCGCGGCTGCCGGGGCATCGAGACGACTGTAGATGAAACTACCGATCGCCCAGCAAGCTGCCGCCACCAACCCCGCAATCTGGCCGAATTCCATCGCGGATCCCATCCGCGCCCCCCTTCGAGGCTCAAAGGCTACCGACAATCGTGTTCCGGAGCGAGCTTTGACAGCAGTGGACACCCGCATCTGGTCGTGCCATCTTCTTTTTTGGCGGGAATATGGTCACCGGGGTCGGGTTCCGGGGGGGGAATGACGTTTGCGCTCCATCTTGCTGTTTGTGACTCTGATGGGCTTCTGGCTGCTCCTCTCGGGGCAGTTCGAATCGTCATTTCTGATCGGCTCCGGAGTCGTCTCGTCAGCGCTGGCGGTGTTCTGCTGTCATCGTCTGGGACTGATCGGTGCCAGCTATCAGCCGATCGCATCGCTTCCCGGATTCCTGCTCTATCTGCCGTGGCTATTGAGCCAGATCGTCATCGCCAGCCTCGATGTCACTCGTCGATCCTGGAGTCCACGACCCGCGATCCAGCCGCGACTCGTGAAGGTCCCGCACAAGATCGATCACCCGCTCGCCCAGACCCTGCTGGCCAACTCCATCACTCTGACTCCGGGCACCGTCACCGTCGATGTGGCAGAGGATCATCTGCTGGTCCATGCCCTCACCGAAGCAGCGCAAAAGGGAGTTCTGGAAGGATCGATGGCGCAGCGGGTCTCGAAGTTGATTCCCGATTCGGATGATCACAGCGACACCGGGGAGGATTGTTCCTGATGAATGTCGAGTTGATCACTGCATTGCTGGTCATCGGAGGGGCCTTCCTGGCTCTGATCCGCGCGGTCAAGGGACCCACCACCTATGACCGAGTGCTGGCCGTCAATGTGTTCGGCACCAAAACGGTGCTACTGCTGGCCCTTCTGGGGTACATCGGAGATCGAACCGGCTTTCTCGACATCGCCGTGCTCTACGCACTGATCAACTTCCTCGCCACCATTGCTTTGCTGAAATTCGTCGAGACGCGGAGGCTGACCTGATGCTGAACTATCTCGCCGATGCCCTGCTGCTTCTGGGTGGTTTTTTCGCCTTCAGTGGGTCGCTCGGAATCCTCCGATTTCCCGATTTTTTCTCGCGACTGCACCCGGCCGGCACTTCCGATACCCTCGGCCAGCTTTTGATCCTGGGCGGGCTGTCACTACGCGTGCTACTCGATTCCCCAGACGCTGGTCTCTCCGTCGGCAAACTGATAGCGATCTCACTGCTTCTCTTCATCACGACCCCGGCTTCGACCCATGCCATCTCTCGGGTTGCCCATCTGGCGGGCCTCAAACCGTGGACCGGTGAGGCAAACAACGATGGAGAGGCTACCGATGAGTGATCCGGTGCTTCTCATCAACGTCCTGTTGCTGGTGCTCGCCATCATCGCCGCCATCGCCGCCATGTGGACCCGCAATCTGCTGGGTGCCGTGATGTTGATGGGCATCTACAGCCTGCTGCTGGCGGTCGAATGGGCCAACCTGTTCGCCATGGACGTCTCCTATACCGAGGCCGCGGTCGGTGCCGGAGCGGCGACCATCCTGCTCCTGACAGCGCTGACCCGAACCGGTAGCCGTGAAAAAGAGGGACCGAAGCTGCACTGGAGCGCCCTCATCACGGCGACCGTCACCGGCGTGGTTCTGCTGTACGGCACCTCCGATCTGCCGCGCTTTGGCGATCCCCAGGCGCCGGCAACGGTTCATGTTTCCCCGCAGTACGTAACCCAAAATGTCGGCAAGGTCGATGCCAACGAAACCGATCGGCTGGAAGGTGATTTCGGTGACCATGTGCCCAATGCCGTGACAGCGGTGCTCGCCTCCTACCGCGGCTATGACACGATGTTCGAAACGGCGGTGATCTTCACCGCCGGGATCTGTGTGATCCTGTTGCTGCGTCCCGCTGCCGGTCAGGCCCGCAGAAGGGAGGACGCATGAGCGAAAGTGTGGTCCTCCGGACCATCGGCGGCATGTTGTTCCCGTACATCCTGGTCTACGCCCTTTATGTCCAGATGCATGGCGAGATCGGCCCGGGAGGTGGCTTCCAGGCGGGAGTCCTGGTCGCCTCTGCCTTCATCCTGCATGCCTTCTTGTATGGCAAGGCGGCGACCGATCGGCTGCTGCCACGATGGCTGGTCGATTTGACGATGTGCCTCGGAATACTGCTATACATCGGTGTCGGCATCGTCGGATTGGTCCAGGGCAGTTACTTCCTCGACTACTCGGTGCTCGATCCGGCCCACCCAGCACATGCTGAAGCGCTCGGCATCACGCTGGTCGAGGCGGGCGTCGGTCTGACGGTTGCTTCGGTGATCTTGACGATGGTCCGTAAGGTGAATGGAGAGCTTGAATGACTCTCTTTGAAACCTTCAACAATGTCGCCTTTGTCCTCATCATGATGATCGGTCTCTACACCCTCATCTCGCGCCAGAACCTGGTCAAGAAAACCCTCGGTCTCGGCTTGTTCCAGACCGGCATCTTCCTGATGTACATCACCTTCGGTGTCCGCGATGGGGCAGTCGCCCCCATCCTGCAAGAGGGCTCCGAACTGACCTATACCAACCCGCTTCCCCATGTGCTGATACTGACCGCCATCGTCGTCGCATTGAGCACCATGGCGGTCGCGCTGGCACTGATCGTCGGCATTCGCGAAGAGTACGGCACAATCGAAGCCGATGAGATCGCCGAAATCGACCGGCACGAGGCGGAGGCCACATCATGAGCCCCGACCTCTCCTATCTGGCGATCCTGGTGGTACTGATTCCTCTGGTCGGTGGAGTGCTCGCTCCGTTACTGGGCCGAGGCATCGGCGGCTGGCTGCTGGCTCTCGTCACCACCGCCGCGACCACCTTCGTCAGCGGCTATCTGCTGTTCTACATCCTGGGGAAGAATGCCGTGGCCGCGCCGTTTGCTGTCAGTTATCCCATCGGCGGCTGGCCGCCACCGTTTGGCATCGAACTCAAGGTCGATCTTCTCAGTGCCCTACTCGCCACCTTGGTTGCCGCCATCGGATTCATCGTCACCTTGTTCTCGCGCCAAGGGGTCGACGATGAGATCCCGGCCGATCGCCGACGCTTCTTCTGGTCGCTGTGGTTGCTGGCCATCACCGGGCTGCTCGGCATCCTGGTCACCGGCGATGCCTTCAACGTCTACGTGCTGCTCGAGCTCTCATCGCTGACGATTTACGGTCTGATCGCCATGGGCCGTTCGCGCAGTCGCCAGGCGCTGACCGCGGCACTCAACTACCTGGTACTCGGTTCTGTCGGCGCTTCCTTCATCTTGATCGCCATCGGCCTGCTCTACGCCAAGACCGGCACCCTCAACATGGCCGACATCCACGCCCGCTTATTGCTGGCACCGGTCGATGCCACGGTGCTGACAGCGCGAGCGTTTCTGCTGGCGGGAGTCGCCCTGAAGATGGCGCTATTCCCGTTGCACCTGTGGATGCCAGCAGCCTACGCCAAAGCTCCTTCGGCAGTCGCTGCGCTGCTGGCGGCAACCGCCACCAAGGTCGGCATCTACATGGCGATGCGCTTTATCTTCAGCGTCTTCGCGGTCACCGGCGGTGCGGTGCTCAGCGATGCCAACGTCTTTATCCTCAGTAGCTGCTGTGGTGCCGCCATCATCTTTGGCTCGCTCGCCGCCGCCCGACAACCGAGCCTGTCGCTGCTGCTGGCCTACTCCAGTGTCGCGCAAATTGGCTACATCGTGGTCGGCATGACGGTCGGCCACATCGATGCGATGACCGGCTCGATCCTGCACATGATTTTCCACGCCCTGATGAAGGGCGGGCTGTTCCTCTGTGCCGGCATCCTCATCTATCGCCTCGGCAGCACCCGTCTCACCGATCTGGCGGGGCTCGGCCAACGGATGCCGTGGGTCAGCGGAGCCATCGTCGTCGGTGGGCTCGGCATGATCGGCATTCCTGGTACCGCGGGCTTTGTCAGTAAGTTCTACCTGCTTAAAGGGCTGATTCTGTCGGGCCACCCGGTACTGGCGGGATTGGTGCTGGGGGGTTCGGTACTGGCCGCCATCTACACCTGGCGTTTCGTCGAGATCGCCTACCTGCAACCGGCCAAAGAGCTGCCGGAAAATCCGCGGGGACTGCCGATTGAGAAGTTCATTCCGGTCATCGTGCTGCTGGGAGCCAGCATCGTGCTCGGGCTGACACCGGGCCCGATTGTCGATGTCGCTCGCGACGCCGCGCTGCAACTGCTCGGAGGGACACCATAATGTCTCTTCTACAGACCTCTCCCCTGTTACTGGCGCTGCTACTACCGGCCCTCGGGGCGTTGTTGCCGTGGCTCACCGGTCGCTTCCGCCCGCTACGCGATGGACTCAACCTGCTGTTACCAGCGGGCCTGTTGGTAGTGATCCTCTCCATCCTGCCAACGGCGCTGGCCGGCGAGACGTTGACCTTCACCATCGGCGACTTCGGTTCCGGCCTCTCCTTTGCCCTGGCTCTCACTCCACTGGGGATGATCTACGCTCTGGTCGCCTCATCGCTGTGGATCCTCAACACCATCTATTCCTACGGCTACATGCGAGGACTCTACGGCAACGACTTCCCGGGCCAGGAGCGTTACTGGTGCTGTTTTGCCCTGGCGATCCTATCGGCGATGGGCATCGCCCTCAGTGCCAACATGCTGACGCTGTTTCTCTTTTACGAACTGATGACCTTCAGCACCTGGCCGCTGGTCACTCATAGCCGCAAGCCGGAAGCGAAGCGTTCCGGTCGCATCTACCTGGGAATTCTGGTCGGCTCTTCGACGCTGTTCATGCTGACCGCCATAGTGCTGACCTGGATCTGGACCGGCACCCTCGATTTCCGCGATGGCGGCATCCTTGCCGGGTCGACCACCGCCGGTCAGGCGGCGGTGCTGATCCTGCTGTTCTTCTTCGGCACCGGCAAAACCGCCATCTTCCCGCTGCACCAGTGGTTGCCCAATGCGATGGTCGCCCCGACTCCGGTCAGCGCCCTGCTCCATGCGGTCGCGGTGGTCAAGGCGGGCGTCTTCACGGTGCTAAAACTGGCCACCGGCATCATTGGAACCTCTGTGATGCAACAGAGCTGGGGGGCTGAGGTGATCGCCTGGTTTGCCGCCTTCACCATCCTGCTGACCTCGGTGATCGCTCTGACTCGTCAAGAACTGAAAGCACGGCTCGCCTATTCGACCATCGGCCAACTCAACTACATCGTGCTCGGTGCGGCGGTCGCTTTCCCGGCAGCCATCGAAGGTGGTGCACTGCACATCGCGATGCACGCCTACGGCAAGATCACCCTGTTCTTCGCGGCGGGGGCGATCTATGTCGCCAGTCACAAAACTCGAGTCGACCAACTGGACGGCATCGGCAAGCGGATGCCGTGGACGATGACCGCTTTCCTGATCGGCACCATCAGCATCCTCGGCCTGCCGCCGATGGGCGGCACCTGGAGCAAGTGGCTGCTGTGCGTCGGCATGATCGAGGCGCACCAGTGGGCGTTCCTTGCCACCTTGTTGCTGTCGACCTTGCTGGGGCTCGGTTACCTGCTGCCGATTCCGATTCGCGCCTTCTTTGCCAGAGAAAAACCAAGCGCGGCGGTGAAAGGTCATGAGGACCACGGCGAATCCCCCTGGGCCTGCCGCATTCCGTTACTACTCAGTGCGCTGGCTTGCCTGGTACTGTTCTTTTGGCCCGGTGTCTACTCCCAGCTGGCCCGCATGATCGAAGGGAGCACGTCATGAGCGCAGACTCACACGCTGCTCCTTCACGAATCCACTGGTGGTTGGTTGGCGCCTGCATGGTGGTGTTCGCTGCTGATTTCTTCTATCACCGCCACCTCGAACCGGCGGTCGAGAAGATCGAGGGCATCCCCGGCTTCTATCCCATCTACGGCTTCATCGGAATCGCCCTGCTGATACTCCTTTCGCGCCTCCTGAGGACGGCGGTTTCGCGAAAGGATGGCTATTACGATGATTGAAGGACTGTACCCAGTACTGCCCTTCATCGTGGGCGCCATCCTCTGTTCGATCCTGGGCGGCGTGCCGCGCAAGGTCATCGCCTTGGCAACCCCCGTCGTCGGTCTGCTCGCCCTGCTTGGACTGCCCGATGGATCCTCCTTTGCCCTGTCCTTCCTGGGATTCGATCTGGTGCTGGCCGAGGTCGACAAGCTGTCGTTCCTGTTTGCTCTGCTGTTTCACATCGCCGCGGTGATCGGGGTCATCTACGCCCTGCACGTAAAGAGCCGTCTCGAAACCTGTTCGGCGCTGCTCTATGCCGGCAGTGCCATCGGCACGGTGCTGGCGGGCGATCTGGTGACCCTGTTTGTTGGCTGGGAACTGCTCGCCTTGACCTCGGCATTCATCGTCTGGGCGCGCAACGACGATCGTTCTGTGGCGACCGGCGCACGTTATCTGGTGTTCCAGGTCCTCTCCGGGCTGTCCCTGCTGGCCGGCTTGCTGATCCATCATCAGGCCGGTGGCTCGCTGACCATCTCGGAGCTGGGCGTGCTCGATCTGGCATCACCAGGAGCGCTGTGGATCTTCCTCGCCTTCGGCATCAAGGCCGGCTTCCCGCTGTTACACACCTGGTTGATCGACACCTATCCGGCAGCCAGTGCCACCGGCGCCGTATTTCTGTCGGCGTTCACGACCAAGACGGCGGTCTACGCCCTGGCCCGTTTCTTCCCCGGTACCGAGGAGCTGATCCTCATCGGTGCGGTGATGACCTTATTCCCCATCTTCTACGCAGTGATCGAGAACGATCTGCGCAAGGTGCTCTCCTACAGCATGATCAACCAGATCGGTTTCATGGTGGTCGGCATCGGCATCGGCACCGAACTGGCGGTCAACGGCGCGGTCGCTCACGCCTTCAACGATGTGCTGTTCAAGGGACTGCTGTTCATGTCGATGGGTGCGGTGCTGCACGTCACCGGCAAGAGCTGCGGTACCGATCTCGGCGGCTTGTGGCGCAAGATGCCGATCACGACGGTGCTGTGCCTGGTCGGTGCGGCATCGATCTCGGCGGTACCGCTCTTCAGCGGTTTCGTCAGCAAGTCGATGGTGATGGCGGCCGCCCTGCAGGAGGGACACACCTATCTGTGGTTCCTGTTGCTGTTTGCCTCAGCAGGTGTGCTCGAACACGCCGGCATCAAGATCCCCTACTTCGCCTTCTTCGCTCACGATTCGAAACTGAAAGCGAAGGAACCGCCCATCAACATGCTGCTGGCGATGGCCATCGGCGCCGGCCTGTGCATCTTCATCGGCTGTCGTCCCGATGTGCTCTATAGCCTGCTCCCTGCCACCGTCGATTACATGCCCTACACCACCACCCACGTACTGACCCAGCTGCAGCTACTGCTGTTTGCTTCGCTGTCGGTGGTGGTCCTGATGAAAACCGGCATCTATCCGCCCGAACTGGT
Organism: Planctomycetota bacterium; assembly: GCA_002711105.1. GTDB lineage: Bacteria > Planctomycetota > UBA8108 > UBA1146 > UBA1146 > UBA1146. Next base: position 97,410 of record PAIH01000025.1, read on the forward strand.
GCGCGAAAACCTCGACTTCGATGTCTTCTATCGCAAGGGTGGCCGCCTGCTCGGCTGGATCATCAACAACCCCATCGCTCGGGGCATGACCGCGCTGTCGCGAATGGTTCTCGACGAAGCCCCCGCCAAGCTACTCCACCTTGTGCAAAAGATCCCCGCCCACCCGCCGGTGCACTGGCAGATGGTCCTGCCGGGGCTGTTGCTGCTACTGGCGCTACTGGCGTTCCTATTTGCCAACCTGTTCCAGTAAAAGCACCGGTATGGCAGCCATCGCCTATTGATCTTCACTTTCGAGTTCTTGGCTTTTCAGTCGCCCGGTAATTCATCCACTTCATCGACGAAGTTTGGCTCGGCGTAGATCGTCTCGGGGTACTTCTGCAATTGCCGGACTGCGCGCAGAACAGTGGTACTCGTTGCTTCTCCTGGAATGCCCAGCTGTAGAACTCCCCCCGGAATGGTGGCGATGATTTTCCCCTCCACACTTTGCATAATCTGTGACTGCCGTGCTCGCGAGGTTTCTGCTTTGAGGGAGAGCAATAGCTGATTTGCCAGCATCTTTGCACCCGTATTTGGATCGGTAACGATTTGCTCTCCTGCCGTCGGCCCGGTATCCGGTGACGGTGGCGTCAACCTCATGTGGTAAATGGGAGAGTGGGTCATCTCTCCCTCACGCCATGCCGAAGCACGAAAACGGAAGCTGCCGTTTTCACCGACAATCGATGCTGTAGCGGTATAGACCGCATCGCCCGCCGCGATGTCGGGATCCTTGCCATCGTCCATCATCTTGCCGACCTGTCGGATTTCGACACCTCGCTCATCGACCTGCGACAATATCAAATGCTCTGGTAGCCATCCCGATTCGCTGGAGACGATACAACTGAAGATCACATCAGTGGTGCTTCCCGCTTCGAGTTCGCTTGGGTGACAGCCGAGTTGATTCAGGATCAGCCCATCGATCTCTGGAATCTGAACCGGTTCAATTGGCGCAAGTTTAATTTCATGATTTCCAGCGGTGTGCTGAAAACAACCGGAGACCCCCAGGAGCGTGACCAAAATCAACAGTCCACGGGTGAAATCCTGGGCATGTTGTCGCTTCATCGTGTACTCCGATCGCACCGTCACAATTTTATTTCCAATATGCCCCAATGATTCACTCAAAATCAATGATGACCGATGAAGAGATGGAGAGCCACACTTGCCCGTGTGGCTCTCCATTTTGATTCGTCGAATGCTACTTCAAGCGAATGTTGTCGATCAAGACCACCGAATCATAGATGTCATCCCCGGTGTCAGAGATGTCGATGATGTATTGGCCCGGACCTGAGGTCACGGCGATAGTCGCCATCGCGGTCTGCCAATCGGTGTGGCCCACGGTTAAATCACCACCGGGGAAATCCATGCCTCCGATCGGTACAAACAGCGAAGCGTTCACCGATTCGGCAGCAAGATTGGTGACGGTTCCATCCGGTGCCGTAATGGTGATATTCATGAAGTCGTCGAACTGGGTACCCACCCACTCCGGGAACTCCTCAGTGATGAAGTTGTACTCGAATTTGATCGGCAAACTGGTGACCCCTGGCTGAACTTCGAAACAGTGTTGAAGCGTCGCTCCAGACTGATCGCCAGCGGGGCCGGTACTACAGTAGCCCATGCGGTTGCGATGCTGAGGAACCAGCGGCCCCAGAGAGGTGAGACTGCTGCAAGAGCCACTCTGGATCCACTCACCCAGATCACCCAATTCAAAACTGCCATTGAAGACCGCCTCAAACATGTCGAGACGATTTCCGATCAGTAATCCGGCCGGCATCGGCTTGGCAGTTCCCAACAATCGAGTCCGTACCTGTGCTGCAGTCCATGCGGGGTGCATCGACCACACTACCGCCGCAGCTCCGGCAACGAGAGGTGACGACATGCTGGTCCCTGTCTTGGGGCCAACTCCACCCCCAGGTATCGTCGAAGTGACACTGACACCTGGTGCACAGATATCCACCTGTGCGCCAAAGGTGCTGGAGCCAGCGCGTCCATCGGCATTCGTGGAGTTGCCAACGCAGAGAACCTCGGGGTAAGACCCAGGCCAAAAGTTGGTGTTTGCTCCTGAGTTCCCCGCTGCTGCAACGAACAGGACACCTTTTCCGACAGCGTAGAGCACCGCATTTCTCTTGGTCGCTGAGTTCGAACCGCCGCCACTGTAGTTGATGATTTTGACACCGGCGTCCGCAGCGAAGCGAACAGAAGAGGCAAAGACCGCGTGGCTACCGATGCCGCGGATGGCGAGAACACTGCTCCCCCAGGAAGCACCGGCAACGCTGTTCCCATTGTTCGATTCAGCGGCTGCAATTCCTGCCACGTGAGTGCCGTGACTGTTGGGATCTGCAGGATCATTATCGCCATCGACGAAGTCCCAACCGATGATCACCTTTGAATCGAGATCGGGATGATTGTAATCCACACCAGTATCGATCACTGCAATCGTCGTGGTCCCGCGGCTGATGGCCCATGCTTCGTCGGCACGGACAACGGTCATATTCGTCTGAGAAGCGTAGCTGGGGTCATTCGGCGTGAAAGCGGCGATCTCATCTTGCCTGTTCGGCTCGGCAGATTCGATGCCGGGTTGCGCCTCAAGGAGTGCAGCCATGTCGTAGACACGCTGTGCGGTTCCATTGGGATCGATGCCGACGCAAACGATGCCCAAGCGTGGCAATAAGCCTTCGATCGTACCGCCAACAGCCACCACTGCTGCTTGGATCCCGGAGGAATCGGTCAAATCGGAGACCTTGCACAGTACCTGGTCTGCATACATCTGCCCGCCTCCCCCGCTATCCGGGATCAATTGTGCCGGGTCATCTCCTTGAATACCTATCGGAAGAGGACTCACAAGGAGTTTGGTGACGGGCGAAGTTTCGGAACCTGATACCGCTTGGTAGTAAAGCAATCCTTCGGTCATCCCCTGCACTGAGAAAGTGCCGCCGTAAACCTGATCATCCGCGGCCAGATCAGCTCCATTACCATCGTCGAAGAGCTCGCCGATGGTCGCGATGAGACTGCCGTCCGATTCCACCTGATTGAGTGTGATCGTCGACGGAAAATTGGTCGTTCCAGTGGTAAGACAGGTGAAATCAACCGCAGTGGAAACACCCAAAGCCACAGCACCCGGTTCCATTCCGACGCTATTGAGCTCGATCGGATCAGCGAGGCCATCGGTGACTGTTACCGTCAAAGTCTCCTGAGCCTGCAAGCCGGCAACTAACGCGGTGCTGGTAATTGTGTAAGTACCCGGAATCAGAGCGGTCACCACTGCATTGACCACCAATGCCTGGTCTGTCGATGGGGTCCAACCACCGGGGTAATCGGATGCGATGGAAATTCCGCCGGTGTCAGGCTCGATCTCTTGGCTAAAGGTGACTGATTCTGTAGTCCCACCGAGACCGGTCACACTGATGACGAACGCAACGAACTGATTATCGCCGGCGCTGATAGTCAGCCCGGATATTCCTTGTTCCAATTCGATTTCGAGTTCTGCCGAACAGGGAGGGAAGGAATCACAGGTCAATGAATCAGGGGTAGGATCGGTACCGCAAAGCGGGAAGGGAGCAGCGGGTTCGGGGCCGAATGTGAATAGATAAGTCAGTAAAAAAACGGGATCGGCCACATCGAGGGCTCCGTCGTCGTTGCCATCACAAGCGTCTGTACAACTCTCAGGGCCAGCGTTGGTAAAGAGAACCCCGAGCATCCAAATTGCATCGCCGATATTGACGGCTGCATCGGTATTACAGTCTCCCCGAACGTAGGTAGGGCTCTGTGCAATTACTGCTGAGGGCCAAAGAAGTACGATTGAAAGTCCAATCGTGGCTACAATTTTTAGTAAAATCGAATGTGGCATCATTTCTCCAAACTGTTTGGGACATCTTCAAAATGAAACAAATGAACAGGTGAGCCCGTTAGTTGCCAAGAGGCGAAATGTTCGCTTTCCCAGCTCGTTTGAGGCCCATGACAAAAGAATGGCCGATCAACCATCACTGCGACCAGCCGTCTCCAATAAATCTTCTTCACCCCGGAGTCAGGTGTGTGTAAAGAGCGAAGACGAGATTCTCTCGACGAGGGGGCATCCGCTGCTCCTTTCGGTAAGGAGTTGGGATTTGATATCCGACATGCGGGTGCCAGACGGTCCTCGGGCACACTAATAATCCGGATCAGCGAAGCCCCGAGACATCAATTATGAGAATTGAGCGGTGTGGAGAGAGTTCACAGATCCCTCCAATAGCGAGAATCGCTTTGAATAGTCTCTTGGTTGGGTGCAATCCCGCACAAAAAAAACGCCACAGTCCCAAGACTGTGGCGTCAATAATTCAATGACACGCACGCAAGCCAGTGTGCTTCGGATTCGAGGTGATCGGTGGATAAACACCATGAGTCCAGTCCCTCACTCATTATTGTGGAATCACCCCATCGGAGGCGGCAGGGGATGTTCTTTGCAGCGCTTCCGGGGCCATCTCGACGATGGCTTGGGCCCAGCGCGGGTCGGCGTTGAGGCAGGGGATCATCTCGAACTGTTTGCCGCCGGCCTTGATGAAGGTTTCACGCACCCCCATGTCGACCTCCTCGATGGTCTCGAGACAATCGGCAACAAAGGCAGGGCAGATGATCTTGAGCTTTTCGATGCCCTGCTTGGCGAGGCGTTCGGTGGTCGGCTCGGTCGCGGGCTCAAGCCACGGATCATTGCCGAGGCGCGACTGGAAAGCGACCGACCATTGATCATCGGCAAGGTTCAAATCTTCTGCGAGGTAGCGAGCGCTGCGACGACACTGAGCGCGATAGCACATCGGCGTCGCCGGGTGATCGGTGAAGCAGCAATCTTCCGTCTTGAGACAGTAGCAACCGCTCGGATCTCGCTTCTCGATGTGACGCACCGGCACACCGTGGAAGGAAAAGAGCAGATGATCCCACTCCCCCTCCAGATGGGGTGCCGTGACCTGAGCGAGCACCTTGCGATACAGCGGGTGATCGTAGAACGGTGGCAGGAAGTGAAGGCGCGGTGGATCTGACATCGAGGAAGCATCATCGAGAGCCTTCTCCACCGCAGTTTCGTAGGAACTCATCGAGTAGTGCGGGTAGAGCGGCACGACGATGATTTCCCCGACACCCGATTGGCGCAGTTGCTCGAGAGCAGTAGCTATCGACGGATTTCCGTAGCGCATCCCTAACGCCACCGGCCCAGGCCACAATCCCGCAACCTGCTGCTCCAGTTGACGGGAGATGACGATCAGAGGCGAGCCCTCGTCGGTCCATACCTTGCGGTAGGCCTCGGCGGATTTCTTGGGACGGGTATTGAGGATGATGCCGCGGACCACCAGGTTGCGAATCACCACGTGGCTGTCGATCACTCGTTCATCCATCAAGAACTCGTCGAGATAACGACGAACATCAGAAACCGATGGAGAATCGGGCGATCCCAGGTTCACCAGTAAAAGACCTGGCTGCTGTTTTGTGGTCATGCACTCCTCTGAACAGGATCAGTAGCTGTAACCGAGGCCGACATGAATCGCGTCGCTGTAACTGCCATATCCGAGATCCACAATCCAGCCCTCCCCTAGTTGCAGCAGGGCTCCGCAGGTGCCGTGGAGACCCAGATCCCTGTCTCCTTCGTAGTGATAGTAACCTGTCGGACTCAATTCCAGGTCGGCATCTTGACGTTCAGTCCATGTGGATGAGGAACCGATACCCATGCCGCCGTAGACCGCCAACCGATCATTGACCATCCAGGTCGGCCCGATGGCCAGCAGTGCACCATTTCTTTCGCGAGCCGTGATCGGATCTCCAGCCCCCTCGGCAGGAAGACTTGGATAGTGCACACCTGTCACGGAGCCACTGTAAGAAGTCTGCAGATGGATGAATGCTCCAGATTGCTGTTCGCGGAACCAGTACCCCGCAAAACCGACACCCATTTCGGTCAGTTTGCCATGCGGTTCGAAGGTCTGAATAACCCCCGCCTGCTTGCCGCCTGTTACCGGTAACACCGCACAGCCGGAAAACAGTATGACGCAGGCGACCAGAACCCAGCTTCCGGGGCCTCCGAAGAGACCAGATTTTCGTAATGACATCTTTGTTCCCCTCGCTCCCAGCGGCACAGAATCCAACGCATGTCAGGACCCTGGCCCAACCTCCAGGTGAGGATCGTGCCTCGCCTTGACTGAGGTCGCAATAGCCCACCGGGACCAGGCCTGGCGTTGTTCGGTCCGGTGCCAATCCACGATACCTGCGGTATCCTTTGCGCCGGAAGGAAACCGGATGGCCACCATGTCTCGCGAAATCCGAGAGCGCTGGAGCCAGGGTCGGCGTCGGCTCGATCTGCCGGAGAGCGCCGATTCGCTGCTGGATGAGCTCCACCTTCCCTTTGTCGAGGCGTTGAATCGATGGCGACAACAGAAGGGCTCGACGGTCATCGTCGGGCTACAGGGTTGTCAGGGAGCGGGAAAGAGCACCCTGTGCCAGCTGGTTGTCGATCTGGCAGCTGATCTCCATGGTTTGCGCGTTGGCATCGTCGCCCTCGATGACGTTTACCTTCCTCAATCAGATCGTCAGCAGCTGGCCCGAGAAGAACATCCGCTGTGGATCACCCGCGGGGTTCCGGGCTCCCACGATTGTCAGCTAGCCTCCAACATCCTTGATCAACTGGGCCAGGGCAGCGGTGAATCGATCACCATTCCGGTGTTCGACAAGGGCATCGATGACAGGCTTTCCACCAGTCGCCAGATGGAAGGGCCCTATGACGTGGTGATCTTCGAGGGTTGGTGCGTCGGACTGGGCCCCTGCTCCGAGTTGGACTGGGAAACACCCATCAACAGACTCGAGCAACAAGAAGATGCGCAGATGCGCTGGCGAAACCGAATCCGCCAGCAACTGGAAGGACCCTACCGGCAATTGTTCGCTCTGTTCGATCACCTCGCCATCCTGCTGGTACCGACATGGGAGACGGTCTCCCTGTGGCGAGGACAGCAGGAAGCGAAATTGCGGCTGGATCGGGGTGACGATGCTTCCCATTCTATGAATGATGTAGCCCTGAAGAGATTTCTCGACCATTACGAACGCCTGACTCGCTGGACCATCGAGACCCTTCCGCCTCGAGCCGACTTCGTGGCCCGGATTGCGCAGGATCGATCGGTCAAGGGCATCGAGACCAGACAGGAGAACCGATGAAGAATTGTACGCTGACACTGATCGCCGCCTTGCTGTGGATCCTCGTCTCATCGCCCTCATCGGCTCAGCCAGTTCAACCCGATGTGGGCTGGGTGTCCCTCTTCGATGGGAAAAGTCTCGATGGCTGGCGCGGCAATACCGATCTGTGGCGCGTCGAGAATGGAGTGATCATCGGCGAAGGTCCCGCTGGAGGTCCGGTTCCTGGCAACGATTACCTGTGGCACGCAACCACCTGGGACGACTTCGTGCTCGAAGCCCAGTTCCGGATCGAGGGTGGCAACAGTGGTATCCAGTACCGCAGCCGTCGCGCCGACGACGGCGAAGCGATCGGCTACCAGGCAGATCTCGATGCCCAGAACCAATACACCGGAATGCTTTACGAATCTCGCGGTCGAGGCATCGCAGTCCCGCGCGGCGAGATGGCCAACCTTGGCAAGGACGGATCGCGTCAGGGACTGGGATTTCATATCGATGCAGAGAAAGCGGTGCAGAGGCTCGCCGATGGTCAGTGGCACCAGATGCGGATCATCGCTCGCGGAACTTCTGTACGACACGAAATCGATTCCATCCCCGTGTGCTCGTTCGTCGACAAATCGCCAGATGCAGTCAAGGAGGGCAAGATCGGTCTGCAGATTCACGGCGGCGGACCGATGCGTATCGAGTGGAAATCGATCCAGGTCCGGTCCTGGCAGCCGCTCGACGGCGATCCGGTTCAAGATTGTGCCCGGGTCATAGAGCGCCCGCTGGAGAATCAGCCACAGTGGATCTGGGCCTCAGGAGCTACCCCCGAGAATCAACGGGTCGAACTGATTCGTACCTTCACCGTCGTGAAACAACAGCCATCGGTCGAGGCTTCTCTGGCGATGAGTGGTGACAATCACTTCATCGCGTATCTCGATGAGAAAGAGGTCCTTCGTGGTGACAGCTGGGAAAAACCGTCTCGCACCATCATCAAGAATCTGGCTGCCGGTCGCCACAAACTGCGGGTCGAATGCATAAACGATGGCGGACCTGCTGGGCTGGCGGGAATCCTCGCCTGGACCGACGCCGACGGCAACGAAGTGATGGTCGTCACCGATGAAAGCTGGCGGCTGCTGGATAACGGGGTCGAAAAGCCGATCCAGCTCAAGGGTCCAGTCAGTAGCTCTACCGCGCCCTGGGGAGATATTGGATTGACTCCCGGCGGATCAGTCACCCGCTGGAGTCTGCCCGAGGGGTTCCACGCCGAAATCCTCCACCAGGTTGACCCGAAGGACGGTTCCTGGGTCTGTATCGCGGTCGAAGCGCCCGGAAGTTTCATCACATCCCCGCAACGCGGCCCGCTCAAGCGGGTGGTGATCGACGAGCAAGGTGTCACGGTCAGCGACTGCGCGGCGATCGGAGACGCTCAGGGATTGTTGATGGTCGATGGGAATCTGTGGGTCCATGTCGCCGGCCACCGCAATGATAAGGGTGGATTGTGGATCCTGTCGGATCCCGACGGCGACGGCTTCTTCGACCAGGAGAAACGACTGTCGGCGATGGGGCCCGGTGGCGAACACGGCGTTCATGCGCTGGTGAGAGGACCCAATGGGCACGTCTGGACAGTGGTCGGCAACCACATCGACGTTCCGGAGCAAATCCTCACCCGAGACCGGTACCGCGACTGGCAAGAGGATCTGATCTTGCCCAGGATGTGGGATCCCAACGGTCACGCTGTCGGCCATCTCGCCCCCGCCGGTCAGGTTCTGCGGATCGATCCTGACACGCTCGAATGGGAACGGGTCGCCGGTGGTTTCCGTAACTCCTACGACCTGGCATTCCATCATGACGGATCCCTCTTTACCTACGATGCCGACATGGAGTGGGACATCGGAACTCCGTGGTATCGATCGCCCCGAGTGGTGGAGGTGGTCTCTGGAGGCGACGCGGGTTGGCGTGGCGGAGATGCGAAGTGGCCCGACGGGATCCCCGATGCGGTGATCCCGTCGGTGGAGACGGATCTGTCCTCTCCGACCGGAGTCTCGTCGGGTCTGGGGGGCAACTTTCCGGGCCGCTGGCGTCACGCCGTCTACATCGCCGACTGGGCCTATGGCCGTATTCTCGCTTACTTCCCGAGCGAATACGGGGCCGGCTGGCGAGGCCATGCCGAACCGTTTGCCGGCGCAGCAGCCTTCAACGTCGCCGACATGATCTTCGGTCCCGATGGAGCCCTTTACGGGGTGACCGGCGGTCGTGGTACCCGAAGTACCTTGTTTCGCATTCGAGCTGACGTCGACTCACGTCCAGAAATGGCCACTCCCACCACCCGGTTGGGTCACCAAGCACGGGCCTTGAAACGGCAGCTGGAAGCGGGACATCTTTCGCCACAAAAAGAACTGCTCGGCATCGCCTGGCGTCATCTCGGCCACCGGGATCCAGCCATCTCCTATGCCGCTCGTGTCGCGTTAGAACAATTGCCGGTCGAAATCTGGCGTGATCTGGTAGTGGCCACGCCCGGTTCGATTAGCCGGATCGGCCTGCTAGCACTGGCGCGAGTTGGCGAAACGGTTGATCGAGACCCCTTGCTCGAGAAGTTATGCGACCTGCCTCCCGCCGGAAATCGTCGGTATCTGCTGGAGGAGTTGCGCATTGCTACCGTCGCCATCGCACGCCATGGCGATCCGGCCGGCGCCACCAGACAGCGGCTTCTGGCCCGATTCGACCCACTCTTCCCGGCCACCGATCTGGCCGTCAACCGCCTCTGCGGTGACCTTCTGGCGCGCCTATCGGCGCCGTTACTGGCCCAGCGGATCCTGCCCTGGCTGACGTCCGAAGCAGATAGCGCCGAAGGGTTAGCCGCACTGCGACTGCTGCGTTTCACCAGCCGCACCGAATCCCAGAACCTCGAGATGGCGACAGCCTTGAAGGTGCTGCGTAAGCGCAAGGGAGGCCACAGCCTCAGTGGCTTCATCGATCAGATCGCCCGCGAACTCGACGACGGTTCCGGCATCCTGATGGCACCAGAGATCGCCCCTCCGGTGATGCCTGAGCCGGTAGTGCGGTGGAATCAGAAGTCGCTACTGGCAGCCATCTCGGCTGGCCCCGGAGACAGAGAGCGCGGCAAGCAAGCGTACAAAAAAGCACTGTGCTCTCGATGCCACCGCTTCGAGGATCTAGGGGGTGGCTCGGGACCCGATCTGACCGGTATTCGAGCGAGATTCTCTGACCTCGATCTGGTCACGGCGTTACTGGAGCCATCGCGAGACATCTCGGACCAGTATCAGTGGAATATTGTCACCACCAATGACGATGTTGCGGTCGGTCGGATCCTGCGGCGAGACAACCACTCGATGGTTCTCAACACCGATCCGTTCGGCTATCAACCTTTCACCGTGGAAGGCGAAGTTTCCGCCATCGAGGCCTCTCCTGTGTCGCCGATGCCACCTGGATTGGTCGACGGACTGGATGAGGGACAGGTTCGGGATCTTTGGACCTTCCTCGGAAATACTTCCCGAGGAACTCGAGAGTGAGCCCCCTTGCGGATCTGATTACAAGAGCGACAATAGAGAAGCTCTGAAACCTTTTACAAAGAAATCGGACAAAGTCCGCCTCAAACACTCCTTTTGCACCCCATTCACAGTGAATGGGGCGGTGGAGATTTTTTGCGAGTGGAAGGAACCTCATGTTCTCTCGACCCGTTGTTCTTGTTTTATGTGCGTTGTCGTTTGGCCTCTTTTTTGATGGTGCAACGGCACATGCTGACATCCCCCTAAAAGAAGTCCCCGTCATTCAACTTCCAGGTCTCGATCTTGAGGCTCTGGCGTTAGAAGATGAAGAGCGAGATGATATTGGACTCGCACCGCGTTACGCAGTGCCAAATCCCGTTACCATCAGTCCGCAAACGCATGGGCGTTGGACCAAGCTTGATAACAAGAAAGCTGCCTGGAGAATTCGTTTCTCCTGCAAGAATGCCATCAGCATGAATTTTGGATTCAGCAACTGGCTCGTACCCATCGATGGCGAAATGCACATTTATAATGTGGAGCGCAGCCATCGAATCCGTGCTTTCGATGTCAATGACATCCAACCTTCCGGAGAGTTGTGGACACCACCGGTGGCTGGAAATGATGTGGTCATCGAAATCATCTGTCCTCTCGAGGCACGCTGGCTGGTCGAACAAGAAGTCGAACTCAGCAGCGTTAACCCGGGCTACCGTGGTTTCTACGAGAACTTTGGTCAAACTCCATCCAGCAGCCCCTGGCCGTCCTTCTCGGGCTCCTGCAATGTCGATGTGGTCTGCCCCCAGTCCGCTGGCTGGGAAAACGAAATCGACTGTGTCGGTGTGATCTCGACCGGTGGCTTCCTGTTCTGCACCGGATTCATGGTCAACAACACCGCCCAGGATGGAACGCCATTTTTCATGACTGCAGATCACTGCGGTGTCACCGGTGGCAACGCTGGGTCACTGGTTGTGTTCTGGAACTACGAGAACTCCACCTGTCGTCCTCCAGGGTCCGCTTCCAGCGGAGCCGCGGGAAATGGCCAGCTGAACCAGTTCAGTACTGGATCGATCTTCCGCGCCGGTTCTTCCACCTCGGACTTCACCCTGGTCGAGCTGACCAGCCCACCGAATTCCGCCTTCGAAGTTTCCTTCTGTGGTTGGAACGCCAGCACCTCACAACCAACCAGTGCGGTCGGAATCCATCACCCCAATACCGAAGAAAAGCGCATCTCGTTCGAGAACCAGCCGCCCAGTCTTTCCACCAATTTCGTGACGGTGAACGACTGGGATCTGGGAACCACCGAACCGGGATCGTCCGGATCTCCACTGTTCGATGAAAACCATCGCGTCATCGGTCAGCTTTGCTGTGGCTCAGCTGCCTGTGGTAACAACTTCGCCGATGACTACGGTCGTTTCTCTTCCTCCTGGAATCTCGGACTCGGTGCTTGGCTCGACTCGGCCAACACCGGCCAACTCACCGTCGATACCCTACCGGCCGGCGGCGGCGGAAACGTCGAGTTGTGTTCCAACGGGGTCGATGATGACGGCGACGGACTGGTCGACTGCGACGACCCGGACTGCGCCAATAGCCCGGCATGTCTACCTGCACCTCCCGGTGACGAGTGCAGCGATCCGACCATCGCCTTCGATGGCGCCAACGCCGTCGACAACACCACAATGACCACCGGCACCGATCCAATATCTGACGCACAGTGTGCCGGGACCTTCCTCGGTGAATTCGTCAATGATGCCTGGTACCGCTACACAGCCACTTCTACCGGATCGATGGATGTGAGCACCTGTGACAGCATCAATTTTGACTCCGATATCGCGGTCTACACCGGCGTCTGTGGTGGCCTGACCCAGATTGCCTGTAACGGTGACGGCACCGGCTGCGGCAACTTTACTTCTCTGGTCACTGGCGTTGCCGTGACTTCGGGAACCGACTACTGGATCCGCGTCGGCGGCTGGAATAGTGCCACTGGCGTCGGAACCGGCACCATGACCATCTCCATAGGTGGTGGCGGACCTGCGACCGAGAACTGCACCAACGGCACTGACGACGACGGCGATGGACTGGTTGACTGTGCCGACCCGGACTGTGCCAACAACCCGGCCTGCGGCGGTGGCGGCGGAACCGGTGACATCTGCACCGATGCCATCATCGCTATCGACGGTTCTAATAACGTCGACAACACAGCAGCCACTACCGGAACTGACCCCATATCCGATGCACAATGTGTCGGCTCGTTCCTCGGTGAGTTCGTCAACGACATCTGGTACAGCTATACAGCCACCTCCACCGGCTCGATGGAAGTGAGCACCTGCAACAGCATCGACTTTGACTCCGATATCGCCATTTACGTTGGCGGTTGTGGATCCCTCGACCAGATCGCCTGCAACGGCGACGACTTCGGCTGCACCGGCTTCACCTCGATCGTCAGTGGTGTCGCGGTGACCTCCGGAACCCAGTACTTTATCCGCGTCGGTGGCTTTAATACGCCGACAGGGGTCGGAACCGGCACCATGAGCATCTCCATAGGTGGTGGCGGACCCGGTGGCGGAGCTGGCGACGAATGCAATGATGCGGTCACCGCCAACGATGGCGCCAACCCGTTCGATACCTCCGCCATGACCAATAGCCCTGAAGCTTCAGACGCTGGCCAGTGTCCGGGAACTTTCCTCGGCGATTTCGTCCAGGATATGTGGTTCACCTACACACCGGCCGCCAACGGCTCCATCGATGCATCGCTTTGCGGAAGTGCCTTTGATACCGATCTCGCGGTCTACAGCGGTGGTTGCGGCGCACTGACCCAGATCGCCTGTGGCGGTGACAACTGTGGACTCCAATCTGAAGTCCTCGGCGTACCCGTGACGGCAGGTGTCCCCGTGTTGATCCGCGTCGGCGGCTGGCAAGCCGGTAGCGCCGGAGCCGGGACTCTCAACATCACCTCCGCTGGTGGCGGGCCCGGCGCGGAAAACTGCACCAACGGTACTGACGACGACGGAGATGGCCTGGTCGACTGCGCCGATCCCGACTGTGCCAATGATCCCGCCTGTGGTGGTGGCGGTGGTCAGGGTGACGAGTGCAGCGATCCACTGCTGGCAGTGGTCGGTTCCAACCCGGTCGATACCACTGGTATGAGTGACAGTGCTGATCCCTTCGACGATCTCGCTTGCACAGGAACCTTCCTCGGAGTGATGTTTGCTGATGCCTGGTACCAGTTCACCGCACCGGTGAGCGGGACAGCCACCGTAGCCACCTGTGACACCATCGACTTCGACAGTGACCTGGTCGCCTATACCGGCACCTGTGGTGCTCTGACCCAGGTTGCCTGTAATGGTGATGGTGCGACCTGTGGCACATTCACATCGACGATGGATGTGATCGTTTCTGCGGGCACCACTTACATGCTTCGCGTCGGTGGCTGGTCTGCAGGGGAACAGGGAATCGGAACCCTTGAGATTACTCTCGCCGGATCCCCCAACCCCGAGAACTGCACCAACGGTACTGACGACGACGGCGACGGTCAGATCGACTGCGAAGATTCGGACTGCGATCTGGATCCCGCCTGTGCCACACCGCCGGAGAACTGCAGCAACGGTACGGATGATGACGGCGATGGACTGGTCGACTGCAACGATCCCGACTGTGCTGCAGACCCGAACTGTCAGGCTCCTCCGAGCGGCTTCTCCTTCATCGCTTCCGATGAAACCGCAAACTACTCGGTCGATACCGGAGTCGGCAGTTTCAGTGCAACGATCAGTGTCAGCGAAGAGTCGACAGCCGCTGGGTATCCCAATGACACCCAGGGTTTCTCCTTCGGTCTCGCCCACAACGCCAGTCTGCTGGCCGTGGGCACCTTCACCGAGGGTGCGGTTCTGAACGCTCTCAATGGCAACACCGGAGTGGATTTTATCGACATCAACACCTTCAGTGACGGGATCACCGCGGGCTGCGTCTTCAGCTTCCAGAACGCGAACACGGAGATCATCGAGTTCACGTCGACCACGCCCATCGGAACCATCTCGTACGACACGGTTCCTGGCGGCCTGATCGGTAACGATACGGGAACCACCACCGGGCTCAACTGGAGCGCTGCTCTGGGAACTCCGCCGGTGGTGAACATCCTGGTCGTGAATGGACAGGCCCAGTCTGCTGCCCTCGACAACGGAACCGTCACGCTGGAGCCAGCGATCGGCGGCTTCGTTCGTGGTGACATCAACTCAGATGGAAGCATCAACATCGCGGATGCGGTGTCGTTACTGGCGGGTCTCTTCACCGGTGGCACCATCGAGTGTGACGACGCTGCTGACTGTAACGACGACGGTGCAGTCAACATCGCCGACGCGGTCTACGAGTTGACCAACCTGTTCTCCGGTGGCCCGGATATGCCGCCACCTTCAGGTCCCAACTGTGGTTCCGATCCAACCACCGATGCGCTCGACTGTGTCAACTACGACGCCTGCCTCTGATTTTCAGCGGCAGATCGTCAACGAATACAGGGGCCAGGAAGGAACACCTTCCTGGCCCCTGTTCTTTCACTCTTATTCCCAACCAGCTGACAGCAAGGGGCACCCTCTTGATCGCGAACAGATGTTCGCTATCCTGCCTCGGTTCGCCGAACCCCGATCCGAAGGTGCTCCGTGTCCGTCCCGCCCACTTTACTGTCGTTACGTTCCTGGGGTTCGCTATTGCGAGGTCTGGAGTCGATACCTGATCTGATCGAGACCGTCGCCAAACAGGGCTGGCAGTGTGCCGCAGTGGCGGAGTACGCCGACCTTGGCACCATCGTCGAGGCGGCAAATGCCGCAGCACGGACCGGGTTCAAGATCATCGGCGCTGCCGAAGTCGATGACGGTCACGGCAGATCCCTCATCGCCATCGCCCGCGACAACACCGGGCTCGAGCAATTGCATCAGCTGGTCAGTGTACGCCGACTCGCGGAACCGGGTGGAAGTGCCGCTACCCAGCACAGTGCTCCGAAAAACTTCGATCTGGTCGAAACACTGACCGACGAATACCGATCACTGTGGATCCTGGTGCGAGCCCCTGGGTTCGCACAGGAATTACTCGATCGCCTCGGCTCTGGTGCTCGTCGCCGAATCTTCATCGAGATCGATCGACTTCGAGATTCCATCGCGCGAGAACACCGTGGCCGTGAGGCCGCCGACCAGCTAGGGCTCCAGGTCGTCGCATCGACCCGCGTCGGCATGCTGCAGCCGACCAACGAGCGTCATCTTAACCTTCTCGAATCGGTACGTCGCGTTTCCACCATCGAGCGCGTCGCACGTGATCGCAACGACGAAACCGATTCTGAGATCTCTCCGATCCTCACTCCCATCCCCTCACCGAACCGCTGGCGACAACTGTATCGCGACCTACCCGAGGCCCTGGAAAACGCCGCGCGGATCGGTAGAGATGCACTGAAAATCGATTTCTCCGCCAGCAAAACCATCTTCCCCCAGTTTCCGGTACCGACCGATCAAACCCCTTTCGGGCTGCTGTACGAGCAGTGTCACCGCGGATTGCTGCGTCGCTACGGCACCGTTCCTCGCGCCGCAGTGGAACGACTCGCCCGCGAGTTGCACATCATCGACACGATGGGGTTCGTCCCCTACTTCCTGGTGGTCGGCGACATCGTCTCCGAGGCACATCGTCTCGGTATCGAATGTGCCGGGCGCGGATCGGGAGCCGCTTCCATCGTTTCCTATCTGCTAGGAATCACCCAGGTCGATCCACTGGCACACCGGCTCCGTTTTGAACGATTCCTGCATCCGGAACGAAAGGACCTGCCCGACATCGACATCGATCTGTGCTGGCAAGGCCGTGACGATGTCATCGATCATGTCTATCGTCGCTACGGAGCCGACCGGACCGCGATGATCTGCACACGAACCTCACTCCAGGTGCGTTCCGCCGTACGAGAAACTGCCCGAGCCTATGGCCTGGCTCCCATCGATGTCGACCGGATCTCACGTCGCCTGCCACACCGATCGGAACAAACGATCCCCCGACTGCTGGAAAAAGATCCTGCTCTCGCCTCGGTAGGACTGCCAGCCACATCTCGTCAACAACTGCTCGAAGATGCCCAGTGGCTACGAGGACGTCCGCACCATCGCTCGATCCATCCCGGCGGTATCTGCATCTGCGACCAACCGATCCAGCGCATCGCCGCGGTCGAACGAGCAGCCAAGGGCATCGTCGTCACTCAACTCGACATGTACTCCATCGAGCAGACCGGGCTCATCAAGATCGATCTGCTCGGCAACCGCTGCGTTTCGGAAATCGGCACGGTGCGCGATCTGATCGAGGAAAGGACCGGAAAACGTCCGAGGATCGATGCCATCCCGGAACGTTGTGAAAAGACCGCCGAATTGCTGTGCCGGGGCGAAACGCTCGGTTGCTTCCAGCTGGAAAGCCCTGCGATGCGATCACTGCTGATGCAGATGCAAGCCCGCAATGCCCAAAACACCATCCAGGCGGTCGCCCTCATCCGACCGGGACCCGCTTCTGGAGGTTTGAAGGAGTCCTTCTGTCGTCGAGTCCGAGGTCAGGAACCCCCCACCGCTCCTCACCCTTGTCTCAACGAACTTCTGATCGACCAGCAAGGGCTCCTGCTCTACGAGGAAAACGTGATGGAGGCGATCGCTCTCGTCACCGGTAAGAGCCTCGCCAGGGCGGACCTGATGCGGAGATCTATCCTGAAAGCGATTAGATCCAACGATGACGAGCAACTGAGAAGACTCGGCGATGAGTTCATCGCCGAGGGCATCGGCAACGGCTTCGGAGCCACCGACGCCAGGGAACTGTGGCAATACCTGCAACGTTTCGGTCGCTACTCCTTCAACAAGTCTCACTCCGCCTCCTACGGTCTTCTCGCCTGGCGTAGTGCGTGGCTCAAAAGCCACCACCCTGCTGAATTCTTCTGTGCGTTGTTTCGTCATCACGCCGGTATGTATCCCTTCTCGGCCTTCGTCACCGAGGCGAGGAGACTCGGGGTCGTCCTGCGACTTCCCTGCATCCATCGATCCGCCTCGACCTTCGTCCTGGAAAAAGATGGTTCCATCCGGATGCCACTGGCCACCATCCGCGGATCACGACAGACCAGCATCGATTCGGTATTCGCGACACGACCCTTCGATTCTCCCGAAGACCTGATGCGACGGACCCGGATTTCGCGCTCCGAGCTGGAGGAATGGATCCTGGCCGGTGCCCTCGACATCTTCTCGATACCACGCCCCCGGCTACTGTGGCGTGTGCGCACACGCCACCGACAAGAAACCGCAGCAACTCGTGCCACCGGAAACAGCACCCTGGATGTCCCCTCTGACCTGGTTGGTGTCGTCGATGAGGGCCCCCCTCTCGACGAACTCTCGCCCCGGAAGATTATCGAAGAGGAGATTCGACTGCTCGGTGCCGGCATCAGCGGCCATCCGATGAGCTTCCATCGTGACCTTCGACGCCGCCTCGATTGTCTACCGCTGGCAGAGGTGCCACGTCACGCTGCTCGTGCGGTACGGATCGCCGGCCTGCGGATCGCTTCGCGTCATCACCCGACCGATCGGGGTCCGATGGGTTTCATCACCCTGGAAGATGAGCAGGGGACCTGCGAGGTCACCTGTTTCTCGAACATCTGGTCCCGGGTTCGTCGATTACTTCTCGATCACTCCGGACCGTTACTCATCGAGGGAAGGGTAGAAGATCATCTAGGATCGTTCTCCGTGATCGCCAGACGAGTAACCCCACTGCTCGAGGAAACAGTGCAAGACGATGATCAGTAAAGGAGAAAATCAGAGCGAAGAGCGACAAACTGATCACGCTCCCGGTTACGAGCCTCGAGGATGTCAGTGGCCGTGGCTCCTGCGGCAAGCCCCTCGCGCAGATCACTGCCGCCCCACAGCAGATCGATGGCAATCGGCTCGGCAACGAACTCGTAAGGTTCTGTGCGCCAGCTGAACTGCTCGCCACCAACGCGATACAAATGTTGCAGAAGCAGTACACCCAGTAACAGTGCATCGAGGGCGTGCGGATCGGTCACATGGACCTCGATGCCGCCACAGAGTTGGCCCTGGTACTTGTGAAAGACCGGCGTGAAGTGAACCGGTCGAAACAGCACCCCCTGCAGTCCCACCTCACCGGCACCGATACTGACGGCAGCAGCGAGTCGATCTCCAGCGAGCCAGGGTGCCCCCAGTTGATGGAAGGGCCGGGTAGTCCCTCTCCCCTCCGACAGGTTGGTTCCCTCCAGCAAGCACATACCGGGATAGATCAAAGCGGTATCGGCGGTCGGCATGTTGGGCGAAGGCGCCACCCATGGCAGCCCTGTTTCGGCGTGAAGCATCTCTCTGCGCCAACCGCGACAGGGAATCACTTCCAGATCCACATCGATCGCTACCACCTCGACCAGGAAACGGGCGATCTCCCCCATCGTCATGCCATGGCGCACCGAAACCGGTAACGCCCCGACAAAGCTCTCAAAACCGGCGTGCACCGTCCCCCCCTCGACCGCGACACCACCGATGGGACAGGGGCGATCGAGTACGATGATGCGCGTGTCGGTTTCTGCCGCTACCTCGAGCAGGTAACGCAACGTCGCGGCGTAGGTGTAATACCGGGTGCCGATGTCCTGGATGTCAAAGATGATCACATCCAGGTCTGCCAGTTGCGAGTGATCGGGACGCAGAGAGGCCTCATCCGAGCCGTAAAGGCTCACGACATCCGATCGGTTGGAAACCACTGTCTCCATATCCTGGAGTCTCGCATCGATGCCATGTTCGGGAGCAAAGAAGCGCGCCACTTCGACACCCACATCGGACAGCAAGCCAGGAAGATGCCGGAGCCGTTGATCGACCGCAGTGGGATTGCAGCACAGCCCCACCCTGCAACCTCGGATGGCGGAAAATCCGTCATCCTGAAACTGGTCGATTCCACAGGTCACTGATCTCGAGGTCATCAGGTCACCGAATTATCGCTTCGTTGCCTGTTTTCCGTCAGCAATATTACGGCACCGAAGACAACCAGGAGGAATCCCCCACCGCCGCATCCGAGCACCGCCGTGTTGATCATCGATGCAAAATCCGCCGGAGAAGGAGCGCTGCCTGGCGCCCCCGCGACCGCCGGCACAAACTTCAGCACCACCTTGGTAGGAAACGACAGATCTTCCAGACTCGGACCCGTCGGGGAACCGACCATCTGCGTGAATTCAGAGTTCGCCTTGACGGCCACCGCCAGCAACAACAAACCGAGCACCATGACCACAACTCCTGCTGATTTCTGCATCCTCTAACTCTCTTTCGCGCGGGCAAATTCGTCTCTGATACGCTCCAGTATCTCTGCGGTCGAGGCTTCAACCCCTCGCTGATCGGCCAGCAGAGAGCCACCGATCAGGATCATTGTATCGGACCCGAAGTCCTCCACCATCTCCGGGATTCTGGTAGCACTCATGCCGCCAGCAGGGATCGCCCAGCCAGGCGCGATCTGCCCCAGCGGCGCGCGAAGTTCGGCGGCGATCTGTCGCCCTTGTTCCCGGGTCGTGGTGAAACGGCCACCGGCGTTGACGAACACCGAGCCGTCGAGACCCGCTAACCGGGCCAGGGTGCCGTGTACGATCGACAATGAGATGCCCCCATCACCCTGTGATGTCACAACTCCACTCATCGAAGGATGGCCGAGGTGGATTCCGGGCCAGCGAGAAGTCAATTCGCGAACCCGATCGAGGCCGATGACCCATGGCGCCATCAGAGCCCCATCGGCACCAGCTTGCAGTGCCACTTCCAGACGCTGGTCGAGTTGTTCCGCAGGGGCCATCAGGTTGACCAGGTACGGGACATGCCGGTCTCCCTGAGTCTCGCGAATCGCTGCTGTACAACGCTCGACTCGATTGCGAAACGAAGAGAGGTCATCATCGATGAGATTGTGATCATCCTTGAGCAGGTCTCCACCGCCGGCAACGAATTGTCGACACACCTCGACCAGATCAGCCACCGGAGCTCCCCTCGGTTTGAGAGCGGTCGCCACCAGCGGGCGATCAACGACTCCGGTCAGTTCGCGCACTCCAGCGATCCCGTGACTCGGTCCAGGAAACTGGCTCACGACGTCATCGGGAAGCTTCAAGCCGATGAGCCGTACCCCCGGCATCATCGAGCAGTTTCCCAGCAACAGATTGAGCCAGCGGCTCAGATCGGAACCGGCCAGTTCTCCGGCAAATGAAAGGGTCAACTGCTGAATCCCCGGCGACATCTGCTGCTGATCTTCGACCCTCGCCACGAGATCGGTTTCGATGGTCCGATAGCGACGGATGAGTCGTTCCGGAACTTCTACGGTCAGTTCTACGGCGATGGCACGTGCCAGAGCAGGGCGCTCCTCCGTGGTGCAAATCACTTGATACGTCGCTTCTATCCGTTTCAAGGTCACCTCTTCGAGTAGGATTTTTCGTGAAGATCTCGGATCGCTCGCCCTCATTGGCGCGTTCGCGGTATTCTGTCGGGGGTGAAAGGCAATCGCTACCGGTTAGCGCCGATCACCCACGTAAAGACGTGACCCCGGGGAGGGGCTCACGTAGACCCTGGACGGGAGAGTCTAGATGAGCGTTCGTGTCGGTCTGATGGGATTCGGTCGTATCGGCCGCAATGTATTCCGTACCATCTACGAGCGAGACGACATCGAGATCGTCGCCATCAACGAGCTTGCCGATATCGATTCGATGGAGTACCTGCTGCGTTTCGATTCGCTCCGGGGCCCTTTCAAGGAGCCGATTCGAGTGCTCGACGATTCCATCTACGCCAAAGGGCGTCAGATTCCAGTCCTGCACCATAAGGAGCCCGGAGAGATCCCCTGGTACGAACACGGGGTCGATGTGGTCGTCGAAGCGACCGGAAAGTACCGTGCTCGAAACGACCTGCAGAAACACCTCGACCAGGGTGCTGATCGAGTGATTCTCACCACCCCACCCACCGACGACATCGATCATCTGCACATCCGAGGGGTCACCGCCGACCTGGTCGACCGATCCAACCGGATCATCTCCTGTGGGTCGTCGACGGCGAATGCCACCGCGCTGCTGGTCAAAATCCTCGACGACACCTTCGGAGTGGAGGAAGGATCCTTCACCTCGGTACACGCCTACACTGCCGATCAGAGCCTGACCGATGTGCCGTCATTCGGAGATCTACGCCGATCCCGCGCTGCGATGCAGAACATCGTTCCCCAAACCACCTGGACCGACGAAGCCATCGAGGAACTGTTCCCGCACCTGCGAGGCCGCTTCAAAGGTCTCAAACTGAATGTGCCGGTGCCTGGAGTCTCTTGTACCGACCTCACCGTACAGCTGAAAAAATCGGTCACTGCAGATGAGGTGAATGAAATATTCCGCAGTGCTGCCGGAAGTATTCACCGGGGGATTCTCTCCTTCACCGACCAGCCCATCGTCAGCAGCGATATCGCTGGGAACTCCGCCTCCTGTGTCTTTGACAGTCTCGCCACCCTGGTCACCGACGACATACTTCTGAAGGTGATCGGCTGGTACGAACAGGGTGGTGGAATCTCACACCGGATTGTCGAACTGGTCGCCCAGATGGGGCCAAAGACCGCCACCGGTGGCGAGAGGAAAAACCGATGAAGGTTGCCATCAACGGTTTCGGGCGCATCGGCCGTAGCGTATTCCGAATCATCTCGGAACGTGAAGACATCGACATCGTCGCCGTCAACGACATCTCCGATCCCGACTCCCTGGCGTATCTGTTGCGCTACGATTCGGTGATGGGCCCATTCCCCGAGACGATCACTCTCGACTCGGGAAAACTCACTGCAGGACGACAGCGCTGCCAGATGCTGGCGGAGAAAGATCCGCAAAAACTGCCATGGAAAGATTTGGCGGTGGATGTCGTCATCGAATCGACGGGACGATTCCGTACTCGCGCCGAATGCGAGTTACACATCCAGGCCGGCGCCGGCAAGGTCATCCTTACCGTCCCTCCCAAAGATGAGATCGATGCGTTGCTGGTACTCGGGGTGAACGATGAAATCCTGAAACCAGAGCACCGGATCATCTCGAATGCTTCCTGCACTACCAACTGCCTGGCACCGCTGGCCAAGATTCTCGACAATTCGTTCGGACTGATCCGCGGGGTGATGACCACGGTTCACGCCTATACCAACGACCAGAGTCTGGCCGATTGGTATCACCAGGATCTGCGTCGTAGCCGAGCCGCGGGGGAAAACACCATTCCCACCTCTACCGGTGCTGCGCGCGCGGTCGGCAAGGTGCTCCCGCATCTGGAAGGAAAACTGGACGGCATGGCGATGCGGGTTCCCGTCATCGACGGATCGATAGTCGATCTGGTAGCCACCTTCGAGAAGCCGGTGACCGTCGAGGCCATCAATGCGGTGATGAAGGAAACTGCTGAAGGACCGATGAAAGGTATTCTGGAGTACTGCACCGACCCGGTGGTCTCCTCCGACATCATCGGCAATCCCCATTCTTCCATCTTCGACTCCCTGTTGACGATGACGATCGGCACCCACGGTGCCAAGGTGCTGTCCTGGTATGACAACGAATGGGGTTACTCGAGCCGCGTGGTGGACCTGATCGATCGGCTGCGGGACTGAAGCCGTTGCACGAGAAACGAGAACGTGCAACGCGCAGGTCAAGAAGTCGAGTTGACGGTGACCCTGGGTAGGCAAGGCGGGTCTGCTAAGCCGAAGCCGAAACCTGTGCGCCGAGCACGATTCTGATCGGCACACGGGAGAAGCATGACCCTATGGACACGATCCATAGCTCGCGCATTCGAGGGTGTCGATGGTTGGGTCGACACCGCAGCCGCCGGTGGGGTCTGGGAAACCAGAACCGCCGGTGAATAGCTGCGCGAGTATGTTGATTGCATCTGAGATGTCATGATTGCCGTCGTCGTTGGTATCGCAGGCGTCGGCGCAAATCATGGTGCCACCGTTAAAGAGGATGTCGAGCGAGCCGACGGCGTCAGCGATGTCGACTGTTTGGTCGGCGTTGCAATCGCCGCGCTCGAACTCAGTCAGCGCAATGCTGGACTCAATCCACAAGTCTGACGTAGAGATGAACACTTCGCCAACCGGATCATCTCGCTGCCACGCGACCCACAGCACGTGATGGCCGCTACGATTGGACGGGATCTCCACGTCGAAGTAGAAGTGACCGGCGATCAGTTCAACTGACGGCCGTCCGAGGAATTCCATCTGCGCCCAATTGAGGGGCGTGTTCGGATCCCAGTCTGGTGTCGTCATCCAAACATCCCAAACACTCGGTTGATGTGGAGCCGTCGCGTAGAAGTCAGCTTCGATGGTTTCGCCAGCGGTTACTGTTGTTGTCGGCCAATCTGCGCTTACTTGATCGAGTCCCGCGTAGGTGCGTGGATACTCCGAGGACGCGGGGTCGATGCGGCCGGCGCTCGCGAGCTGGCCATCGGGCATCCATGGGGAGTAGTCGAATCCTTCGGGTAGGCCCGCGCTGACGGTCTCGGCGATGTTTCGCGAGACCTCGTTCCACGTGTAGTATGAAGTGGTGCCGTCGATAGCGACCGCGTTGGCTGCGAGTTCGAAGGCCGGGTTGTCGGGATTCGCCTGGTAGACCTGGTACACACGACTGATCGGGAACACCATCGTTCCATGGCCATATGCGACCAAGCCCAACGATATCGTCATGCCCAAGGAAAGCAGTGCCACTAACGCGACCGGACTTTTCAATCGCCGCATAGTAAACCCTATCCGTACAGAGGGGTCCGGCGGGTGTTACCCGCCGGACCCCTTCTTCACTGACCAGATTCGTCTTGCTGCTAAAGGTACTTCTGTATCTCTCCGAGGCGGATCTCCGCCTCTCTCTGAGCTTCGGTATCGACATATTTCTTGGCCTTGGCAACGACGGCGTACAACCTCGCCGCCTCTGCATATTTGCCGCGTTTCACCAGATCATGGGCTTCGGCGAGCATCTGTCCACCAGACAGTTCAGCCTGGATCTTCTTGTCGCGTTTCCAGACCTTGAACTCCTTATCGAACTTCTTGGAGATGTCCATCCCCTTGAAGTCACGAACCCCTCTCTGAAGTGCTTGCAGTCCCGCCGCGTATTGACGCTTCTCTTTGAAGGTTCCGATGGCCGCAAACTGCTCCTCAGAAAACTTGGTGATCTGGTCCATCGCTTCTCTGGCTGCATCAACCACTGAAGCTTCCTTGGCACGCTTGACTTGCTTCTCCAGCTCCCCGAAGGCCTTGCCGAACTGGCTCGCCTTGATGTACTTGGTTGCCTTGCTCAACTCGGACGGGAGAGCGATCTTCGGACCGACTCGAGCCCCTACGATGTGCTTTTTGATGATGGAGTCGTTCAACCCGGCCGGATGGCCCTTCCAGACGATCTTTCCATTCGGACCCACCAGCCACGAATGAGGAATCCCCCGGGTTTTGTATTGAGCAGCCCCGCCACCGAAGGCGATGGGGTAGATCATCTTGTTGCGTTCGACGTAAGGCTTGGCTTTGGTTTCCGGTTCATCGGTGACCCCGATGACGACCAGACCGCGCTCCCCGAACTCCTTATGAAGTTTGTTCAGGTGCGGAATCTGACCTCTGCAAGGTCCTCACCACGTGGCCCATTTCTCGATCAGAATCAATTTTCCACTCAAGGACTCCCAGGTGGTGGTCCCTTCCATATTGATCCAGCCGCCAGGCTTCATGACGGGAGCTACGTCCCCGACCTCGGAGCCGGCCTGGACTGGTAAACTCGCCAGCAGACATATGGCGACTATCGCCAGCGCACTGCGAGTTCGACCTCTGATTCGCATCTTTCTCTCCCTTCGAACCGCCGGCGCGGTTCTCGATTTTCATGATTTGTCGCCATGGACAGACAGCCAGAGCCTGGAATTTTTCCGCTCAGGAGCTCCGACCAGCCCCTTGCCAAGTTATCGCGAACCGGTTCGGTTCGCAATGTGATAGAAACGCTTCACCGAACAGTCCGGTTCCTCGAAACCCCTGAATTTAACAGGGGTTGCAGTCTGGAGAGCTCGCTTCTAGCATCGTCACCTGACGGATGACCCGCCATTTCAGCAGGAGTACCAGTACTGATGTTTCGATCGAAGATCGTCTTTCCAGCACCGATTCGCTTTTTGTCCGCGATTTTGATGGCCCTCCTGACCCCTCTCTTATCAGGGAGTGTGCCTCTTTTCGGACAGATCGACGACTCCCCGCTGCCGATCGGGCCCCAGCCGGTGATCCATTTCGAGCAGCAAGAATACGACTGGGGCAAGGTGCTCCAGGGCACCCGTGTCAAGCATACATTCACCGTTGAAAATCGTGGCCAGGCACCGCTCAAAATCCTCAAGGTTTCTTCCACCTGTGGCTGTACCTCGATCCGCTTCGATGAAGTGATTGAGCCCGGATCAAGTGGAATCATCGAACTGCAGGTCGACACCACCGACTTTTCTGGCGGCAGACCGCGAAAGAATGCGGTCGTAAAAACCAACGATCCAGCAGCGTCCGAAGTGCATCTCTGGATGGTAGGCCTGGTCGATCCGCTGCTACTACTGGAGAGTTCCGTCTTCAAACTGTCGGGCCTGGCGATCGAAACCAAACAGTTAAAAACCACCATTTTGCCGGCAGTTGAACTACCGATAGCACTGCTAGAGGCCAAGTCAAAAAATGGATCGTTTCTCGTTTCCGTACTCGAACCTCTTGAAACTGGCTGGCAGTTAACCCTGACTGCGACGGTCTCCGAGCAGGTCAAGAGCCTCCGCGATGACCTTCAATTGAAGGTAACCGTTGCAGCGGGAGAGCCCTTTGTCATACCGATACCGGTGGTAGTGGAACACAAGGATCGAGTTGTGACGGTCCCGAACGGCAACGTGGTGTTCTACCGTCGTCATACCGCACCGCTCGACGGACCGGTTCGACGCGTGGTGATGCAGGAGGTTCAGGTTCGATCGGTACGCGACGACCTTCCCATCGAAAACTTCTCGGCCGAGATCATCGATGCACCGGAAGGGCTGTTTGATGTCAGCGTCACCGAGGTGCTGGCAGGGCACCATTACAAAATACGTATCGAGGTGTTAAAAACCCTTCCTACTTCTCAGGCTCGAGGAACCCTCAGAATACGTCTGGGCGAGGGCGAAGAGCAGGTGCGTGAGAAGGGAGTCATCGCTCAATTCCGGCTCAGAAGTGCTGATTCGCCCTAATCTGGGCCTGCCTTTACTTGACCTCATCGCCGATCTTGATATCTTGGGATCATGGCTTTAATGGCGGATTTACCATCAAATACAAAAGCCGCTGAAGTTGACCCGTGGACCCTCACGAGAGGTGGCTCCTCCTTGCGAAACCGTAGCAGCCAGTTCCAGATCCCACTTCTGGGGTTGTTCCTGGCCCTCCTCCTACTTGTCCCGACAAGTTCGATGATCCTTGGAGGGGACGACGACTTAGGACCTCCCGCTCCACCGGCGCAGCAAGGCCCAAGGATTCGCTTTGAACAAAACAGTCACGACTGGGGTGAGGTACTCCAGGGGACCAAGATCGAGCACACCTATCGGTTCCGCAACGTCGGTGACGGAATCCTCCGGATCACACAAGTCAAACCTGGCTGAGGCTGCGCGCGCGGGGCTTTCACCCGCGAAGTTCTCCCCGGAGGGGAGGGCGAAGTCACCCTCAGCGTCGACACCGGAAAACTTCGCACCGATTCGGTGCGGAAGTATGCCACCGTCAGTTGCAACGACCCTCGACAGCCACAAATTCGACTCAACATCGGCGGCAAACTGCGCCATGTTGTCAAGGTCGCGCCCTCCAGCGCCATGCTCAGAGGAGCGATAGGAACCGATCTGAGCGGATTTATCACCGTCACCAAGGGGACCGATCTCGACATCACTGTCACCGGTGCCACTTCAGGAAAGAAGCAGGTGATCCTGCATGACATCGTCGAGGTCGCCGCAGGCGAAAAGTACGAGGTCCACCTGGCGGCTCCACAAGCAATGGTTCCCGGCATGTTGCGTGATGTCCTCACCATCGAGGTCGTCTGCAGTGACGGTGAGATTCGCACCACAGCGATTCCGGTCACGATCGATCACCAGGCCCCCATCAGCGTCATTCCGCGCGGTAATGTCGTATTCCAGCGCAAGGACACCAATCGCCTCAAAGTCGCCGGAACTGCGCCGGTGAAACGCGATCTGCAGATCTATACCACTGCACCAGGAACCACATTCAGTATCACCGGAATGACGGTTGAAGGAGCTCCCGATGGCCTCTTTCATGTCACCCAGAGAGCACTACGGCCCGGCGAACGCTACGTCGTAACGGTCGAGGTGACCAAAACTCAGCCGGCAGGGAATGCTCGTGGCACCCTGAAGATCCAGACCGATCATCCGGATATGCCAGAGGTCACTGCTCGTCTGTACGCCCAATTCGGGGTTCCGACACCCACGCGACGCCCCTCGATCGTGCCTGGCCAGTCCCGAAGGGCCATTCCAAAGCCCAATCCGGTCAAAAAGCCAGTACCGGTGCTGCAGATCCCGGGGCAGAAGCCGCAACCCAAGCCGAAGCAACCAGACCCGGTCAAACCGGCACCGAAACCACAACCGCCGGTCAAACCGGTGATTCCGGCCCCCAAACCGGGTGAATAAGGATAAATACCGCAAGTTTGACGCGATTTTTTCAAATTTTCGATCCGGATCCCTTGTACAGAGGGCATTAATTGTTGGCACGTTTCCTCAGGGACGCGTGCTTTTTTCGTAACCTGTTCAAGATAAAGAGGTTACGAACGATACCTGGAACTCAACTCGGCGCCTTTTTCCGTCAGCGCCAAATAAGTTCAAAATTACCACCCCGAAAACCTTGTACTGGGGGTAGTTGATGTATGGCATCGCTATTGAGCGCTGCCTTTTTTTGTGCCCAGATCCAGTCAGTATTCCCTAACCACTTGCAATAAATAGGCTTATGCAAATCCTTGGGGCTCTGGCCTGGCGCACCGCAAAACCTTCGCGGCCGAACCGAACAAAATCGGCCAGATCCGTGAGGATCTGGCCGATTTTGCCGAGTGAGCTGGTCGAGACCCGGATCACTTGCCGTCGTGGCGCGGGAACTCACCGGCCTTCAGCTTGCGATCATATTCACGCAACGAAGCGACCGCGATGCCGCCGAGAGCCAGCACGATCGGGATATTGACCACCAGCATCGATCCGGTGCCCAGGTCCGCCAGCAGCATCATCTGCGCGGTGTCCTCGATCATCGCCGCGCCCACGACCGCCAGCAGCAGGAAGGCAATCTTGTAGGGTAGAATCCCTCTCACGCCGAACATGAAAGCGATCCCCTTCTCGCCGTAGTAAGACCACGAGATCATCGTCGAGATGGCAAACAGCCACGCCGCCAGGGTCACCAACCACTTGCCCAGCCCCTCGAAAACGCGATCGAAAGCGAAGGCGGTCAGTTGTGCCCCTTCGTATTCTCGATAGACCCCGGCCGCACCACTGTCATTGTTGAGAATGAGAAGATCGCCGGGAATCCCGTCCCAGTCGCTCGACTCCAACTCGACATCACTCCAGGAAATCTCAAGCGGTGCCGCTGCATCCGGGTGTTCAGGATCTGGTACTTCGATGATCAGACCCTTGATCTTGAATCGTTGGCCACCGGTCTCGCGATGGCTCATGCCCTGGGCCTCTGCCAACACAAAGATCTTGTCGCCATGAGACCACTGATCGAGGCGCTGCTCGGGAAGATCTGCCACCGTGGCATCAGTAACGACGCTGTATTGATCTCCCTCGCCGGTCGCAACCAGGCGGATCTCCGTCGCCAGGGGGCCGATGTCAGAGCGGTTCCAGGTTCCGGTCGAGAGGATGACCATCGCGGTCAGGGTGCAGATACAGATGGTGTCGATGAAGGGTCCAAGACCACCGACGACCCCCTCACGAGCGGGTTCTGCCGTCTTGGCGGCAGCATGAGCNATCGGAGCCGACCCNTGNCCNGCTTCGTTNNNGAANAGNGCCCGTTNCATNCCCACCACAAAGGCGTAGCCGAGAGTNCCGCCGATGAAAGCNCCCTCGGCTTCAGCAGTACCAAAGGCACTGGTGANGACCAGTTTCAGCAGCCCCGGAATCTGGTCTGCNTTCANCACCAGCACGGCAAANCCACTGACCAGATACAGCAGACACATCAACGGCACCAGTTTGCCCGCCACGGTACCGATACGCTTGATGCCACCGATGATCACCAGCCCGACCNTCATCGCGAGGATGATACCGGTCGCCACCTTCGGCACGCCAAAGTAAGCCTCGGTCAGTCCCGCCACGTTCCAGGCCTGGAACATGTTGCCACCAGTGATCGTCGAGATGATGAGAGTGATGCAGAAGAATCCTCCGATGATCGAGCCGAACATCGCCCAGCCGCGACCCTTCTTGGCCAGAACCTGCTTCACGACATGCATGGCACCACCACTGGGATTGTCCGGATCGGTTGTGTCTCGATAGATCATCGCCANCGTGATCTCGACCGTCTTCAACGCCATGCCGAAGAAACCCACCACCCACATCCAGAACAGTGCGCCGGGACCGCCCATCGAAATCGCCACTGCCACTCCGCCGATGTTGCCGAGTCCAACGGTCGCCGATAACGCCGCCGACAGCGCCTGGAAGTGATTGATGGCACCGGGATCATCGGGGTCGTCGTAGATACCTCGCACTATGGCGAGACCATGGGTCATGACCCGGTACTGGGTGAAACGAGTCCACAGGGTAAAGAGCACCCCGGCCCCGAGCAGGCCGACGAAGGTCGGAGTACTCCAGATCCACTTACCGAGCTGCTCGATGAAATCCATGAAGTGATCCAAGTTAGTCGTCCTTCCCCTCAGGAGCGAAACCGACGGGAGAGACCCCGTCCGAAGCCGAACCCTAGGCAATCCAAGAGCTCGATACAAGGGAGCACCGGGCAGTCGTGCGTCGCCACGGCAATTTTCAAGGCCCTAGCACAACAGCCGCGTCAATCGTTCCGCTGAAACATTGCCACCGCTGACCACCGCCACGTGAATTCCGCCGGACACAAGCGCATCGGAACGAGGTGCCAGGATCGGCGCGGCAGCGCAGGCTCCGCTCGGTTCGGCAGCGATTTCGGCATCTTGCCGGAGAATCTGCAGACTGCGGATCAGTTGCTCTTCCGAGATCACTTCGGGAATCACTCCGGTGCCACTCAGCACCTCCCAGTTTCGATCTCCGACCTTCATCGGCAACAGGCCATCAGCTTCCGAAGCGGTCTGATCGAGTCGCAGATTCCGACCCGCTGCCAGAGAGTGGGCCAGCGATGCGGATCCGACCGGTTCGACGGTATGCACCTGGCAATCGGGAATCCGTGCCGCAGCCACTGCGGCACAGCCACCGGATAGTCCGCCACCACCGACCGGGACCCAGAGGTGGTCGAAATCACCGATTTCATCGATGACCTCCAGCAGCAACGTTCCCTGACCGGCCATGATCCAGTCGTGATCGAACGGTGGAACCATCGTCCAGCCCCTGTCGGCAACGATCTGATCGGCGCGTTCCTTTCTTTCGTCGGTGCTCGGTCCGACCAGCACCAGCTCTGCCCCCGCGTCGGTCACCGCCTGCGCCTTGACTGGATCGATCGTTTCAGGAGCCACCACCAGAGCCGGAATTCCTCGTCTGGCAGCGACCTCAGCGACCGCCCGACCATGATTTCCGCTCGAGTAGGTCAGCACCCCGTCAGGAACCTGTTGCTGGATCAGTCGCTCGATGAAGTGGGTCGCGCCACGCGCCTTGAAGGATCCGGACAGCTGACAGCACTCCAGCTTCAGGAACAGCGCAGCGGGGCCGGCCGGCACCAAATCGGCAGGAATCTGCACCAGCGGAGTCCGTACCAGCTTTTCCGCCAGCATCTGCGCGGCTTCTGCAGCCATCTGGGCAATCCGTTGCTGGCGACTTTCGACATCCAAGAAGCGACTTCCCTTCCGACTAGATCCAATCCCCTGGCTGGGGATCCTTGATGGCTTCCTTTTGCGTGCCTATGGTACGCGACGTCAGGGAGGGGGAGCAGCAGAACCTGAACATCGGCCAGGCAACCTCACCTTGAGAGGCCAGTTCCGGTAGCAGATTTCGCGTCCCCCTCACCAAGCGTAGGCTCAGTGAACAACGTACAGCTCGATTCTCTCACTCGCGGAAGGAACCGTCATGGTCCGCAGTTCTTTCGATGCTCCCGCCCTCAGTGAAGAACACATCCGCTGGCATCGTGAGGCAGTGGTTCGTTGCCGCCGCTCGATCATCCAGATGACGAGCCTTGCCGCTTCGGGACATCCGGGCGGGTCGTTGTCATCGCTTGATCTGTACCTGGTGCTGTGGTCATGCGCTCGGGTCGAGGCGGAAAATCCGTGGATGCTGGGAAGAGATCGTATCGTCGTCAGTCACGGTCATACATCTCCCGGTGTTTACTCGGTGCTCGCCGAACTGGGGTTCGTCGATGGCGATGAGGCGATCGCTTCATTCCGTAGCACACAAAATGTATTCGAGGGCCACATCGAACGGGAAGTGCCAGGTGTCGAGTGGACCACCGGCAATCTCGGTCAGGGACTGTCCGCTGCCTGTGGCATGGCACTGGGAGAAAGAATCCATGGTCGCCATGGACGTATCTATGTTCCGATGGGAGATGGTGAACAACAAAAGGGACAGATCAGTGAAGCACGACGCTTCGCCGTCAAGTTTGGTCTCAACGAAATCACCGCCGTCATCGACCGTAACCGGCTGCAAATCGGCGGCGACACCGACGAGATCATGCCTCAAAACATCGTCGAGGGCTGGCAAGCCGATGGCTGGCGGGTGGTNGAGATCGATGGCCATGACCCCCAGCAGATCTTTGCCGCCCTGCAGCAGGCAGGAAAGGACGATCAGCGCCCCTGGTGCATCGTCGCCCATACCGTCATGGGCAAGGGCATCTCCTTCATGGAGAACCTCTCCGACTTCCATGGACGCGCCCTGAAGCCCGCTGAATTGGCTGCTGCGATCGAGGAGCTGGGTGAGGATGCAGCTCTGTGGGACATGACACCACACATCGAGCGCCGCAACCGGCGTCCCAGTAGCACCATCCCGGCTCTGCCTGTACCACTGCCCGACTTGAATCGTGGAAACCCGGTCACCTACGGCACCGACGAGAAGACCGATTGCCGTAGCGCCTTTGGCAAGGCGATCCATGATGTCGCCCTCGCCACAGGCAGCGAGTCGCCACCGATCGCTGCCTTCGATTGTGATCTCGAGGGCTCTGTAAAACTGGGAGCCTTCCATCAGAGTTTCCCGGATCGTTTCTTCCAGTCCGGAATCCAGGAGCATCACACCGCGACCTGCGCCGCGGCACTATCGACCTGTGGAGTGACAACAGTGTTCGCCGATTTCGGAGTTTTCGGAGTGTGCGAAACTTACAACCAGCATCGCCTCAGCGACATCAATCACGCACAACTAAAGATTGCTTGTACCCATCTCGGCCTCGATGTTGGAGAAGATGGAAAAACCCACCAGTGCATCGACTACGTCGGACTACTGCGCAACATCTTCGGCATGCAAATCTATGTACCTGCAGATCCAAACCAGACTGATCGCATCGTCCGTCACGCTCTGACCACCTCCGGGATGGCGTTCATCGGTATGGGGCGTTCGAAGCTTTCCACCATCACAGATGAGAACGGGGCGCCATTTTTCGGCGGTGACTATCAGTTCGTACCGGGAAAAATCGATTTCATTCGGAACGGAACCGCCGGCATGGTGATCGCGATGGGAACTCCAACCGGTCGGGCCCTGGAAGCCGTCGACGCCCTGCGTGCCGAGGGACTCGATGTCAGCCTGGCCCACGTTGCGACACCTACCGAGCTGGATCCCTCCTCCCTGGCACAGATCGCCGGGCAGCCCTTCATCGTGACAGTCGAGGATCATTCGGTCCGGACCGGACTGGGCAACTGCATCGCCGAAGCTCTGTTTGACATCGGAACGACCATCCCGCAGTTGCGCCTGGGCGTCGAAGACTACGCACCGAGCGGCCCCTCCGCGGAGGTCTACCGTCATTGCGGCCTCGATACCGACTCCATCAAGGAGCGGGTCCAGGCCTTTGCTCTCGAGCGGCAGTAAATCGTGTTCACCGGGATCGGTAGCCGCTGCCCAGAAGACCTTCACCGGGCATCGTTCAGCTCGATCCTGAAGCGCAGCACCGTGGGCCTGGTTGTGGTCGTCAGTACTGTNCTGGTCGGCTGTCACGGACTTTCGCTGCGCAGCTCAAACTCCAATCCACAGCAGCCGTCGTTCGTGATCGTGCTCGCCGACGATGCGGGTTATGTCGATTTTGGTTTCACTGGCCTGAAAGAGATCGCAACACCTCACATCGACCGGATCGCAGCCGAGGGTGTGATCTGCGGTCAGGGTTATGTCTGTGCCTCGGTCTGTAGTCCGTCGCGAGCAGGACTTCTGACCGGTCGATACCCGCAGCGATTCGGTCACGAGATGAATNTGCCCGCCGGTTCTCGGCTGGGCTTGCCTCTTTCGGAAAGAACCGTTGCGGATCGATTACAACAGCATGGCTATCGCACAGGAATCATCGGTAAGTGGCATCTCGGTGAGGACCCGCCCTACCGACCTCTGAAACGCGGATTCGATGAGTTTCGCGGATTCCTCGGTGGCTCGCGTACCTACCTGGACCGCAAGAATCTATCGAGGAGGACTCGCTGGCTCGATGGTAATGAAACTGTCCCTCTGCCCGCTTCCTACGTTACCGATGCCATCGGAGTCGAAGCTTCCCGATTCATCCGAGACCACCATCTTGAACCCTTCTTTCTTT
This sequence comes from Planctomycetota bacterium, assembly GCA_002711105.1. Classification (GTDB taxonomy): domain Bacteria; phylum Planctomycetota; class UBA8108; order UBA1146; family UBA1146; genus UBA1146. Next base: position 131,876 of record PAIH01000025.1, read on the forward strand.
TTGTTTCGTTCAACGCAGTTCACACGCCGATGCAAGCTCTTGAATCCGATCTCGATTCGGTGNCCCCCGGCGCAAAGGGGAAACGTCGAAAGTTGCTGGCGATGACATTAGCACTGGATCGCGCTGTCGGCGAAATCTTGGCCGCCATCGATGACAGCGAGATCGCCGACAATACCATGGTTTTTTTCGTCAACGACAATGGCGGAGCGACAAGCAACGCCAGTGATAACGGTCCTCACAGAGGTATGAAGGGATCAAAGTTCGAAGGAGGAATCCGAGTTCCCTGGGCCACTCGATGGCCGTCTCAAATTCCGGCCGGGAGTCGATTCGAGTCACCCGTCAGCACACTGGACATCGCTNCTACAGTGCTGGCGGCTGCCAATGTCCCCGCTGATTCGCTGCAACAACTCGACGGTGTCGATATCTCGGATCAGCTCAGAGGAATCGACCCTGATGCTCCCCACGAATATCTGTTCTGGAGAAGAGCGGTGGCNGCCGCTGTCCGCCACGGACCGTGGAAACTGATCCGTGTCGAAGGACTGTCGCCACAGTTGTTCCACCTGCAGGACGATCCGGGCGAAACGACTGATCGCTCCCAGGACCAGCCGCAACGGGTCTCCGATCTGCTGGGACAGCTGTCGACGTGGGAACAGGGTCTGATCGAACCGGCCTGGAGCACCGGCGAAGTGTGGCGTCGTAACCAGATCGACAAGCACCGCATCGACTTTCTGGGCCGGGAAAAGGAACGNTCGAAGCCCTGACCATCAAATTTNTCGCCCGCACCGCAATCCATTTCTGTAACCTATTTTATTTCAGAAGGTTAGATCGAATACAGACGATCCCAGCAACACCAAAAGCAACCTGTAGAAGCGATTCTGATCGTTGCCGTCAATCCTGTGGCCAATACAATATAAGGTAAGTATAGCCAGAGTATCTGGACTAAAATGCGGGTGGGCTGAGTGAACAATCGATAGATTTCTGCAAAATCGGGCCGATCCACCACGAAATTGAGCAAAACAGGCCAACATGGCGATTGGTTTGTTAATACAACAGGCAGACCTTCGGTGCCGAATTCTGGCCGACAGCTCTGCCATGGCGAAGAGGGTCGATGTCGAAGGCCAGACTGAAGAGATTCATGCTGTTGCTGCTGCTGCTGGGAACCGTGCCTCTGGCGGCACAACCGGCCAACGACGATTGCAGCGGAGCCATCGTCATCGACGTGGGAGTGACGTCCTTTGATAACAGCACCGCTACCAGCAGTTCCGCTGTCGCCGATGGCTCGCAATGCCTNGGCAGTTTCCTCAGCGACGTGCAGATGGATCTNTGGTTCTCTTACACCCCTCCAGAAAATGGCTATGCCACCTTCTCCACCTGCCCGGTCAGCTTTCCGATTGGTTTCGATACCGATTTGGTGGTCTACACCGGGGACTGCTCAGACCTGAGTCAGGTGGCCTGTAATGGCGACGCCTGTTTTGGATTCGGCTCCACCGTCACCGATCTCTCTGTCGATGTGGGAGTTGAATACTTGATCCGGATCGGCGGTTTCAACGGAGCCACAGGCACCGCCGAGCTGAACGTTTCTTTCGTCGCTGCGGTGGATCCTGAAGATTGCACCACTGCCGGAGACGAGGACGTCGATGGGCTCGCCGATTGCGCCGACCCNGATTGCAGTTCTGAACCAATTTGCGCCAGCGATGAGTGTGTCGGTGCAATTATCGTTTCTGAAGGCTTGACCGAATTCGACAACTCTCTGGCGAGCACCAGTTCCGATTTCGCACTGGTGGGTAGTTGTGATGCCAGTGGAGCGTACGCTGATTTGTGGTTTTCCTACACCGCTCCTGCGGATGGAGTTGCCCAGTTCAGCACCTGCCCCGGTGGAGCATCCAGTTTCGACACCGATATGTTCATTTACACCGGCTCGTGTGCTGATTTGAACCAGATCAGATGTGACGGAGATGGCTGCGGAAACGCACCCGATGAACGAGGCTCCAGAATCGACAACCTGGCGGTCTTCAGTGGCCAGGAATATTTAATTCGCATCGGTGGCTTCAATGGATCGGTCGGTTCGGGATTCCTCGACATTCAGTTCTCCCTGGAGGGCGACAATTGCTCTGGCCCACTGATCGCCACCCTCGGTCCCAACCCTTTTGACACCACCGAGATGACCGATAGCCCTGCTTCTATCCCGTCACCGCAAGCCAATCAGTGCCTCGGCTCAGGATTGGGTTCCGCCAGCAAAGACATCTGGTTCTCTTACAGCCCGCCTTCGACCGGATTTGCTAGCTTCTCGACCTGCAATTCCGTCGACTTCGACAGCGACCTGGTGGTCTATACGGGAGATTGCGATTCCCTGACTCAGCTCGCTTGCAACGGCGATTCCGGTAGTTGTGGCAACGCCTCCGAGATCGAAAACCTGTTGGTCACTGCCGGAAGCTCTTATCTGATCCGACTCGGTAGTAACCAAGGAGGCTCGGGAAGCGGAGAACTCACCGTTACCTATTCCGGAGTCATCCCTGAGGATTGTACTGTGGCCGGCGATGAGGATCTCGACGGACTCGCAGACTGCGATGATCCCGACTGTTTCTCTGCAGCTATCTGCATCGAACTCGGTAACTGTTCCGACGGTGTTGATAACGACGACGATGGGCTCACCGACTGTGCTGACTCAGAATGCGATGTCGATCCTGATTGCTTGATTTGCCCCTTCTTGTTGAGCCAGAACTTCGAATCCAGTGTTGCCACCACGATCATCGAAGCCTGCGCTTATCAACCAGAGCACACCGAGAACGAGTTCCTCCGCAGCTTTGATACCAGTTTCTACAACTGCCCTCAGGGGATCCGGGTGCTGCAAGTAAACGTCGGTATCGCCACTGCCAGCACGACCACCGGAACCGGGCAGGAGACCTCGATACGGATCTACCACGACCTCAACGGGGGAGAACCGGATGATCAGATGCTATTGCTGTGGGAGCAGCCCTTCACCGTCACCGACGGTATGGCCGGCACAGTGCAAACGATCACTCTTTCCAGTCCGGTACCCCTGCCCTACGGAGCCCATCTGGTGGTTGGATTCTGGATGGCAGACAGTGGTGGCCAGGGATCAGGCAACATACTGAGACCGGGCGGTAACATCGCCGGCCAAACCAAACCGACCTGGCTGGTCGCTTCGGCGTGTGAGATTGCCTATACGACTCTGGAAGTGATCGGTCTCGAGGAGCAAATGGTGCTGACCCTCTCGATCGACAATCAGGGTCCAGGCCTTGCCGGAAACGATTGCCTCTCTGCCATCCCTGCATCGCTCGGTGAAACCCTCTTCGAGAACAGCCAGATGACAGACAGTCCCCAGCCATGGTCCGGAAACTGCAGTGGCTCTGTCATCAGTCAGGACGTTTGGTTCCGCTTCACAGCACCCTATTCCGGCACGATGAAGGTCAGCAGCTGTGACACCGTTGATTTCGACACGGCCGTCGAGGTCTACTCCGGCAATTGCAACGCTCTCACTTCACTCGCCAGCTCCTGTGACGTCACTTCATGCGCTGCCGGTAGTAGTGCTACTGACGAATTCCCGGTCGAAAAGGACCAGACCTATCGGATCCGCATCGGCGGACTCGCCAGTAGCCCGTCCGGCTCCGGTACATTTCAGATCGATGTCATTCCACCACCGGCACTCTTCAACGAAATCCGGGTCGACCAACCCGGCGATGACACCGACGAGTTCATCGAATTGAAGGGTCTACCGCAGCTTCTCGACGGATTCTGGATCGTTTCGCTCGGAGATGACGATCAAGACGGCAGCGGAGTGGTAGAAACCGCACTCGATCTGACCGGAGCCATCATCGGTGCCAATCCCTACTTCGTGATCGCCGAGGATACCTTCTCCCTCGGTTTGGCCGACTGGAGCGCTGGCACGGATGGACTCGATCTGGAAAACGAAGACAACATCACCCTGCTGGTGGTCGAGAACTTTAGCGGATCGCCAGCAGATGACCTCGATCTCGATGACGATGGTGTACTGGATCTTCAACCCTGGAGTCAGGTGATCGATTCCATCGCCCTGTTGGCCAGTCCTCTGGATCCAAACACCGATCAACCACTAGAAGGTAATAAAATCTACAGCACCAATACCGTTGGACCGGTCAAACTCTCCGCTCCGGGACATGTCGAGCGCTGCCCGGAGAGTGGCGGCGATTTCGCCAGCGGTTCCTTTGATCCCCTGGGCGGCTTTGACACGCCAGGGCAATCCAACAACTGTTTGGGATCTCCTTCCAACGATGAGTGTGTCAACGCCATCGCGATCGGCACCGGTATTCACGTTCTGGACACCGAAGCCGCCACCTACAGTCTCCCCGAATGGGACTACAACAGTTGCGTCGACACCGTCGGCGGCGATATGGGAGCCGACGTGTGGTTTTCGTATACCGCCCAGAGCCATGGTCTCCTCACCATCAATACCTGTGATCTGGAGCAAGGTTGGGATACGGATCTGGCTTTCTACGGCGGTAACTGCTCCGCACTGGAACAACTGGCCTGCAGCGGTGACGCTCCCGGCTCTTTCCATGGCTCTGGAGATACCTGCCAGTTTTTCTATTCGTTACTGGAAGATCTACCGGTAGCGGCAGGAGAAACCTACCTGATCCGGGTCGGCGGCTGGGAACCTGGAGAAGAGGGCATCGCAACTCTGACCATCTCTCAGACGGTAACAGGGAATTCCCCTTGTGATCCCATCACTGTCAGTAGCGGGACCACCCTCATCGACAACACCCTCTACGGCCAGAGCTGGATTGAGTCAGATCCACTCGGCTGTTCAGGCACTGGTTTGACGGTGACAGGGCCCGACGTGTGGTGTTCCTACACCCCTTCGGCGGACTGCTCTCTCACAATCAACACCTGCGACAGCAACGGATTTGATACCAATCTGGTGGTCTACAGCGGCACCTGCATCTCCTTGAGCGGAGCGGATCAGATCGCCTGTAATGGAGACTCCACAGGTCTTTCCAATTGCCAGGATTTTTATTCAGAAATCAATGCCGATGCTATCGGTGGCACTACCTACCTGATCCGAATCAGCGGCCAGGATGGAGTGACGGGATCATGTCAGTTGAACATCGCCTGCACTTCGTCCGAGCCGGTCGTTGAACCAACGGCCAACTTCTCAATGGATGGAGCGGCCCCTCTCAGTGTGATGTTCCGTAATGTGACCCTGGAAGACAGCTCTGATGCTGGCGGGGATCCACAAGCGACCATCGAAATCGACTGGGGAGATGGTCTCATCGAGGGAGACTTACCGGTCGGTTCCAGTATCCCTCATCTTTACCAGATCGATCCGGACTCTTTTGCTGGCTTTACCGTCACTGCAACATTGACCATCCAGAACAGTGCTGGAACCGCGGAGTCGGCGGCAGAACCGATGACCCTGGTCTTGAGCGGAGATTCCAACTTGGATGGAGTCGTCAACATCGCAGACGTGATCACCGTGCTCAATTATTTGTTCCAGGGCCAAGGCCCTCTCCCCTGTCTCCTCTCTGCCGATTTCAACGGCGACGCCACCATCGACATCGCCGATGCTATCTACGGGCTCAACTACATCTTTGTCGCAGGGGCTGCTCCCGTCATCCCCAATAGTCCCGATTGCCAGTAAAGTTCTCCGGCAAATAAAAAATATCTGCACAAACGAGCCAACGCTGAAAGTTCGATTACCTGTCAATTGCGACTAAAATTCGGGGGTTGACGGCCACCAAGCCCGGTCGGGATTTCTCCATTTCGACCGCCGATCCATCCTCTTTGCGATCAAAATCCACCCCAAGCCACTCTCTGGCTCTTTCTCGTTACTTCTTCTGCAGGAGGTACTTAACCCGGTAACAATTGCCTCCCTCTGGCCCCCCGAACTTTCCAGAAAGTCTTGAAATTCTTACCAGACTTCTCCATGGAGACCCGGTTGCGGACATCAACATAGTCCAATAAAGTTGTAGTTACGGTTCAGTGGAATCTATCCCTGAACTGCTTGGGCTGAGCGAGGTGTTCTTCTTGTGAATCTCCGACGTGACCTTTGCAAAAGGTTGCTCGGGTTCTCTTGTGATCCCCTCGCACATTTTAGTTTGTTCAACTGAATCCGTGGTTGTCGGCATCGAGGAGGATGTCGTTCTGACCTAGTCATTCCGACAAAAGAAGGAAAGGCCTTCCCATGAGTGTTTCTCGTTTTTGTTTGAGCGTAGCCGCAGTAGTGGCGCTCGTCATCGCAAGTCCTGCCATGTATGCACAAGGTTCTGATGATTGTGCAACTGCCACCGGAGTTGGTGAAGGCACTCACGCCTATGACTCCACCGGTTCCACTCCGGATGGGGTCAACTGTGACTCCAACATGTCTGACGATATCTGGTTCAGTTACACCGCAAGTTGTAACGGAACCGCAACCATCGGTACCTGTGAGGGTGGAACCAGCGGACAAGATACCGTGCTTAGCGTCTGGGATGGCGCTGCTTGCCCCTCCGCCGGAGATACGTGTCTTGCCTCTAACGACGATTCCTGTGGATCTCCCGCCTTCGCGTCGGAACTCTCCATGGCCGTCACTGCTGGTACTAGCTACCTGATCCAGGTTGGCGCCTGGAATGGTGGCGCTGTTGCTGGTGATATGGACATCTCGTTGGCTACATCCAATGACGATTGTTGTGGAGCGACTGCGGTTGGTGAAGGCACTCACGCCTATGACACCGCCGGTGCCACCGTTGACGGTCCTGCCGACTGTGACAGCAACATGGGAGAAGATGTCTGGTTCAGCTACACACCAAGTTGTAGCGGTACCGCAACCATCGGTACCTGTGAGGGTGGAACCAGCTCACAAGACACCGTGCTGATCGCTTACGATGGCGCGACCTGCCCTTCGGCCGGCGATCCGTGTCTTGCCTCTAACGACGATTCCTGTGGAGCTCCCGCCTTCGCGTCGGAACTCCAGATGCCCGTCACTGGTGGTCAAAGCTACTTGATCCAGGTTGGCGCCTGGAATGGTGGCGTTGTAGCTGGTGATCTCGACATCACGCTGACTCCAGGTTCCAATGATGATTGTTGCGCAGCGACTCCGGTTGCTGAAGGCACTCACGCCTATGACACGACCGGTGCCACCGTTGACGGTCCTGCCGACTGTGACAGCAACATGGGAGAAGATGTCTGGTTCAGTTACACCGCAAGTTGTGACGGTACCGCAACCATCGGTACCTGTGAGGGTGGAACCAGCGGACAAGATACCGTGCTCATCGTTTACGATGGCGCGGCCTGCCCTGCGGCCGGCGATCCGTGTCTTGCCTCTAACGACGATTCCTGTGGATCTCCCGCCTTCGCGTCGGAACTCTCCATGGCCGTCACTGCTGGTAATAGCTACTTGATCCAGGTTGGCGCCTGGAATGGTGGCGTTGTAGCTGGTGATCTCGATATTTCGTTGGCCTCCCCGGCCGAGTCGAACTGTGCCGACGGCATCGACGACGACTGTGACGGGTTGACCGACTGCGACGACAGTGATTGTGCTGGCAGCAGCGACTGCAGCAATGATGACTGCGCCGGTGCCTACCCGGTCGGTGAAGGCACTCACGCCTATGACACCACCGGTTCCACCGTTGACGGTCCTAACGACTGTGACTCCAACATGGTGGATGATGTCTGGTTCAGTTACACTCCAAGTGCAAATGGAACTGCAACCATCGGTACCTGTGAGGGTGGAACCAGCTCTCAAGATACCGTGCTCATCGTTTACGATGGCGCGGCCTGCCCTTCGGCCGGCGATCCGTGTCTTGCCTCTAACGACGATTCCTGTGGATCTCCCGCCTTCGCCTCGGAACTTACCTTGGAGGTCAGTGCTGGTAATAGCTACCTGATCCAGGTTGGCGCCTGGAATGGTGGCGCTTCAGCTGGTGATATGGATATCTCGCTGGTGGCCTGCACCAATGACGACCCATGTGGAGCAACCGCGGTTGGTGAAGGCACTCACGCCTACGACAACAGCGCTGCCACTGCTGGCGGTCCTGACGACTGTGACGCCAACATGGGAGAAGATGTCTGGTTCAGTTACACCGCTTCTACAAGCGGCACCGCTACCATCGATACCTGTGAGGGTGGAGCCAGCGCACAAGACACCGTGCTGATCGTTTACGATGGCGCTAGTGCGCCTGCAGCCGGTGGTGGCTGTCTTGCCTCTAACGACGATTCCTGTGGATCTCCCGCCTTCGCGTCGGAAGTCTCCATGCCCGTCACTGCTGGTAATAGCTACTACGTCCAGATCGGCTCCTGGAATAGTGGCGCTGTGGCAGGTGATCTCAACATTTCAGTAACACCGCCCGATGCCTGCGCGAATGCCATTGAGATGTTCGAGGGTGCCAACGCGTTTGACACCACCGGCTTCCCCGGCACCGGAACGGCGCCGACTGGTTGCACCAGCTCTTACGGCCAGAACTCTGCCGACGGTTGGTATCTCTACACATCGATAGCCGCTGCAAATGTCACTTTCGATACTTGTGATACCGCTGGTGGTGACACCGACCTGGCAATTTACGAGAACGATTGCGGTGCATTGACCGTGATCGGGTGTGACGGTGACAGTGGCGCTCCGAGTTGCCAAGGTTTCAGCTCAGAAGTCGGTCCGCTAACTCTTGCCGCCGGACAGACTGTCCTGATTAACATCGGAGAATGGAGTGGGGGTGCGACCGGAGGTCCCGGCACCTGCAACATTACCGTCGTCCCGCTGGCACCAGAAGATTGCGCCACCCCGGGTGACGAAGATGGAAATGGTCTGGCAGACTGTGCCGACCCGGCATGTGCTGCTGAGCCTGATTGTCAGGAAGCTGGCAACTGCGGAGACAACGTCGACAATGACCAAGACGGTGACACCGACTGTGCGGATGCTGATTGTGCCGCTGACACCCTTTGTACGGGCTGCCCGACGAGTCTGTCTCAAAGCGTCGATACAGCAACGATCAATGGCGCCCTTGCCTGCACTTACGGTGCTGGTGCCCCGAACGCCGATAACGAGTACTACCGTAGCTGGGATACCAGCATCTACGATTGCCCCGAGGGCATACGTGTAACCGCCGTGAACGTGGGAATCGGCCTGGCCGACGACCTTGGTGGCGGCGGCGCAATGGAAATGACCGTACGGGTCTACAACGACCCCAACGGCGGTGACCCGGATGCCGGGATGTCTCTCGTCTCCGAGGAAACCTTCGCAGTTACTGCCGCAGATGCCGGCACCATGATGAACGTCCCTCTGACCACTCCTGCTGCGTTACCAAGCGGAGCTACCCTGGTCGTTGGTGTCTTCACGCCTGACGGTATCGCAGCAGGCGTCCAGGTACGCGCTGGTACCAACGATCTTGGCGAGACCAACCCAAGTTGGATTACCGCCGGACCGTGTGGCATCTTCTACGCGCCCCTGAGCAACTTTGGTGCTTTCCACGTAGTGATGACTTTGGAGACGGATGACCTGGGTGCTGGTGTTGCCGGCGACGAGTGCGCGCTTGCAGTCAACGTGAATGCAGGTGCCAACGCCTTCGACAGCACAGGCATGACCGACAGTCCAGAAGCCAACCCCGGTCCTGGTGGATGCACCAACGGAGCCGGTTGGGGCAACCTCTCTAACGACATGTGGTTCAGCTACACCGCAGCTACTGCGGGAGCGGTCACCGTCAGCACTTGTGACCCTGCCGGTATCGATACTGACATGGCCGTCTACAACAGCTGTGGAGGCGCCCTGATCGATTGCAACGGCGATGCTCCTGCCGATGGCGCATGCCAGTCCTTCCATTCCGTGGTTGACGCTGGTGTCATGGCGGCTGGAGATACCATTATTATCCGCGTTGGTGCTTGGAGCGTCGGCGCAAGTGGTCCTGGTACTCTCACGATCACCAACATTCCACCTCTACCGACCATCAATGAGATTCGCATTGACCAACCATCTACCGATACTGACGAGTACTTCGAACTCGCGGGTCTGCCGCAGGATTTGACCGGGCTGACCTACATCACGCTTGGTGATGACTCCAGTGGCGGCAGTGGAACCATTGAGGCCGTTGTCGATCTGACCGGTCAGACGATGGGTGGCAGTGGATACTGGTGGGCTGCCGAGGGTTCTGCCACGCTCGGTACTCCAGATATGGTTACCGCTGGCAACGACTTGAACTTCGAAAACAGTGACAACGTCACCCATATGCTCGTCAGTGACTTCACTGGTGCTGCCGGTGACGATCTCGATACCGATGACGATGGTGTTCTTGACTCTGAGCCATGGTCTGCAGTGGTCGACTCCGTAGCGTTGATCGAAACCGTTGGTAGTGGCGACCTTGTCTATAGCGCCACCACGGTCGGTCCTGACGGTACGTTCGTTCCGGGTCACGTCGAGCGTTGTCCGGCTCCGGGCGGCAACTGGGACATTGCGGCGTTTGATCCTGCTGATGGCACTGATACGCCAGGTGCTGACAACTCTTGCCTCACACCACCAGAAAACGACGAGTGTGCCGACGCGATTGCTGTCGGCGTGGGTGCCACTCCCATGCACAACATCAGTGCTACCGATAGCGCGGATGTGTGGGATCCCTCAACTTGTTCTGATGCTCAGGCTGGCGACATGTTGTCAGACGTCTGGTTCACCTTCACCTCAGCAGATAGTGGAACCGCTAGTGTCANTACCTGTGACCCCACTGGTTGGGATANCGACATCAGCTGGAGCACCGGCGATTGCGGTGCCTTGACTCAGGTCGCCTGTAGTGGCGACGCTGACGTCACTGGCGGTGACAACGGTGGTGCATGTCAGCAGTGGTGGTCTGAGATGACCGGCCTTACGGTCACTGCGGGTGAGACCTACACCATCCGCGTCGGCTCTTGGGGAACCGGTCAAGGTGTTGGAACGCTGACCATCNGCTTCGTACCCGCCGGCGACGAGCCGTGCGATGCGATCGAGGTATTCGACGGAACCACCATCGTCGACAACAATGCCGCGAATGACGGTTCTCTGCCGACTGGTGCTGATGCCGATAGCAACTGCACCGGCACCTTCCTTGGTCAGTTCAATCAGGACATGTGGTACACGTACACCGCGACCTGCGATGGTACCGTGAGCATAGACACCTGTGATGAAAATGGTTTCGACACCGACCTGGCCATCTACGAAGGTGATTGTGCGACTCTTGATCAGCCGACTTACTGTAGCGGTGACGCTAGTACCCATCCGGGTCCCTGCCAGAGCTTCTACTCAGGTCTCGAGTTTGTGGCAACGACCGGTACCAAGTACCTGATCCGGGTTGGTGGCTGGAATGACGCCGCGTTCGGTACCACAGAGATGCACATCGAGTGTGCTCCGGATGCCGATCCGCCAACTGCAGCCTTCACCCAGAGTGGCTATGCTGCGCTGAGTCTGAACTTCCGCCCGATCACCCTCAATGACGCTTCCAGCGATGGTGGCGACGCTACGGCAACAGTCGATATCGACTGGGGTGACGGAACGCCGGTTGAGACGGTAGCGCCAGGTAGTTCTACGCCTCACGTCTACGCGATTGATCTGACCACGAAGACAGGCTTCGAGGCGACACCGAGTGTCACTATCACCAACATCGTGGGTAGTGATACGGTATCGGGTGACACCCTACGGCTCATCCCGATCGGTGACACCAACAACGATCTGTCTGCGGACATCGCTGATGCCCAGTATCTGTTGCTGTACATGTACCTCGGTGGTCCAGCCATGGATTGCTACCAGGCAGGCGATCTGAACGGTGACGAAATTGCCGACCTGGCAGATGTCATCTNCGCTCTGTACTACTTGTTCGTANCAGGGTCCGACATTCCGGTATTGCCGGCGAACCCGAACTGCGATATCTAAGGGTATAAATCTGAGCGTCCGGCAGGGCGCAAAGAAAGATCCCTGGGTGCCCGGGGGAGCGAAAGCTCTCCCGGGCATTTTTTTTAGCCTTGAATCAGCTGGCTGGGAGCTTCTCTGCCGGGTCTCCCCATAACTGAACCCATCCTCTATAGTCGGGACACAACGGCCGGAAACAGCCAAACGCAGCTAGAGCTTCCCACAGAATGCGAGGACAACCATGTTCGCCTGGAACCCGGCTCACAGCCGACCGTTCTCGCTGTCCTCGAGCCTGCTGTTACCTACAGCCCTCGCTTTCGTCCTGATCGGCTGCGGCCCGACAGTGACCCGTCCCCCGGCTCGTCCGGCAGCTTCGACAGGGCCGCTGGTGTTGGAACTGATCAACCCTCAGATCAACCGCATCGAAAGGGCACCAGGAGATCCCGAAGAGCATGGCACTCTGGGCCTGATGTACGAGGCCAATCAGATGTGGGGGCCTGCGACACAATCCTTTAGCAACGCCGCCGACATCGATCCTGCAAATCCAATCTGGACCGTTCACCTGTACGTATCACGGAAATCTCTGGGAGAAACAACAGGAGAATGGCAACGACTCGAAGCGCTGGTGGACCGCTTCGCGGCGAATCCGCCGTTTCTCTACATCCTCGGTCAGGAACGGCTTGCGAATGGCGAAATCGGTGCCGCCCAGCAAGCATTCGAGAAGTGCCTGCGTATTGCCCCGGGAGAGCCCGCCACTCTGGTGGCACTATCGGAACTGATGAATCTCACCGGAAACCCGCAACAAGCGTTGCAGCTGGCCCAACAGGCGCTGGTCAAGGCACCCGGACACCCGACAGTACTCAATGCTCGAGGACTGGCCTTACGAGCACTGGGACGATCAGACGACGCAAAAAGTGATTTGCAGGCGGGACTCAATGCCACCAAGTTGTCGTTTCCTGACGAGGGACTGCGCAGACTCTCCGGTTACTTTGCCGCTCCACAGATGATCATCAGTCATTCCGCTGATCTGATCGAAGCCGGATATCCTGCTCGCGCCGAGGGACTTCTGCACAAGGTGTTACTGTCGAAACCCGGAGACAAGGATGCACTCAATAACCTGGCGCTAGCACTGAAGAACTTATCGCGCCCAGAAGAAGCACTGACACAATTACGGGAAGCACTCAAAACAGATCCCGATTACTTTCCAACACTCGTCAACATCACTGACCTCCTACTGACACTCAATCGTCCCGAGGAAGCGCTTACCCATGCACAAAAATCAGTAGAAATCGATGGGGAAAACGCTCTCGCTCATCGACAGCTAGGGATGAGCCTGATCCGTGTCAGAAATTTCCCGGCAGCACTCATTTCATTTGAAAATAGCCTTAGTTTGCAACCGGGGATCTTCGCCTGTCATGCCGCTGCCAGTGAAGCAGCACTGGCCAGCGGAAACCTTGAAGCGGCAACAAACCACCTCTCTGAGGCTTCAAAATTAAGACCCAATTTCCTGCCGGCTCAGGTCAACCTGGTCCATCTGCTGATCAGACAGGGGCAGCTAGATGAAGCAGATCGTCGCTTGAAGGACCTGTTTGATCGCCTGGGAGATCACCCTGAAGTGGTCAAGGCCTACGACGCTCTTCTGCGGGCGCGCTCCTCCGGGGGAGGCAACCGTTGAGATTTGTTGCCATCCTTACGCTGGTATTTCTCAGCGGCGGCTGCACTGCGAAATCTGGCAATCCTCAACAAACCACACACCAGCAACTGGAATCAGCTCCCTGGTTTCGAATACTGACTCCAGAATCAGGCTTTGGATTCAATCACTCCATCGGTGATGAACGCCGCTACTGGATCCCCGAGACCGTCGCTGGCGGGGTGGCACTCTTCGACTACGACAATGATGGCGACCTCGACATCTATTGCGTGCAATCTGCTGGAATACTCGCAGGTGATCGCAACGGGACGGTCGGTAACCGTCTATTCCGCAATGAAGGGGATCTTCACTTCAGCGACGTGACTGAGCAGGCAGGTGTCGGTGACTCCGGTTACGGTATGGGTGCCTGCTGCTGTGATTATGATCGAGACGGCGATGTTGATCTTTTCGTCAGTAACGTCGGGCCTGATGTCCTTTACCGCAATCGTGGCGATGGAACCTTTGAAAACAACACCGTAGAAGCAAATCTAGGTGACCCTGGTCTGGCCGCTTCCGCTGCCTTCGTCGACCTCGATGGCGACCGCTTCCCTGAGCTGTTTGTCACCCACTACGTGTTGTGGAGCCCCGAAAAGGAACTGAAGTGCGGAACCGGAATCGGACAGGATTATTGCTCGCCCAATAATTACAGAGCCCCAGCTCCCGACCTGCTCTATCGAAACCGAGCAGACGGTAGTTTCGAGAACATCTCGGAGCAGGCGGGCATTCGCACCAGCTACGGCAACGGGCTGGGAGTCATCAGTGCCGATCTCGACCAGGACGGTAAACCAGACCTGTACGTCGCCAACGACGGATCTCCCAACCAGTGGTGGCGCAACCTCGGCAATCTTCGCTTTGAAGAACTGGCCGTCACCAGCGGATGCGCCGTGAACATGAACGGAATCAGCGAAGCAGGGATGGGAATCCATGCCACGGATGTGGATGAGGATGGTGACCTCGATCTGTTCATGACGCACATCCGTAACGAGACCAACACCTGGTATCGAAACGACGGAGGTTTCTTCACTGACGCGACGCTACTCACTGGTCTGGCCGCAACCAGCAGAGATGCGACCGGCTTTGGCATCGGTTACCAGGACTTTGATCACGATGGAATCCTCGATTTATATGTGGCCAATGGCAAGGTCTTACGGGTCCGGGATTCGCAAGATGGATCTGATCCCTACGCAGAACCAGATCACTTGTTCGTCGGCCTCGGTGGACCTCGTTTTCGGGAGGTGAAGCCCCAAGGAGGACTACAGGCCGCAGACGGCTCCGCGATCAGTTTCACCGGACGAGGAGTCGCCTTCGGAGATCTCGATGACGACGGGGATCGTGACCTGGTTGTGATCAACAGTAACGGACCCGCTTTGGTGCTGATCAACGAGGTCGAGAAAAAGGGCGATTCAGTGACACTGACGTTGGTCGATGTCGACGGGATCTTCGCCGAGGGAGCCGATCTGAAAATCCACATCGGTGAACGTCTGCTGCATCGCAGAGCGACCCGCTACTACTCCTATTGCGCCTCGAATGACCCGAGAGTTCACATCGGAATGGGACCCGCTGGCCAGGTCGACAAAGTCGTCATACGCTGGCCTGACGGCAGCAGCAGTGAACACGGTCCCTTCCTCGCAGGCTCTCAGGAACGGATACAGCAGCCAAACTAGGGCCTCTAGCGCGGTTCTAGCAGCAGCCAGCCCCTCTCCACATCGAGATCGATGCGGAATTTGCCGAGAAAATCCATTCCTAACAGTCCCGTGTTGAACTGTCCGGGTAGATCGAGCACCGTCGCCATCATGCCATCGACGATGGCCCCACCGAGGTCGACCCGGGGAAGCGGTACCGTCGGAGCCTCGAACTCGTCGCTGGCGGTTCTCACCCGTCGACGAGGTGTGTTTTCGTCGATCTCGATGCCCAGTGGAACCAGAGCTGAAGGCGGGATGGAAGTAGCGGAAGCACCGGTATCGACCACGAAGTCGATGGGAACCCCACCGACCAGAGCGGTCGTTCGAATCACCGTAGAGCCGGGCGCAAAACGGATCAGGATCCTACCGGCAATCCTTCTCTCCAGTTCAAGACGCTCCAGAAGTTCCTGACGCAACACCTTGAGATCGGATCGCAACACCGGAAGGGCAAGTAACTCAGCACTGGCATCGAGGTGTCCGTCATCAAGTAGACGTTCGGCATCGAGCAACCTCAAAGCATCATCGGCGGGAAATCTATTGCGACCCTCAACGATCCATTGGATCGCCAAAGTGATGTTTCCACGTGACCGATTCACCTCGGCACCAACACTCCACAGGGCAGGAAGCAATTCGATGGCTTCGCGCCAGACATCACTATCGCCGTACTGATCGAGGATCACATCTCCGACCTGGACAGCCCGCGAAAGCCTGGATACATCCTGGGCCTTCAATGCCAGCGACAACCACAAGCTGCAAAGTTGCGGTGCCTCGAGCCAGAGAAAGTCATCGAGCGACAGAACATCGAAGTAAGAACCAGGAATCACCGAAGAAAGGCCGCTGGATAACCTCTCCAGGGTAGCCACGGCCAGTTTGCCCTTTCGGTAAGGTGTCGGGATCTCTGATTCTGCCAGTAGACGGGGCCTGCCCGGTGCTCGTGCCAACCCCCGCAGAGCGTTCAGGTCATCCAGCTCCGGGTCGAGCAGGTTCCTGGCCGCTGCAATCTGGCCCCCCTCGAACTCGGCCAGTTGAAATTCTCTCAAAGACGCACCCANTAATTGTTCCTCGTCTGGCCCCGCCCAGAACCATGCCCCGGGAAGGTGTTCTCCGGGAATCCAACCGACGATGGCATCGTCTTGAACCAAGATTGCCGGGGAGGTGCTATCGAACGTTCCCTGAAGAAAGGAACCCACCCTGATCATCGGACCATCGGGAAACCATTCTTGTCGACGGCCTGTCGGTACCACGCGCCACACCGGTCGATTTGGATCCCACGGTGCCAGCGGTGCCAAGTCCATCTCAGGAGCTGTTTGTAGTCGCCATAGCGATAAGTCATCTCCTCGACGAAATGCCCCCTCCACCACCTGTGCTTCTCCGGCCAGACCGCGACGGAATCGAACCTGCTCGGCACCCAGAAGAGAAACCCGGGGCAGGGCCAGCCAACCATCCGATGTCACGACCCCCGGAATCTTTGCCAGGACGAGTCCTGCCGGATCCTGAACGTCGACCCAACCCCACAGCACCGGAGTCGACTGATCGATTCTTTCGCCAGTACCGCCAGGTTGGACACTTCCCAGATCGACAGGATCGGTGACGAAGGGAACGTCTTCAGCGGCGAGATCGCCGCTTTCTGTTCGCCTCAAATCGACATCACTCTGTTCGGAGGCTGAACGATTGTGTGGAAATTCCCAGCGTAGAACCACGAGAGTGACCAACAACATCGTCAGAACCAGCCACGGGAATTGGCCTCTCAACGACTTTCCAGCCGGAGCAGCCCCGGAGATCAGCGAAGATCCGCATTGATCGCAATGCAGAGCATCCGGATCGTTATAGCTGTCACAGTGCAGACACTGACGGCTCATCGGGCCCCTTCCCTAACTTTGTCCAGGATATCTGCTAGAGCCTGTCACGTCACGTCAACGGCGTACCCCTTGCCCGGTCCACGAGCGGTGCCTATTCTTCGCTGACAGAGAGGAGACTGGGGTGACAGTTCAAATCGGCAATCCCATCCGCCCTGAAGATTCTTTGTCGACTCGATACAGAGAGTCGATGCGCTCCCTTGTTGAACGATTCAGAGCGGATATCGACAAGACTCGCTCGGGAGGATCCGCTCAGGCTCGTGATCGACATCGCGCTCGCGGCAAGATGTTCGTGCGAGATCGCATCCAGACTCTGCTTGATGAGGGATCTCCATTTCTCGAAATCGGCGCCCTTTGCGCACACGAAGTTTATGATTCACCACTGCCGTCAGCAGGGATCGTCACCGGAATCGGCAAGATCGAGGATCGGGTCGCGGTGATCATCGCCAACGATGCCACCGTCAAAGGAGGAACTTACCACCCGTTAACGGTGAAGAAGCATCTCCGTGCCCAGGAGATCGCCAGCGAGAACCAGCTTCCTTGCATCTATCTGGTCGATTCGGGAGGAGCCTTTCTGCCGCTCCAGGATCAGGTCTTCCCTGACCGCGATCACTTCGGCAGAATTTTCTACAACCAGGCGCGCATGTCGGCGCGAGGAATCCCTCAGATCTCCGTGGTGATGGGCTCCTGTACCGCTGGAGGAGCATACGTTCCGGCGATGAGCGACGAATCGATCATCGTCAAGAATCAGGGCACCATCTTCCTCGGTGGTCCACCGCTGGTAAAGGCTGCAACCGGAGAAGATGTCTCCGCCGAAGAACTCGGTGGCGGAGATGTTCATTGTCGTCTCAGTGGAGTCACCGACCACCTGGCTGAAAACGATGAAGACGCACTCGCACGGGCACGCGCCATCTTTCGTTCTCTTCCAGCGCAAATTCGACGTGGATACTCTGCTGAAGAGGCGGAGCCTCCCGCCTTCGATCCCATCGAGCTCTCCTCCATCGTCCCGGATGACCCTCGTCAACCTTTTGAAGTGCGAGAGGTGATCGCACGGATCGTCGATGGCAGTGAATTCGATGAGTTCAAGGCACTCTACGGCACTACCCTGGTGTGCGGGTTTGCCCGGATCCATGGCAACAGAGTCGGAATTGTCGCCAACAACGGAGTTCTTTTGTCAGAATCAGCACTCAAGGGAACTCACTTCGTCGAACTGTGCTCGACTCGCGGCTTCCCCATCGTCTTTCTGCAGAACATCACCGGATTCATGGTCGGAAAAGAGTATGAAAAAGGAGGTATTGCCAAGGACGGTGCCAAGCTGGTTCATGCGGTAGCCAACTCACCCAGTCCTCGATTCACAGTGGTCATCGGCGGTTCCCATGGTGCTGGAAACTACGGCATGTGTGGGCGCGCCTATCAACCGAGACAGCTGTGGATGTGGCCCAATGCGAGGATCTCGGTGATGGGAGGAGAACAGGCCGCTCAGGTTCTGTTGCAAATCAAACGGGACCAGCTAGCGGAATCGGGTCAAAGCCTGACCGAAGAACAAGAGAAAGACATCACGGAGCCGATCCTCCAGCGCTATGAACATGAGGGCAATGCCTGGTACTCGACAGCGCGACTGTGGGACGACGGCATCATCGACCCCGCCTCTACCCGGGATGTACTGGGACTGGGAATCGAGGCGGCTTCTTGCGCCCCCCTGGAAGATCGTCACATCGGCGTCTACCGGATGTAAAGGAGGATACCTTGGCAAAACAACGTGAAACTGTCGAAGTGATTCGAAAGGGTGCCAGAGCCGATGTTGTCCTTTCGCGTCCCGAAGTACGAAACGCCTTCGACGACCATCTGATCTCACAGCTCTCCGAAGCATTTCTGAGTCTCACTGCTGATTCCAGCGTTCGAGTGATCGTCCTCTCTGGCCAGGGCAAAGTCTTCTCAGCCGGAGCCGATGTCAACTGGATGAGAGCCTCCATCGATCTCTCCAGCGACGAAAATCGAAACGACGCGCTTCGTATGGCGCGTCTCTTCTCCACCATATCCGCATCTCGCTGTCCGGTGATCGTGCGAGCTCACGGAGCCGCCCTCGGTGGAGGTGCAGGTTTGGTCTGCGCCGGCGATATCGCCATCGCCGAGGAAAAGTGCCTGTTCGCCTTCAGTGAGGTTCGGCTGGGGATCATTCCGGCTGTCATCTCCCCCCATGCAGTCGCCCGAATCGGAGCTCAGGAGGCGCGACGTTGGTTTCTCACCGGTGAAAAATTCTCCGCAGAGGTGGCACTTCGCATCGGCATGATCCACGAACTATGTAGCGCCGAGCAACTCGATGAGAAAGTCGATCAAATGGTCGAGTCGGTGCTTCGCAGCGGTCCAGAAGCGGTTCAAGAGGCGAAACGTCTCATTCGTGAGGTCTCCGGACTTCCCACTCCCGAATCACTGGCAGAATTCACAGCAGAGCGCATTGCCGCCCGCAGAGCCAGCCAGGAAGGCCAAGCAGGACTACAGTCCTTTCTCGACGGAAAGGAACCGCCCTGGATCGGAGACGGGCAGGTCGAATCCACCGAGAGTGGATCGGGATGAGCCCTGCCCGGGTGCTGATCGCCAATCGTGGAGAGGCCGCCCAGCGAATCATCCGCACCCTCTCTCGACTGGGACTCGAAACGATAGCCGTATACTCCGAAGTAGATCGAAACTCGATGTTCGTCAAGGCCGCCGATCACTCGATGGAGATCGGGCCAGCCCCGGCTTCCCATTCTTACCTTCAGATCGATCGGATCATCGCTGCGGGAAAGGCGCTGGGAGCCGACGCCATACATCCCGGCTGGGGATTCCTGTCCGAGAATTCTCAATTCGCCCGAGAGGTCGAGGCACAGGGTTGGCTCTATCTGGGCCCCACCGCTCAACAAACTGAACAGATGGGCGACAAGACCAGTGCTCGATCGATCGCCCTCCATGTCCAGGTTCCCTGTATTCCATGCTGGATCCCACCTGCAGATTTGCCCGAGGATGATCCGCTCTGGAAAATCGAAGCGGAAAAAATCGGCACTCCACTACTCATCAAAGCCACTTCAGGCGGGGGCGGAAAAGGAATGCGCATCGTCCGCGATCTCAGTGCCCTGGCTTCCGATATCGAGTCGACACGCCGTGAAGCCTTTGCTTCTTTTGCAGATGACCGCGTCTTTCTCGAAAAACTGGTCGANCCAGCACGCCACATCGAAGTCCAGNTCATCGGAGATGGAGCTGGGGAAGTGGCAATCCTCGGTGATCGCGAATGTACCTGGCAACGCCGCCATCAGAAATTGATCGAGGAAGCTCCCGCACCCGACCTCGCTGAAGACCTCCGCACTGAAATGCACGANTCGGCTCGACAGCTCGCTGTTGAAGTTCAATACCGCGGCGTCGGAACGGTAGAGTTTCTTCTCGATGAATCTGGCTGCTTCTATTTCCTCGAGATGAACACCCGTCTTCAAGTAGAGCATCCGGTGACAGAGCAGGTGTTCGGTCTCGATATGGTCGAACTCCAGTGGCTGATCGCTTCTGGTGCTGGCCTCCCCTCCGGACTGGAGGAAAGGACTCCGGTCGGTCACTGCATCGAAATCCGCGTCAACGCAGAGGATCCTGCGACGGACTTCCTTCCATCGGTCGGAATACTGACCGATTGTATCTGGCCGCAGGGCGCGGGAATTCGCATCGACACTGGCGTCCAGCGTCAGGACGCCATCACCCCCCACTACGATCCGATGCTGGCAAAAATTATCGCCTGGGGGAAAACACGATCAGAAGCAATCACTCGTCTGGTCGAGGCGATCGACGGCACTTTGATCGGGGGAATCTTGACCACGATTCCTCTTTGTCGTGACCTTCTCCTGTCTGACGAGTTTGAACTGAGTCAGGGCCACACCACCCTGGTAGAACAGAAGTGGAATTGCTGGAACGCGCCGCAGCTGGATGAGAGCTGGAGTGTAGCTCTGCGGGTTGTAGCGAGTCGATTACTCAGCTCCACGGCCGGTGGAGCGGGACCTGACGGTGAGGAAACTCCACGCGTCGATTGCTGGAACACCGTGGCGGGGAGGAGTTTCCCTTGACCCCTGAAACTTCCCGACCGGTTCCTCGATGGACCATCATCGAATGGAATCCTCCTCATCTCACACTCGAGGTTGAGGGAGAGCGCCGTGAGCTGCTTCTCTCTGGCACGTTCCGCAAGCCCAGGGTCGGGTGGCAAGGATCTTGTTTCTCACTGGAACGGCCAACCACCCATTCCCATGCGGTAGAGAAAGAAACGGATGACTGCCTCACGGCACCGATTCACGGAACCGTGATCGAGATCCGCGTCCAGGCCGGAGATGCCGTCGAATCAGGACAGGTACTGCTCGTCATCGAGGCGATGAAGATGGAATTGCCGATACGTTCACCCAGGAAAGGTGCCATTAAACTCATCCACGTTGCGACCGGAGAGATCGTCACATCAGGGGGGGCACTGGTGGAACTGGAACAGGAACCAGACTGATGAGTAGAGATCGGGTGCGAATTGTAGAGGTCGGCCCACGCGATGGTCTACAGAGTCGAGGGACCGAACTTTCGGTCGATCTTCGCATCGCCTGGATCCGCCAGCTGGCGGCTGCCGGGCTCCGTGAAATTGAAGCGGGTGCGTTCGTACGGGCGGATCTGGTTCCCGCCATGGCCACCAGCGAAGACGTCTTCCGTCTCGCTGCGGACCTCAAAGTCGAGACACTGTGGGCGCTGATCCCGAACCTGCGTGGTTTTCAGCGTGCCAGCGACTCGGGAGCCAAGGCCTTCGCCTTCTTCACCTCCGCCAGCGAAACATTTTCACAGAAGAACTCAGGATGTAGCGTCGAAGAATCGCTGGTGAATTTCCGAGAGATTCGCCAGCTAAGCGAAATGTCGCCTGTTCGAGCTTATCTGAGTTGCTCCTTTGGTTGTCCCTACGAGCAGAGTGTTGAAGCATCGGCTGTAACAAATCTAGCACGGAAGCTCGATGCTGCCGGAGCCGACGAGATCGTCATCTCTGATACGATCGGAATCGCTGATCCTGAATCAGTAGCCACCATCATCGCTGCCGTCTCAGCTGAGGTCACCGCTTCAAAACTCACCCTCCATCTCCATGACACACGGGGTTCAGCACTGGACTGCGCCAGAGCCGGGCTTGAAGCGGGGATCGGTTCTTTCGACTCTTCGGCAGGAGGACTGGGAGGCTGCCCGTTTGCTCCCGGTGCTCCGGGAAACGTCGCCACCGAGGATCTGGTCACCCTGTTCGAATCACTGGGTTGTCGCACTGGCATCGATCTCGACCAGCTGATTCATTCCAGCTTGTGGCTGGAGAAGGTGCTGGGAGAACAGTTGCCGGCAAAAAGCCTCGCCGAACGTCGAACCGAGCCGCCCAGCGACGACTGAATTGAGGCTGGCCAGCCAGCGGATCAAAAGAAAAGGCTCCGTATCCTTGCTGGGATACGGAGCCTTTGTTTGCGACAGATACGTCTCTACGGACAGGGGTAAGTAATGCAGTCCAGATCATCGTCAGTCGGATCGGGACCACAAGACCCAGCGGGCGAAGGTACAGTAGGCACCGTTCCGCCAACCGGAATGCCAAAGATGACGTTCAGGCTGTAAATCACATCCGCGATGTTGACTGTGCCGTCATCGTTGACGTCGCCAGACTTCTCACACAGAAGAGTGCCGCCACCNAACAGGAAGTTCAACTCCTGTACAGGATCGGCGATATTCGATGAACCATCCTGATTCATGTCGTTGCGTATGAAGAAATTATCTCGGATTGCCGTGCAACATGCTTCTGCACCAAATTCACCGCACTGGTTCGACCCAGAAACACAGATGTTATAGGAGCCGGGCCCACCGATGCTGACGGTTGCCGAGGTCGCACCGGCACCCAGTGTCGCAACCAGAACCGAGTCTATAGTCACCTCTATGGCGGAGACGGAACCAGAGTTGGTCCAGGTCACGGTGGTGGCTCCGGTGGCCTGAGTGACCGAGCAGGACACCCCCGTCGGAGCCCCAGGCGGATCGACTGGTTGGTAGTTCAACGAACAGGTATTACTGTCAGCACTGATCGCNCCGTTGCGAATACCGCGCACCGAAAACTGCACAGTGCCGGTCGTGGCGGGACTGAAGGTGGTCGACGTGGCTGAACCGCCCAGNGTCTGGATCAGAGCTGCATTGCCAAACACCTGCACCGAATCGTAGGTTCCACCGTTACTCCAGGTCAGTGTCCCCTCACCATGAGGAGGAGTTCCGTTCCCATCGCAGGGACCCGTCATCGAACAGTTGAGACCNGTCGGAGCTGGGTTATCCACATCGACAGAACCGGAAACCATGACCGGGATCCGACTGACAGAGGTCGATCCCGAAACCACGCTGATGACCGTCGCGACCTGAGGTGTTCCCAGACCATCCGAGAAAGCGAGCGTTTCCGAAGTGCCCGGCAATGCCGCAGCAGAGCAGTCGTAATTGTAGAGAGCGATCTCATTGCCTGTCCCGGTAGGAATCTCGTCGAGTGGAGCCGAGAAACTCAGGATCACCCCGTAGGTGCCTCCAGGCCCTCCCGTCGGATTGATATCCATGAATTCAAAGGCAGGGCCAGTACCACTGTTAGAGGCGGCAGTTGCAGCTCCCGCCTCAATACTGATCAATGTGAGAAAAGAACCATCATGAGCCAGGCCCATGCTGAAGCCACGTGCCCCTTCATCGTTATCAAGAGCGACGGAAGCGGTCACTGTATCACCAGGAAGGACCGACTCAGCGGATGCCGTCACGGTGTGGTCCTGGCCACACAAGGGACTGGAAACGAAACCACTAAATAGCAAGATCAGAACAGCAATAAGCCAATTCGGCATTAGATCACCTCTCCCGGGAAATCCACCCTCTTCCGGAGCTAGCTATGCTCCAGATGAGCGGTCAGGGGACATTGAACTCACAATAAAGCCCATAAGATCAGGGGGAAAAACTACGCACAAAGGCCGATGTTACCCGGCCCAAACCTACAAATCCACCACCCTGATATGACTATTGAGGTTCTTATCGAGGCTCTGATCGAGGCTCTGATGGGAGTGTTTACTGGGGTGTCAAACTGTAGGGGACAGGCTCCATGATTGGATCTACGCTATTTGAGCCATCGATGACCACCAGATTGTCCAGTGGCGGATCTCCGCNAGGATTACCCCAATCGAGTGAGCCTGACAGGCCCATNGTGTTCCCTTGCAGGGTATCGGNATTGGTTTGGAATTCGATCACAACGATTTCTTGCTGCGGATCGCACACCAGGAAATCACTCATGGCGAAAGAGACCAGAAGTCCGATCAAAATCGTACCATCGATAGAATTGACCGCCCAGAAATCGGGACCGGTTCCTCCATTGAGAGCTTCGATGTCGCTTCCCTGGATCGATCCTGCGAAGCTCAACATGGCCGGGTCGTGTTGAATCGCCAACGACACGCCCGAAAGAAGTGTCGGGAATCCGGGATTCAGGTCCCCTTCCTGGCACCGTAGAGTCAGGCTTCCGCTACCCTCCCCGGTCAATGGGGAATATGGGATTTCCAGCGGTCCTCCACTGAACAAAAAGACCGGTCGGATGATGAACTCCAAGGTGATCTCGACACTACCGAACGAATTTTCCGCTCGGATCACGTGAGTACTTTCACTCTCATTGACAGCGGNNCCGGAGATCACTCCGGTATCTGGATCGATTTCCAATCCCTCGGGAAGAGCTNGAAGAGCAACCCAGGTATCTGGAGGACCACACTGGATCGTCGGAATCTGTGCAGGCAAAGGTACTCCTGCCGGGTGGCCAATTGTTGTCTGTGGATAACTGATCTGACAGGGTCCCTGACCGATGATCTCCAACGTCAAGTTGACAACGACACTGCCCGCTTCATTGGAAGCCACGACCTGGAATACAGTCACAGGAATCACTTCGAGAGGTGTGCCTGAGATACTTCCTGTCAAAGCAGCGAAATTGAGACCGGCAGGTAATGCCGGATCGATCTCGAACAGATCGACAGCTCCACAGCCGCTACTTGGAATCTGAGTCGACATCGGTTCACCCAGCAACAGGATCAAATCCGCNTCGGGATATACGAGATCACAAGGAACCACTTCCAGGATCCAGATGCTCAGAGCAAAGCCGGTACTACCGCTGACGTTGCTGGTCGTGATGAAGTGCGTCTGGAGTTCCTGGGGCAGCAGGGGAACTCCGGTAATGATCCCGTTGTTGAAATCCAGAGTCAGCCCGAGAGGCAATGGCGGGGTGACTTGCCAGGTTTCTGGCGTTCCACAAGAGACCGTCGGCACGATCACGCCGACGTCGACGCCAGATTCCAGTATCAGGGTATCGGTCGGATACGACAGGTCACAGGGTGCTTGCGGCAACACCGTAACGCTGATCTGGAAGGAGGTGTTGCCACTAAAATTACTGGCCAGGATCATGTGATCGGTTTGTTCACTGCTGGATTGCGGAGTTCCACTGATGATTCCAGTGGAACTGTCGATATTGACGCCCACAGGCAACGGTGGAAATACCGTGAAGATATCCACCACTCCACAATCAACAGTTGGAATCAAGGCAGCCATCGGTTCTCCGGCNGTGAGGATGACTTCNACCAGTGGATACTGTAAATCACACGGAGCTTGCGGGACCACCGTGATCAGTATCAAGGTCGAACTGCCTCCTTGGGAATTGGTGGCCTGAATCTGGTAGAGAGTCGGGGCAATCGCCTCGGTAGCAGTACCGGACAGAACACCGGTCGCCGCATCCAGAACGAGTCCGGCAGGCAAATCGGGAGAAACCTGGTAATTGTCTGCATCTCCGCAACCGGTAGATGGGATCAGGTCCTCCATCGGCGTCCCCACCGTGAGAACCAGTTCCGTTTCGGGATAGCTGAGAAAACAGGGCGGAATCGGCAAGACGATTTCGAAGGTGACGGATACGCTACTCTGTCCGCTCACATTGCTGGCGGTAATGACGTGGGCAATCGGCCCATGAATTTCCGCAGCCACTCCGGAAATATCTCCGCTCACTGGATCCAAAACCAATCCAGCCGGAAGTGCGGGCTCTATTGAGAAATTCTCGGCCGACCCGCAACCAGAGCTCGGTAGCAGCGCAGGCAACTCTTCTCCCACGGTGAGTACGATTTCATCGACCGGATACTCCAATTCACAGGGAGCTTGCGGAAACACCGTGATCAGTAACAGGACTGAGCTTTCTCCCTGAGGGTTGGAGGCCTGGATCTCGTACAACGTTGCGGCAGACGCCTCGCTGGGAGTTCCGGCAAGAACGCCGCTGACCGGATCCAACACAATCCCCGCCGGCAAGTCTGGTGAAACCTGGAACAGATCGACCTCTCCACAACCGATCGAAGGAATCATGTCCAGCATCGCCTCGCCTACAGCAAGAGTCAGATCCGTTGCGGGATAACTGAGATTACAGGGGGCAGACGGGGCCACTTCGATCGAGATCGAGAAAAAGCTCTCTCCGGACGAATTGCTGGCTGTGACGGTGTGGCTGATGGGTCCGTGAATCTCCAGGGCAACACCTGAGATCTCTCCTGTGGTTGTATCCAGCACCAGACCGGCNGGAAGCAACGGATCGATCGAAAAATTATNGACCGGCCCGCAGCTCACCTGCGGAATCAAAGGTGGGAGAACTTCATCCATCTCCAGCGTCACTGCCAGGACCGGGTAGTTCAAGTTACAGGGAGGCTGTGGATCGATACGTAGACTGATGGCAAAGGTCGTACTTCCAGAGACGTTGGTCGCGATGATGGTATGTATCACTTCGCCAGAAACCTCATTAGCGACTCCTGAAATCACACCGGTCAAGGAATCGATCTGTATTCCGCCAGGAAGAGCGGGAGAGGCGCTGAACCCTGCCACTTCCCCACAACCAGTTGTGGGCGTCAGAGGAGTCAGTTCTTCCCCAACCGCGAGGACGATCTCGGTGGTCGGATACTGCAGATCACAGGGTGCTCCAGGAACCACCGTGATGAGCAACAAGGTCGCGCTTTCGCCCTGAGGATTCAAGGCTCGAATCTCGTACAGGGTTGCGGTGGACGCCTCGCTCGGAGTTCCGGACAGAACCCCGGTTTCCGGATCCAGCACAATTCCGGCGGTCAGATCAGGAGTGATCTGGAAGCTGTCGNCAGACCCACAACCNACTGTTGGAACCAGTTCCGACATCATCACCCCTACCGAAAGAACTATTTCCGTATCGGGATAACTGAAATCACAAGGCGGAGGATGNGGAATCACTTCGATCAAGATGGATGAAATCGTCTCACCGGTCACATTACTAGCCGCGACGAGGTGGATGTTTGCTGGATAGATCTCCAGAGCAACGCCCGAGATCTCTCCGGTGGCTGTATTCAGTTCGAGACCCGCTGGCAGCGGCGGATTGATGGAAAAGTTATCGACCTCCCCACAGCCCACCGTCGGAATCAGAGGATCAAGAATTTCATCGACCTCGGTGATCACTACCGTGACCGGGTAATTCAGGTCACAAGGGGCCTCGGGATCGANCCGTATCAGCAGCGGAAAAGTAGTAGTTCCAGAGATGTTGGTGGCAACGACGACGTAAACAACCAGCGGGGCAACTTCACCGGCAACCCCGGAAATCACGCCCGTCAGCGCATCGATCTGCAAACCTGACGGGAGATCAGGGGAGACACTGAACGCCTCGACTTCTCCGCAGCCAGAAATGGGTATTTGAGGGACCATTTCCTGACCCACTGAGAGAACGATCTCGGTGGTCGGATACTGCAAATCACAGGGTNCTTGAGGAACCACCGTGATCACCAACAAGGTCGCGCTGGCTCCTTGAGAATTGACGGCCTGAATCTCATAGAGAGTCGCCGTAGAGGCCACGGTGGGCGTTCCCGAGAGAACCCCGGTCACTGGATCCAATGAAACTCCTACCGGCAGATCNGGAGAAATCTGGTAGACCTCGACGGGCCCACAACCAGTCGAGGGAATCAAATCAGCCATCGCCACTGCCTCGGCGAGTACCAGTTCAGTTTGGGGATAACTGAGATTACATGGCGGCGGAGGAACCACTTCGAGCAGCAGTGAGAAACTGACGGCTCCCGACACATTGCTGGCCGTGACGGTGTGAGTATTTTGAGGGTAAATCTCAACGGCAATGCCGGAGATCTGCCCCGTTTCTGCATCCAGTACGAAATCGACAGGAAGCGGTGGATCGATCGAAAAGTTATCGACCGGTCCGCAACCGACCGTGGGAATCAGCGCTGAGAGGACTTCTTCAACCTCCAGAGACACCGCTCCGATCGGATAGTTCAGATCACAGGGTGCTTGCGGATCGACGCGTATCAGCAACGGAAAGGTCGAGCTTCCGGAAGCATTGGCGGCGATGACGACATGTACACTCTCGGCAGAAACCTCGCTGGCGATACCAGAGATCACCCCGGTGATCTGATCGAGAACCAATCCAGCAGGCAATTCGGTGGAGACACTGAAGGTATCCACCACTCCACAACCGATGCTAGGAACCAGCGGAGCCAGTTCTTCACCGACTGTCAGGACGATCTCCACGACCGGATACTGTAAATCACACGGGGAATCGGGAATCACCGAGATCAATAACAGAGTCGCGCTCTGTCCTTGAGAATTTGAGGCGACAATCTCGTAAAGAGTTGGGATGGTGGCCTCGGTCGGAGTTCCGGACAGAACTCCATTCACAGGATCCAGCTCGATCCCTGCTGGCAGCTGGGGAGAAACCTGGTAGCCATCGACCGACCCGCAGCCTGCTGCTGGTACCAGGTCCGACATCGCTGACCCGACTGCAAGAACCAGCTCCGTCTCGGGATAACTGAGATTACAAGGGGCTGCGACCACTTCGATCAGGATGGCAAAATCGTCATCCCCGGTCACATTACTCGCTGTGATGGTGTGGATNGTCGCCGAGTAAACCACCTGAGCCACACCTGAGATCCCACCTGTGGCAGCATCTAGCTCCAGCCCGGCGGGAAGCAGTGGTTCTATCGAAAAGTTCGCGACCGCCCCACAACCGACCGAGGGGATCAACGGCTCGAGTATTTCATCGACCTCGGTCACCACCACCACGGTCGAGTAGTTCAAGTCACAGGGAGCCTGAGGATCGACACGCACCAGCAATGANAAAGTCGTANTTCCTGAGGCGTTGGTGGCGGTGATTTCATAGTTCCCGGCAGCCGAAACTTCTTCGGCAATTCCAGAAATCACACCGGTTTCTGCAGCGAGAATCAATCCCGCAGGGAGAGCCGGAGAAACGCTGAACTCATCCACCGTTCCGCAACCGACCTGCGGTTCCAGGGGTTGCATTGATTCTGCGACCAGCAGTGAAATCTGCGCGGGAGAATAAAGGAGATCGCAGGGAGGAGTGCCGATCACCTCGATATTGAGGAGCGCAGTACTGGAACCGATGCTATTGGCTGCCGTGATGACATACTCTGTCGGCAAACTCGATTCGAGCGCGGTGCCACTGACGGTTCCTGTTGCCGGATTGATCGTCAGCCCGGCCGGAAGCGGCGGCAAGATGGTCCAGAGTTCTGCAGCCCCGCAGCCATGCTCCGGAATCAGCGGATCGGTGGGAAATCCCAGCAGCAGCTGAATCGAATCGATTCCGTACTCGATATCGCAAGGTGGAGCAGGGAGCACATAGATCAACACGACAGCGGTGACCTGGCCACTGGCATTCTCGGCCAAGATGGTAAAGGGAGTCGGAGATTGAACCTCGAGAGGAGTACCCGAAATGACCCCGGTATGAGGATCGAGCACGACTCCTTCGGGGAATTCTGGGGAAACGACCCAATCGGTCGGAACCCCTCCCTCGATCACGGGTTCAATTGGATTGATCGGCGATCCGATCATGAACGGGCCGAAAGCGGGATAACTGATGGAAATGGGGGGAAATGCTTCGACCAACACGGCCGAACCGGAACCTCCTCCGCATCCTGCAAGGAACGCCGACGTGAGAAGGACGATGAGGACAAATCGCCACATGGGATCCCTCCCTCCGAGGACGGAGGTATCTCTAGTTCGGAATTAGATCGATCCGAACATTCTCGGTTACTGGCAAGATTCCAGTCACCCCATCGAGAACGACAGTGTTCCCTACCGCCGGAACTCCTGGAGTTCCTGCGGAGGAATTGCCCCATTCCAGATCCATGCTATCGCCATCCTCATCACCTGCGAAAACATCCGGATTGGTCTCATAGTTCACCACAGCCACCTCGCGTGGCTGGTCTGCACTGATCCCACCGGCCTCTGCCGAGAAGGAAAAGACCACACCGAGAGTGAACCCGGTCGGAGTTTCAAAAGGTGCGAAGAATTCGGGACCATTGCCACCGTTGAGATCGGTAAGGTCCTGACCTGGTTCGACAGAAGCCAGATCCAGGCGCTCTGTATCATGGCCCAGGGCCAGGGAGATCATCAGGATTTGGGTTGGGAAAGAAACGTTATCGCCACCCTCAGTCAAGATGACACGGACCTCCGCGCCCCCCTCACCGCTGTCTGGATCGTACTCGCCACTGATTTGCTCCAGCTGGTAGTTGAAGACCGGAGAAATCCTCAGAGCGATCTCCACCTGGTCACTGCCGTGATCATTCAGAGCAGTGATGGTGTAAACGATGCGGTCCGTTTCGACTTCGGGAGTTCCGGAGATGACACCGGTAGCCGCGTTGAACTCGAGGCCATCGGGTAACGGAGGATCGATCTCCCACAGATCTGGTTCACCACAGCCGACACCGGGCAAAATCGGCGACATCGGGGTAAATGGCGGGACCACCTCATCGTCATCAACATATTCAAGATCGCAGGGACCTGCCGGGAGAATCTCGATCAAGATCGAAAAACTGGCACTCCCTGTCACGTTTGCAGCGGTCACCTGGTGAAGGGTCAGAGTCTGACTGACCACCGGAATACCACTGATGATCCCGGTGAAAGGATCGAGAAGAACGCCTTCTGGAAGCGCGGGGTCAACCGTGTAATCGTTCGACGGACCACATTCGAGTGAAGGCAGTAGCACCGGGAACTCGGTAAAGGCGATCAACCCGAGCACCTCATCCTGGGAGTAGACCAGATTGCAGGGAGCTTGCGGATGGACTCGAATTTCCAGAGAAACCGAAGCGTCTCCACCGAAATTCGTGGCGGTGATGGTGAAAAAGCTGGCTGGGCACTCCTCCAGAGGAATACCAGAGATGATTCCGGTCCCGGTATCCAGAGTGAGTCCCAGGGGCAGTGCTGGTTCGACACTCCAGTGTTCGGGAGCGTCACCTTCTGTAGCAGGAGCGGGTATTTCGACCGGCTCTCCGACAACAAGGACCCATTCCGCAGTCGGGTAACTGATGGCAGTCGGTGCCTGGATCTTGGTACTACGTCCAAAACAACCACCGATCAAGGCAGCCAAGAGGACGAGGATCAGGATCTTTCCGATGATTCGGGCTTCGCTCAGCATCGGTCCTCCGTGGGGCAAAAGCCCCTCTTTCTGGCAATCCCCCGCCGATTGCCAAGGGATGGTCAAACTCAATTCAAAACAGATTGGGTGCACTCTATTCAGGAAAAGGTGAACTCGATTGTAACTTCTGTATCCATTTTGTCTATATTAACAAAATGAAGCGCATGGTCATATATCGCCCAACCTAGGCCATATATATCAGTAAATGGCTTTATTGTTAATCATACAGGAGTACCTGCGGTCGACTTCTCTGGAGTTGTATTTACAGTACAATGGAGTGACTAGGGTGAGATCCCGGATCGATTTCCGCTGTTCAATTGCCACGAATGCAATGCTGGACAGCATTGCCTTATCTAGAGGAGTGGAACCATGCCGAAGTGTTCTTTCCTGATCATTCTCGTACTTCTGGTGAGCCTCACCAGCCTATACGGGAGCAACGCACAGGCGGAAGAACTGCTGGTACCGTCGCAGTTCCCCACCATTCAGGGCGCCATCGAAGCGGCAATGCCACTNGATCAGATCCTGGTGGATTCCGGCACCTATGTCGAGAATCTCGACTTCCTGGGCAAGAGCATCACGGTGACCGGTGTCAACGGACCTGATTTCACGGTGATCGATGGCTCAGAATTGACCCGAGGACCCGATGAAGGCTCGACCATCGTATTTGCCAGTGGAGAGTCNCCGCTGGCGATCCTGGAAGGATTCACCATCCGGGGCGGCACCGGGAAATCCATCACCGATGCAACCGGCACTTTTTCCCGAGGTGGTGGCATTTTAATTAGCGGATCTTCCCCGTCTCTCATCAATTGTATCGTCAAAAACAATCTGGCTCAGATGGGGGCGGGCCTCCATGCCTCTGGCAGTCTTGTACTGAGCGTTCTCGATTTGACTTTTCGAAACAACAGTGGCCTGGAAGGTGCCGGAGCTTACTTCTACAACATCGACACGGTGTTCGTGAATCAATGTTCCTTCTTATTGAATAACGCCCAGACAGCTGGCGGTGCCTTGACCCTGGATTTCTGCAACTTGGCAGAAGTCAACTCGTGTCTGTTCGAGAACAACAGCGCGCTCATTGGAGGCGCACTCGATTCGAAGCAAACCACGGTCCAGATCACCGATGCGTCTTTCCTGGAGAACGATGCCACGTTGATCGGTGGAGCCATCGCTTTTTACCAGAGCCCTGCCACCATCACCGAGAGCACCCTTCGTGAAAATGTCTCCGGACATGGTGCCGCTATCGGAATCGATGGCGGCAATGTTGATCTCTTTCGATGCGTCATCTCCGATAATTTTGCGACCTCCCAAGGTGGAGGTATCGCAGCAACTCTCAATCAGACCGCTGTCAATCTCAATCACGTGACCATCGCCAACAACATCGCTCTTCAGGGCAGTTCAGGAATTTACTTCCCGCAGCCACCTCCTGGAATTGACGCATCGACATTGGTGGCAAGCCACTCGATCTTCTGGAATCCAGACGGACAGGAACTGGTCCTTCCGAGTCTGGCGACCACCGATTTCTGCGACGTGGAAGGGGGATATGCCGGTGTTGCAAATCTCGACGCCGATCCACTCTTTAACGATGCAGCGACCGGAAACTATTCCCTCAGGGAAACTTCACCGTGCGTCGATTCAGGTTCCTCCAGCGCCAATCCAGACCCGGACGGCACCCTACCGGACATAGGAGCCATCTGGCACGATCAGCGACCAGATCCTGTCACCGATCTGGTTTGTGAACTGACGGATCCGTGCACCAACACATATACGCTCACATGGAACCTCAGGAATCTTGCCGACGCGGTGGTAGTTTCCATCGGAGNCAGTTCCGGAAATCAAACTCCGATCGCTTCTCTGCCCGGCAATGCCACCAGCTGGTCAACGACCCTGAATCTACCAGGGATATCGACCCTGTGTGTGGAACCCATTGATAACGGCATGACTGCTGAAGAGGGCCCGACCTGCTGCCAGGTCACGGTCGAGGACATCCCGGAACCATTGCCAATTACTGCCTTCAGTTGTTTGATCAATGAGGCAAACTGCGCGGCTGATTTGACCTGGAACAATGGCCAGCAGTACGACTTGCTTCAACTGGAAATCAACGGGGTCGTCGAGGAACTGGCCGGCGATGAGGTCGCGGTCACAGTTTTCCTCTACCCCAATCTACCGACCACCATCGAGCTGGTGGCGATCACGACTTGCGGGGATGTACTGGCAGCTGTCAGTTGTGAGATTTTATGCGCTCCACCGCAGGAGTTCTTCATTCGCGGTGATTCGAATTCAGACGGGGTGCTAGACGTTTCGGACGTCCTGTTCAGTCTGGATGCGATCTTCGGACTGGCAATTTCTCCCTGCCCGGACGCCCAGGACAGCAACGACGATGGCTCTCTTGACATCAGTGACCCGTTACTGGTGCTGATTTACCTGTTTGGAGGCGGATCCACGCCTCCTGCGCCGGGAATTGCCTGCGGTGTAGACCCGCTAGATGGCGGTGACACCCTGAACTGCCCCGGATCCCCTGGCTGTCCCTAGTAGGCCTTTGCGGGCCTCACAGGAAACAAATCCACCTGGGATAGGTCATCTCGGAGCGCTCCGACTGTATTCAGAGGTCCGAGATTCCCATCTGGGTGCCGGAGAAGGCGAACTTGGATATCTCCCCAAGGCAGTCCAGACAGTTGACAAAGTTATTAACAACATTACAATGGGGGTTAACATTGGATTGCAAGGTGAGGACCCTGCCTCTTTCCTTGGTGCAGAAGCCTCACATTTGCCGAATACGTGCGCTGACAGATCTAAGTCAGTTTCTTTCTTCGAATCGCTCTCTGACCGCCCATGGTGGGCCAAAGAGGAAGCTCTGCGAGGAGCGTGTGGGATGAACGACAAGAGAACCCTGACCACGGGCGAGATCGCCAATTACTGCGGCGTTAACTTCCGCACAGTAATTCGCTGGATTCAGCGTGGCCAGCTACGTGCCTACCAACTGCCTGGTCGCGGCGACAATCGCGTCGAGGTTCACAACTTCATAGCCTTCTTGCGTGAGAACAACATTCCCATTCCACGCGATTTTCTGCATCTGGCTCGTCGCGTCCTCGTGGTCGAAAATGATCCAGCTGTCGCCCAGGCGATCGAGCGAGTGCTGCGTAAGCACAACTTTGATGTCTTCAACGCCCAGGACGGTTTTTCCGCCGGGTCTCTGCTTCGCGAGCATCTGCCATGCGTCATGACTCTTGATCTTCGCATGCCAGGTCTCGGTGGCTTCGACGTCATCGAATACGTTCGTCTCGCTCCCGATCTGAGCCGGACCAAGATCCTCGTGGTCTCCGCACTGGAGAACGTNGAACTGGATCGCGCCCGTCTACTCGGAGCCGACGACATCCTGCAGAAGCCGTTTGAACCCGAAGAGCTGGCCGCACGCGTCGTCCGCCTCGCTGGAGTCGAACTGCGCGCATAGTCGACAAGCGACAACAAACGAACTGATTCACCCCTTCTGATCCTTCCCGGTCCAGGAGGGGTTTTCTTTTTGGGATGAGGCGATACCGGCGTATCTTCACTTCTGGAAGTCTCGAAGGAGAACGGAAATGAAGACCAGCCAGTTGTATCTGGCTCATCGGTTGTTTGCCGCGCCGAAAACAGTGTCGATTCTGCTGCTGGTGGCCATCGTACTGTCCGGGTGCGGAACCTTCCGCGAGTACCAGCCGCACGACAACAATCCGCTCGGCTGGCCTGCTCGAGCCTGTATCTCTGCCGGAATCTCCGCTGAGACCTCGCCCCTGCCGCTGGTTCGAGATGGAGGGCGGTTGTTGCGAGCCGTCGGAGATCTGGCCGAGGTTCCCGCCGTCATCGGCGAAGCACTGCTCGGCACAACCGATGTCGGTCTC
The DNA here is from genome assembly GCA_002711105.1 of Planctomycetota bacterium. Lineage (GTDB taxonomy): Bacteria > Planctomycetota > UBA8108 > UBA1146 > UBA1146 > UBA1146. Next base: position 167,276 of record PAIH01000025.1, read on the forward strand.
ACCCAAGTCATCGACCAGCCCCTGGTCGGAATCGGCAGCACCATCCCCGCCGCCATCAACCTGCCACTGTTCTTCGTCTGCTGGAACCAGATCGACATCAGCGACGAGGCCGAGGCGATGAATGCCGCACTGGCCTACATCGAAACCCTCGAGCCTTCAGTGTGGCGTAACGCCAGCCAGGACGATCGAGACCAGCTCATTCCTGCTGGGG
>PAIH01000026.1 GCA_002711105.1 Planctomycetota bacterium
AAGCAGTGGTATCTTTCTCGTCAGTGTCTTTTTCTTCAGTGTCTTTTTCTTCAGTGTCTTTCTCTTCAGTGTCTTTTTCGTCGGTATCTTTCTCGTCGGTATCTTTCTCGTCAGTATCTTTCTCGTCAGTATCTTTCTCGTCAGTNTCTTTNTCTTCGGTATCTTTCTCTTCGGTATCTTTCTCTTCNGTATCTTTCTCTTCAGTGTCTTTTTCTTCAGTGTCCTTCTCGTCGGTGTCCTTCTCGTCGGTGTCCTCGGACTTATCGCCCGCCTTCTCTTTCGCTTCCTTCTCGGCTTTCTCTTTTTTCATCCTTTCATCGATCACCTTGATCTCGGCTTTCACTTCATCGGATGCCTCGACGTAATAGAGATTGAATCCCTGGATGAAGAGATAGGCGCTGCGGTCGGGAGAAAAATTACGATGAGCCCTTGGATCCTTCTTGGCAGAATCTGCTGCTCCTCGATTCGAGGAGTTGCGACTCGATCCTCTCCTCGTGGAACTCCTCTGCTCATCCTTGGGGACCTCTCCCTTGCTGGTCAGCTGTCCCGTGGTCAGATCGAGTTCGAACTTGGTTTTTTCNTTGTTGAAGGTGAGTTTCTCTCCCTTTTCATCGATCTTCACCCTCTCCAGAGAGAGGTTGTGTTCCTCCAGTGGCTTTCTCAGTTCCTGTGACAGCGCTGCTGCAAGTTGTACGTGATCGAACAGAGGTTTTCTGGTCCTGGCATCGGGGTCAACGAGGTAATAGTCGGTGCCGTTGCTGGTGCGATAGCTGTACCAGAACTGATCGGTCTTGCCGATCCAGCTGGGCTGGACAGAAGAACTGTAGGTGCGCTGGCGCAAGTATTCGGGTGAATACTGTTGTGCCTGTCTGAAGTTAGGCCTGACGACAACCTCTTGTGGATCCTGAGTGGGTCCAGAAGTGCTGGAAAGCACCTCACCGACGGCGAAGGAACCGAGAAAGATGGCAATCCACAAGGTGGTAAATACGACAAAGGCTACCGCACGATTGTTGCCTGGAAATGGAAGGAACTTGATCATCTGAAGAATCTCCCTTGGGAACTCGGAGAAGATGGATGCCACTACCTCAATGAGATGGGCGTACTCATCCAATCTACCTCAAGGGGGTTCACTGACAAGAAACGACTTCGATCTTGATCTAATTCCTGACATTCTNTGCGATCCGNAAGACCAAGAGCTGCTATCTGGCGCGNCTAGAAGGCATAATCATCTCGAAACGGATCAAATCCCTCTGCATTTTGTGACAGATGCCACCGGGCCAGCTGTTTGATATGGGCCAAGTCATGTGCCACCCAGCTGAGCAGAAGATCTCCCGCTCGTAACGAGAAGGAGCCAGAAGGATGCTCCTTTTCTCGATACCAATCCGGATCATCCAGGGACCGTAGCCAACCGATCGATCTTTGCCTCTCATCCTGGAATAGACGCAACAACTCCCTGGTAGACCGATGGCGATATTGTCGCTCCTCGACCCAGGTTTCGGGATCGATCGCGGGCCATTCTTCACACGGATCTTCCAGCAATAATTGGATACGAGCCCGGAAATCCTCTCGTTCCTCATCGAGAAGATGTCCCAGGATCTCATTGAGAGACCAGCTGTCGGTTTCGGGTCTGACACTGCCTTGATCTTCCGGCACTTGCTCACACAAAGCTGTGATCGCAGCGAGACTACGAGAGAGATGTTCTGCACTGCTCAGCTGAAGAGGGGCGGATGAATCGTTCATCGGCCTTCCTTCAAGTTCTGTTGCAACAATGCCAGTGCCGAAGGACCATCTTCGGCGACCTGAACCAGGCGACGGTGATCGTCGATCGCCATCTTCATCGACACCATCCGGTCAAACTGCTGGAGAAGGGGGTCCCAAAAACCATCCACATTGGCCAACACCATCGGTTTTTTTTCTAGCTCTAGCTGATTGAGGACCAGCATTTCCGAAATCTCTTCGAGGGTTCCGAATCCACCAGGTAATGCGATGGCGGCATCCGCTCGCTCCCACATCATCCTGCGTCTCTGCTGCATATTGTCGGTCAGGTGGATCTCGTCCGAATCCTCATAGGTCAGCCCCTGGTCGTTGAAGAAATGAGGAATCACCGAGACCACTCTTCCACCACAACTGCTGGCGGCCGACGCCAAGGCACCCATCGAACCGATATTACCCCCACCGTAGATCAAATCGTGGCCACCGGTCCCCATCAATCTCCCCAGTGCTTCCGCATCGTGACGAAAGCACTCATCAGCAATCACACTAGAAGAACAGTAAACCGCTACTCGCACCGGCCCCCCTCAACGACGAGTTCGGCGGATTCGCCACTGATCGATGGCGACCGCCAGGATGATGATGTGGCCAACGATCATCTCCTGAACAAAGTTTGGCCAATCGACCGCAGTACATCGATTGCGCAGCACTGTCATCAGAAGGGCTCCCGCCAAGGCTCCCATCACGGAACCTTTTCCACCAGACAGACTGGCTCCTCCAATCACCACCGCGGCGATGACATCGAGCTCGATTCCCACCGCACTGGTTGGATCGCCAACTGTCAGTCTTCCAAACAGCATCACTCCGGCAAGCCCCGCCAGCAATCCCGCCAGGGAATAGATGGCCACCTTGGTCTGTCGGATTCGAACCCCACACAGTCGGGCTGTGAGTTCGTTGGAACCGATGGCGACGGTATGACGGCCCAGAACAGTCCAGCGCAGCGCCCAGGCTCCCAGCAGGGTGGTCGCCAGTAGCAACCACACAGCAGGCGCAAGCCATTGCCCGTCGGCCAGTTGCTTGACCCATTCGGCGATCCCGGCGGTGTAGGACAGCCCGGTCGGATCCTCAGGACGAACCGATTCATTGGCGGCGACCCATTTCGCCACTCCTCGATAAAAGCCCATCGTTCCGAGAGTCGCGATGAAGGGAGGGAGCCGCAAACCTACGATGAGGATTCCGTTGTAGGCTCCGCAAAGTGCTCCGGTCCCGACACCGGCGAGAACCCCGCCATAGAAGCCCCAACCCGCTTCCACCNCCAGTGCCGCACTGACTCCTGAAAGCGCGATGACAGATCCAACGGAAAGATCGATGCCTCCCGACATGATCACCCAGGTCATCCCGACCGCAGCCAGTCCCACCACAACGGTCTGAACCGCCACGGACCGCCAAGCCTTGAGAGTCATCGGCTGGTCAGGGTAAAAAACCCAGAAGAGCAAGACCACCACGACCACCCCCAGAAAAGGAGCCAGGGAGGAGATCAGCTGGCGAAGAGTAGGATAATTCAAGCTGCTTCCTCCCCACCGACTGCGCAGACCATCAAGGAATGTTCATCCCATTGCTCAACCGGTCGTGCAGGTCCGAGAACTCCACGATGCATCACCTGGATCCGATCGCAGATTCCCAGCAGCTCCTGCATCGAAGAGGAGACCACCAGCACCCCCTTATTCTGAGCCGCCAGTTCTCCGATCCAGCGAAACACCTCTGTCTTGGAACCGACATCGATGCCACGGGTCGGTTCATCGAGGAGCACGGCATCCACATCCAGGTGCAGTAGCCGCGCCAACGCTACCTTCTGCTGGTTGCCACCGCTGAGAGTACGAACCGTTTGATCGGGTCCCCATGTGCGGATGTCGAACCGGTTGATCCACACCTCGACCTGCTCTCGCTCTTTCTTGAGACCGAGGATCGAAAAAAAGTTACGCGCCGAGGTGGCTCCCAGGGTCAGATTGGTCGCCACGCTCAGATCTACTGCCAGGCCCTCTTCCTTGCGATCTTCGCTGGCGAACCCCAGTCCTGACTGGATGCTACGAGTCGGATCGGGACGAAATGATTTTCCCTCAAGGCGAATCGAACCTGATTCCATCTGATCCAGGCCATAGATGCCACGTAGCAGTTCAGATCGTCCCGATCCGACCAGCCCTGCGATCCCCAGCACCTCACCACGGTGCAATGTCAGGCCTGCACGCTGTAATCCCGTACTCGTCTTCAGGTCTCGGACTTCGATCAGTACATCGCCTCTCTCACGAGGCACCCGGGGATACATCTCTTCGAGACGACGCCCAATCATCTGGCTGACCAGATCCTCGGTCGATGTCTCCGAGATAAGCCCTTCGCCCACCACCACGCCATCGCGCAACACGGTCCAGCTATCGGCAACACTCTGTACCTCTTCGAGAAAATGGGAGATGTAAACCACGGCACGTCGATCCCGACGCAACCGACCGATCACCTCGAAAAGATGCTCGATATCCTGGGCTCCGAGACTACTGGTCGGCTCGTCAAAAACGATGACAGGAGCATCGTGAACCAGAGCTCTCGCGATCTCGACAAGTTGTCGAGCAGCAACAGACAGTTGTGACACCGGAGTCGTTGGCTGAATATCCTCGCGACCCAGAAGAGCCAGTGACGAGACCACTCGGTCTCGCATCCGACCCGGAAGGAACACTCCTCCCCGGGAAGGCTCCCTGCCCAGCAACAGATTTTCCTCTACTGTAAGATCCTCCACGACCGCAAGCTCCTGGTGCACCATTGCGATGCCACCCTCTCTCGCCTGTTGTGGGTTATTCGGAGAAAACAAATTTCCATCGATACGGATCGTTCCCGAATCGGCAGATTCGACACCACTGAGAATCCTCATCAGGGTCGATTTACCCGCACCGTTTTCACCGATGAGAGCCCGTACCTCACCCGCCTCGACACGGAGGCAGGCACCGGCCAGTGCTACCGTCGCTCCAAAAGCCTTGTCGACCCCGAGCATCTCGAGAAGAGGTGGCTTGCTCACTCGCCGAGGTACTTCTTCAGCGGCGGAGTCAACAAATCCTGGATCTGGGGCTCATCGATATTTTCACCGGTCACCAGTTTGGCCCCGGTATCGACCAGGGTCTCGACCTTTTCCCCCCGTAACACAGCCAGCGCGGTCTTGACGCCCAGTTCGCCCATGGCGACAGGATCCTGGACGACCAAACCGTGGATATGACCCGCCCTCATCCCTTCGATCAAACCGTCACTGGCATCGAANCCAACCAGAAACAACTTTCCAGCCAGCTCCCTGGTTCTCAGAGCCAACAACATGCCAAAAGTGGCGGATTCGTTGGAACAGAAGATGCCCGCGTAATCGCTATCGGCTTCTAATAGATTCTCAGAAGTTTCCAGAGCGCTCCCTCGGGTCGAACCGGCGTATCGACCCGGATCGACCACTTCGATACCGGCGGCCGCCAAAAGCACTTCGGTAAAACCCTGCTCTCGCTGTCTGGTACTACCCGAGCCCTCTTGATATCTCAGCACCAGAACCCGTCCCTGGCCTCCGGTCAACTCCAGCATCCGGCGTGCTGCGATCCGCCCCCCTTCGACATTGTCGGTGGCGATGTAGGATGCGTAATCAATTCCCGGAGTTCCCTGAACACCGCTATCGATGACGATAACGGGTGTTCCCCCCTTGCTCGCTGCCGCGATGGGTGAAGCCAGCGCTCGATCATCGGCGGGCGCGATGACGATGGCACTGATGCCAGAGGCGACAAAGTTCTGGACCAGATCGACTTGCTGACTCTTGTCGTTTTCGCGTTCCGGTCCACGCCAAACCACTTCGAATCCCCCCACCTCCTGTCGGGCTTTCTCGGCTCCGGCGTGAATCGACTTCCAGAACTCGTGGCTGGTGCCCTTGGGGATCACGGCGATCCTTGGCGTCGCGGAACCGACCTCGGAAGTACACCCCCCCAGTAGCAAGATCAGGAACAACCCCGACAGCCAGCAGCATAGAGATCGATTTGGCACCCGCGGCTCCTCTCCGATGATCAAACACCCCCGGCGTGTATCCTGCCGGAGGTCTTCTGGCGGTCAAGGGTGCCCCGCTCCCGGTCAGGCCCGGACCATGCTATCCTCCCGGCTCGGGAGGAGGCTCGATGTCTGCCAATGGTCGTCTTGAGGGAAAAAACGCCGTGATCACCGGTGCTGGCTCCGGGATCGGCCTCTCCATCGCCCGCAGATTTGTCGCCGAGGGCGCCCGTCTGGCACTGCTGGAAGTCAACCAGGAGAGCGCCGAGTCGGTACGAGAAGAACTTTCCTGCCCGGAAACCCGTGTCGAGGCGATCGTCTGTGATGTCTCCCAGCGAAGCTCAGTAATCGATGCTTTCAACAGAATCGATGAGACCATCGGCACTCCTCATGTGCTGGTAAATAACGCCGGAATCGCTCATGTCGGCGATCTTCTCAACACCGAAGAAGAAGATATGGACCGACTCTACGCCGTCAACGTCAAGGGAGTCGCCCTGTGCTCGCGGGAAGCCGTGCGCCGGATGCTCGATAATTCAGGAGGTGTCATCCTGAACCTTGCCTCGATCGCCAGCCACATCGGTCNGGAAGATCGTTTCGCATATTCGATGACCAAGGGAGCGGTCTGGACGATGACTCGTTCCATTGCTACCGACTACATGAAGAAGGGGATCCGTTGCAATTGCGTCGCCCCCTGTCGGGTACACACCCCTTTCGTCGATGGATTTATCGCTGAAAACTATCCCGGTCAGGAGAAGGAAAAGTTCGAGGAACTCTCCGCCTATCAACCGATGGGCCGGATGGCTCGACCGGAGGAAGTGGCAGATCTCGCTCTATTTCTGTGCAGCGATGAATCTGCTTTCATCACCGGACATTCCTTTCCCGTCGATGGCGGCGTGATGGTGATCTAGGAGGATCGATGAGATTGTTTCGCTTCGGCCATCCAGGCCAGGAACAGCCCGGTGCTGTACTACCCGATGGCAAACGCATCGATTGCAGCGGCTTTGGTGAAGACTGGAATGAACAATTCTTCGAAACAGATGGACTGTCGCGTCTGGCCTCATGGCTCGAGCAACAGGGCCCCACTGCTGACGAGGTTCCGCAGGGTGTCCGGCTCGGCCCACCCGTCGGGCGTCCCAGCAAGATCGTCTGCATCGGACTCAACTACCGCGACCATGCCAAGGAAACAGGTGCTGAACTTCCCGCCGAACCGGTGATTTTCTTCAAATCCACCACCGCCATCGTCGGTCCAAACGATGACGTGTTAATTCCACCTTCCAGCACCAAGTCAGACTGGGAGGTCGAACTGGCGGTGGTTGTCGGCAACACCCTCAGCTACGCCGATCAAGCAACTGCAACCAAGGGAATCGCGGGTTACTGTCTTCATAACGATCTCTCTGAACGAGAATTCCAGCTCGAAAGATGCGGGCAATGGGTCAAGGGGAAGTCTTGCAACACCTTTGCTCCACTGGGACCGGAATTGGTGACACCAGACGAATTACCAGATCCTCTCCACCTCGACATGTGGTTGACCGTNAATGGTGAAATGCTGCAGAAGTCCAACACACGAGAACTATTTTTCGATGTCCCAACGATTCTCTCCAGCGTCAGCCAGTACATGACTCTCTTACCAGGTGACGTCATATCCACAGGTACACCTGCGGGAGTCGGTCTGGGTCTCGACCCACCGCGTTTCCTGAAAGCAGGAGATGTGATGGAACTCTCCATCGAGGGACTCGGAACTCAACGCCAGACNGCCTGCTCCTCCGATTAGGGACTGCGCCATGCTCAAGATTTCAAGATCCCTGCTGTCGTTACTGTGTCTCCTATTACTGACCTCCTCAGTTTGGTCTCAGGTATCCCCTGAGGCTGAAAAACCAGAGGGTTCCGGATCGAAAAGCGAAAAGGCCGCTTTCCCCGGGGCCAAGGAATTGGAAAGCAGCCTCAAGGATCTGATGGAACGTCGTCGTGTGGCGGGTCTTGCGGTGACCATCGTCAAGGACCAGAAAATCCTCTGGAACGGTGCCTTTGGCTGGGCCGATGTCGCCGCCAAAAGACCGGTCACCTCCGATACCCTGTTCCAACTCGCGTCTGTTTCCAAGACGGTTACCGTCTGCGCCATCCTTCAGCAAGTGGAACAGGGACTGCTCGACCTCGACACCGACATCAACGATGTCTTGCCGTTCAAGGTGCGACACCCTGAGCATCCGAAAATTCCTATCACTCTGCGGAGATTACTAACCCACACCGCTGCAATCCGTGACAACTGGAATCTGCTGGAGGGCACCTGGGTCAAAGATGGCGACTTCCCCGTATCGCTGGGCGAGTCCTTGAAACGCTATTTGGTCCCAGATGGTGAGTGGTACAAGGCACGCCGAAATTTCCAGCGGTGGGCACCGGGAAAACGCAATGAGTACAGCAACGTCGGCGTTGCACTGGCTGCCCACGTGGCCGAAGTAGTGGCAAAAAAGCCTTTCGAGGAACTGTGCCATCAAGGGATCTTCAAACCACTCGGGATGAAGCGAAGTTCCTACCGCCTCAAGCCACTCGACCGGGCGGAAATCGCCATCCCCCACGAGTGGAAGAAAGGGAAGCAGCAACCGCTGGGACACCATGGCTACCTGGACTTCCCTGCCGGAACTCTTCGGACCAGTGCACCGCAACTGGCCCGGTTCCTGCTCTGCGTGATGGGCTCGGGAGAATATCAGGGCAAGCGCATCCTCGAGGCCAAAACAGTTCGTGAGATGTTACGAGTCCAGTATCCAGAACTGGAAGAGACTCAAGGCCTGGTGTGGTTTCGCGAGTCTCAAGAAGACGAGGAGGGGACACTCATCGGACATGACGGCAGCGATCCTGGCGTCTTGACGATGATGTACTACGACCCGGATAAAAAAGTTGGCTTCATCCTTTTGATGAACGGAGAACCAAGAGGACGAGGCATCGACGACGAGATCATGGAGATCATGAACCGGGCGATCTTTGACCAGGAATCTTGATTACAGCCGGGCTCACTGCTGAAAAGAAAAGTAGCTCAATCCTGGTGGAACACCTCATCGAGATTCTTCCACCACTCATCCGGCGCCCGATCCTCCAGTGGTCGTTGCATCGGTTCCATGATGTCCCACCACTCNCGCATCCTCGGGGCTTCTGCCAGAGCCGCCATCCGCTGATCGAACTCAGCGTCTGGACCGTGGTACTCGAAGTATGCAAACAGTTGCTCCCGGTCGAGGTAAATCGAGTAGTTTCGGATTCCCGCCTGCTGGATCGCTTCTTCAATCTCGGGCCAAATCCTGGCGTGATACCGTCGATATTCCTCGATGCATTCAGGATCAAGCCCGATCACCTGGCCAAAACGACGCACGACCACCCCTTTTCCCCCACAGCCACGCAACCGATCAAGGACAGAGTGAACTCTCACAAGTCAGCCCGCCAGGAGTTGGATCCAGACCACAGCTCCCTGTTGGTGCCGGAATGGTACTACCGGAGCCAAATAACACCTGGAGCAACGAAATAGCATCGCTGATGTCGAGAGATTCGTCGTCGTTGAGATCTGACGACTGAAGACAGTTCAAGAATCCATTGGAAAACAGGTACTGAAGAATCGCCACAGCATCAGCGATGTTGAGGCTTCCATCGTCATTAGCATCCCCTCGGACAAACTCAACACCGGTAGTACAGCCAGGGATTTCCGGGAAGGAAGCCGGNTCGGGTGTCCAGATCAATTCCATCGAGTCCGCATCGTCACAGTCGACATCTCCATCCAAATCGAAATCGAANTAAAACCCCCCTGCATTCTCGTANAGGGGTAAGCCAGTACCGGGGCCAGAACCGGTGAAATGCTGTTCGAAGCAGCTGAAATCTTGCAGATCGACATCCCCATCCCCGTCCGAATCGGCAGGAGAAGGATAGGTCTCGACAGGAGCACCGGGAGTGAGATCTCTTCCAGCCAGAAATGGGTGATCAAGAGCAAAACGGTGCGTGCGGAAGATGCTATTTCCAGCCACAATCTGGCTTCCTTGCGCCCTGGGAATCCCATTTGAAACAGGAACCTCATAGCTCCAGACGATCTCCTGGTCCGGTGTCACTTCAAACAGAAAACCGGTCGGCCCATCACAGATGATGGTGTTGCCGTTGGCCAAACGACGAGCGCCACTGATGAATCCAGCCTGAAAATTAGCCGGGACAGGATCGCTGTAAATCCAGATCGGAGCCTCAGGACCGTACACTCCCCCAGCGGTGAGGAAGTAAGCTCCGGTCGAATCGACCGGAGGAACGATCTCCAGCACCTCTGAAAAATCAGGGCCCGGTCGACCATTGCCATTATTGAAGATGGTGATATTTCCTTCGCCGGGAAAACCGGGCGGGATCCACTCGACACAGTGCTGACCGTAAAGAAACCGATCCGTGCCCACCCCCGAATCGTAGTTCTCCGGATTCCCCCAGCGATACAGTAAATCCCCGCCCATCCCCTGGTTTCCTCCGGAGTGACTGGCAGCCTCAACGGTAGTGGTACTGTGGTCGATTACCCAGATTTCATCGATCGCTCGCACACTGATCACGATCTGATCCAGCCCCGGATGGTAATCGATGGAGTTGCCATGGAGCCAGTCGGAACCCGCATTGCCGATCGCATTGATATCAGCCAACTCAGGATGATCGGCCACAACGCCNAAGTTTTGCTGGATAGGATCAAAATCCTGAATCAGGTGATCCCACGCATGCCACTGCCAGACGATTTCGCCCGAACTCGGACCCGTCTGAGCCACCTCGACGACGTGATCCGGCCACAGTTGATCGTTGTTGAGTAGTGACGGATTCCGTCCCGCAGCTATCGCTTCTGCCGCACTCTTCATCTCCCAGGCCAGCACCAGCACGTTCCCGTTTGGAAGCATCTCCACATCGTGATGTTGCTGGACCTGGTCATCGGAGTATTGAAACTGCCAGAGAACGTTGCTATCCCAATCCAGGACCTGGAACAGGCCTCCCCAGCCGCCGGAGTTCATATCAGCAGGAGTGACCGGCACCTTACCGCTACGCAACAATTTGCCCTCATCGAGCAGATAGACCGACAATCCCGGTCGGTAATTACTCTGCCAGCTGTGAACTTCCCGACCCGAATTGTCGAGAAGATATGTGGTGGTCGAACTGCCTGGAGACATCAGGGTATATCCCTCGAAGGAATCAGGGGTACTGTCCAACCAACCAANCACGGGGTCTGCGGCGATAACCATGGCAGGAGAGAAAAGTAGAGTCAGCAAAGTAAATATGATGACTCTGGAATTGAATCTCATCTCGAATACTCCCAATAACTTGCCTCTGATCCCATTATCCCGTTCCCGGTCGGATGAAACACCCTGCATTCCAGTAAAAAGCCGGGGTAGAACGGCTCTTCCGTTCTGCCCCGGCTACTCGATCTACTACTTCCACGTTCCGTTAATCGCAAGAGTTGTACTCGGCACAATCAAGAGCTGTCCCGGCAGGATCCGGCCCACAAGCACCACCAAAGGGAGGAGGTGGCGCATCTCCACCTGTAAACAGGTACGCGAGCAGATAGATCGCATCCGCGATGTTTGCGAGTTCATCGTCATTGGCGTCCGACGCATCTCCACACTGAATCACTCCACCGAGGAACAGGATTTCCAGTAACGAAATGGCATCCGCCAGGTTGATGATCCCGTCGTCATTGACGTCAGCACGGACAAATCCACCGACGGAAGGAGTCAAAGTGATGGTGCCGTCGACACCGGTCACACCCGCCGATCCAGATCCGACCACCACCACAATCTCAACCGGAGGATTTCCGAGAGCCGCTGAGATGGACAACGTTGTCGTCACATCCTCGCTCGAGCCCGCCAGTCCCCCTGGTACTGTATCGTAGTTAGCCGTCGTCAACTCCGTGGCAGAAGCGAACTGAATCGTCTCTGTGCCCAGGAAGCTGTATACGCAACCGACAGTGAAGCCGTCGACAAACAGATTCACATCGATAAAGTCCGGTCCGGTACCACCGTTCAGGTCATCGATGACCTGGGCACCGGCACCGGCGGTCACCGTCAGGATTGCTGGATCGTGTGCCACTCCGAAGGAGAAACCCTGGGTATCATTCGGATAACCGGCATTGGCAGAATCTTCTTCCAGGGTAAAGGAAGCGGTAAAACTGGTCGCCCCCGTTGATTCGGGGAAGTCTACCGTTTGGTCGACGGCTGCAAGTGTAAAACCGGAAGGTTCCAGGGTCACAGTTCCACTCTGACCGATGACCCCGATACCGACACCGATATCCGATGCGATAATATTCTGAACCGCTGGGATCCCCAGATTCTCGACGAATTGAAGGGTCGAGGTGACCGTTCCCGTCGCACCAGCGAGTGCCCCTGGCAAGGTCTGGTAACTGATCGTCACCAGAGCAGTCTCACTGACCATCTGGATCGTTTCTGCAAAGGAGAAACTGAAGACGCAGCCGACGGTCACTCCGTTGGGATAGTTGGCCGAGTCGAAAAAGCTGGGGCCGTCTCCAGCATCGAGATCTGAAACTGGGCCGGCCGTAACGACTCCTGTGCCCTCCAGTAACGTGCTGTCATGACCGAGACCGATCGAGAAACCGGAAGTGTTGGTCGGGAATCCGGGATTGCTGGAGAGTTCCTGACTGACCACGTCGGTGGTGAAGGCGGCACCGGCAGCAGTGTATCCCGAGTTCACATCGAGTGCGGTGAAGGTAAAGCCGGCGTTTTGTTCGACTGTCACCACGCAGCTCGAACCCGGAGCCTGCTGAGTTCCTCCACAGGTTCCAATCACTGAATAACTATGATCACCCAGTGGAACTGCATTATCGGTGTGGTTGGTACTAGTGCCCGCGATCGCCGCCACGACCACACCATCTCTGGAAACGGTGATTAGCGAGTATGCCTCACCATTGGCCCAAGATAGAAGTACGTTATTGCCGGAACCCTGCGCACACGTCAAAGCGGAGGTTCCTTCACATACGCAGTCTGGATCAGCGGTGCAATCGGGGTCTTCACAATCGACCAGTCCATCTCCATCATCATCGGTACCGTTACCACATTGTTCTGGCGGTGGTGGCGGTGCCGCGGATTCGATCTCGACGGTTCCGCTACCGACGGCGACAGCATTCCAGCCACCGACTCGGATGTAATAGACATCTCCACCATTCATTTGCATCTCGACCAGGCTGCTAAATCCACCACAGCCAGACCCGTCACCATTGCAAGCCACCTGGGTCAAAGCCCCACAAGCGCCTGCGTAGACGACGATATCTGAATCGAAGTCGATGGTATCGCAGGTACTGATGGTGTAGTCACTCGTCACAGGTGCTGTGAACTCATACCAGACGTCATTGACCATCTGTCCGAGGAAGGTGCCGGTACATTGCGCGTCATCGTATGGATCTGCACTCTGGGTTGCGGTCGTCGTATCGATCGGATTGGTGCCGAGGATCGCAACCGTCGCCGAAGAACATTCATCCCCCGGAGCAGCCGCAACGCAGTTCGGATCGGTGGCACAATTGGGGTCCTCACAATCGATGAGGCCATCCCCATCGTCATCGACTCCGTTAGAACAGTTCTCGGTCGGTCCCGAAGAGGACAGTTCCAGGGTCAGTGACCCGGGTCCTGGATCTCCATTTCCGGGATGAGGCTGACCCCAGGCACCGATGCGGAACCAGTAAGTCTGTCCTGCCACGACATCGACCAGGAACTCGGACCAGTACTGCTGACAAACAGGCGAGGGCGCTTGACTCACGTCACCGTTGCAAGCGACCTGAATCAGCGAGTCGCAGGTCCCTGTGTACATCACCAGATCGCTGTCAAAGCTTCCTGGCTGGCAAGTGGTGGCAAACAGAATTCCCGATTCGTCGGGAACAAAGATGTACCAGATGTCTCCGATGAGGGAGCCCAGACCATCACCGCAAGTGGCCGGATCCGGAAGCGGATCGGTGCCCGTAGTGGCAGCGGTGCTATCAAATGGGTTGAGGCCGAGAACAGCAACTTCTGCAGAGATGCACTCGTCACCAGGGGGAGCAGGAACACACGCGGGGCTGGCAGCGCATTCCGGATCCTCGCAGTCCACCAACCCATCGCCATCGTCATCGACCCCGTTGGTACAGTTCTCGACAGCTCCCCCACCACCCGGGACGAAACTTACATCGAGTTGCCCGGTACCGGTGGTTCCTTCACTCCAGGAAGCCACCCGAATCTGATAGGTGATGCCTCCGGTCACAGGAACGTTCTCTATGAGGGAAGTGAAGGTACTACAACCGCCCGAATCTCCGTTACAAGCAACTTGCGTCAGTCCTCCACCACAGGTGCCACTGTAAACGAGCAGATCCGTATCCCAGGTGGCGATATTGCAAGTGCTCACCGTCAGAAGACCATCCTCGGGAGGAACGTAGGAGTACCAGATGTCGTTACCGGTATCGCCGAGGAAAGTTCCTGCGCATTGCGAAGAGTCTCCCGGCGGACCCCCGGAAGTGGCGTTGTTGCTATCGATGTCATTCAGCCCAACAAAGACCGGAATAGAGCCGACACAATCGTCGTTCGATGGAGGTGGTCCAGGAGGAGCCTGACCGCAAACCGCTTCCGACATCCCCACTGCAATCATCGAGGCGGCAACCTGGTCCGCATCACTTTGAGTGAAAAGGTCACCAGGAATCCCCGTACGAGGATCATTCGGACTGGTATTGACCAGATCGGCAGCGGCCTGATTCATCAGGGTTTCTGCCTGTGGGAAATTGGTGCCCGCGGTCATGTAAACGGTCAAGGCACGGAAGTACACCGCTCCCGCCTTGATCATACCGATGGCAGATATGCTCTGACCATTGAAGTCCTTGCCATCGACGAGCATGGCAAAGGAGTGATTCCACACTCCACTACCGATGTGAACGCCACCATTGTCGAAGGGTCCACAGGCATTCTGGTTATAGAGGGGATCGGTGGTACTCGGAGGATCATTGAAACACTCCGGAAACCACAGATCTCGGATCGCATCGAGGCTCGTTTCCTCACCCATCCGCCACCGTGTCGAACCATCGTTACAACCGGTACGGGCGGCATTCGGAGTATCCAGTCCACCACCGGTGGATCCACCAGGCCATGGCGTTCCTCCCGGAGGACCGGCCACGGAGGCATCGCCATTCCACAGATCGACCACTTCTCCGAAGATGTCCGAATAGCCTTCATTTAACTGGCCCGACTGATTCTGGTAGATCAAATCAGCAGTGAATTGAGTCAAACCGTGGGTCAGTTCGTGAGCGACCACATCGTCGGTGGCCAGTCCGTTACAAAAGGCTCCCTGATTGCCATTCCATATGGCGTTGGGACAGATGCCGTCATTCCAGTGGACGGTGCTGGTCAACGTCATGCCCGACCCGTTGAGCGAATCGCGACCGAGCCCTTCAAAGAGCAGACGGTAGAGGTCTCCCGAGGAGTCGTAGACGTCATCGATCTCCGCATCTCCGGTCGCTGCCGCTCCCTCAGCTCGTGCGAGAGTGCCCGGCAGACCACCACCGGAACCATCATACACTTCGCGGAAAAGGGCGCTGTGCACCGCCGGCCAGTGATCGACGAGGCCACCTGTCATGGCATCGATGAGAACGTGCTCACCGAGCATCTCCGGCCCCTCTACAACGAGATGATGGGCGAGGACTGGCTGCTCGAGAGCGGGATCCCCCCACCAACCGGGGTTCGCGATCACCAGTTCCGCATCGGTGGTTTGCACCAGAACACTCTGTTCCAGGGCAGCTTCGGCGAAAACCAGAGCCTCCTCCACGGTAATGGAAGGTTTCACTGGCAGTTTCTTCGGTAGTCGATAGAAGTCGCCATTGATCACCAGGGGAGTTCCATCAGATCGCAGGTGAACTTTCACGACACCGGAAAAAACTTTCACTCCGAGATAGACCTGCTGAAAGGTGTGGTGAATCTGACCTAACGAACATCGTTCGGTTCGAACGGCCTCAAGCTCTTGTTTCGGAAAACGAATCCCCAGACGGTCACCATGTACATCAATCACCTGATAGATATCTGCCAGATCTGGCGCGACTCCTTCGGGCAGCGGCAGCGGATTCCCATCCACTCCCGCGACGTGGTGGACTCGCCCCGTGAAAGGAGCACGATTCTCTTCCACTCCCGCGTTGAATGATTGAGCAGAAACCGTCCCCAGCAGTACGCATTGCGCCCAGACAAGAGCAATCGCGATAACTCCTCGCATCGACTTCCCTTTCTCGATGGTCATCCTGCAACCCATCTCGGTCTCCTGTGTTTTGTGGAACTGAACCCGGTGTAGAGGTATGAGCAATCAGCAAAAAAGCCCGAAAAAGGACGGACACACGGACACGGCTATCCTCAAAATCGGCCTACACCATACCTATCGATGTTAGCCAACGGATGGCGGCTACGCAACGAGGCTGCTGCGCGATGACGGAGCTTGTGGTGGGTTTTCTGGGCGGAACCGGAAAGGAATTCCGACCCCCGATCAGGTGACCAGAATTGCCCTCTGGTGGCGTGTTCGGAGGCACTCAACAAAAGTGGCTGCCGAAATCCACATCGGGATCTCGGCAGCCACTTCAAAGCACTGTCCTCAGCAGATCAGGGGCAGCTGGAGCCCGGATAATCGGCACAATCGAGAGTTCCCCCCGGTGTGGGGTCCGCACCGCAAAATCCAAACGGAGGGAAAGGAGGAGGACCACCGGTAAACAGGTTTCCTAGCATGTAAATCGCATCGCCAATGTCACCACTACTGTCATCGTTTGCATCAAGAGCAAGCATGCAAGTCACAGTTCCACCGGTAAACAGAAAGCCAAGGGCGGAGATGGGATCTCCGATGTCGAAACTGCCATCGGTGTTGACATCCCCTCGCTGAAAGCCACCGCCAGGTGTCAGAGTAATGGTGCCGTCCTGACCAAAAATGGCGGCGGCTTGCGAATCGACCACCACCACGAGAGCCACCGGAGGCAAACCGAGGGTATCCGTGATGTCCAGAATCGTCGCCACGTCTTCGGTCTCACCAGCAAAAGCCGCTGGAACCGTGTCGTAACTGGCGCTCACCAGATCGGTAACGGCAGAAAATTCCAGAAACGTTTCCCCCTGGAAACTGTACACAACGCCATAAGTGATTCCGTTACTGAGCAGATTGATGTCTTCAAAGTCGGGCCCATCTCCACCATTCATGCCAGCGACCACCGATGCAAATGCACCACCGGTAGCGGTCAAAAGGGCGGGATCATGGGCAATACCAAGGGAGAAACCCTGGGTATCGGTCGGAAAGGTCGGATTGTCCGGATTCTCCTGCAGAGTCAGCGTCGTAGAAAAACTACCGGCACCTGAGTCAGGAGAAAAGGACGCCGTCTGATCGGGACAAATCATAGTGAAGGGCGGGTTCGGTTGGATCGACAGATTCACTGGTATCCCTGTAGCAAAGATGGCCACTCCGCCGCCGACCACGATCACGGGATCCACGGCAGGATTACCAAGATCGCCAGCCACGGTAAGCGCCGTGTCCACCGCGTCATCGACCCCTAAAAAGGCCCCTGGGATCGTCGAGTAAGACACAGTCGTCACTGTCAGTGGATCTTCAAAGGAGATGGTCTCGAGACCAAAGAAGTCAAAAATGCAACCGACGGTAAAGCCATCGGCGTAAATCGTGCCATCGAAGTACTCTGGTCCGTTGCCCCCGTCGAGCCCGCCCAGCGCAGCTCCTTCAGCAACTGAATCCACTGCGAGCAGAGTCGGATCATGCCGGTAAGCGAACTGGAAGCCTTGTGTTGCTGCAAGATCTGCCGGATCGCCGCCCTGCTCAATGCTGAAATCGGCATCGAAGCTGACCCCACCACCATTGGGCCCGGTAGCTACGAGCGACTGGTCTGGAGACGAAATATCGAACAGTAGCGGCGGAGGTGCTAGAAACGTGATGTTGAAAGGCAATCCAGCCAATGGGAGAGCAGCCCCAGCACAAGTCGACATGATATTGTCAATGATGGGATTTCCCAGATCGTTGGACTGTACGATCGGCATCACTATGTCAGTGGTGATCCCGTTGAAAGCTCCTGGCACGGATTCGTAGTCGATTCGAAGCACGGGCTTCGAGGTGCCGAATGAAATCGTTTCGCTAAAATCCAACGTAAAGAGCATTCCGATGGTAAAACCACTACCGATGATCTGGCCATCCATGAAACCGGGACCGTCTCCGTTATTCAACGCAGCAACTTCCCCGACGGTGGTAGGAAATTCCGTTGGATCGATCGAAACAACCGAAGGGTCATGACTGTACTGGAACTGGAATCCGCACATCTCTTGAGTCACTCCGGAGACCTGTTCGATACTGAAGGTCGCGGAAAAAGGCACAGTCGAACCCGGCGTACCAACAAAGTTCTGATCAGCGGACGAAATCTGGAAAGTTTGCGCCGTCACGACCGATCCGAACAAAATAAAACACCCAAGCAAGGATGCAAAAAAGATGAAACGCTTCATGAAATCTCCCTTGAGAATGGGAACCCGTACGTCACAAACTGCAAATGGACAGCGGGGGGGCACACCTACCCGATACCCAGCAAATAGACGTGACGAAACTTCGTCCCGCTCCTCATTATTTTAGACAAACACCAACCATGACAATCACGGCAGAGCCCACCGTGAGCATTATTTTAACGGTTACATTGTCGACGTAGAAGGTAGAAGCACGTCGATTAGCCCACACCTCTCTACCTGAGGATAAACCTCTAAAGGAGACACCTCAACGTTCGGATAGTCAGGTTGATCGCCCGAAAATGAAGCAGGCTGCGGACCGGTGATAAGCGTCCACAGCCTGTTAATCCTAGTATATGCCCCCGAAATCAGACGCAAGAGTCAAACGAATCGCACCCCAGCGCCCCCTCGGTCGGATCAGGCCCACAGCTGCCATTATCAGGGGGCATCGGACCGTTATTGAACAAAGCTGCCAGGATGTAGATCGGATCGGCGATGTCCTTCAATTCGTCGTCATTTCCGTCACAGGCATCATCACAAGGAACGTCGCCACTCAGGAAAAGGTTATTGAGCAGCGTGATGCCATCGGCGATATCGAACAATCCATCGTCATTGCAGTCTCCACGATCAAACCCACCTCCAGAAACAAGAGTGATTTCTCCCGCTTCGCTCGCCATCGCGTTCGACTGGCCATCCACCACCATCACCAGGGTCACTCCATTGGGACCGAGGCTCGCGTTGGGGGTCAGTGCTGTCACTATCGTATCTCCGGCTTCAGTGCCCGCCAGAGTCCCGGCTACCGTTTCGTAATCAGCGGTCACCAGTTCCGTCTCGGTAGGATATGACTGCACCGTGATGTTCTGGATATCGTAGACACATCCAATGGTATAACCATCTTCATAGAGCCCCACCGCGAAGAACTCGGCTCCACTGCCCCCCTCCATCGCTTGAAGGACCGCACCTTGAGTGACATTCACCGCATCGAGCAGATTTGAATCGTGACCGATCCCGAACGAGAATCCTTGAGTCTCATTGGGAAACCCTGCGTTGCCCGAGTCTTCAGTCACGGAAACGCTGTGGGTGAAGGACCCGATCCCTGAGGTACTGGAGAAGGTCGCTTCTTGATCAGCGCAGATAAGGGTAAAGACGGTAGCTGGTGCCGGAGTGAGACCCACGGTGAAGGAAAGTGCTTGAGCATCGATTCCCGTTCCCTGGTCCACCACCACGATGGGAGTGATCGAATTCCCGCCAAGATCGCTCGATTCCTCGACGACCGTAAGCTGGGTTCCAGCCGCCCCATCGAGTACACCGGGCAAGCTTGAGTAACTCACATCAATCACTTCTGTCGCCACAGAGAATGTGATCGTTTCCTGCAGCCGGAAGTCGTAATTGCACCCGATGGTGAATCCATCGCTGTAGATCATCTGGCCAAAAAACGCAGCTCCATTGCCGCCATCCAGTACTGCAAGCGCTGCCGCCTCGGAAACACTACCTACTTGCAGCATTGTCGGATCGTGACTGTAACCGAACTGGAAAGCATAGGTCGGTTCTGCAACCGCCTCGGGATCGGACAGATCCTGCTCAATCGCAAAGCTGGCGACAAAACTAGCCGTTCCGCCATTGGGCCCGGAAGCCACAACCGTCTGGTCCTGGGCAGAAATCACGAATACGGGATCTGGTACCGGAGGTGCCGCCTGAAAGGTGATGGAGAAGGGTAATGCAGTGGTTTCAGCAGAGGTTCCCTCGCCAATCACGACCACCGTGGCGGCCGGGGGGGTACCCAGATCATCGGCATGGATGATGTCAGTCACCACATCCTCTGTGATCCCGTCAACGGCACCTGGCAAGGTGGCGTAATTAACTTCGATCACGGGCTTGGCCACCTCGTAGGTGATCACCTGGGTCTGATCGACAAGGGCATAAATCACCCCGACGGTAAATCCATCGACAAAAATCTCACCCTGGATGAAATCGGGACCATCGCCATCATTGACCCCGGCAAGTACTCCGACCGAGGTCGGAGTAAATGGACTCGATCCCAGCACTTCGAGCAATGTCGGATCATGCCCATAGGCAAACGAGAAACCCTTCGTATCTTCAAGCGCACCGGTAACCTGCTCGATACTAAAGGTGGCACTGAAAGGAATTGCCCCACTCCCTGCAGCCATCGACTGATCGGGCGATGAGATTTCGAAAGTCTGGCCGACGGCAATGGAGCCGGCCAGGAGAAGAATTGTCAGCGAACAAAAGAAGACGAACTTGCCTTGCATGAGCAGCCCCCTAGAAATCAGGGAATGAAGGGCCACCCAGCAATGTGGCTGTGGTCAGAGCATTCCCTGACCACAGTTTTTCGCCTCAACGGGATGGACCGGCACTCCGAATTTATCTCGTGTTGGTGAACGAGACTGAACACACCCTCGACACCGTAACTGAGCCCGAAACGGTTGGAAAACCGTTTCTGTAACCTCACCCATTTAGAATAAACCTCGATGCGAAGCTCCTCAACGGAAAGAAATCGGATTCTTGGGGTAACGAAGAACAGGGCTGCGAACATCCCGTGGAATGCCCGCAGCCCTGTTAGTTGTCGTATTCTCTTTCTGTAACCAAATCACAGACAGCTATTAAATACCTCACACCCGAGGGTTCCCTCGGTCGGATCCGGAGCACAGGTTCCATTACCGGGAGGCATCGGACCGTTGACAAAGAGCGAAGAGAGGACGAATACGGCATCGGCGATGTCCTTCAGCTCATCGTCATTCCCATCGCAAGCATCGTCACAGAAGACCTCGCCATCGAGGAAAAGATTGTCGAGGAGAGTGATGGCATCGGCGATATCGTAGTTTCCATCGTCATTGCAATCACCACGATTGAAACCTCCGGTCGCCACCAGAGTGACCACACCGGCTTGACTCTGCATGCTCACCGATTGACCGCCCACCACTATCACCAACGTGACAGCGTTGGGTCCGAGACCTGCCACCGGGGTCAGGTTGGTCGTCTGAGAGGAACCGGGCGCGCTTCCTGCAAGAGCACCGGCGACCGTGTCGTAGTCGATCGAGAGCACCTCCGTGGCGACTCCAAAAGTGGCGATATCAATACCCGCGAAATCGTAAATGCATCCGACGGTACAACCGTCCGGTTCAATTCCAGGCTGGAAGTATTCTGCGCCGGAACCACCGTTCATCGCTTGAAGTACCGGTCCTTGCTGGACCGCGGTCGCGGTTACTACCGCAGAATCATGGCCAACCCCGCATGAAAAACCCTGGGTTTCGTTGGCTTCTCCACCGGGGGCAACATCTTCGACAATCGAAACGCTGTTGGTGAAGGAACCGACTCCGGTAGCACTGGAGAAGCTCGCCTCCTGATCCCCACAACTGATGGTAAAGACGATGGGAGGTGCCGGAGGAGCCGGCTCGATGGTGATGGTGAAGGGCAAAGCATCGGCAGGAGCTGAAACGCCGGCACCAATCACCACTACGGTGGATGTGGGTGGAGTTCCCAGATCATTGCCCTGGACGATGTCAGTCACGACATCTTCTGTCACCCCATCGAGAGCTCCGGCAAGGGTCGAGTACTCGACCTCGATCATCGGCTTCGCTACCTCAAAGGTGATCACCTGAGTTTGATCGGTAAAACCGTAGATCACACCGATGGTAAACCCGTCACCAAAGATCTCACCCTGAATAAAATCAGGGCCATCGTTGTTGTTGAGCGCTGCCAGGTCTCCGACCACGTTGGGAGCGTAGGGATTTGAACCCACTACTTCCAGTAGTGCCGGATCATGCCGGTAGGCGAAAGAAAAGCCTTTCGTTTCTTCAAGAGCACCTGTGACCTGCTCAATACTGACGGTCGCGGTGAAGGAAGCTGTCCCTCCCGCGGCCGGCACTGTCTGATCGGTCGAGGAAATCTCGAAGGTCTGACCAAAAGCGATAGAACCGGGCAAAAGTACAATCGCCAGCAATGTGACGAAAACGATGTTGCTTTGCATGAGCAACCCCCTACTGAGTCCTGGAACCGAGATCCGTCCATCAAAAACGGGGACGCCGAAACGTTCCCTACAAACTAGATGGGATGGAGCCGAGTCCCACTTCCAAGATGTTGATGGCGGACATGGCTGAGCAAAACGAAAAATAGGTTGTGAACCGAGGTCTTTCAGAGCCCATCTCCACAAAACCTGTACCCTAAGGATACCCACGGCGGAAGGGCCCCTCAACGCTTCCTGACCAGGTTCTGGCAGAAGATTTGTAGTTCCTTTGTTAGCTCTGATTTACCAGGGTCTCCCTTTGCGCTCGTACTGCTCGCGAAGACTGTCGCTTTGAATCTTCCAGAAACCGGTACTTCGGCGCACCAGACGACTCACCTTACGGCCATTCAGATAAACCCCGGGAGTCCCCCCCACCTGGGCCCTGTGGGCCAGGCTAATGTCTTGCTGGATCCTGCGGGCCACCTGAGGAGACTGCATATCGCGGACGAATCGTTGCTGATCCATCCCCAGTTCGAGCGCTGCCTGTGGCCACAGGACCGCACCCAGATTCTGGCGCCGTGGTAACAGCCAATCTCTCAGTTCCCAGAACTTGCCCTGCAGGCGAGCCGCCTCCAGCGCCTTGGCTCCGTCCATCGCGTGAGGATGATCGGTGGTGTTGGGATAATGCTTCCACACCACCTCCAGATGGTTATTCCAGATCGGCAGGATCGTTTCCTTGAGATAGATGTCGAAACGGGCGCAGTTAGGGCACTCCACATCCGAGAAGATCACCAATTGATAACGAAGCCCCTGATTATTGAGTTTGGGATCGTCGTCACGAATCGCAGTATCGATCTTGGTTTGACTTCGATGGAGAGTCTCCAGCTTCTCCACATCTTGAGCGAGTTGCTGTAAAGAAGCTGTCTGTTCCTCAAGACCTCGAAAACGAGCGCGCTCTTGCCCCGCTTCGAACAGGCTGAACTGGGCGAGACATGCCAGCACTACTGCGGCAGCTGCCGCAACCAGAAGACGATTCGATGGATATCCGGTGCCCCGCATGACAGGACCCCGCGGTCTCAGCAACCACGAGATGGCAAAGATGCCAAGGTTACAACCGTGGGTCAGGTAACACAGCTTGCAGGCGCTACCGATGGCAAACATCATGATGCCGCTATAGGCAAGGGAACCGATGACTCCCACCCCGGTGAAGACCAGCAGCAAGCGCGCCATCCATTGACGACCGGGCTCCGTGTTTCCGATCAGCAGAAACCAGCTGGCCAGAATGGCGTAGTAAATGAAACCGAGTAGCGCCACCGGGACCCCGTCATAGGGACCCTCCTCGCCCTCCGGACCCAGCGGTAAAACTCCCCAGCGACTGGTCACCACCGATGCACAGCCTTCATCTCCAGTGCCACAGATGCCAGCTAGCAGACCCAGGTCCGCATCTTTCTCTGCATGGAGAAGATGTAACGAACTACAGGTCCAGGCAGCCACCAGCGCCAGGATTCCTGCCACCCACACCAGCTGTCTCTTTCTCTCCATCGGTGACCTCCGTTGCCAGAGTGTGTCGATTTCCCACTCCATCATCAAGTCGCGGCTCTCGACGAGGCGTACACTGCAGGTGAAGATGAATCGACGGAGGGAGCCCCCATGAAGATCGATGCGCATCAACACTTCTGGCGTCATGACCCGGCAGTCCACACCTGGATGGATGATCGAATGGAAACGCTACAGCGCGACTATCTGCCACAAGACCTGAGCCCTCTGCTCGAAAAGGAAGGAATCGGTGGTTGCGTCGCGGTTCAGGCCGATTCCTCAACTCGCGAGAATGACTTCCTGCTGCAACTGGCCGACGCCAACCAGTGGATCCTCGGTGTCGTCGGCTGGGTCGATCTACAATCTCCCCAGCTCTCTGAACAACTGGATCGCTGGTGTCCACATCCGCGCGCGGTCGGTGTCCGCCACATCGTCCAGGATGAACCCGATGATCGTTTTCTCGATGGTGAGGCATTCCGTCAGGGGGTCCGGTCGCTGGCCGAGCGCGGCCAGAGCTACGACCTGCTCATCTATGAACGGCAGTTACCGGCGGCCATCGAGTTCGTACAGGCGATCCCGGAAGTACCGATGGTGCTCGATCACATCGCCAAACCACGAATCGGAGAAGGAGCGCTAGAGCCGTGGGCCAGCCAGTTGAAGGAACTGGCACTGGCTCCGAATCTGACCTGCAAATTGTCCGGCATGGTGACCGAAGCGAACTGGAAAGAGTGGAGCCCCGACGATCTGGCTCCCTACATCGAAACCACCATCGAGGCGTTCGGAGCCGACCGGTTGATGTTCGGCAGTGACTGGCCGGTTTGTCGACTGGCAGCGGAATATCCGCAAGTCAGAAGCCTCATCGAACCGTACCTCGCCACTCTCTCTGCGACAGAACGAGCCGCCATCGAGGGCGAAAACGCCGCCAGGTTCTACCGACTCGGAATTGGTGACTAGCTGGACAGGATCCGCTAGCGAAACCGCTCAGGGGCAGGCCGCTTGATTGACGCAGTCGAGTGCATCTGCGGTCGGATCCTCGCCACAGGCGGGGAATGGAGCTGGAGGTTCAGCACCGCCGCTGAACAGGAATGACAGCAGGTACACCGGATCGGAGATATCGACCGAACCGTCATCGTTGGCATCGAGCGCATCGAGACAATCTGCCGTGCCTCCCCCGAACTGATAGCTCAACATCCCGACCGCATCGGAGATATCGATCTGACCACCGCCGTTGGCATCGGAGCGAAGGAACTGTTCAACCGGGTCATCGACGAAGATCCCCGCCGCATCGGGACCTCCCAGTGCCGCGATTGCCTCGTCGCCCATCAGGCCATCGACGATGGCGATGGCGCCGCATCTCAGCAGCGCGACATCGGTCTCGGGGCCATCGTCGCTGAGCATCCAGACCGGATTGCCACTGCCGAGAGCATAGAGCCAGTCCGGCGCACCGAGCTGATCATCGCCCATCACCTTGACCCCATTGACGAACACCGCCGAGGTGTTGTTCTGGTAGTCGACTCGGTCGACGATCCGAACCCATTCACCCAGATTCCACGAACCGGGTGCGAAATAACCATCACCGGAGCTCCACAACGCTCCATCGCCACAGCGCATGAAAAACTCAGCGTCGTTGGAGTTGCTGGCATTGCCCTGCCATAGCGCCTGCAGTCCGGTCTGCGAGGTGTCGAGGAACACATCGAAGATCAGCGTGAAGTGGAACACATCGCAACAACCTCCCCCGCCATTGCCAGGGGCGTTGTAGAAGTTCTCGAGACCACGACCGGTTCCATAGACATTGTCGAGCCAGATGTAATCGACCGCTTCACCATTGATATGCGGAACCTCGATGCCATCGCTGGTATCGGTGCCCCATTCGACTCCTTCAATCATGCCGCGCGGAGTCAAGGTCGATGGACCCAGAGTCGGCTCCAGATCGACGTCATCGGCCGGGGCGGCATCACCAAAGCGCCACTCCGAGGTGAACTCGGTCGGGTAATCCTGATCGGTGGTGAAGGTCCAGGTCGGGCCGGGATTCACCGTGCTACCGACGCGGTAGTCGACGCGCCAGTAGTAGGGTGTCAGAACTTCCAGGGTTCCAGGGTCGTAGGTAGTGGCAGTCTGGTTCCCAACCAAGTCACTGGCGCCGAGAACCGGATTCAGACCGAGATAAACGTCGTAAGAATCGGCGGGGTCGCAGGGAAACCACTCCAGGATCGGAGTGAAGGTGACGTACTCCTGTCCATCAGCGGGGAATGGTGCCATCGGTCCGGCGCTGGAATTCCCCACCTCGAAGGAACTTTCCACCGACCAGTCACTCCAGCCGAGACTGCGATCGCGATAGCGCACGCGCCAGTAGACGGTGGTACAGCCCGGCAAAGGTGTATCCAGACAAACATGGGACATGTCCGGATCGAGCACCGTATCGATGCTGATGCCGGGATCGACGGCAGGGTTTCGATACCAGTTCTGGAAACGTCGCCACTCGTCGACCACCGGGTTGGTGTAGTTGCCCGGTGTAGTGGTCACCTGCCACTGGCTCTCGATGTGAGAATCCCCTTCCAGATCGAAGAAAGGCGATCCGGTCAGAATGACATCGTCACCGGGGATGACTCCCGAACCAGGCCCCGGCGACAGCGGCACCGGTGTCTCCGGCGGGATGTTGTAGCGTCGCACATAGATATCGTCGATCACCTCGTTGTCGCGAAAGATGTAATCGTTGCCACGGCTGACCCGGCGCAGACGAAAAGCAGGATCGGGTCCCGCCTCCACCTCCATCAGGACAAATCCCCATTCAGGAACACTGAACTCGAATTCTTCGTAATCGGCATTGGGATAAAGACCCCAGTAATCGAGAGAGCCCATGGCGCTGGCCACATTCACCATCGAGTGATTATGGTCGCGGCTCTGACCGCGCGAATAACCGTGGGTATGACCGAAGAAGTGAATCGACGGTTTGCCCGTCACGGTACTGAATTGCTCCACCATCGAGATGATCTGGGTGCTGAAGAAAGTCTCTCCAGGAGTCCAGATCTCTGACTTGTGAGGATGGTGGAACTGGGCAAAGACGAAATCGATTCGATCATCGACGGCCGCATCATCGAGTATCACGGCGAGCCAGTCGAGTTGCTCCTGGATCCGGTAGCCGGAGTTGGTATCGAGGGTGATCACCCGAACATTCTGGTGATCGAGGTAATGCCAGTGCTCCTCGAAACCGGCGGTGCCGTTATTCGGTAACTGCATGTAGTCGAAATAGAACTGCGCATTCGCTTCATGATTTCCCAGCGCTGGAATCAGTGGCACATGGCGATACAAATTCTGCGCCTGACCGAAGAAGTGGTCCTGCCAGTGGCTGTGATTTGAGCCGGTCGAGACCAGATCACCGGGTACCAGTGAAAAACTGACGCTCTCATCGATGGGCACGCCATATTGAAGCGAACAGAAGGAGATCACTCCCTCGTTGATCACTTCCTCATGCTTGATTCCGTTGCTGCCGTTCTGGCAATCGGAGTAGGCAATGAACTGGAAGGGTGTTTCTGCCGTCAAGGAAGGAGGAGTACGAAAAAAGTAAATCGGACTGACGATGCTGCCACTGACGACGCGGTAGTAATAACGGGTATCGGCCGTCAAGCCGGTCAGTTCGACGTGATGGATGAAGGCCCCGCCGCCACTGGCGACGCTGGTACCGAAAACGATCTGCCCGAGGGCGCTGGTCAGACCATAATCGACCTGGCTCTGGCTGCTTCCGTCGGTTTCCCAGCCGATCACCATCGAAGAGGGGGTCGGTGACTGCAGGTAAGGCTCGACCAGTAACCCGGGCACCTGTGCCTCTGCCCAGCTACCGGCAACGGCGAAAAAGAAAACTGATATCAGCAGAAAACTCGCAAATGCTCGCAAAAAAGCTTCCTAACTGGTGCGATCCCAACCAAAACAACACATGCACGACAGAGTTCCCGGTTCTCGATCGAGAACACAGGCGGTGGTTCGATTCAGATTGACTTTGCCCAGCCCCAATTCTCCCCATCCTTGTCGTGTGAGTCAACTCCCCAACCCGATCATAACTCAATCGCTTCCCCTCCTTCCCGGCATACGCGACAATCCTGCTCCGCCACGACACTCCGTCAAGACGGAGACATTGCCAATCCCGGAGGAAATCTCGATGAGCAGTCCTTTCATCTCAGCGGAAGAATTCGCACAAAGACGAGCCGATGCCAGCTCCCAGCTCGATGGTGCCACGGGAATTATCTTTGCCGGTACCGGCGGTGGACTCGAAGAAGAAGAGTTCCGACCCCACCTGCACTTTGAATACCTGACCGGCATCGTCGACGAGCCTGGTGCCATCTTGCTGCTCGACCCCTGTGCCACCCGTGAAACTCACAAGCAGATCCTGATACTGCAACCACACCTTCCCGAAGTGGAAAAGTGGGACGGCTGGCGCGGAGTCATCGATTCGTCGTTGCGCAAGAAGTTCGGATTCAAAACCATCGTGCGTGCCAGCTCATTTCCCAGCTTTGCATTGAAGGCATGCCAACGATCCAAGAGAGCAAGCTGCCTCCATCCACTCTCAACCCATGACAACCCGGTGGGTCCTGATCTCGATTTATTCCAGAAATTGCAGCAGAGAATTCCAGGGCTCGAGATCATCGATGGAAACAAAATCATTCCACGATTGAGAGCCGTGAAATCCGCCAGCGAACTGTCGATGATCCGTCGCTCGGCGGAGATCACCGAAGAAGGGTTCCGAGCAGTACTGGCGACATTACGTCCGGGAATTTCCGAGTTCGATGTGCAAGAGGCCGCGGAGCACGGCTATCGAAGCCATGGGTCACGCGGTCCCTTCTATGGCACCATCGTCGGAAGTGGTTTCAACGGCACAATCCTGCACTACCGCGCCAACAATCAGATCATCGGCGAGCAAGATCTGGTCGTGATCGATAGTGGTGCCAGATTTGGCGGTGGCTCCGGAGGTTATGGTTCCGATGTCACCCGCACCTATCCCGCCAGTGGTGTCTTTACCGATCGCCAGAGGGAGATCTATCAGATCGTGCTCGATTCGATGGAAACCACCATCGCCGCGGTCAAGGCGGGGGTCGAATACTCCAAACTCGATGACATCTCACGAAAGGTCATCACCGATGCCGGCTACGGCGACTACTATCCACACGGAGTTGGTCATCCCATCGGACTTGAGGTTCATGATGTGCAACCAGACCCCACCGCTCCCGAGGGATCGGTGATCACCATCGAGCCAGGGATCTACCTGCCCGATGAAGGGTTCGGTGTTCGTATCGAGGACGACATCTTGGTCACCGCAGATGGTTCGGTGAATCTCACCGGCGAGATTCCCAAAACCATAGAAGAAATCGAATCGGTGATGGCCAACTGTCAGACCTGATCGATCTGCGCGGAAGAGGAAACTGATGGATCGCTCTGAAGCGAGAAACATCCTCGATTCCTTGATGGAATCTCCGGCGCTGCGGGCCCACGTTCGATCAGTCGAAATCGTCATGGAAGCCTACGCCAATAAGTTCAGCGAGGACGCCGAGAAATGGGCCATCGCCGGCCTGCTGCACGACGCCGATTACGAGAAGCACCCGGAGGAGCATCCCAAGGTCATCACCGGCATTCTGGAGCAACGGGGTGAGCAGGAAATCGCGCACGCGATCCACTGTCATTACACGAAGTGGGGTTATACCTGCGAAACCCAGCTCGATAAGACACTACTCGCCTGTGACGAACTGACCGGCCTGATCATTGCGGTAGCCCGTCTCAGGCCTAATCGCCTTCAGGATCTGACCCCGAAATCGGTCAAGAAGAAGCTCAAAGATAAGAACTTCGCCAAAGGAGTCGATCGGGAAGAGGTCCGAATTGGAATGGAACTGCTAGGAGTCGACCCGGCTGAGCACATCTCATTTATCATCGAATCCCTCCGTCCTTACGAAAACGAGGTCATCGTCTAGCGTGGCGCTGCTCCACCCACCCGACATCGCGTGGTACCCTGGGATCGTGTGACACGGCACGAAGTTGCGTCTTCGTGAGGTATGACGGAGGGAACGACACGAGATGGGTATTTTCATCAAGGGAATAATCGTCTGCCTGGTCCTCGTCATCTCTGCATTCTCCGCCGGTTCTTCCGGAGAAGAGGATCGACTCGAAAATCGCCGCTGGTGCGATCTCCCCCTCACCTCCATCGACACTCCTGAACTACAGGGCTTGAAGAATCGAGCCCTCAGCCAGCTCGATCATTTCTGGCTGAGTCGTCTCGAACAACTGGGCATCGAACCAGCACCCGAGGCCGATCCAGTGACCCTACTGAGACGACTTCATTACGCTCTCACCGGACTTCCTCCGACTCCCGCCGAGATCGACAGTTATCTCCAGGACAGCGCCACAGATCGCTGGGAGCAACGTGTTGATCAATTGCTCGCCGACCCCCAGTTCGGAGTTCACTGGGCCCGTCACTGGCTCGATCTGGTTCGGTGGGCGGAAACCGACAGTTACGAACGTGATCGGCTCAAACCGGGAGCGTGGCGATACCGTGACTGGGTGGTAAACGCCTTCAATTCCGATATGCCCTACGATCAGTTCATCACTCAGCAACTGGCCGGCGATGAGCTGGAAGAAGAAAGCCTCGATCACCACGTGGCGACCGGCTTCCTCCATCTGGGAATACGCGATGACGAACCTGCGGATCCGCTGCAGGCGGTGTTCGACGATCTCGACGGCATGCTCGATACCACCTGCCGTTTGATGCTCGGCATCAGCATGGGCTGTGCACGCTGTCACGATCACAAGGGCGATCCGATCCCGGCGCGAGATTACTACCGGATGCTGTCCTTCTTCGAGGGGCTAAAACCCTACAAGAGCGGTGGAGGCAATGGCATCAACACGGGTAACTTCGTGCGCAAGTTGCCGGTCGATCTCGGTACCGATGATTTCGACCGCTCCCTGGAGGAGTGGCGCAGAGAAAGAACCGAACGACTGTTAGAGGTTCGCCATCTGATTCAAGAAGTTCGAGAACGCTGGGGTGAAGAACCGTTACAGATAGCGCGCGCAGCTCTGTGGCAGGGGCAAGTTTTGCATCTCGACTTCGATCAGGAAAACGATGCGATTGTCGAGGATCGAGAAACTGATCGAGGGGATGGTCACCCAGGCAAATCGCTACAGCTGGCAGAAAATGATCGTCTCCTCATCAAAAGACCGGTTCAAAACGACTTCTCCATCTCTTTGTGGTTCCGCACCGAACGCGAAGGCGCTGGAGGCAACGATGACCTGCGCTGGTTCCGGGGCACCGGACTCGTCGATGGAGAGATTGGTGGAGTGGTCGCCGATTACGGCATCTCCCTGGTCGGTCAACATGTCTGTGCCGGAGTGGGCCAACCGGAGACCTTCATTCACGGTCCCGGTGGCATGGCTGATGGCCAATGGCACCATGTTGTTTTCACCCGCAAACGCGAAAGTGGTCACATCGTTCTGTGGGTTGACGGTGCCCAGGTTGCTTCTGCAGACGGAGGTAAACAGGAGCTGAAAGACCCGGAGCATCTGAGCATCGGCAGGATGTTTCCCGACCGTCATACATTGCAAGGCAACATCGACGAGATTCGAATCTGGGACCGGGTTCTCGACAATCACGAGGTGATCGATCTCAACATCGGTGGCGGTGCGCTGCCGACCCACCGTCAACTGGTCAAAGATCGACTCGGGGAAGCGGAAGCCAGTCGCCTGGCTCTTGCGATCGAACGCCTTTCCCAATTGCAGCGACCAAATCGCCATATGGTCCAGGTTCTCTCCGCCCAGGAGCGGAAAGATCCTCCCGCCAGCCACATCCGAATCCGAGGGACCGCCTCGACCCCCGGTGATGCGGTACAAGCGGGGTTCCCCGAAATCCTCGGCGGTGGCGATGCGACCATCACAAAGCCACAGGATGGTGAGAGCTCCGGACGGCGACTGGCGTTGGCACGCTGGATCACCGCTCCTGAGAATCCGCGAACTGCTCGAGTCATTTCCAATCGAATCTGGCAGCACCTGTTCGGTCAGGCGATCGTTCCAACTCCGAATGATTTTGGAAAACTGGGAGTTCCCCCCCACGATCCTGCACTTCTGGACAAAGTGGCTCTCGAACTGATCGAGGAGCAATGGAGCCTGAAGGGGTTAATTCGGCGACTCGTCAGCTCCTCTGTGTTCAAGATCTCGAACCAGCACGATGCGATTGCGGAACAAAAAGACCCGGAGAACCAACATCTATGGCGCTTCCGGGGACGGCGACTGTCGGCCGAGGAACTGCGAGATTCGGTCCTGGCGATCAGCGGCAATCTCAATCGCACCCTGGAAGGGCCGGGGGTCTATCCTCCGATGCCAGAAGAAATTCTGGCCACCTCTTCACGCCCCGGTGCCGCCTGGGGTCGTTCCAGCGCCGAGGACTCGGCTCGACGGAGCCTCTTCATCCATGTCAAAAGATCACTCCTACATCCGATGCTGCTGGCCTTCGACATGGCCGACACCGACAGCTCCTGTCCCGTGCGCTTCAATACGGTCCAGCCGACTCAAGCACTGACCCTGCTCAACAGTGATTTCACCGTAAAGCAGGGAAAGATCTTTGCCCAGCGCTTGCGAAGCGAAGAGGACTCTCTTTCAACCAGAGTAGAACGAGCACTTTACCTCATCGCACAACGGCGCCCGACAAAAGATCAGATTCAAAGGAACATCACGTTCATCGAAAATATCCAGCAGGAGTACAACCTCGAGGAGAACAAGGCTCTCGACATCTTCTGCGTCATGGCCTTTAACCTGAACGAGTTCATACACATCGATTGATGGAGAAGACGAAGTGAAAAATCGCAAGGAATCTGGGAATGGCGGCAACTTCTGCGGCAGAACTCGCAGGGAGTTCCTGTGGGAAGCCGGAGCCGGATTCACATCTCTGGCACTGGGCGGCATGCTCGGTAACGATTTCTTCTCCAGTCAAGCTCTCGCTGCTGATGGCTTATCTGCTTTCAACAATCCGATGGCACCGAAAGCTTCCATGATCCCGGCGCGTGCCAAATCGGTGATCTTCCTGTTCATGTACGGTGGCCCCAGTCACGTCGACACCTTTGATTACAAACCTAAACTGTACCCACTCGACGGTCAGAACATCGAGGTCAAGACCTTCGGTCGGGGTGGCCATCGCAAGCAGGGTCGTGTGGTGGGTCCGAAGTGGGATTTCAAACAATACGGGGAATGCGGCAAGTACGTCAGTGACCTGTTCCCCAATGTTGGATCGATGGTGGATGACATCACTTTCCTTCACTCGATGACCGCCGATTCACCCCTTCATGGCTCAGCGATGTTGATGATGAATTCAGGTAGGTTGCTCAGTGGTGCGCCATGTCTTGGATCGTGGGCAAACTATGGGCTAGGAACTCTCAACGAGAATCTGCCCGGTTTCGTGGTGATGCTCGACAATACCGGTGGCCCCATCTCCGGAGCCAAGAACTGGTCGAGTGGTTACATGCCGGCCCAGTTCCAGGGCACCGTTCTGCGTTCTCAAGGACCCCCGATCCTGGATCTAGAACCGCCCGAGTTACTGGGGGGTGGTATCCAGAGGTCCGTTCTTGATCATCTACGCATGGAAAACGAGGCCCATGCCGCAGCGAGGGTCGGAAACCCCGATCTCGCCGCCCGCATCGCCAGTTATGAACTGGCGTATCAGATGCAGAGCAGTGCTCCGGAAGCTGTCGATCTCAACGCCGAGGATGAAGAGACCAAAACTCTCTACGGCATCGATCGTGACAAGACCGCAGACTTTGGTCGCAAGTGTCTGATGGCACGCAGACTGGTCGAAAGAGGAGTTCGGTTCGTACAGATTTATTCGGGCGGAAACCACAACGACAACAACTGGGATGCCCATGGCGATCTCAAGTTCAATCATGACAAGCATGCCGGTGCCACCGACCTGCCGATCGCCGGTCTTCTCAAGGATCTCAAGCGCCGTGGTATGCTCGATGAAACGCTCGTCATCTGGGGCGGAGAGTTCGGTCGTCAACCTACCGCCGAATATGCCGAGGGCACCGGTCGAGATCACAACTCATACGGATTCACCATGTGGATGTCCGGAGGTGGAGTTAAAGGCGGAACCAGCATCGGAACGACCGACGAACTCGGTGCCGAAGCCGTCGAAGAACCTCTTCATGTCAAAAATCTTCACGCCACGGTTTTGCAGCTGATGGGTCTGGATCCCAACCGACTGTCCTACTTCCATGGCGGTCTCGACCAGAAACTGGTCGGGGTCGAGGGAGCGGAACCGATCTGGAGATCGATTTCCTGAGGTGTAATAGCTGCAAGGGAACCGCATTGCGCGCACTCCTTTGACCGATCAAAGTGATGCTGTCGCGTGCTACCGGCCGGCAGTATGCTGGATGATGCGTGTAAAGGAGGCCGATATCAGACTCTCACAGCTTTTCTCCTCTTCCATGGTGTGTGTGGGAATCTTGCTGGCTTGCCTCTCGGTCCCCGCTCTGTGCGTGGCACAGTTCAATCCGACCCTGTCCACCAGTTTAGACAATCTGGATGCAGGACAGCCGAGCGGATTCGTCCAGGTGGGATCATTTTTTGAGGGACAAGAGGGACCCTCCTCGATGCTGATTCAGTTTGACCGCGGCTCCTTCGACTTCTCCGGATATGCTCCCGGACAATCGGTCGGCAGTCTGGTCGTCGATGTTTTCGTTCAGGTAGTGATCGTCACCATCTCCGGAGAGATCATCGCCGATGTCCAGGTCACCTCAGTTGGACCCGACACGATGGAGGCAATCGCCGTGATCACCGACATCACCGGAAACGTGGCGGCAGGCCTTAGCCTGCTGGGAATCCCTCTCGACATCGGCGATGTCGCTTTCAATGTTCTTTATACCGATTTTCCCGCTGACACCGGCGCCACGATGAATGTCACCGACGCAGGAACCTTGCCACTGAGTGGGTCTCTCGATTTCGACGTACCGTTGACCTGGACAACCCCGGCCATCCTCACTCACTCTCCCTTCGGGGGAGATCTCGCCGTTGATTCGGTCCTCACCTCGACAACTGGCGTCGTGGCTAACTTCAATGAGATTTTCCCTCTCAACGGCGGCATCGACCCGCCTGCTGGTTTTAATCGAGGGGATGTCAATCAGGATGGCGGATTTGACATCAGTGACCCGATCGCCATGCTTAGCTTCCTCTTCAACAACGGTTCGGTACTTTGTTTGATCGCGTGTGATGCCAATGACGACAATACCGTGAACATTGCCGACGCGGTCTATTGCCTGGGCGGACTGTTCGGTGGCGGAAATCCGCCTCCTGCTCCTCATGGTGTTTGTGGGGAAGATCCGACACCAGGACCTCTCAGTTGCGACGAAGTTAACAACTGCCCCTGATTGTTCATGCGTTGGGAGGTCAGTATCGAAAACTCTCGATCATCTTCCAGGATCCTGTGCAGAGTTCTGCTGATGACATGCCTGGCTATCCCCGCTCTTTGCCCAGCACAGTTCAATCCAACGGCGGCCACCAGTTTCGACAACCTCCAGGCGGGAATACCGAGCGGCTTCAGCCAGGACCTTCTCTTCCCCGAAGGTAGCGAAGGTCCTTCCAGCCTGCTGGTTCAATTTGATCGGGGCTCGTTTGACTTCACCGGCTACGTTCCCCAGCAACAGGTGGGAGGCGCGGGCATAGACATCTTTATTCAAACACCGATCGTCACCGTCGCCGGACAGATCATCGCCGAGGTTCAGATCACCTCGGTCGGTATCGACACGATGGAGGCAATCGCCATGGTCACCGAGATCACCGGTAACGTGGTAGCGGGTCTTGCAGTGCTCGGATTTCCCAATCCGACCGGACAGATCGCATTCAATGTGCTCTTCACGGATCTCGCCGGGGACTCCGGGACCAGCATGAGTGTCATCGATGCCGGTAGCTTACCGCTCAGTGGCATACTTGATTTCGACGTTCCCCTGATCTGGACCACCGAGCCCATCCTCATCCACTCTCCGCGTGGAGGGGATCTGGCGGTCGGTACCTTTCTCACCTCAACAACTGGCGCCACGGTTTCTTTTGACGAAGTGTTTCCCCTCGCCGATCCGCTTGGCGCGGACTTTCAGCGTGCCGATTGCAACACTGACGGGACCTTTAACATCGCGGATGCCATCTTCACTCTCACCGCTCTCTTCAGTGGTGGGCCAGCGGGTTCCTGTACCGACGCATGCGACTCCAACGATGACGGTAGCGTCAATATAGCGGACGCGATCTACACCCTGGCAGCACTGTTCAGCGGAGGACCGCAGCCTGCTTTTCCGAGTCCTGGCACCTGTGGTCCTGACGCAACAGATGCCGACATACTGGACTGCGAAACTTACAACTCCTGCTGATCGGGGAAGCTGTCGCATCGACAGTGACTGGCAGTATCTTGGATGATATCAACAGAGGAGGTCGGTATTAGACACCCAAGGTTTTTATCCTCTTCGATGGGATCGGTAGGCCTATTGCTGGCTTGCCTTGCCATCCCTGCTGTTTGTGCAGCGCAGTTCAACCCGACGCTATCGACCAGTTTCGACAACCTGCAATCAGCATTGCCCAGTGGCTTCACCCAGGATGCTTTGTTTCCCGAAGGAAACGAGGGGCCCTCTAGCCTTGTGGTTCAATTTGATCGTGGTTCCTTCGACTTCACCGGTTACTTGCCCGGGCAATTAGTGGGAGGACTGGTCGTCGATATTTTGGTTCCGACACCGATCGTCACCATCGCCGGACTGATCATCGCCGAGGTGCAGGTTACTTCTGTCGGCACAGACACGATGCAAGCCATCGCAGTGGTCACTGAAATCACCGGCAACGTAGCACCGGGTCTTGCACTACTCGGAATTCCTGACCCTACGGGCGAAACCGCATTCAATGTTCTTTATACCGATCTCCCTGGAGACTCCGGCGCCACCATGAATGTCACGGATGCCGGTAGCCTGCCTCTGAGTGGAACACTTGACTTCAACATTCCGCTCATCTGGTCCACTCCTGCAATCCTCACTCACTCTCCTTTTGGAGGAGAACTCACGGTTAATACCGTGCTCACCTCTTCCTCTGGTGCCACAGTTTCCTTCAATGAAGTCTACACTCTCGCCGGTGGCATCGATCCGCCACCGGCAGTCAACACTCTCACCTGCTCTGGTGCAGGTGAGGCGGTACTGTTGGAGTGGAACAATCCTGAGATCTACGACTCGATCGAGGTTCGTCGCAATGGTTCTCTGCTCACTGAATTAGCTGGAGATACCAGCTCTTATCTCGATCAATCACCGGAACCAGGAACCAACATCTACGAGGTGAGAGGAATAAACTCGGATCTTCCATCTGATCCGGCCAGTTGCTCTGCCGTCATCTCTATCCCGGAAAACCGAATCACCGTCGCCTCCATGACCGTAGCCCCAGGATCGCAGTTCGACATCCCGATCATCGGGGATCTGGAGCTGGCCACCGAGGGATATGCATTCCCCATCACTTTCGATCCAGCAGTGACCGTGATCGAAGATGCTTCTGTCGTCGGGACTGATGCCGCAACTGCCGATTTTCTTTCCTTTGATGTGGACACGCCGGCGGGGATTGCAACCGTTTCACTACTGATGGACTTCAACGGAGTCGATACCATCCCGGCCGGCACCGACGTCCCCATCTGTTTTCTACAAGCCCGCGTTGATGAATCGATACCCTCCGGTGTGACGACGAACTTGGTACTTCCGGTGGTGGCGGGATCTCCTCCAGTCGAGGCGGTGATCCTACAAAATGGCGGGGCAGGTTACGCGCCTTTGAGAACCGATGGAGTCCTTTCCATCGAAGGAAATGCTGCGTCCGCTTTTGTGCGCGGTGACAGTAACTCGGATACGACCGTTGACATTGCCGATGCGGTCTCGGTTCTGGACTATCTCTTCTCGGCTGGAGTCGCGCCAGGCTGCTTCGATGCCAGCGACGCCAACGATGATGAATCGGTCGATGTCGCGGATGCGGTGCAGATCCTCGATTTTCTCTTCTCTGCAGGAGGGCCCTTGCCCACTCCCGGTGCCGACAGATGTGGAATCGATCCGACCAGCGGCCCCCTCGACTGCCAGCAGGGCATCTGCCCCTGAGTGACAGGCACCCTCCGAATCACGGACAACTGGAGAAGGAGTCGCAACCACTATCGAGTACCCCGACGGGAATACCACAGTCGGGATAAGGTGCCGCTGGAGCTGGACCTCCCTGGAAGATGAAATTCAACTCTGAGATCACGTCAGAGATATCCACCTGACCATCATCATCGAAGTCCAGTACAGGAGGACAATCGGTAACTAGATTTCCAAACAATACCGCCAGGATCTGAATCACATCGGTAACATCCAGAGTGCCATCTTGATTGCAATCGCCACGGCGGAATGGACTTCCCTGACAACTATCGAGGATTCCATCGGCGTTTTCATCGGAAGCACCAGCGTCGAGATCACACCCGTCGAGAACGCCGTTATCGTCGCAATCGGTATCGGTCTCCGCGACGAGCTGACAACTGTCTAGAACCCCATCCAGGTCGCAATCGCTATCGCCGGCAGCGATATCGCAGCTGTCTGGAATACCATTTCCATCGCAATCGGTGGCCGTACCCGATGCAAAGTCACAGCTATCTGGAATCCCGTTGTTGTCGCAGTCAGTGGCCAATCCAGCAGCAATATCACAAGAATCGATCGATCCTCCGCCGTCACAATCTTCTCCGTCAGTCTGATCGACATCACAGTCGTTAGGGATGTTGTCACCATCGAGATCATCGTCACAGGCATCGATGGTGCCGTCGTTGTCAGTATCGAGCTGACAGACATCCGGCACTCCATCGAAGTCGCAATCACTGGCACCAGCGGCCACATCACAGGCATCGATGGCACCATTCAAATCGCAATCAACACCGTCGGTCTGATCGATATCACAGTCGTTGGGGATGTTGTCGCCATCGAGATCATCGTCACAGGCATCGATG
>PAIH01000027.1:0-324069 GCA_002711105.1 Planctomycetota bacterium
TGGACGGCGGGTGCTGCCTTGAGGTCATCGATGAAGGGGGCAACAGTCAGTTTGTCCCCATCCGCGAATACCAGTTTCCAGCCTGGGTGTTCTGGGTGAAGTTTGAGGCGGTCGAGTAGACGAAATATAAAATCCAGATACGACGCTGGACGTATGATGAGTGGCAAGCGCGGTCCGAGAAACAGCCAGCTGGGAACGACGATATGAACGCAGACATTTCGAACTCGAATTCACACATCAGTGTGCCAAAATGCAAACTATGTCATCACACAGCATGCTACATGGGTTCGGTCGATTTTAATAAATCAGGAAATGATTATTTTGTCGGTGAACGAATGTTTCCAAAGTCCGACAAGGAAGTCACCTACTTTCGATGTGACAATTGCGGTTTGATGTTTACAGATTATTTTTACGGGTGGTCTGATGAGGAGTTTGGCGAATGTGTCTACAACGACGAATATCTCAAGGCAGACCCCCCGTTTGAAAAAGAGAGACCTCAAAGGATGGCCAAGTTTTTACAGGGGGTTCTGCCCAACGTCACGTCACCGGTCACGCACCTCGACTATGGTGGGGGAAGGGGACGCCTCGGAGAGGAACTCGAAAAATTGGGATTTCGTTCCTCCACGACATTTGACCCACATCACCCAGAGTGCAATATTTCACCGACGAAGCGTTTCGATCTGGTAACCGCTTTTGAAGTCGTCGAACACGTCGCGGACCAGCTTACCTTGTTTGATAATATTTCTCGTTTCATGAAACCCAATGGATTACTTTTGGTCACCACGCTGCTTCAACCCGATGATGTACTTCAACAGGGGGCAAATTGGTGGTATGCGTGCCCGAGAAACGCCCACATGACGTTTCATACCGCAAACAGTCTTGAAATAACCCTTTCGGCGGTTGGGCTTAAGCTCGTTTCCCTAACCCAAGAAATACATCTGGGATATACTTCCGAGTCGCAAATGAAGTCCCTTTTTACGACAACCAAAGACCTTCCCCCCGTAAACGTTTGAAAAGAAATAGCCAACCAACGATCGCTGAAGTGCCCAGGAATCCTAAACACCCATTTCGACACTAAGCGACTCCAATAATCCACTCACTTTCCCGCTACCTGGCCCACCATATCTCCTACGATCAGAGTGGAACCGGCGGTATCAAGGAAGTGGACGGCGGGTGCTGCCTTGAGGTCATCGATGAAGGGGGCAACAGTCAGTTTGTCCCCATCCGCGAATACCAGCTTCCAGCCTGGGTGTTCTGGGTGAAGTTTGAGGCGGTCGAGTAGACGAAATAGTAAATCCAGATACGACGCTGGACGTATTCAATCCTCCGTCTTCGTGGTCAGCGGCCAGGCCAGCAGCTACTTGTGGCCGGCTTGGCGCAGAATCTCCGCGGCGGAAGCGGGCAAATCTTGTAATGAGATATAGAGGTCGTTGTGATCGCGTAGTGCGGCAGCCCCTCGATCAGACAGGGTCGTCACGTCACTGAGGAACAGGTGACCGGGCTGACCGCTGAAGGCCACTGCTGCTTCATCCGAAATACGGGTCAGGGATGGCAACATCAGGCTGCCCTGGTATTGGCTCAGTGCCTTGGCCGCGTCGTCGGGTAGGTCCTTCAGGAAGGAAAGATAGAGCCACCGTCCGGTGCTTTGGCTCAATGAGTTGGCGGCCGCTCCGGTCAGGGTTGTGAGTCCCAGATGCAGAGTCCCCTGATGTTGCCCAATCCACACGGCTGCTTCGTCGGACATATGTTTCAGACTATAGAAAGCGAGGGCTCCTTTATTTTGAATCAAAGATTTGGCCGCAGATTCTGACAGCCTCGTCAGGCCATTGAGGTAGAGATCTCCTTGGTGTGAACCCAGTGCCTCGGCGGTTTCGTCCGACAGGCTCGTCAGGCCATTGAGTCGGAGGGGTCCCTGTTGTTGAGCCAGAGCTCTGGCCGCTGATGGGGACAGACTCTTTAGCCCTTCGAGGCTGAGGTAATGTTGTCGTTGGCCGAGCGCTGCAGCGACCGCATCGGGAAGGTGGGTCAGGCCATCGAGATACAGCATTTCATCTTGCTGACTCAGTGCTTTGGCCACCTCCTCTGACAGCTCCTTGAGGCCATCGAGGGTGAGTGACCCATCATGCTGACTCAGCTCCTGGGCCACTTCTTGCGAGAGTTCGGTCACGCCACTGAGATTGAGTTGTCCCTGATGGCGGATCAAGGCTGTGGCCACTTCCTTTGAAAGGTTCTTCAGGCTTGTGAGCTGGAGGTTCCCGTCGTATTGGCTCAATACCATGGCAGCGGATTCAGTGACTGTGGTGAACTGATAATCGGAAAACATGACGGGATCGATCGACTTGGTGAGCACCACCAATCGGGCACCCGTTTGGGTCAGGACTCCCTGTTCCATTTCTTGAAGGATCGGCTTCAAGGTCACCATGTAGAAGAAAAGACCGCCGAAGACAAGCAGCAGTAACGTCATCGCGACCAGATACTTCGGTTGCTTCCAGCTGGCTTTTTCGGTCTGCTCGAGATTATCTGCTGGTGGATTCATTGGGTCACTATATTCCATCTCCCCAACCGATCCGATGAGTTGTTGGAGCCGCCTCCGGAGACTTTGTGCTCAACCACGTCCATTTTCAAGTTTTCCACTAACTGTCCTGAAACGGACACTCGATGGTTTCAGTTCTTGATCTCAAGAGGGGGCAATATACGCTGATGGCAGCCCGCCAGGCTCTATTCGTTGCAACACATCTTCAGCGAGGAGGTCTGGATTTGTTTTCCATCTCTCGAATCCGCAAATGGCTGGGTCCTTTTCCTTCCTTCGTGTCCCTGTTGACGATACCGATGTTGTTGGTCGCTCTGAGCAGCTCAAATCTGCCGGGGCAGTTACCTTCCCCGCCCGTGGAGCCAGATCGCCATCCATGCCCAATACCAGGTGGAGCAATGGGGCTGCATAAACCCACGGTGTACCGGGTTCCAGGTGGAGGCGCCCTGTGTGACTGGAGACTGGACGAGCAGCGATCGTTGCAACATATCGAGGCCGATTCGGACCATGACGGTGGTTTTGTTACTGTCATGGGGCCTATGTCTGGCGCGAGCCCACAGAGAGAAGCAAATCTCTATGGGTTAGCTGCCGGTACCCGGGCGTGGATGACGGGCTGGGCTTATGACAGCAAGCTAGGGAGTACCAGCGTCAGTCTTCAACTTTCAGGGTGGAAAACGGTGCGCTGGTATGCGGTCGAAGAAAGCCCGTTTGTGAGGCTCAATCTCTATGGAAAAGGGACTTCACAGGTCGAGATCGTGAGCCCAACCTCGGCTGGTTTTGTTGTTTCCGAGACCACTTTTGAGAGCAATCTGATTGGTAACTCATGCACATGGGATGAATTGGAAGAGGGAGATGAAGCCCAGGCGACAACCGCGCAGGGCGGATCTTCGGTGG
Source organism: Planctomycetota bacterium (assembly GCA_002711105.1). Taxonomy (GTDB): domain Bacteria; phylum Planctomycetota; class UBA8108; order UBA1146; family UBA1146; genus UBA1146. Next base: position 3,425 of record PAIH01000027.1, read on the forward strand.
GCATAGGACCATTTCAACTGACCCTGCAAGGTAACTTCGGAGCTGGCGTTTATCCCGGACTGGGATGGGAATGGGCACCGAAGTGGTATGAGTGTTGTGCTGACAATTACGAATACATTAGCTCGACTCAGATCGCCGGCCAGGTTCAAGCGGATGGATACCTGATCCCAATACCAGTGGGAATCGGTTTCTTCATGCTTGATTATTCGGCCTGGGCCGAGGTCGAAGCGAGAATCGATATTTACGGAGTGGCGCATCTGCAATGCGATTGTCCCTGATCATCCTCATCCTGGTTATTGGATTCGTTGCCCTGGTGTTCTACTGGACACCAGAAGGCCGCGACATCGGAGAGACCCAGGGAGTACCGGCGGTGCTGGAGCCGATCGCGGCTGACAGCCGATCTGAAGAGCCAACTCCAGTGGAAAATCCAGATTCCTGGAGTGTTGAGCTGGTCGTGACCGATGACGATGATCGTCCGGTCGAAGGAGCCTCTGCTGTCGACTGGCTTGTCGAGATCGATTATGGGGTCACCTCCGCACAGGGAGAGCTGACCATCCGCAGTGAGCAGGATCTTCTGGTGGTTGCTGTCTCAGCGTCGGGGTTTGCCTGTGAAGTTCATGTCTTCGAAAAGGGCCAGGTCTCCGAGCCGGTTCGATGCACGCTGCACCGATTGGCGACCATCGAGGTGGTCGTCGATTGCGAATTTCTGTCGGAGTCCCAGCAGGAAATCGAGATCTCCCTGGTTCCCACCGAAGATTCCGGAGTCATTTCAGTCGACCTGGCAGGAGCGAGGTTTCGCTCGTCCGTCGAACAACTGCGACAGGACGCCAGCGCGGAAGTGTCGATTCTCGAGGTGGTCGATCGGGCGCTGCAACAGATCGATCCGGATCAGTTCATCGTTGCGGTTGCCCCCACGGCGGTGCTTCCCATCCAAGATGATGGGGTGGTCCGGTTCTCAAATTTACCCTACGACCGAGCCTATCGCTGCCAGGTGCTGAGCGATGCCCCCTTTGAATACCAACCACCACACGAGGTCCAGGCCGCTTCGGTCAATCCTTCTGGCCCTGGTCTTATCGTCGATTCGAGGATCCATGACACTCCCGTCAAGAATGCCTCCGGTCCCATCTTCGTCGCCTCTGGAGACATCGCAGCAGCTCGAGTGGTTTGCCAGCCCACGGCGACAATCTCCGGTGCGGTGGTTTTCCCCTCTGAATACTCTGGGCCAACCAATGTGATCCTCAAGAGCTTTGAGTGGGTCGATGTAAACAACGACGGTCAGCGCGATTTTGGCCAGCAACTCATCGAAGCGATGGCGCTCGAAGATGAGGATGGCGTCTTCGCTTTTTCCAATATCCGGGCACAAGAACAGAAAATTATCATCGCTGACAGCACCCGAAGACGATCCGACGGATCTGAGGAAATCTGGTTCCTGTGGAAAGGATTCCGAGCGTTCCAGGGAGAAAACAGGCTCGGCGATCTGTATCCGCTCAACGTGCCACCGATCCGCGTCGTGGTGGAGTATGTCGACGCTAGCGGCAATCCACTGCCAGATCAGCAATTTGATCCACCACTGCCAGAGCGCCTGGCGGCACACTTACTCGTCGATATCGACAGTAGAACCGACAAGAAAGACCTTCAGGGTGCGGAGTTCGAGATGAGGGTGGGCGTCGAGACTCTGCTCTACGGTCTTCCAGTTGAACGTCGTGGACTCAGTGTCCATAAAAAACCCGGTACGTTTGGCAGTTTCGGCAATCGGACCTACTTCACTGGCGGACGTGTTGAACTCTCCGATGGTGACAATCGCATCTTGATTCCCGTGCAGAGGATCGAACGTGGCACCATTCCGGTGAATGTCGTCGGGGGATTGCTCACTCTGCATACTCGACCCCTTGTCGATTCACCGTTGATCCCCGGTGGAGAACACAAGAGTAGAAGCATAAGAATCCCAGATGGACCTCGTCGTACGGTTGAGGTTCCGATGAGATTAACCGTCGGAGATTTCAGCCTTCTGGTGATCAGTGCTGAGGCGGGAGAATGGGCCTCGATTCCCTCGACCAATCTCGATCAACTGACCAGTTCTGCACCGATTCAGCTCAGTCCCGGCAACACCCTTGAGGTGATCGTGAGCACCGCAACGGGTACCCCGGTTCCGGGGTACTACGTCGAGGTGGGGATCGAGGGGTGGGATGCTTTGTGGTACAGCACCACCAACGAACGGGGAATTATCACCTTCGAGGGAGTACTTCCAGCAGTCGAACTGTGGCTCGGAAAGGAGAAGAGGAAACTCTTTTCTGGTGAGCCCGGAGCCTACATCCAGACCGAGGTGACGATCCCTTAGCCGCCTTCGTCTCGAGGATTGCGGATGTCGCTCCATACTTTCGACATGTGATCAGTCGTTCTTTTCACGCATTCTCAGGGCGAGCAGTCCTAATCCCAATCCGCACAACAATGTTGCCGTCTGGTAGGGGGACGTCATGGGGCTCGGCACACTCGACTGAGCGTCTTTTTCCTCATTTGGTCCTCTTGGTTCGAGATTTTTGCCAGATTCACGAGATCTAATTTCGTTTCAATAATATTGAGCATCGATTGGTTCAACATTTTGCCGCAACGAAAAGAAAAATAATTAGACGACACTGCATTTTGCCTCACTGCTTTCGTGAAATCAGTCGAGGCGCTGTGATCCACTTTGAGATCATCGGATACGACGTTTATATTTCCATGAATTATTTCAATAGAAAGTCAGGTCAGGCAGTTTTGGATTGGGCTAATTTCGATTTGGTTTCAGTGGTGAGTAGCTTTGTTTATGAGGAAGCGGATTTCGCCGATATTCTGGAGGATGCGCGAGGTTTAAGAATATGGCTACAAGAAAAAATCGTACGGTTCTGAGGCTTCTGTATTTAGCGGTATTTACAGGGGTCTTCTCTGCTCTGCCCGGGCAAGTACCGGTCGGCAATGGGTCCGGAAATTTTCATCCTCCCCTGGTGATCCAGGTATCAGATAATCCACTCAAGATGACGCCTGGAGATCTGAATCAGGATTCAATCCCAGATCTTGTGGTCGGGACCGATTCAGCTCAGGGAGTTCAAATACTCATCGGGAACGGCGATGGCTCATTTGATTTGACCCAGGTTCCGTCGGTGACAATAGCTGAGGAACTTGAGGAGATGTTCTTGGGCCAATTCGATGCAGACGGGCTACTCGACTTGCTAATGCTCGCTTCAGATAGTGGGAATTTCTATCTCCTCCGTGGTCTCGGTTCAGGTGCTTTGCAAGTTCCCGAACTGATTTACCAGTATTCGGATCCAGTCACCGCGGTCAAACTCGCAGATCTCAACGGAGATGGGCATGAGGACGTTGTGGTCTCGTCTCTCTGTGGGATCGTGGGATGTGTCAATACCCGTATTTTATTTTCAGACGGTGCTGGTGGACTGATTCTCTCGCCGCAGGATTTTCCCGTTTCATCTGCCGTCGAGTTTGCGGACTTAGATGGGGATGCAGATCTAGATCTCTTGCTTGCCGGCAACGGCTTTGCCGTCATCGGTACCTATCTTAATGATGGTTCCGGGGACTTTACGCTCGTTCAGGAAGTCGTTGCAGGCGTGTCTTTTTTGAAGATCCTGGCAGTGGATGTGATGTCTGTTGACGATGACGGTATCCCCAGTTCCGGTCCTGACGGACTGCTAGATATCGTGGGGCTTCCTGAGTTTTCTGAATCTCTTCTGTTCTTTGTCGGCGTCGGGGGCGGTTCGTATCTGGATCCGATTACCGGTTATGCCGACGGAGAGATCTCTTCGGTCGGAGATATGTTTGCGGCTCAACTGGATGGATTCGGCACTCCTGAACTGTTGTATTACAGCTATGGCCCCGATCGATTAACAGTGTTGCATGGCGATGGAACCAATGGATTCCCCTACGAGAGCAGCAGTACTTACGACCTCCCATCCAATCCATCCTGCATGAGGATTTCGGATTTTGATTCCGATGGAGTTTTGGACCTGGCCGTGGCTTCCTTGAGCGATGACTCGATTTCGGTTTTTCTGGGGGAAGAATCACAGGAGCAATTTATCCGGGGCGATGTCAATAACAATCAAATGATCAACATTGCCGATCCAGTGTATTTACTGGAATTGTTGTTTTTGTCAGGCGGAGCTCTGGACGGTTGTCTAGATGCTTTTGATGCCAATGACAGTGGAGAACTTGATATTTCCGATCCGGTGTTTTTATTGCAGTACCTTTTCGATGGAGGGGACGTAGTTCCACTTCCATTCCCGGATTGTGGGATTGATCCGACTGCAGACACTCTTAATTGCCTTCTTCCAGTCAATTCGCCCTGCCCCTGATTGATCGTACGCTGATCGCTTGAAGTCGTGCGCTGGTCTATAATTCTGTATCTGTTTCGGACCATCGTAGTTGGACTCGGGAGGCGTGTTGATTCGGCATCTTCTATTTCCACTGGCGATTCCTTTTTTGCTACTGGCTCCCCATCTGATAATGGTCGGCGATTGCAACGGTAATGGCATTCCCGACGATCAAGGAGTGTGGGGATGAAGCTCCGGGGGCTTGCCGCATTTTCTGCACTGCTTCGGGCATCCGTGGCACTGGTGACACTGTGCCTGTTTCCAGCCAGTGCCTTTGCCCAGGGGCCATGCCCTGTGACCACGGGTACTACCCTGAATCCGGTGCCACTGAATCTGCCGTTCGGAGGCGCGGTTTCCTGCAATAACGGCGGAAGCCACGCCGACAACTTCTACTACCGTGCTTTTGACCTGTGCAGGGACTACGGGATCACCGATTTCATCGATATCCGATGCATCACCTCCGCCTTCAGCTCGGCGTCTGCCGGCGGCGGCACCCAGCCGGTTCGTATTCGCCTGAGCCTCGACCTCGATGGGGGTGCTGTCGGGCCGCTCTCTTCCCTGACCCTCTTCTATGAGGAAGAGTTCCAGGTTCCATCCAACGCCAATCAACCGTTCAACTTCGTACTCGGAACGGGAATTGTCGACCCGGACGGAATCCTGGCAGGGACCGCCTCGACCCTGGTCGGCTGCCTCGCCATCGATCAGACTCTCGTCGTAGAGATCTTCACTCCCGACGGCAGTGCCGGTGGCCATGCGTTCTTCATGGCGATCCCCGATCCTGCCCAGACTGATCCAGCCACCGACCAGATCGGCAGCAGTTTCTTTGCGGCGGACGAGTGCGGTCTGTTCGAGCCGAGCGACACGGCCAGCCTCGGCTTCCCGGACAACATGTGGATCATGGATGTTGCCTGGGATGATGCAGGAGATTGCGTTTGTTCCCCCTTCATCCGAAGCGACGCCGATGCCGATGGCGCGACCAATCTCGCCGATGCGATCGCCATCCTCGACTATCTCTTCATCGGCGGTACGATCCCCTGTAACGATGCCGCTGACATCGACGATGACGGCGAACTGGACCTCTCCGATCCCATCGTGCTGCTGGGATATCTGTTCAGCAATGCACCTGCCCCTCCGGGCCCCTTCCCCGACTGCGGCATCGACCCGACGGTGGATGCTCTGGAGTGCGACGCTTTCGCAGCGTGTCCTTGATCCTTTCCTGGTGACGCCGGGAGTGGGATAATGGCTCTTGAGAAGAGGTGTAGATGGGCTCGACTCGTCGCTGTTTATCGATCCTTGCCTGCGCTGCGCTGCTTTTTTGTGGTGGCGTGGTGGTGGCGGGGGATTGCAACGGCAATGGCATTCCCGATGACCAGGAGTTGATCGTCGACGGCTCGATGTGGGCCAGTTCGGTGCTGGGCTACAGTTCGCAGTTCTCCGATACGGCCTGGAGTGCGTTTCAGGCACTCGGCGAGCCGGACACGATGACCTATGGCGATATCGATACCGCCTGGGCCACTTCATGTGCCGATGATGGCGGCGGGCTCGGCTGAGGCTGCGGTCTCGGCTGCAGTTGCGGCCCCGCGTGTAACTGTGACAGTTGCAACGGCGATGGCATCGAATACCTCATCGTCGGCTTTGCCCATCCGATTCTGTCGAGTTCGTTGATGGTCAGGGAGACCCTCGGTAACGGCTTTGTCGTGGGGATCGAACTGCTCGAGATCAACGGCAACTTGATCACCGTCTGGGAGGGGATTGATCCCAGTGAGATCGGCACCCCGGTCGAGTTCTCGGTTGATTTTCCACAGACTTCGCAACTGGTCATCGGTGCCAAGATCATCATCGATACCAACCGGCACGCGGTGATCTGGGAGGAGATCGATGCCATCTCCATCAGCGGATCGATCGTGCAGGATTGCAACTCCAACTCGATCATCGATTCCTGTGAGATCGCTGCCGGAGATGTGGACGACTGCAACTCCAATGGAGTGCCGGACGAGTGTGAAAATTTGCCCGATTGCGATGGGGACGGGCTTTCGGATGCGTGCGAACTGGGTTCGACGGAAGCCGATTGCAACGGCAACTCGATTCCCGATTCGTGTGAACTGATGGCTGGAAGCGCCACCGATTGCAACGCCAACGGGATTCTCGATGAGTGCGATATGAACACCGGCAGTGGCCAGGATTGTGATCGTAACGGGATTCTCGATGAATGTGACATCGCCAGCGGCAACTTCGAAGACTGTAATGACAACGGTGTCATCGATGGTTGCGAGTTGACGCGCGTCGATCTACGCGGCAACTGGGATGGTTTTTCGGGTCAGTACGCCGATGTGTGGGGATATGAGGACCACGCCTACATCGGGCGATTTTACGATTCTGCCGTCGATATCATCTCGGTGGTCGATCCGTCCGATCCGCAACATGTCGCCGAGTATGCGCTGCCGGCACCGAATCAGAATGCCGATGCCCGCGATATCAAGGTCGCCGACGGGATGCTCTTTATCGGGTTAGAAGCCGACGGCAACGGCAGTGTCCACGTGGTCGATGTGCGTGATCCTGCCAATCCGGTGGCGGCTTTTGACATCGTCCTGGCCAGTTACCTGACCGTTCACAATCTCTTTTACCATCAGGGCTTTCTCTACATCGTCGATCTGTCAGCGGGCACCGGCGTGGCCATCGTCGATCTGCGGGCCATCGATCTCGATAACCCGCCGAACAGTCCGATCACGGACCACCTATGGACGATTACCGATGGCGGAGTCCATGACGTGGTCGCTCAGGGCGATCGGCTCTACGTCTGTAAGCTTGGCTCTGGTCTGTGGATCTATGACATCACCGATCTCGCCAACACGCCCCCGCAAGCACTCGGCAGCGGCCCCGGCATCAGCACCCATTCGTGCTGGCCGACCGCCGATGGCAACTTTGTCATCACCGGCGAGGAACGGCTCGGCGGCGGCATCAAGGTCTATCAGGTGACCGACAATCCTGATGGCACGGTGAGCCTCGATATCGCCGACGAGGTCAACTTCTCGCAGTCCTCCGCCTTCAGTGTTCATAATCAGGGAGTCATCGGAAACCGGGTCTACAACGCCTGGTTCCAGTCGGGATTGCAGGTCTTCGATGTCGATCCCGATACCGGCTGGCTCGAGTGGGTCGCCGGATACGACACCTTCGAGCAACCGACCTTGCCCACCTATGATGGTGCGTGGGGGATCTACCCGTTCCTTGGCGATGATCGCATCCTCATCAGCGATATCAGCAACGGTCTGTTCGTGCTCGAATTGACCGATCTCGATGGCGATGACGATGGGGTGATCGATGGCTGTGAGCCAGAACTCTTCATCCGCGGAGAGATCAACGGCGATGGGAGTCTCGATATCGCCGACGTGATCTACTCGCTCGATTACCTGTTCGGGGAGATTACGCTGTCGTGCCAGGATGCTGCCGATACCAACGATGACGGGCTGCTCAATATCGCAGATCCGATCAGCTTGCTTGGATTCCTGTTCAGTGGAAACGCCGTTCCACCGGCTCCATTCCCCGATTGCGGTGCAGATCCCACCGATGATCTGCTTGAATGTCAGAGTTCGGAGAACTGTAACTAGGGATTGCTGGAACTGATCGGTATCGACCTGCGTCACGTCGCTGAGAGACTCGTTCCCGAAGGAGGCCAATCGTGCTGGNTGTCACCTCGAAATGGAAAGTCAAACCGATGCGGGCTTGCTCACTCATCATGGCAGTGCTCTCGATCGGGGCGACGAGCCTCGCCGATGATCCGGTGCCGTTAGTGGTGGTCGAGACAGTTGCCGAGGCTCTCCAGTTGGATGCGAGTACCCAGCGGCTCAAGGTGGTGTTGCGCGATCACGAAACCCTGGCGGCGGTATTNAANCGCGTGCCCGATCTGNCCGATNTGCNTCATCGATCATCCAGGNAACCGGATGCCCATCGAGTCGATCCGNCTGCTGAGAGAGTTCAAGAAACTGAATCGCCTGGAGTTTCGAGGTGATCCGTTCCTCAGTGATGAGAAGTTCCTCGAACTGGGTAAACTCGAGCAGATCAAAAGTCTGCGGCTGGTGCTTTTGTGACCCAATCTCACCGACGCCAGGTTGGCGTCGCTGGGCGGATTGGTCTCGCTCGAGAAGTTGAACATGAAGGGCTGTCGCGGCAAGGCCTGGCTCAATGAAGCGAAGGTGTGGCAGGCGATCAAGCAGGAACGAGCCCGGCGAAAAGCCCGCGAGAAGGAGTGATCAGTTAAAGGCTGACTCCTTCGAGTCGATCGAAGAGCTAAAATACACCCGGCCTGTCGCGTTCAGTCCAATCGTTGCTGTTTCCCATCCCTCCCTGAGCGCGAAGATTCTATCGATCCAGTCGACCTCACGTGGCATCGAGTTAGGATGCTCTCGAACCGTAGCATGGAGAGAGGGCTTCGATGCGTGGACTGTGGTTGGAGAAGGGTGAGGTCGATCTCCGCGATGATCTGGAATCCAGCGTGATTCCGGCTGGTGAAGTTCGGATTCGACCGACCTTGCTCGGAATTTGTCGCACCGATCTTGAATTGATAGCGGGCTACTATCCTTACCGCGGAGTTCTCGGCCACGAGTTCGTCGGCGTCGTCGAGGAGGGACCCGATCAGTGGCTTGGCAAGAAGGTGGTTGGTGAGATCAATGCCACCTGTGGAGGTTGCGATAGCTGCCAATCGGGTCGTTCCCAGCACTGCCCTCATCGAACCGTGCTCGGCATCGTTAATCGTGACGGCTGCTTCGCCGATTCTTTTCTGCTGCCGGCGGCCAATCTGATCGAGGTCCCCGATGAGGTACCGGATGAGTGTGCCGTCTTCACCGAACCGCTGGCGGCAGCGATGCGAGTTCTGGAACAAGTGACTGCAGTTCGGGGAGATCGCTGGTTGGTGGTCGGCGATGGCCGACTGGGTCAACTGGTCGCNCGAGTGATTGCCGCTACCGGTGTCGATCTGTTAGTGCTGGGAAGACACGAGCGGAAATTGTCGCTGCTTTCTTCATTAGGTATCGCGGTCACCGACAACCAGGAAATCATCGAGTCAGATCAATTCGATGTGGCAGTCGAGTGTACTGGCAATAGTTCCGGATTCGAAATGGCTCGCCAGTCTTTGCGTCCGGGTGGAACTCTGGTTCTCAAGAGTACCTATGCTGGAGATCTCCATTGCGATGCCTCGGCACTGGTTGTGGATGAGATCCAGCTGGTCGGATCACGCTGTGGTCCATTTCGCCCGGCACTGGCAGCCCTGGTCGAAGGATCGATCGATCCTCGCGATCTCATCGATGCTGAATTGCCGTTATCAGAGGGGATCAGGGCATTGGAGAGAGCGGGTCAGAATGGGGTGATGAAAGTCCTTCTACGACCATCTTGACCGATCCGTTGATCCTCCTGGTCTCCTCCAGTGGCCCGAATTGACTCTTCCATCCGATTCTTATGTAGAGGTTTCGGCTGGAGGGAGTTCGTTTATGAGGATCCAACCCTGGAATCGTAGGGCTGCGGATGGGGCTGATCTGTCCAGTCGAGTTCTTGAACTCTGGGAGATCTCTCTCCAGCATGGTGAAAGCACTCCAGTTCACCAGCATGAAGCTCAGGAAGAGTTAGTCATTGCACTTGAGGGTCGTGGAGTGGTGCTGTGTGCCAGTGAACCGGTCGATCTGTTCCCGGGTAACGTGGTGGTGGTTGCTGCCGGAACACCGCACTCCATCTCCAACGTCTCGGGGCTTCCTTTACGCGGATTGACGGTTGCAATCCATCGCCCCTCCATGGTGGTCGAATCGTCTGTCGAGAAAGTTACGGCGGCTGAACTGGAAAATATGATCGAATCGATTCCGTCACGTATCGATCGTGCGACGGGGCTACAGGTCATCATCCAGTTGTTCGAGATTGCAGGAAATCTATCAGAGCAGATCGATCAGGCGATAGGGCTCGATGCCGAGATCGGTTTACGGACGCTGGAAGACATCGAAAAACAGGTGATGGATGCCGTCGTCCGCATTGCTCATGCCTACGAGGGTGGCCCCAATCTGTTCCCTCCTCGTTTCTAACGGCACTTTGGTCCCGGCTACCGGGAGTACTTTTCAGGATTCTCGCCAGAACCGCTGCTGATGGCCCTCAATTGTCCAGAATCGGCCGGATGCGCTGCTTTGACAGCGCCCCCGGGGCGGTGCAGAATGGCTAGAGACCCGTTGTGTTCAGGATCTACCCGAGAGCCCGGGATGCTCCACACTTCCGTAGCTGTATTCAGGCTTGCTGGGCGTGATACGCCTCTCGTCCTTGAATCCGGCAGATTGATGCTGTGGCTTGAGTTTTGGCGACTCGAGTGAACCTGGCGATCACGTGCTGCTGTCCAGTGAGCTATCAGGAGGAACTGAGCGTGACACAGATCGGCCACAGAATTGGCACCGGTTGTTGTCCGCGACAAGAACGGTCTGGCCAACAACGATCCGCTGATTTGCCGGCGTATCCAGGCAGATTTTTCATGGCGGTCTCGATTGTGCTGAAACGTCGCGTCATAAAACGTCAGCTTCTTTTGATCTCTACCGTGTTTGTCATCGGATCAGGGCTGATGCTGGGTTGTGCGGGAAAAAATCAGCGAACGGGTGATTCCTGGACCAGTCCAGCACAACATGCGGTTTCCCAGGTCCAGTGGTTGAAATCCCGGGCAGGTCAGTTGACGTCAGAAGAGTTACAGCTGTTGCAACAAGTGCCGTGGCGTGGTGCTGGAAATGGCGATCTGGACCGACAAAAGATATTCGATCTGACCCAAGATGGAAAAGCTCCGGTGAATCGCATCACCCAGCGACGGGTGCTGGGGAGACCGAGAGTGATGGATGCAGCCAGAAAGGTGCTACGAGCAGAACTGGAACAACAACGACCTGCAGTTCCAGCAGCAGCGGAACCCGAGAACAAAGTGAATAATATTGAAATGAATTCCAGGGGAACGGAACAAATTCCGGCGACGACCGGAGAACCGGGTGAGGATGGAGGACGTAGATGAGTGATTCGAAACGTAAGAGTCGTGAAAGTGCAACCAAAGGCGCTGCAGCCAAAGGCACTGCAGCCAAGGAAAAATCGCCGACAGATTCCATCCCAGGGATCGACGGCCAGCGCAAACAAGCCCTGGATTTTGCGCTACAACAAATTCACAAAAAGTGTGGCCAGGGTTCGATCATGTTGCTGGGTGAGCAGAATTTGCAGCAAGTGGATGTGATCCCAACCGGATCTCTTTCCCTGGACCGAGCGCTAGGCGTCGGGGGCTTGCCCCGTGCACGTGTGGTCGAAGTGTTTGGACCGGAGTCGTCTGGAAAGACAACTCTCACTCTTCACGCCATTGCTAATGCCCAGAAAAATGGAGGTGTTGCGGCCTTTATCGATGCTGAGCATGCCCTTGATCCAATCTATGCGGCCAAGCTGGGGGTAGACCTCGATAGCTTGTTGGTGTCTCAGCCCGATAGTGGTGAGCAGGCGCTTGAGATCGCAGAGATGCTGGTGGCCTCGAGTGCCGTGGACATCGTCGTCATCGACTCCGTGGCGGCCCTGGTACCTCGCGCCGANCTGGAAGGCTCGATGGGGGACGTTCATGTCGGTCTGCAGGCACGACTGATGAGTCAAGCACTACGTAAGTTGACCGGAGTGATCCATCGCTCCAAAACCACGGTGGTTTTCATCAANCAGATTCGAGAAAAGATTGGTGTCATGTTTGGCAGTCCTGAGACCACTAGTGGTGGCCGGGCTCTCAAGTTTTACTCATCAGTACGAATCGATATCCGCCGTATTGGCGCTATCAAGAGCGATGGCGAGTTCTCCGGGAACCGTACTGTTGCCAAAGTCGTCAAGAATAAGATGGCCGCTCCTTTCAGGAAGGCGGAGTTTGACATCATCTTCAATATAGGGATTTCCTATCATGGGGATTTGCTCGATTTGGGAGTCGAGGAGGAATTAGTCACGCGNTCCGGAACCTGGTATTCCATCGGNAAGGAACGAATCGGACAAGGCCGTGAGCGAGCAGTTCAGTTCCTGCGTGACCATCCGGAGCTTTCCGATAGGTTAGACATAGAGCTGCGCACTCGATTTTTTGCTGCTCCGAGCCCCAAATCGGAAAAAGGAAAAGAAAAAGAAAAAGAAACAGAATCAGAAAAAGTACTCGCAAGCGAATAGTCGCAGTTGAGTTTTGAGCATCGGTTCGATGATTTGGAAAGAGATAAGATGTATTCCGAGAGCCACGCGCATCTTCAGCAGTCACAGGAGCGCAAATTTAAACTTTTTCATGCAGAAAATGGCTCGATGTTACTCATCGCGCTGGCGGTACTGACACTGCTTTCCATCATCGCCGTGACCTTTGTTGCCTTGATGCGTCTGGAATTGAAAGCAACCGAGAATTTCCGTGATCAGAGCAAGTGTCAGCTGCTCACCAACTCCGCAGAATCGGCTGTCATCTCGATGTTGAGAAGTCGCCCCTTCTGGGATGCTCATGTGGTTTCGACCCGGGTTCGTGCACCGTGGATCTACGGCATCATCGGTGGAGATGGAGAATCCCGCGTGGGTGGGATTCTGGATCTGANAGACGCAGAAGAGGATGAAGCCTCTCTCGGGGGAATATTGAATCGTGGTACCTATCCAGGGATCGGTTCTTCAGAACCGGGTAAGGATCGTTACCGTGTGAAGCTGATCGATACTTCGGCGCAGATCTACCTCAACGGCAAACAAGATACACTGGCCGATATGCTCACCAATTTAGGGCAAGCTCTGGCGGGTGATACTCGATATGGCGTCAGCCCACTTTGGACCGGTCCCAGGGAGACAGGAAAACAACTCAAGGGTGCGGACATCATTCAGTTTCGGAATCGCCTGCCTGGCGGACAGTTCACCTCCAAGTCGGAACTTGCGGCGCTGATCGGACGCGAAAACCTGGAGCTCATTTCTGATTTCGTGACTGCGCATGCCTGGGTAAATCCATACACACAGAGGTCGGGTGCTGGACGCGAAGTCAACAATCGAATAGGAATCGGCGGCCAGGGAGCTGGATCATTGATCGGGACCACCGGTATTTCCCGAAATCTGCCGCCGAATCCGCAAAGTCAGCTAGTGACCGGAGCGGCACAACTGGTTGGCGAGGCTCGAGCACCGATCAACATCAATACTGCCCCAGAACCGGTATTGATCGCCGCGCTGATGGGAGTGGGTGGACGTCGAGCTTTTCCTTACATGGACATCAATTCCCAGAGTCTGGAAAGTGGTAACGGTGGATCGATCGATCTGGGTGGTGGCATGCTTGCGCCAGTTCGAGAAGAATTGAACCTGATACAAACTCCGGTGTGGGTCTATTCGGCCCCCCTCAGCTATGAATTCGCCAAGAAGCTAGCCGAGGCCATCATCGGTCAGAGGAAACTGCAAGCGTTCAAGTTCTGGACCGCCCCGCTCGGTAGTGGCCAGGTTGGTTTTGAAGGATTCATAAACGGTCTTGCTGATTCCTTCTTTCCCCCGGAAACGTCGGTTTACGTCATCAATCCACAATCGAGAGATACAACCAACTATTACGGCAGACTCAGGGATGCAGAAGGCTCTGGTGAGATGTGGCGACGTGGTTATCCAAACAGCGAGAACAACATCAGGACACTCACCGGTTTGCCGAGGGCAACACAGTCTGCTTGGTACAAGGAAATGATCCGCGCGGTCATTATCGCCAATGCCAATCCCAACAGTCGCATCAATAAGGTCAATCCAAACTTCACTTCCTGGCGTGCGGTGGACAAGTCTCACATGGTCAAGCTAGATGTGACCAACCGCGCGGATGTTCGGTTGGGGCATACCACCGAGTTTTGTTTTGACAGCAAAGGCCTTTACGAAATCACCACTCTGGCGGAGATTACCGGTGCTGGCAATTCGAGTAATCAGGTCTTCTCGGAGGCAAGACAGCGAAGCGTCGTGCGAGTCTTTGATGTGTATCATCACACCACCCAGGAACAGTTCGAACAGCCGTTCCGGGCACTCGGACGAACCAGTAACAATCGTGCCGGTGCTCGCGAATATGTTTCGACCTGGCCCGACCCGATGGACGCTCTGCAACCTGAATTCTACGTCGGTTCGATACAAGATGGCCGCGTCGAGATGTCCGGTGCCATCGATGCTTTGATGCAGGTTTCTTCCCCGGCGGCACGTCTTTCTCGCTGGGCGGGTGATCCGACCTTGCGTCTGGCTCATACCTTCCGTTTCCGCGATGAAGATTCGACTCGAAATTTGGCTCGATTGCTGCGGACACGATCAAACCCGGAGGCAAAGATCAAGGAACTGGGTAGGGTCCTCGATGCGACATATAGCCAGAAGGGATCCATCTATCGCCAGCGCTACTCCCGTTACGTCTGGGGAGCCGATGAAAGTGCCAATGAGGATGAGAACATCGCCGAGCCATTTGTCGATGAAGCGGCACAGAACTCGGACATGATGCCCGATGGCATCAACAGTAGCATGTTCCGCACCTCGGCTCTTGGTGGTCGATTCCTGCGCTTGCCGGCGCTTCGATTCCGCCAGAATCCGTCCGATCAAGGTGCTGTGAATCGCAACTACAACAATGACATAGGCAACTTGCCCTACTACAACGGTGCCGTCTCATTCTGGGTCAAGATGGAGTTCAATGGCGACGATCCGACCTTCTCCGGTTTGATCGGCGCAACCCAGGTTCAGACCGAAGTGGGGCAAAAACCGACCGATTCAGAGGGTGCCCAGTTCTGGATCTGGAAGAATACAGAAGGCCAGTTGCGAGTCTCTCGTCTGTATTACCACCAGGCGTTTGCGAAAGGGTATACCGCTCAGGCAATTCCATTGATTGGTAATCAAGATGAGGTTGAGGCTGGAAACGAGGCGGAAACGGATTCGCAGAAGTTCTGGGCGCGAAATGATGTAGTTGTTGATATCTCGCGGTGGCGAGCTCACGAGTGGCATCACCTGGCGATCTCCTACGATGACAATTCTGCCACCAGTGGAATCCGGGTTTGGGTGGATCATAGAACGGTTGATGCTGTCAATCACAATATTGGTGAAGGAATGTTCTGCGCACTCAATGAAGAAACTCCTAGAGATGTGATCCAGATCGGTGGTTTCTATCGTGATCAGGCTGTTGCAACGGAAGGACTTTTCAAGTTCGGTACCAACTATGATCGTACAGGAGCGTTGCGATCTCCGTCCATCAAGAGGGTGCTGGCCAATGCCACCATCGATGAGTTCCGGGTCTATCTTGGCCAGTTTACTCAGGACGATAGTCGTGGTGGAGGTTACTACTCCGAGCAGGAGGGTACCTACACCAATACGTTCATGGTCCCGTTTCCCGAAGGGGTTCAGAGAATGCGGCTTCGTAATCTGACCTGGACCCTCTACCCGCCGAAGTTCTACGCCCAGAAAACGGTTCAGTGGGACCAGGAAACGATGAACGCGATCAACGTTAACGGCCAGCAATCAGCAAGAAGTCTGGGTGATCCTGGTGGGCTGGTCGGAGGCTCAGGAGATGGCGGTCGGAATAACCAGTTGATCGCTGGTGGCTGGCTATATCCGACTGGAAGCCAGGATTTTGGAAACAAATTTGATGTCGGATTCCTCGGCTACGAGTTGAAAATGAGAGCTGCGACGGGAATCGGAGATCACGGCGGGAATGCGTTGGTCACACCGTCATTGGACGACGTGACGCTAACAGTTTATCTTCCTTCTGCCNAGTATCTGCTGACGGAGTTGATGGACTGAATGTTGTCGATTCAATCAGGGAGTCAACTAATGACGGAAGAAGTGCGAATGGGAACCGAAACGCCTGTGATCAAGGCGTCGCTGCAGATCGCTTTTGCCATCGGCATATTGCTGGTGGGTGGCGCACTGGATCCACAGTTGATCTTGGCGCAGGGCGAAGGTCGTGGTCCCGATGGTGGAAATCTGAAGCTGCTGGAATTTGTGAGAATCGACGTCACCAAAAAAGAAAATAATGACCGCTATTCCATCGACTTTGTTGCTAATGCGCCAAAAATTCCTGTCGGTACAAAGATCGATTTCCTTCTGACTTGGCGAAGTCAGCTGGTCCAGACTTTTTCAGTGACCGTACCTGCCAACCGAAAAATCAGTGACAGCTTGCTAGTGAAAAAGCTAGAACCTTCGCCGGACAAGTACATGTTTCGTTCAGTGATTGATCCAAAGAAGCAGACTTCAAAGGTAGTGAAGGAACTGGAGAAGAAGAAGGAACTGTTCCCCCCGGCAGCGGCCCCATGGACCGAGTTTCATTTCGACCACCAGTTTGTCATTGGCACCGCCGAGGAAATCGAGGCCTCTCTGAAAGAGACTCGCGATTGGTTCGTTGGAAGATATAGCAAGCTGGCCAAGCGCGACTTAGAAGTGCGTGATGGAGTCAAATCGATTGAGGCTGGCACCGACTACACCAAACCCAATGGTGATTTTGACGAGAAAAAATGGCGCGGTTTCATGGATAAGAAAGTGATTTCCGAGATTGTTGAGATGCAGGAGGAAATCAAGAAGAGCTTTCAGGATCCGCGTTTTTTGGCACACCGCCTGGCTCTTTCATACCTGCTAGAACTATCGGTGGCAGTGGGAAAAAGAACCACAAATGAATCCAAGAAACTGTATACGTCCAAGGGGCTGAGCCCGTCTCCGCTTGATACGAAGCCGGAGAAACTTGAGGTGAAGGTTCGCTCTGGACGTAGGGTTCCGCGCGGGTCTGATCTCAATGACCTGGTCCTGAAAATCAACAAGTTGATTGGTCTGGACCCCGAGGAAAATGAAAGTCAATCATGAAGACATTTCCCATCGCATTGTTATTGGCGTTGCTATTGTGTGGATCCGGGACTTTCGCTCAAGAAGACTCCGGTCCCCCGAAGCCACCTCCTACATTTGTGGAACTGACCTCCGTTCAGGTCAACAAAGTGAAAGATGTTTGGCAACTTCGTCTGGTCGGGAAAGCTACAGATCTCCCAGCTAAAAGTGTGATTGGATTCGAAATCCGTTGGCGTACCAATATTGTTTATGCCTTTCAGGTCGCTTTGGATAGTTCGCGCCGGATCGATCAACTGATCGAATTGGAAGGACTCGATGGGGCGATCAGCGGATTGCAACTTCGCTCCGAGATTCGTCCTCGTAGTCAGCCTCGTGAAGTGCAAATCGCTATCGAGAAAGATCCCAAGAAGTATCCGGTGGAAACTGCTCCCTGGAAGCAATCCTTCTGGAAGAACAAATTCGATCTGGGTAATGCTGCTGATATCAAGAAGGCGACTAACTCAGCCAAAGATTTCTTTCGGACCCAGATCGGTGAAGTGCTGAAGATCCAGCGAACTTTCGAAGATGGTCGTAACGCAGCAACGGATGGCACCCGATTCCAAAAAGGTGGGGAGTTCGATCCGAAAAGCTGGAAGAGTTACTGCAAAAAAGATATCCGTGACCCGATCCGGAGCATCCAGGGGAAAATGAAGGTCCGTGGCAAGGTCTTATCGATGTTGCCTCATTCGCGCGATATGAAGTATCTGGTTGAGATCGTGAATGCCGTTGCCAAAAGAACATATGATCGGTCCCGGAGCCTGTATCAGGAAATGGGATTGAATCCAGATCCGGACGATCTCAGCCCCGTTCGCATCGATGTCAACTGTCGATCCACCAAACTCTCTAATCTTCAGAAGACTGTAGANCGTCTGTGTGAGAGTCAGAAGATCGATGTGACGAAACTGTCCAGGTGATGGGATTGGTCCCGCAAGCATCTTCAGATTCTCCGATTCCGGCCCGTGTTGCCGCGAATCGATCAGTTTTGATTCAGGTGCAAATCTCGAGTTCAGAACAACCTGACGGACTCATATCGAGTTCTGTGTTCAGTTCACAGGCGGGCGCGGACGAGACAGTGGGGCTGGTACCGCGCATCGATGCTGGGCTTGATTCAGGACATCGTTTTGCAATGCTGGGAGCGATCTTTCGACCGATGAGACAGTTTCTTCGAAGAACGTTTGATGGCGACGAAGAATCTGAAATTTCTTCCGATCGATCGGATTGACTGCGGACCCTCATCGTGGCCATTTTGCACGGTGATATATTTACTACGCCAAAGGCTTCACCATGACCAGGCAAGGGTTTGATTCGTCCCACAACGTTGGAAAAACCTCCAGCGGAACAAACCCAACGGAATCATAAAACTCACGGGTTTTTGCATATGCTGCACAATCCCGTGCTTCGGAAATCGTTTTGACTTGCAGCAATTTTACGTCTTGGCTCAGCAAGTGGTTTTCAAGTTTTTGAATCAGTTGTCTGCCGATTCCCTGTCGGTGGTAGTCGGGGTGTATCGCCATGCAATGAATATCCGCAGACTGCGGAAAATGCATTTTGACGGTTAGAAATCCGATCACATTTTCACCGTCATTGACCAACATTGTTGGCATGGAGTCGGCGTCTTTTACGTATTGAATCAGTGAGTCTTCAATGCCAAACCACTCTGGCAGAGCACGGAGAATCGCTTCGCATTTCGCCCCGCAGGGAGCCGATGTCAATTCTATATTGATTTGGTTTCCGATGGCCCTGTTACTCCATCGATTCCGTCTTGTTGCGCACTTCCTGATAGGTACCGATATCCCCCCGGTAGATCTTGCCATCGAAGACGATCTTCTCGGCCTTCTCATAGGCGAGATTTCTCGCTTCTTCCAGCGAGTTTCCGAGGGCGGTGACTCCCAGTACGCGTCCTCCCGAGACGGTGATCTGATCTCCATCGGCGATGGTTCCGGCGTGGAAGACCTGCACCGAATCGTCGATCTCGCTGAACACTTCTCCACTGATCTGCTGGCCCTTCCGTGGGGCCGCTGGATAGCCGTCGGAGGCCAGGACCAGGCATAGCGAGGCTCGTCGGTCCCAGCTGACGGAGGCGGAGGAGGGAGTCCCCTCTGCGGTCGCCTCGAGGATCTCGGTGAAATCGCTGGTGAGACGCGACAGCACCGGTTGCGTCTCCGGATCTCCAAGTCGGCAGTTGTACTCCAGTACTCTCGGCCCCGACTCCGTCATCATCAGACCGGCGTAGAGGACTCCGGAGTACTCTACGCCGTCGGAGCAGAGACCATGTAAGGTCGGTTCGATGAGGTCCCTGCGGATGATGTCGAGATCGGAGGCATCGATGATGGTGCCCGGGCAAAACGCTCCCATACCTCCTGTGTTGGGGCCCTGGTTGCCATCGAGCAATGGTTTGTGGTCCTGGGCTGGNGGTAACAACAGGTAGTCGGTTCCTTTCACCACAACCAGCACTGAAATCTCGGGGCCGAACATGCGCTCCTCGATGACCACCGTTTTGCCGCTTTCTCCGAAGGTAGCACCAGAAAGCATCCCGGTGGCTGCTAGATGAGCCTGAGACCGATCATCGCAGACGATGACTCCTTTCCCTGCTGCAAGGCCACTGGCTTTGACGACAACCTGTTCAGGAAGAGCGTCAAGTGCGGCGTCAAGATCAGCTACTGAACTGATAGTCCGGTAGGCTGATGTCGGGATCCGATGTCGATGCATGAAGTCTTTGGAGTACGCCTTGGATCCTTCGAGTTGTGCCGCTGCCGCACCAGGTCCGAAACAGGGNATGCCAGCCTCACGGATGCGATCAGCGACACCGGCGACCAGGGGTGCTTCGGGTCCTACGACGACATGGTCAACTTTTTCAGCAAGGCAGCGTTGGATGAAAGCAGCGGTAGAGCCGATCGGATCGCAATCAACCCAGCAACTCCCCAGTTTTTCTATTCCTGGGTTTCCTGGACATGCAATGACTTCTCGGATGCGCGGGGACCGAGCCAGCTGCCAGCAGATGGCGTGTTCACGACCGCCGGCTCCGAGGACGACAACCTTCATTGATCACTCCCTTTTTCTGTTTCGATCTCCTGTGTTTTCTCTGATGGTGTGACGATTTTCACCCATAGCAACCAAATGGTNAGTAAGAAAAGATTTTCAAACAGCGACAGAGAAAGGTATGCACTGGTGTGATAGATATCAAGCAACGGTAGCGTCGTGAGCAGCCTGAAAGTGCAGAGATCAGGACAACGTCCAGGGCCTGGATGGCCTGCCCAGTAGACGTATAAGCCGATTCCAGCGCTGTATAGGAAAAGTTGAAGATTCGGTTCCCAGTCTCCGTTGGCAATTTGCCAGATCAATTGAGGAGTGACTACCGCCATCAACAGGCATAACCAGAACCTGATGAGAAGTGCCTGAGGACGTGCGCGTTCCTCTTCCTGGGAGAACAAGGTAATGGCCGTGGTCAGGATGCCGATCGAAATGGCGTGGGGGAGTGCATTTTCAAGTCCGCCAGCGGTGTCTGCCGCAGTACAGATGAGGCCGGTTCTTGCTAACCCCATCACGAGTGGGCCAAGTATCGGAATCTCTTTCAGGACCAGATTGTAGAGCAGTACGGCAGCGACCGTTGTAGTTGCCGCCAGGCTCTCCCCGAGGTCGAAGATCCACAGGTTAGGGATGAAGAGGAGACACAGCACTACCAATCCGGAGCGAACGGAGATCAGGCCTGCAGGAATGGGCCGAACGGGTGTCCCTGTTTCATCGGTCCTGGTTAGATCCCGATTTCGATCGACGAGGTCGTTGAGTGCCATACCGAACAGGTAGAGGGATATCGACCACGTCAGAAGGATTATCCAGGCCTGGGAATCCAGTTGGCCACCAGAGAGAACGACTCCAGCCAGGACATTTGAAATGACCGTGGGTACCAGGCGAATCCGCAGAAACCGAAGCCAGGCACTCACCAGAGTCTGAGCAGATCGTTGTAAGTGACGAAGATGGCCAGTGTGATCAACAACAGAAACGCCACCAGATGGACGTAGTGCTGGATTTTCTCGGAGACCGGTCGCCCGCGGATTCCTTCGATGGTGAGAAAGAAGATGTGCCCGCCATCGAGAATGGGGAAGGGGAGCAGGTTAAAGATACCCAGGTTGATGCTGATGAGAGCCAGTAAGAAGAACAGGTTGCCAAATCCGACTTCTGAAACCTTGCGACCCAGATCGATGATTCCGACCGGTCCATTGAGGTTCTTGCCGTGAACGTCGCCAGCAAAGAGAGCACGCAACGTCAGGAATATCCGACCTCCCCAGATCCATGATTGGCGTCCCCCCTGAATCACCGCCTCGCCGACGGGCAGTTCTTCGGTGAATTGATCTGCTGACATGGCGATACCGAGAGGTGATGCGAGAGTGATCGGTTCCAGTTCCACATCGTTTTGAATCCCGCTGGGCTCGGTAAGAGAAATTGTGATCGGGCCTTTCGATCCTGTAATTGCAGAGGACAGGTCCTGCCACTTTTCGACAATAATTCCATTGATGGCATTGATGATCGAGCCTGGTTTCAACTGTGAAAGATGAGCTGGTGAACCGGGTAGGGTGCGTCCGATTCGTGCGGGGGAGCCGAGGATCAGGCCGAGTCGCAAGGGTTCCCCTTGCTCGGTCATTACTCTGTGAATCTGCTCCCGGTCGTGAGTCGCATCGATCCACGTGATTTCGGAACCAGGATTCAGTTTCTCATCGATGTAGTCGGTGATCCCGATCGGTTGTTGATTGATGGAGACGATTTCTGCACCGACAGGAATCTTCAGTTGTTGCTGAGCGGTTTCGCTGATCTTGACTACGGTTCGTGCCGCAGGTCCGATGATCAGCTCTTCTCCGAGCCAGCGACGCAAATCTTCGCTGCCAACACGGCTTTGAGTGCCCCTTCGGTTGGATAGGATCAGTTCAGCGTCTCGGTCTTGGACGACTTGGCCGATGGTGAAGAGGTCGAGGACTTCGATCGGCTGTTGTTCCTGTCCTGCGACTCCAATGGATAGGATCTCATCGCCCACCTGGAAGAAATCGTTGGCCGGTGAACCGGGTTGTATCGCCAATACTGTACGCATCCGGGAGATCACCCCGATACCACGATTATTACCATCCTCGTCAGGAGAGAGGTCGATGGTCACGATCAAGGATTCGTTTCCGCGTTGGATCTCCAATCCCAGGTTCCCAATAGCGGTTGAATTTCGGAGTGAAGCGAGACTCTGTAACAACCTGTCGGCGGTGAGACCCTGAGCTGGCACGGCCAGCAGATCACTGGAGGGAATCGAAAGCCTGATGGCACGCAATTGGTCGTCCTCCTGGAGGCCTACCTGTGCGACAGGGCTNCCTTCTTGTACCCAGGCAATACGATTTGAAATGGCTGGCTGGATACCGATTCGGAATCGACCGGCGATGGGATCCCATAGCGGTTTGACGTCGACATCTCTTGAGACTTGATCTCGATCGATGGTGAGGGTGACAGGATTGGATCCTCCCGCCAGAGCTATGGCGGTGGCGACGTTGGAATAATCGCTCCATGAAACACCATTGACTGCGGTGATCAAATCTCCGGAACGGATGCCGGCATTCCACGCTGGGCCCATGGTGGTTACGTTTCCGATCACTGCGGATTGCTGTTTCACCCCTACCGTGAAGGCCAGTATGAAGAGCAAGAAACCGAAGATCAGATTCATGGTGGCGCCGGCCACCAGGATGAGGAGACGAGCCGGGATCGGTTTGCGATGGAACTCATCATCTGAATCAGTTCGGTCGCTNCCGGGTTCTTCNCCAGCCATTTTAACGTATCCACCCAGGGGAACTAAGCCGACAACGTATTCCGTATCTCCGTAGGTGAATGCAAGGAGTCGCGCACGCCAGCCAAAGATGGTCGGCTGGAANCCAACGGCGAAAGTGTCGACCCGGACACCAACAAATTTGGCAGCGAGAAAATGGCCCAGTTCGTGAACGAAGATGAGAAAGCCGATTCCTAGGATAGCCAGAATGATATTCAAGTTGTCCAGCTCCTGACTCGTTCGCGGGTCTGGTGATCCGCTTCGATGATCTGTTCGAGATTTTCGACCAGAATTGGAGAGTGCTCAAGCAGGGCTCTCTCCACCAGATCATATATCTGTAAAAATCCTACATCGCCGGACAGGAATGCCGCGACTGCTTCTTCATCCGCTGCGTTGAGAACGGCCCCCAGGGTGGTGCCAGGGTTTTCCAGTGCAACTCTACCGATTTCCAGCGCCGGGAAGGTATCGGAATCGATCTGTTCAAAGGTCAATTCTCCTCGACCAACGAGATCGAGAGGGCGAAAAGTTCCGGCAGGTCGATCACCACGATACAGGGCGTTGCGTATTGGGACCTTCATATCCGGCTCTCCCAGCTGGGCGATGCTGCTTCCATCTTGGAATTCGACTATGGCATGAACGATCGACTGTGGGTGAACTAATACCTCGATGCCGCCGGGCGGGATTCCGAACAACTGTTGAGCTTCGATCAGCTCGAGGACTTTATTGAAGAGGGTCGCGCTATCAACGCTAATTCTGGAACCCATCTTCCACGTCGGGTGATTGAGTGCCTGATCAGGGGTTACCTTCTCGAGGTCTTCCTTTGTGTAGCCACGAAAAGGTCCTCCGGAGGCGGTGATGACGATGCGTTCAATCGTCGATGGATCCGAAGCCGCGATGCACTGCAGGATCGCACCATGTTCAGAATCGACAGGAAGTATGCGAGCTCCCGATTTCTCCGCTGCCAACCTGAGCAGAGGACCTGCGCTCACCAGTGATTCCTTGTTGGCCAGAGCCAGATCAATACCGCACTGCAGTGAGGTCATGCTGGCGCGTAATCCTGCTGCTCCGGTAATTCCATTGAGGACCAGGTCGAGATTCAGTTCCTGGATGGCGCGGTACTGGGCTTGCTCTCCGCAGTGCATCTCGACCTTGGTGTCTCTGGCGAAGGTGGTTAAATCTGCTTCTTCTCGATCCGGATCAATGATCACAATTCGTTCAGGGTGGAAGCGCTGGGCTTGTTCGAGCAGAGGTTCGACTCGTCGTCCGGCAGAAAGAAGTACCGGTTGCAAAACTCCCCGTGATTCTGCGACCACCTCCAGTGCCTGATTTCCGATGGAACCAGTGCTGCCAAGGATGGCGATTCGACGTGAATCTGTCATGTGCTTGTCGGGGAGAGTGACACGATTCAACAAGACCTCTCTTCTGTTCCTGCAGGGTAACGGAAGCGGGCAGCCGGGTGCATGGCTGTCTTGTAACTAGAATCGATTCTGTGGGGTGTTGTTGGCTCCTTGATGATAGAAGGTTGGTGGGGTAGGCATAGGGAAAAGGAGGCGCACCTGTATCGCGAGTTATTCAGGATTCCGACTCCCTTCGGGGACTTTCCCGTATTTGGATATGGTGCGATGGTGCTGTTGGGGGTGCTGGCTGCGTTGTTCATCTTGCGTGCGGGGGCAAAAAGACGTCAACTCAATCCCGATTCCTTGACCGATCTTGCGGTACTGCTGGTTCTGTTCGGGGTNGTCGGTGGCCGAGTGTGGTACCTGATCCAGTATCGGGCCGAGGTTTACGCCGACGGCGACTGGCTCGAGACTTTCCGGCTTTGGCGTGGCGGACTGGTTCTTTATGGTGCCATCGCTGGCGGATTGATCGCGTTTGCAGTGTTGCAACGGCGTGGTCGATACGGGCCCTGGCGTGATTTACTCGATCTGATAGCACCCTCCCTGGCGATCGGAATTGCCTTTGGTCGTCTCGGTTGTTACCTCAATGGCTGTTGCTGGGGCCAGGTTTGNGCTGCCGATTGGCCGTGGGCGGCGATATTTCCGCCTGGAAGTCCACCAACGCTGGCTTACGGCGACCCGAGCGGTGTCAGCCCGCCGCTTTATCCGACACAGATCTACTCGTCGTTACAGGGGCTAATTCTGGCGATCCTGCTGTGGCGGGTGGGGGCCCATCTGCGCGCTCGTCCAGGTCGAACCTTCGCTTTGTTTCTGGGCCTATATGCCTCAGGAAGAGCCGTTATTGAGCTGATAAGGGCAGATCACGGTGTCGGGCCCGGTCAGTGGACCGTCTCCCAGATGGCCTCGCTGATGACCATTTTGCTGGCGATCTGGTTGTGGCGGACGGCACCGCGTGTGACCCCGCTGGAGTCCGGATCTGGCTAGGTTATCGGATCCAGCGCGAATTGCCCTCCAGAATTGTTCCAACTGTTGAATTGCGCTTGGTTTGGAAATGTCTGAGAATCCAGCCGAGTGTGTTGATGTTTTGAAACGGACCTGTAGGATCCCGTTTCCGCTCGTGGTTTGTTTAGCGACTGGTTTCCCAACAAACGATTCGTTGTGATCGGTTTCGGGATTTCTCGACCGATCTTGGGAGTACTGTCGTTTACATAATTGCGAGATTGCTCTTTGAAATTTTGGGCCCGTGACGCGTAGAAGGTCGTGTGCCGTACCATTCCCGGTGCGGTGCGCAAAAAGACCTGAACGTGAGTTCAGTGTAATTGATAATTACTAATGTGATGCGACGTCGTCAGGGTGTTCCAACGTTTTCACCTTGTGTGATTGCGCGGGATAAACTGTCGACTATGCCAGATATAAAACTGAAGGGTTTGATACTGGCTCAGAACGAACGCTGACGGAGTGGATTAGGCATGCAAGTCGTACGAGCGAACTCTTCGGAGGGAGCGAGTGGCGAACGGGTGAGTAATGCGTGGATAACCTACCCTGATGAGGGGGATAACCATTCGAAAGGATGGCTAATACCGCATACGGTCCTTCGGGATCAAAGCCGGCTTCGGCTGGCGCTTCAGGAGGGGTTCACGTGCTATTAGTTTGTTGGTGGGGTAACGGCCTACCAAGACTATGATGGCTAGCC
This sequence comes from Planctomycetota bacterium, assembly GCA_002711105.1. Lineage (GTDB taxonomy): Bacteria > Planctomycetota > UBA8108 > UBA1146 > UBA1146 > UBA1146. Next base: position 29,480 of record PAIH01000027.1, read on the forward strand.
GGCCTGAGAGGGTGTCCGGCCACACTGGGACTGAGACACTGCCCAGACTCCTACGGGAGGCTGCAGTCGAGAATCTTCCACTAATGCGCGAAAGCGTGATGGAGCAACTCCGTGTGAGCGATGAAGGCCTTAGGGTTGTAAAGCTCTGTTGGAAGGGCGTAATCCCCGGGAGTGAATATCTTTCCGGGTTGAACTCCCTTCGGAGGAAGCAGCGGCTAAATTCGTGCCAGCAGCCGCGGTAATACGAATGCTGCAAGCGTTGTTCGGAATCACTGGGCATAAAGGGCACGTAGGCGGCTTGTTAAGTCAACTGTGAAATCCCTCGGCTCAACCGAGGAACTGCAGCTGATACTGACGAGCTTGAGTACGGGAGGGGAGAGCGGAATTCCTGGTGGAGCGGTGATATGCGTAGAGATCAGGAGGAACGCCGGTGGCGAAAGCGGCTCTCTGGACCGTTACTGACGCTGAGGTGCGAAAGCTAGGGGAGCAAACAGGATTAGATACCCTGGTAGTCCTAGCCGTAAACGATGGGTACTAAGTGGGGGGGCTCCCAAGGCCTCCCTGCCGGAGCAAATGTGTTAAGTACCCCGCCTGGGGAGTATGGTCGCAAGGCTAAAACTCAAAGTAATTGACGGGGGCTCACACAAGCGGTGGAGCATGTTGTTTAATTCGATGCAACGCGAAGAACCTTACCTGGGCTTGACATTCATGTGGTACCAAACCGAAAGGGGCGGGACCGTCTTTTGGCGGAGCATGAACAGGTATTGCATGGCTGTCGTCAGCTCGTGTCGTGAGATGTTGGGTTAAGTCCCGTAACGAGCGCAACCCTTATTCTTAGTTGCCAGCGAGTAAAGTCGGGGACTCTAAGGAGACTGCCGGTGTNAAACCGGAGGAAGGCGGGGACGACGTCAAGTCATCATGGTCCTTACGCCCAGGGCCACAAACGTGCTACAATGGTCGGTACAAAGGGCAGCCAACCCGCGAGGGTGAGCAAATCCCAAAAAGCCGGCCCCAGTTCGGATTGAAGGCTGCAATTCGCCTTCATGAAGTCGGAATCGCTAGTAATCGCAGATCAGCCATGCTGCGGTGAATGTGTTCCTGAGCCTTGTACACACCGCCCGTCAAGCCACCCAAATGGTCCGCACCCGTAGTCGCTACCCTAACCCGTAAGGGAGGGGGACGCCGAAGGTGAGGGTCGTGAGGGGGACTAAGTCGTAACAAGGTAGCCGTAGGGGAACCTGCGGCTGGATCACCTCCTTTCTAAGGGATAACTTGGACCGTTGTGATGGGTAACCATCCTGCGGAATGCTTGGGGACTTTCTCTCGTTGCGGGCCCACTTTTAAGATCTGGTCACCTTTCTTCCGGTCTAGGCAGGACAGGTCGTGCGTATTTTCCAGGGGCTTATAGCTCAGCTGGTTAGAGCGCATCCCTGATAAGGATGAGGTCGGTGGTTCGAATCCACCTAAGCCCATTCGCTCGACCCTGCTTTTGGTTAACTACTGGGTTTTTGCTCGGTGGCGACCTGACTGAGACGGTGACTTGTTTGACGGGGATGTAGCTCAAATGGGAGAGCGCCGGCTTTGNAAGCCGGAGGTTAGGGGTTCGATCCCCCTCATCTCCACTTGTAGATCTTGATCTTTGAAAATTAGGTGGTTGGTCAATAATGTGAGCGACATGCTCTGCAATTTGAATCAACTCGAGAGCGCATAAACAATCTCTGAGACACAGGAGATCGTGCACGCTGCTTGGATGACTTCCGATCGGTTCTTCAACCGTGACGGAGGATTCTTGGTGGATTGTGTAAACGAGAAATAGTGGTCAAGCTACGAAGAGTGCATGGTGGATGCTTTGGTGCCAAGAAGCGATGAAGGACGTTGCAAGGCTGCGATAAGCCTCGGTGAGCCGCCCAGCAGGCTATGACCCGGGGATTTCCGAATGGGGAAACCCTATGCGTTGGAGACGCATAACCTGGTCCTGAATACATAGGGGCCAGGAGTGAACGAGGGGAACTGAAACATCTAAGTACCCTCAGGAGAAGAAAGAAACCTCGACTTCCTGAGTAGCGGCGAGCGAAACGGAACCAGCCTAAACCGGTGCGATGTAAGCCTGCAGGCGTTGTCGTATCGGTGTCGTGGGAATACCCAGTTTGTTCTGCAGAATGAGCAGGAGGTTACAAAAGTTTGATCTAGCCGAAGGGTTCTGGAAAGGCCCACCATAGAAGGTGATAGTCCAGTAGGCGAAAGATTTAACTCCTCCGGGTATATCCCGAGTAGCGCCAGTCTCGTGGAACCTGGCGTGAATCTGGGGGGACCACCCCCCAAGGCTAAGTATTCCTTGGCATCCGATAGCGAATAGTAGCGTGAGTGAAAAGTGAAAAGTACCCCTGCTAGGGGAGTGAAATAGTACCTGAAACCATGCATTTACAAGCTGTGGGAGCTCTATGGCGTTTACGTCACGGGCGACCGCGTACCTTTTGCATAATGGGCCGGCGAGTTACAGTCTGATGCGAGGTTAAGTCCNTCAGGGACGNACCCGAAGCGAAAGCGAGTCTTAATAGGGCGTCTAGTATCAGGCTGTAGACCCGAAAGTGAGTGATCTATCCATGGCCAGGTTGAAGCGGGTGTAAAAACTCGTGGAGGACCGAACCCACTTGCGTTNAAAAGCGAGGGGATGAGCTGTGGATAGGAGTAAAAGGCTAATCAAACTCACAGATATCTGGTTCTATCCGAAATAGCTTTAGGGCTAGCCTCGGGTGATAGCCGTTGGGGGTAGAGACACTGATTGGGGTTGTGGGGGCTTCCCGCCTACCCGCCCTAGCCAAACTCCGAATACCAGCGGTAGTATCCCGGGAGTCAGACCTTGGGGGATAAGCTCCATGGTCGAGAGGGAAACAACCCAGACCGCCAGCTAAGGTCCCGAATGTAGACTCAGTGACTAAGGAAGTGTCGGTGCTAAGACAGCCAGGATGTTGGCTTAGAAGCAGCCACCATTTAAAAAGTGCGTAATAGCTTACTGGTCGAGCACCTTCGCGCCGAAAATTTACGGGGCTAAGTTTACAACCGAAGCTGCGGGATGTTTTTAACATCAGTAGGATAGCGTTCCATGCAGGCTGAAGGGATACCGTGAGGAGTCCTGGACAGCATGGAAGTGAGAATGCCGGCATGAGTAGCGATAAAATGAGTGAGAATCTCATTCGCCGAAAACCTAAGGTTTCCTGGGCAAGGCAAATCCGCCCAGGGTTAGGCGGCACCTAAGGCGAGGCCGAAAGGCGTAGTCGATGGACAGCAGGTTAATATTCCTGCGCTACTTACGTGGACGGACAGGGGTGACGAAGGCCGAAAGATGATCGCCCGGGTGATAGTGGGCGTTTCTGGTCCGAGGCTTGCCGTAGGCAAATCCGCGGCGCTAAAGTCAAGGTCCCAGACGGAGCTCTTTTTTGAGCGAACTCATTGGAAGGACTTCCAAGAAAACCCTCGGTTTGGTTGAAGCGTAAGTAACCGTACTAAAACTGACACAGGTAGGTGGGGTGAGAATCCTAAGGCGCTCGAGAGAACCATCGTTAAGGAACTCGGCAAAATTACTCCGTAACTTCGGGATAAGGAGTGCCCCCTGGGGTGCAAGCTTCGGGGGGTCGCAGTGACTAGGCGGTAGCGACTGTTTACTAAAAACACAGGTCTGTGCTAAGACGGTTAAGTCGACGTATACAGACTGACGCGTGCTCGGTGCCGGAAGGTTAAAGGGAAGGGTTATCCCTCGGGAGAAGCTCAGAACTGAAGCCCCGGTAAACGGCGGCCCTAACTATGAGGGTCCTAAGGTAGCGAAGTTCCTTGTCGGGTAAGTTCCGACCCGCACGAATCGCGTAACGACTTCCGCACTGTCTCAACGATGGACTCGGCGAAATTGCAGCAGCGGTGAAGATGCCGCTTACCCGCGACTAGACGGAAAGACCCCGTGAACCTTTACTACAGCCTAGTATTGGGCTTCGGTTCAGCATGTGTAGGATAGGTGGGAGACGTTGATGCAGCAGCGCTAGCTGTTGTGGAGTCATCCTTGAAATACCACCCTTGTTGCTCCTGAGTTCTAACGTTTGCCCGTATATCCGGGTGATGGACAGTGCTAGGTGGGTAGTTTGACTGGGGCGGTCTCCTCCTAAAAGGTAACGGAGGAGCCCAAAGGCATCCTCAGTGCGGTCGGTAATCGCACGTAGAGTGTAAAGGTATAAGGATGCTTGACTGCGAGACTTACAAGTCGAGCAGGTGTGAAAGCAGGGCTTAGTGATCCGGCGGTCCCGTGTGGAAGGGCCGTCGCTCAACGGATAAAAGGTACTCCGGGGATAACAGGCTGATCTCCCCCAAGAGTTCGTATCGACGGGGAGGTTTGGCACCTCGATGTCGGCTCATCGCATCCTGGGGCTGGAGAAGGTCCCAAGGGTTTGGCTGTTCGCCAATTAAAGCGGTACGCGAGCTGGGTTTAGACCGTCGTGAGACAGGTCGGTCCCTATCTNTCGTGGGTGTACGAGATTTGAGGAGATCTTCCCCTAGTACGAGAGGATTGGGGAGGACGGACCTCTGGTGTTCCTGTTGTCGTGTCAACGGCATCGCAGGGTAGCTACGTCCGGGAAGGATAAGCGCTGAAGGCATATAAGCGCGAAGCCCCCTTCAAAACTAGATCTCGCATGAGACTCCTGGAAGACTACCAGGTTGATAGGCCGGGTGTGTAAGCACAGCAATGTGTTCAGCTAACCGGTACTAATACGTCGATCGGCTTGACCGCTATTTCTCATTTGCACGGGTACGATTTTTTCTGCCCGATCTCAGAGAGTGAGAATGTACTCTCGGGAAGATTTAATGCGCAGCTGTCCTCACTGAGACCAACCACCTCTTCTGGAAATACAATCGATTTCAGATCGTGTTTAGCTCGATTTCTGATTTCGATAAGAGTTTCCGGGTGACCATAGTGGAGGGGCCACACCCGTTCCCATTCCGAACACGGAAGTTAAGCCCTCTACGCCGATGGTAGTGGATCAAACCGCGAGAGTAGGTCGTTGCCCGGTTTTTGAAATACTTCGGGCTGTCATGTCTTCGGACCTGGCAGCCCGATTTTTTTTATCTGGTTTCAGTCGGTGGGATCGATACTGATCACGATCTTGCCGGCGGATTCTCGTTGTTCCATCCGTCGGTGCGCCTCGTGGAGATCTTCCAGAGAATGGACCGAATCGATCACGCAGGTCAACTTGCCGTTTTGCAGTAGTTCTAGCAAACCGACCAGGTCCTGTCTTTTGCCCATCGTCGAGCCGATGATCTGCTGATTCTTGAAGAACAACCGTTTCAGTTCGACCGTAACCTCGGAACCACTGGTGGCGCCACAGGTCACGATGCGTCCGCCCCAGGCCAGGCTCCGGTTGCTGCCTTCCCAGGTGGCGGCACCAACATTTTCAAAGACGACATCCGCTCCTGCTCCTCCAGTGAGTTCCTTTACCGATCTCCACCATGTTTCATCGGTGGAGTCGATGCTGTCGCTGGCACCCAGTTGGAGTGCCAGTTCTCTTTTAGCCTCAGTACTTCCTGTGGCGATCACTCGAGCTCCGAGCAGGACCCCCATCTGGATCGCCATCGTTCCGACNCCGCTGGCCCCGGCGATCACCAGTAATGTCTCGCCGGTTTCCAGTTGCGCTTTCTGCAACATCGACCAGGCGGTGAGTGCTGAAAGGCAGAAGGCTGCACTTTCATTCCAGGAGATCCCTTCGGGACGGGGAAGTAGCTGGGCTTGGGGGACGATGATGGCCTCGGCACAGGTGCCGTCGCGAGTCTCACCGAGGATTCCATAACCGGCACAGAGCATGTCGTTCCCTGCGAGACAGCGGTCACACTCTCCGCACGAGANCCCCGGNGCCAGAACCACTTCCGTGCCGATCTGCTGGTCAGAAACCCCCGGGCCGACCGCCTCGACGATTCCTGCCCCATCACAGCCAGGGATCAGCGGTAATGGAAATTGGTGCCCGGGTACTCCTTTTCTGACCCACAGATCGAGGTGATTGAGAGCCGCGGCCTTNAGTCGAACTCGAACCTCGCCTGCGCTCGGTTGCGGGACATCGGTTTGTTCCAGCAGNAGATTNTCNGGTCCCCCGTGATTGCGTACTCTGGCACATAGCATCGTCATCANTGGTGCTCCTAGAAAGCGAGATCGTCAGGTCCGACCAGTCCTTGCCGCTTGGCCCAGCGAGGAGGTCGTTTGGCCAGGAATGCCTCGACACCTTCGCGCGAATCGGGGTGAGAGAGAACCTCCGTCAGGTAATCGTGTTCGATTTCGAGTAACTGTTCCCCCCAGCTTCTTCGACCCAAACGATGAAATTGACGCATCGTTATGGCAAGGATGGAAGGACTCATGGCACAGTAGGGATTGATCTCGTCATCGATGGCTTGATCGAGAGAATCATGGTCACACACGGCATCGATGATCCCTTCCGCCTTCAGCTCTCGTGGATCGGCGTTACTTCCAGACAGCACCAGACCGATGGCGCGACCGTAACATCGTCGCGACAGCAACTGGACGATGCCGGCCGGTGGATAACAACCGAGTTTCATCTCGGGCAGGCCGAGAATCGCTGACTCCTCAACGATGATACGGTCACAGGCCAGAGCCAGTTCCAGGCCGCCACCGAGACAACGACCTTCCACCGCCGCGATGACGATGGCGTCTATATTGCTGATCGATCTGAGGCAGTCGTGAAAAACGGGTAGTAGTTGGGGCATCTTCTCTGGAGTGTGTTCTGCGATGTCGGTGCCGCTGCAGAACTCCGATCCGGCACCACGTATGGTGACGATTCTGGCTTCATCGTCGGCACGTACTGTGTGCAGGATTTCTCGCAGTTCAGTACACATCTTTCGATCGAGAACATTGAGTGGAGGTGATTGGAGGGTGATCTGGGCAATCACCAGGCCTTCACGAGTGTGACTGTCGATGGTGACTGGCACGGAGTCCTCCTCGTGACTTGCCCTCGAACTCAGGCGAACACTCAGACAGTACTACTCCTGAATCGGTGATCTCTCGGTTATCCTGCCACCTGTCGGGAGGGTCGCACCTCAACCTGATCGGGGCAACCGGACTCCGACTCCGGAGTTTATACCGATACGCAGCGGCAGCAGAAGGGGAACCCATGGAACAACGAGTTACCGTGATCGGAGCCGGCACCATGGGGTTAGGAATAGCCCAGGTCACCGCCATCCATGGTATTCCGACGGTACTTTGTGATCTTTCCCAGGATCTTCTGGATGCTGCCAGGGCCAAGATCGATTCGAGTGTTGAGAAGGGCATCGAGAAGGGAAAGACCCCGAGCGATGCGCGGGATCGGTTAGGGGATTCTCTTTCGACCTCGACAGTGACCACTGAAGCCTGTTCTGGTAGCAATTTCATCATCGAGGCAGTCCCTGAAGTTCTCGATCTGAAGATGAAGATATTCAGTGAAGTGGAAAAAGTCGCCGATCACACTGCCATCCTTGCCACCAACACATCTTCCCTACCGATCACGCAACTGGCTTCTGGACTCGAGAATCCGCAACGTTTTGTCGGAATGCACTTCTTTAACCCGGTGCCGNTCATGTCACTGGTGGANGTGGTTCGGGGTCGTTTCTCCAGTGATGAAACGGTACAGGCTGCGGTCGATCTATCGATCCGACTGGGGAAGGAGCCGATCGTGGTGCAGGATTCACCTGGTTTTGCCACGAGTCGGCTGGGTCTGGTCATCGGTCTCGAAGCGATCCGGATGCTGGAAGCTGGGGTGGCTTCAGCCGAGGAGATCGACAAGGCNATGGAACTGGGGTATCGCCATCCGATGGGGCCTCTGCGTCTGACCGATCTGGTGGGCCTCGATGTTCGATTGGCGATCGCCGAATATCTCCATTCAGAGATTGGCGAGCAGTTCAGCCCGCCGCAGTTATTGCGTGATTATGTCGATCAGGGGCGGCTTGGCAAAAAGTCAGGACGAGGATTTTACGTCTGGGACTAGGTCCTTCGTGACTATTGTCTGCTCCATTGACAGTGCCTATCGCCACAGTAACGATGGTTATCGGCTGCCCGAAGGATATGCAACATAAATGGGTGCTTCCTGTGGTGGCAAGGAGGGAGTCGTTNATGACCTTTAAACTGCATCTTTTGGNCTGTGTTTTGATTATTACCTTTTCGGGTTTCGCTATTGCCCAGGAAAGCGCGGTGTTCCTTAGCGGCGGCTCTGGTGCAACGGGTGATGTGATCCAATCTCACGTGACGCTGGATAGCACCTTTANTGTCCAGGGGTGGTCGATGGGAATTTGCCACGANACGGCCAACCTGGATCTGCTTTCAGTGGCCGATGGTCCCACTACCCTGATCGTCAATGGTGGAGATCCCCCTGATTTCAACGAGGTAAACATCTTCCCGGAAGGTGTCACGGTGGGGGTGGTGATCTCATTTGTCGGAAGTGCCGAGTTGGAAGCGGGGACTGGCTACGGCCTGCTCGATATCGATTATGGTCTCACCGGCGTGCCAGATCCTGGCGGTTTCCCCATCGATGCGGAAGTGAACTTCTGCGGAACACTGGGTTCACCTCCAGTGGACGTGGTCATTGTCGGTGGTGGACAGAGTTTCGTACCTGATCAAACTAATGGGATTATCCAGATCGTTCCTCCCCCAGATTTTTGTCTGGACCTGACCTGTGTGGGTGGCGTTTCGGATGCAGTCCTCACCTGGAGTGAGTGCACTCCCTTCGACTACACTCTGGTCCATCGCGATGGAGAGTTAATCGCGNTGCTCGATCCTGGGACCNTCGACTACGTTGATTCGGGACTTGATCCTGGAAGTTACACNTATGCTCTCCTGGGTGTGGTGTTTCCTGNCNCGACATCAGCTCCCGAGGTGGTGAGNGCTCTCTGTCAGGTTGAAATCATTCCAGTGACCGCCGAGGGAGTGGTGCCTNCCCACGGACATTACCTGGGTGGNGTCGAGTTGACCGTCACGGGTACTGGTTTTATTGCTGCTGCCGATACGGAAGTGACCATCGATGGAGTCGCGCTGGTGGATCAGATTATCGTCGACGATACGATCATCACGGGATTGCTCCCTCCAGCACTGAACGGCATCGGGCAGTTCGATGTTCGGGTCTCGAATTCGTTAGGTGAAGCGATCCTCACCGAGGCATTTACCTACGGGTTTATTCGTGGAGTGGTCAATGGGGATATCCGCCTCGACATCGGTGATGCGATGTATCTCTGTTACTGGCTTTACTCCGGTGGAGAAGCACCGGAATGCCTGGAGGCAGCCGAGGTCAATGACGACCAGTTGATCGATCTTGCCGATCCCATCTACATCGTCATGTACCTGTTCCGGAATGGTCCATTACCGTCGGCTCCCTTTCCTGAGGCGGGCCTCGATCCAGATGCGTCCAACGGCTTCGGTTGTGATCCTTGCCCGGCATGCGATCCCTAACTGTTGTTGTGGTTGAAGCCGTGTCAGATTGACCCTTTTCTGGGTGCCATGTATCCTCCTGTGTCTTCCTCGGGGGTTGGTGGCGACCATCTCGATACGAGGAATTTTAAGGTGTAAATCCACGGGGTGTGGCTCAGTTTGGTAGAGCGCCACGTTCGGGACGTGGAGGCCGGAGGTTCGAATCCTCTCACCCCGACCAGAATTTTTGGCCGTGCGGGTTTTCCTGCACGGTCATTTTTTTCTGATCAGATAGTGGCATGGCAGTGGATTCCTGGCTGTACCCTTGCTGCGACTCCCTTCACACTGTTGCTTCGTGTACCTTTGCCGTATCACGAGTGGAGGAACGTTGAGTACCGAAAATACGATGAACATCACCGAATGCCTGGAACGATACGCCGAATTGATCGTTCGCAAGGGATGTAATGTGCAGCCGGGGCAGACCCTGTACCTGGGTGCAGATGCGCAATCGAGCGACTTCGCCGTCAAGGTTGCCGAAGCGGCTTACGAGGTTGGCGCTCGTTTCGTTCAGGTCGATCTAGTCGATGATCGATTTCAGAGAGCCCGTATCAAGGAATCTCAGGAGCAATTCCTCGATCATGTACCTCGTCATGTGCCGATTCGTATGGATGAGGCCGTGGAAGAGCAGGGGGCAATGGTCCGGCTGGTCGGGGCAGGGGATCCCAAAGTACTTTCCGGTCTGGATGCTGATCGGTCCAATCGTTGTCGATTGGCGCATCATAGGGCGGTGCAACGGTTCTATGATGAAGGTATCGGGCGTTCTGCAGTCCAATGGTGCGTCGCCTCCGCAGCAACCATCGGATGGGCTGAAAGCATTTTCGATAACTTGAAAGGTGAACCAGCACGGGATGAATTGTGGCGGCAGCTATTAAAGATCGTGCGGGCTGATCGTCAAGATTGCTTGCTGGCCTGGGACCAACACAGCGCCGATTTGAATCGCCGTTCAACCGCTCTCAACGCACTCAATCTTGACCGGATTGTCTTTTCTGGACCGGGAACGGGACTCACCGTCGGCCTCTCTGAACGAGCCAGATTCGAGGGGGGAGCAGCGAGAAGCCAGCGGGGCAATGATTTCATTCCGAATTTGCCCACCGAGGAGGTATTCACGACTCCCGACTGGAGAAAGACGGAAGGAGAGGTCCGTGTGACGCGACCCTTCCTGGTCAACGGAACTCTGGTTCAGGATCTCACCATGAAGTTCAGTGAAGGTGTACTTGTAGATTTTACGGCCAACGCTGGCGAACAGACCCTTCGATCTTACGTCGATAGTGACGAGGGAGCTCGACGTCTGGGTGAAGTCGCTCTCGTAGGNATCGATTCACCCGTCTTTCAGAGTGGGCATGTCTTTGGCGAGATNCTTCTCGATGAAAATGCTGCGTGTCATATTGCGGTAGGGAATGCCTACAAAACTTGTCTTGAAGATGGAGTCAATCTGTCGAAAGAGCAGTTGGAAGATATTGGATACAATTCCTCCACAGCACATACCGACATGATGATCAGCAACGAAGAAGTCGATGTGATCGGTGTCTCTCGCGATGGCTCCGAGGTGGATTTGCTTCGCGGGGGGGCATGGGTTCTCGAAGGATGAGAGCAATCACCAGTATCGACGTGGCATGCGTCGATCTTGAGCTGATCGAGCCTTTCTCCATCTCTGGAGGGAGAGCCTCTGAAGCGAAGATTGCCGTCATTCGGCTTGTCCTGGCAGACGGGACGGTGGGCCTCGGCGAAGCGGCCCCATTTCCCGCCTACGATGGCCAAACGCGATCCGCTTGTCTGGAAGCGTTGCACCAGGCTGCTCCCAATATCCTGGGTGTCGATCCGATTCTTTCTCAACAATTGAACGATCGCATTATGGAATCAGCACCCGGATCTTCATGTGCACTATTCGCTCTGGAAATGGCCGCATTGGATGCATTTTGCAAACATGAAGAGATCCCCCTCTGGCGTTTCCTTGGTGCCAAGGATGTACCTCTGGTGAGCGATATAACCATCGTTGCCGGGGATCTGGATCACGCGGCGCGCTGCGCCGAAGAAGCCTGTCGTAATGGCTTCCGGACACTCAAGATCAAGGTCGGCCGGGATGATATCTCGCTTGATCGAGAACGTCTTCAGGTCATATCCGCTGCTGCACCTGGTTGCGGTTTGATTCTGGATGCTAACGGCGGATTTTCCGTCGAAGAAGCCGAACAGTTGATGCGTATCTCCTCGACAGATGGAGTGGAAGTGAAGTTGTATGAGCAGCCGGTCGATGCTCTCGATGAAGCCGGAATGGCTCATCTGACATCACTGGAAATGTGGCCGATTTGTGCAGACGAATCGTGTCGCAGTGGCGCAGACGCGATGCGTATCGTCGAGCGAGGCATTGCTGACTGCATCAACGTGAAAACACAAAAGAGCGGATATCTGGAAACACTCAAAATCATTGAAATTGCCAGAGCTGCAGGGCTTTCCTTGATGATCGGTGGGATGATTGAGTCGTCTCTTTCGATGAGTTTTTCAGCCCATCTGGCCCGTGGGGTTGGTGGATTCCGCCATATCGATCTCGATACTCCGCTTTTCATTCGAGATCATCCTTTTAGTGGTGGGATCGCTATCGACGGTGGAACCGTTACATTGAACGACGATAAACCTGGTCATGGTGTGCGGATCGCTTCAGACAACCTTGACTGGAAACTACTGGCCCAGGAGTAATGAGTATGAATTCGTTATTGTCGCTGTGTTTGCTGCTGTGTGCTCTCCAGACCCCTGGAGATTCAGGAGCATCAAATAACGATCTGGTAGCTGATAAACCGAAAGCTACGGAAGTCCTGATCCTGTTACAAGAGATCACGGGGAGACCNGGCAGTTCACAAGAAGAAGTCCAGATTCAGCAGGTTTACATCGCTTCGGATCGCATTCTTGTCGAGGATCGAAGTCGCGGTCTGATTCGAATCCTACGTCTTGATGTTCCTGAACCAGTGTTGTGGGAAATCTCCGGGGATTTGACGTCATACCGTGAAACGACCGACCTGGCGCGAATCCAGAAGGATCGTCGGCAACAAGAGGAGCAGCTGGTAAAGCGAACACTCGAACTTTCAGAGTCTGAACGGACCGCAATTCTGGCTGCGAGTCATATTCATTTGGATTCCGATGGGGAAATTATCAGAGAGATTCGTGTCGAGGAAAAAGATTCAGAGGGCGAAAGACTGGGCTTGCCGGTACGACAGGTGCGGTTATTTGAAAATAGCCGATTGATTGCAGATCTTCTGGTCGCCGATATTGAAACACCTTTCTCCTTGGCACGTTTTCACCGTGCCAGTGGTGCCTTCAGTGACGAAGTTCTGGTGGCTCTTGAGAAGGTCAAGGGGTTACCACTTGAAGGGACCATCCAGGTAGTTACCGCAACTTTGACGCATCCGTTGAGTTTTAGAATTCTCCAGTGGGACCGTAAAGAAGTGAACTCTGCGATTTTCAATCTGCCCGAAAATTGTCAGTTGATCGAAGAGAAGCCATTCGTTCACTGTCCGGTTTGCGGCCAAGAGGTGGAGAGAGAAGCGTCAGCGGCTCGTGCACGTAAGCGAGATGGAACCTGGTATTACTTTGATCGCCGCAGTTGTTTCCAGTCGTGGCGAAAAAAGCGTCTCGGAGAAAACTGAACTCCAGTGCTGTTGGGTGTGCGGTTCAAGCCCTGAGAGCATCATCCAGGGGCGTCAGGTCTAGCCCGTGCTGTGACAGGGTGGTTCTGACGATCGCGCCGATTCGTGCCAGAGCTTCTCTGCTCTGGCCTTCGACCCGTACTGTCAGATTCGCCGTGGTATTTGAGGCGCGGATCAGCATCCAGCCATCGGCAAAAGACAATCTGACCCCATCGAGATCGATGAGATGTCCACCGTGAGAGTCCTGGGCAAAATATTGTCCGAGTGATTCCATCAGCTCGAACTTGTTTTCTTCGGCAACGGCAATTTTGACCTCAGGGGTATGGACCATTTCTGGAATACCAGCGAACAGATCAGAGCATTGACCATCGATGGCGGACATGATTTCAAGGGTGAGAAGAGCAGCAAAGAATGCGTCGTCAAAGCCGTCCCCGCCGTGCTTGACACAAATGTGGCCAGAAAGTTCCCCTGCCAAGATGGCTCCGGTCTCTTTCATCTTTTCCTTGATGATCGAGTGCCCGGTCTTGGACAGGATCGGTACTCCACCGGCGGCCTCGATTCCATCCTTGACATAGTCGGAGCACTTCACGTCGTAGATCACCTTGCCGCCAGGAACCTGTCCCAGTAAATAGCGGGCAAAGGCGAGTAGCAGGTGGTCGGCAGAGCGTTTCCGTCCGGTCTCATCGATGACTCCGACTCGATCGGAATCGCCATCGAAACCAAAACCACAGACGTAATCACCGCTGGCGACTTGTTCACAGAGCGCCTGCATGTAACGAGGGACTTCCGGATCGGGAAGATGGTTCGGGAAGGATCCATCTGGTTCCGCATACAGTGCATCGACCTGTATGCCAAGCCTCTCGAACAGCGGAATGGCTACCGGGCCAGCAGTGCCATTGCCGCAATCGATGGCCACCTTCAATCCGGGAGGTAACTGGAAGCGTTGAGCTCGGCTCTCGATGTAAGGCTCTATCACCTGGGCTTGAGTGACTGAGCCGGGTGAGTTTGATTCCTGCGCGTTCATGGCGATTTTTCGAAGTACCTGAAGTTCATCGCCCCAGATGGGCATGACACCTCGGGTGATCTTCAGTCCGTTGTACTCGATGGGGTTGTGGCTACCGGTAATCATGACACCACCATCGGTGCCCAGGTGCTGTACGGCCCAGTAGAGAAGAGGAGTAGGTACTTCGCCGATTTCGATTACATCAAGACCGGCTTTCCTGATGCCTTCTCGGACGCTTACGGCAAAGGGTCTACTTGAGGAGCGAATGTCATGGCCGACGGTGACAACCTTGGCACCTTCAGCGCCAAGGTGGGTTCCTAGCCCCAGTCCTATCTGCTCGACAATCTCCTCAGTCAGATCTTTGTCGACAATGCCCCGGATGTCGTAGGTTCGAAAGATGCTCTGGGGTAAATCCGGTAAGTTCATCGGTACTCCCGTTTCCTGGCCGCAGGATGCATTCTTCAACCCCCTCATGGCAAGCTCTCCTGCTGTCCTGACGGAGAAAGATCCGCTATCCTCTCGCACCGGTTCCGTTTTACGGGAAGTGGGTCGTCATGTTGTCTAGATCGATCCGGATTCTGCTCGTTTGTGGATTTTCGGTCCTCATTTCAGCGACTGCGGTCACCGAAGATCGACTGGTCGTTTTGCATGTCAACGATATGCATGGCCAATTACTGCCCAGGAAAGGCAGTTCGGGATCGGTCGGGGGCATGGCAGGGATTCAGAAAATCGTTTCTGAAGTTCGCCATGAGGTCGGGGCCGACCAGCTTCTTCTTCTCGATGCCGGGGACTGGTTCCAGGGCACCCCTGAAGGAGCCGATGGCGGTGGGCTTCATATCATCCGTGCAATGGAAGCTCTCGGATTTGATGCATCGACCGTTGGTAATCACGATTTTGATTATGGAATGGACAACCTGGTCCGTTTGATCGAGTCAACGAAGATTCCCATCCTGGCCTCCAACGTGACCGATTCCGGTGGTCGATTGAAGGGCGTGACCCTCACGGAGCACATCATNGAGAGAGGCGGATTCAGNGTCGGCCTGGTCGGCATCCTGACTCCCGATGCNCCCAATATCATCGCCCCCGCAATCGGNAAGAAATTGACGGTCGCNCCTGTGGCTCCGGTGGTGATCGCGGCGAGAGATCGTCTACGCCAAGCGGGTGCAGATCTGATTGTCGTTCTTTCTCATATCGGTGTGAAACATGAACGCCAGCTTGCCAGTGAAGTCTCTGGCATCGATCTGATCGTGGGAGGTCATTCTCACACGTTGATCGATCCGCCCTGGATCGATCCGCAGCATAAAACCGTAGTGGCTCAAGTGGGGGCCAAGACGCGTCATATTGGCCGTATCGAGTTCACCCGTGGCGGCGATGGAGTCGAGGTCGCTTGCAGCGTGATCGCTGTTTCACCGGTGGAAAAGGCAGCCGATCCGGTTCTCCAGCAGTTGATCAGTTCGGTCGAGAGCAAGGTCGGGAAAAAAATGGACCGCAAGGTGGGTCATTCGCCGNTGGCACTGAATTCGACCGGACACAAGGAGAACGGAGCCGTTTCCAGTCCTCTGGGACGCTGGATTTGTGAATCGATGGCAGATGCTGCGGGTGTTCCTGTTTCTTTCCACAACCATGGCGGGATTCGTGATGGTCTTCCGGAGGGGGATATCCTGTATCGGGATCTGTTCGAGATCTCGCCATTCGGGAATCGCATTTCGGTCGTTACCTTGACTGGCATGCAGTTGAAAGAGGTGGTGAAAAAATCCATCTCCTCTGAAGGACGCTCGCTCGATTTTCACGGTGTTCAGATACAGCTATCAGGGATCTCTGATGGAGAAGTTGAGGTGGCGGAGATCCTGGTGGGAGCTGTTCCGGTTCGCGATCAGCAGCAGATCAGGGTCGCGACTAACGATTATCTGGCGACCGGGGGAGACGATTGGGGGCTGCTGGCATCTGCGCCTCAAGAAGATGGTGGTATGTCGGTACTGGATGCGACTGAACGTGCTCTGGAACAGAACGATTCCGATGATCGAATATTTGCATCGATCTCCGAGCGGGTTTATTCCCAATCCACCGACAGTGAACCCACAACCTCTGGATGGAACCGGTCACGAAGTGCGCTGGGCTTGCTGGTTCTGATCAGCCTCTGCTGGTTGCTTTCCAGTTCTCGTCGGGAAGTCCGNTGGCGCACCATTCANTGGGGAGTCGGATTGCAATTATTGCTGGCCTGGTGGATCCTTCGNACAGACATGGGCTTAGCTTTTACATCGGGTGCCAAAGAAGTATTCAAAGGGATCCTTGATTATTCGGTTGAGGGAACCAGTTTTATCTTCGGAGGGTTGGCAACCGGNGCCGTCGGTGGTGCAGGATTCCAGCTGTGGATTGTCCTCATCGGTACCATCATCTTTGTCTCGGCCTTGATGGCGATTTTCTATCATATCGGACTGCTTCAAGTGGTGGTGTGGGCGATCGCGCGCGTCATGCAGTGGACCATGAAAACCAGTGGTCCCGAATCTTTGGCGGCCGCGGCCAACATTTTTGCAGGGCAGACCGAGGCCCCGCTGGTGATTCGGCCGTACTTGAAGACGATGTCGGATTCGGAAGTGATGGCGTTGATGACCGGTGGGATGGCAACCGTGGCGGGTAGTGTCTTTGCTGCTTACGTCGGCATGGGGATCGATGCCGGTCATTTGCTTGCTGCCAGTTTCATGTCGGCACCGGCGGCTCTTGTCGCCGCTAAACTTCTCAATCCNGAAAAGAAAGAGGTGGGAGATCCTAGTGCTGCAAAGTTAGAGATCCATCGTACCGACTCCAATGTTCTGGATGCTGCATGTCGGGGGACCAGTGAGGGATTGATATTGGCCCTCAATGTGATCGCGATGCTGATTGCGTTTGTCGCCCTGGTAGCACTGGTGAACGCCGGTCTCGGGTGGATTACCCAGCACATCTCGTACTGGACATTGTCGGTATTTGGTAGCACTGAAGTTGTTCTGGAAACTTCTCCCTGGTTCAACGTGACCGACCTCCTGGGTTGGCTCTTCTATCCTTTTGCGTGGTTACTGGGCGTTGATATCAAGGATGTTCCGACAGTGGCTTCTCTGATCGGAATGAAAACAGTTCTTAACGAATTTATAGCATTCATGGAGCTTTCTTCTCTTGAGGGGACCATTTCGGAACGCTCGAAAACTCTGGTTACTTATGCTCTGTGCGGTTTTGCCAACTTCGCCAGCGTAGCGATCCAGATCGGTGGAATCTCGTCGCTGGAGCCGCAGTTGAGACCCCGTCTTTCGGCACTGGGGATGCGTGCATTGCTTGGCGGAACGGTCGCAGCACTGATGACCGGTTGTGTCGCAGGTATCTTGCTTCCGTGAACGACAAAGCAACTGAACTGGCTGCAATCAGTTGGCTCAGGGAACGCTGGGATGGTTGGGTCCCCGATGTTGGGGTCGTGCTCGGTTCAGGAATCGAGCTTCTCGATGATCAATTTCATGAAGAAGATCGAGTTCCNGTTACGGAGATTCCGGGGCTTCCCCGACCATCTGTGGAGGGTCACGGTTGCGACTGGATTCGATATCGTGTCGACGAGAAGAAGGTGCTGGTTCTCGGCGGAAGAGTCCATCTTTATGAGGGATATGATGTCGAAGAGGTGACCCGTGGGATCAGGGTCCTTGCTGGACTCGGGACTAAATCCTTGATCCTGACCAATGCAGCAGGCGGTATTGGTGCAGGATTTGTACCAGGTACTCTGGTTGCACTCACCGATCACCTGCAGCTCCAGGGAATCGCCGCCATGGNCCCTCGACTGGAACATCATGTTCCAGCAGATGGTCTTCCTGTTTACGACCTTACTTGGCTGGAGCGAACTCGTGATCGGTACCAGGAGGTTTCCTCGGAATCGTTAATGACAGGTGTTTACGCGGCTCTGATGGGGCCGGTGTACGAGACCCCGGCCGAGATCAACATGTTGAGAAAACTGGGAGCGGATATGGTCGGCATGTCGACGGTACCCGAGGCTCTGGTGGCCCGAGAAGAAGGCCTGGACGTGGTAGCTTTTTCGTTGGTGACCAACCTGGCAGCCGGAATTTCTGGCCAAAAATTGAACCACGCAGAAGTACTGGAGACAGGTAAGAAGTCACAGCAACGGACGGTTCGGGTCGTTCGGGCCGCGATAGAAGCGCTGGATTAACGCGCCGCAACCGCCAGTAACGCATCGAGCGCCACATCAACGCATTTATCTTCCAGGGCCGGCTTTTCATCGTGGGGAACAAACTGATCATGATGACGCCGACCGAAGACGGTGCAAACACAGCCGGACCTCCACCCCTTGAGCGAAGATAGCGTGAACAAGGTCGAAGCTTCCATTTCCATGTTAGAAACTCCGATCCGCGCCAGTTCGTCGATGACGTTAGGATTTCTGGGTGGGAAACCAGCGATCTCTCGACCTTGAGCGCCATAAAATCCGGGAGCCGTGGCTGTGATGCCGAGATGGGCCGGGAGTTCTTTTTTCTTTGCTGAGGCTAACAGAGCTTGGATCACATCGGGGTGCGCTACCGCTGGATAGCCTTCCGGAACGAAGGTGGTGGAGGTGTTTTCCATNCGTACGGCTCCCCAGCTGACGACAAGGTCACCCAGTTCGATGGCGGGATCGATGCCACCNCAGGAACCGGCACGGATGATCACAGGATCTTCGACGATGGCCGAAAGNTCGATCAGGGCGATNTCGATGTTACTGGCACCGATACCNGTCGCCATCAANGTGACNTTTTCGCCACTCCAACTTCCGGAAATGGTAAGGAACTCCCTGCAGGTCCATTCACCATCGATATTATCGAGCCGTTGGGAGGCACGACGAATTCGATCAGGATCTCCGGCGATCAGAATTTTTCCAGCNACGTCACCNCGGGCCAGGCCGATGTGATACTGGCGNNCATTGTCATTATGTTGCTGGGCCATCATTTCCTCCCAGGTCCAAGATAAGCAAATCGCTCCTATCCGTCACCATCGGTGCTAAAAAAGCCACTGCGATTGATCCTGATGGAACGAGACAGTGGCCCATGATACCTTGAAGGGGCGAAATTTGCCCGGTTGGACCTGATCGGAAGGGCCGTAGATCGTGCCCTTTCAGCCACTCTGATGGAGCGAGCCTGGCGCAGGCTTGTTTCAGGAACAGATGGAGGACTGATGACCAGTTACCTGCAGCGATCGAGAATGCTGCTGATAATTTCACTAGTAGCCACCTTGGTTATGAACCTGGTTGGTCCGCAGATATTTGCGGAATCGGTGCCGGGATTCGATGCCAAGGAGATCAAAAAACTTGCCAAGAGTTTCTCGAAAGCAGTTCGAGGACAAGAATCTGATAATGCCATCAATATCGTCCGGCAGATTTCAATTTACGGCACCGAGGATGCGATGGAGACCCTGTATGACATGGGTTACAAGGAGGCGACCATCCCGTCCGTTTACACTGTGATCTGCGAGGAACTGTCTCGCATCGATGGGATTCTTGAGTACCTCACTGAACGTTACGACAAAATCGACAGCAAAAGTGACTTTCGCGAGCGGGTTTATCTCTCCGATATCCTTGCCTTTCCGACCAAGAAACGTGGCGAGCTCAACGACGAGATCCTCAAGATAGGCAGGCGTATCGCCGAGATCGAGGAAGATGGACTTCCTCCTGGTGCCGATCCTTCGATACCGGATCGTTTGAAGCAGCAGCGCGACAAGCTCAAGACACAACTCGATCGTCTTCGCGGGAATCAGAATGATGATTTCCTGAAACTCCTGACGACGATGCTCGACGATAAGTCCGCATTTGTCCAGGGTGCCGCGGTCGAGGCATTACGTACTAGCCAGAGCTCGATCGGTGTTGAACCGCTGATCACACTGCTCCAAAAACTGGTCAAGAAGCGCAAGGATGTTCTCTACCATCAGGTCCGAGATGCGTTGTGGGAGCTCACTGGCCAGGATTTCGATCTGATCGACGAATGGCATCAATGGTGGGAGCCNCGCAAGGATNNGTTTCGATCCGATGGAAGAAAATCACGCCGGNAAAACCGGTGTTCAACGGAAACGACGCGGAAATGATCCCGAGTTCTGGGGCGTCCCGGTCGAGTCGAAGAACATCGTCTTCGTGATCGATACCTCCGGTTCGATGAGGTATGTCCACAAGGATGATATTCCCGGGCTCGCCCGAGGAGACGGTTCCGATGGGGGAGGATCTTCTGGCGGCGGCCAGATGACCCAGGAACAGCAGCGACTGGCGAGATTCTGGACTCGTATGGAGATGGCCAAACGCGAGTTGCGCAAGGTCCTCAAGAAAATGTCCAAGGACGCCGCGTTCAACTGCGTCCGATTCGATACCACCGTCAGCAAGTTCAAGAAAAAGGCGACTCCGGCCAGCTCCGGAAATAAGAAGTCTGCGCTCAAATGGGTCGATGGTCTCAAGCATAACGGCAACACCAATACCCTGGATTCACTGATGGAAGCCTTCGGCCAGGATGCCCGGACCAACACCATCTTCTTTCTTTCCGATGGGCTGCCTTCCGTCGATGGNAAGGTCAANGACCCGACCGAGCCAATCCTCGAGAAGGTGTTCGAGATGAATCGGTTCCGCAAGATCAAGATCCACTGCTTCGGATTCCATCCGTTCACCCAGGGAGGTCAGCAGATGCCCGGCCTGGCGTCAGCAAATACGTGGCTCAAGCGCCTGGCGGAATCTACCGGCGGGACCTACACGAACATGAAGGTCGATAACAAATTGACCCCCGACAATCCAGGAGACTGATTCGATATCAGGATTTGTTGTGAAATGAAAATGCCCGCATCGGTAATGCCGATGCGGGCATTCTTTGTTTCAGCGGGTTCGTAGCTTATTTACGTATGATGCGAATCTGCGCCCAGTTGGCCCGGTCGAGGATGTGGTGACCGGGTCCGAGATCAACAACTAATGTGAAGCTCTGAGCGCCTTCGAGGGGGATACGGAATGGGTTTCCAGGGCTCTTCCATGACAGTACGCCACCGTTCCACCGCTCCGTACCGTCGACCAGGATGCGAAATTCGGCACAACCGATTCCCTCTTGTTGGTCGGCTGGTCGACTACTGATGTCCATACCGGCGATTCCAATGAGGAACTGATCTCCCTTGTCGATCGAGTAGGTCAGATGGGATTTGGAATGAACTCCGATGCCTCTTTCGTAACTGATCCCTCCGATTTGAAGTGGGTTGCCGAGTACATTCCGGTCCTTCTTCCAGGTCCACGGGAACCAGGTGGTGGTCGGGGCACCTTCGGTTACGGCCACCGGATCTCTCTGTGCCAGAGGGACGACCCGTCCCATTTCAAAATGCACATCGACAACTCTTTTGAGCGAAATCTCTTTCTCGAGGCCAGAGATGCGCGTGAAGACGACTTTTTGAGCGTCGATCTGGATGAGATGGCCTCGGACAAGACTCTGATCGAGGGTACGAATCAAGATAGGGATGCGGCCATTTTGCGTAACTGGTTGCTCGATAGGGACCTCTACGAGGCGGAAAGCGAGAATCTTGGGCCAGGGAATCACCAGAGATCCCAGTGACGGATCGTCGAAGCGAATGCCGTCTTGGCGTAGTTCTTCGAGGATTCCGCTGAGCAAAGCTCCTTCCTTGGTCAATAGCTGGTCAGAATCGATAACGGGCTGGGGGAATGGCACCGACGGGGCGGTGGCTGTCGAGTACTGCAGCAGGTCATCGAGTGAAACGAGAAGGGGTGAAGTCAGCGACGGGGTGATCCACTGCAGAGTGTCTGCGGGCCGATCAGGGCTCAGAAGAAGTTTTCCCCGCCAGCGACTCTGATTCCTCAGAATGATCAGATCACGAGGCTGGGCCTCATTTTGATCGTTTCGGAAGCGAAGCGAGAGGATGTCTCGGATCGGATAGTTNCGTTCCTGGAGGCGAATCTCGGACGTTTCCATACCGATGGTGGGGATTTCTGATCGCAGGGGACCATCGATGGTTTCGATATCGACGATATCCTGNNTGGAAACCTCGAAAAGGNTGATTGGAGGTGGGGCAGTGACCGTGACGGGCAACGCCAACATGCAGATCCACATCAGGGCCAGGTGCGACATCTAGTTCCTTTCTTGCGGCGGCGGTTCCGACCCCATGATGAGGGGTTCGCCCCTCGAGTGCAACGCGGCCTTCTTGACCCTCCGCGGGTGCTCACCTATTCTCCATACCACTGCCGTTTTGGTCGAAAGAGGGGGAATATCGTGGGGCGACGTAGAGACGAAGTGAGTTTATTTGAATTGCTGAGGGATTCGGAGCGGTCGCAACCATCTGATCCTGCCGAAGGAACATCCGGAGAAGTTGCAGAAGAGGCAGTTTCTGCAAATCAGGATTCCAGCGCCACGCATGGATCG
Organism: Planctomycetota bacterium; assembly: GCA_002711105.1. Lineage (GTDB taxonomy): Bacteria > Planctomycetota > UBA8108 > UBA1146 > UBA1146 > UBA1146. The sequence goes on from PAIH01000027.1 coordinate 51,980, forward strand.
AGGCGAAAAGTTGCTCTCGATGATCGTGCCAAAAAAATTCCTGTAGTTCGCCGACTTGCACCGATTTCCGATTCGATAACATCTGCCTCCTCTGGTGACAGCGGTGCGGACTCCTCCNCGTATCGGTCATTTCTTTCCGAGGTCGTGGAGATCCGTATTGCGACCATCCTCGTTTTTTCGATCGCGACTCTTATCGCCATAGCTGTGGCCTTCATCGCTGGAAGGGAGTTTGCCGTAGTTTCTCCTCCAGCGGGGATGAATGAAATGCTTGGGGCTGCACCACCTTGGCCGGTGCTTGATCCGGAACCAGAGCTTCGACCAGCGATTCGGAATGTCAAGCAGGATGGAGTTGTCGCTGCTGCCGATACCGGCGAGATAGTTGAGGGTACTCCGGTCAACCCTGTGGTGGTGGCTCCGCAGCCGCGGACGCTCTGGTCTGTGATGATTGGTCAGCACCTGAGCAAGGATCCGCAGGTGATCGATCAACTGGTTCGGTATGTCGATTCNGGTTTGTCTTTCTCGCAGGCGCGAGTTCGTGTCAGTACTTCCCGAGGTNGTAGAACCTTCAGTGTCTTTGTCGGTCCCTTCAAGGAGCAAGAACAGGCTCGCTCTGCCTTACGCGAGCTTCAGAGTCTTCGCCCTTATCTCGGAGTTCGATTTCGGGATGCCTATCCCACGAGGATGGTTTTCTCTCCGGAAGAACTCGAAAAATACGGTAGTGGAATCTAAACCTTGTCTCGTATCGTGCCCCAGTGTTACCCATGTGTTTTGCGCCGAGCGCTCTGCTCTGCCGAACGGGTCAGTGATGACGAGTGGCTCCAGCAAAAAGTAGTCGACGAGTCGATGCGGTTTCTGAGAGAAACTGAGCAGCGATCTGTCCCCGCTGAAATGGTGGGTGACCTGCTCAGGTCTGTTCAGGAGGTACTGGGAAGCGCTGATCCGTGGCGGGAACATCGAGAACGCTGGCTCTCGGAGATGCAAGAAGCAGAGTCTGGAATGAGATCTTTGGTAGAGGGGGACCAGGATCCGCTGGGCCGGGCTTTACTGGTTTCAGCNCGCTGTAACGTCTTTGCCAACGAAATCCTNCAATCGAAGTCGATCCGGGAAGATCTGCGTAGGTTGGGCATACGCCAGGGCGATCCGTGCGATCAAGAATTTGTGCATGACGATCGAGAGCGATTCGAGACCGCCCTTTCGGAAGCCGAAAACCTGCTGTTCTTGCACGATACCGCTCCTGAACTGCCTTCTGACAAGGTTTTGATTGAACAATTGCACCGTCAAAAACCCGGTATCTCCGTTTGTAGCGTCGTTAATTATCAGCCGTTACTTCTGAAGGCATGTGAGCCAGATGCACGAAAAGTCGCCCTTGAGGGTGAAATTGGCTCCAAAGAGGTACTTTACAACAGGGGCGGGGGCCTTGGTTTGGTACCCGATGACTGTTCCGGGACCCTCCGCGAGGCGATCGACGGTGCCGATGTGATCGTGGCCAAGGGCGCGTCGCACTATCAGACGCTCAGTGGTCGTGGGTTGCCGGTATTTTCCTTATTACGGGCCAAGTGCCCGGTCACTGCTGCGAGTCAGAGCTGCAGGATTGGCGATTTGCTGTTCATCCGGATCGATTGAGTTTCGTGCCGGAGAATTCTGATCCTTCCGGCGCCGAAGTTGACACGCTCTTTCTAGCATTTATGATCCGTCGGCGGTTCCCCCGTCTGAGTTCGAATGGATTCAGATATGCGGGAACGAGGGGCCCGGTCCTGGACGTTGAGGTTCAGAATTCACGACCTGAGTCGGCCTCTGAGCGGCTACTAGTTGTTTTTCATCTGAGGTGCGTTTGGCGCAACGTGTATCGCTAGATGTTGCGCCTCTATGAGCGAAGAATTAGAGAGGAGGATCACCTTGCGAAATCTCACTGATCGAGATGTGGCTGCTAAGATCGAAAGTTATTGGAAAGCTCTCGCATGTCAAAGAGTGACCTCCTGTCTCCAAAAGTCGACCCTCTGGATAATTTTCGTTAGTGTAATTTTCGGCGGGTTTCCGGTCGCTGGCCAAGATGCACCATTACGGGGTCAGCCTACTCTTCAGCCCTGGGTGGGTGAAGTGAAAGGAAGCGTGGTCAATATCAGGACCGGGCCTTCTTTGAATCACTTTGCGTTCCTTCGTTTGAGAGGTGGGACATCTCTCATCTCGGTGGGTGGACAGGGTGACTGGATCGAAGTTGCGGTGCCAGCAGACCGTCCAGTATGGATACACAATGATTATCTTGTTTCCGAGGGGGATTACTTTCGGGTTAAGGGAAGTCGTGTGCGGTTGCGCGCCTCGGCAGGAACAAATCATGCCCCGCTCGGTCTGTCCGAACCTGGGCAAGCTCTTGTACCCACGGGTAAGTCCTCAGAAGATGGATCTTGGGTCGAGGTGCTTGCGCCCCTCAATGCCCATGCATGGATTCACGGTGACTACATTCGTAGAACCGATCAAAAGGTTGATCCTCTTCACCTCGCTAGTTTGCACCAGAGCCTCAAGGGGCAAGGGGGCATAGCTGCCATCAAGCTTCCCGCTGGTTCTACGCAAACAGCTGGTGAACTTGGAGCAGGCGATTCTGGAGATAGTTCAGCTGTGGAAGTGACAGATGCGCCGACAGAGGTGCTCGATCCGAATACAGTGAAGATACCGGCTTTCGAATCACCGAAGCTCAAGACTTTGTTCGAAAGTTTTCGCGTTGAGACGCAAAAGAATCCTGTCGAGTGGGATTTCAGTGCGATCCTTCGCGAGGTGAAGAGTATCGAAGAGACCAGTGAGGATGTCGGAGAAGTTGAGATCGCTCGTGATCTCTCGAAAACAATTCAAGAACATTTCATGCCGCTGCATCGCCGATTGGTGGAGATTCAGCGACAACAAGAAGAAGCTCGTACGAAACGCGAGCTTGTCCGTGTTAGAGAAGACGAAGTTTTGAGAAGGACGGGACATCGCAGCGGTAAGCCGGAGGTTAAGTTCCAGGCTATCGGTTGGGTCGTTCCGCTGGGGAAACACAGGGTCGTCGAGGCTACTCACAAGTTGCTAAAGGGGAACAAACTCCTCTATTACCTCGATGGTGGTGAAATTAAACTCGATCAATACGTCAACAAGAGAGTCGGAATCGTGGGCACCTTTGAAGAACAGGAGCCCAGCACAGGAGCGCGACTCATACGCATTCAAAAGATCGAGATTCTTTCACGGTAACCGGTTGCGGTAACCTCCCCCTGTGATTTTTCCCCTGCAGTTCCTTCTGCGGGAGGAAATCAGTGGATTTTGAGCCTTACATCATTCCGGCAGCGATACTGATTGCTGCGGTAGCCGCCAGTCTAATTATGCTTCAACGATCTACTTCTCGTATCGAGAACGAACGTCGAGTCGTCCTCGATGAAGCTCGCGCAGAATCGGATCGACTCCGAAAGGAATCTCGCAGCGAGACCCACGAGTGGATCAAGCAACAGCGCGACGATTTCCAGAGCGAGCTGAAAGAAGGTCGCGAGGAGACCAAGAATACGGAGAGAGAACTTCGGAAACGTGAAGACGGCCTTGAGCGCAGAATGGACCTCCTTGGCAAAAAGGAAAAGAATCTCGGTTCGTTAGAGATCGATCTGGAAAATCAGAAGAAGCAGTTTCGGATTCGTGAAACAGACCTCGATGAGGTGCTGGATCAGGAACGAGAGAACCTGGAGCGAATCGCAGATATGAGTCGTGAAGAGGCTCGAGTTTCTTTGGTCGAGAAGATGCAACGAGACGTTGATCATGAAGGTGACATCATGATCCAGCGCATGGTTGAACGGGTGAAGGAGACCGGCGAGGATCGCTGTCGAGACATCCTCGCTTCTACCCTGCAAAGGATCTCCTCAACCTATTGCCAGGAGTCGACCGTTTCTCGCATCGAAATCGCCTCCGATGATATGAAGGGTAGGATCATCGGTCGTGAAGGACGCAACATTAGAGCTTTCGAGAAGGCAACCGGTGTTGACGTAATTGTGGATGACAGTCCCGGTGTGATAACTCTCTCGTGTTTTGATCCGATCCGTCGCGAGATGGGGAGTCGTGCGCTGAACAAATTGCTTCAGGATGGTCGAATTCACCCGAGTCGAATTGAAGAGGTTGTTGCCGAAACAAAGAAGTCGCTCAATGAAGAAATCCAGAAGGCCGGAGTACAAGTATCCTTCGATCTTGACCTTCCTGGGGTGCACCCGAAGTTAGTGACGATGCTAGGGCGATTGAAATACAGAACCTCCTATGGTCAGAATGTTTTGTCGCATTCCGTTGAGTGCGCACGTATTTGCGGAATGGCAGCGGCGGAATTCGGTCTTGATCAGGATCTTGCCAAGAGATGCGGGTTGTTCCATGACATCGGTAAGGCAGTTGACCATCAGTATGAGGGTGGGCATCCAGAAATCGGAGCGACGATCCTCAGAAGGTACGACGAAGCCAAAGAGGTTATTAATGCCGCAGCTAGTCACCACAATGACGTTCCGCAAGAGAGCGTGTATGCGGTTCTTACTCAGGCAGCAGACTCAATTAGTGGAAGCCGACCTGGTGCACGTGGTGAATCTCTCGACAGGTACGTCGAACGTCTTGAGAAATTGGAGAACCTCGTGACTTCCTTCGCTGGAGTTTCAAACGCTCAAGCAATTCAAGCCGGTCGTGAGGTTCGTGTGTTCGTCAACGCGCACAAGGTCAGCGACAAAAAAGCAGTTCGTCTGGCTCACGAAGTTGCCAAGCAGATCGAGGAGCAATTGACCTATCCAGGTGAAATCAAGATCACTCTGATTCGCGAGACTCGCGTGGTTGAATATGCACGCTGACGGTCCAGAGATCCGAATACTGTTGATTGGAGATATCGTAGGCAAGGTCGGTCGCGAAATCGTCAAGGAGATGCTTCCTGGAATGCGGGAATCTCTCGGTCTCGATCTAGTGATTGCCAATGCTGAAAATTCTGCAGCCGGTTCTGGTATCACTCCGAAAATATTTTCTGAACTGCAATCTGCCGGAGTTGATTTGATGACTCTTGGTGATCACGCCTGGAAACGTAAAGATAATCTTGAAGTTCTCAAGAATGAACCACTTTGTTTACGCCCACATAATTACCCTGATGAAGCCGTTGGAAAGGGATGGGGTGTTGTCGCTACCGCCGATGGTATTCAGGTTGCACATGCCATTGTTCTGGGCAGAGTCTTCATGGATGCCGTCGACTGTCCGCTTCGGTGCGTTGATTCCATTCTCGCTGAGTTGCCTGACGATGTTAAAATTTGCATCGTTGAGTACCATGCGGAAGCCACCAGTGAAAAACAGGCTGCGGGTTGGTATCTCGACGGCAGAGTTACCGCAGTTGTCGGGACTCATACACACGTGCTGACCGCGGATGCGCGTTTTCTCACCCAGGGCACCGCTTACATATCTGATCTGGGTATGACCGGACCATATGACTCTGTGATCGGAAGGGAGGCGAAACCGGTTCTGCACAAGTTTCTTACCTCCATGCACGCTCCCTTTACCGTCGCTGAGGAAAATGTCCATTTATGTGGTGTTTTACTGTCTGTGAATCCTGAAACGGGCAAGGCCTCATCAATTCGGCCTGTGGATATTTCTAGAGATGGAACTGTACCCTTCGCCCACGACGTTATTCAGGGGACTGAATCCTGAGATTGAGCCACCTTTTCATCCTTAGCGCCCTCGATTCTTGATAACATGAGGAATTGGTCGGAATGCCGACAAGGAGGGAAGCGTGCGCGTGTTGGTTCAGCGAGTTCAGAAAGCTCACGTTTCCGTTGCCGGGGAGACGGTCGATGCCATAGGCACCGGTCTACTGCTTCTGGTTGGGTTCTGCGATGGAGATGGCCTGGATGAGCTAGTCTGGATGGCTAGAAAAATAACTGGTCTTCGTGTATTCCCAGATGACGCTGGTCAGATGAACCTGAGTGTCCAGGATACGAATGGTGCAATCTTGGCAGTGAGCCAGTTCACCCTTTATGGGGATTGTAGAAAAGGGCGCCGACCATCTTTTGTTTCAGCGCTGGAACCAGTCGTTGCGAACCAATTGTTTGGAAAATTCGTTAGTCAGTTGTCGGAAGAAGGTAATTCTGCTGTTGAGCAGGGTCGATTTGGCGAGCACATGGAGGTCCATTTGATCAATGATGGCCCGGTGACGCTTTGGCTAGATAGGGAGTCGTTATCTTGATCGAGGGGTTCCAGGATCATTATCTTAACTTGGGTGTCGATCCCGATGCGAATGAAGAACAAATTCGCGATGCATTTCGGGCAAGATTACTGGAGATTCATCCAGACAAATCTGTTCATCCCAGAGACCCCGAAGAGATGCGAACAGTCCTTGAGGCTTATGACGTTCTCTCCAACCTCGACATGCGAGATGCTTACGACAAACTCTGGAAATTAGTTTCATCTGCAGGCCCGAATTTAACATCCGCGATTCCCCATATTACCGAAAGCGAACGTCCAGCTGCCAGGGCACGTTCCGTACTGTTTTTGCTTCTCGAAGAGAGAGGCGATGAGGCCCTGGAGCGGATCGGAGAGCTGAAGCCAGGGGGACGATTATTCCTGAGGCAACATTTGACGACGGGAGAATTTGTCGATGCTTGTTTTCTCGTCGGCGAATTGCTTGAGGGGAAAAAGAATTGGGTCAATGCACTCGAATGGTATGAGGAATTGATTCGGATTGAGGAAAAACGAAACCACAATCGTCCTTGTTATCCTGAAGCCAGGGATAGAGCGCGAAGGTTGTTATTAAAACGAACTAATATTAACCTCGATCCAAGAGTAGGTTTGGAATATCTCAGGCGAGCAGAATTACTTGGGCTCGATAAGACGGGTCGCATTGAGGTGGCTAAAAAACGGGCCCACTGCTATCTGCAGATGGAGATGAAGGTAGAAGCTGCGCGGCATCTGAATGAAGTCCTGCGCCTTCAACCTCAAGCTCGTGGCCTGGAACGGATCCGAGAAGCCCTTCTGGGTTACCTGGATGAATAAATCTTCCCACGTAGTGATCCTTGCTGGAGGGCAAGGTCTTCGTCTCTGGCCTTGGAGTCGAAAGGGTAGATACAAACCGTTCCTGCCGATACTGGGAGACAAATCACTTCTCCAGTCAACTCTGCAAAGAGCGTTGGGCCTGGTTCCTCCAGACAGGATTCACATAGTTGCTACCGCCGATGTGAAGTGTGATGTGGGACCATTCCACTGGATACTGGAGCCAGAAGCTCGAGACACGGCACCCGCCATTTACCATGCTACTCGTCAGATTCAGAACTCCGATGAGGAAGCGACAATCCTGGTGCTTCCAGCAGATCATATGGTGTTTGATACCGACCCTTTTCGCAGAGGAATGCGGAAAACCATCGATGCAGTGATCGAGAACCCCGAACGCTTTTGGTTACACGGAACACACTCACCTTTGGATCGTTCCTTTGGTTTCATTATTCCGAAGGATCAACAGGAGGTTGCCGGGGTCACACGGTTCGAGGAGAAACCAGATCTACAATTGGCGGTTTCACTACAGCGAGAAGGTGCACTGAGAAATACCGGAATATTCTGCTTTCGAGCCACTTTTCTTATCGAGCAATTCAAACGAATCATTGAAGATTCGAAATCGACCAGCACATTGGAAACAGAGCAGGTTCCAGCCATTTCCATCGACCATTTTTTGATCAAAAGAAATGACTTTGTGGATCGATTGCTGGTCAGGCAGATGGACTACCGGTGGTCTGACCTTGGTACATGGTCATCGTTGAGGAAGGTATTCAAATCCGATACCTATGGAAACGTGATGATCAACGATCTAGATCCAGAGGAAGACGTAGACCGGATTCAACCTGGCGAGCCAATGTTGATTCGTTCCGATAGGATTCAAATCGACGGTGACGGCAGTCGTCAGGTAATTTGCGTGGGAGTTAATCAGGCGAACATTAGTGTTACTCAGAATCATATCAAAATCGCCGCTGGTGATAGCTCGACCAATTGTGACGGGTTGGTGGATTGTGCTGATCTACTGGTTTTTCGGCAGGGTGATATTCAAATGTCCATCCATGGTGTGCGTGGGGGACTCGTAGCGATTACGCAAGATGTGGTACTGGTTGCTTCCGAAGATGAAATATCTTCCGAAGGAATACGGGAAGTCCTGGGAACACTTAGTTCGAGATCGGAAGGGGGCACTCGTGGGCGTTTGGGCCGGGGTTGATCCCGGGGAGAAGCGAATCGGCTGTGCTCGAGGAGATGGGCTTGGAGTGCTGGCTACTCCGAGAGGAGTCTTGAGTACTCGCGAAGAACTTGTCGTCTGGTTACTCAAGACGGATGAAGATCATCAATTGGCGGGAGTGGTGATCGGGATGCCCAGGAACATGGATGGTTCGTTTGGACCGATGGCGATACGTTCACTCGAGCTGGTTCGCTGGCTGCGAGACCAGGTCGATTTCCCGGTTCTTCTGTGGGATGAACGGCTTACATCTGTGCATGCTCAAGGATTGGCGGGGAATCGTGGGCTGGATGAAAAAGCGGCCGCAATCTTGTTACAGTCCTTTCTCGACGCTGGAACCCCAGACCAACCGGATCCTCCGGGACTGATCGAGGCCGCAGATGGGAAAATTTGAGCCTTATTGGGCCATTTTCCATTCCTGGGCCTTACATTGTCTTGCCCTATCAGGCTTCCCCTGTAGCATCCTTGCTTGGATCGGTGGAATCGACTGACGTGGAGTGTTTCCCGTCGGGAGCTGCCATCAAGAGACAGGGTTTAAGTACTCATGAGCATAACTGTTGAACGTAAGACCGAGTTGATCGAGCAGTTTCGTACCTCGGAAAACGACAAGGGTTCTGTACAGGTTCAGGTCGCCATCCTCACCGAGAGGATCCGCAATATTACGGAACATCTTCGTGCCATGAAGAAGGATTTCGCGGGCCGTCGAGGTCTTCTCGTATTGGTCGGTAAGAGAAAAAGGCTACTCCGTTACCTGCACCGCAAGGATCGCTCTGAGTATCTCCGGCTGATCGAGGTTCTTGGGCTACGGCGGTAGTTTCGAGTGACTTGCTTGGCTTTCGAGATGGTATCTTTTCCGAGATCCCGGGGTTTTTCCTCGGTGATTCCCTGTAAGCGCTCCTTCCGGAGTGTTGCCTCTGAGGCTCCTTCCTGTCCAAATGACATCAAATAAGAAGTAATTTAAGGTAAGTGAATCTAGATGAAGACGCATGGGCGTCACGACAGCGAACGCTGTCAGGAGGTTAGATGAAACATGTCGTTTCACGTGAGATCGGAGGGCGCACCCTCACGATCGAGACAGGAGAAATAGCGAAACAGGCTGCTGGAGCCACCATCGTTAGATGTGGGGACTGCGCGGTACTGTGTGCTGTGACCTGGGGTGAACCACGTTGGGGTGGGGACTTCTTCCCGCTCACGGTTGATTACAGGGAAAACAACTATGCTGCTGGAAAAATTCCTGGTGGATTTTTCAAGCGTGAGGGCAGACCAACCACAAAGGAAATTTTGACGGCACGCCTGATCGATCGCCCTGTCAGGCCACTATTCCCGGCTGGATACATGAAGGATGTCTCCGTTGCTGCTGCTGTTCTGTCAGCAGATCGTGAGAACGACCCGGATATCCTCGCAATGATCGCAGCTTCGGCTTCACTCTCCATTTCTGAACTGCCATTCGAGGGGCCAATTGGAGCAAGCAGGATCGGACGTGTCGATGGAGAACTGATCGTTAATCCGACCCACGAACAGCGCGATCAAGGTGATATCGATCTTGTTGTTGCAAGTATCGCAGATGCGATTGTGATGGTTGAGGCTGGCGCCCGAGAGGTAGCCGAAGCCGATATCATCGACGCGCTCGAGAAAGCTCACGAGGTCAACGCTCAGATTGTCGACATGATCAACGAGTTTGCAAAGCTCGCTGGTAAACCAAAAATCGAATTTGTTGCTCCTGAGGTTGATGAGGAGTTGAAATCCAGGATCCACTCCATGGCTTACGATCAACTCCGCAAAGTGATTCGTACCGATGGCAAGTTTGCTCGTAAGGCAGCGATGGATTCGGTCTGCGATGAGGTTTTCAAACAAATTTGTCCTGAAGATGAAATTGAAGCAGAGACCTGCCCGGATCCGAAGGCCGTCAAGGGAATGCTTTCGGGGGTCAAGAAACAGGTCGAGAGAGATCTAATCATAGAAGACCAGATTCGGAGTGACGGTCGTAGCTTTACCGATATTCGTAATATCGATACGGAACTTCAATTCCTGCCAATGACTCATGGATCGGCCGTATTTACGCGTGGGGAAACCCAGGCGATCGTGACTGCAACACTCGGTACTTCTTTCGATGAACAGCGAATCGACGGACTCATCGATGAAAAACGCGAGCAATTCATGCTCCACTACAATTTTCCAGGATACTGCGTAGGTGAATCTTGGCCCAACCGTGGACCGAAACGACGTGAGATCGGGCACGGTGCTCTAGCCGAACGTTCCATCAAGCCAGTACTTCCCGATCACGATGATTTTCCTTATACGATTCGCGTTGTGAGCGACATCACGGAATCGAACGGTTCCTCTTCGATGGCGAGTGTATGCGGTGGAGTTCTGAGCCTGATGGATGCTGGTGTACCACTGAAACGTCCAGTTGCCGGGATTGCCATGGGCCTGATCGAAGATGGAGATAATCACTATATTCTGTCGGACATCCTCGGAAGCGAAGACCACAACGGAGACATGGATTTCAAAGTTTCTGGTACGCAAAATGGAATTACTGCCCTCCAGATGGATCTCAAAATTTCTGGACTTAGCCGCGATTTGATGAAGCGAGCTCTTGAACAAGCACGTGAGGGAAGACTTCATATTCTTCGTGAGATGCTAAAGAAGCTGGATCGCCCAAGGGAAGAAGTTTCTCCGCTAGCTCCCAAGATCATGCGGATCACTATCGACCCGGAAAAGATCGGTTTGGTGATTGGCCCGGGTGGCAAGGTCATCAAGGGGATCCAGGAAGCAACTGGAGCCACCATCGAGATCGAAGATTCCGGAACCATCACTATCTGGGGCAAAGATACCGAGAGCGCCCAAGCTGCACGTGAGCAAGTGGAGATGATCACTCAGGATGTTGAGGTGGGTGCTACCTATGACGGCAAGGTCGTTTCCATCAAAGATTTCGGCTGTTTCGTCGAAGTTTTGCCCGGGCAGGAGGGTCTCGTTCATGTGTCCGAGCTTTCCGGGGATTATGTTGAGGACGTATCTTCTGTTGTGAAGAGGGGCGATGCGCTGCGGGTTAAAGTGCTGGAAAGCGATCCCCAGGGTCGTCTGCGTCTTTCTCACAAGGCTGTACTGATCGATGAAGGAAAACTCCAACCAGCCACAGGTGGCGATGACGATAGAGGTCCTCGCGGTGGCGGTCGAGACCGTGATCGGCGCGGTGGCGGTGGTGGTGGCGGAGGTCGAGATCGTGGAAGAGACCGCGGTCCTCGTCGTTAGATAGCTTCTAAAGGGGCCCGGTCCCGATCCAGATCAGGATCGGGCCCCTTTATAATTCCGGGAGGAGCCTGTGGGCGCCTGGTTACTGAGGGGCGTGAAACGGTATCCGGGAGATCCCGATCGTAGATACGATTTGCGTATCGACGGTGATCGCATCACTTCGTGGTCGTCGTTAGGTCAGGGAGATTCTACTTCCGCTCGGGTCATCGATCTCAACAATCATTGGGTCCTGCCAGCCTTCGTTGATAGCCATATTCATCTGTTGTATTCGATGGAGCATCTGGATCAGCACGAGTTGGCTGGATTGCCCGTTGAAGCGATTGTAACGTCGATTTCCAATCAAAATTCAGGACCACGAATCGGACACGGGTGGAAGGATCCTGTACCCGTACATATGAATCCTGATCCACGAAGGTTCCTGGATACTGTGGTTTCAGACGATCCGGTTTTTCTTTGGAATTCAGATCACCACCGAGCCCTGGTTAACTCAGAGGCTCTGCGCTTGGCAGGAGTTGATACCAAATCTCACACTGGAATCGTGATAGAACAAGACGCCGAAGAAATTTGGACCGCCATTCCCAGAGTTAAAAAGAACTATGCCAGCGATGCAGCACGTTGGTTACTGGGACATGGCATCACAGCTGCGACGACATTCGATCGTGAGGAGTCGATTCGTGTTCTGGGCCAGGCCAATTCTGAAGGCCAACTTGGTATAAGAATCCGTCATGGATTCCCTGAGGATCTTTTCAGCTCAGCACTGGAGTCTGGAGTGGATTGTTCCCCGGTAGGTGAACCACAGGATCCATTTGCCATGCCCTGGGTTAAAATTTTCGTCGATGGAACGCTTGGGTCGAGAACTGCGTGGATGAAGTCGGATTATTCAGATGACGTTGGAAACGTGGGTGTCATACGGAAAAGTGCCGACGACCTGGAACGAATTGCCCGGAATGCGGGTCAGCGAGGCTGGGCTCTAGCTATTCATGCCATTGGAGATGCTGCGGTCAAAGAAGCGAACCGGGTAATTTCAATAACTAGGTCTGTCAGGGAACAAGATCTTCCTGATCGCATCGAGCACTTCCAGCTGGCGGATCCAGAAGATCTGAAACAGATCAGAGATACAGGCACGATAGCGTCACTTCAGCCGTGCCATTTATATCAGGATCGGGAAATACTGGACAAGAGATGGGGGAAACGAGCTACCCATGCTTTTGCCCTTCGTAGCATCGATGCTGCAGGGATACCAATTGTCCTGGGAACGGATGCACCGATAGAGAGCGTCGATCCCTGGTGCGATCTGGACGCTGCAGTGCATCGTCTTCAAAGAGGCCGGGTCGGGAGTTGTTACAGTCCCGGTGAGAAAGTTCCGTTCAGCTCGGCTTTTCACTGGCGAACTGCAGGGGCTGCGAAAGCCAATTTCCTTCCCGAAGGGTGGGGTACACTCGAACCGGGAACAGTTGCGGATCTCCAGATTCTGGCCGCTGATCAGCCGCAACAGGTTAGTTGTCAGCGAGAGGCGTTGCTGTTGGATGTCTACAGTCTCGGTTCATGGCGTCTCGGCGGGATCGGAGAATCGAATGAGAGCTGATCTTCATGTTGACACCTTATGGAGGCTTGAGGAGAAAGGTGGCGGACTGACTCCTGACCGTGACGATTTGCAAATCGATGCGAATCGTTGTCGGGAAGGAAAAGTAAGTCTCCTCTGTACAGCAGTTTTCACCGAGGATAACCGAGCAGATCCATGGGAACATTGCTGTCGACTTCTGGATGTGAAAGACAGGCTTTCAAAAGATCCTGAAGAGGATTTTCGTTCGATAACAAGCCCAACGGACCTGCAAGATCTCGAGCTCGGGACTACCGGTATGCTGGCAACCATCGAAAACGCACGCTGTCTTGAAGGAGATATTTCTCGCCTGGAACAATTACATGAGCGTGGTGTTCGAATTCTCGGGGTGACCTGGAATGGGGCCAATGAGCTGGGACAAGGTGTCCTTGATGACCATCACCAGGGCCTGACCGATTTCGGTCAAGCTGCTGTGAAAAGAGCCGCGGAGCTAGGTTGGGCTATCGATGTTTCCCACCTCAATCGTGAGGGGATCATCGATGTTTGTCAAACGGGAGCGCCAGTGTTGGCAACCCATTCCAATGCCCGAGCTTTGCATGAACATCCCAGAAATCTATCGGACGAGTTGCTGAAACTACTGGCCCAATCAAACGGTCTGGTCGGAGTCAATATATTCCCTCCTTTTCTCGCTCCGTCGTCTGAAGCAGTTACTCTTGATACAGTCGTGAATCATGTATTTCATCTGATGGAGATTGTCGGAAAGGATCGCGTCGGATTGGGTACTGACCTCGACGGTATTTCTAAAACACCTCTGGGATTTCGAGATCATCGCGATTTAGATCTTTTCGAGAGTGCTCTCCGAAAAAACGGACTTGATGAGGAGAGCGCAGCCAACGTGCTGGGCGGCAACTTCAACAAATGGTGGAGTTCGTGGAGCGATTGTCAGAATCTATGAGGCGTCGTTAGCGCTTGAATCTTCGCCCGGCTTTGCCAGAATTTTGGAAACGTGTTCGAGGAATGCGCACCCCTTATTTTCCTCCATCGACTTCCATCTTCCCCGTGCGATGCGAGTCTGTATCGCATCGTTACTGTAGATTGCACTGGTGATATGGCGTCCGTTTGCGGTGAAGATGTGTATTCTTCCCTGTCTGCCCCGAATGACTACTGTCGACTCTTTGCGATCATGGAACAGGTCTTTGTAGTCACAGGAGAGCAGGTCAGAGATCGCTGCAGAGGTTGGTCGATTTGGATCCTCGGTTCTTTGCTGGGCGTGTTTCGTTCTTCTCTCTGATCTTCGGCGAAGGGTTTCCAGATACGATCTCGACTCAATTAGCAGTTCGACGATCAGTTCTCGAGAAGCCTGAAGTGAAGATCTTTTACCTTTACTGGCCAATCCCATCAGTTCTTGTTGAAGGTTGTTGAGAGATGACCTCAGTGATGAGATCCAATTGGTAAGTATCGAACTGGTGCCTGATCCGAGCAAGGTCGCTAGATGGTGGGGTGGCGGTGTGTTTGAAATCAAATTGAGGGAGTATTTGGGAACACTCCGCCCTGTTCGAGATTCAAGGATCAGGGCGGTGACGGAAAGTAAATCGGTATCTCCGTATGGCATCGGAAGAGCAAAGCCACCGGCCAGCAGAGCACCCACGGGATGGGCAAAAAGCGAATCGTTGAGATATTCCGGGAGGATATTGTCGAGCAAGTCCCCTTCGCTTCGCCAGGTGATCACTGGTCCTGGTTTTTCTCCATAAAGAAAATCGATTTGTGCGTCTTTGTCGACGATGAGAACCGAAGTCAGATTTTTCCAGAGTGGTACTCCTGTAGGTGACCAACCGATCAGGACTGAGTGGTGATCTGGCGGCATTGAATGCTCGCAGACGGCTGCATTGCACCAGTAGCACGCTGCGTGTCCGGAACGATGGCCGAGAGCTTCCGTTTCCCCTTGAATGCGAAGTGACTCAACCTGGGCGAGGAGAGATTGAGCAAAGTTTCTGGAATCGGCGATCTCGTTTCTGTCTAGCCGTACAGGGATCCGCAGGTTCAATTCGATCTCGTTTGGTAACCCATCCAGAGTTTCTTGGCCTTTTCTGGTAAGTAGCGATTTGACCAATCCGACCAGTCGACGGTGGATCGATTCAGCTGCGCGTGAACGATAGCGAGGATTAGCGCCACCAGGCGCGCTGTTTTGTTCGTCTGAGGCCATGACGGTCAACTCCTGTTACGATCCTAGTGCAAACCGAGTACCCCGTCAGCCTTGAGATATCTTGTCGTGGATACTAGGCTTACGCGGGGAGGGGGACGATGGCGAACAACACAACCTACGACAGGTTAACCAGCACCTCGGGATTCAGGAAGAATTCAGCTCAAGTAATTCTTGATCATGGCTACGGTTGTAAGAGTCGTGGCCGATTTTCTCGGGTGTGTAACTCTTCGCTATTGCCTCTCATCGTTGTTCAGCTGTTCATATCAAGCTGTACGCTGGTTTTGGGCGGCGACCTTGTATCTGATCTGGTTGCAGAAGCAACAAAACTGGAACTGTCAGCAAAAGAGGTTTCCTTTTCCATCAGACTTCCTGATGGTTCGCTGCTACAGCATCTCCCCGATGAATCAAGGGCTCCGGCTTCCTGCATGAAGTTAGTCGTGGCAGCCGCCTGTCTTGATCTTTTGGGGCCCGATCACATGTTTCAAACCAATTTGATGCGTATGGGTACGATCCAGGACGGTGTACTCAATGGTGATCTTCTCGTTATTGGTGGCGGGGATCCCGCTATCTGCGGCCGAGAAAATAGCAAAGACCCCCTTTGGGAATTGAGACCCTGGATCGATACGATTCGCTCACAGGGGATCGAACGGGTGCGCGGCAGAATCCTGGCCGATGTTCGATATCTAGATGGTCCGGGAGTTCACCCGGACTGGCCTGAAGAACAACTATCTCGCTGGTACTGTGCTCCCTCAGGTGCCCTGAACCTCAATGACAATTGCATTGATATTGTCATCGGCCCCGTGGTTTCCGGCCAGGTGAGAGTGGAGATCAAACCACCTCAACCGTTGGTAACCCTGAAGAATTCTCTGATTCCCTGTTTGAAGAAGAAGGATCATTTGTACCGGATCGATCGAGTTGGGAATGGTTGGGACCTGGAAGTTTCGGGCAAATTTCTTACCACTTCCGGTGTCCGCACGGAATGGATAGCGGTTCCTGACCCAGCAGATAGCTTCGTTAGTATTTTTCTTCAGCTGATTCGAGACTCTGGTATCGAAGTGGATGGAACCGCGTTGTCACCATCTGCGAAGGCGTTGCCGATGGCGAATATTCAGCATTCCCTTTCTTCCCGATTACCTGTGATGTTGAAGAATAGTCAGAATCTGTACGCAGATGCGCTGGCCAGAGTTCTTGCGAAAGTCCGAGGTGGGGACGGTTCATTTTCTTCAGCTGCAGCTGAATTGACGCGCTGGTTAGAGCAACGGCTCAAGAATAGCGATGAAATCGTCATCCGTGATGGATCAGGCCTTTCGCGTGAGAATCGACTGACCGCGCGGGTTTTGCGCCAGGTCGTGGAACTGGGGCTCAAGGCACAATGGAGCCAACCTTTCTTTGATTCGTTGCCATTGGCGGGGCTCGATGGAACCTTGAAAAAACGGATGACCTCGTTGCCCCTGAAGGGAAAGGTGCGGGCCAAAACCGGTACCATTCGGGGAGTCGTCAGTCTCGCTGGCGTACTCGACAGCGCCCAGGGTCCTGTTTCCTTTTGTTTCCTCTATCAAGGTCGCAGTGGCCGGGCCAGCCGCGCTCGTGATTGGCAGGATCGTTCGTTATTGGTCGTCTACAAGGCGATTGCGGACCAAATTGACCAACAGAACTGAAACTGGCACCCCCCTGTAAAATCTTCTTTACATGTGCCAGAGCCATGCGAACATCGAGGTGTCTTTAGTCCTGAGCCCGAGCCTGAAGAGGAATAAACCTTGGACGTGCCGGAGCATGCACGCAAAGGGAAATCGACGAATCCCACGTCGGTTTCTCCGCTTCTTTTAATTCGCGATATCGCCGGAGAACGTCAAGTTTCTCTGAATGGTGATTCTGTGTCCATTGGACGCTCTCGCGATAACGATGTTGAAATCGAAGATATTTCTTCTTCTCGCCATCATTGTGCCCTCAAACGGATTCAGGGGTGCTGGCACATTGAAGATTTGAGGAGCCGCAACGGAACTCTTGTGAACGGAATTCTCATCCGTCGTCAGCCGATGATGGTTGGCGATCTGATCGAGATCGGCAAGACACAGATTTTCTTCGGAGAAATCCCAGAACAGCATCGTAGTTCAAGTCCTGCGGGTGAAACCCTTCTCCTGAGTACGGAATATTTTCTTGAGCCAATTTCCGGAGAAGTAGTCAGTGATGACCCCATTCGTTTCCAGAAGGAGAGAGAGATATTTCTCCGGCTTCTCGAGCTGACGAGAGATCTTTGCTCGATTCTGGTCACCGAAGAACTTTTCGAGGTGATACTTCAGAATGTGATTGAAATCGCGGGTGCTGAGAGGGGCTTTCTGATTGTCGAAGATGAATCAGAATTGAAAGTCGCTGCTTCTCGCAATATTGATAAAGACGTGGTGCGCAGAGCACATCTTCAGGTAAGCCATTCGCTCGTTAGACGCGTCATCGATTCAGGGGAGCCAGTTCTCACCGGCGACGCAAGAAGCGATCCGCGTTTCAACGATTCTGCTTCGATTGCAAATCTACGACTTGAATCTGTGCTTTGTGTTCCGTTACGGTTGAGGGGTGTAGTTCTGGGTGCGGTTTATGTCGACAATCGCTTCGAGAAACATTCATTCCATCAGGGAACCCTTCGGTTCATCCAGTTCCTGGCTGATCAGGCTTCGATTTTCATCGAAAATGCGCGATTGTTTGAAGAATTGCACAGGAAGCAGGATGCGGTTCAGCTGTCCAAAGACCAGGTGGAGGACCTGAACCGCCAATTGCAGGCGATGTTAATTGCCAGAGACGTGGAACCAGAAGATGTCAGGGAGTTGGTAAAAAAAGGTGCCCGCCCTGATCTGAAACATTCCTTTGATCGGATCGTGACCCGGTCTCCCGTGATGTTGAAGGTGTTTGAGCTGCTCGATAGCGTCATCGATACCGACATGCCCGTGCTGGTCCTTGGCGAGAGCGGTACTGGCAAGGAGCTGGTTGCTCAGGCCGTTCACATCGGATCAGGCAGGAATCAGGAATCTTTTATCTCCCAGAACTGTGCTGCGATTTCTCAAAACCTTCTCGAAAGCGAATTCTTCGGACACGTCAAAGGATCCTTCACTGGAGCAGTGCGTGATAAGAAAGGTCTGTTTGAACTGGCAGACAAGGGCACTCTCTTCCTTGATGAAATCGGCGATATGAGTCCTGATCTTCAGGCTAAATTATTGCGGGTCATTGAAGATGGCGAATTCCGCCCAGTCGGAGGACGGGATACCGTCAAGGTAGATGTCCGAATCATCTCAGCGACCAATCAACGACTCGAAGAAATGGTCCGGGATGGAAGATTCCGCGAAGACCTGTATTATCGTCTCAATGTTTTGACTGTCCATCTGCCGGCCCTTCGTGAAAGACGAGAAGATGTTCCGCTTCTGGTTGATCATTTCATCGATCTTGCCTGTTCGCGTCTTGGATTGGAAAGGCCGAAGTTAGATCCCAGAGCACTTTACGCTCTCTACCATAGTCCATGGCCTGGCAACGTTCGTCAGCTTGAAAACGAGGTAGAGAGGCTGGTTGCGCTGTCGGGGAGCGTCATAGCACCTGAAGACATTTCACCATCGGTACTCTCTCATCGACCTGGCTCCACGAATCGGGAACCGATGCGCGGGACTCTTCGTGAACTAGTTGCTGAAGCTACCGAGGGACTGGAGAGACAGGTTCTGGGTGCGACACTGCAAGAGAACTGCTGGAACAAGAGCCAGACGGCACGACAACTGGGGGTTTCGAGGCCCACGTTAGATCAAAAGATCGAGAAATATGGTCTGAAAAAAGAAGTTGAAGACAGGGAAGAGAACAGCGGATGAGTTCCAAGATCCTAGTCCAGGACGGTGGTCGTCAGACGATTGTCGAAATCGGAAGTGATCCCATCACGATCGGGAGAGATCCATCGTCTCGTATCGTGATCGAGGATCGACTTGCTTCTCGGCATCATGGACGATTTTTCTGGGATGAATCAGAATTCATATATGAAGATCTAGGGTCATCTAATGGCAGCTTGCTGGCAGGGAAAAAAATAGATCGTGTTCCGTTAGGTGATGGGGATTCGATACACATCGGAGAGGCTGAGCTTCGAGTCGAGATCCCTGGAGTTCAAGGTTCAAGCGATGTCACCCCTGTTCTGGATGATGTTGAAGTTGCGGAGCTACAGCAAAGTGTAGTTGTTTCTGATGAACCGAGCGGACAACGTTTGCGTATGGAACAGGATGGGGTTGTTTCATGGATACCCGTATCGTCTGAACTGGTGATCGGGCGAAGTCCAGAAGTTGATGTGATCCTGGATGATTCACGCATTTCATCCCGACATGCGACCATTAAAGAAAAGAACGGCCGTTGGTTCGTCAACGATCTCGATTCAGGGAACGGAATCGTGGTCGGTAACAGAAAACTGAAAAACTTAGAACTTCAAGACAACCGATCCTTCAGGATCGGTCCGGTTGAATTTTTCGTACACGGATTCGGCACTCCCGACCCGGCAGCAATTGCAAGGTCCCCTGCATCTACTTCGCCAGAGCTGGTCGTGACTCGTAGTTCAAACATTGATGTAGGTCCAGAAGGTTCATCAGGATTGTCGACTCTGGTTTTTGTCGGGATCCTCGCCATCGTTGTTTATTCTGGATACGGCTTTTTAAAAGATCTTGCCACCAATCCAGATCTAGCTGTTTCAGAGGGTGATCGTCTCGTCGGTGAGGGATTCTTTGAACAAAGAGATCCTGGTCCTATCGAGGGTGCTTCTTGGCGAATCGTAACCGGTGAAGGCTCGATTCAGGTTGTCCAGGGTGATGGCGCTCCACAGGGGAAAAAGTGGATGACAGCCCAGGGAGATCCAGGTGTAGACGGTGTGTTTCGGGTTCAATTCCAGGATCTCTTTGAGGTGAAAGCCGGACAGGGAATCGGGGTCAGTGGAAGAGTAGCTAACGGAGGATTTGATCGGGTCGGGATCTGCGTTCGCTGGTTTGAACGCGGAGACTCGGGTGACGTGGTGGTGGCAGAGAACTTTACTAAACTGCGCGCAAACTCCAACTGGACGAGTGTTGCGGCTGAGTTTCCGGCACCGATTGAGGGAGCGGGTGGTTCGGCTCGTATTTCAATCGTTGGAATCGGCAATCAAACAGGCTCATTTCGTTGCGATCAAATCGAAGCTCGAACCATCGAATCGGCGAGTACTTCCTCGACCAGAGTTGTTGCAGGGGAGTCTGGCCAGGAGATCAGTATGGAGTTCGACGATAGGGGCGTTGCTCAGCTTTACAGGGGCAAGACGGAATTGATATCCGACATGAGGATCGCACTTGGATCTGCTCGTCCAATGCCCTGGGGGCAGCTGCTGCCTTCACAAAAAGAACCGGTCGTTGTTGGTGATGATGATTCGTTCCGACTTAGCTACGAGATTCAAGAAGTTGGCGAAAATGCGGTCATTCAACAATTTGCCAGGTCGATAGGGTGGCGTATTGCCACGACCTGGTCTCCACAACGTTCGATTCCGATGATGCTAGTCGGGAAGGTTTCTTCGCGTCGAGTTGGAGAGCCCGTGCAGATATTCGGGGGGGATAGTTCCGGGATATACCACGAAAAACTGTCCAGCTTGGAAAGTTGTACCGGCACCGAAATCTCACTGGGTAGAGGAACATCCCAGGTGGTGATTTTATTCAATATGCCGATCGAGTTTTCCGTGACTCCCGAACCTGGTGGGCGAGGATTACTTCTGATTGCAAATGCCGGACTGGTTTCTTCCGGGGGTTCTATTGATATCTCTATCGCGGCCAGCAGTGAACGTGAACAGGCGCAAGTACAGGCGGTTCAGCAGAAAATTGCTGATGCGCTTTCAGCTCGCCAAGAAGGGCATGCTGTAAAACTGATCACGGAAGCCAGAGATGCGTTCCCCTGGCGCGATGATCTGTTTGATAAGTTAGATCAGCTGGAGAAACAGATCGAAGTTGAGATCAAGGCTGCTGCAGATCAAATCGAGGCAGTTCAGGCCGATCTCGAACGATATCCAGGATCACCAGCTGGCCAGTTCCTCGATCAAATCTGTCAGGCAGCGATGGTTCGTTTTGCAGGCCTCCAACCTGCGATTCGTGCTAGCGAAATTCAAGCAATGCGTGATCAGACCGAGAGGACTGCTCAGGATCTTCTTTCGGCGACACGCATCGAACAGGTTCTCATTCATGCACGCGCTGCCTCCGGTAGAGATCGTAATGAGATTGCGCGTTTTTATTATCAGTGGGTCGTCGATAATCACACTGGGACTGTTGGTGCCGCGGAAGCACTACAGGGCCTGAAAATTCTCGATGTGAGGGGGAACTGATGTCTTATCGCGGCCAGGTCACCGTCCTTGAGTTCCAGCCCAATATCTGGCGTGCGGCTTCTGTAGCCGGTGATGGGAGTGGTGTTCATCTGGTCGACCTGTTGCAAGATCCTGCAAGAGAGCCTGAAGAAATATCGGCCTGGATCGCTGAGATCGGAACCAAGGGATTTCGCCTCGACAACATCGCCTTGCTTCTGGACGGGAACAACGCTTCTTTACGCTACCACAGTGTTCCTCCGGTACCTTCGTGGCGGTTGGAGTTAATCCTTCGCTATGAAATCGAAGAGATTGCCGAAAAGACAGGCGAGGTACTTAGCGGTGGTCATATGGAGCTGCAGGTGCCCGAGAGCCTGTCGGAGGACACCCTTTTGCTGCTGGGGATGGGCAAAGATGGTCTGATCCAACCGGTAATTGACCAGATACGAAAGTCTGGCGGGCGCGTACAACTGGCGCTTCCCGGTTCACTAGGGGTGTTTCATTCGCACGTTTCAGCAGGTGGATTCACCTATGAAGACACTATTGTCCTCTGCGACGTGCATGAATCAGAAACTCAGATTCTGGTCAGTCGAGGCGACCGCCTGTTGTTTGCCAGGAGCGTAAGATTTGGTACTGACAACATGGAAGAGTTGATCGTAGATCGCTGTTCCGTGACTGGTGAAGTTGCCAGTCAAATGCTTGATAACTTTGTCAGCGGCGATCTTGTTACCGGGGAGGAATCAATTAAGGGCTGTTATCGGGGGTGGTCGAACCAACTGGTTCAGCTGCTCACGTCTTCTATCTCTTTCTGTCAGGCCCAGCTGAAGATGGAAGACGTGGTCGCCGACAAAGTCCGCCTGTCTGGCGCAGGAGCAAACCTGGCAGCGATGGGAAACGATCTAGAAAATGCGATCCAGTGCAGGATCGAAATCGTCTCCTTCGAGGGATCTCCTGGCCCGGAATGCACAATGTTGATAGGAACAGGTGCTGCAGCGTTGGATAACGACGAGCGTTTCGTCGATCTGTTACCCCATCAGGAACGTGAACGTCGTACTTTCCGTGATCGTACAATTTTCTTCTGGGGTGCAGTTGCCTGCCTGGTTATCGCACTCGGTGTTCAGTTTCTCGATGTACTGATTTCATCCAACAGAACTTCAGAAGCT
The DNA here is from genome assembly GCA_002711105.1 of Planctomycetota bacterium. Taxonomy (GTDB): domain Bacteria; phylum Planctomycetota; class UBA8108; order UBA1146; family UBA1146; genus UBA1146. The sequence continues at coordinate 74,696 of PAIH01000027.1, forward strand.
TCCAGCACGATCTCGTCATGGAAACAAAAGATTTCGGGATGGGATGCCGCCGAGGCAAAGGCCAAGCAAGAAAACGACATATTTCGCAAACGGGAAGATCGGATCATCGACGAAGTCGCTACCGGACGCTTTTACGCACGTATTCTCGATGGCCTTCGTGACGGATTACCACAAGAGATCTCACTTGATCAGATATCGCTGAAACGTGTCAGTGGCGACGCTGCACTGGGGATCGAGATCGAATTGAGTGGTAGCTCCGACGCTTCCCGAAACCATGGAATCGACACGATCGAGATTCTGCAAAGGCAGCTGGAAGCGTTGCCTGGTGTCGAAAGAGTACGGGTCGAGCTCGATGAGAAAAAATCAGGTGTTTACCCGTTCAACATCCTCGTTTCTCCAGTTCCGAAGTTGCCCGAAAATTCAGGAAGAGGGACTCCCAATCGGCAAGTTCCCAATGCGTACCGAGGGAAGGGATAATGCAGGAACTCTGGCAAAAAAATAAGAAATTAATGATTCAGGCGTTAGCGGCAATGGTCGTGTTCCTTTTGATTTCGACCTACGCACGCAGTGTCCGTGGCGATCACGAGAAAGACCTTGTCCGCCATAAAAGAAAGGCTCAGGAACTTTCTCATCAGTTGCAAGAACGCGATGGCAGGGTGGATGTTGAACGGAAGTCTCGCGCTGCGCTTGAAGAGCGCAATAAAGATCTTCTCAGAAAACTTTCGATCTCCTCAACTTCTCGACATCGGCCACCAGAAGATGAAAGCTCAGTGAGCACCGAGTTCAAGCGCGCGAAGGATCTGGTATGGAATAATTTCCGTGAACGAGCTAATCGAATCGGATTGGTGACTCCTGCCGAGATTCCAAATTTCGACGAACGCGGCGATCTCAGCATGGAGAACTGGACCGATCGATACCGTTTGCTTGAGGTGCTGGATCGTTTTCTTCAAGTTTGCCTGCAATGCGGTATCCCGAGGATCGATCGGGTAGTACCCAGTACCAGGACTCAGGAATCTTTCCGGGATACAAACAAAGTCCTGGTCCGATATCCGATCGAGATCAAGCTGCTGTGCTCCCCCGACCAGCTTTCGGATCTTATCGTTAGATTTCAGGTCGACGGTGCATTCCTTTCCATCGAACCGATCACTGTGGTCGCTGAAAAATCCAACTCCGGACGGCTGGAAGCGCTACTTCAGGTCGTCGGGCTCGATGTGGAAGATCCACGTGAAGAAATGAGACGAGGCAGAAGATCCTCATTGCGCGGAATCAGGAGGGGGAACTGATGCGTTGGAATGTCGAAAAGGTGTTTTTTTTCATATGCCTTGGATTCCTTCTGTTGGCCTTGCTTGGTTTTTCCAAGACGATCATTCTCGGAGATCCTTTGTCCGGGGCTGACCTGACGGAACCAGGCTCCAGTGATGGGGGAGCAGTCGGTGGTGTGGTCCGTATCGAATGGTACGAGCCGGTTCCCATCGAGGCTGCCAGAAACCCATTTCAGACAGTGAGCGATTGGCGGAGTGCGCCGACAGATCATCTCGGAGTACCACCACTTGGCATTCTTCCTCGCCGGGTTCCTTTACCTGCGACAGTTTCTGACGATTCACGAGCTCGCCTTCGGGTTGAGCTGAGTCGTCCCGTATCCCGGGATGAGGAGGAATCTAAATGAAATTCCTGATCTCTATCGCGGTACTTCTGTTGTGTGTGGTGATCTGGCCTCCTCTGACTGCGCAAGATGATGAGGCGTTCGAGATCCGTCCCTTCGATATGGTTGAGTTAATTAACGGCAATCGATTCGAGGGTCGCATCATCAGCGAGCGCCCAGACGGCGTTCAGCTTGAGATGGTGGGGGGCACTGCGACGTTCCTGAAGTCTGATATCGCCAAGATTCTTTACAGGAATCCACCAGAGAAGGTCTACGACCTCAAGGTTGCCATGAATCTTGATCCCGATTCTTACGAAAGCCAGCTAGAGCTCGGTATCTGGTGTCTGGAACCACTCGTCAATCTTCCCGACCAGGCCGTGGTTCACCTGCAGGATGCGATTCGTATCGATCCGGAGAATGCCACACCCTACTCGTTGCTGTTTGCGATCTATGATTCCCGGGACTATTCAGATTTGTCTTCAGAGGAGCGTGAAAGTTTACTCCTTACAGAGTGTGAAATTCTACTTTCCGGGGTTCGTGTAAATGTCGAAGTCCAGGGAATTCGGAATCGTACCGTTACGGCACTGAAACAAGCTGGGCAGCCTGAGGCTGCGGTCCTTTTGCTCGAAGAAATGAGCCAGGGGGATGTAGCGGATGAAGATGTTTCCTGGGCTTTGAGAAATCTAGTGGTACTGCTGGATGCTCTGGGTCGAAGTGAAGAATCGCGATCTGCAGCGTTACGTCTTCGTGACAGTGGCGGTGGAAGTGACAGTGAAGTGCTGTTACGTGAAATAGGCTGGGCCGCACAGGATCACGCCTCCGGGATACCTGGTGCTCGTGAGCAACTAGAAAGCCTTGTCGAGGATTTGATCAGCAGTGGAGGTGATACCGGTGCTGCGTACTTGTTCCGTGGATCGGCTCGTTTGCTAGACGATGATTTGTCGGGGGCGGATTCCGATTTCAAGAAAGCCTACCAGGCAGGCATGGTCGATGGAAAATCCGCGACAACTTTCGCACTCTCATTCGCTCGCCAGGGATATTTCGAGAAGGCTCTTGGGCTCCTCAGCGCTGCAGCAAATAGCGATTCTGTTCCGATTGATTGGCGGCTGGTAGAAGCTTACGTACTCGAGTCTCAGGGTGAAAATAGCGCCGCCATGGCTTTGTACCAGGAAGCGAGTCGTCAGGAAGACGCACTTTGGCAAGCAAAACTACTGGCGATTGAAGCCCGTAGAAGAATCGAGCCCGACTGGGATCCGACCAAGTCGATCCAGGAAGTGATGAGGGCTGACATCTTGACTCCTGCTGCATTCGCCGAGTGCTCTCTGGTCCTTGGCGATCATGCCCTCAATCAGGGCAAACTTCCTGAGGCGAGGCGCTGGCTAGAATATGCAATTTCTAGCGGTCTCGATGGGCCTGATGTTTTGCTCAGGCTTGCTCTCGCACAGCGAGGTCCGGGTGGCGATCCCGTAAAAGCTAAAAGCGCACTCGAAAAAGTGGTTTCCATCGATGCTGGAAATGCCGACGCATGGAATGCTCTGGCCGAACTTCAACATCGATTTGGAGATCTATCTGCAGCCAGAGTTTCGATTGAAAGTTCTATCGCCATCTATCCCGCTAAATTAAAAGAATCATTTTCTCCTGATATTCCAGCAGCATTGAGCTGGGCAAAACGTTCTCTTCGCCGCATCGATCGAACTCTTGAGCAAGAATACTGGTACGACGATTTTCAGCGAGTTGACGATAGTGCAATTCGAAATAACTGGATGGAAGATGAAGCTTACGGGATTTCCGTTTTCCTTCGGAGCGGTTCCGTGTTCATGGATGGTGTTCAGAGATATCAACCTGACCGGCTGACAACCATGAAAAGGGAAATCCTGACGCCTCGTTTGACCGGGTTGAGGACCACGGTACGACTGCTAGCGGCTGGCGTCGGAACACGGATTGCTCTTCGTATTGAGGACCAATCGGGTGGAGGTCTAATTTTCTTCCGTGATCCCGACGAGGTGCTTGGCTTTGCAATTTTAGGTGGATCCAAGGTCGAGATGATTCGAAGCGATAACAAGGACCAGCAACAAGAATACGACCTTGTTGAGACCAGATGGGCTGGAGGACAAATAGCCCATACTCTCGAAATCGCCTTTACCAAAGATGGTCGGGAAGGTGCTGAAGTCTGGTTCGATGGTGTCCGGGTTGCGCGAGGAATTTCTTATCGTCCGGCACGCAAGAGAGGGTTGGTCGGGGGTATCTCTGGCCAGGCACCCCTCGATGAAAAATGGGGTATTGAGATCGAATCTTTTGAAGTTTTTCGACGTAAAGCGGAGATAACCCAGGAGAGAGAGTTCTAGATGAGACCTGTTGGGGATTCTGGATTTACGCTGATTGAACTCCTTGTGGTCATTGCCATCATCGGTGTGCTGGCAGGCCTTGGTACGCAAATGCTGGGTTATGCAAACAAGCGAAGCTCGATCGGTGTCGCGGAACACGAGATTCAACGACTGGTGCTAGGTATTGAAACTTATCAAATCGATTACGGAGATTTCCCTCCCACTTCGATGGAAGAAGAATACGAGATTTCCGGTAATGGCGTAGATTCTGGTAACGAGAGCATGGTCGCCCATCTTGCTAGTCGGGCCAGGGGTAGAACTTACTTCGAGTTCTCGGAAGAGTTTCTGGATAATCTCGATGGCGACCGACTGGGCAATGCTGATCTGTTCGAACAGATGCGGTCTGTATTCGGAGATGATCAATTGAGGGAATACCTCGATCCCTGGGGCGTGCCCTACGTGTACATCCATAATCGTGATTATGGCCGCAGCTTCTCGGTAACTCAGGAAGAAGGTGCCACTACCGTTCTTTCTGGGACTTCTGAAAAAACAGCTACATTTCACCAACCTCTACGTTTTCAAATCTGGTCAGCTGGCCCCGACGGGATCCACCATAACGGGGCCGCGGATGATATTACGTCATGGTGAGATCAAGGACCTGCACCTCTAGTGGGGTTACCTTGATCGAACTTCTTGTGGTCCTATCTATCGTGACCATGGTTCTTGGCATGTCTGTGTCGGTATTTCGTTCTTTTGGTGACGCTCAAACTCTTGAGGTTGCAGCCAGCGGTGTCTCGACAGCGGTACGTTCCGCTCGCAACTGGTCCATCTCGTCCGGTATGCCAAGTCGTGTTCTGGTCGATCCTGATAATAGACGAGTTACTGCTTTTGGATTTCAAACCGTTGCGGCATGGGATTTTGAAACCCTGGACGGACTTGCTAAAGAGGTTGCCCTGGATCCAGGAATGAATATTCCCGGTGCATTTCGAGAGATTGCGGAGGTGACCGGTCACGTCGAATCTTGCAAGGGCTCAATTGGGGCTGCTGCACTGTTTGTCGATGATGGGGCCGCAATGCGCGCTCGTTATCTTCCGCGTTATGACATGACAAATGGACTTTCGGCGGAAGCCTGGGTGCGTTACTGGCAACCACCATGGCACCCCGATGATGGCATCGAACCGCATGGCGGTTTTTCAGACCCACGTCGTGAAATGAGATTGGCAGTTATCGGCATTCCAGGATCTTTCGAGATGGGGATCCTGGCAGACGGTGCTGCTTATCTTGAACTTGGTGATCCAGACGCAGCCATCGATGGAGTTTATTTTCGAGCCCAAACGGAAGGTGCTCTGGTATTTTCCGAACGTTGGGTACATCTACGAATGACGTTTGATGGTATAGAACTCGTGATCGAAGTCGATGGAGTAGAGCACTACTGGATTCCCGATGGTTTTGAAATGGTGGACCCCGGAGATTGGCCACCACTACCCAACAAAGTTCCGGCCGGTGACGGGGATCTCTGGATCAGTCACCCCAATCGATTCTTCCTTGGAGCTATAGATCAGGTAGTTCTTCGTTCGGCTACCGAGCCGCAAGTGGTCGAATTGCCGCTAGATATCGAACTGCTCGGCCCGCCGATTCTTGTGCATCTTGATGGTCACGGAGCTCTGGATCCCCTCCGACATGATTTGCCTGTTGTAATTTACGTAGCTGAAATCGGAGATTTTGTCGAAACAGAAGCCGCCGATGGAACTGCCGTAGCCGGCGAAACTTTTCGTGACCAGATCAGCAGGAAACGAAGAGAGAAAGCCGAACAAGACGCCGCTATCGAGAAAGCATTTGGTGATCCCATCGCAGATCTGATGCATTACCTGGAAGATTGGGGCCAGGATACAGATGCAATTCCTGGGCAACCGGAACCAGAGTATTCACTGCCTATGACGCCAGGATTGCACATTGGAATAGGTGATGTCGATGGTGTTTCAGTGTTAAGACTCCATAACGTTGTTATCGATTTGACGGGAGCAATTCGTGGATAACCGAACCGTTTCCTCTCAAGAACGCGGCATGGCTCTGCTGATGGTTATCCTTGTTCTTGCTGCTCTGGCGGCCATCGGCACTCCTTTTGTCATCTCCATGAGGTTGCAGGAGCAAGGTGCTGCGCGTTCTGTGGCAGATCAGAAAGCGAGATTGGGTGCCAGAAGTGCTCGTGATCATGCCGTCAGTACCTTGTTTGATACTCACCACAGCAGGGAAAGAGACAACTGGCAACCCGGATCTACTGCTCCCGATCTGGTCGATGATTTAGCTGAGATTGCCATCGAGTTCCCGGCCAGTTTCAGCCCGACCCCTTTGGGCCCTGTGGGTCCATCGACCTACACAGTTCGCGGCACCGGTGAATTGATTCTGGATGCGCATGTTGAAGATGAGCAGGGCAAAATCAACTTGAATACTGCGATGCCGAATTTGATCGGAAATCTACTGGCCGGTAGCCATCTTTCTGAAAGCATCGCTTACGATCAAGAACTAGAAGCTTTGCCTCTCGATGACACTTCATCTTTTCCTGCCGATGATGATCCAGACACCATCGATGGAGTAGTGGCTATTCTCAATCCTCTTTTCTTTACCGTCGAGGCTATCTCCTATACTGGAAAAACAGAGAAGGCCCTGACCGGTGTTTTTCGTGGGCAATATCTTTCTGGCACCTGGTCTCACCAGGAGGGCTGGCCAGTATTCGATCTTCGAGGCTTGAAGGTATTTCTTCACCGGTTGGCAAACCTGTCCGATGGAGAGATTGCCACCTTCCGGACCCCGCTTGGCATCCGTCAGATCGCCGACTGGTCAGTGGTGCCTTACTTTCTTCAGACCCTGGCGGTAGTCGGACTCAGTTTCGACAACATGATGGATTGGGGTCTGACACCTGAGATGCTCGTCAGGGCCGGCATCGATCCTTCCATCCTCAAGAAAGAGAAAGAGGAGGTCGATGAAGCCGAGTACCGGAAGGCCCGGAAACTGTTCCTTGAGAACAACATTCCCAAAGAGGTGGTGGACCTGGTCGAATCAGTTCGTGGAAAAGCTGCCGTGATCGAGGCGTCAGAAGTTCTTGAGCGAATGAATATCGATCTGAGCAAAGCTCAAGGCAATGCTTTCAAAGGTGTTTACCAGACCTTCATTGCCCCCGAGTTGAAGAAGATCCGTAATCAATCGAAGAAGTACTTCCCCGGTGCGATCGTCGCTTATCAGGAAATTTTCGATCTGCCAGGAATGGAGACTTTTTCCGCCTTCAACTACGAGGAAATTCGACAATACATCACCACTTCATCTACCCAACCCAGATCCTGGTCTCAGGAACAGATGGTGCAAGGGGAGATCACCAACAGTGCCCTGATGGGTGTTCCACAGATGCGCCTACCGCGGTACGACTTCTTCAATCCAGGAACCGTCGTCAGGATCCGCAGTATCGATGACCCTTCCAAGGTGGAATATGGACTTGCCGCTGGTGCTTTCCCCACTCCTCGAGGCGGTTTTCGTGGCATGGGGCGCGGCGGGATCTTTCAGGGCGGAGTGATCCTCAAAGAACCTCTGAGGTACGAGTGGGGCGAGCGAGAAGCGATGGTTAGTGCTTCTCTTCGCCATCCAATCAATATCAATACCGCACCAAGAAAAGTGATTGAAGCGACATTGACCGGCCTGTCTACGGATCGTTTCGGCCAACGTTTTAATGCCGTGACAGTCAAAGAGGCTCGATATTTGACTGACCAGTTGTTGGAAGCGATTCCGATCGAAGGATTCGAGGCATTCCGTGAAATCGTCGAAGGCGCACGATCTACAGATGGACTCGATGGAGAAGATTCCGCTGCGATTCTCATCAATGCGTTGAATCCCAACCACCCTAGACTTTCCATCTCGACCACAGGTTTCTGTTTTGCCACATCTGACATCTACACGGTTGAGTCTGGAGGTGTGTCCAGGAACCCTGCCGGATATCCGGAAGCCACCGTACGGCTCAGGGAAATTATTGAGATTGCTCCACCTGACCCGCTCTTTTTACGTCTGGAAACGCAAGCGGACTGGGCTTCCCTTTACTCGACCAGAAATGTTGGACGTGGTCCCTTTTCTCGCTTCAACAGTACATTCGTACCGGGACGCGCATCGAATCTGATGGCCAGTGGTCCGGTTCCCATGAATCGACGGCGCTTCACCGGTCCTTCACTCGATGAAGGAACACTTCGCGGAAACACCATTTCCAGTGAGATGGTGTCCGGCAGTTTCGGTTTTGGTTCGCTGGGATTATTCGAGGTGGAGCACTTCAGTGAGACGATCGAAGGTCACGAACTCGAAGACGGACCCTGGAAAAGATCCGTTCTGATTACCAATGAACCGGAGCAGGGCAGCAACCAACAGGACGGCGTTACCGTTGTGGTTGGCCCCGGGGGCATCGAGGTGACTCCTGGGGGAGGTCCTCCTGGGCAGATTCCCGGTGTCGGCACTGTTCCCGGGCAAGTCGAAACAATCGATGCGTTGACGACTGTTCCCTCGATGATCGACTTCTGGTACCGACCTCGTTGGGGATCTCGCAGCGGTAACCGCATCATTTTCGATTCCGTCGGTGCGACCGGCGAACCTTATCGTGATCGGGTCCGGCTCTACTTCGAGGGCGAAAATCAGCAACTGGTCTTGCAAGTATTCGATGATACCGGATCTGCTCTGGCATGGAGTAACGACATCTTGCCAGCGGCTGAAGTCAGGCATCTGGTGACCCCACAGACCTTTGCCGATGACACCTGGTACCACATCAGCGCAGGATGGCGATCGACCAAGCCGGGCGATCTGGTGTTGATGATCGACCGCAGGCCAGTAGGAAGACAATCGTGGTTGACTCGTTTGGCGGGTGGATTGTCGATCACCGGCAATCGCGTGAGAGTAGCCGATACCGATATGGCAGTTCGTTTCCCACCGACGGGAACTTTACTGGTCGGCGCCGAGGCCATCGATTATTCCGGTAGGGAGGGTGGCTCTTTCATGGTTCGACCTCCCGGGCCTAATGGACAACCTCCCATCGGTCGCGGGGCCAGGGGAACGGTTCGTTCTCAGCATCCATCAGGAACGCCAGTACGATTGCTAGGTTACTCGTTACCACTTGCCAATTCCGATCCACGTCTTGGACTCGAGAATTCCGGTAATCGAATCATCATAGGGCCTGGGGGTGCTTCTCTTGCGCTTGAGATGGCTCCTACGATGCAGAGCCGACCCTTGAGCAATGGCTCAGTTGAACTGACGCCTTCGACTTACGCCAGAGCAAGTACCAGCGCAGGATTTGCTGCGCCGGGTCTGATCAGCACCCTGGAGCTCGAACCGTTTGGTCCCTCTTCACTTTCGTTACTGGTTCAGACTCTCGGAAGCCATCCATTGGAACTGGGATTTCCGATGCGTGGATACATTCACATTCGACAGTACACCCGCAACGAGACCGGCGTGTTGCAACACGTTGCCTCTGAATTTGCAAAATACTCAACGATCACTCCGGGACCATTACCAGGCTTGTTCCGATTCACCGGCATGGGAAGGGCACTTCTCAATTCACAGGCTACCGATGGAGCCAGTCTCAACCCCGGAGACACCCAGTTATTTGTCACTGGTGTGTCCGTCGAAACTGATGCGACAAATCTGAACCAGGTTTACGCACCATCTGGCGTGATTCAGATTGATCGTCCGCCTGGAGTCCTCGCTGGCGGAGTTCTTCAGGACGTGGAGTGGATTCGCTACACCCAGATCTCCGAGGGTAAATATTTCATCAACGATCCAGATGTCGCCGAATGTTTCCGTGGATATACCGGAGATCGATATGTAGGTACGTCTGACCCGTTCCGTCGCAATCGTCCTCGCTGGGACGAGAACGGTATTGTTGCCCACGTTGCTGGACAGGAATTGGTTCAGGTGGTCAGAACGGTGGGGGCCGGTGCCGGATTCATGGACGATGTGATTCTCGGTGACGGTTATGGAGATCCGACATCGCGTCTGCGCGAGACGTTACCCTTGCGGGTCAGGAAGGTGAGAGAGGCCGATAGCGGCGTATACCTCAGTTTCTTGTTCCCGCCCGAAGGTACATATCTACCTGTTCAAGACCCACGGATCCGTAAGTTTCCCAGTGGTGGTTTGCCTTCCACTTCAGCGGGCGATCTCATATTTGGTACCCCCGCCCTGGTCGGCAATGGCATCGATGCGCCCGGTACCATCGATGAAATCCGTTTCAGTCGTATCGATGGGGTGAATGTCGATACTTTTGCGTTTCCCATCGCCAGTAATGGCTCTTATCGCAAGGTTTCCCTGCCTAGCTCGGCCAATGTGCCGCCAGGTACTCGTACGGAAGCACTGAAAACCTCGTATACCGATTCAGATTCCGAACAACCCGGCGGTGCACTGGATCGTTTGCGATTGCTTGCCAGATCGCGACTACTACCAGTTGCTGGTGCCGATGGTTTTTCCAGAACCTTCTCTCGTGCTGACCCCAGACCGTTCGGGATGGGCAAGAGTGAAGGACTGATGATGGTGGACCAGGAGGCGATGCATTACACCTTTGATCCTGGCCAAGTAGATCAAGACGTCGTTGTCGAACTGGTTCAGAACTTGCCGAGAGATCCTTTCCTTGACGAAGATGCTCTGGCCGATGGGGTGGTTCTGCCCTACGACCCCTCTCGTGATCTCCGGACAGAAGTCGTCAATAGTGTTGCTGTCAGTAACACCCAGCAACTACCTCCCAATGGCGGATTTCTTGAGGTGATCAGCGGTTCGACTCGAGAGATCTTGTTCTATGAGCAGGCCTCTAATGGTGTGCTTCGTAATGTTCTTCGGGGCCAGCTGGGAACCCCGGTCGGTGGGTATGTCTATCAGTGGAGTATTGTTGATGCGTCGGGCGGAACTCAGGTCAGGACAAACCTCATCAGGTTGCGCCTACTTCCTTCGCGTGATGTAGATATTCTGACACGTGGGATGTTGACCACGGAACGACTCGACAACACCCTCGGTTTTAATGCCCTGCTGCCGATCCCATCGATTCCCATCGTGCGTCTTGCTGGTGGAATTACCGAAGTAGCGATCAATACCCAGGAGAATCCGATCGGATTCCCACGAGCCGAAGGGTATCTACTGGTCGATGATGGGAATCCTGCTACCAACGACGAGATCCTGGCTCACACAGGACCAGAAGGATCTGCCTTTGGATTGTTCAGAGATGATCGATCGGGTAAGGGAATCTTCCGTGGTCGATTTGGAACCGAGTTCCGTCAACATCCAGCAAATACACCGGCGATTGAGCTGATGGCCAGACACCATGATCGGTATCAGCCTTTAGTGGAGTCCAAAGATCTGCAGTATTTGGAACGAGCCTGGACTATGCCCGGCACGATGTGGGATCGGGTCACTTGGGAAGTGGAAGAAGCTCGCAATCGCAGGACGATGGGTACAGTTCGGGTACTTGTCCGCTTTAATGGTGTGCCAGGTTGGGATTCCAAACCAACAAATCAACCCGGGGGATTGTACCAATTTGATGATCCAGAGAACTTGAACGAACTGGATACTCTCAGTGATGGTATGGAGATTCGGATCTATTATCGTCATCGGCCTGGTGCCTATGGTCCCCTTGGCGAAGAAATCTGGAACGACGAATGGAAACATCTGCCTGTATTACGAAATCTCGGGATCGAACATCGCAAGGAGTGGAGAATACTTCGACGTGAGGAGATTCCTTACTGATGAGGAAGGAGCAAGGCTTAACACTGATCGAGATCCTGGTCGCCCTTGGTATCTTCGTGATGCTAGGAAGCAGTCTCGTGATGTTCCTCCGAGATGGAATCTCGACCTGGCGAATCGGTGAAACGAGACGCGAAGGATATGAACGTGCCGAGGCGATCCTGGGCCCCATTTGCGATGATATTCGAGCCGTTTTTTCTGATTCAAACCCGGGACCCGGGGGAGGACTGGTCGAAGTGGCGTTGTTGTGTGACCGGGACTCCTTCAAACGACCCAGGTTGAGACTGGTCCGTGCCCTGGATGACGAGACCCGAAATCCCGTCTCGCGGATCGCCGGTTCCCTGACCGGGGGGCTGGCTGACATCGATTATCGGAATGACGCGATGGAGGCCCGGCTAGGGGTCTTGCGGGCTCCTGGTGGATTGGCGGAGGTGGCCTATCAGTTGGGTCCAGAGAGGGGATCTGAAATCCTCTGGAGGGGTTACAAGAGCCCCATAGGAGGAGATGGAACCCTGTTCGACGACATTAATCTGGCTCCTGACGTCGATGGTACACCAATGAGATGTAGACCTGTGGCCGACGGAATCCTCCATCTGGAGTACGGTTTCTGGGGAGGTGATCGAAGGCATTGGGTCGATGGAGTGGTACAGAAGTCCGTTCCATTGTGGGATTCTACCCGCGGTATTTTACCCGTGATGAAACAGTTTGGTTTCCACTCCAATCCTCAAAGTCGTGACGACCACCTCGATGATATTTTTCCCGATACTGTTGAAATCCTACTGGTGCTCCGACCCGCCAGGTCGCTCACACTGGGTCGGCTCTTGACTGATATCGATGATGTTCAAACTACCATCGATGTTGACTCTACCGCTCAATATCCTATCGGGCCTGAAACTTATATACGAATTGACGAAGAGTGGATTCGAGTCGGAGAAATTGCCGATCGATCTTTCAATGATTGCGTTCGCGGGGTCCGCGGGACAACTCCCAGGGTACATTTACGGCATCAAAAGATAGTTCATGGCACTGACTTTCGTCGAACGGTTCGGGTACCTGGCACCAGAGATGCTAGGGGAAGGCCATGAACCGAGTTCACAACGAAAACGGTTTCACCTTGCTCGAGGTGATTGTTGCCCTGGGTATCTTTACTGTCGGTGTTAGTGTTGCCATATCACTTTTTACAGCTGCTACTGCTGCTCACAGGAGAGCAGTCGATCGGGTGCGTGCTATTGAAGTTTCAGAAGAAGTATTCGCAGCGTTGGAAGGATCCATCCGGGATGGCGCAACGATTACCGAGTTACTCGCTCAGCCACCATGGCAGTATTTGGTCGATAGATGGCCAGGAGTTGCTGTAGATGTTCGCTACGGGACCATTCCCAAAGACAATTACATAGACGAACTGGTTGTCGAGGTTCATGTACGTTGGATATCCAGGGGAGTGGATGCCGAAGAAATATTTCGCCAGATCATGGCCAGGACGAGAAGCGTCAGACTACCAGTACTGGACCGCTGAAATGGCCAACAGTTGCAGATGGTCTACGCCACAACTGTGAGGTTTACACGCTCAGGAGAGCCCGCTCGATCAGTTCCTCAGGTTTGGGTCCGGCCCCGGTTTTCAGTTGCCAATCCAACTCGATCAACGTCTCGATGATGCGTTGGGTTCGTTGCTGATTACAGCTGCGGAATTGTTTGCGAATGCGAGGCAAAAAAGGCCGAGCCACACCGGATTCTTCCAGCACTTCCCTTTCGCCACCACCTCTTGCAACGATGGAGTGCACGGCACGAAGTTCCCGTGCTCTTTTAAGTGAAAGAGCCATGAACTGGAGCAGCAATCTTTGAGGGTCTTTGTTTCGTTGGTCTTTTTCGTCCAGAGACCCTCTGGTCAGAATGTCAGATAGTATTTCCAACCCTCGATTTCGGTCTTTTTCAAACCATGAATCTACCAGTTCAAAAGTCGAGCCATCACCGCCTGCCGCCGAGTTTGCGATGATAATTTCATCGTCGACTTCGGAAATCTGACGGGAATCGCAAATCGTTGAGATCTTTTCAATGGAGGCCGCTAGCTGGTCCATTTGCGGTCCGATCCGATCGATCAAAAGTTGAGCTACCTGTTGAGTTACCTTCAGTTTCTTGGTTTGAAAACGATGAACGACCCAGGAATTCATCTCGTGCTGCCAGCGACGTGCATCAGGTTGCCATGGAGGTGGACGGTGGAATGGGCGATCCGCTGTAATCCAGAGCCCATGTTCAAGGATCTTTTTCGCTACTTTACTGCGTCCGTCCAGCTGATTCATGACAAGAATCAACATCGAGCCAGCCAGCGGCGAGGATACCAGCTCGCACCAGGCGTCTGGCTCTACCTTTATCCAGTTTTGCGCTTCTGAAATTATGGCGACAGGCCCGGTGCCGAATAAATTAGGTGTTCGAATTTCATCAAACAAAAGACTGAGTTGCTGTTCGTCGGGGGCTTTGTGCGCCTGAATCCTGATGACGGCATCGGGTCCAGGATCTCCACCGGGGAAGCAAGCCAACAGTGCTTCCACGGCTTCTTTACGCAATAGCTCTTCCTTGCCAACGACGGCGATGACCCCTGGAGGACCATCTGTCAGTCGTGAGGAGAGGGTTGCTACGGTGACCTTCCGTTCGGAGGCCTTTTGCCGCGATCTCGGTGCAGTCATGGGAGCAGTTTCATATCCACAGCTGCATAGATCAATGTGGCTTTGAACAAAGTATTCGGTTTGAACAGAATTGAACCTTTCTGCCGCTTATTGGATCGAGATACTTGACCGTTTTCTAGCTCTATGAGAATGTCGCCCCGGCAGGAATGATCCGGGAGGTCCGGGTCGGAAGTGTGGTGCAAATCCACCGCGGTGCCGCCGCTGTAACCGGGGACGATCTCTGCAACCCAGGACTACTGGAAGCCACTACAGCGCTGCTGTGGGAAGGCGCGGAGTGAGGATGATCCGGGAGCCAGAAGACCTCCTGCCATGAAATAGGATCCTTCGGGACCCGGTACTCCGAGCAGAGAAGAGTACAAGATGGCCTTATTTAGCAATTTACAACTCTGTACCTCTCGCGATTCTGCGAAGCCAACATTCTGGTGGCTGCTGATTGCCGTTTCGCTAGCACCTCTGGCAGCGATGGCTCAACTACCGGTATTTTCCATCGACACAGGGAGCATCGGCTCTTCGGTCGATTCGCATCCGTACTCGATCATCATCGATGAAGCTAACATGCTGGGATATGCATCCATTTGTGGAGATGTCGCTCCCTTTGGTGAGCCGATTGAAAACTACAGTAACAACAAGGTCATCGAATTCGATGCGCTGACTTTGGAAGTAATTCGGAGTTTTACAGTTGGGTATTATCCGACAGAGATGCTGTTGGCCCATGGCGATCTATGGGTCACCTGTTCCGCTGGGAATCAACTTTATCGTGTTGACCTGGATGGGGCGGAACCTACATCTATTGCTCTTGTAGACAGTACTGGCGCAGCGATCACTTTCCCTTCTGGGTTAGCTCTTGGTGCTAACGGTGAAATATATGTGGCTTCCAATGGTGGTGATTTTGATGGCTCCAGTGAGAACATCGTTTCAATCGATCCTGACACTCAACAAATTTTACAGCACTATGAAGTTTCGGGTGGGATCTCCGTGATGGCGTATCTCAGCGATGGTTCATTGCTGGTTCCTGTTGGATTTCCTGGAGGCGATTTTACTGCTGCTCCTGTGCTTCTCTGGATCGATCCGTTTTCCGGTGAAATCATCTTCGAGTTGCCAATTGACGTGGATACCGCCGATTTCCCGGCTCCAAGCGATCTGAAGATTCTTCCCGATGACACGGCCCTTCTGACCATTTTTGGCGGTAGCGCCATCGTCTATCGGATCGATCTGGTCAGCCGCTCACTACATTCCATCTACACCGTTCCCGGTTCGGATACGGTTCAAACTGCAGTAGCGATTGACAGTGACAACTCCTTTGTAGTGGCGGAATTCTTTTCGAATCGACTTTCCCGAATTGACCTCACGACAGGCTTGGCGACAGGACTGCTGGATGGCGTGAATCTACCCAACGACATTCAAATTGCCGCTGGCCGGATCTTCACAACCGAACAGGGGGGTGAATCCATCGCGGTTCATGCCTCAACCGATGCATTCTTGCGCGCCGACGTCAATCTTGACGGATTTGTCGATGTTGCTGACCCCGTAGCTCTGCTGGAGTACCTTTTTCTTGGAAGTGCAATTTCTTGCCTGGATGCCGGAGATATCAGTGATGACGGGGCTTTGGACCTTGGAGATCCGGTTCAATTACTCACTTTCCTCTTCTCTCAAGGTAGTGCACCGGCTTATCCTTTTCCCGTTGTTGGTGCCGACCTTACCGACGACACGTTGGATTGTGTGGGGGGGCTTTGATGATTTCTTTTGAGTCACAACCGAGTTGGGGGGCACGTTTGATGGTCAAGAAACCGATGATCTTTTGCTCGATTTTTATCCTCATGTTTCTTTGTGGTTTTGTCGGTGGTCAAGAAACATGGTTTGGTGATCAACAAGGTCTCTGGAGTTCTTCCCCATCGGAATCTCAACCCCTGAGCGATTTACCTGCTGACCTTCGCTGCATCGCCAGAACTCCTTCTGGTGGCGGTTGGGTCGCCTTGGCCGATATCAACCTCATTCTTCATGTCGGTCCTACCGGAGACATCCTGGAAACCATCAATACAGTGGTAGGGGTTCAAGCACTGGTTGTTGATTCACAGGGTTCAGTGTGGGCGACCAGACCCGGCATGGATGACGTGATTGTCATAGAACCTGGCAACGGGATAGTGGCATATCATCCGGTCGCAACCGTTCCTTACGGAATCACCATCAACCAACAGGGCCAAATTTGCGTCACGTGCTCATACAGCAATCAGGTTCAAATCCTGTCCCCATCTGGTGACTTGCTCCAACAGATTCCGGTCGGATTTTTCCCGACAGGGATTACAGCCGCCCACGATGGGGGACTGTGGATCGCCGAAAAGGATGGATTACGAAAACTCGACTCGTCAGGTGAAACAACATGGAGTGGGTCTGCTGGAGTGTTTCCCATCGGAGTGACAACTGATTTGCAGGGCCGGGCATGGTTTAGTTGCCAGAATAGCCAGCAGGTCGTTGTCGTCGATGGAAGTGGTGTAGTGAACATCATCGACGTACCTGCTCGCCCACTCGGAATCAGCGGTAATGGCGATGGAAGCGTCACGGTGTTATGCAGGAATGGTAACTCCGTGGTTAGAATCAGCTCGACTGGTCAGATCCTGGATCAAATTACCGCGAGCTATCCTGTCGGGACCGGCGATTTGTCAGGCCTACAACGGGTTCTCATGGTTGACCCCGACGGAGACATGGATGGAGACGGTGTTGCCAATGCAGTGGAAGCGCAACTCGGTTTCAATCCTCTCAACGATGATTCCTGTCCGGTGACATTTGTTCGTGGGGACGCCAACAGGGACGGCATGGTTGATTTCACCGACGGTATCGACGCTCTGATAATTCTGTTCGGAGCTGGATCAACCAACTGCCTGGAGTCATTGGATGTGGATGACGACGGCCGATTGACCCTCGCTGATCCGATCCGGATCCTCGATCACGTGCTCGCCTCGGGCCCAGCTCCGGAATTCCCGTATCCCGATCTAGGGCCCGATCTGGACCCTGATCAGGGATTCCCGTGTTTTCCGTGATCTAAATCCGGTTCTGGTGGTTCCTAGGGTTGAATTTCTAGGCCCAGCCATGCCATGATGAGCTCGCCGCGTTTCTCCAATGGAGGAGCCACTCGTATGGATCCGATCGGATCCTCAAGAAGTGTGCCGCACATGCTGTTCCATCGGGAGCTTGCAATATGCCAGGCGCAGTTCCTCAGTAGAACTGGTTTCCTGAATTCGTGGAACATGAGTTACAGGTAACACCAGTACCCCATATCGAAGGGTGACAGAATGGATTCGCAGGTCGATCAGGAGCACCAGATCGCCGTTTTCGTGGACCTCGACAACATCGCTATTGGTGTCAAAGAGGCCAAAATCGCAAAACTCGATATTTCCAAGATTCTCGACCGGCTGGTCGAGAAGGGAAAAATCACCGTCAAGAAAGCTTATGCAGATTGGACCGCATGGCCTCAGTACAAGAGACCTTTTCATGAATGTGCCGTCGAACTGATCGACATTCCTCGACGTAAGATGTCTGGGAAAAACAGCGCTGACATCAAAATGGTCGTTGACGCACTGGAACTTTCGTACACGAAATCGCACGTTGATACTTTCGCCCTCATTTCGGGTGATAGCGATTTCTCACCTCTGGTTTCCCAGTTGCGCGAAAATAACAAGAAGATCATCGGCCTGGGTGTCAAACACTCCTCCAGCAATCTTCTTATCGACAACTGCGACGAGTTTATCTTTTACGAAGACCTTGTTCGCACCACAAAGAAGAGGGCGAGAAAAACTTCCAAGAAGACAGCCAGGAAGTTTAACAAGGAACAAGAAGCGGCATTTTCGCTACTTATCAGTTCGATCGCAGCACTTCAGCGGGAAAATTACGAGGTGATCTGGGGATCGATGGTCAAGCAAACGATGAAGCGCAAACAACCGACCTTTAGTGAGGAATATCACGGATATACCCACTTCTCGCGACTTCTTGAAGACGCGGAAAAGAACAAGTTGATCAAGGTTCATAAGGATCAACGCAGCGGTACCTATATCATCGATGAATTGATCGAACACGACATCTAGGAGCTATGTCAGTGCGTCGGTAGCCAGCCTGGGGATCTGTACAAGCTGAGCGGTTTCCAGTTTGAGACCAATCATCGATCCACCATAGACACAGCCACCGTCGATGCAGTGATGGGGACCATGGTGATGGTGGCCGAGTGCGGCCCAATGCCCTGAGATGGTGTTGTGAGTGCACCCGACCACGCTCGGGAACTGGAACCACGGTTTCGATTGGTTGGATATCTCAGCGAGTCCGCCAGTGAATTCGATTTCCGGTGTTCCGTCGGGCTCGAGTGTTCTCATCCGGGTCAGGATTTGTGCCACGTAACCGATCGGAGTCTTCTCGTTGCGATACCAGTCCCAGTTTTGCCGTACAATCGCATCTGAAAGCAATTCTCCCCGTTGAACGGTTCCTTCGATGGACCAATCGGGATGTATTCCTGCGTGAGTCATGATCCAGGGCCGGTCCCCAGCGATGGCGGGTAAATGAACCAGTGGCCGATTTTCCAGCCAGCCACGCCAATCCCAGGTTGAACAGCCCAGGACCGGATCCAGAAAGTCCCCGGGCCGTTGTTTCACAATTCCGTGGCTGATGGCCAGCAGATGTAAATCATGGTTTCCAAGTACCACTACGGCCTTCTCAGCCAGTTGATACACCAGTTCCAGGACTTCGATGCTGGAAGGTCCTTTGCCCACCAGATCGCCCACGAATAGATATTTTGGATCGGTATCGATGGACTCTATCCTGGAAAGCAATGCTANGAGGGTATTTACGCAGCCATGGACATCTCCGATGGCCCAGGTCGTTGTGGCGGGAACAGGATCTAGATCCGAATACATGGTGACACCAAGTTCAGAACGGGCCATCGAACAGCACAAACCAGCACTGTAGAAGTTACGCCGGGAGTGGTGCTCCCGGCGTAGATTTTAAACGACCCTGGCACGATTCGAACGTGCGACACCCGGCTCCGGAGGCCGGTGCTCTATCCACTGAGCTACAGGGCCATGCTATCTGGGGATCAAGGGCGGTCTGTAAAATCGCCACCAACTCGACTTTTAGCAGATTCCAGCGNNAGCATCCAGACGAGCTAGATACCCTCGCATAGATCCTGCACAATCTTCAGTCATGGTTGTGGCAAAATTACTTTCCACCATCAAGTACTGGATAGGGCTAGTCGGCTGTGCGGCAGCTTACCCGTGGCTTGATTCTGCATCGGGCAATCCGGACCCGGTAATTCCGCAGGTATTTGTCGTAACCTTGTTATCCCTCAGCTCCATAGAACTTATTACCCAAGTTTTCACCAGNTATTTCAGACGAGCAATTCCCGCTTTCGTCGTTACCATTTCGTTCCTCCTCGGTTATCTGGCTACAGATGATTCTTACATTGTTATAGGTACCCTTTTTGCTATCGGAGTTTGTTTCCTGAGTGTCTTCTCGCTGATCCTTGATCGAGTTCGTAGAGGTGGCCCTTTTCTCGTATTTCTTTTTTTTCTGATGCCGATGATTGTCGGTACGGTTGTGCTGACATTTCCACGTTGTCAGCAAGGAGACGTTGCGCTCTCCGGCACGGATGCCGCGTTCACCGCAATCAGTGCTGTTACCGTTACAGGCCTTACCGTGATCGATGTCGGAACTCGTCTCTCAACAGAAGGCCAGTGGATTCTCCTGGGGCTCATTCAACTTGGTGGACTCGGTACCGTCAGCTTATTTGCNTTCTTTGCACTGGTCCTGGGTNATGGTCTGGGTATTCGGCAAGGCCGTGCGTTACGAGATTCCCTCGATGGTCTAGGTTCGAGTCAATTGCGTGATCTACTGGGAACAATCTGCATCTCAACCATCTTCCTTGAAATTCTCGGCGCGGCTTTTCTGGCATTGACCGGCGAGCTCCACGGAACCATCCGTGAGAATCTATTCCATTCAGTCAGTGCGTTTTGCAATGCAGGTTTCACCCTGTCGGCAGATTCACTTGCGGGCTGGAATCACTACCAGAGATCTGTCATGGCCATACTGATTCTGCTGGGAGGTGTTGGATTTCCTGTAATCCATGAGTTCAAACGAAAAATCTTCCAACGCAGGTATCAACGAATCACCGTGCAAACAAGACTGATCCTTAATGCAAGCGTTTACCTGCTAATCGGCGGTACGATCCTGTTGCTTTTTTCTGGTGCCGGTTCAGATTCCTGGTTCTGGTCAATAACCTGCAGGACTGCAGGGTTTTCCACCAGTTCTCCTGCAGCATTACCTTTGTCGGCAACGTTGATCATGATGGTATTGATGGCGATAGGTGCTTCACCTGGATCTACCGGTGGCGGTTTAAAAACAACGACCATCGGAGTACTTTTCCTGGCTACAAAAGCGGAGATGAGAGCTTCGCAAAAGGTAGTGGCATGGAAAAGGACGATTAACGATGCGGTGATCAGGACCGCTGCAGTACTCACTGTACTTGCCAGCATGCTGTGGTTGGTACTGGTTACTCTGCTTTTATCTACCGAATCCGCGATGCTTCAGGCAGGAAACGTGTCCTTTATCGACCTGAGTTTTGAGGTGACCAGCGCCCTCGGTACCGTCGGATTGAGCCGAGAGGTGACTGCGGGGCTTACTGAAAAAGGCCGTTGGGTCATCGAGATCGCCATGATTCTGGGAAGACTGGGACCATTGGCACTCGTGATTGCCATGGCTTCACTTTCGCCACATGTACCCAGAGGTGTCCGACCCCATGGAAAAGTAATGCTTGGCTAAGTGATCCTTCTTTGCAGCAAAGCACAGGTTACTTTAACGAGCCGGTTAATTTCTCTAGCCGATCACGTGATCCCAGTAGGAACAACACATCTGTTTTGACGAACGGTTTGTCTATAGCTGGCGCAAAATCGTGATCAGTACCATCGTTACGGGCAATGCAGATCAGGTTCACCGCGAAGTTCTGGCGAATACCAATCTCCTTCACGGTTTTACCTATCCAGTCTTCTGGAGCGTCGATTTTGACGATGGCCTGATTGGTGCTCAAAGGTAATGAATCGACGGAAAAGGGGACCGTCAGATTTCTGGCCATGCTCTCTGCGGCTTTCTTTTCTGGCGAGAATATCTCTGTCGCACCCAGCTTCTCAAGGATGGCACGTTCGGTAGGTTCATGGGCTCGTATGACGATGCGCCGGATATCCAGTTCCTGAGCAATCGTCGTCAAGAGAATCCCTGGTAATGGTGTTTCACCAACCGTAACCACCAAGACGTCCACATTTTCCAGGTGTTCTCGAATCACCTCTTCGTCACTGACATCGATGGTGATCGCATCTTCGCACTCTTGAGAGATTGCCTCGACTTTTTGCGAATCCTTATCGATCGCAAGGACCTCGACATCCAATCGGCAAAGTTGTTTCACCAATGTCGAACCGAATTGCCCAAGTCCGACGACAGCGATTCTGGTACGAGAAATGGTGACCTCCGATCAAAATCCAGTGCTCTTGACGATGTCCAGTTGCAGCAATCTGAGATCGCGGCTTGTCTGAACGTATATCTGCCTGGAACGATATGCCTTGGTTCCATTGCGGTCGAGCCAAGTTTGCCACGATTCCAAAATCAAGAGAGTTTCTGCTCTCTCCTCGGTGGGAAATCCCTCACGAAGTTTCTTTCTCATCTGGAGCATCCAGTTGGCAAGTTCTTTCGGAGATTTACCGTCTGTGGACTGTGACACCGCCTGGATCGGGGGGGCGCGCCAAAACCTGGTAACGAAAGAATCGAGGATGATTCCATCTGCCGAGCTGAGAAGGCGGGCGAGGGTTTCGGGGCCTCCACTTTCAAACCAGGCGATCCAGCGCGGTTGTGGAATGGATTTATCTTTTGCCAGGAGATCGATAACGTCGAGAGTGTCGCCTAAAGATCCAGCCAGGTATTTGTGACTACTTTGTTCTATCGGTACAACACGGGTTTCGAGAATCTCAGAAACGGGAATTCGTACCCGAACTCCATCTATCAGCTTGAGTGTACTGATCCCCTCGTGAATTTTCATATCCTGGTAACGCAATACGTCACCTGAGTTCAACCGGAGGTGAAGGAACCTGTCACTTTCATGGATTACGTTGGCTGCCATCTCTAACAGCGACCTTTTGCAGATCCACTCCGCTCGCAAATGCTCTTCTGGCGCCGAACGTGGCAGAGGGTCACTGAGTTGAGGGAGTAAGTTATGTTCCAGGTTCCATTCATCGAGGGCTTTCCTGGCACTTAACTGAAGATCGACAGGCCACGGCTGGGCTGCCCTGGAACGGTCATTGGCTATGGTGGGGGTGCTATCTTCTTTGGTCGAAGTACGGCTGATCTCTGATTTGATTTGTGGCTCGACAGGAACCGGTGGCCGTTCAGCAAGCGTCCGAAATAGCACCAGTGTGGTTAGAATCGAAGTGACTAGAAGAAGACGTGTCATGGTCGCTACCGCTATTTTCTATCAACCCTGGATATGGTTCCAAGGTATTTGCGGATGATCTCCTCAGCTGGTTTTCCTATCGGAGTGTAACCGGCGTCCCTCAAACCGCCATCCCTATGAAGTGCATAGAAAAAAACACCACGAATCTGCTGATCGCCAGAGAATGTCGCGATAAAGGCTTCGTAGCCGCGCTTCTGGCTTTCCACATCAATCTGTTGCCCTTGATATTGGTTCCAAGGTGTATCGAGCGCACGGCTATGAGATGGGTAACCTACTTCGCTAAAAAAAATAGGAAGACCCATTTGCTCACTCCAGCGAAGTAGACGCGACCGAAACGGCAATAGATGTTGTATCAGTTGCTCTCCTGATTGAGTTTGATGACCGGGAAACGGCACGTAACCGTTGACTCCAAGGCCATCGAGCTGTTCAGCAAAAGAAACTTGAGCCCAATTGTCCCAGTTTGCTGAATAGGTCACAGGCCCCGAGAATTCGAGTCGTACGCTCTTCAAAATTTTCAACCATTCAGCACGATCATTTTGCATCGAGGACAGTTCGCTCCCGACGAAGAAAAGATCAACATGACAGCGCTGTGCGAGGCGACTCAGTTGTACGATCCACTGCTGATAATTGTCATACCAGAGTTCTTTTTCCGGCGGGTCCAGTTGTCCGCGCCAGTGCGGATCCTCTGGATCCTGGATCAACAGAATCGGATGTAACGCAACTTTGAACCCGGAACTTTTGGCGCGCATTATTGATCGTTGGACGGTAGACAGATCTGGAGTTCTTCGATCCCGAACAGGGAATTCAATCGAATCGTGGTTTCTCAGGTAAGTAGGGAAACTGAGCTGGACCCATCGAGCCCCAAGACGTGACGCATCCTGTAAATTTCTGTCGAAACGTAACTCTGGGTCCTCGCCCATCAACAGAATGGTGATCCCGTAAGGATCACACCAGGAGGGTGAAATCGATAAAGGCGTACCAGGTGGGAATAGAGCTGGTCGTGACTGGGGCGCCAGTAGACCAGCAGGAACTGAGTAAAAGACGATCAGCAGCACAAGGGGAAAGAACAGCGAAAGCAACAATCTCGACACTGTACTCGCCCTCCTGTGGTCAATCCGGGGATGGACAGAAGCGTTTCGGGGCTACAGAATCACTACTAGGACACTTGGCCCTCAGGTCGTTAGAGGATAACCGGGACTGGCCCTTGAGGTACTCAGTAACCGGTGTGCCCTCCATTTGTACAGCAAGGGCCAGGATATTAAGGTGAGGACCGGAGGTCGCCCGATGAAGAGAGTTTCTTTGCAGTCGGTAGTACTGTTTCTGACATTTTCATTGAGTGGATTTCTGGCGGCTGACGACCTTGAATCTTTGAAGGTGCGGTTTCAGCAGGAAAGAACTCTCGATGTGATCGAGAGAATCAATACGATCCAGGCCATCGGTGAAATCGATAGCGAAGAAGCAGCTCAGTTTCTTGCGGAAGTGATCAAGGATCAGTCAGAGAAGACCTCTATTGCCGAATCTGCTGTACGCCTTGTGGCGCTACATGGTCATCCGGTCGGGATAGAGGCAGCTATTGAACATGGGTTCAAAAATCTTCCCGAACGTTCCTACTGGGTCATCAGAGAGTGCTGGGACCGCGATTTGAGTCCGGGCGAATCGAAATACATCGCCGAAAGTGGATTACTGAAAATTCCTGCGCTACCTGTTTCTGCTCAATCGATTGTTCTTGATATAGCTACTCGTGTCAAAGATCCCCAAATCGGGGAATGCGCGGTCAAGTTGCTGGGTAACCGGAAAATCCCGGCCCATAACCAGGCCTACATCGTTGACCTCGTGCGCATCCATTCGATGACCTCGGCAAAAAAGAAACTCGGACGGCTCTTCAGGGTCAACGACCCAAAACTTCAGCGGTCAGTATTGCTGGCATTACGACAACTGGAGGCCGATGACCAGAGCCGAACTTTCCACAAGGCGCTCAAGAGTCAGCACTGGACCGTCAGAGCTTGTGCAGTGGATATCTTTGGGGACACTCGGGATCCCGCAGTGGTCAAGGTTCTGGTGCCGCTTCTTTCCGATCCCTTTCTCGAGGTACAAATTTCCGCGGTTCAAGCGCTGCGGAAGATCGGCGGGAAAGATGTTGTCGAGGTGTTTATCAAAAAGCTTGGTAAGCAAAAGGGTCGCGTGCTGGACGACATCATCGACGCTTTACTTTGGCTAACAGGGAAAGACCTGGGGCCCAATCCCATCTCCTGGAAAACCTGGTGGGACCTCGAAGGAGAAACAGCTGACATCAAAGGAATCACCCTGGAAGAATTTGAGCGAATCCGTGCCGAGTCGGCCAACAATACTACCGGTACCTATTACGGACTCAGGGTCATCAGCCGTTTCGTGACCTTCATCGTCGATATTTCTGGCAGCATGGAAGAGCCTTACGAAATTGACACCACAAAACTGCCCGGTGGTCGTATCGGGCGCGGCACCGGGGTCGTTGGCGACAACGAAAAAGGAAGCAGGAAACGCGAGAAAGTGACCAAGATTGAGGTCGCCCGCCGAGAACTACTCAGTGTGATCAACGGGATACCGAACGGTACTCAGTTCAACATCATTGCCTTTGAAAGTACCTTTGCACTGTGGCGTCCGGGACTCGTCGAGATGAACGAAGACATTCGATACGACGCAGTCGAGCACGTCAAAGGCCTTGCTCCCAGGGGGATGACCAATGTTCATGACACTTTGATGTCAGCCCTGGATGATCCGGAAGTGAACACGATCTATTTCCTGAGCGATGGGGCTCCAACGATGGGTAAGGTGCTGGATTCGGACGGTATTCTCGCCGAAGTCAGGGCTCGAAATGCCGAACGCAAAGTGAAGATCCATACGATCGGATTTCACCTGGATCCAAAGGCATCGATATTGATGCGGCGCCTTGCTTCGGAAAATTACGGATCATTTGTGGAACGATAGCCTCTACCCGTTTCCAGGCGAGGGCAAAAGATCATCCACGGATCCCGAACTGGACGTTAGAAGTAAACCTCGCAGCGAGCCTTTTCATAACGAGCAGCAAACACGATCGTCACCAGAAATAGAACTACGGTGACGCCAATCAAACTATAATTCATGGCTGCTCCGAGTTTGTCGGGACTACCGGCTGAGTTCAGCTGCATGAAGTAATAGATACCCGCTATCAGAAAAAGAACACCAGGGATGACAGCGGTGTAGAACGCCTTTTTCTCGCTCGCCTTTGCCATTTCTAAACGCTGAATCTCTGCTGACTCGGGGACCATTCCAGTGTGACCGCAGGCAAGACATGCAACCGACGTGGATTGCGAGGCAGAGACGTAGAGGAAATCGGAATAGCATTCGCTGCATACCACCGGAATGCCATCTGAGGGGGCAGGTGCTTTGGCGATTCTTGGCTTGATCTTGTTTGTTTTTATGCCTTTGCCCTTTTTGCGGGTGGAGGCTCTGCTTCTCTTTGCCATCAGTCCCTCTCTGATATTGATCCTCGGACGTTGAATCCTAGCAATCGAGAAAAGCGGGTCAAGAGTGGGAAGCTGACTGAGGTGGCTAGGCTAGATGGTCTGGGTAGAAGATCTCCCCATCGATCAGAACGGAATCGGGCTCGCCCTGGCGGAGCAGAGCGGGATTTCGTGGCCCCCCCTGGACCGGCGCTGGAGGCTTGCCTCGGGCGGGTAGAGCTCTGTCATGACGGCGGGGAGGAGGTGGGCCCGGGAGTCGAATCTGAGGGCTATCCGGGCCTTCCAGGGCCCGAGGCCCGGGACGATTGCCCCTGCCGGCGCCATCTCTCCTGGGTGGTCTGTCATGAGATCCTGGGCCCGCTCCTCTACCCTTGCGCTCAATCGAGTCCTTGTTCGCGCCATTACGTTTTGGACCTCGACGGAGGAATTTGGAGATCCAATCCTTTTCCTGGTTACTCAGCGACCGCACAGCTTTTTCCAGTGCGGGATGTCCAGCAGGAGCCAGCGCAGTGTCAACGAAATGATTCATTTCCTGGCGATTGAGCCGGTGTGCCAGATGGAGAACTCTCTGGATTCTTGGCGAATCGGGAAGGCGCCTTCTGTTGTGACGGAGGTTCAGAGCTTCCCATCTGACATGATTTGGCAATTGAAGGAGACGAACCCGCTCTTCCTCAGTCAGTCTGAGGAGCAACTGCTTTTCTTTGGCCTTGATGATGGACCGCAGAAATTCGCCTCTTGCTGGAGGAGCCAGCTTGCGGAAGTTTTCGCGTTCGGTTTCGTTCAGATCCCATTTCCATAAGCGGAATGCGATACCCCGCCTTCGAACTTTCTTTTGTTCTTCCGCCGGGGACTTGAGAAATCGATCTACCTTTCGGACCAAGTCCTTGGACTTGGAAGGCTCCAGTTCGCGAACTCGTTCGATCAAGTTTTCTCGCTTATTGGCTGGAAGCTGTTGCAGCGCATTGTGGACTTTCAAAATTGCTTTGCGTTGCTCAGGGCTCATCTGGTTCCACCTTTGGAGGGCAGCAGAGAGCTTTGGATCGGTGCCTGGGCCGCTGTTCGTGGTCTGTTGTCCGTACAGATCGCCACTGGTAATCACAACAAGAATCAGAACCAGTCGACAGATGTAAGAGCGGATCATCTTTGCTCCTCTTCACCAGCGACCAGTAGTTCGAGGGGAAGGGCAGCAATATCGGAATCGAATCCCTCCAGGGTATCGAAGTGAGATGGTTCCAGATGGGCGATGACGGAGGGGTCAAGTGGTGCCAGGACTTCGAGAACGTCCAGAACCAGCAGAAGATCAGGGTCAGGGGATTCGATGACTTCTCCATTGGAGCCGTCGAAATCGAGCCTGTCCTGAAATGACCATGTCAACAAACCGACGAGGATCATCGCCGCAACGCTCAACTGGACCAGATTCCGGCGACTCCGGGATCGCGAGATCCGAGCACGCAGTCGCGCAAGGAAAAGGTCACTGTTGATCTCGTCACCAGAATTAGAATGATCAGCGGCGGCTGCTTCGGCGAGAAGTGCATCAAGCCGATCCGATGATTCTGAATTCATTTCGTCGTCGTGCATCAATCCTCCGATGCCCCGATGTCGTCAGGGCGATCCGTTTCTTTCTCAAAGTACCCCTCGAGTTCACCCAACAATTTTTTGCGTGCTCGAAAGAGTACTGATTTCAGTGCCGGAGTGCTCATTCCGAGAGTTTCCGCAATTCTCGAAACAGGCCAGCCCTCAAAGTACTGCAGGTGAATCGCTTGCCGGGCGGGCTCGCCCAGCTTTTCGATAGCAGCTTCAAGTTTGGCAATCCGTTCCTCTCGCAGCAGGTCAGTATCTGGGTCGGTCGAACGATCAGATCCACCTACCCATTCTTCACCTACAGGTCCTGTATCCGCGGAGCCAAGTGAAGATCGTGGCTTCCATCTTTTACGAGTTCGCGTTCGTATTTCATTGAGCGCGATTCTCGAAGTCATCGTTGATAGCCAGCCCCGGAAAGACTTTGCATGCCGGAATCGATCCTTCGATTTCCAGACACGGAAGAAGACGTCCTGAGCCACGTCTTCTGCGCCAGCCAGATCGTGAATGTAACGACGAGCCTGGCGGATCACGAAATCGAGGTTCCTCTGAACCAACAACTCGAAAGCGGAGTCGTCTCCCTTCTGGAAGCGACGCATCAGTTCTTCATCGTCGACTTCCATGGAAAGTTCGCTCCAACTTCCTGATTTCTAACCCCGGTTAGACTCCCCGGTTGCATGCGGAAGGTGTATTCTGGTGGTTACACGGCGATTTTGCACGTTGGAGTCAGAAATGCCCTCAGATGCCCCAGATCCGCTCATGGTTCATTTTCACCCCGACCAAAACGGTGTCGAGGAGGTCGATCTGGACGATCTGGCAGCTCATTGTCGGATCATCGATGTTCGATCTCCGGGTGAATTCGAACAGGATCATATCCCGGGTTCGAGCAATGTCCCGCTCCTCGGAGATGCTGAGAGGGCTGTTGTCGGAACCCTCTATCGGGTGAAGGGCAAAGAGTCCGCCACGCAATGGGCGCTTCATAAATTACAGAGTCGAAGTGACGATTTCCTGGCTGCACTTCGTTCACAAATTGGTTGTGAAGAACAGCCGGTGATTTGTTGTGCTCGAGGTGGTGATCGTTCTCGAAATGTCGTTCAGTTTCTGAATCAGCAAGGCGTCAGCGCGAAACGGTTAACCGGTGGCTATCGGAGTTACAGAAAGACCGTCATCGGACGACTGGAGCAGATCCAGCTGGATGGCTTATGGGTTCTTGATGGTCTCACCGGTGCTGGCAAAACTGCTGTTCTTCAGTCCTTGGCATGCAAATATCCGGGTAGGGTTCTGGACCTTGAAGAATACGCCGGTCATCGATCTTCGATACTGGGCGACGTCGGCAAACTTCCCAAAACCCAAAAACAATTCGAGAGCCTTTTGGCAGCTGCCCTCGATGCCCTTGATGACAACTCACCCTGGATTTTGATCGAAGGGGAGTCTCGCAAGGTAGGCAATCGACAAATCCCGAAATCGCTATGGGACATGATGCAAACAGCGCCGAGAATTGAACTGGTACGTGATCTCGATTCCAGAGCACGCCTGCTTGTCGAGGAGTACCGCACTGAAGAAGGCTGGGGTCCTGTCATCGAACGTCTCGAAGCTCTACGGGCCTATGATCCGCTCGGTTCCGAGGGTGTCGATGCCGTTCAATCGTTGCTGAGATGCGAGCAACCGGTGGATGCTGCCAAGATCTTGCTACAAAAGCACTACGACCCTCGATACTTGCATGGAAGCGAACAGAGAACTTACTCGTTCCGGATCAGCGAAACTTCGACCGACGAGGCAGTACAGCAACTGCTGCAAGCTCTCGATTCGTAAAGCCACCCATAAATACCCAGCATGGTTTCACTGGTGGTCACGGTCGGGGTGCGTCAGCTGAAAAACGCTCGTGGAGCAAGAAATGAAGAATTTCCTGCTGGGTTCGTTTACGCCAGAAAACGAAGGTGTGGGATCCGGGTAACACGATCCGATCGACGGCACCTTCCAGCTCGGTACAGGCGAGCGGAACCATGACATCATCCGCCGCTGCGATGATTCCGGTGGGGGTGCCTGGCAAAGTATCTTTCGGCAATGGCCCACCTCCTCGGTCAGACAGTTCTTTGATGGGAACTACCCATTCGCCGAGAACTCCTTCAAAAGTTCTGGCGATCGGAGATCCCTGGTTGGGTGGTGAAATCTGCACAACTCTCCCGACCCCGGATATCGGTGGGGTGGTGGCACGTACCGAGATGATCGCTCCCAGGCTATGACCGACGACATGAANAGGGATCTCCGGTTGTTCTTCGACCAGCTGGTGAAGATGAGTTCTGAGTCCCTCGGCCAGATCGTCGACATCTTTGCGAGTCGATGGATAACGGTAATCGAGCACCTCGAATCCCGCCTCTTCGAGCGGTGAATGGAGGGGTCTCATGGCACGATGGGTTCTGAACAGTCCATGAACAACCAGAACTCGTTGTCTGGAATCGAGCTGCAAGTCGTCCTCCAGATCCTGTAACGAGCCACAGCCGGATACCGTGACGGCGAGTATCAGGAGCATCATCCTGTCGAGCTGACCCACGGCCGTTCACCTTGGCTTCCTGGTCCTGCTTCCAGGGCAGGTTCTGAATGATCCGAACTGCCAGTTCAAGTTCCAGAGGATCGTTGAATCGGCTCTACAGGACAAGAGCTCGTCTCAAAAAGCGAGCTCGATCCTGACTGACGAAGAGACCCTGTGACGGGCGCGCCAGCCTCCTGCAGAAAGGCGGAGTGCTGATTTGCGGCTACCTGGAGGATAGAGGCACGGCGCCTGACGTTGTTCTTGGTGGATGCCGACGTGCTTTCTTCAAAGTATCATCGACTGTAATGAACAAATTCCCATGGAAGAACCAAAGCAGAAAGGATTCACCATGACAGAAGAGAACAAGCCCGACGATCAGGAGCACGGAGAGGTCTCCGACGACGAGATGGAAGACGTGGCCGGAGGAGGCGTAGGTGGTCATGACCACGAGCCCCATGGCAAAAAGAAGGGCAAAGCCGCTCCAGGGAAGCGTCACAACTCAACCCGGAGTAACAGAGGAGCCTAGCTGGTTCCTGCACAACCACTGGTCCTCGCAGGCGAATNAGTTTNGCCACNGATGAAGTGCAGGGCCCAGAGTCTTGCGACTCTNCGCCCTGCTTCGTTATTTCTGGTGGACCTGAGGGGGTTCGAACCCCTGACCTCTGCATTGCGAACGCAGCGCTCTCCCAGCTGAGCTACAGGCCCTTTGTTTCGATTTTTCACAGCTGACGGGGGACAGTATCGTCTGTCCAATTCTGCCCGACCTCGCTTATAGAGATCTCGAACTTCGACGGCAAGAGAATACGCGCATCAACCCTCGGATTCGAGGCACTTGTTGTCCTGTTCCAGTTTGCGAATACGCTCACGAAGCTCAGGGAGCTGCGAGATGATGGCGTATATTTTTCGCATCTGCTGTGCATCATCGGCAGGGATCCCCATCAACATCTGATTCCCATCAAAGGACCGTAGTATCGCGCTCTTGGCAGCGACCTGCAGTCGATCTCCGACTTCAATGTGACCGGCCATGCCACTTTGTCCGCCAAATTCGCAACCCTGTCCGATGGTGGCAGAGCCAGCAATCCCGACCTGAGCAGCGAAGAAACTATGAGCTCCGATGGAAACGTTGTGAGCGACGTGTACCAGGTTGTCGAGTTTACAACCCTCGCCGATGGTGGTGTTCTCGAGCACGCCGCGATCGATGGTGCAATTGCAGCCGATTTCGACATCGCGGCCAATTATGACCCCACCTCGATGAGGAATCTTTCGGGTGCCATCCTCACCAGGGGCATATCCGAAGCCGTCACCACCGATCACCGTTCCGGCGTGAATGGTAGAACCGTCCCCNATGTGGGTGTTGCCGTAGAGAACAACATTGGCATGGATCGTCACTCCAGCACCGATTTCGGCAGGTCCAAAAATTACCNCACCGGGNTGNATGATCGATTCACCNCCGAGTTCGACATNGGCATCGATGTANACNCCAGGTCCGATGATGACATCTTCGCCGATTTTACTTTTTGGATGAATCCTTGCGGTTTCACTGATGCCAGAAAAGGGCGGTTCCGGTTCGGGGTGAAGTAACAGGATGGCCCTGGCGAATGCTTCCTGAGGATTCTCGTGCCGGATGATGGCAGGAACGTCCAGAAGTTCTTCACTGGGTCTGGATGGCCCGACGAGAACTGCGGAAGCGGCAATCCCGGTGGGGATTTCACGTTCATCGGAGATCCACGCCAGATCACCATCTCCGGCGATCTCGGGTGGACGGACGCAATCGATCATGATCTCGGAGCGACCTTCCAGAATCCCTCCGAGGCGATCTGCGATTTCCTGTGCTTCAAAGGTCATCGATTTGCTCCTTCGGCACGGACCACCCCCAGAAGGTCAACGACGATTTCCTTCTGATCTGGAGAATCGAGCACCATCGTCACTTTTCCATAAATCCCGCCCGATTGGAGCGGAAAAGGATCGGCGATGTAGGCCTGTATTTCTACGGTCCCGTCGTCCAGAGCTCTGGAAGTCAGCGAAAGATCGAGGCTGATCGGAAATCTGGTCAGTTCCGCGCGACAGGAGAGGACTCGAAGAGGTTTGCCATCGGCTCGTCTGAGCTTGAGGGTCTTCTCCGCAAAACCCGATTTTTTGACCTGATTGAGATTCCATGACTGGGGATCATGGATGACATGCTGAAAAGCGCGCCCACGCAACGGGATGATGAAAGGCAGCCCGTTGCATTTGCCCTCAATTTTTCCATTGAATCGACCTGGCGGGAAATCTGAGGACGCGACCACCTCAATCACCGACCGATCCTTCAGGTTCGCAGCCACCGTTGCCTGGAACTTTGGATTGCTAGTACGTAGTTCCGAGATGTGCGGAGGATCGGTCCCATTCAAGTTTATGATTTCGATTTTGCCCTTTGATTCGGGAATCTTGACCGAAAGGGCAGTGGCCAGGACCACCTCCAGTGCTGAAGAGCGNAAGCCNGGATGNAATTGCGCCTCNACCGGTAAATANANGGAGGCCTGGCCTGATAATGAAATCTCGATCTTCTTTTTAAAGGATCCCCAGCCACGACCGAGCGATAGTTCAAATTGGAATGAGCGACTTTCAGCCGGGCCTAGCGGGGTGCGAATGTCGTGCGGCAAGATCTTCATACAGCCACAGGTGGGCCGGATCCGGNTGATTTCAACCTCACTCTTGGTCTGGTTGACGACCGAGAACTCCAGTAACCGCTTCTCACCGTGACCCACTTTTCCCAGATCGATTTTTGCCGGTTTGATAGCAATCGAGGCGGACGATTGCTGGCCCTGTAGAGGATTCACCAGCATCAGCGGGAATATCAGCAAAATAGCGGCCACCAGCAAAGATCGGTTCATCGACTGTCTCCTTCGACAGCATTGTATCGATTTTCTGGAGCTGGTGTGGACCCTGGTATTGTTCTTTCCGCTGCCATATTTATGCTCCTGCTGGGGTGCCTGACAAACCAGGGAGGCTTGTAATGACCGAATCGGCCAGCGAACAGGTGTGGGGAATCCCCCGAACCGTCATGGAAAATGAGCTGGGTATTTTTCAAGGATTCCTGCCGGACGGCAATGATCTCCATCAAAGCTGCTCGAAACTGGAGCCGTGGGGTTCTTTCAGACCTCGAGATGAGGTCGAGCAAGATTCCGACTGGAAGCAGGTGATCCCCTACATCGCCCTGGCCAATGAAGGACGAATCTTGACCTTACGAAGGCTGGCGACCCAGGGGGAGGCTCGTCTTCACCACCGCAGGTCTATCGGGGTCGGGGGACATGTTAATCCTGAACCTGCTGGTGATGAGCCTCTGTTGATCCGGGGCATGAAACGGGAGCTGGCAGAAGAGATCGAACTGATCAGGGCTCCCGATCAATTCGACATGATCGGTTGGATTAACGATGACCAGACAGAAGTGGGGCAGGTTCATCTGGGATTGGCGGTTATCGCTCAACTGGATCACAGGGCCGAGATCAGGGAGACCGACCGTATGGAGGGGACCTGGCAGCGGTTCCAGGACCTAGACCCCACAGATGAGGCCTGGGAGTCCTGGTCGGCATTGCTGATTCCTCAACTGNTACGGTGGGGNCCNGCTCTCGAAGGTGCCAGATCCTCTATTGAAAGTGAGTGACTCTGATTGACGCTACATCGACCGCAAGGATAGAATCCGTATCGCTGTGTGAGGTTGTGATGTCGTTCGCAACCAGTCGCTTTGTTTGATGAGGTAGAAAACCGCTACCCGGTGGTGTAATTGGCAACACAACTGGTTTTGGTCCAGTCATTCGAGGTTCGAGTCCTCGCCGGGTAGCCACTTCCAGCATATCTCCGACAGAACGATTCGCACAAGATTTAGGGCAATGGACCGTTCCGACTGTCGGAATCGAGTTGTGTTCTGAACAATCCTTTGGGTCAGTTGATGAGGATGTTCGATGGACCAGAAATTCTCTGTCATCATCCTTGCTGCGGGGCAAGGGACGCGGATGAAGTCGAGTCGCCCCAAGGTCCTTCATGAGGTGCTAGGTGTTTCCATCATCGACTGGGTGATTTCGCGTGTCCGCCAGGCTGGTGCCGAAGACGTCATCGTGGTGATCGGGCATGCCTCCGAGACCCTGCGCGAACATTTTTCAGGCTCAGATGTGCGGCTCGCTCAACAGGACCAACAACTCGGTACAGCCGATGCGTTGCTGGCAGGGCTCCAACAACAACCTCCGAAGTTCTCCGATCTCATGGTTCTCAACGGCGATTTGCCAGACCTGAACCCGCAAGATCTTGCCGCACATATCGAAGCCCATCGTGGCAGCGAGGCCGTCTTTACCGTTGGATCGAGCGTCGTCGATAAACCACATGACATGGGTCGTATTGTGCGATCCGAAAACGGCTCGTTGTCGAGCATCGTCGAACAACGGGATGCCAATCCAACGATCCAGCAAATCCAGGAGGTCAATCTTGGGGNCTATTCGCTCGATGTTGCTACTGTGCAACCACACCTCGAGAAGATGGTAAAACGNGACCTTGGTTCAGATTCAACAGCTACCGAATCCTATTTGCCTCATCTAGTCGAGGTGCTGAACGNATCTGGAATTCCCGTAGCAACTCATAAATCTCAATCCAATCAACATTTCTTACAAGTAAATGATCGGATCGGAATGGCTGAAGTATCAAGAAAAATGCAGGACAAGATCCAGCGGCGTTTGCAGGAGGATGGAGTCACCATCGTTGACCCGATCACTACCTGGATCGAATCTGACGTCGAAATCGGTCCGGATACTGTGATTCATCCACAAACCGTCATTCGCCGTGGAGTCCGTATCGGAAGTGACTGCGAAATCGGCCCCTTTGCCCATCTCAGGTCCGGAACCGTCATCGGAAACGATGTCAAGGTCGGAGACTTCGTTGAAATCAATCGCAGTCACCTGCAGGACGGTGTGCGCGCCAAGCACTTGGCTTATCTTGGTGACACCACGGTTGAAGAACGGGCAAACATCGGTGCCGGAGCTGTCGTTGCGAATTACGATGGAAAAGTAAAATCTCCAACGCGGATCGGAGCCGATGCCTTTGTCGGTAGCGGTGCCGTCATCGTTGCCCCGGGTAAAATCGGAAATGGTGCCATCGTTGGGGCCGGGGCGGTGGTTCCACCTGGTCGTGATGTGGAACCCGGAACCACGGTGGTGGGTGTTCCGGCTCGAAAAATCCAGCGAGGGGATGATTCAATCTCTGAGATTTGTGAAGACGAAAGAGGGATTCGATGAACCAGAATCTATCCGACAGCATGGTCATTTTGAATGGCAATTCGAATCTAGCATTAGCCGCAGATATCTGTTCGGAATTGGGGTTGGAACCGGGNAGAGCTGATGTGACTCGATTCCCNGATGGGGAAATCGCAGTGTCTTTAGGNGAAGACGTNCGCGGTAAAGACGTGTTCATCGTGCAGTCGACATGCCCCCCTGTGAATGAGAACTTGATCGAGCTCCTGGTGATGATCGATTGCGTGAAAAGATCTTCAGCTGCACGGATAACTGCCGTGATTCCATACTTTGGATATGCAAGACAAGATCGACGTGAACAGGGAGCNCGGGTGCCCATCACGGCAAAGCTGGTTGCCAATTTAATCGTATCTGCAGGAGCTGATCGTGTTGTAACCATGGATTTGCACTGCGAACAGATTCANGGATTTTTTGANATCCCCGTCGATCACGTCTATGGGGGGTCGGTGATTATCGACCATTTCAAACAGAAAGAATTTAACGGGCTCGTTGTTGTCAGCCCAGACGTCGGAGCTATCAAGATGGCTCGTGCATATAGCAAAGGATTAGGTGCCCGGCTTGCAACTGTCGATAAGAGGAGAATTAGTGGAACGGAAACCGAGATCGGTTTCATCATCGGTGACGTCGATGGCATGCATGCCATTGTCGCTGATGACGTCATAGCCACCGGAGGCTCCATCACTGGTGCAGCCAATATCATTCTTGAAAAGGGCGCCAAATCTGTATCTCTGGCCTGTACACACCCCGTTCTTTGTGGTCCGGCAGTGGAACGTCTGATGGCTTCTCCTGCCCAAGAGTTTGCGTTTGTTGACACCATTCCCGTGGACGGAAAGATTTCCGGTGATAGGGTAGCTGTACTGTCTTGTGCCCCGGCTTTTGCTAACGCGATCAGGAAGATTCACAAATCGGCCTTGATTGGGCGCAGCAGTCTGTAGCATCACCGCACCGGAATATGGGACATTGAAAGGTGACAGAATATGGAGAAGTTTGTCATGGAGGGACAGCCCCGGGATATCTCCGGGGCAGGTACTCGTGCGACCCGCAAACTCCGTTCTGAGGGTCTGATGCCGGTTAACATCTATGGCGCTAACAAGCCCAACAAAANTGTCACTGTCGATTCGAAAANTTTCTTCCAGGCGCTCGAGGATAACCACAAATTGTTCCAGATCGATTTTGATGGCTCTTCTGAGACTGGCCTGCTCAAAGAAGTTCAATACGATACATTTGGCGATACCACTATCCATGCAGATCTGGCACGTGTCTCGATGGACGATACCGTCGAAACCACCATGGGCATCGTCACAGCCGGGATCCCAAAAGGTATTGCAGCGGGGGGNACTCTGGACCTCGCTTACCGTCACATACCGGTTCGCGGTAAGTTAAAAGAGTTGTCTACGACTCTGACCNTGGCTGTCGAACATCTGGGAGCTAACGAGGTGATTCGAGCCAAGGATATTGAAATGCCGGGCGGTGTCGAATTACTGCTCGCCGATGGTACTCCTGTCGTCATTGTGCATGGACGTCGGGGGGGATGATCTCACCTTCATAGCCAGGGGGGATGCGGGAAGTCGATGAATCTCGGGGATCACGATCGATCTGTACCCCTTGCGGTGATAGGACTGGGNAATCCCGGAACCGAATATGACGGTACACGCCACAATGCTGGGTTTGCTGTAGCCGATCAAATCGCCGACCGTCTCGGTCGTTCAGCCACTGGAAAATCAACTGGTGCTGAACTCACTTCTGGTTACTGGAAATGGCGACGCACACACGTTCTCAAACCGAGTCGGTTCATGAATCTCAGTGGTGACCCGGTCCGACTTTTCCTGCAAACACAGCAGCTAACAGCTCGGCAGATCCTGGTCGTCCTGGACGATATGGATCTCCCTCTCGGGTCAATTCGTATCCGATCTGGCGGTTCCTCGGGCGGGCATCTGGGACTTGCGGACATCATTTCGGCCCTGGGGACCGATCAGATCCCTCGCTGCCGCATCGGTGTGGGTCGCCCTGAGGACGGAGAACCGGTTCCTGATCATGTTCTGGATCGCCCGACTGGCCCTCAGAAGCANCTTCTCGATCAAACCATCAAAAGAGCGACCGAATCTGCCCTTTGCTGGCTGGTTGAGGGTGTCACGAATGCGGCTCGTCGTTACAATGGGCCGCTTGACGATGAGGAGGCAGAAGCCTCAAACGAATTTGAGCATGATTGATTTAGTGCGGCCATTCGCAGAGATTCCCTGTTCGGTCATGGGGGGAGCGATGCCGCCAGTTTAAATTGTAAGGAGACTGGTTTGACCGAACGACTTTATGAGGGCCTTTTCCTCGTCGATGCGGCGGAAGCCACTCACGACTGGACAGAGCTTGAATCTTCCATCCGAGGCATCATCGACCAGAATGGCGCTGTGATCGAGCATGCCGAGAAATGGCCCGAACAGCGACTCGCATACGAAGTCAATGGGGTCAAGCGCGGCGTCTACTACCTCACGTATTTCCGTAGCGATTCACAAGCTGTTGCGCCAATTCGAACAGACGCTCAACTTTTTTCAAAGATCCTTCGGTTTCTTGTTATTCAGGAACCCTTCCTTGAAGGTGAGCTGACCAAGCGCAAGGAAGCAGCCGCGCGACGTCATGTAGAACCTGAATCACCTCCCCCTGCCAAAAAGATCGAAGCAAAAGAAACCGAATCGAAGGGTGAGGCCCCCGACTTGGTAGATCCGATCGTTTTGACGGATGTAGAGTCCGAATCAGATTCAGATAGCCCGGACGATGCTCCGCAAGAAGATGTTGTCAGTGAAATCTCATCGGAGGATAAAACTCCCGATTCCGCTGACACTGAAGACTCCGCTGGGGCAGAGAACATCGAGGGCACTGTAGCCTCCGATGACACTGTAGCCTCCGAAGACGCTGTAGCCNCCGANGNNGCTGTAGCCNCCGANGACGCTGTANCNTCCGATGACGCTGTANCNTCCGATGACGCTGTAGCCTCCGATGACGCTGTAGCCTCCGATGACGCTGTAGCATCCGATGACGCTGGAAGTTCTGAACAAGAAAAAAATTGAACGGGAAGAGGTCCTCATGGAGCTCAACAAAGTTTACATCGCTGGCAACTTGACCAGGGATCCTGAACTCAGGATGACGCCCGGGGGGACTGCCGTTTGCGATCTAGGATTGGCTTCCAACCGCCGCTACCGCAAACAGGGTGATGATCAGATGCAGGAAGAAACCTGTTTCGTTACGATCACCGTCTGGGGACGCCAGGCCGAGAGCTGTAACCAGTACCTGAACAAGGGAAGTGGCGTTCTGGTTGAAGGTCGCTTGAAATTTGACAGCTGGGACGACAAAGATACCGGAAAGAAACGCACCAAGCTTACCGTTGTTGCTGATCGCGTCCATTTCATGCCCCGAGGTGGAGATGGCGCAGCTCCCGGGGGAGGATCATCTTCGGCACGTGAGCTTCAGAGCTCGGGTGGTGATTCCGCCGGTTATGAACAAGGGCCCCCGGTCAACGATGAGGTGCCCTTCTAGGGCGAGAGAGAGAATACAATCATGTTTATACGTAAGGACAAGAGTTCGCTCGTAAAAGATATGAGATATATCGATTACAAAAATGTCGATCTACTCAACAAGCTGCTCGTCGGGAATGGCAAGCTGTCTGCTCAGAGGCAAATAGGATGTGATTCGAGGACCCAACATCAAATCAAACGAGCCGTGCACAGGGCTCGGTTCATGGCCTTGCTCCCCTATGGGCAGTGATCCGCCAATTTGGAGACGTACCGATGAAACTCTTCCTTAAAAAGGATATCAGTAACCTGGGTGACCTGGGTGATGTCGTGGATGTGAAATCTGGGTTTGCCAGAAATTACCTCATTCCTTACGGTTTCGCGGTGGAGGTAGGTCAGGCCAATCTTCATTGGATTGAGGCACAGAAACGTCGGCTAGAAAAGCACGAAAAACAACGGCTAGATGGCCTCAAGGCCCTCGCCGAATCAGTCGATGGAGCTTCGTGCACGCTGATTGCTCGGGCTACCGAAGAGGGTCATCTCTTCGGTTCTGTGACGACTCAGAGTATCGCTGACCAGTTGGCTGCTGATGGTGTTGAGCTCGACGCAGAGTGCCTCGATCTGGAAAGCCCGATCAAGGAACTTGGGATCTACAACCTGGTCGCAAAAATACACCCGGATGTGGAATCGACCATCAAGGTTTGGGTCGTCAAAGCTGACGATGACGCGAGTGATAATCCCGAAAGGATAGATGATGAATCTTGAGGGGGCCTTTGCCGTTCTTTTCTGACCGGCTGATTGCCAGTTTCTGAGCGGAACTTTCGCTCTCAACCCCTTTCTGTTTCATGTCTTCCGGAGCCCCCTTTCTTCCTCGGAGGTCCTCCGGTAGTTTCAGCACCCCCGCGGGAAGGTTCATTTTCCCGACCTACATGCTGACGGAACGAGATTCGGATGGAACATAACAAGGACAGTCAGAATACTTTGCCGCAGAACACGGATGCAGAAGCGAGCCTGCTGGGATCCATGTTACTGGGTGGAGGTAATACCGCCAACGTCGTCAGTAAACTGCAGTTCAGTGATTTCTACCTGGCACGACATCAAATCATATTTGAACAGATTCAAAAACTGTATTCGGATGAAGGCGTGATCGACCTTGTCATTCTAGTGACTCGTCTTGAAAACAATGGTTTGCTCGACAAGGTCGGAGGTAGTGAATACGTCATCGATCTTCCAACCAGGGTTCGAACCAGTTCAAATATTTTGGAATATGCAAACATCATCCAGCAAACATCAAAACGGCGCCGTCTTATAGAATCCTGTCAGGAGCTGGAGTCACGTGCTCGCGCTGGAGCTGACAATGTCTGGGATCTCATCGACGAAGCCGGGGCAAAGGTTCTGAACCTTGCACAGGACGATGGTGATCGTGGAACCCACGACATCAAGGACAGTATCAACGAGGGCTTCAAGCTACTCGAATCTTACGAAAAGGGTGTCAGCGGCAGCATCCCGACCGGTTTTCCCGAGCTCGACGAATTGACCAATGGTCTTCAACCTACTGACCTTGTCATCATCGCTGGCCGACCTTCTATGGGCAAAACTACACTAGCACTGAATATTGCAGCAAATGCAGCGATGAGCTCCGAGAAGACCCCAGTGCTGATCTTCAGTCTCGAAATGAATCATGAACAGCTGGCATTGAGAATGCTGAGTGCCGAATCGGAAGTCAGTGCGACCAGGATGCGAAAAGTTCAGCTCAATGATGGTGAATGGAAGAAGGTCATCAAGGCTGGAGACGATCTAGGCCACGCTCCGATCTACATCGATGACTCTCCCGGTCTGAACCTCATGACGATCCGATCTCGGGCTCGTCGGCTACATAGCCAACGTCAACTCGGACTCATCGTGGTCGATTACTTGCAATTGCTTGAAATGGGTGGCCGTGTCGAGAATCGCCAGCAAGAGATTTCGCAAATTTCACGTTCTCTCAAACAGCTAGCCAGAGAGCTGTCGGTGCCAGTTGTGGCCCTTTCCCAGCTTTCCAGGGCCGTCGAGGCACGGGAAAACCACATTCCACGCATGTCAGATTTGCGTGAATCCGGTGCCATCGAACAGGATGCTGATCTCATCATGCTCATGTATCGTGAAGAACACTACAAGCCTGACAAGGACGAGGCCAAAGGACTGGCCGAACTTATTA
The DNA here is from genome assembly GCA_002711105.1 of Planctomycetota bacterium. Taxonomy (GTDB): domain Bacteria; phylum Planctomycetota; class UBA8108; order UBA1146; family UBA1146; genus UBA1146. The sequence continues at coordinate 116,113 of PAIH01000027.1, forward strand.
TCGCGAAACAGAGAAAGGGACCGGTGGGTTCGATCAAATTAGCCTGGTTTGCAGATCATCTTAAATTCGATGACCAATCCAAACGAGCCTATGATAACTACACCGAAGATACTTTCTAACCAGAGCTAGGAGTTTTGAGATGGCTTCGAAATTTAACCTTAAAGTTGCCGGCCTCATTCTATTTTCTGTCGTCGCTGCTGTATCCATCCAGCGCAGCGTTTCAGGAATCCCATTCCAGTTGGAATCCCACAGGCTTGGTGTCTGCGATGTTCAAGTAGTGCTAGATCAGATACCGCAGGGAAAATTGATTACTGCTGAGTTCAATGCTCTGAAAACACGCATGGAGACAGACCTCATCGACCGAGAAAAGGCAATCCGGCGACTTGAACAGGAAGCTCAACAACTGAAACCCGGATCACAGGGGCGACGCGAAGTGGAAAAACAGATCGCATTGAGCAATGCCGAGGCGATGTGGTTGCGTGAAGATTTCGAGAAAGAGTTTGCAGCCAGCTTCAGGATACAACGTGATGAGTTGGTCAAACTTGTCCGTAATTCAATCCAAGAAGTTGCGACCGAGAGAGAGCTACACCTTGTCGTCAACAATGTTGCCAGATCTGCCGATTTCAAGGTATATGTCAGCGTCTGGGCGAAACCAGAACTCGACATCACTCTCGATGTCATTTCTCGTGTAACTGCTAAGGCCGGTGACCGTTGACTAGCGCTGCACAGCAAACGATTTCTGGTGAAACTGTCCTCACTGGCACTGGCTTGCATACAGGTGCCTCGACGACCTTGAGGTTGTTGCCCTCTCCTGCAAATACCGGGATTGTTTTTGTGCGCACCGATATCGATCCTCATGTCGAAATCCCACTGGGTCTCGATACTCTCCGAAAACAACCTCGTCGTACCAGTTTTGGCGTCGGCGAAGTGGAGGTTCATACCTGCGAACACCTCCTGTCGGTTTTGCACGTTCTGGGTATCGAGAATCTCAGATGTGAGATTGACGGTCCTGAAGTTCCAGGCATGGACGGAAGTGCTTTACCTTTCCTCGATGCCATCGGAGAGACAGGGCTTGCTGATCAGGGGACTCGCGGCAGAACACTTGCCATCCGAAATCCAGTTTCAGCTCAAGAGGGTAAGGCCAGTGTCGTCGCTTTGCCCAGTGAGGGTTTCAGGGTCACCTATACTTTGCAGTACGACAACGACCCTGGTTTCTGCCAGACGGTTGATATCGATATCACAGAAAAAAGCTTTCGGGAACAGATTGCTCCTGCACGAACCTTTGTACTCGAATCCGAGGTCAAAGAACTTCAGGCTCGTGGCCTCGGCAAAGGAGCGACACCGGAAAACACCATGGTTATTGATGGAAATGGAAAAGCAGCCAACTTCCGGCTTCCGGATGAGCCTGCGCGTCACAAGATCCTCGATTTGATCGGCGATTGTTATCTCCTGAGATGCTCAATCTCCGGACACATCATTGCCCATCGAAGCGGTCACGGCCTCAATGCAGAACTGTCAGCTCGTATCGCTGAAGCCCATGTACGAGATCGAGAACTTGAAGATGTGCTCATCAAAGCACCCCATGGACTCGAAATCCGGGATATCCAAAAAATACTTCCTCACCGATACCCATTCCTGCTCGTAGACAGAGTCCTCGAGGTCCAGGAGGGGTCACGAGCTGTCGGGCTCAAAAATGTGTCCTTCAATGAGGAGTACTTCCAGGGCCACTTCCCCGGCCAACCCGTCATGCCTGGGGTGCTTCAGTTAGAAGCCCTGGCGCAACTTTCTGGGGTTCTCTTGCTCAGGAGTAGTGCCGATTCGAACCGGATCGCTTATATTCTGGGGATCGATGATGTCAAATTCCGAAAGACCGTTGTGCCAGGTGATCAGCTAATACTGGAAGCAGAGCTGAAAAAGCTACGTGCTAGAACAGCTCAAGTTCAGGTCAAGGCAACAGTCGATGGGAAACCGGTGACAGAAGCGACCATCAGGTTCATGATCGTGGATAGCCACTGAGGAGGACCTTTTTTGATTCATGCGTCAGCTTTTATCGATCCCAGTGCGGAGATTGCCCCCGATGTAGAAATCGGTCCGGGAGTTTTCGTAGGCCCACAGGTGGTCATCGGATCCGGCACCGTCCTTCATCACAATTCCTCTGTGATCTGCAACACCAAGATTGGTGAGCGGAATGTGATTCATTCGGGTGCTGTAATAGGAGGTGACCCACAGGATAAAAAATGGAACGGTGAAGAGACCTGGGCCGAGATTGGTTCTGATAATCTTTTCCGTGAACATTGCACAGTCAATCGAGGAACCATTCAGGGTGGTGGCGTGACCACAATTGGCAACGGGTGTTTGATACTTGCCAGTTCTCATATTGCCCACGATTGTATCGTCGGCAATCGAGTGATCATGGCCAATGGTGTCCTTCTTGGAGGCCATGTCATGGTCGAAGACCAGGCCGGCTTTGGGGGACTTGCTGCAGTCCATCATTATTCGACGGTGGGAAGGCTTGCTTTCATCGGTGGTATGACCCGCGTGACAACCGATATACCTCCTTACCTGATCACTGAGGGTAATCCATCTCGGGTCAGAGCCGTCAATTCCGTTGGGATGAAGAGGGCTGGAATATCCGAAGAGGTTTGTGCGTGGCTCAAGGAAGCACAGCGGCTCCTTTACAACAACAACATGATTCGTCGTGAGGCTTTTGAGTTGCTGGAACGACGAGGCGACGTACCCGAGGAAGGGATTCATCTCCGTTCCTTTTTGCGAGCCACCGAAGAGGGGCGCCAGGGTCGAGCTCGACAACCCTAGGAGGTCTTCGGCATGAGAATCGGAGTGGTCGGTGTCGGTCACCTGGGTAGTGCTCATGCACGGATTTGGCGCGAAATCCCGGATGCAGATCTGGTAGGGGTCTTCGATACCTGTCAGGACCGAGCCGAGGAGATCGGCAATCTGAACCAATGCCAGGTGTTTCAGTCCATCGAGTCAACCATCGATCAAGTGGATGCAGTCAGTATCGTGACTCCGACTCCTTTCCACCTGGAAACGGCTTTGCCGTTCATTCAAGCAGCCAAATCGGTCCTGGTTGAAAAGCCACTTGCAGCAACGATGCAAGAGGCGAATGTGCTTTGCTCCGCTGCTGACGATTCAGGAGCCATTCTTCAGGTCGGGCATATCGAACGCTTCAATCCAGTCATTCGGGCTGCGATACATCTGATCAGTAATCCCATGTTTATCGAATGTGATCGAATCCATCCCTATTCGCTTCGATCGACAGAAATCAGTGTCGTCAACGATTTGATGATTCACGATATCGATATTGCTTTGCATCTCATCGATGATGATCTCACTTCCGTTGACGCTCATGGCTGCGCTGTATTGTCACCCAATGAGGACCTCGCTCATGCCAGACTCAGTTTTGCTCGTGGTGCTACTGCATTCGTTAAAACCAGTCGAGTGGCTTTGAACAGAGCACGCAAGGTTCGGATTTTTGGACCCCGTCAATACGTCAGCCTTGATCTAATCCAGCGCGAAGGATTCCAAGTTTCTCTCAATTCCGACTACGACCCAGCTCGTTTCCTCGATTCCGCTGGACGAATCGTGGCCCCCGATGGCGTAGAGGATTTCCTGTCGCAACATCTTCAGCAGACCCCTCTCGAAATCGATCCGGTCGAACCCCTGAGAGCCGAACTGGAATCCTTTCTGGCAGCAGCCCGGGGTGACAGAGAACCTGCGGTCACCGGTGCTCAGGGTCGGCGAGCGATGGAGGCGGCCACTCAGGTCATCGAAAGCCTCCGTGATCGGGGAAATTGCCTGGAGAAGGCCTGAAATAGCAACTCTGGCCTGGCTATTTGATTGATGGTTTATCGCCCCCTGGCTATCTTGTAGGGCCATAGAGGTCCCCAACGGTGAGGATTTCTGCTCCCTGGTGATGCCAGGAGATGATTTGAAGACTCGATTCTCGTAGTCCGTGGGTAACCTGCCGAGAGGGCCCTAGAGCGGATTATCGAAAGGACCGGAATGCAAATTCAGGAACTCATCGAAGCCGGTGTCCACTTTGGTCATCGTTCGAGCCGATGGCACCCGGCCATGGCCCCATACATTCATCAAAAACATAACAAGATTCACGTCATTGATTTGCGTGAGACTGTAAGGGGTATAGTTCGGGCCCAGCACTTCCTTGAGAACATCGTCGAAGCCGGTCATGACATTGTATTCGTGGGAACTAAATCTCAAGCGAGAGAAGTTGTCAGAGAACAATCAGCCAGGTGTGGTATGCACTTTTGTGTCCATCGCTGGCTTGGCGGCACATTGACTAATTACCAAACGATTCGTAGTCGTTTGAGGCGTCTGGAAGAGCTGGAAAAGGATCTCTCCGACGAAGGCGTTTCCAAGCGGGGCAAAAAAGAGATCGCCCGCATGGAACGTGAGCGACGCAAGATATTCCGCAATCTAGAAGGTGTTCGGAATATGAACCGACTCCCGGGCGCTCTGATAGCCGTCGATGTACGTAGAGATGAGATTGCCGTCAAGGAGGCCAGGAAGCGTAATATTCCGGTCATTGGAATCGTCGATACCGATTGTGATCCGAGCCTCGTAGACATTGTGATTCCGGGCAATGATGACGCCTTCCGTAGTATTGAGGTCATCCTCAGCCAGCTGGTCGATTCCATCATCGCGGGTAAAGATAAACTTACGGCTCGCCAGCAAGCAGATGCTGCCAAAAAGGCTGCCGAGGAGATAAAAACCAAGGTCAAAGAAAAGGAACGCAACACGGATCTCAAGGAAGCGCGTTCCAAACCTTATAACCCTCCTCAACCAGCTCCAGGAGTTGATGAAGCACCAGATGACGCTCAAAAACCAAAGATCGTTGTCACGCCGGATAAGAACAAAACAGAACCAGCACCGCAAAAATCCGATGAGGACGCAGGGGCATCCGAAAAAAACCAGTCCAGTAGCTGAGAGCTAGAAATCGCCGATCCAAGGGATCCTGGCGGAACGGGAGAAATATGAGCGACATCAGCGCAAAGACCGTGGCTGAGCTGAGAAAAAGAACCGGCGTAGGGATAATGGAATGTAAAAAAGCCCTGCGCGAATCCGAAGGTGATATAGAGAACGCGATTGATCTTCTTCGCAAACGAGGAGCACAACTAGCTGCAAAGAAAGCTGATCGCGCGACCAATCAGGGTTGGATTGGTTCCTATGTCCACTCTAACGGAAAAATTGGTGTTATCGTTGAGGTACTCTGTGAAACTGACTTTGTTGGAAAAAACGAACAGTTCCAGATCCTTATCAAAGACATCGCGATGCACATCGCGGCGATGGCGCCCCAGGCTTTAACTTCTGACGATCTAGATCCGCAACTTGTTGCACGTGAACGCGAAGTTTACATTGAACAGGTCAAGGACAAGCCCGAAAACATTCGGGGCAATATCGTTGAAGGAAAACTTCGAAAGTTCTACAGCGAAGTCTGCTTGATGGATCAAGCTTTCATCAAAGATGACAAGAAGTCCATTCAACAAGTCGTAACCGATGCCATCGCGACCATCGGAGAAAACATCCAGGTGACGCGTTTCCATCGCATTCAAATCGGAGGGTGATCGTCACTAATTACTCTCTGTCAGCGTTACTGATCGGACATGACTAAATGTCAGATAACGAACCGAGGCGGGTTCTGCTGAAGTTGAGTGGAGAAGCGCTTCGCGGAGATTCGGGATCGGTGCTGGATCCTGAAATGTTAAGGGTGATTGCCGATCAAGTGGCTCGCGCAGCTCGCCACGTCCAGATAGCTCTGGTCGTTGGAGCCGGTAACATCTGTCGAGGAGGGTCCTGGGCCGATCTGGCGGTCCACAGGACCGACGCAGATGCTATTGGCATGGTCGCTACACATGTCAACGCTTTGGCCCTCGGGGCGCACCTACGAACTCATGGGCAAAGCTGTGTCATCATGGGACCTCATTCATCTGTGCCCCAGGTTCAGCATTTCGATTCCAGCGCTGCACGTGCCCAACTCGCGCAAAATCACGTCGTAGTGCTTGCTGGTGGTACTGGAAATCCATATTTCACGACAGACACTTGCGCGGCTCTACGAGCCGCAGAACTCGATGTCCAGGAACTTCTCAAAGGAACCAAGCATGACGGCATTTACGATACCGATCCTGCCATAAATCCAGATGCTAATAAGTTAGACCTGATCACCTTTGATGAAGTTCTCAATAGGGGACTTGCGGCGATGGACTCCACCGCTTTCACTCTTTGCAGGGAACAACGAATCCCGCTTAGAATCTTTGACATGAATCGACCCGATGCCATTTACGAGGCTCTTACCGGGAAACCGGTTGGCTCCAGAATAAGTAACTGAAATCACTGAAAGGGTTTGAATGATGGTGGAAGATCTCATTCTAGACACCGAGCAACGGATGCAAAAAGCCCTCGACTTCATGAGGGAAGAAATGCGCGGTATGCGTACGGGACGGGCTCACCCTGGCCTCGTGGAATCGATCAGAGTCGATTATTACGGTACAGCGACTCCCTTGAAACAAATCGCCAACATTTCCATACCAGAAGCAGATCAGATCGTGGTGAAACCTTTCGATGTTTCCGCTTTAGCTGAGATCGAAAAATCGATTCATACATCGGATCTTGGAATCTCTCCCCAGAACGACGGAAAACTGATCCGACTCAAGGTACCCCCTCTGTCTGAAGAACGGCGAAAACAACTGGTTTCGAGGGCTAAAGAGGTTGCTGAAGAATCCAGAGTCTCGATCCGGAATATTCGTCGTGATGCCAACAAGCACGTAGATTCGTCCAAAAAGGACGGGGATATCTCTGAAGATGACCAGTCCAGATCCAAGGATAGGATCCAGGAAGTGCTAAAAACGGTCGAAAAGCAGATCGACGACGATCTGAAACGAAAAACAGCTGAATTGATGGAGATCTGATTTTGGTTCACACGAAGATGTTGACTGTCATTTCACCCGTCGTTAAATTTCGTCGCTACGTGGGAGCATAGCTCAGTTGGTAGAGCAACGCCCTTTTAAGGCGTCGGTCGATGGTTCGAGCCCATCTGCTCTCATTTTTTGATACGAGGCCCCATCGTCTAGTCAGGTCTAGGACATCAGGTTTTCATCCTGAGAACAGGGGTTCGAATCCCCTTGGGGTCATTTTGATAAGAGGGGGCTAGTGTTGTCCTGCACTGGCCCCCTGTCTTTTTTTTGAATCTCCGTTTTGCTGCCAGAACACCGCAACGTCGATTCCTCATACATTCTGTAAATTGGCTCTACGGATTCAATTCTCGTCAGATGGATAAATGGTTAACCTCAAGGTTGATCGCACTGAGAATTATTGCTCGAGAGAGGGCAGAACGATGGTTCAATTTGAAGGATCTGACTTTTACATCCTTGACGATTTACTTACTGAAGAGCAGCGTCTTATTCGGGACACAGTCCGAGATTTCGTCGATGATCAAATTATCCCCATCATTGAACTCTCGTTCATGAATGACCGATTCCCGGAGCAGGTGATCCCTACTCTCGGTGAACTAGGCCTCCTTGGCGCCAATCTTGAAGGCTATGGATGTGCTGGTCTTGACAACACTGCCTATGGATTGGTCATGCAGGAACTTGAACGTGGCGACAGTGGTCTTCGTTCGTTCGTGAGCGTCCAGGGCGGTCTCGTGATGTATCCCATCCACCGATACGGCTCCGACGAACAGAAACAGAAATATCTGCCAGAACTCGCATCTGGCAAGTTCATTGGTTGTTTCGGTTTAACTGAACCTGATCACGGGTCCAATCCCGAGGGAATGATTACCACCGCGACCGATGATGGCGATTCTTATGTCCTTAACGGAAATAAGATGTGGATCACTAACGGCTGTGTTGCGGATGTTGCCGTGGTCTGGGCCAAACTCGATGGTCGTATTAGAGGTTTCCTGGTCGATAAGGACACTCACGGTTACAGCACGACTAAACAAGAAAAGAAGTTCTCCCTCCGTGCTTCCACCACTTCTGAATTGCATTTCCAGGATTGCAGAATCCCAAAAGATAACCTATTGCCCGGTGCTGACGGACTTGGGGGGCCACTTTCCTGTCTCACTCAAGCTCGATACGGAATCGCATGGGGAGCCATCGGATCGGCAATGGCCTGTTTTGAAACAGCCAGGGAATACTCAGTCACTCGTATCCAGTTCGAAAAGCCGATCGGTAGTTTTCAACTGGTCCAGCTCAAGCTAGCCGAAATGCTATCTGAAATCACAAAGGGCCAACTTTTGAATCACCGTCTNTCCCAGCTTAAAGATTCCGGAAAGATGACGCCNCAGCACGTGTCTTTAGCAAAAAGAAATAACGTATACTGGGCTCTCGAAATCGCACGGTCAGCCAGNGACTTGCTAGGTGCCAATGGAATTACTCATGAATACCCAGTCGGTCGACACATGCTCAACTTGGAATCTGTCAAAACGTATGAGGGAACTCATGACATTCATACACTGATTCTTGGCCATGAGATTACGGGGATCCCCGCATACAAGTAGATCACTAGCTTTCTTGCCGGATAGCTCATCCCTCGGATGTGAACTTCTTCTGACATTCGGTTATGATGCGTTTGAAGTTCACGGGCTCTCTGGCTCGACTGATCTGACATGGGGGAGCATGGCGCACGATCATTACGATATGCTAAATCAGTTTCGCCAGTCTTCCCTTGACCGATTCACTCAGCGTCAGCGAATTCGNAGTTTTGCTGGATTCATGGAAGACTTCCTCGNGAATCCATATCCATACCTGAGAAATTCCCCCCGCTATCTTTGCGACATGTTTGAGTTCTACGGAACCGAAAACGTAGAGCTTGTCGGCAAAACGGATCGGCGCTGGAAGTTTTTCAATCTGGAGTTCGCACGATCCGAAGACTCACTGGTTGCCCAGGAACCGGTCCAAAACGCCATCTATATGAAATTGAGACAATTTGCCCAGAACGGCAAGGCGGACCGTCTCATTCTCCTCCATGGCCCGAATGGTTCCTCCAAGTCCACAACCATCCAGGCCATCATGCATGGAATGACCGATTACAGCATCTATCCAGAAGGTGCGCTTTACCGCTTCAACTGGATGTTCCCTGAGAAATCAATCGAGGGCGGTCGCATAGGATTCGATGACGAAGATAGTGATAAATCTGGTTCATTTGCATTCTTGAAAGCAAAAGATATCAGATCGATCATCCGNTGTGAATTGAAGGATTCCCCNCTACTTCTTATCCCGAAAGTGGAACGTAAAGAACTCATCCAGAAAGCCCTCGAGCTTCACCCTGAAATCGCCCAGAAAAGCCATTTCAATTACGACTGGGCTATCTACGGCGATCTGTCTCAAAAAAGTAAATGGATTTACGAAGCTTTGCTTGCGACCCATCAAGGTGACTGGCTAGAGGTCATGCGCCACATACAGGTTGAGCGATTTTTTCATTCCAGACGCTATCGTCTTGGCTGCCTCAGTATNGAACCTCAAGGTAACATCGATGCNCAAGCCAAACCCGTCGGGGTCGCGGGGAAATCGTTTCCCGGGATACTCCAGGGAATGCCTCTTTACGAACTCGAAGGTGAGCTAGTCGACGCGAATAGGGGTCTTTGCGAATACTCGGATTTTCTCAAGAGGCCTCCGGAAACCAACAAATANCTTCTTACAACTTCCGAGAAGGGNACCATTCAGCTACCCAATTACAGAGCGCATCTGGACCTGGTTCTGACGGGTACCGCTAACGAAAAGCAGCTCAATCTCTTCAAGAAAACTCCCGATTTTTCTTCGTTCAAAGGTAGGCTCGCTCTGGTTCGAGTTCCTTATTTACTGGAGTACTCTCGAGAAGCAGAACTTTATCAGCGCCACATCCTACGCCATGCCTCAGGAGAATCGGTGGCCCCTCATACCGCAGAGATGACTGCTCTTTGGGCTGTGCTCACCAGGCTGAGAAGGCCTTCTCCCAGCAAGCATTCCCCCGAATTGGCACCCATTGTCGCCCGAATCACCCCTTTGCAAAAAGCACTGCTCTACGATCACGGGGAAGTCTCCTTCGATCTCAAGGAGGAAGAACGCAAATTGCTTTATCAAAACATCATGGCGCTTCGTCTGGAGCATGACGATGCCGAAGCCGAGTTCGAGGGAATCTACGGCGCCGAATACGAGGGCAGACGAGGTATCTCTCCAAGAGACATGATGACTTTGATAGCAACGGCAGCTGAGAATCAATCCTGGAACAGTATTTCACCGTTATCCGTCTTCGCTGAACTGCAACTTTTTATTAAAGAATCAAGCGTCCACGAGTTTCTTAGNATCTCTNCAGATAATGGTTATCACGACTNCTCTCAATTCATCGATGATGTTCGTCAGCACTATCTCGGCATAGTTCGTCAAGAAGTTTATGAAAGCATCGGAATCGTCGAAGAGGGAGAGTTCGACCGTGTTTTCATCGATTATTTTCAACACGTGAAGGTGTTTAATAGCGGCCAGAAATATTATTCTAATCAAACAGGACAGTATCAGGAACCTTCTCAAATGCTGATGGGGAGAGTCGAAGAACTACTCAAGATCAATCAGAGTATTCCCAGTTTCAGGTCTGACCTGATGAGTCGTATTGGCGCTTACGCAACTGAAAACCCCGACCAACCCCTTGATTATCAGGATGTATTTCCAGAGATTTACCGGAAACTCAAACATTCGTTCTGGCGTGAAAGAGAATCTGCTCTCGATGANGTCCAGAATACCGTGCTCCAGTATTTCACCGATGANCGTTCAAAGTTGACCGNCGGTGAAATTCAGGAAGTCGAAAACACTCTTTCAAAAATGGTAACCCGATTCNGCTACGATTTNAAAAGCGCANGAGACGTGATCACCTTCGTGGCTTCCAGTCGTTGAACTTCAGGATTTTTTTCGGAACGGTGGGGTAGTTTCGGCCAATCGCCCCANCCACCTTCTGAAAATATTATTGTCTGTTGTTTTACCGCTATTTGTTTGTTCGGCGCGATCATCGATTGAATCCAGTATTTTTTGCAAGACCTCGTCAGGGGTCAGGCCTTCAGCTTGAGCATGAACGCTCAGGCCCAAACGGTGTCTGATCGCCGGAAACAGGACCGAGTTCAGGTCGGCGTTTGTCACCGTATCCCTGCCATCCAGGGCTGCCCAGGCTCTGGAGGTGGTGAGAACCGCCTGGACTCCCCTGGGGCCAGAACCGTGCGAGAGCAATTCTGCGGCGATCTCTGAAGAATCTTCCTCGTTGGGCCTGGTCGCTCTAACAATGCGAGTGGCACGCTGTAAGAGATGATCCGGGATATGCACCTTTTGAACCGATTCCAGAACGTCTCTGAGCCACCCCTCAGGAATGACCGGTTCCAGCGGCCCCTGGATATTGGTTGTTGTTGTAGTTACGACATCGAGCTCCTCATCGGCAAGAGGATAGTCCAGAGCGATCTGGAAGGTAAAACGATCCAGCTGGGTGAATGGCAGCGGATACGTACCCTCTTGATCTAACGGATTCTGGGTAGCCATCACAAAGAATGGATCGGGAAGCATGTGTCTCTGACCCATCACTGAAACCTGGCCCTCTTCCATCGCCTCCAGTAATGCGGCCTGGGTCTTCGGTGGAGTTCTGTTGATTTCGTCTGCCAGTAATAGATTTGCGAAAATCGGGCCTTTACGGAATCTGAAACTCCGATCTTCCTTACCATCATCAGTGGACAAGATGGTGGTGCCAGCGATGTCTTGAGGCATTAGATCTGGAGTGAATTGTACTCTACTGAATTGTAGATCCAGCAGTTCCGAAAGAGTGCGAACCAGAAGAGTCTTTGCGAGACCCGGCACCCCTATCACCAGGATATGTCCGCCGGCAAAAAATGCGGTCAGTAGTTCCTGTACCGCTGCTTTTTGCCCAACGATTCGAGAAGATAGACCTTCGACAATAAGGTCGCGGATTTCGACGACGCTTTTGTTGCCAACGACCATCAGGGTGACTCCTCATCTTTTTCTTCTAGAACTTTCCCTTCCTGATACCACAGCTCAAGTTGGGTCAGGTCTACTTCAACACCGGGTTTTAAATGCTGATCGACATGAGCGAAACGATTCTTGAACCGCTCCAGAGAATCGATCAGGGCTTGCTCAGCGTCAATACCAAGTTTCCGACAAACGCTCGATACGGCGAATAGAAGGTCACCAAGTTCGTGGTAACACTCTTCCCTGGTCCCTGAGTTAACGGCATTTTTCAGCTCCGTGAACTCTTCTTCAACCTTATCAATTGAGCCTTCAACCTGTGGCCAATCAAATCCAACGACGGCTGCCATTTCTCCGATACGATTGGCCCTCAGCAACGCTGGCAAAGAGGCGGGTAAGGGGCGAATTGTGGCAGGCCGTTGCGCATTCTCGCCCTTCTCTTCCTGTTTGATTTTCTCCCAGTTTTCACGAACCGCATCAGCATCTGAGGCCTCTCCATCGGAGAACACATGAGGATGACGTCGTATTAGCTTCTCTGAAATGCCATGAGCCACATCTTCTAACGTGAAGGAACCGGATTCTTCCGCAATCCTGGCCTGCAANTGGATGTTCATCAGTAAATCGCCAAGCTCTTCACAAATCTGCCGTTGATCCGTCGAGCTGATGGCCTCAGCGACCTCATGAGCTTCTTCCAGCAAAAAAGGACGTAATGATTGGGCCGTCTGTTCTAAATCCCAGGGACAACCACCAGGCGACCTGAGTCGATNGATGATTTTCTTCAGGCGAGCCATCTCCGTCATCGGGANTTCCGCTGCATCGGTACCCTCAGCGGATGGGGGGGGTGACATCGAAATGAAGTCCCTTTCACAGTTCACAATTGGACACATGTCGTCCACGGTCCACGTCAGGTCAAATTATTACGAAGCAAGTCGTCAAACAGAGTCATGGTGCCNAATGGCAAAGACTCAGCTGGTATGGCGATTGCTTGTCCATCACTTTCCCACATCTCCACTTTGGAACAACCCACCAGGGTTCTCTGGTCAAGAAAGGAAATCATCGGCTGGTGAGGAATATTGAAATATTTCTCACCAAGGGGTCCTGCGAATCGAGAGTAAGTCTGTTGCTTACTCAATGACAACAAATCAAAGAGGGGATCGTCTCGCCAGAAGATCCAGGATTCGCAGGATTACCCTCGCCACTCTAATACTTTCTTTTGATGCTTATGGCTCTTGGAGGGATTTTGCCACCGCGCAGATCAACCAACCGAATGACTTTTTCGGTATCTTGAAACACCAGCGTGTAGTTACCCGAAGTCCCGTTGACATGAATGACTTCGCCGAATTCTGTCGGAACGGTGCCCGCTTCGGTGTATCTCCACTGTACTTGTTTGGAAGATTGGGCCGCTGCGATGGGGGCATTCTGCCCCGAATCGGTTGAATAAACAAAGACCACCAGGCCAGCCCAAATTAGTCCCACGATCCCGATTCCGGTGAGAGAACCTGCAATAAACTGCTTCACTTAGAACTCCTTGTCCGTTCTTTGAACGATTTGTGTCATTTCCAATGCTGGAGAACTTTGCTCTCCAATGCTCCTCTACTATAAAATGCGCCGAGGAATCACTCGACACCTTTGTCAGCCACCGAAAGGGCCTTCTTTTGCGTCAATTTAGCCAAAAAATCGCGGAGTTGGCCGGCAAATACCTCGAACTTGAGATTACAGACCTTGCCGATCATATCTGTGATCCTCCTTCTTCTGATCTTGGCGACCTGTCAGTCCCTTGTTTTACACTGGCCAAAGCTCTCAAAACCTCTCCAGTANCGATCGCTGATCAGCTCTCCGCAGAAGCATGGGATCTACCGTGGATCGAAAGCGTATCGACGGCCGGTCCATATCTCAATTTTCGGCTTCAGGCCAACATGTTCGCTCAAGAGGCATTGGCTCTGATTCNGTCGCATCCAGTTAGCTGGGGTATCAGCGAATACGGTCAAGGTGTGCCAGTCATCGTCGAATACTCTTCACCGAACATTGCAAAGCCTCTCGCTGTTCATCATCTTCGTTCCACGATGCTCGGCCAAGCGATGGCCAATCTTCTGCGCTGTGCTGGATTTAATGTCGTTAGCTGGAACCATATCGGTGACTGGGGCACGAACTTTGGTAAGTTGCTGGCCGCATGGGAACTTTTGAAATCCGAAGATGACCTCGATTCACCACCACTGGAGGAGCGCCCCGATCCAGTTACCGATCTCAACAATCTCTACGTCNCCTTTAATCAAGCCTGCCAGGACGANCCGGAACTTGAATCTGTAGCGAGAGATTGGTTCAAGAAATTAGAAGACGGTGATCCGCAAGCACGCCAACGATGGGAGCGAATTCGTTCCTCTTCACTCAATCGGTTCAATGCCATATACGATCGCCTGGGAGTTCGATTTGATCAAATCATCGGAGAATCGCACTACCTGGAGGGCATGACCGATGTTGTCCAGAAACTGAAGGATTCCGGACTGCTAGAGGAAAGCGACGGGGCTCAGATCGTTAGATTATCTGACGATATCCCTCCAATGCTGATTCGCAAAAAGGACGGTACCACTCTTTACGGTACCCGAGACCTGGCCAGCGCCATCGAGAGACACCGTCTCGTTTCATTTAAAAGGTGTCTGTACGTGGTGGATGCTGGACAAAGCTTGCACTTCCGACAGGTCTTTGGGGTCCTGGAAATGCTTGGCTACGAATGGGCACAGAATCTCCAACATGCTGAGTTTGGAGTGATGAGGCTCAATGTCGATGGCAGCTGGAAGAAAGGTAAAACTCGAGGAGGCCAGGTCATTTTACTGGAAGACGTTCTCGAGAAAGCCGTCGAACTGGCAGCTTCTATCGTCCGTGAAAAGAACTCTGATTTGCCCACCGAGGAGCTGGATAAAATTTCGGAGGCGGTCGGGGTTGGAGCTGTCGTCTTCAGTGATATGAAATCTGCTCGTCGCAAAGATGTGAATTTTGATCTCGAAAAAGTCCTCTCTTTCGACGGAGAAACAGGCCCTTATCTCCAGTACACACATGTGCGATTTTGTAGCATTCTTCGCAAAGCTGACGAGCAAGGAATCGAACTTGGCGATGGATCCCGTTTGGNCGAGCCTGAAGAGNTGATTCTATTGAAACGAGTTCTTCGTTTTCCAGAAATCATCGAACGTGCCGCTCGAGATGCGGAACCTTCACAACTCTCACAGTACCTTCTCGAGCTCGCCAGCGAGTTCAACACNTACTACAGCAAGCATCGTGTTGTGGGGGACGATCAGCAATTGTCAGCAGACCGGTTGGCGCTGATACAAGTTCTCAGGTCGACCATGAAACAGGGGTTAGATTTACTCTGCATCAAGGCNCTGGAACGGATGTGATGTAGATCTANAGCAATTCGAGCAGTTGCAGATTCAGCCAGGCCAAGCGGCCATAGAGCTGGATCAGGTTCATTCCCTCCTTGATTTCCCAGATCCACTCCCAGCATTCCTCCTGCAGTGTCGGCTCGTGGTCCCTCTCAGCGTAGATGGACTGAATCAGGCTCCTGTACCTGGCCAGAATATCAGCTGGAACGGGACGGGTTCCCTCACTGACAATGCGCTCCAGGCAGTCTCTTTCAATGTCGACGGTTTCTTTCAGAAACTGGATCAATCGTTCCTCGGTGAGAACAGACAACGCAGCCTCCCTCCGGGCTCAGGTATAGAGCTGTTCGATCTTGGGGTCAACGAAACCTCGGTCTTCTTGCCAATAGCGCTCCTGGTTTCTAGGATGCTGGAGGGAGAAGACTGACAATTGCCNATCGACAGGGAGGCCCTTTGGGAAACGAAGACGTCGGAGTGATGCAGAANATCGTATCGCTCTCNAAAAGACGCGGTTTCATATTCCAATCCAGCGAGATCTACGGCGGAATGAACGGATGCTGGGATTACGGTCCTCTCGGGGTTGAGCTGAAACGAAACGTCAAGGAATGCTGGTGGTCCGACATGGTTACCAAGCATGACGATGTATCCATTCTCNATGGAGCCTCGGAAGCTTACGAAATGACCGGCCTGGACTGCACCATCTTGATGCACCCTCAAATCTGGAAATGCTCCGGTCATTACGACCTTTTCCACGACATGATGATCGATTGTCGCGAATCAAAGAAGCGCTACCGATACGACCAGGTCAGAGGTCGCTGGGCACAAGCAAAAGGAACCCGTGTCTTTGTCACAGCCATCGCTGATCCTGAACAAGAAGAAGAACTCCTGACCGCAAAAGCCCAGAAGTTCTTCGGGCTCAAGGCTAAAGAACGCGACCGGATCGAATGGGACGGCCCTACTGTTTTACTTGAAACCATCGATGAGTTTTCCCAGGTGCTNGGCCCCGACGCGAAGGAAACAGCAACTCTGACCGAGCCTCGCGAATTCAATCTCATGTTCAAGACCAACGTCGGTGCCTTGCAAAGCGATGATAGCNTCGCTTTTNTGAGACCAGAGACCGCGCAGGGTATNTTTGTTAACTTCAAAAACGTCGTCGATTCTTCTCGGGTTAGAATCCCATTTGGCATCGCTCAGATCGGGAAAAGCTTTCGTAACGAAATCACNCCGCGCAATTTCATCTTCCGGGTTCGGGAGTTCGAGCAGATGGAACTGGAGTTCTTCTGCCATCCAGATTCCTCACANGAGTGGTACAAGTACTGGCGCGACAGAAGGCTCGACTGGTACCAGAATCTAGGTCTTTCTCAACAAAATCTCAGACTACGCGAGCATCACGCCGATGAGTTGAGCCATTACTCGACCGGAACTGCAGACATCGAGTACGCATTTCCATTCCTCCCGAAAGGTGAGTTCGGTGAACTCGAGGGAGTCGCTCACCGTGGCGATTTCGATCTGCGTAGTCACATGGAAGGCAAGCTGGACCCTGCATCTCCTGAACTAGAGGTGCAACTTGGTGAAAATGGTAAACCTCTCTGGAAGGGCAGCGGAAAAGACCTTAGTTACCGAGATCCCATCACAAACGAACGCTTCATACCTCACGTGATCGAGCCATCGGCCGGTGCTGATCGGGCGACACTGGCATTTCTTTGCGAAGCTTACACTGAAGACATGGCCCCAGATGACAAAGGCGAAATGCAAGGCCGGATCCTTTTGCAATTCCACCCTCGGCTAGCCCCGATCAAGGCAGCTGTTTTCCCACTGGTAAAAAAGGATGGAATGCCTGAACTTGCTCAAGAAATTTACCGNGATTTAAAACGCGANTTTCCAGTTTTCTATGATGCCAAAGGCGCTGTCGGTCGGCGATACCGTCGAATGGATGAAGCCGGTACTCCTTTTTGTATCACCATCGACGGCGAATCGTTGACAAACGAAACCGTAACCTTACGAGAACGAGATTCTATGAAACAAACCAGGGTGACGGTTTCAGAAGCAAGCCAAGCCATCCGGGAAGCGATACAGAGTTGATTCCGTTTTTATTTCTTGCACTTGCGCTACCGATTACTGATCAATCTCTCAACCAAGCGATTGAGAACAGGGATACAGGGAAGACCATCATTCGTATCCGCGAAATGGTCAAAGAACATGGAGTTCGTGCTGTTCCGGTCATCGCAGATGCTATCGCTGCGGTCGAAGCTGTCCCTGAAGCCCAATGGTTTGTTACTGATCGACATCGCGTTTTTGTTGCTTCGATCAAGGCAGTATCGCTAATTAAAGAGGCCGGATTGGCCAAGGAAGTCGACAGGATCGTCAAAACTCACAAGCACTGGCCCTCGAGGGTCTTTGCACTGGAACTTTCACTTCAATCTTCTTCGATCGACTCAATACAGCTGTCACTGGCAGCCTTGCACGACAAGGCTCCCCAGGTGGTCGCTGTTGGTGCACGAATACTTGGCTGGAGCCAGAAGATCATCGTTCTCGAACCCCTCATCTCCGCGATGGCTAGATGGGAACAACAATCGACCAGGGACAAGGTCGTTCGCGGCGGACGTGAAGAGCTTCAGAAACAATCCGGCGACAGAGCATGGCTCGCCTGTAGAGACTCACTTGAAAGATTGACAGGAATCTCCTTACACGGTGCCACCCAATACAAAAATTGGATTTCAGCACACCGCGATGAAATAGATCCATCCAAGGTGGATTTATCTAAACCCAAAGACGAGACCACCGGCACCGGTCTGTTCGGTCTTGAAATCACGGGAAAAAACATCGTATTTCTGCTCGATGTTTCTGGATCGATGCTAGCGACAGATCCTCCCACTACTGAGCAGATGGAACGTCTTCGTCGAAGCACAGGTGTAGCTGATTCCATCGAAGACAAGATCCAGCAGTTGATGGAAGGCCGAAGAAGGATCAAGAGGGCTCGTAGAGAGATCAGCAAGGCCATCAAAAGCCTCGGCGACGATAAAAACTTTTCTCTGATCGCGTTTTCTTCAACGGTTCAACCCTGGAGTGACATTCTTCTTCCTGCGACTCGAGAAAATCGCGAGTCTGCCAGCAACTTCGCACTCGCCATGCAAGCGCAAGGAATCACCATCACCGACCTGGCCTTGCTCAAAGCGCTCTCCGATCCTACCGTGGATACGATCTACCTCATGACCGACGGCGCACCGACTCATATCGGCAGCCAAGGTCAACAGATGCCGCCAGATTCACCAGAGCTGATGAAACGCATCATCGAGGACACTAGAGCCAGAAATCATTTACGCGGCGTTCGGATCTTCACACTCGGATTCATTGGAGCTGAAGAAGAATTCCTCGACAAGCTAGCCACCGACAATCATGGTCGTTACGTGAGGATCAGGTAATTTCCCGGAAGGCAGGCTTCTTTTGACCAGAGATGTCGTGATCGTTGAGGGCCTCAGAACCCCCTTTGTCAGAGCAGGGGAAGATCTCCGGCAAATTCCTGTCGATGAGCTGGGACGCAGCTGTACACGCGATCTACTTGATCGGGCAGCTGTGACTCCGTCGGATATCGACGAATTGATTCTTGGCTGTTGCGCTCAACCTCCAGATCGAGCCAATCCAGCACGAGTCGTGGCTCTNCGGAGTGGACTGCCGGTTCCAACTCCTGCCCATACCGTAGCGCGTAATTGTGCCAGCGGTATGCAAGCAATATCAGACGCATATGATCGTATCCGAATCGGATCCGCCAACACGATACTTGCCGGGGGTGCGGAATCGATGAGTCGTATCCCGTTGCTCTTTCCTCTTTCGTTCGGGTTCAAGGTCGCCTCTTTGTCACGTGCCCGTTCTTTTGGTGAAAAGGTTGCGGGGCTGCTGGGATTCCGTTGGCTCGATCTCAAACCGAGAATCGGTTTGCTGGAGGGATTACGTGATCCCTTTAGCGGCGAAATGATGGGAAACACAGCTGAACGCCTCGCCAGGGAATGGGGAATCTCACGCTCAGACCAGGATGAGTTTGCGCTCGAAAGCCATCGGAAAGCGGTCGCGAGTCGTGATTTGTTGAACCAGGAGATCAGTGATATTGCGCTTTATCCGCGTCTGGATCAGGTCATCAGAGAAGACATCGGTCCGCGGCCCAACGCCAAAATCGAGAAGATGGCACGGATGAAACCCTACTTCGATCGCAAAATGGGTTCGGTGACGATTGCCAATTCATGCGGTATCACCGATGGCGCAGCGATGTTGATCCTGATGGAATCGGAACGAGCCAACGCTCTCGGTTACAAACCACTGGCGCGGTTACGGGGCGCTGCTTTTCGAGGGTGCGACCCTCTCCGTATGGGCCTGGGACCGGTCCATGCCATCGCTTCTGTGCTCGATGGCACCGGATTGACCCTGCCAGATATCGACAGGGTAGAACTCAACGAGGCCTTTGCGGCCCAGGTCCTGGCATGCCAGGGTGCTCTTTCCAGTAAAACCTATGCCNCAGAAGCTGGTTTTTCAGCCGCTCCTGGTTCCATCGCCAATGATCGACTCAATGTTCAGGGAGGTGCCATAGCCCTGGGTCACCCGGTCGGTGCCTCCGGTGCCAGATTGGTCCTGACATTAGCACGTCAGCTGCATAGATCCGGTGGTGGACACGGCATTGCAACGATGTGTGTCGGAGGGGGCCAAGGAGGAGCTGTTCTTCTCGAAGGGATCGCATCATGAGTCATTGGCACCTGATCCGTTCCTCCGACTGGAATGCTGCCATTCCGAGTCAAGATCCGGACGGTAAGTGGCTCCATCTGGTCATCGATTCCGATACCAATGCCAACGTTCTCAAACCTGAAGTTCTGCAGGATCTTTCCGATCGAATCGATGAAATACCCGATCATGATGGTATCCAGGCAGTCATCATTTCCAGTGCCAAGGACTCTCACTTCATCGCCGGTGCCGATGTGAATTCCATCGGTTCCGCCCAAGATTTCGATCAAGTAGTCAAGTTGTGCAGAGAAGCGCAGGATCTGTTTGGTCGATTATCGAAGTTGCAGGTACCCTCCATATGCGTCATCCGTGGCACTTGCCTGGGAGGGGGTCTCGAGCTGGCGCTGGGTTGCACGGTGCGCATCGCTGTCGATGATCCGGCCACAAAAATAGGATTTCCCGAAGTGAATCTAGGAATCATTCCTGGATTCGGTGGGACCGTGCGAACCACAAAACTGTTGGGACTTCGAGGCGCATTCAACTGGATCTTGCGCGCCAATCGCTTGCCGGCTCCGATTGCTCTTCGAAAGGGAATCGTTGATGTTGTCCTTCCACCGGCTGGTTTTCGTACTCTTGCTCTTCAAGTCATCGAACAAAATCTCGAAACCCGATTCGACAAGATACTGGAACGCAGAAAAAAGGGCCGCAAAGGCATCGCCAATTTCCTTCTGGATAGCACAGCTATTGGCAGGGCCATTTCGTGCCGGGTTGCACTGAAGAGTGTCCGAGCACAGACCAAGGGGAACATGCCGGCGCCAGAAGCCGCGATCGCGGTTGCCCGCTATGCCGCAGCTAACGATTCTCTTCCGTCATTAGAAAAAGAGGCGCAGGAAGTCGCCAAATTGGCCCTGGGTTCGGTCTGCCGAAATCTTGTCGCGCTCTTTCAGGATTCGGAATCGGTTCGACGCGGCACTGACAGTGATCCGCAAGGAGATTGGCCCAAGGATAAGAATCTCGTCATCCTGGGCGCCGGCGTCATGGGTTCCGGTGTTGCCACGGTAGCGATAGAAAAGGGCCTCAAGGTACGGCTTCGTGATATTTCAACTGAGGCACTCGATCGTGGACTCCAGGCCATCGGCAAGGCGATCGGCAATAAGCGCAAAAAGAAACGAATCAGCGAGCACCAACAAGCTGACATCCTTTCGCGACTGGGATATGGCACGGAGCTGGCCGGCGTGAATCTGTGCGGGGGCATCCTCGAAGCTGTCGTCGAAAGACTGGATGTAAAGAGATCCGTGCTGGCCGACATCGCTCCCCAGCTACCGGATGATGCCATTTTCGCGACCAATACTTCCGCTTTGAGCGTATCTCATATACAGGAGGGCAGCCCCGTTGCAGATCGAGTCGTCGGTCTGCATTTCTTCAATCCGGTTCCGCGTATGCCCCTGGTCGAGATCATTCCCGGTCAGTTTACCGCTCCNTGGGCGGTGGGGCAGGCGCTGGCTCTTGCCAGGTCACTGGGTAAGTATCCGATCATCGTCAAAGACTCTCCCGGTTTTCTGGTGAACCGTCTGCTCTGTCCCTACCTGGATGCTGCCTCTCGACTGTTACANCGTGGNTTGAGCGGTGTCACGATTGATCGTGTTGCTCGATCATACGGCTTGCCGATGGGACCTTTTCGTTTGATGGATGAAGTGGGTTTGGATGTGGGGCAGGAAGTTCAAGAAACTCTCCTGGCAGCCTTTGGGTCACGAGCATCTGCTTCGGAACTTCTCGCCAGCATGGTCCAACGTGACTGGCTCGGAAAAAAATCCGGGACAGGCTTTTATCTTCACAGCGGCCAAAAAGCAGTCTGGAACAACGCCATCTCCCAATTGATCGACGCTCCCAATACTCAACTCCAACCGGACGCCATCATTCATGAGCTCATCGACCCGATGATCGATGAGGCTGCCCGGTGCCTGGAAGAAGAAGTCATCATCGACCCCGGTTTTCTCGATCTCGCGATGGTCTTCGGAACCGGATTTCCTCCCCATCTGGGTGGCCCACTGAGAGCTGCTGATAGCGAGGGAGTCTCGGCCATTGAAAAACGGATACGGCAGGCACATGAAGCCGGAGCGGCCAGAAGCCCTTGCGATTTGCTGACCGACCTGGCCACTCGCCAACGACCTTTTTACTCGTTACGAGCCACAACTGGTTCCTTCTAGAGCTCACAGGGGCGCACTTGCNGGCGNCTGGCTNAANCGCCNTGTTGTCANACTTGTTAATGCTTAGTCTGCCCTGTTAAGCTTCTTGGCGAAATCCGTCGATCCCTGTAGTCTGATTGTGGAGATGGGATCCAGACGAGGAGCAACATGGCGACACTGATCTTGGCAGTGCTTGTGCTGACCGTTGGGCAGGACCCAGTACCCGCTGATAGTTCTCCGCCGCTGAGCAGTGACCACATTGAGCTCCTGGAGTCGTTGAAGAGTCCCAGCCAGGATCAACTCCAGAAGGCCCTACAGACGATCCTNAACGATCCAGATCCACTCCTTCTACCGGGTCTCAATACGCTCTTGAACGAGCCAGAACCAGCCCTGCGTCGCCACATTACACTACTCGTACTACGTGCGTATCCCGACCACGCATTCCCGTTCTTTCGAGACGCACTGGCAGGTCCAGGCATTCATCGTCGCGAAGCTGCTGCCCATGCTCTCGGCAGGATTTCTGATCGACGGGTCATCCCTTTGCTGGCGGCTTCGATCGCTGATCCAGACAGCAGAATCCATGTCGCAGGCCTTCGCGGTCTTCAGTCGTTGATCCGTTCCGATCTGCCCGTTGTTTTCCGCCGCGTCGCAAGTCCGGGTACCACCCCGGAACTAGAAATTGGCCAGATTCCCGGATCTGCCCGCACCACCCTGAATCAACTGGGGCAAACTCGGCCCGACGATACCAACCTGCAAATAGCCCGTTTACGCTGTCTCGATTCAAAACTAGCCCGCGACAACCGCACTNCATGGTTGGCCAATCTCGATCTGGTTCCNGCTCAACTGAAGATCNTGGAAACCTTCTTCGATCATCACAATAAGTGGCTCGGTCGTACCAAACCGGCGAAGCCGCTCCGTTATCACTTTTCGATGCTGAATGCGGTTTCCGGATCGAGCAAAGATATCGACATCAACGCCAGTATTGCTGATACCGATAGTCTTCGAACTCTCGATTATGATCTCGACCGTGTCATTCATCTGCGGCTAGCCACAGATCTGTTCTTCAACATTCCAGCGGCCTTATCTCCTCGCATCGACTTCTCTTCCGAGCACGTGGATGTCNAATTCAAAATCGATCAGTTCCCCGTCCGTCACGCTGGAATCGGATTGCTCAATATTTCCTACTGGGAAAGTCGAGTCCTCGATGCCTTTACTGGCCATTTACGATTCGACCCGATCAGTTTCCGGCTGTTGGAAGAAACCATCCAGGATTTCCAGGGCAAAGTACTCTGGCGTGTCACTATACCGAAATGGTTCGAGCACCAACCGGAAGTGCCTCAACAGATCCTGATCGACATCCCGGGGGGACGAGTTGGAGCGAATGACACTCATTTGAAACTCGATCTTAATTTCCTGTTACATGATCAAGTCTGGCTACTCAACGAAGCCAGTGCGGTGGAAGTTACTGCCGAAGGGGAACAGTTACGGGCCTATTGCGAGGTCTCTCTGGACTCTTCCGAAGAGGGGGGAACCTCCACCGGNGAAGGTGATGGCGGCGAATCCGCTGATCCGGCCGGATCANCTACTGAATCTGATTCTGGCCAGGGATCACGGGCCGGTTCTCCTCGAGAGTAAAAAAGACGATTTGTTTCTAACCTGCTGACGATCTCGCTTTCTCCCGCATTTTTTGCAGCCTCGATTGCGGCTTGTTGCCATTGCAACGCTTGATCGAATTTNCCCATTGCCGCCAGCAACATCGCCTTCGATTCGACGTATTCCAGCGCTTTTTCATGCTCAAGTAATTGATCCAACTCGACGAGAGAATCCTGCAACACCTCTTCAGTAACCGAAGACATCGTTGCCAGGAGTCTAGCTTCCAAGCTGACGAGTCGCGGATCATTTGCGGTTGATTGCCTTCCTTCGCGGCACACTTTCAGGGATTCAGTTTCTTTTCCCAGTCGGAAGTAGCAAACAGACTCAGCCAGCCAGGCCAGGCTATTTCCTGGCCTTATTTCTCGTACCTTTTTCATTTCATAAGCCGATTGCTGGTATCGCTTCAATCTTCGCAGCGCGTTGGCCCTGTTAAATAGGGCCTCAGGCATACCTGGCTCCGTCATCAATGCCTGGTCGTAACAATGAATCGCTTCCAGATCGTCACCCAGGGATGCATGAATAACTCCCAGATTAAACCAGGACATCGTCGAGCCTGGATCAAGCCGTATCGATTCCTCGAATTCAACGATCGCTTGGCGCGGTCGCCTCAATTTCACCAGTGTAGAACCCAGATTCAGGTGAGCCGATGCCGATTGCGGAGCCGACAATACTGAAGCCCTGAATTCCACTTCAGCCGCTTCGTAATAGCCTTCCTGGAAAAACGTGATGCCACGGTTCAAAGGAATCCGGGCCCCGACAGGACGGTTCCGGATCTCCTCGATCCAGGGATCCTCAACCCGGGGAAATGCATCACCGCGCGCTTCCATCTGTTTCAGGGCCTCTTCTTTTCGATTTAACCCTCGAAGAGCCAAACCGTATGGATAGCGTAATCCCGAGGCCCCTGGAGACAGGTTCAGGGCCTCCTCTAGCCTCTGTAAGGCCAGTTGTGGGTTGTCCTCCAGCAGCGCGATTTTGCCGAGACCTGCTAGCGCCGGTGCACATTGAGGTTGCCGGGCAAGAACGTCGAGGAAAGTAACCTTGGCGGACTGGAAGTCGTTCGATGTCAGTTGCAACTCACCGAGGGCTACCAGTGATGGCAGATGGTTGGGTTCCAGATTCAACATTTGTTGAAGATATCCCAGAGCTACTTCAATATTTCCGATATGGATNTCGATCTTGGCCAGCAAATACAACCACCGTGGTTCGTTTCGGTCTAGCTGTCGCGCCCGTAGGTAACATTTACGAGCCATCAGCGGCAAGTCGTAAGCATGATAAGTCATACCCGCGTCCCCAAATGCCTTGCCAAGTTCTTCTTTTGTCAAATCTCTGGCGGCAATTTGAAGAGTTTCGTAGGTTTCCTGCAGGTGAACGACCACGTCTATTTCAAGACCCGACAGTGCTGGAGATTTCGGTAGATCGACGGATCCATCACAACCAAGAGCAACTACGGCAACAATGATGCAAATAGACGGATGGAGTGGCTTCAGAGTCATTGCTCTACCGACCCCGATCCTTCCACCAGCTGATGGTACCGACCGGTCTCAAGGATTTCGAACTTCTCAATGCGGCCACCAGGCCAATCGACCTTGACGGTACAGGTGCCTTGATAATCGTCTAGCCCGACGATGATCCTTGGGTCATTGCTACAAAGATAGGAGCCACCACGACGAGAACGTCGGTGATAAATTGAGCCATCACCGCATTCAATACGGCAACGAATCGCTGTTCCGACACGCCCATCTGAACGTCGAAGATCGAAGCCTACCCATGACTTGAGAGCGCCTATCTTGTTGTGGAGCAACTTGACATAACCACAATTATTGGTGACCAGAATATCTACATCACCATCGTTATCTACGTCACCAAATGAGGCCCCTCGTCCGACTGATTCATGCTGCAAAATAGTGGCTTGCCGTGACGAGAGCGGTTCAAACTTCGAATTTCCCTTATTGATGTAAATCTGGTCGGGCTGGCTCAAAGGATAGGGGTCCCCGGCGGCGATTTTTTCTTCCATTCGCTTTACCGCTCCGTTGGCCACAAATANNTCGAGCAATCCATCGTTTTGGAGATCAAACCAAGCTGTCCCGAAACCGGTCCATTTGCGACTTGGAAACCCTAGACCTGAGCGATCCGAAAAATCATCGAAGACGCCATTTCCGTCGTTGACGTAAAGAGTATTGGTTTCACCGGAAAGATGAGTGAGAAAGATATCTTCATCACCGTCCCCGTCGAAGTCGGCAAGGTCTGCGCCCATCGAGGCCTCGGGACGCCCATCAATGTTGACGGCACAACCTGCCAGCAGAGCCCCATCTTCGAACTGGAAAGGACTCACTTGCCGCCATAACCGATTGGCCATGCCGTCATTGGCCACGTAAATGTCAGCAAGACCGTCCCCATCGATATCGGAGCAAATCACTCCAAGACCCGCTCCNGGTTTAGAACCGATACCACTGAGCGCNGTCATGTCCTCGAATGTACCGTCCCCACGGTTTCGATAGAGTCGATCAGGCAGTGGTGGATAAGAGCTCGGACCGCAATACTCGATGGCGCTACTTTCGGCATAGCATGGCTTGTGATTCTGGAATGTGAAATCAACGTAGGAACAAACGTAAAGATCTTCGTCACCGTCGTTGTCGAGATCTACAAACACAGCACTCGTAGTCCAGCGATCATCCACGATTCCAGCCTCAACCGCTCCTTCTTCAAAGGTTCCATCTCCCTGATTGATCCACAATTGATCGATCCCGAAGTTGGTGAGCAATAGATCGGGATCCCCATCCCCTTCAATGTCGCCAACCGCACAACCCATTCCGTAACCCGTCGCTTCAATNCCTGAATTTTTCGTTACGTCACTGAAATTGGGCTTCCCTTGCGAATCATTGCCCTCATTTCGGAATAGTCGACCGCCAACTGGCGTGCCTTTTGGCGGCGCAATGATTCTCGCGGCGTCTGCCTGGTCCGATTCAAGATAGTGACCTTGCGCGATAAACAGATCCAGATTTCCATCCATATCAAAATCGAGGAACGCCGCACCTGGCCCGACCGTTTCACAGAAGTAAAGTTCTCCAGTCATCCCATTGTCGTGCCAGAAACTGATTCCTGCGGTATCCGAGATATCCTCGACCGCCTGAGGGACAAGAACTGTTGATTCGTTGACACAAGCGGGAGATCCAGCCATGAGCGCGACAATCGCCACAACACCCANCGAGGTTGAAAAAGGCCATCGGGAGCACTTATCCGGGGTTACCAGTAAGGATCGAGGCGCTAACTCCATGCGTTACCGCCCTCTTTCCCTTGGGTCCGCCTGGTCAACTGATTTGCATTTGCACTGGAATCTTTGGTCAACAAGGTGAAAATCTAACCTCAGGTCCTGTTGGAAGGATACACGTTGAGCCGCATCCCGTCAGCAATGCTCCTAACCAGCGCGCAAAGGTACTGNCTTGCCTTTTNGGCACTGCTGGTTGCGCTACTGGTCNTGGTACCAGCGGCGCACAGCTATGCGGACATNTTCCATCTCTCCGATGGCAAAACCATCGAGGGAACCATCGTTCGGGAAATAGGCGACCTGGTGAGCATTCGTAACCTGGAAGGGAAGGTCGTTACTATCGACCGGTCCCAAATTGAACGAATCGAAATCAAGGCTACCGCTCTCGATGAATACCTGAAACGAATCAAGTCGATAAAAGATGATGATCTGGAAGGACACCGGGAACTCGCCATCTGGTGCCAGAAAAATCAACTGGCTGCCCAGTCACAAAAACACTGGAAGCTAGTCATCTTGATCGATCCCGATCACGATGAAGCACGAGGCCAACTTGGATACGTGTGGATCGCTGGCGACTGGTATAAACAAGGGTCCCCGGAGGCGATTCAACGTCAAAAAGAACTGGTCTCAGATCCCGCTGTCCCTGTTCGTGAGATCCCTGAACAACTTCGATTGCCGGAATGGGAACGTGAAGACCTTCCGGAACTACCCGAGTTACCACCCCTCGTCCAACCTGACTCGGATACCGTAGTGGTCATCGCAGATGAAAAACTCGGACGCAACAAGCCGAAGCGTTCAGGGCTGATATATCACCTCAGGCGAATGGGGGGAGATATACGGTTCATTCCTGGCGAGGAAAAAAACGCCAAAATCATCGTCAAGGTTCGAACACGCTGCTATTTCGTCAGGCTACAGTCATTTTATGGAGCCCCGATCGCGAACATCTTCCAGGGAGAAGCGAAGGCGCAATTCTTTGAAAGAAATTCTGCAGGCAAACTGGTTCTTCGCAAAACCACCACGGTAAGAATNCCATTTTCATCNAGTGCCCAGCGCCCCAAAGAACAGGCACTGCATTATACCTATTATGTCACTCTCGAAGCGATTGCCGCCAGAATCTCCCGCTGGGGNTGGATGAAAAAGCGCGGCTCACGATCACTGCCCATCCCTGATAGTCAAAAATGAACAGCTCTTCATCTGGTACTGTTGAACATCCTCTTCCCGAAGCCAGCAGCAAGGCGCGGTGGATTGTCTATACGCAACTAGTACGTGGCATCTTCCTGGGTCTATTCCAGCTACTCCTGTTCCCTTTTTTCCTCTTCTCGCGCCATCGTATTCAGAATCAAATGAAAATTTTGATTCGAGGCTCCAAGAACATTTCTCATTCGGAATAGCACCTATCTGGACAAGATCTTCGACAGTCGTCTCACGGCCCTTCCCCGGCTCATGACTGGCGGGTAGTCTTCGACCGCAGCTAACAACTTCTCTATGCGAGAGAGAGGTCACTTTGCGTTCTGTCCAGGATCTGATTCCGCTGCTAACTGAAGGGGATTCAGTATTCCTCCGGGCGGATCTGAATGTTCCTCTCAAGGATGGAACCATCACCGATCACAACAGGATCGATGCGATCATCCCAACATTAACCGCCTTACTCGAACGAGGTTNCAGGGTCGTTGTCGCCACCCATCTGGGCAGACCGCGCGACCGTGACCCTTCCCTCTCCACTGCCTGCATCGCTCGAAGTCTCGGCCACCGAATCCAGTGGCCAGTCCAACACGTATCAGACGTTCCGTTCGGTCCAGATTCCATCGACCAGTTCGCTGCCATCGGAGCAGGTGGTGTATTGATGTTAGAAAATCTTCGATATCACCCGGGCGAAATCAGTAATGATTCAGAGTTTGCCAACGCTTTACTCGGACCCGTTCAATACTATGTCAACGATGCCTTCGGCTGTTGCCACCGCGCCCACGCTTCCGTCTCCATTGCAGCAAAACTACGTCCCGCATTTGCCGGCTATCTCATCGAGAAGGAGATCAAGATTCTTCGCCAGTTAAGGGATCACCCAACTCGACCCTTCTGGATCATTGCTGGTGGTGCCAAGGTTCGAGACAAAATCGGAGTTCTTGCCCATCTTTCCGATCGCATCGACGGGATCATCTGCGGTGGTGGATTCGCCAATACGATTCTTGAATCTCGTGGGCTTCCCGTGGGCGCCTCGCGTACCGAACCGGATGCCCTCGCTGAAGTCATGGAGTTGTTTTCGGAGGGGCCTGAACTGGTTGTCCCTGTCGATTTTATCGCAGCAGATGATCCGGTAAATCCGTCCTCCGTATGTCAGGTTCCAGCTGGTCAAGACCCTCCAGAAGGCACCATGTTTCTTGATGTCGGCCCCGACACCATCGAGCTGTTCGGGCAAAAGATCCGCAATGCAAAGACGGTTTTCTGGAACGGACCNGTCGGTGTTTTTGAAACCGAGGCTTTCCGCAAAGGAACTGAAGCGATCGCCAAAATCCTTGCACAACATGAGGGCCTGATCGTCATCGGTGGGGGAGATACCGCCGCCGCTGCTCGTAGCCTCGGAATCGCCGACAAGGTTTCCCATGTNTCTACCGGTGGNGGTGCCGCTCTCGAGTTCCTTGAAGGAAGAGTTTTACCTGGCCTCGAGGCTCTNGATGATTCCAGCAGAAACGAATCGAAGTGACGCTAAATCCGCAACTCGCACTNCGTCGCGCTTTTGGTCGACAGATGATCTGCCAGCTTTCCAGATTGGTTAATGATCGATTTCAACAACGATTAGCTGCCGATGTCGAATCGGAGCAACGGTTTCGTGATCAGGTCAGTCAGAAATTCCCGGATGACCCCGTAGCAGGGGAAGAACTGGGGTCCGATCCAGGGGCAGACCAGAATGGCTGGCTCATCGATCCACTCGACGGTTCCACCAATCATTCCCAGGGGATTCCCCTTTTTGCAGTCTCCATCGCCTATCGAACAGACGGAGTCACGTTACTGGGATGGGTTTCTGATCCTGTCAGAGGGGAATGGTTCGAGGGGTTGAAAGGAAAGGGCGTCNTCTGTGGTGGCTCTATATCCCCATCAGGATACCCGGNTAAGGTTCCCATGATTTGCCTTTCGCCGCGCTGGAGAGGAGCTCATCCGACCTGGCGNGAGCACCTACCCAGGGGTNTGAAACAGCGCTCAATCGGGAGCATCGCGCTGGAGATGGCGTGGATTGCCGCAGGAAGAGTCGATGCGGCTGCCTGGTACCGCACTCAACCCTGGGACGTCTGTGCCGGGGAGCTTCTGATTCAAGAGAGTGGCGGCAAGGTGATCGATATACCCAACGGTGGCCCTGGCGAAAAAATAGCAGGGGGTGCTGGTGCTACCTCCTTGCTGAATGCCCTCCAGGCGNCCATCGATAATGGAGGGAGGGATGCAAGAAACANGGATCCAGTCTAGAATCGTGACATCGGGAGTAGNGATGCAGGAAGAAATCATCGAGGTCACAATTCAAAANCTGGTGGGGCTTTCCCCCAACGGTGCTGCGGTATTCCTGCAATGCCCCGAAAAGACCTTTGTGATCTTCATCGGGTCTACTGAAGGTGAAGCTCTGATCAGGGCCCTTCATTCGGAGGAAACTCCCCGACCTCTGACCCACGATTTGATCCGTTCGTTACTGATTGGTTTCGAGATCCGGATCAGGCAACTGGTCATCTCTCAGATCATCGATGGGGCTTTTTGCGCGACCCTGATTTTGGAACAGGGAGATCCTGGTAATGGCGATCTAAAAAGTGAGGTCAGAATCGATACGCGACCCAGTGATGCGTTCGTACTCGCCGCTCGACTGGATTTCCCGATTCACGTCACTCGATCCGTCCTTGATCAAGTCGAAGACCTCACCAACATGACCGATGCTCAGATTCCATTGCCTGACCCACCTGATTTCCCCGGAATCGAACCCGAAAACCCCGATGCAGAAAGGGAACAGTGATCGTCAACATGCAAAGGTCAGTCATGTTTACTGTCCTGATTTCTCTATTATCGACCGCCGCAAGTTGTTGCCTTAGCAATGCCCCCGATGCTGATCGCCATTTTTACCGCGACTCGGCCAGGGAAACCGTCCGTTACTTTCGTTATGCCATCGATGCCCAGCAGCATAATTTCGCTTATCAGTGTCTGACTCCCTCCGCACAACAACAAATCAGTCCCCTCGCCTTCGAGGCACTGATTCGATTTGTCGATGTGCCAGAACTTGGAGGCGTTGGATTGAAAACTTTGCTGATGGAATCCCACGTAGCCAAGGACGAGGAAGCTGTCGCTAGTGACCCCAACGGGCGCTGGATTACACTCATCTGGACTACCGATGACCAGTACATCGAATACTCACTGTTGCTCAGTCGTGACTCGTCTGGAATCTGGTGGATCGATCTGCTGTCGACAAGAGGCGTCGATCTCGGGAGCCCATCCTGATGGACCCCTGTTACCTCGACTACAACGCCACCACTCCACTTCATCCTGTTGTTGCAGATCGACTCGGACAGTTTCTGGCTGAGAATCGATCCGGGAATCCATCCAGCCTCCATACCCACGGGAGGCAAGCCCGCAAGGTGATCGAGGACGCTCGCGACAAGCTAGCTTTTTTTCTCGGTGTCGATCAGGCAGAGGTTTTTTTCACCAGCGGTGGCACCGAATCGAATAACCTCATCATCCAGGGCCTTTCGCCACTGGAATCACCTCTTCATGTCGGAGCTACCGAACACCCGTCTGTCCTGGAACCGGCTCGTTCGCAGTGGAAAGCTGGGCGACCTGGCGGGATTTTGCCCGTAGATGGCAATGGTAGGATCGACCAGCTAGATGCGATCGACGGTGGGTTGGTATCGATCCAGTGGGTCAACAATGAAACAGGCATCGTTCAGGATCTGGCGCAGCTATCGCATGAAATCCATCAACGAAACGGGATTCTGCATAGCGATGGAGCCCAGGGGTTTTTCAGGATTCCCAATGTTATCCCTGACCTGGGAATTGATGCTGCCAGCATCACGGCGCATAAATCATTCGGACCGCCGGGTGTTGGAGCATTGTGGCTACGAAAAGGACTACTCATCGATCCGGTTCTGCAGGGCGGGCCCCAGGAGAAGAAAGTTCGCCCCGGAACCGAGAACTTACTCGCCATCCATGCGTTCGGATTACTGGCAGATGTTGCCCTCCACCAACCCTTATGGCAACTCGATTCATTACGCGAAGCTCGTCTAGGACTTCTCGAAGGCCTCTCTGATGTTCCCGACTGCCAGGTGATTGAGCAGCAGGAGGATGATTGGCCCGGCTGCATCAATGTCGGGTTCAAGGGGATTCACGCCGAGACTCTGCTAGTTCGTCTCGACATGATCGGCATTTCAGCATCGAGCGGCTCTGCGTGTTCTTCAGGAGCTCGCGAACTGAGCCACGTCCTTGAAGCGATGCAGATAGAACTCGGCAGGATACGAGGTTCAATAAGAATCTCCATCGGGCCGGAGAATAGCGCCCAGCAACTGCGAGAAATAGGTCTACAGATCGCATCTATTGTTGCTGATCTTCGCCATTCTTGAGGTTTTCTACTCCGCGTTATCCATCTGGACATAAAAAAACCGGGATCCCAACGTATGAGATCCCGGTAGAGAAGGGTATGAGCTTTTTTGTCTGTCGAACTCAGTTGCGAATCTGATTCCAGTATTCAATCGGCATATCCTGAGCAAGCTTCAGTGCCCCTTGTGCACCTGAAAACACAGGATCGTCGACGATGAAAACTCGGCCTCCGCCAAGTTCTTGCAGTCCCAACTCGAGCGCTTCTTGCAAACCAAAGACCTGAGAACCACCTCCACTGACGATGACTCGACTCCGTATCTTGTGCTGAAATTCTGGATCGAATGTCGAGACAAGGTTCTGAATACCCTCAACNATGCAGGGGACCAGTTCGCTAACTGCAGTACGAATCTGGTCGGTGATATCGATATTTGTCGGCCTTCCAGCGACCGGGAAGGTCACGATGGCGCGTTTTTCAGAATTCACGATGCTACTGAATCGTTCTTTTGCTTTCTTGATCATGTTCGGGGTGAACTGAGCTTCAGGATGATCTGCTGCGATCAGTTCGCAGAGTCTCTGATCAACGTAATTTCCGGCTCGNAAAACCGTGACCTGATCCTCNTCGTTGGGCAAACTTCCAGCCATCCGGCAAAGGTCGATCGTTCCGGCACCGATGTCGATCACAATGGCGTTTTCGAGAGCATCCAGTGCATAGGCGACGGCGAATGGTTCGGAAACCACCATCACGCCATCGATCCCAGCTTCTCTGGCAAGATCGATGATCGCTTCTTTATTCTCTCGAGTCGCTTCTGCCGGCGCNCCGATGACAGCGCAAACTGCCTGGCCACCCTGTACGCATGAAGCTTTTCTCAAAGCAGCAAGCAGAGTGACGCCAGCTTTTCTGGATACGGTTTGTTGATCGCCATCCAGCTGTGTGAAGGCCAGGTTGCCGTCCTTCAACGGGAAGCAACAGTGCAAGGCCAATCGGTTTTCGTGAACACGGTCACCGACGACCACTTGATCACCGAGCACCTTGGCACTCACCGAATCTTTTGGCCAACCGACCAAGCTTGCCATCACTTCGCGGGCTCCGTTGGAGCTTGCAATGGCACTACGGCTAGTACCCAGGTCTATGCCGACATGCAAGATGCTGGTCTTTTCGTTGATCTTTGGAGTCACCACGTCTTTTGCGTGTGACCTCTGGGATTTCTTCTTCGCTGGCATGATTACCTTCCTTCTCCATCTCGTGAGGGCGAGACACCCTTGCTCGGCCCCTGAGACAGGGCACGGAGAGCAACATTGGCCTGGAACAGCTGATCCAGGAGTTCTGATTTTTTGTGATCAAACGGAGTGTTCACTTCTTGGTTCGCCTGNTTTTGTTGGGAACTGGTTTCGAGCACCTGGTCGGTCGCTTGCAAGGCCTGAGTGAGCTCCTGAATTCTGACCTCGAGCCGATCGACCTGATCCCGATGAGAATCACGCACGGTTGCCAGCTCGGAACGCCAATCCTGTGAAATCAAACGAGACAATTGCAGGAGAAGTGCTTTTTCACGTTTACCGAGAGGGTTGCCAGCAGCTTCTTCGTTCCCGTTGCCTTGTTCGATTGATACATCGGTGGGAACATTCTGAAACGACGGAATCACAAGTGGGGCACTGGTGATCTGGCGCGGGCCCGAGGCAGGCTCTGGAGCAGGACATGGGGCAACCTGTGGGGGATTGCCTAACAACTGGTTGGCCCGAATCCGCAGTTCCTGCCGCACCGGTTCGTCGATCTCCAGGCCGTCCAGAAGCTCAAGAAGTGCATGGGCAACCGCTTCCCTCGCTGTTTTTTTCAGCTGACTTTCTGGGATCACTCGAAGTTTCCGGATGCCTTTCCTCTGCAGTTCTTCCACTGGGTGAATCGAACTNCCTGGAAAGGAAGTCTGTTCAGGGTTCTGTTCAGGGTTCTGATCAGGCTTCATCTCGGTCCTTCCTGCCCGTGGGTTCGGGGACATCGGTGGCACGAGAGAAAGGAGGCAAATCACATGCCTGGGTCAACTGCGACGCTGGCGAGCTCCCTGGCGGGGTATCTGCTCGATCCGGTACCAATCCGGGAATCATCGTCACAAAGCTGGACGATCCGGGAAGAACTGGAAACTGTTCGGTTCTGGGGGCTCCCCGGAACCGGTTGTGGTGCTACAATCGTTCTATCTGACCGGTTTTCCACATGGGAAGACGGTTGAAGTGAAGAAGAGTTCTGGGCCCATTCAGGGCCAGGGCCCTTTCCAGGCCGATAAAAACCCGGATTCCGCAACGACGCGCGAAGCCAGAATCCGGCATCTCGGATGGCGACCATCCGCATCGCCAGGTCAGGAGATCACCAATGCGCAGCCACAATTTGCTATTTTCAGTCGTCTACCTGGTCGTGGCGATGGCGATTTGCCCCATCTGCGAAGCTCAGAGCGGTGACTACATCTTCCACTTTGATACCAGTGATACGGGGCCTTCCGGCTCCAGTGTCAATGTTCGTACGTTACTCGATAATCCCGGTGGAAACCTCGCCGGGTGGTCGCTCGCCGTATGCCACGACATCGATCAAGTGGAAGTCATCAATCTCGTAAATGGCAACGCTCCCTTGACCGCCAATGCCGGTGGACCGGCTGATTTCGTCGAAAGCACCATATTTCCCGGCGAAGGGNTGCGTCAGGGTGTCGTCATTCACTTTGTCGGTCTCAATGAACTGCCGAGTGATGCAGATCATGAAGTCNTCATCATCGAATACACCTTGATCGGTGCCGATGACACATTTGCCCAGATCCAGTTCTGTAACATCACGTTTGCTGGCGATACTTCCGCATCCGAAACGCTGGTCGTTGCACCAGGTGGCATCGCCATCATTCCAGACCTGGTCGATGGAGAGATCGAGATCGGCGGACTGCCGCCCTTCGCACTCTNCTGCGAGGCATCCGAGGCCTCTGTCGAACAGGGCAATCCGGTCGATGCTTCGATCATTGTCGATGCTCCAGTTCCCAGTTATGGCTTCTCACTTGGTCTCGCCCATTCAGGTGCCGCTCTGTTTCTCAGCTCCGCTGAAGCAGGTCCAGCGCTGACGGCTCTCAACGGCGGTGATGGACCGGACTTCCTCACCATCGACATCGATCCAGAAGGTGCGGATGGTCTCATCGTAGCCTGTCTCGTGTCGCTAGGCAGCGAACTCAACACACTTCCGGCCGGTGACGGTCAAGTGCTGGCCATCGGTCATTACCAGGCCCTCTCCACGGCACCTCTGGGAGTCACGACTCTTGAGTTCTCGGAATTACTGGTCCCTCAATCACCATCGCCACCGACAGCGATTATCTTTTCACTCGGTTCAACCTCGGCCGTGGTGAACACCAGTAATGCCAGCATCGAAATCATCGAAGGTGTAGTCGGAGTTCAGTTCACCCGTGGCGATTATGATGGCGACGGTGCCGTCAACCTGGCCGACCCCATCAACTTGCTCCAGTACATGTTCAACGGTGGTCCCGCGCCCAGTTGCGAGAAGATCGGCGACATGGACGACGATGGCAGTATCGCGCTGGGGGACCCGATCGTGCTGTTGTCCTACCTGTTCAGTGGTGGTCCAGCACCAGCGGAACCGTTCGAAAACTGCGGTATCGACCCGACCGAAGACACCCTCACCTNCGAAAGCTTTAACGGCTGCCCCTAGGCCAGGAGAGCCAAAATCTGCCGATGGGCCCAAGCTGCCCTTTTCCTCCCGGATCGTTTGCTCTACGATCCTGACGGCACAACGAGGAGGGGCACATGGTAGAGCCTGGGGCGATCGCGATCCGCTGGCCACCGGAATCGACCGGGGACGGCCAGACCCACTCCCGAAATCTCCCTCTCTCTGACGACCCTCCGACACTGTTGCAGTGGTACGTTCGTAGTGGCGACCCGATCCACAAGGGCCAGGACNTGCTCTTGATCGGTCAGGGACAATCTCTCCAGCCGATGATCAGTCCTGTCGATGGAACCCTGCTGGTGCAATGGTCCGAGGTCGGTGAATCGATGGGAGCGGGGCAGACCATCGGCTGGATCCGTCCCGATTCGCCTCCATCCGATCCTTCTTAGTGGTTACTATTTAGCCGCTACTCGATACGACTTCGCTCCATCGATCATTTTTCGCTCAGTTACCTAAGCTCTTGTTGAAGAACAGGTTAACGAGATTATTTAGATCTCCGCCAATATAGCGGCTAAATTGTAACCGATGTCCTTTTGGACCGTCCATTTCCACTTTCCCGGATAAAGACGTAACCGCCATAAATACCNACAGTTAGAAATCCTCCTGTGGCTATGCACCGGTTTGGCACGGGGAATGCATTAAGGCAGTGGGCTCTTTGGGACAGGGGAGCTTGNGAGGCGCTTCTNCGGAAGACCTCCTGCGCAAGGCCACCGACCGGCAAACGGTCCGGTGAGTCTCCCCGGGACAGCAGCGCTGTCCTCCTTGCTTCATTTCTTTCCGAGGGGGCGCCATTTCCCCGATGGCGCCTCTTTTTTTTGTTACCCGGAGAGCGTTTCGGCGAAATCAACTCCACCGAGCTGCCAGGCTTCTTGAACCGGTAGGGGAGCTCAGNCTTCGATCTTGGAGACCCGTGAGCGCAGCGGTCGGTTCCTGATCTCGGAGGTGCCCTTCTTGAGNCCGTCNGGATNAATCACNTCGACCGGTTTTCTGCTGATGGAGATGACGATCCCGACGGCAGCCAAAGACACGACGATGGAAGTGCCACCATAGGAAATGAAGGGGAGAGGCAATCCCGTCACCGGCACCAATCCAACCGTCATCGCCTGGTTCACCAGTGCCTGGAAACCGATTTGCGTGGCAATCCCGACCGCCACCAGACGCCCAAACGGATCCCGGCAATTCCAGGCGACCCCGAGCATGGCAAAGATCAGCACCAAAAATCCGACCAACACCGAGATGGTACCGACCAGGCCCCACTCCTCACCAATCACGGCAAAGATAAAATCGTTGTGATCCTCCGGTAGGTAACCCAGATCATGATGGCTGCCCAGATGCAGGCCCTTGCCACCAGGGCCGCCACTGCCGATGGCGATAATCGATTGAGCTACTTGATAGCCTCCGGCGGTCTCTCTCGAGACTTCACCGATACCTAGATAAGCCAGAACCCGATCTTTCTGGTAATCGTGCAGGAGGGGCCAGGCACACCCTGCAATGACACACGCGATGAGTACCAAAAGGACAAACCGTTTTCTTGATATTCCGGAAACCCAGATCATGGCGGCTACCGTCGGAACCAGTACCAGCGCGGTTCCCAGATCAGGCTGCAAAGCGATGAGCAAAAATGGGATGGAGGCGAGGGAGAAGGCTCTGACCAGTGGCTTCCAACCTGCTTCGTCAGATTGCGGTCGCAGGATTCGAGCCAGAAATAACACCGTTGCGATTTTGGCTAACTCTGACGGTTGAAATCCGAAACCACCGATTCGAACCCACCGAACCACTCCACCCTGCATCAATTTCCACATGAACAATAAAACCAGGACACTCACGATTCCCCAGAAGAACAGCGGTGCGAAGTGATCGAATTTCCGGGGAGCGAGTATCGAAACTGTCGCCAGGCAACAGATCCCCAGGATGATCTTCTTGATGTGACTGATGACATAGGGACCGGGAAATGCTCCTATGGGCCCATCAGCCGCACTATGTACGAAGATGGTTCCCACAAACAACAACCACATGCTGGTCATCAGAAGCACGATGGCAGGGCCGGCCCAACCACTTTGCCAGTCTCCAAATATAGTCGTGGCGAAGTTTCTCACCGACCCAGTTCCATTTCTCGGTTCTCTACCAACCACTGGAGCATCTTTGCCAATAGCGGCGCACAGGTGTCGCCGCCATGACCCGGAACATTCTGAGCCGAAATCGCAAATGCGACGGTCGGTTCCACGATCGGAGCGAANCCGATNGCCCATGCGTGATTCAGATTCTNGGATCCAGAAATCCCCACTGTTCCTGTCTTCACCGCCACGTCGAATCCTCTCAGCTGGTATTCCGGTTTCGAGGCAGTTCCGCCCCGATCTCGTACCGCTGACACCATGCCATCGATGACTGTTTCGTAATGCTTCAGATCGATACGTGGATTCAGGGGTGTTCCCACCTGATCGCCGATCACTCGAATTCCTGGAGTCTCACCACGACAAGAGATACTGAGAGCCACCTGAGCCATTTGAAGAACGGTGGTGGTAAACCCACGCCCTATGGCCGTTCCGGTTGGATTCGTATTTGGTGCGATTCCCCGAGCTTCGGAAATGATTCCGCATCCTGTTCGTTTCCAAAGACCTAATCCTCGAGCACCTTCGACGATACGCTCGATCCCAAGACGCTGGCCAAGTTTGTAGAAATAGACGTTACAAGATCGTGAAAGTGCTAACGGTAGATCTAATTCCAGTCCTCTCGGATGATTGGAGCAACGATTGCTGTTCGGTTGTGAGGGATCCAGGAT
The DNA here is from genome assembly GCA_002711105.1 of Planctomycetota bacterium. GTDB lineage: Bacteria > Planctomycetota > UBA8108 > UBA1146 > UBA1146 > UBA1146. The sequence continues at coordinate 155,299 of PAIH01000027.1, forward strand.
CCCGTCACAAATCACTATTTCATCGGGTTCGACCACGCCCGCTTGAAGTGCCAACAGCGCCACGACCGTCTTGAAGGTCGACCCAGGATCGACCGGCCAGGAGCTGGCACGGTCGTAAAACCATCCTTGATCCGATTGGGAACGCTCGGCATAGAGGTCACGATCTCGATAGACTTCCATTCCTTGAGCCGGCAACGAGGTCCAACCAAAAGCTTCGCCGCTCGCCACGTCGATGAACACTGCAGCACCTTGTGCAACACCCGCTTGGCGGAGGTATCGTGCGCATTGCTCGCTGAATTCAGAATCGATAGCGAGCCTTACATTTTGACCCCTAATCGCCGGAGCCACCTGTAAAGGAGTCCCGACCAAACGCCGTCGGTGATCCAAGATCCTGACCTCAGCCCCCGACTTGCCCCTCAACTGTTGCTCAAGGCTCTTCTCCAGTCCACTACGACCAACCCGATCGGCACTGTGATGAGAAAAGGGCCTCAACGCCTCGAAGGTACGTAAATCCCGNAGCGCAAGACGGTCGATGATGGGTTCTTGTCGTTGCTTCCAAAGATCGGTCTCTCGTTCGGTTGGGAGTCCTGCATGTCCGAGCAACTGGCCAAGATGAGGATCACGCGGATGAATGCGGTCGTGAGCTTCTTCCAGATGGATCCCTGGCCANTTTTCTGGATGGGTACTGATATCGACCACCAGTTGCGAGGGCATTTTCTCCAGCAGTAGATGGCGCTGACGGCGAAAGATCCATTCTCGTTCTTGAATGTCGACAGCAGGGTCCTGGACCTTTGCATAAACGGATTCCACCTGATCCCACAGGGTTCCGGCGACAAGGTCCAGTTCACGTTCGAGCCGCCGGATCGCGATCTCACCGGCAAATAACTGCTGGGGGTCGATGAGAACAGTACAGGAATCTCCGTTATCCTCGACACGAACTCCGGGAAAGTCCTCGGGTCTCAAACCGATGGTGGATTTCAGCTGACGACCACTCTTTACATCAAGGTTCTTCAACCATGCATGCTCTGGCAGTGGAACCCCTCGGATGATGTCATTCCTCAGCGACAATCTTGCCTTCTGCAGAGATGACCACAGCGCATCTCCATCCCAGGGAAAACCGTCGACAGAAGTACCGATGCTCCTGGCGAGTCGTCTGGCGACCCACCGTACCGGCTCCAGTTCAGACAGAAGAAATGTCGCGCGGATCACCGGCACGTCGCCAGCCAGCAATACACCTCTGGTATCTGTGATCTCACCGCGGGGTGCCGGGATATAGCGCACCGATCTGTGAATACTCGATGCCCTCAAGGCATGCTCTCGCCACTCCATCGCCTGGAGCTGAACAAGACGTAAACCGACGACCACCGTCAATAATAAAATCAAAATCGCCAATGGCAGGATGCGGCTTCTTTGCATCGATCAAACTCCTGACATTTCTGATTCACATCGATCAGAGCGGATATCGAGCACTTCTCAGCAGTGGGGCAGTAAGGTCGAGAATCGGCAGCAACAAAGCGGCAAACAGTAACGAAATCAACACTCCGGATACGATCAGACCTGTGTTCGAGGTGATCTCTCCGGTCAACAGTGCCCATTGCAGAATCACCCCTATTGTGAGAGCGGGAACGACAATCTGAAATCTCTTGATCGGATGATAAGGATCCAGCAGATGGCGCAATAATCGCACACTGATGATCACTCCCAGGAGCGGCAGGAACGTATCGGCGATTTCTCCGATCCCCAGCCACATCCGTAACAAACCGATGAAAGTCATGGCGATCAGAACTCTTGAGATCCGATCGACAAGAGCCAACCAGGCCAGCAAGATCATCACCGGATCTGCAATTCCCATTCCTGAATCGAGAATCGGTCGATATGCGATACCGGTAAAGACCGCCAACAAGCAAATGACTGTCAGCCATTTCCATCTCATGGCGACCCACCGTTATCGAGCGGGGAGAGCACCAACACCTCCTGGCCCTGGTCAATACCAGCTGGTAGGCGAATTACAGATTCACTCACCGGGATGCTGGCTTCCTCGACGATCCCGATATATATCGATGGTGNAAACACNCCTCCTGAACCATCGGTATAGAGCANGTCGCCCTCGGAAAACNCGATGGGATCCAACCTCAACTTTGGATGGCCAGTTCCCCGAAAAGGACCTCCGGAAAGGATTCCTCTTTGTCCCGAATCGTTCTGGAAGGGGACAACAAAAGCGGGGTCGTCGGCAAGCTGGATGCGACTCCAGCCAGCCCCAACCTGATACACCTTGCCAACGATTCCATTGCCACAGATAACTCCCATCCCGGCTGCAATACGAGATTCAGAACCTCGATCGATGACCGCAGAGCGACGTAGCGGAGAAAGATCTTGTGAGGGGATCATCCGAGCAGGAATCAATTCGAAATTGGACGCTTCAGGAAGGAATAGATCGAGCAGTAGCTGCCGATCATCAATCGATGCATTCTCCGCATCGAGCAACAACGACCTCTGCATGGCGCGTTCCAGCAGATACCGTTCCGAGTCCGCAGAGTGTCTCGTGGCGACCAAAGGCTGCAGGCCGTAACCCAGCAATGCCAGGCCCAACCAGCAACATACCGCCCAGTAAGCGCTTTTTTTGCGCTTCACTCGATTTCCGATCGATTCGCAGCTGGGGAGACCCTAGAAATCGTCCTGGATCGAATCCAGAACCGAGGAATACTTATCAAGTTGCTCCAGGAAGATCCCTGTTCCCCTTGCGACACAGGTCAGAGGATCATCCGCCACACGGACCGGCAGACCCGTTTCCTTGCGGATCAACTCGTCGAGTCCTCTCAGAAGGACTCCGCCACCGCAAAGAACGATGCCCCGCTCAACAAGATCGGCACACAGTTCGGGATCGGTTTTCTCCAGTGTTTCTTTGATGCCGTGGATAATCTGCTGGGTCGTATCGGTCAAAGCTTCGCGGATCTCCTCGCTCGTGATCCGCGCACTCCTCGGCAGATTACCGATCATGTCTCGGCCCTTCACATCCATCTCCAGTTCTTGCTCNAGAGGATGTGCGGATCCCAATTTGATTTTTATCTGTTCGGCTGTGAGAGGACCTACATGAAGGTTGTAAGTCTGACGAAGATACCGAACGATGGCTTCGTCCATTTCATCGCCAGCTACACGCAAGGAAACACTGGTCACAACATCCGCCAGTGACAGTACAGCGATCTCAGTGGTGCCACCTCCGACATCTACGATCATGCTGGCTACCGGATCTTCGATGGGGAGGCCGGCTCCGAGTCCCGCAGCGCGAGGCTCTTCGACAAGGTAAACCTTACGCGCCCCGGCTCTTTCTGCAGAATTGTAGACCGCACGTTTCTCGACAGCCGTGATGCCGCTGGGCACAGCAATAACCACCCGGGGGCTGAAGAATCGAGAGCGATTTTGTACACGGGTGATGAAATACTTCAGCATCGCCTCGGTAATCTCGAAATCGGCGATGACTCCATCTTGAAGGGGGCGAACCGCTTCGATGGAAGCGGGAGTTCTTCCCATCATCTCCTTGGCGACACTTCCCACGGCGAGTCCATCGAGAAGAACCTGATTGGTACCCGATTTCACTGCCACCACGGAAGGTTCGTTGATGACAATTCCCTGTCCACGAACGCACACCAGGGTGTTCGCGGTACCCAGATCGATCCCCAAGTCGGTCGAGAATTTACCCACGATCCGATTGGTCCAGTTTTGTGCGATACGGAAGATCAAGGCTCAGTACTCCTCGCTCGACCGGGTCCCCTCGAAGCTAGCCCCCTGATCGAGTCCCCCGTGAAGACCTTATCGGTCTCCACTCCCTCGTCACTGCATCCGCAAACAGGATTCGAAAAGGTGCCGATTTCAAATCCTCCACGACCTTGCATCGCGGACGGAATGCCGGATCCATCTGATCCGTTCGGTATTCTATGTCCATAAATGGGGCGAGGCGAGAGCTGGATCAAAAGAAAGCGGGCCCGCTCCTCGTGGTGAAAAGCGGGCCCGGATCTGATTTCAAATCTGAAAAATCGGCCTATCCGTCGCCATCCTGATCCAGTTCGACGTCAACGAAAAGGCGATCTGACTTGCGCTTCAAGTTACTCAATTCGGCAGACTCCCACGATTTAGCACTGGTGGTGGGGGTCTTGCCAGGAAGCGTCAATTCCTTGAGTCGGATACACAACAGAACCGAGGCCACAATCAGGCAGACTGCCGAAATCCCCAGCAAGCTTGTCGCCAGCGGGCTCGAATCCTTGCGTTCAACGATGGGTTGATCGTACACGGTCATCCCCTTCTAGCTACTCAGGCGAGTAGAGGCCTTATGACCTTCACTGATTCTGTTGCCGTCCTCTTCAAACAGGATCGTACAACCCGACATGTCGTCCAGAACCTTGGTCACCTGGACCTTGCCGATAAAACGGTTGCCATCATAAATGGTGAACTCGTAACCGATCTGGACATTGTCATCTTTGCCCACCGACAGCACGACCACGCCCTCCTGGACGCCAACCACCATTCCGTCGATAGGAGGAGCCGTGATGACTCCGATATCGGGAAGGCGAATGCCAGAATCGACGATCCGTGAAATCAACAGCTTCTGGTTGTCGAAATCTTCCCGAAGAGCAGTGATCTCTTTGTTGAGAGCCTCATTCTGCTGACTGAGCTGCTCCTTATCGAGCAATGCGCGATTACGGAGCCTCTCTGCCGATTTCTTGGCAGATCCAGCCGCATCGATTTCGGTCGTGAGACGGCTGATCTCGTCCTCAAGTCGACCGATATTGGAGTCCTTGTCCTGAATATGCTCATCTTTTTGAGCAATCCGACTCTCCATATCATCGATCCTGGTGGCCAGGCGGGCACCCTCCTTACGGAGGTCACCATTTGAATTGTGTAGCTGGGTGACCTGGGTACCCAATTGTTCGGTTTCCATCTTGAGAGAATCGATGTTCTTTTGTCGCACATCGATTTTCCCCTGGAGGTCTTCCTTCATTTTCTCGGCCTTGGCGAGGGTGTTATCCGCTTCTTCCTTGGAGCTTTCTGCGGCGCCTTTCCAGTTCTTCTGTGACTGGAATAACGTTGCGCTGACTCCCAGGAAAAAGAGGGCCAAGACGAGATTGATCACCACGAAAAACTTGGCGAGGCCGCTCATCTCCAGATCCTTCCGTTCGGGATTCCTTATCCGACCACGACCAGCTGCGCTGATTCGTTCCGGGTTCAGGTTGGCGGTCCAACCGCCTCCCGTATCAGTTTCTCTTCGATTGCCCGCCCGTATCCCCGGGACGTACGATGACACAAAGATCATCGATTATGCGATCGACTTGAGACCACCTTCATTATTGACTTCCTGGATGCATGGCAGATTCGCCACGACTCCAGATCACATCGATACGATTCCATCCGCAACCCGAACAACAATGTCGCTTGTGCAAACTCTCTTCCGTGTCTACTCACAAGCCTCACTCAGGAGCAGAAACAGGCGAGATAAGTACCGCTGGACGGTATCTCAACGCACTGACGGACCCAATCGCGATTCCAAGTGGCGCATGATATCCCCGGTCCGGATGGGGGTCAAGTTCCCCCGAGNAGCCCCAAATCGCCAATTGGGCTCAAAATATACCGATCATCNTTAACCTCCGCGAACCAGGTTCGCTGGCGACTGAGGGACCNCTCACGTAGCATTCCGAGGGATCAGGAGGGCGCCTTGTTCACCGGGATTGTCGAGCGAGTTTGCCGAATCGTGGAGGTCTCGCCGATTGACGGAGGAAAGCGCCTGAGAGTCGCCTCAGAGGCTATTTCCTCGGTCTCCGGGGACCTCACCCCATGGCATGACCTCGCCATCGGAGAGAGCATCAGTGTCGATGGAGTTTGCCTCACCTTGGTCGAATCGAGCGATTTTCTCGCTTTTGATGTGGTCGAAGAAAGCCTGCGACGGACCTGCCTGGGGGATCGTCAGCCGGGTGATCCAGTCAATCTGGAGCGGGCCCTTCGCCTTGGTGACCGACTCGGTGGCCATTATGTCACCGGACACATCGATACACTGGGGCGAATTCAATCGATCGAGGGCCAGCAAGAAACAATCTGGATGGTCGAGCATGACCGCAGTGCCTCATTTCGTACCGTTGAAAAAGGTTCCGTGACGGTCGACGGGGTGAGCCTCACCGTGGTGCAGAGCCACGCCGATGCATTTTCCGTGGCACTGATTCCTCATACCCTGGAAGTCACCACTTTTGCGACCAAACAGGTGGGGGATGCTGTCAATCTTGAAATGGACCATTTTGGTCGTTGGGTACAAAATCTTTCGGAAGAGAGAAGGGGGATCTCGCCATGACCCCATCTGCTGCGCGGCTTCGCATCGCACCGAGCCCAACGGGTGATCCACACGTCGGCACCGCCTACGTGGCACTCTTCAATAGAACCCACGCACGTCAATCCGGTGGTCAATTCCTGCTTCGAATCGATGACACCGATCAGACTCGATATCAGGCACAAAGTGAGGATCAGATATACCGCGCCTTACGCTGGCTCGGACTCGACTGGGACGAAGGACCCGACAAGGGAGGCCCTCACCAGCCCTACCGTCAAAGCGAGCGGTTAGAAATCTACCAGAGTAGAGTCGAGCAACTCATCGAGGCAGGCTATGCATATCGATGTTTCTGTAGCCAAGAGCGCCTGACCCAGTTGCGCGAGCAACAGAAGAAACAAAAGGGGCGACTTGGATACGATGGAGCCTGTCGGGAACTCGACCCTNCGGAATGTCACCGAAGATCCACTGATGGCGAACCCCACGTGGTTCGCCTCAAGGTACCCNATGAAGGGGAAACCTGTTTCACCGATCAAATCAGGGGAGAAATCGTCGTCGAAAATCGCGAGATCGATGATCAGGTCCTGATCAAGACCGACGGATTTCCCACCTATCATTTAGCCAATGTCGTCGACGACATTGAATTTGGAATCACTCATGTCCTCCGTGCCGAGGAGTGGCTGATCTCGACTCCAAAGCACGTACTCATCTACGCCGCACTCGAACAACCTTTGCCTCTGTTTTTTCATGTGCCACTGCTCAGGAATGCTGANCAATCGAAGATTTCTAAACGAAAGAACCCGGTCAGCCTGAATTGGTTCCGCGAGCAAGGTTACCTGCGAGAAGCACTGCTCAATTTCCTGGCGCTTATGGGATGGTCTGCACCCAACGAAGAAGAAGTCTTCGATATNTCTCAGTTCGAGCAACAATTCAAAATCGAAGATATTTCTACCGGAGCCCCCATCTTTGATCTGGTCAAGCTGGACTGGCTCAACGGAATGCACATTCGCCGACTGGATCCGGATCAACTCGCCGCTCGCCTCAAGGAAGAAGGATTTGTACCTGACGGCGCTTCCACCGAGCAGATTGCGCGGATCTTACCCCTGGTCACTGAACGTATGGTTAGACTCAACGAGTTCACCGATCGGACCAGCTGGTATTTCGCCGATCCTGAGCCACCTGCAAGAGAAGACCTTATCNCCAAAAAAGGCTCTGCCGAACTTTCAGTACAGGCACTCCTTGGCACTTCTCAAGCCGTTGCTGAGTTGGAATTGTTCGACAAAGAAAACATCGAATCGTGTCTCGATGGGGTGCTCGAACAAAACCAGTGGAAAAAGCCGATGCTCTACATGCCACTCAGATTCGCTCTGACCTCGAGAAGAGATTCGCCGGATCTGATCGAGGTGATCGAGGTACTTGGAGCCGACACGGTTCAGTCGCGGCTGGCAAACGCCATCGCCATCCTGGGCGATAGCTCGTGAAGNGTCCTGATCGGGTTGATCTCCACCTTCATACCCATTGCAGTGACGGTGCTCTCTCTCCNCAAGAGGTGCTGAACCGTGCCAGTGGAATCCTGTCTACAGTTTCCATCTGTGATCACGACACATTATCCGCCTACATCGATATTGAAGTTCCAGACAACCTGAATCTGTTGCCAGGAATTGAGATGACTTGCCAGGTGGGGGATTCAGATCTGCACTTTCTGTCCTATTTCCCGGCCGGTCTTCAACAAGAGATTCACGATTGGGCGCTGTTACTTGAAAATGATCGCCGCGACCGTGTTTTCGATGGGGTACACCGACTCAGGGAATCAGGGGTTGCTCTGCCATGGAAAGATCTTGAAGCGGAGCTAAAAGGAGGAGTCCCCTGTCGCTCTCACGTCGCCCGTGCGCTGGTTCGTTCCGGCATCTCCTCTTCCATCGGTTACACCTACCAGCAGTGGCTCGGTAAGAATAGTTTCCGGCGACCAGCACTACANATCGGGGAGGCCATTGAACGTGTTCATGACCTCGATGGATTGGTCTACTGGGCTCACCCCTTCGGTGAAGATGTCACCAAGTACGGCCAATCGGTGGTGGAGATGGGGCTAGATGGTGTCGAGACCCTGTCGCGAAACCTCAACTCGGCAAATCGAAAAATTGCACGAGATTTCCAGCGAGCAACCGGTCTTGGACAATGCGGTGGCTCGGATCTTCATTTCGAAACACCAAAAAGGAAAATTGGGCAATACGGAGTGGAAGGGTCCCTCATCGACGAACGACTTCTGGTGATGGTAAAGAAAGGCGGATCAACTACCCAGGGAGTGTAAGAACTCCTGGTTGTCATCGAAGGCACCGACTCGCTGACTGAGAAGCTCCATTCCTTCGACAGGATTAACGCTGGTCAATACCCGGCGAAGTTTCCAGATCTGGTCGATCTCTTCAGGGCTGTAGAGTTTTTCTTCTTTACGAGTACCCGATAGGGTCACGTCAATCGCCGGAAATACACGCTGGTCGGCCAATTTCCGTGACAGCACCAGCTCCATGTTGCCGGTCCCCTTGAATTCCTCAAAAATCACCTCGTCCATGCGACTCCCGGTCTCGATGAGAGCGGTCGAGATGATCGTCANACTACCACCATTTTCAACATTACGAGCGGCACCGAAAATAGCTTTCGGTTTTTCCAGCGTCTTGGCATCGACACCACCCGACAGGGTTCTACCGCTGTGTGCTGTTTCAAGATTGTAGGAACGGCCCAGACGGGTCAATGAATCGAGCAAAAGAACCACGTCACAGCGGGCCTCGAGTAATCGGTGGCATCTTTGCAACACCATCTCAGATACCCGTACGTGGGTCTTGGAAGTCTCGTCACTCGATGATGCGTAGACTTCCGCCTTCACCGAGCGCTTCCAGTCGGTGACTTCCTCCGGCCTTTCATCGACCAACAGGGCTAACACCATCGAATCCGGGTGCACTTCGATGATCGCCTGTGCCATCTTCTGTAACAAAATGGTTTTACCCGTACGTGGCGGAGCCACGATGAGAGCTCGCTGGCCCTTTCCGACGGGCGCAATCAGATCGACCAATCGCATCGAGATGTCGCCTGTTGCTCCGAGGAAGTAACGTTCAACCGGATCAATACTCGTCATTTCCTTGTAGAACATCCGATGCTTTACCGCTTCCGGATCATCTCCATCGACAGAATCTATGCGAGCCAGGCTCGGCCCTCTGCCCTTGGGCGCACGCCCTCCCACGACACCNACGATGTAATGACCCGTCCGTAGACGAAATTTCTGGATGTAGTTTTTGCCGACGTGAACATCGTCTTGCTGAATTCGAAATGATTTTTCAACCGAACGAAGGAATCCAAATCCCTGATTCCCGACCTCAAGGATCCCTTTGACCACACCGCCCTCTGGGATCGTATTTACAGAGGTGGAAGTATTTCTTCGTGAGTAGCTACCTCGATTGGAATCGTCACGACGACCGCGAGAATTACCTCTTCGCTGCCCACCAGAAGACCTTCGCGGGTTGTTTCCGCTACCACCACGAGAGCGTCCACCGCGTCCCTTGCGACCCGATCCACCACTGTTCGAAGATGATTGTTCGTGATTCAAATGGTCTCCCTGTAGCGCATGTCATACAGCAGCATCCCGGTGGGGGAGGCTGATCTCATACCAACTACGGCCTTCAGTCCGAACCTGAGCGGAATATGGAGCGCGGCCGATTTCGATTTTTCTCTCATGGCTCCGTGCAGAAATACCCATGGAGCTTCACACTCAAAACTGTTTCCTGGCCACGGGACAACCAAAAAATGCGGCCCCGTAGAGTGCAGGAAGTTCTGTTTCAGGACTCTTTGAGATCCCTAACAACCTTGAGGAGCACGCGTCGAATCCGATTTAAAGTAGCGAAATCGAAGGATCCTCGGGTCGATGAAACTCCGGAACAAAAGAGACTCCGGATCAAACTTATCAGAGGGAAAGACCCAGCCGGAGAATCCTTTTTCCAGATCGCGCCCAGGGTGGACACTTGGAAAACGGCTCCTGCCGTCCGAGCAATTGAGATGATACCCTTCCGACACTGCGTTTCCAGTACATGTCGGGCCCTTTCCGGAGAATCTCATGACCTCTTCAACCGATAGGCCCAGCTTGCCAGCAGGGTGGGTCGTGGTTGCCGATCGCCAGAGCATTGTGGATCAGATCCAACGACCCCTGCGACCCGAGATCCAGCTAGGTGGTGTCGAAATACGCCTCGATCTGTGGCGAGATGGGCCTCCCATACTGGTCCCTCAAGAGGGATTATCGGTCCTCGTAACGGATCGAGGGGGACTTCAACAAACCGAGCGAACCGCCACAAGAAATCAACTTTGCCAGAAGCTCGGGGCGATTCTCGACGTCGATCCCACCACAGACGAACCGCCACCTGCTGGACAGCCATGGATCTACAGTTGCCATAGAACCGTTGAGAACCAGATTTCAGCGCAACAACAAGTATCAGAAGCGCGGCAAATGGGGGCAATTGGCGCAAAAATAGTCATGCCTCGAGCCAGCGAGGAGAATCGACAGATCGCACTGGAGTTACCCCGGTTCGATCCTCAGTTTCCGGTCGTTTGTTTCTGCGCCGGATTACAGGGCACCGACGACAGAATGCTCGCACTGGAACTGGGGCAACCATGGGGCTACGCCAAACTCGACCAGTACCCGGAAGGCATTGCTGGACTGCCAACACTCGACCAGATCTATCAGCGATTGCAGCGCCATTAGCAGCCGAAAGTGGGGTGCTGGGCGTTAATCCCGCCGTCTGTATTTAGGTCCGATAAGGTACATTATGGGAGATGTAGATCAGGGTAAAAGCTCGGAGCTGTCCTGATTCGGCTGTTTGCCCCCTGAATTGCTCTCCAGGTCGTGAATCAACGGCGGAACAGAACCTTGCCACCTATGATCGTCAGGTCGACCTTCGTTGCTGTAATCTGGTCGACCGGACAGCTCAGGATATCCTGATCCAGCACCACCACGTCACACAGCTTGCCGACCGTGACCGATCCTTTTTGATCTTCCTGGAATGCCGCGTAAGCAGCGTGAAGAGTGTACGACCGCAACGCTTCCATCCGTGTCATCCGGCGCTCCGGATAGAATTCGGTTCCGTCGGATAAAATCCGACTGACGGTGGCGTGATAGCAATGAATCGGATCGACATCTTCGACCGGGCAATCGGTGCCGTTGGAAACGACTACACCACTGTCGATCAACTCACGCCACAGGTAAGCACCACTGGCAGTTCGTTCGGGACCCAGACGATCTGGCACCCAGGTACCATCGGAGGTGCAATGAATACCCTGCATCGAGGCAACTACTCCCAGTTCGGCGAAACGCGGTACGTCAGCGGGATGCAAATGCTGGGCATGCTCGATACGCCATCTGCGTTTTTTACCGTCAGGGACGCTTCCCAGAGCTTGCTGGTAGATATCGAGAATCTCTCGATTGGCCCGGTCGCCGATGGCGTGAACGCATAGTTGCAGTCGATGCTCGATCGCCAGTCGTGCCGTTTCGGCAATCGATGTGACCGGGGTTGTATTGAGCCCGGTCGAATCCGGTTTGTCAGAGTATGGTTCCAGCAACCAGGCTCCGTGCGACCCGAGCGCACCATCGATGAGTCTCTTGATGCCCCCTACCGTCAGGTGATCATCACCGAGTCCGATAATATCCAGTGACGGCAGTATTTTGCTCAGACGCCGATTCGAATCGCTCAGCATCACCCACAGTCGAACCCCCAGGGCTTTCTCCTTCGCCAGGGTCCGAAACAACTCAACGGTCGACATCGAAGACCCGGCATCCTGAAAACTGGTGATCCCCTTCGACAAGCACTCCTTGCTGGCCAGTTCCGCCACTCGGCGTGGGTCAGCAGCCGAAGCGTTGCGGCTAGCCGGACCCAGTAATCCAGATGCGGTTTCACGAAATACACCGATCGGATTTCCTTCATCGTCGCGCACCAGTTCGCCGCCAGCAGGATCGACCGTACTGGCATCGATACCCGCCATCTCCATCGCGCGGGCATTTGCAAAAGAGGCGTGTCCGGAAGCATGACGCAGGATCACCGGGTTATCAGGAGAGATGGCACTGAGGGAACCGTGATGAGGGAAACCCTGGTGGACTCGTTCGGCAGCACGATCCCACTTCTCTTGATGCCAACCCCGGCCACGAATCAGTTCCCCTGGTTTCGCCTCGGCCACCGCCGCCTCGACCAGCTTGACCACCTCTTGCCAGTTCCGGGTGGGACGAAGATCGAGCTGTAGCAGCGATCTGCCAAGGCTCATGAAGTGGCCGTGGCCATCGATGAATCCGGGCACTACAAGCCGTCCGTTGAGGTCGATGACAAGGGTCTCTGGACCGATGTAATCAGCGATCTGTTTCTCGCTGCCAACGGCGACGATGGAATCGCCGCGTGCCGCCAGTGCTCGCGCCTCGGGCTGACCGGAATCGACGGTCACCACCTTGCCGCCGGTCAAAACCAGGTCGGCTGGTTTCTGGGCCGCTAACGGTATTGAAATCAGCAACACCAGCAGCCACGTCAGGTTCATCCGACAAACCAGTGGGCAATGCATGACACCTCCATCGGGCCGAACAGACCCTGACTCCACCACCAGCCTGTCGGAATCTACAGGCGCGTCTTGAAGCCGAAGGTATTCTCCAGCCATTCGATCGTAACCGTCGAGTCCTGGTAATACACTCCGGTGGTGATTCCAGACATGCCAGCGGGTGGGTTCTTTACTTCATCACTCATCTGGAAAGCTCCCCTCCCGCAACCGGAACCATATCACTTAGACGTCAGCCACTCGATGCCCTTCTTGATGTTGCCGAACACCTGGCCACGCCAACCATGTCCCCCTTCATATTCGAGCAATTCGACGCGGGCACCTGCAGCACTCAGTTCTTTCTTGGCACGCTCCGCATCGGTGAAAGGACACACCTGATCCTCACGAGAGTGATAAAGGAAAAAGGACTTCCCTCGTGCGAGCTTGATGGAAGGGAGATACTTTGGACGAAACACTGACATTGCGACCAGATAACGAGAAACGACACTCCTCTTGCGCAGAGCATGTGCATAGAGCGCTGGGCCGCTGGAAGACCAACCAAGCAACACAACACGCTTTGGATTGATCTTTTTATTCCTCGCAACATCGGTGATCACCCGATCGATGAACTCCTCTGTGGTGAATCGCTGCTTGGGCAATGGGGTGTTCGTTTTGGTCGGCCAGATGACATTTTGCTCAGCGGTCCACTTCTTGGAGATCAACTGAGCGGTGAGCCAGCCTGGGCCGGCACTGTTCTTGTTGATGTTCTCGACGAAGGGACGGAAATCAGCACCGCCTCCACCGCCGGGCAACACGACCAACAGTCCGAAGCCCCTCTTCGGCGCCTGGTTACTGTCAATGGGCCCGTGAAGAAAGTAGCGCTGGTCCTTATCGCCACCTGCAAAACGTTCCTCACTTTTGATCGTGGCAACCTCACGAGGCTCTTCATCGATCTCTTGAGGGGAAACAAATATCAACCCGCCGAGCAAAACGAATTTCAACATTGAACAAAACCTATCCAGACGGGACAGTTAACTGTAGATCGGAACAAACTGGATACCAAGCGGCTTCACTACTGGCGTTGATCGAGTAGCTGCTGGTAGCGGTCCCAGTGCGGGCACGCCACCCGATGTCCCTCATTGATCTGCTCCATCGCCGGGTCTTCGATTGCGCAGTCCTCCTGGGCGATGGGACAGCGAGTGCGAAAACCGCACCCCGACGGCTTGTCCATCGGACTTGGAACATCACCCTCCAGAACGATACGCCCTTCACGCTTCAGCTCGGGATCGGGTCGCGGTACTGAACTGAGCAGCGCCCGGGTATACGGATGGGATGGCTGACTGAAGACCTGCTTGGAATCGCCTACTTCCACCAGGTTGCCGAGGTACATCACTGCCACCCGATCGGAAACATGCTGAACCACCGAGATGTCATGGGCGATGAAGATCAGGGTCAATCCCAGATCCTTCTGTAGTTCTTGCATCAGATTGATGACCTGGGCCTGAATCGACACATCGAGGGCACTGACCGGTTCGTCGGCGATGATGACACGAGGGCGTGTCGCCAGTGCACGAGCGATTCCGATTCGTTGTCGCTGACCGCCAGAAAACTCGTGCGGATAGCGTTCTGCCTGCTCTTTTCTCAGGCCCACTCGCTCCAGCAACTCCTCAACGCGGATCCGACGCTGTTCGCGATTCATCGCTCGATGATGCACGCGAAGCGGCTCATCGACGATCTCCTCGACCGACAGGCGTGGATTCAGCGACGCATAAGGATCCTGGTAGACCATCTGGATTTCACTGCGGTAGGGCCGGTATTCCCTGCGGGAGAGTTGTGTCAACTCGACCGATTCACCGCTGACCGAATGAAAACGGATCGATCCCGATGTCGCCGGCACCAGCCCCATCACCGCCTTACCCAGGGTGCTCTTTCCGCAACCGGACTCGCCCACCACCCCGAGGGTCTCGGCCGCGTGGATGGTAAGACTGATTCCATCGACCGCCTTCACATCGGCAACATGCCGGGCGAAAACTCCGCCATGAACCGGAAACCAGACCTTCAGATCCTTCAGCTCGATGATCGGTGGACCGGTGGTGGTGACTGCATCAGTATCAGTCATCGACTGCTCCGTCCTCATCGACGAGATGACAACGCACCTCGTGGCCCTCCCCCACCTTTCTGAGAAGGGGCTCCTCTGTCCGGCAGCGATCTTCCACCAGCGGACAACGGGTACAGAAACGACATCCCTTAGGCCAGTCAAAGATATTGGGAACCATGCCAGGGATGGTCTCCAGTTGCTCCTGTTCTCCATCCAGTTCTGGTCGCGGCAGGCTTCGCAGCAAGCCCTGGGTGTAGGGATGTTTCGGCTTGCCGAATAGCTGCCGAACCGGAGCCACTTCCTGGATCTTACCGCCGTACATCACCACGACCCGGTCACAGGTCTCAGCAACCACCGCCAGATCATGGGTGATCAGCAGGATCGAAGCCCCTTGTTGCTGTTGTTTCATCTCCAGCATCAAATCGAGGATCTGCGCCTGGATCGTCACATCGAGCGCCGTGGTCGGTTCATCGGCAATCAACAGCGCAGGTTCCAGAGACAGTGCCATGGCGATCATTACCCGCTGGCGCATGCCGCCCGAAAACTGGTGCGGATAGGCCGACAATCTCGATCTCGCATCGGAGAGCCCGACCTTTTCCAGCATCTCAACAGCTCGCTCGGTCGCGTCTTTCTTGGAAGCCCCGGTATGGTGCTGGATCGCCTCGCGCATCTGAAACCCGATGGTGAAAACAGGGTTCAACGCAGTCATCGGCTCCTGAAAGATCATTGCAATCTCTCGTCCACGGATCGATCTCATCTCCTCGTAACTGAGATCCAACAGATCACGGCCCTTGAATAGGGCTGAACCCTTCTCGATACAACCTGGCGGATCGGGAATCAGTTTCAGCAAACTGAGCGAGGTCACTGATTTGCCGCAGCCCGATTCACCGACCAGGCCCAGCACCTCTCCGGCATANACGTCAAAATCAACACCGTCGACGGCACGGGCGGTCTGTCCCTCGACCGAGAAGGAGGTGTGTAGATCTTTGACCTGCAGCAGCAGTTCTGGCGTCTGCGATGGTGGATTTGTCTTGTGTTCCATCGCCATCACCTGAGCCTCGAGAAAACCTTGGGATCAAACGCTTCGCGCACCGCTTCACCGATGAGNACCACCAGGAACAAAGTGATCGCCAGTGCCAACACCGGCAGTAAAACCAGATGCGGATAGATCANGATGAACTGGAACCCTTGATTCAACAGCCGCCCCCACGATGGATCGGTCGGAGGTAAACCGAAGCCGAGAAAATCGAGCGATACCAGAGCACTGATGTAGTTGACGAAGGAAAAAGGCGCTCTCGAGATCACTGGAATCATCGAGTTGGGCAGGATGTGCTTGAGCATCACCTTGAAGTCACTGACACCGGTACCGATCGCTGCCTGAACGTAGTCCCGAGCTTTTTCTCGGTAGAACTCGCCACGGATCTGGTAGGTGATGGCCATCCACGAACGCAACACTACCAGGAAGATCACCAGCATCCAGAAACTGGGATCGATGATGCTGGCGATGATCATGATCAGGAACAGAAATGGTACCGAACCCCAGATTTCAATGAAGCGCTGTAACAGGATGTCAGTCCAGCCACCGTAGTAGCCCATGATGGCCCCGGCGAAAATACCGATGATGTAACCAACCCCCATCACCAGCAGCGCAAACCCAACGCTAACTCGAAATCCGTACAGCAGTAGTGGCACCACATCGATTCCGGAATCGCTGGTTCCCAGCGGAGCTTCCCATGTTTCCAGGAATCGGCTTACCAGTTTTGCTCCATCGGGAAAACTCTTGTTCTCACCCTGCGACAGCACTTCGGCGATACCCTGCTGCCCATCGGGATGGAGTTCTCGGATCAGTAAGATNCCCAGAACATCGGTGACCCCTTCCTNCATGTCTCCTTCGAGAACAAATAACTTCTGGCCAACTTCAAGCTGNTCTCCCTCGGNCGACCCCACCTGGTAAGTGGGCCGACCTCCAAGCAACTGTTCATTTCTGCCGAGCAGGATTGCCGAAGCATAGCCAGGCGTGATGCCCGGCAGCGGTAGGGACGGACCATGGGGCGCGGTGCCGGGTAAATCGAGTCGGTTCTTGTATGGTCCGTGGCGGTACAGCGGCCACAAGATGTTCGCCGCTCCGGAGGCGAACACCTGCTCGATGGCACCAAGTTCATCGATCTGCGACCGAAGTTTTTCCAGATCCAATTTTGCCGCCTGCAGATCCTCGACCAGCCACTCTTCCGGCTCTTCGCCGTCCTCCACCAACTCATCGATCTCTTGCTGGGTATCGTTGATCTCCTGCTCCAGAGCTTGCGCCTCTTCCTTGCGTCCCTCCGCAATCGGGCCAAAAGAACCCAGCGGATCGGCGACGATCTGGCCGAAAGCTTTGTAGTCGAGGGGACCATCACCTGGAATTCCGAAATCGCCCGAACGATCAAAGGTAGAAAATGGCCCGGCCTTGAAGAAGAACCAGGTGTTGAGCAGCTCCCGTACCGCTGGATAGGCGGTCTGGTCGCCGTAACGAATCATCACCGGACGATCATTGACCAGCACTTCGAGAAACATGGACGTGGTGAAGCAACTGGTCACGATGACAAATGAAATGTAACCACGTCGAATCGAACGAAACCGCCTCAGCCGTTTCTTCGCCAGCGGGCTGGTTCGCAGCCGGACGCCACAAAGGCGAAGAACCATCCCAAACAACCACGGAATCCCCTTCTGGGTTAGCAACACTCCAGCCGCTAGCACCAAGAGAGTCAGCAGAAAGGTCATATCGCTGCCCCCCCTACTTGAACCGGATCCGAGGATCGATGAGGGCCCAGATCAGATCACTGAAGATGTTGCCGGTCAGTCGTATCAAAACCCCGATGACGAGAGTGGCAAGAATGATCGGGTAATCGCGACGGATGATCGATTCGTAGCCGAGCAATCCCATCCCTGGAATGTTGCAGACCTTCTCGATGAGAAAGGAACCGGCGAACAGCAAACCGAGAAAATGGCCGATNCCGGCAGTGATCGGAATCAACGAATTACGCAGGGCGTGAACGTAGATCACGCGTCCCTCGGTCAGCCCCTTGGCAAATGCGGTCCGAACATAATCGGCCCCGAAGTTTTCCAGTAGCGAGTTTTTCATCAGCACTGTCATGCTGGCGAAGGAACCGACCAGATAGCCAAACATCGGCACAAGTGTGTGTTCGATCTGGTCGATGACGCAGCGCAAATACTGCCCCTCTTGCCACCACTGATTCCAGCCGTCGGANCGAAATCCTCCGAGCGGTACCAGATTCCAGTAGGAGCCACCGCCGAGAAGGACCAGCAATAACAAGCAGGCAACAAATCCGGGGGTGGCATAACCCAGGAAAACCAGCACGCTGGTAGCGGTATCAAAAGTCCCTCGGTGACGGATCGCCTTGGAAATTCCCAGCGGAATACAGACCAGCCAGGTGGCGAGATAACCGATCAACCCGAAGTATATGGAAATCGGAAACTTGGAGATGATGACGGTCAGGGCGTCTTCGTTGTAGGTAAAGGACCTTCCGAAATCCCCCTGCAGGATGCCACTGAAGGCGTGACTCACGTGGTAATACGAGCCATTTCGATTGGCCTCGATGGCCAGCGGCGATAAGTGATGCTGGAGCGATTGAAAAGCGTCTTCCTGTACCAGCAATTCCTTGTGAGCCTCAGCCACGACACCCGAACCCTCGATCTCCTGTGAAGTCAGTGGCCTCATGAATCGAGTACCGGAGAGCGACCAGCCAAGGGTGCCAAGTAATCGATTCAACTGGGATCGGTTTGACACCCCTTTTGCCAGCAAACGATCTGCCTCAGCGGATTCATCGGGAACTCGATCTCTATCTTGAGCATCCACTTCCACCAGGATGGTCTCTCCGCTGAGAATGAATTCGCCGTCGAGTAACGACTTCTCAAGCTCATCTTCGGCCTGTCGGTATCGATTCCACAACTGCTGAGATTGCTGCCAGAAATCACCATCCCCGCGACGATATTCCAGGCTTACAGGGGATCTGGTTTTTTTGGGGTAAACTCCGAGCCATTGCAGGTATGCCAGTGGAATCGGTTGATCGAGATTGTAGTAGGCCTTCAGCTCATCGCGCGCCTTCTCATCGAGACCGGCGCTTTCTCCCTCGATACCTCCGCTACCGCCACCGGCTTCTCCGGCAGCGGCGGCTCGCATCTGATTTTCCAGCTGCTCGATGGGGCCACCAGGAGTGATACGTAACACCGCGTACACGATGAATGTGATGACGAAAAAGGTCACCGGGACCAGCAGTAACCTGCGGGTAAAGTAGGTCCACATGCCACTCATCGATCGGTGCCTCCCCGGCGCACGGATTTCATCGGGAGGACCCTATTCCTTTACTTCGCCGCCGGCATCCATGCGTGCCTTCAGGCCCCATGGATCGAGTACGTCGGGTCCAACGGTAAGGGTGGTACCGTCCTCCTTGGCTTTGGCCAGTCGTTGCTGCATCTCGGGGGTAGTCCACCAGTAAGTCCAGAGCGAATGATCGTCNCCGGTCCTGGACAGGACCTTTCCAGGCTGGCCGAAATGATTCCACGACAGAATCCGTTCAAAAGGACCATACCAGGTCAAAGCGACCGGGTGTTCCTTGAAGATGAGGCCGTCGATTTTTTGCATGAACCCGGTCTGCTCGTTGATGTCGAAAGTACGGTCGTACTGCTCCATCAACTGATCCACTTCCTCGATGGCAATACCGGAAATATTGTTGTTGTAGGGCTCATTGGCCAGATCGCTGTGCCAGGAAGTGATGGGATTGGGAAACAGGATCCCACGCCAGGCCTGCATGTGAACCGTGAACTGTCGTTCGCTGACTTTTTTCATCAGAGCGTTGTAGTCGACCAACTTCAGTTCCATACCGATACCGATCTTGCGCAACCCTTCGGCGACCACCTGGTGAATCCGGGTGGAAGAAGAGAAGCCGTATTCGATGGTGAACTGGAGCGGCTTTCCGGTCTTCTCGTGCACACGGATGCCATCATCATTGCGCTTGGTGTATCCAGCGCGATCGAGAAACCGTTCGGCACGGCGCGGATTGTAGCGAATCGTGCGGTTGTCCGGATTGCCCCACCGGCCACCCGGGTAGTAACTGTCGATGTACTCGTACTGGTTGAAGAACAGCTTATCGAACAGCGTTTTCCGATCGACACCGTAGCAAAACGCCAATCGCACGTTCTTGTCGTCAAACGGCCACTGTCGCATATTCATCATGTATCCGGAAAATGACTGCGCTTTTTCGTTATAGATCTTCTGCTTGCGAATCCAGCCGTTTCGAACCGACTCGAAACCGGTCTCCTCGGCCCAACGCTGGGCACGCAACACCTTGTAGTAATCGAGTTCGCCCGCCTTGAACTTCTCGAACGCAAGTTCACGATCACGAACAACGATCAACTGGATCTCAGCGAAATTATAGAGGCCTATAGCATTCCGATTGCCCCAACCCCACCAGTCTTCGTTGCGATAGAGGGTGACCGAGATCTCCTGCTGAATGCTATCCTCACGAAGCACATACGGTCCGGAGCCCGGAATCATCTTCCAGTTGAACTCGTCGAGATAAACATCTCCAGGAATACGAATCTGTTCGGCCGGATAGATGACGAGACTGACGGCAAAGTAAATCAGCAGGCGCCAGTTCAGCTTCTTGGTCTTGATCGAGATGGTTCGATCATCGTGGACCACCGGAGTCTCGTACATATCGTTGAACAGCTTGGTACTGGAAGGGTCCTTGATATCCGGATCTACGATGTGCTCGAAGGAAGCCAGAATATCATCGGCGGTCACCTTGGTTCCGTCGGAAAAGCGAGCCCGGTCATCGAGGCGAAACCAGAACACCTGGTGATCTTCGTTTTTCTCGATGATCCAGTGGGAAGCGAGCCCGGGTATCCACTCAAGGGTTTCCGGATGGATCCCTAGCAATCGGTCGTGTGTCAGACCGTAAATATCGGTGATGGTGGTCAGATTCGAGTTTGGCCCGTCCATACGTAAGGTCGGCAGGAAATTGGGAATGTTGGTGCGGAGTTTTCCTCCAGGCACTGCATCTGGACTACCCAGAGGTTCGAAGGTGGTATTGGTGGTCCAGGTGCGCCCATCAATTTCGACCTGATCGTAGTCAGCAAACAGAGCAGGAGTACTCAACAGCTGGCCGACGAAAAACGTACCCAGCAAGGCGTTCATGAGTAGATGACGGGACATGGATTCCTCCGCTTCGGGGGCTACTGATTTACAGCAACGGCCCGGACGCTACGCGACCGGGCCGATGACGGGAAAAAGAAAAGAACTGGTCGACAATATCGCACCAGCGTAAGGCTCAATCGCCCAACCCAGTGAAGCTATGGGGTGCTCTCATCTTCGGTGACCTCAACCTGCTCCTCTGTGGTCGTTTCTTCTTCCTTCTCCTTCTTCTCCTTGGCTCGCTTCTTGACCTTCATGACNCGTGTTTTGGGCAAGCCGAGGGGATCATCTTCTCCTTCGACGAAACGTCCCTGTTCCTCGAGCTGAAGAATCCGCTCATAGCGAGTGAGGACATTCCGGGTGCCCTTCAGGGTATCTCCGGTCCTCAAAGTCCTGTGAATCGACATCAGTTCCACTTCCCGCGGAAAAATCCGGCTTCTTNTTCCCAACGGCATGAGTCCANCATCGGCCNTGACTAACCGATCCAACTCAGGGATCACTGNCCCGTTTTACAGGGATCCGTCAGGAAGTGGTCAGGATACCGGTCAAGGTCAACATCGGCAAGGGAAGCCGACAATCCAGCAGGGGTTGCCGCCTATCGGGATGNAGCCCATGATCGCCGGTCGGGAAGCGGGGTTACATGAAATCGAGGGGGATTGCGCTTGTGCTGTTGATCGGCCTCATCGGCACGTTCGCGGCCTCCTGGTTGNCCCCCCCGNTGCCAGGACGCGCCGATCTGGTGATCGGCAATGGCACCGATCCCGGCAGTCTACACCCCCACAGAGCGACAGGAATTCCGGAAGGCCGTATTATCCGCGCCATCCATGAGGGCCTGGTGCTACTCGATCCGGAAACACTGGAGCCGAGTGCTGGTTGTGCAGAGTCGTGGCAGGTCTCCACGGATGGAACTCACTATCGATTTCATCTCCAGACATCGNTGACCTGGTCTGATGGTTCGACCCTCGATGCTCGTGACTTCCGCCGCTCCTGGCTCGACCTGATCGATCCGCTCCAGGGAGCTCCCTATGGCGATCTCCTGGAAGCAGTGGTCGGTGCTCGCGATTGGCGCAATGGTCACGGTTCTCGTCAGGATGTCGAGATTCGTACTGACGGAAATCATGTACTCGAAATCAAATTCAAACATCCCATCCCCTGGTTCCTGTACTTGTGCGCACAGACTCCACTGCAACCGGTACACCCCGCTGCCGCCGGACGTGCCGGGGTCACGATTCCGACCAACGGTCCCTGGGAATTGATTCAGTGGAATCTTCGCGACCGAATCCGTCTCGAAACAAATCCCCATTACCGTGGGCCAGCTCGTCCAGAACTCGAATCCATCGATTTCCTGGCGGTCGAATCGGGCAACACTCAGCTCAACATCTTCGCGGCTGGAATGTCGGACTGGACCGTCCGGGTTCCCCCTGCCGCCATCCCGGTACTGCGCACTGACGGCAACTGGGCTCCCCTGTGGCGGGCTGATCCATACCTGGGCATTTCCTTTTACCGACTCAATCTTGAACGGCCACCACTCAATGACCCGGNGGTAAGGCGTGCTCTGTCACTGGCCATCGATCGGCAGCAGCTGTGCCGGGACCTGCTGGGCGGTGATCCGGAGCCAGCCTACGGTTTTGTTCCCTGGCCCCGACCAGCCATCGAAAGACAGCGCCAGAAGCTGTCTGCTCGCGGCATTGAACAGCCGATCCCAACAGCCCTTGCTGGTTATCATGGAATGGCCCTGTCGAGTCAGATCAGTGGCCAGACGGCAGTCGTCCCGACCTCCAACGTGTCTGCCAGGGATTGGCCGACACTGGGATATGATCCAGAACAGGCTCGCGAGATCCTCCGCCAGGCAGGATGGCGAGTCCCCGGTACAGATCGAGGACGTCGGCTACCGCCCCTCGAAATCCTCCACCCCTCGGGGGGCACCAACACCATCGTCGCCGAGTGGTTGCAGCTGACATGGAAGCAAGAACTGGGAATGGAAACCCATATCCGTGCCATGGAGTGGCGCAGCTTTCTCGATGTCCAGAGGGCGGTCGACTACGACCTCTCNAGGAGCAGCTGGATNGCTGATTACCCCGATCCGGCNACCTTCTTGACCCTCTTNACCAGCGACGCTCCCAACAGTCGCACTGGNTGGTCCGATCCCGAATACGATCGACTGGTNGGGCAAGCTCTGNCCGAAACAGATATCCACCGCCGAATGGAATTGTGGCAACAAGCCGAAAGAATTTTA
This sequence comes from Planctomycetota bacterium, assembly GCA_002711105.1. Taxonomy (GTDB): domain Bacteria; phylum Planctomycetota; class UBA8108; order UBA1146; family UBA1146; genus UBA1146. The sequence goes on from PAIH01000027.1 coordinate 178,679, forward strand.
CTAGAACGAGGACCGATCTTACCGCTCTGGTCGATGACTTCTGGCAATCTTGTTTCTGATCAATTATCCGGTTTCTTTGCCAACCCGCTCGATCAACACGACCTCCGTTCGATCGGCAGAAAATCTCCATGAGCAGCATCTTGCTACGCAGAATCGGTGCCGCTGTTGTGACCATCTGGGCGGTATTCACCATCTCCTTCATCATCGTCCGTGCGGCACCCGGTGGCCCCTTCGATGCTGAACGTGATCCTCCCGCAGATGTGAAACGGGCCATCGAGGAGAGGTACAATCTCGATGCACCGCTATGGAGCCAGTACCTCGATCAGCTTCGTGGGTGGATCCTGCTCGATCCCGGCCCGTCGTTACGCCAGCCAGATCATGATGTGGCGAGCATCCTGTCAGCCGGTCTGCCGATTTCGCTACTACTCGGTGGTCTGGCACTGGTGCTCGGTACGACCATCGGCATCGTGCTCGGAATGCTTGCCGCATTGCGTATCGGCGGCTGGCTCGATCACCTGGTGGTGGTGATCGCATCCATCGGTATCTCGCTACCGCTGTACGTCATCGCCGGCATGCTGGTACTCGGCGTTTCGTTCGGTCTCGGTTGGTTGCCGCCGGCAGGCTGGGAATCGGTCCCTTCGTTGGTACTGCCGGTGCTGTGTCTGGCACTGGCACCGGCGGCCCAGGCGGCCCGGCTGGTGCGTAGCGGTCTGGTCGAAATGAGCGGCGAAGAGTTCGCCCGTACTGCTCGCGCCAAGGGGATTTCTCCCTTCTCGGTTCTGCTTCGCCACTGTCTACGACCGGCGTTGATTCCGCTCGTCACCACGATCGGTCCGACCGCCGCAGCCCTGTTGACCGGCTCGCTGGTGATCGAGCAGATCTTCGCCATTCCCGGCGTCGGAATGCACTTCATCCAGGGTGCACTCAACCGTGACTACCCGCTGGTACTGGGAGCGGTACTGCTATACACGGTTGTGCTGCAACTGCTGACACTGCTGGCGGATCTATTACTCATCGCGCTCGACCCGAGGCTACGGGGAGAATCTCGATGAGTAGATTTCGTGCCACACGATCGCCGATCCCGATGCTTGGACTTTGCTGGCTGACAATGGTCTTGTTCGTTGCCATCTCCACGCCACTACTGCCGTTATCATCTCCAGAATCGGGCAACCCTGCCCAGGCGTGGTCAGCACCTGGAGATGAATTCTTGCTCGGAACCGACGCGCTCGGTCGTGACCTTTTCAGTCGAATCCTGTGGGGTTCGCGCATATCGCTCGCCTGTGCCATGGCGGGCGCGGTCGCTGCGCTGATTCTCGGTGTCAGCTGGGGATTGACGGCTGGCGGCGGATCCGATCGGCGTGACAACTGGATGATGCGTGTCGTCGATCTACTCGACTCCGTACCGGTGGTGTTCCTGGTCATCTTGCTGGCGAGTGTCGCCAGGGGNTCATCGTGGGAGCACGCTGGAGGAGGNCTGGCCCTCTTTTTCCTGGTACTTGGAATCGTCTACTGGACACCGATGGCACGGGTAGTTCGTGGCGAAACACGATCACTCGCCAGACGCGAATGGGCACTGGCAGCCACTGCTCTGGGAACCACTCCGAAGCGACTTCTGTGGCGCCACATTTTGCCCAACCTGATGCCAACGATCCTGGTCACCGTCACCCTCATCATCCCCAGAGTGCTGCTGTTCGANGCGTTCCTCTCTTTTCTCGGACTCGGAGTTCAGGCTCCGTCTGTTTCCTGGGGAACGCTGGCACGCGATGCGTTCGAGGTGCTGAATCCGGTCCGAACCGCCTGGTGGATGGTGGCCTATCCATCCATCGCGCTGGCGTTAACCCTGCTGGCACTCAACATCGTCGGCGATGCGGTGCGCAGTGATCTCGATCCGAAGCGACAACGCTAGTCCTTCATCTTCGGATCAAAGGCATCCCGTAAACCATCGCCGAGCAGGTTGAAACCAAGCACCGTGATCATGATGGCAACACCCGGAAAGATCCCCATCCACGGCATCTCGACCCAGTACTCCTTCGAATCGACCAGCATCCGTCCCCACGAAGGAGCTGGAGGAGGTAAACCGATGCCAAGAAAAGACAGCCCCGCCTCGGCCAGGATGTTTCCGGCGATCATCAAGGTCGAGACCACCACCACGGGACCGAGGCAGTTGGGCAAAACATGTCCGATGAGAATACGCGTATCACTTTGGCCAAGCGCCTTTGCCCCGAGTACGAACTCACTACCCCTCAGTGAAATCACCTGACCACGCACGATCCGCGCCACTCCTGGCCAGCCAACGACCCCGAGTGCAGCAAAGATGACGATTTCGTTGGGTTTCTCGAACACTGCAAGGATGCCAATCATCAGCAATAAACTGGGAAAGGCGAAGAAGGTATCGGTCAGACGCGAAATCAAAGTATCGATGCGCCCGCCTCGGAAACCAGCGATGCTCCCCAGGATCAGACCGATGAACAGCGCAACCAGTGTGCCCACCAGTCCAACCCTCAGAGAGATGCCAGCGCCGTAGACGATGCGCGTCCATACATCCCTGCCCAGTTCATCGGTCCCGAGCGGATGCCCGGGAATCCCGGGCGGCTGCTGATACTCAGATTTGCCCCTGAACTGCTCAGCAAAACTGTAAGGCTCTGCATCATCAACATGGGCGGGAACCAGCCACGAGGGAAANAAGGCCAATATCGTGACCACCAACACGACCATCGCCCCCAGCATCGCCAGGCGATTTTGCCGCAGGCGTTTGAAGGCCATCTGGGTCGGGGATCGTCCTCGGTTAGTTGCGATCATCACGCACCCTCGGATCGAACCAGGCATACGACAGATCAACCAGTAAATTGACCCCAATGAACACGAACGACATCAACAGGATTCCACCGGTGATCAGTTCTCGATCCCTTTGCTTGATCGCCTCGACCACTTCCCGACCGAGCCCCGGCAAGGCAAACACTGTCTCCGTCAGAACCGCACCCACCAGTAGATACCCGAACGAGTTGCCGACCACGGTGACGATCGGGATGGCGGCATTTTTCAGGCCATGTTTGAGCACCACCACCGCCTCTCCCAGGCCTTTGGATCGGGCGGTGCGGATGTAGTCCTGGGTGAGTACGTCGAGCATCGCCGAGCGGCAAAGGCGGGCGATGGTGGCCGAAGACAGCAGGCCCAACGCCGTGGCAGGCAACGCCAGAGAAACGAACATGGTGTAGATGCTNGAGTCATCGAAACCGGTACGAGGAAGTCCCAGTACCGGAGCCACGTAGATGATCATCAGGATGCCGAGCCAGAAAACCGGCATCGAGACCCCTATGATGGCGACCATCATCGAACAGTAATCGATCCACGTACGACTTCGCACCGCCGACAGGATTCCAGCACCGATGCCAATCGCAAGAGCGATGGCCATCGACAATATGGCGAGCCGTATGGTGACTCCGAAAGCCTCCTCGAGGATCTCGTTGACGCTCTTTCCAGCCTTGACATCGGATTCGCCCAGATCGAAATCAGTGAACAGTCGCCACAGGTAGCGACCGTATTGCACCGGCAACGGATCGTTGTATCCGCGAGCCTCGTTATAGGCATCGACGGCAGCAGGATCGGCTCTCTGGCCAAGCCGGATTCTTCCGGGATCACCGGGGATAGCAGCATTGAGAAGGAACACAATCAGGGTCACCAGCAAGATGACCGGAATCGCCTCGAGCAGTCTTCGCAGGGTGTAGGAGACCACTTGACCTCGTTATTGTGCGCCCACGTTGTCGATCTGAACCAGATGCCAGCGGACATGATTGCCCTGAACGTCATCGCACATGCCGGTAGGCGTGAAGTTCTTCACGTAGGGTTTGATCAGGATCGTCTCGCGTCCAAATAGCAAAAACAGCCATGGATAATCGTCAAGGATCTTGCTTTCGGCTTGCTGCAATAACTTGATTCTTTCATCCATGTCGGTAACCGCATAGGAACGATCGATCAGAGCATCCACTTCAGGGTTGCCGTAAAACGCAACATTGCCGTTGGGTCCCTTGTTCTTGGAATGGAACAAGAAGGCGAGAAAGTTCTCTGGATCGGGGTAGTCCGCCACCCAGCCGAGTCGGAAGAAGGGTGGTTCCCCCGAATCGGTCGATTCGATGAAGGCACCCCAGTCGAGCATCTTGAGGCCGATGGGGATCCCTACCTTGCGCAGATCCTCCTGAACCGACTGAGCAATCTTGGCGTTGTCGCCCTGGGTGTTGAACCACAGGTCGACGGAGGGAAGTCCCTGCCCCTCGGGGTAGCCTGCCTCCGCCAGCAAAGTCCTGGCACGTTCCAGATCGAGGGGATAGGCGGGGCGATCGGCGTTATGCCCGAGGATGCCCGGTGGCAAGATGCCGTTGGCGGGAAAGAAACGACCTTCCAGCAATACCTCGCCCAGGAACTTGCGATCAACCGACAGGTTGATCGCCTCGCGCAGTTTCCTGGCGCTGTCGGAATTACCGGCGTAGGGAGAACCTTCCTTCTCGAGATTGAAGCCGTAGTACTGAACCACCAGTGATGGCCATGACAGCACTTCGTTGGCCCGATTGGAGCGACTCCACTTGGGATAGACCCCCTGGGTCACCGCTAGCACCTCGAAGTTGCCTGCCTTGTACTCCTCCTGCTGCGCCAGCGGCTCCGGAATGACTCGATAGTAGATCCCCGCCAGTTTCGGGGCCCCTTCGAAGTAGCCAGGATTTGCCTTCAAGTGCAGCGAGGTTCCTTCCTTCCATTCTTCCAGGATGAAGCAACCAGTACCGATGGGTTTGCGAGAAAAAGCGTGCCCGTATTCTTCGACCTTTTCACGCGGTACCACGGCGGTGTTGACCATCGCCAGGTGATAGATGAAGGGCGCATGAGGCTTGGTCAGCGTAATGCGCAGTTGCAGATCTCCGATCACCTCGATGCCCTTGATCTCCGGTGCATCCTCGGAGGAACTTCGAGCCGCCTCGATCGCCGCCTTCGCACCCAGAATCGGCTCGATCAGGNTAGACCTCTTGGACCGAACCGAGGCGAGCCGCTGCAGGCTGTACTTGAAGTCTTGAGCAGTAACCGTGCGTCCATGACTGAACTTCACTCCCTCGCGGATTGTGAAGTTGTACTGGGTGCCGTCAGAGGAGATCTCAGGCATGGAAACGGCCAGGCACGGTTCCAAATTCAAATCAGGATCGTAATCGAGCAGCGTGTTGAAGATCTTCGAGGCCACCCCATCGGAAGTGGTATCGGACACGAGGATCGGGTCGAGATCAGGCGGGTTGGTCATCAATGGGATGCGAAAGACGCCATCCGGATGAGGTGCCGAGATGCTATCGATGTGGAAGACGGTATCTGAATTTGATCCCATCCGAGCGGTGCATCCAGATGCAACCACCATCAACACGATCACCATCCATGGCAACACAGAGGTCCAGGACAAGCATTTTGACATGCGACGATTCTCCTCTGGAAACTCACAAACCGATTCCTCTGCCCCACTTGAAGACCAAGTACAGTATCCGAACTGCCGTTCAAGTTCGAGCCCACCTATCGGGACGATCACCGACCGGAGCCGTTGAATCCCCATGATCCGGTGTTTTTGGCCTTCTCCGATCCCCTCGAAAGTGGCATCCGAGGCCTCCCGGCACTTCGAGTCGTCTCCGTGGAGTCGGCTCATTGCCGCCATCGCGACACGGATGTAAGTTATCTTCTCACCTGACATTGGAGTCTTGCATGAGATCCGCGGAGGTCCCTTCTCGATGCCCATCGAGCACCCGAAAGAAGAAACCATGAGCCTGTTGTCGAGTCATCCCGATCCGCAATCACCAACCTCCAGTGGACGTGGATTCGTAGTGACCTTGTTGCTGCTACTGTCCGTAATGCTGCTGAACTTTTCCAGCCTGGTACAAGGAGACGACCCACCATTCAGAAGAGTCAAGATCCGTCGCTCGCTACGCCAGCCGGAACCGAAACCAGACCTGACGATTCCTATCGGGATTCCCACACCGGCCTTCACTGGAGAACTGTCCGCGGACGCCCCCGTCGAGAATCGTACCGGAACCTACGGCGGTCGATTCGTCTACGCCATCCTCGGAGAGGTGGATACTTTCAACCCGGTCGAACCGAAGGGCGCCACCGACCAGGAGATCCGCTCCATCGTCTTCTCCGGGCTGGTCAACTACAACAACGGCAACTGGCAGACGGGTCCGGAACTGGCGAAATCTTGGGATGTCTCCGACGACAACCTCACCTGGACCTTCTACCTGCGCGAGGGGATTCGCTGGAGTGACGGCGAGCCGGTCACCATCGACGACGCGCTGTTCTCGTTCCAGGCGGTCTTCCACGACCAGATCGCCACCAGCATCAAGGATGGATTCAAACACCCAGAGACGGGAGAACTCCCCCAGGTCAGCATCGACCGCGATCGAAACGCCATCATCTTCCAGCTATCGCGCGTCGATTCCCAGTTCGTGACCCACATCGGCGCCGTGCGGCTGATCCCTCACCACAAGTGGAAGGATCATCTTCAGGATGAGAACCCGACCCTGCTGCAGCAGATGACATCCGATGCTCCGCCGGAGGATCTGGTCGGCTGCGGTCCCTTCGTGTTGAAGAACTACGTCCCCGGCGAGAAGATCGTCTACCGGCGCAACCCCTACTACTGGAAAAAGGATGCCCGAGGTCAGCGACTCCCCTATCTCGACGAGGTGGTGATCCTGCTGGTCAAGGATCTCAATCTGCAATGGCAGAAGTTCGAGGCAGGGGAACTCGACATCTTCATGGAACTCCCCGCCGACCATTTCAGGGAAGCTTCGGCGATGGAGAAGGCGGGAAAAGCGGATCTGGTGCGTCTCGGAGTCAGCCTCAACAGTGTCTGGGTGTGCTTCAATCTGCATGCTGGGAAAGACGCCGAGACCGGTGAACCGTACGTCGATCCGGCAAAATCGTACTGGTTTCACCAGCTCGAGTTCCGCAAGGCAGTCAATCACGCCATCGATCGAGACGGTATCCAGCGTACCGCCTTCCAGGGCAGGGCCACCCCGATCTGGTCGAGCATCACCCCCGGAAATCGAAGTTGGTACCACAAGGGAGTGCCGACATATCCCTACTCGATCGACAAGGCGAACGCATATCTCGACGGACTGGGCTGGAAGGACAGCGACGGTGATGGCGTACGCGAAGATGACCAGGGTCGTCCCATCATTTTCAATCTCAACACCAATGTCGAGAACAACCTGCGCCAGCAGATCGGGAATCTGATCATGCAGGATCTGAGAAAGGTCGGCATTCAGGTCAATTTCAAACCNATCATCTTCAATGATCTGGTGACCAGTCTGCGAGATAGCCACAGGTGGGACATGATCCTGCTCGGCTGGGGATCCGGTGTTCCGCCCGACCCTGCCAACGGTAAGAACATCACCCTCTCCAGCGGCCGTCTCCACGCCTGGAACCCGCAGCAGCCGAAACCGGCCACCCCATGGGAATCTCGCATCGATTCCCTGATGGCGATGATGGACGAGGAACTCGATGACACCGTACGAAAGAAATACTACGACGAGGTGCAGGAACTGATTGGCCAGAACATCCCGATCCTGTATCTGATCGCCGCCAACTCGTATTGCACGTCGAGAACGGATCGGGTCGGAAATTTGTGGCCGAGCCTGTTGCGCCCACAACTGACCTGGAACCTCGAAACCCTGTGGATCCGAGACTGAGGATGGCAAAGAAGAGCCGTTGCTGACCTTCACCATCCGTCGGCTGTTGTCGATTCCGCCGCTGGTACTGGTGGTGTCCCTGCTGACCTTCTTGTTGTTGAAGGCAGCACCGGGAGATTTCTATAGCCAACAAGAAGCGGATCCGGCTCGCTCCCTGACCGAGGTGCTGCGACAAAAGGAATCCTCAGGCTTACTGGTGCGTCTGAGTCCAACCCAACTCGAGGAGTTCGGAGATTTCCGAGACGATGGCTCGACCTGGTCCTTTCGCGATGACGGNGAGAAGACGCCGACCATCCTGCGCGACGGCACCATTATCCGGGGACGCAGTGCCAGCCGTAGCCTGCTCAACTTCCAGATCCATTCGACCAAGTACCAGTGCGACGACGAGGGAGTGGTTTACCGCAAGGTCGGCCCCATCGAGGGTTTCTTCTCCTGGTTTTTCAATGCCGCAAGCGGCGATTTCGGACGCTCCTACAAGTTCAATAGGCCGGTCTTTGGCATCATCGCGGAACGGCTCTGGAACACCCTGATCCTGTCGATCGCGGCGCTCTTGATCGCCTACGGCCTCGGCATCCCGCTCGGCATCTTCGCCGCGGTCAAACCGAACTCACTGATTGACCATTCGGCGGGAATTCTCGCCTTCATCGGACTGTCGGTCCCGACCGTTTTCTCGGCACTGCTGGCGGTGCTGTTTGCCACCTACACCGGATGGTTCCCCATCGGTGACATGCGTTCCCTCGACTACGACTTATTCGGATTCTGGGGCAAGCTGGGAGACCGACTGCACCACCTGTTCCTGCCCGCCGTCGTGCTCGGCACCTCTGCCATGGCCGGCTACATGCGCCAGGCGCGCGGTAACATGATCGAGGCGCTGGGACAGGACTACGTCCGCACTGCCCGCGCCAAGGGAGCCTCCCACAACGCGGTGCTCTTCAAGCACGCGTTCCGTAACGCGGTCAATCCACTGGTCACCCTGTTCGGATACTCGCTGGCCAGCCTGCTCAGCGGCTCTCTGCTGGTCGAGATCGTCCTTAACTGGCCCGGTCTGGGAAGACTCGTGTTCGAGGCGATCAGTGCCAAGGACGAACCACTGGTGCTGGCGAGTGTGCTGATCTCGACCCTGCTGCTGGTATTCGGCAACCTGGTTGCGGATCTGTTACTGGCACTGGTCGACCCGAGGGTGAGGTTGTCATGACAGACACCCAGCCACCACAATCCAAGCTGNCCCCACCACGTGGACCGTGGACGATGTTGTGGTACCGACTGCGCAAGAACAAACTCGCCATGATCGGCGGGACGATCCTAATGGCGCTCTACCTGCTCAGTTGCTTCGGTGGATTCATCGGCCCCTACGGCAGCAACGACATCAACAAGTACACCGTCAAGTACGGCCCGATGNTGCTGGGTGGATACGTCATAGAGAAGACCGGCGAGGTGATCGGAGAGGACGAGAACTTCGATGAGGTCATCCTCGACACGTACTCCCGCAAGTGGGAGTGGTTCGAGGGCGGCGTTCATTTTCATGACACCGAAGGCAACTTCACCTTCCGGCCCCACGTTCATCCCCTGCGTGAATACGTCTCCTGGGATGCCTATGGTGAAACGGAATACATCCTCGCCGAGGATCGATCGATCTCGGTTCCGGTGAGTTTCATCGTCGAGGCCAGCGAGCCCCACGAGATCTTCAGCCTGTGCGGTTTCTTTCCCATCCACGGCAGCACGCATCTGATGGGCATCGCGATCGAAGATCGCCCCACGGGGAAGAACCTGCACACCGGTCTGTTTCTGCTCGGAACCGACATCCTGGGGAGAGACCTGTGGACGCGGATCCTCTATGGAGGACAGATCTCGTTGTCGGTAGGCCTGATCGGCATCTTCATCAGCATCTCCATCGGACTGGTCATCGGCGGGATTGCCGGTTACTTCGGCGGCCTCGCCGATTTCTGGTTGATGAGACTGGTCGAATTGCTGCTGGCGATTCCCGGGCTGTACCTGATCCTGACGCTGCGTTACGCCATTCCGGACGAGCTGAGCCCGCGCCAGACCTACATGATGATCGTCGCCATCCTGGCCATAGTGGGCTGGGCCAGCACCGGCCGGATGATCCGGGGAATGGTGCTGAGCCTTCGTGAAAGTGAGTACGCCCTCGCCGCCCGAGCGCTAGGTGGCTCTTCGGCCCGGGTGATTTTGCGCCACTTGCTGCCCAACACGGCTTCCATCGTCATCGTCACGGCGACTCTCTATGTCCCCTACTACATCCTCGGTGAAGTAGCGCTGTCCTTTCTCGGTTTCGGAATCACCGAACCCGATTCTTCGTGGGGATTGCTACTCAAGGACTGCCAGGTCTCCGAGGTACTGAAATACAATCCGTGGCTCGTGACGCCGGGCCTGTTCATCTTCCTCGCTGTGCTGGCTTACAATTTCCTCGGCGATGGCTTGCGCGATGCAGCCGATCCGAGAGCGTTCCTCGGCGTGTCCAGGAAGAAGAAGTCTTGATCATGGCACCATGGTTACTGCTGGTCGCGCTCACCACGAGCAGTCCGCATCTGAGTCCGCCCGCTGATCCACCCCCTTCGATCCTGCTGATCGTCGTCGATGATCTGGGCTGGACCGATCTCGGTTGCACGGGCAGCAGTTTTTACGAGACCCCCTCGATAGATCGACTCGCCGCTCAGGGGGTTCGATACACCAGCGCATATGCCGCCTGTCCGGTGTGCAGTCCCACCCGTGTCAGCATCCAGACCGGCATTCATCCGGCACGACTCGCCACCACCGACTACTTCGGAGCCGCCGGCCCCGATAGGTGGAAACGAAAAACACCATCTCTACCAGCGGCTTACCTGGACCGACTCCCGCTGGAACAGCTGACCATCGCCGAGATNCTCAAAACTCATGGTTATTCGACCTTCTTTGCCGGCAAATGGCATCTCGGCCCGGAAGGCTTCTGGCCGGAAGACCAGGGTTACGATGTGAACCGGGGCGGCATCACCAGGGGTGGCCCCTATGGCGGTAAAAGATACTTCTCTCCCTATGGAAATCCTCGGCTCACGGATGGTCCCGATGGAGAACATCTGCCCGACCGACTCGCTTCAGAGACGATCAAATTCATCGAAAAGAATCGCACACAACCATTCCTGGCGGTGCTGTCCTTTTACTCGGTGCATACCCCGCTCATCGCCCGGGAGGATCTGGCCGAGAAGTACCGNAAAAAGCGNNCNGATCTCGGNCTCGAAGTGAAGTGGGGACAGGAACGTCAGCGCAANGTTCGCCTCGTTCAGCAACATGCGGTCTACGCGGGAATGGTCGAGGCGATGGATCAGGCAGTCGGAAAAGTCCTGCAAGCCCTCGATGATCTGCAGCTGTCGAACAATACGATTGTGATGTTGATCTCGGATAACGGCGGACTCAGTACTTCGGAAGGTCACCCGACCAGTAATCTACCCTTGCGTGCTGGCAAGGGCTGGATGTACGAGGGTGGCATCCGTGTGCCCTTCATCGCTCGTGGACCCGGGATCGTCGGCGACGGTAGAAGTTGTGNGCGGAACATCCAGAGTACTGACATCGTCCCCACTCTCATGGAAATGATCGGCCTACCCGAACCGAAGGACTATCAGCTGGACGGTCACTCCTTTTTTGCTTCGCTACAGAAAAAGGATTCGACTCAAGCCGGGCCCCTCTACTGGCATTATCCCCATTACGGCAACCAGGGTGGTAGCCCCGCNTCCGCTATTCTCGATGGCGATCTGAAACTGATCGAACACCTCGACGACGGGAAACTGGAACTTTTCAACGTCGCTCTCGATCCTGGCGAAACCACCCCACTCAACGATCAGCAGCCGAAACAACTGGAACGACTGCTCGACATGCTCAAGAGTTGGCGTCGAGAGGTGGCAGCGAGGATGCCGACGCCACGTCTCGATCAACAAAAGTCCGACGACAATGGCGATCAGAACTAGCGACACTTTCCGATGGCATCCAGTGCTTCCGGATTGGCGATACTGGACAGATCACCGAGGTCACCCTCTTGCAGATGTCTGGCTCGGATTAATCTCCTGACGATCTTGGCGCTGCGAGTCTTGGGAAGATCGTCGACGAAATAGATCGCCCTGGGCCGATCAACCTTACCGAGTGCTTCGACCACCTGAGCGATCAGTTCCTGGCGCAGAGCATCCCCCTCCTCGATCGCCGGATGCAAGACCACGAAGCAAACCAGTTCAGTCCCTTTCAGATCGTCAGGGATGCCGATGGCTGCCGCTTCACTAACCGAGGGATGTTCGATGAGTGCCGATTCGATCTCGCCCGGCCCGACGCGACGACCGGCAATATTGAGTGTGTCATCGGCGCGCCCCAGTAGGAACCATTGTTCGTCCTTGTCGACTAGAGCCCAGTCACCGTGATTCCAGATGCCAGGAAATCTTGACCAATAAGTTTCTATGTACTTCTCATCCGCATTCCACAGCGAACGCGTCATCGAAGGAGCGGGACTCTTGCAAACCAGATATCCAACCTCACCCTGGACACTATTTCCGTCTTCATCGAAGACATCGATATCCATACCAAGACCTGCCGACTGAAGAGAGGTCTCGACTAGCGGAAGAACCGGCAATGGAGCCAGGAAACAACCGACTATGTCAGTGCCTCCAGAGATATTGATGATGGGAAGCTTGCCTTTGCCGACTTTTTCAAAGTACCAGCGGTAACTGTCGGCATCCCACGGTTCGCCTGTGGAGCCAAGGATGCGCAGTGTGTTCATCAGATGGGCCTCGACCGGATCGGCTCCAGACCTCATCAACAGGCGAATTGCGGTCGGACTGATTCCGAGATGAGAGACTCCGTAACGCTCCACCAGTGACCAGACTCGATCAGGACCTGGATAATCGGGAGCTCCCTCGAAAACAACGAACGGAACCCGATTGAGCCAACACCCGATGATCTGCCATGGTCCCATCATCCAGCCGATGTCACTGAACCACCAGAACAGATCATCAGCAGCACCCACATCGAAGTTGTAACGCAATTCTTTGCCCATCTGGGCCATACAACCGGCGTGCGTATGGACCGTCCCCTTCGGTTTGCCGGTAGTTCCACTGGTGTAAATCATCAGAGCCGGGTCCATCGAGTCCATCATCTCGGTGGCCGACTCTTGATCGAGAAGTGCCACCGCTTCCTGCCACCAGATATCCCTGCCGGTATTCATCGGCGCACTGCCATCTCCGCGCTGTAGTACCACGATGTGTTGCAGAGACTCGACGCCTTCGACCGCCAGATCGGCACTTTCCTTGAGCGGAATTTGCTGGCCACGCCTCAATCCAAAATCGGCAGTAAATAGCAATCGGCAACCCGAATCGATCAACCGTTCTCGTACCGCCGGAGGGGCATAGCCACTGAAGATGGGTATGAAAATGGCACCGATCTTCATCGTTGCCAGCATTGCAAAGACCACTTCGCCAACCATCGGCATCAGACAAGCGACTCTGTCGCCTTTCTCGATACCAAGCATGCGCAACAAATTTGCCAGTCGATTGATCTCTACCGANGCCTCAAGGAAGCTCCAACGGCGATCGTTACCACTCTCATCTTCTGCCACCAACGCAAGTTGATTCGGATTCTCCGCTGCCGGAACATCGACGCAATTGAGTGCGATACTGGTGACACCACCCGGAAACCAATCCGCCCACTCCGGGCCTTCGGCAAGATCGACCACGCGATCATAAGGACGCGACCAGACGACCCCCAAATCGTCGAACACTCCCGGCCAGAACTGTTCGGGGTGCTGCTGACTCCAGCGAACAAAATCTCTAATCGATTGCTCCTGTCGATCCGGATCAATCGGCTGACCCAGGGATTCCATCAACTGTGCGACCCGGGTCTTCCCCACCGTTTCGGGATTAGGGCTCCAGATCGGTTGATTCATCGAGTGCTCCGGGAAATTTCGAAAGCGATTCGTTGCTGGTAGAGTCGTTCAACCCTGCGCATCAGGATGTCGCCGTCGCCTCCACCCAACAAACGTTGCTGCAAACAACTAATCGGAGTTAGACCCTGGATGGAACTGGTCAGAAACGCTGCATCGGCAGCCATTAGATGTTCGACGGGATAATGCCCCTGGTGGCAACGAATCTGTTCTTGCTGGAGGATGTCCAGAACCTTGGCTCGCGTGATTCCTGCCAGCACCAGATCCTCTGAACAGGTAAAAACCTCGCCATCCACTATCCAGAACAAGTTGGCCGTGGTTGCTTCGGTCACAAACCCCTCGGGCGACAACAGGATTCCGTCGTCAGCTCCGGAGCATTGAGCCTCATTTCTTGCCAGGATCGAACCGAGGTAGTTGCCACTTTTCACATTGGGGTCGAGACAAGTCGGTGGAATCTTATTCTGATTCACCACGACCACGGTAATTCCAGCGCGGTTCTCGATAACCTGACGATCCAGAGCTGTACTCAATACCACCAAACGTGATTGGCAAGAATCGATCCCTATCTCACCACCGATCCGATCACCTCTCGTCAAGGTTATTCGGAGCACCACGTCTTCCCCTTGTGGATGACGGGAAATGACCTGGTCGATGATTTCGAGCAGGGAATTGTCGTCGTAATCCAGATTCAGATCCATCCGATCCGCACCCTGGCGAAACCTCACAAGATGGTCTTCGACAAAAATTGCCTGGCCATCGATGGTACGAAAAGTTTCGAAGATGGAATCTCCATACAAAAATCCTCGATCGAGAATCCCGATTCGGGCCTCAGAACTGGCCAACAGTTCACCGTCGAGCCAGCACCAAGATCGAGGGTTTTCGGGTGATTGATTCATCAGACCTGATCTTCCAGCAAACCACCGACTTCACCAGCCAGGTGTCTCTCCACGACGATTTCGGCAAGTGCCGGAAAAAACAGCGCAGAATGTTCACCGCAAGCTCCTGGAGTGANGATTTTTCCGCCNGCGCTGNNAANNTCNGAAGGAGGTGACTCGAGCCGACCAATACGATTCACAGCGCGCGCCTTCAACGTCACTGCAGCAGATAAACCTTCAATCCAACCACAATGTCGTTGGCAAAAATCTTTGAACCGATGCCAGCCGACAGAGGGTAGAGCCTGATCATCATCGACAGGGCGAGAAAGGTAGAGGTCACGGTGGCCGGTTCCATTGTCGACCAGGATTGCACGTTCTTCTCTCCAGTAGATGACTGGAGGAAGATCTGCAGGAAGGTCCAGGGTAAAGATTGAGGTGTTCTCACGTGCAAAAGGATGTCGAACAGAATGTTGTTCCAGAATGGAAAGAGACGAAACTCCAGCGCAAAGAAATACCTTGGAAGCGACCCCTTCTCTCGAGCCAGCGACAAACTGGACTCCATCTTCTTTCTCGACCAGAGAACGTAGAGGGGCTGACGAATGAAAGCGCCCCCCCGCTTTTCGCATCCTCCACATCAGAGCTCCCGCAACAGCCACTGAATCGACCGTTGATCCGTTTCGATCGTATTTGCACAGGGGTCCATCAGAGGAAAGTGCCGACCAGCGACGATTGCTATCCTCCGGCTCGAGGATTTCGACCCCCTCCGGCAAGGAGGACTCTGATGGCCCTGGCATCAACACGCCGCACCGACGTAGTTCGGGGTCCACTTCGAGCCAGTCGGCCCAGCCGTCATAAAGCTCCCGTGCCCGTACTGCCACCTCACTCCACTGCGGCATACCAGGATCCAGCAATGGGACCCTGCAACCGTATGGACCGACGCTGGGAGCTTCGAGACTGTCGACCAACACCACGGATCCGGCCTCCCGGCGCAATAAATGGTCAACCACCGCCAAACCGGTCGAACCGGCCCCAACCACGAGATGGTCGCAATTGAGCGGTTGCAAGTGTTCCCCTCTCTACCACTGATCCGGTCGGTGAGCCTATCACCTCACCTCTCAGGGCTCCAGCTCGCCAACCCTTGACCCGGGCCAAAGAATTATCAAGGATAGGGCCAACAANGGACCCTCTCTTGCGGAAGAGGAATGCTCAATGATTTCATCCGGTATCGCGATTGTGCAACGAAATCCCTTCGAGTTGACCATCCTGTTGGCGCTGGTACTGCTGTGTAGCTCATGTCAGGGCAGTGGCATTCGCAGTTCCGAGGCCAGTCCTTGGCCGAGTCTTTCGGCCGAAGACCCGGTGGTCAGGATTCAGACCATCCACACCATCCAGTCCAGACTTGATCGAAGAAATGTTCCTTTTTTGTTTCCTTTGCTGAATGATCCCGACCGCTGGGTTCGATTCAATGCCCGCTCCGCTATTCTTGTACTGGCGGGAGATCATAGACAAACCGCACCGCCATATGACTACCTGGCTGCCCCGCAGATACGCAGGAAATCTGTTCAGGCATACCGACAGTGGTGGAATCAAACCTTTCTGATTCCTGCCTCCTGAAAATACGCTCAAGTTCATCACCTCGACAGACGAAAGAGAAGAGAAGGTGACCTCCTAGCCATTTCGGTATGGGGTCTCTTGCTTCACCTTTGGAGTGTCGGGGAGAAGTCAGAAGATGAACCAGAATTCCACCNCCAAGTTACGCTGGCTGACTCAACTCGGCGTGATCTCCTGCGTGTGCTTGGGAGTTCTCGTCTTCTCCGGACTGTTCTCTCCGATAGCAATCGAAAGAGGTGGAGATTCTCTTACAGTCCACCTCGACCATGCTAGCTACTTACGNCCTGGTGGGAAAATCTGTTTCCGTGGTGTCCCGATCGGCTCAATTGTTTCTATGGAATTGATCAACCCGGATGGCAAGAACATCGCGCGTGCCCAGTCCATTGAAGATGGAAAATCTCAGATCAAACCTCCACAAGTCAGAGTGCTCGGATCGATACGGCAAGGGATCCGTAAATTCATCACGGACGATAGCGTCCTTGAAATTATTACTGATCCGCTCAGGAACACCTATCTCGACATCCAACCAGGAAAGGGAACTCCCATCTCCCTCAATGGTGTTCTCCAGCTGCAACACGATCCGATCCTGGCGCCAGCTGCAGAATACCTCCGGACGGTTAAATCACTGCGAAATACTGCTGAAACGATGAACGAGATACTCGAATTATTCATTGCCGAAGATGGGCTAAACGAAACTCTCCGAACACTTGGGGATGCCGGCCATAGCGTACGTGACACGGCAGAGGAGTTCCGAATCCTGATTCGAGATGGTCGTGCACCGGTCCTTTCATCGATGCAACAGGCCGAGGAAATCCTGATCGAACTCCGCGCTCATAGCCAATCGCTGCCAGAGGTGCTAGATGCCATNACTCGNGCAGGAAGAACGGCAGAGGACATGCTTCGAAGTGCCGATCTTCTGCTCCATGAAAACCGGGCACCGTTCCGAGAAACCATCGAGAACCTGCAATACACCAGTGAAAACCTACACGCCCTGGCAGCAGAGCTGAGACGTAGACCCTGGCGAATCCTCAACGCCCCTGGTGATCGAGAAAGTGCCTTCATCGCACTACATGAGTGCGCTAACCGCTACGCAGAAGGTGCCCTCGAAGTCAGACGTGCGACCGAACAAGTCCGTGATCTACTCGACCGAAGAGGTGAAGACACGGAAGTGTTAGAGAAACTGGAGACTGCACTTAAATTCCTGGGAGACCGTCTGACTCGTCAAGCCGATCTGGAGAAAACCCTACTGCAACGTACTCATGATCTGGCAGCTCCCCGCTAGGATTCCGACTCCGATTCTCGGATCCCCTGCCGTAATTCTTTAAGTGTCTGCCGTAATACCTTACCGGTATGACTTGTGCGTGACCTCGACACTTCTTCCGGTGTCCCCTGCACCACCACTTGTCCGCCACCGTTCCCCCCCTCCGGGCCCAGATCGATGACGTGGTCGGAGGAAGCGATTAAATTAAGATCGTGTTCGACAACGACGACCGTATCGCCTCGATCCACTAACCGATGCAACATCTGCAACAGCAAACTGACATCAGTGAAATGCAATCCAGTAGTAGGTTCATCCAGGATATAAATACGACGCCCTCGGGTTCTACGTCCCAATTCAGATGCCAGCTTGACACGCTGCGCCTCACCTCCAGATAGAGTCGTCGCCGGTTGCCCCAGTGATAAATAACCGAGACCGACATCCATGAGGGCTTGAAGCATCGTCGAAATCGACGGAATGTCCTCGAAAAGAGTCAGTGCATTCTGAACATCCATCTCGAGTACGTCCGCGATATTATTGCCTTTCCAGCGAACCTTGAGGGTTTCCTTTTCATAACGTTTTCCACGGCACCCCTCGCATCGAACCCAAACATCACTCAGGAAATGCATCTCGATGAGGTGACCACCTTTCCCCTCACACGACTCGCATCGCCCTCCAGCAACGTTGAACGAGAATCGTCCTGGCCCCCAGCCACGCAGCCGCGCCAGATTCGTTCTGGCAAAAAGAGCACGAATCGGAGCCATGACTCCGGTGTAAGTGGCTGCATTGGAAGCAGGAGTCCTGCCGAGAGGTTGCTGATTGATCACACCGAGCCCATCGAAGACCTCGTAACCCTCTATGGCCTCGTGATCGGCACTGGCTGGACGAGCGCCGGCCAATTTCGTGGCCAGTTCACAAGCCAGGATGTCCATCACCAGAGTCGATTTNCCCGATCCGCTGACTCCCGTGATGGTGGTCAACGCCCCCGTAGGAATTTCGACATCGATGTTTTTCAAGTTATGAGCACGTGCTCCGATGATCCGAAGATTTCCACCATCCCCTGGGCGCCGAGGCCCGAGTTTGCAAACAACCTCGCGCCCCGAAAGATATCGACCGGTCGGCGAAGCTATTGTCTTTTCGATGGCGTTCGCATCTCCTTCGGCGACGACCTCGCCACCGAGAATTCCGGCACCTGGTCCCAGATCAATGACATGATCAGATCTACGGATGGTTCGACTGTCGTGCTCGACAACCACCAGTGTATTGCCTTGATCCCGGAGAGCCTCCAGAGAGTCGAGCAACCGATCAACGTCCCTGGCATGAAGACCGATGGTCGGCTCATCCAGAACGTAGAGCACTCCCACCAGTTGATTGCCGATCTGCGTCGCCAATCGTATCCGCTGCGATTCCCCTCCGGACAACGTCTCGGTAGAACGATCAAGCGCCAGATAATCGAGACCTACCTGCTGAAGAAACCTCAATCGGCTCACGACTTCTTGATGAACCTGGTCTGCAACTTCCTTGCGAAATCCGGTCAGTTGCAACTGCTCGAAAAATTTCACTGCGTCGTCAACAGTTCGACCACACACCTCTGATATATTTTCGCCGGCGATTCTGACTTCCAGGAGTTCTGGTTTGAGACGCCCCCCACCACAACCAGGACAACTTGAGATGGCCAGATGATCCTCGATGGCCTTCCTCCACCGTGGCGAATTGGCTCGCTGATGCCAGATCGAAACTCGCTTCACGAGTCCTTCCCAGGTGGATCCCGTAACACGACGAAGGCGGCCCTTGCCCCGGCGAGTGCGAAAAGTAACCGGATAAGAGAGGTCCCCGGTCCCCTCCAGGATGATGCGCCAACCTTCATCTCCAAGATCCTCGACCGGTTGTGAGGGGTCGAAACCGTGTTCGAGGAGTGCCGCATCGATCACCTTACGTACCCGTCCGCTTTTTCTACCGATCCACGATCCTAATCGGTGTCCCATACCGCCACGAAACAACGGCTTCGATGGATCCGTGATGAGCAAACGTGGGTCCACCTGCTTGAGTACTCCGAGCCCCGAACAGCTACTACAAGCACCGGAATGGTGATTGAAGGAGAACAATCGCGGTGAGAGATCTTCAGCTAACATCATGTGGCCCGACGGACAGGATGGCCTACGAGTGAACCGCTCGACTTCCACTCCGTCCGCATCGGCGACGATCAAACGGTCGCCACCTCTGCGATAAGCTTCCTCGACACTTTCGGCGACACGCGCCCGACCTGATCGACCGGGCCGAAGTCGATCAACAACAACTTCCATCTCGTGTGCGGCATCGAGGATACCGTTGGACAGCAGATCCTCGATCCGAATCACCTTCCCATCGATTCGAACACGGGCGTAGCCTTCGCGAATCAGTTCATCGGCGGCTGGAAATGGACTGTCGAGTGGGGCCAGCAGAAGAGTGGCCTGCTGCTGACGCTGCTCCATGATCACTCGGCTCGCCGCTGCAGGTGTCGAGGACTCCAGCGCCACGCCACAGGTGGTGCAACTGGCGATACCGGCTCGCGAGAAGAGGATGCGCAGGTAATCGTAAATCTCGGTAGAGGTCGCGACCGTCGAACGAGGACTGGAACCTCGATTCCTCTGATCTATGGCGATGGCAGGAGCAATTCCTTCGACCCGGTCCACCTCGGCTCGGTCCAGTTGCCCCAGAAATCGTCTGGCATAGGTCGACAGGCTCTCGATGTATCGCCGCTGACCCTCAGCAAAGAGGATGTCAAAGGCCAGCGTGCTCTTGCCCGATCCGCTCGGCCCAGTGATCACAGTGAATTTTCCGGCGGGTATCTCTACACGAATATCTTTGAGGTTGTTCTGTCGGGCACCCTCGATCAAAAATCGGTCCGCCAGTTCACCTGATCCAGATCCTCTCTTCTTGCCTCGGCCTGTCGAGCTGCCCTTGCGAGGTGACAGTTCTGCTGCCAGTGCCTTTCCGGTGGCTGTAGAGCAGCGAGACAGCTGTTCAGGAGTACCACTGGCGACTATTCGACCTCCCCCCGCACCACCGGCTGGACCGAGGTCAATGATGTGATCAGCTTGCAAAACCACATCCATGCAGTGCTCGATGATCAGCACCGAGTTACCGCGGTCGACCAGAGCGTGGAGACAGCGCAGCAATCTGTGGATATCTGCGAAATGGAGTCCTGTGGTCGGTTCGTCGAGTATGTAGAGGGTATTCCCGGTGCTTCGCTTTCGCAGTTCTGTAGCCAGTTTCACCCGCTGTGCTTCTCCGCCAGACAACGTGGTACTCGGTTGTCCCAGAGAGACATAACCCAATCCCACTTCCAACAGCGTATCGAGGGTCCTGTGCACCTGGGGGATGTCTACGAACAGTTCAGCAGCTTGCTCTATCGACAGCGAGAGAACCTCTGAGATGTCATGGCCACGCCAACGGACAGTCCGGGTCTCGTCGTTGAAGCGAGTACCGTTACATTCATCGCAGATCACCGCGATGTCAGCCATGAACTGCATCGCAATGGTGATGACCCCAGCTCCCTCACAAGCCTCACATCTTCCGCCCTTGACGTTGAAAGAGAATCTGCCCTTTTTCCAGCCCCGGGCCCGGGCTTCGGGAGTTCTGGCAAACAGGTCACGGATGTCATCCAGCACCTTGGTGTAGGTGCCCGGATTGGATCGAGGAGTCCTTCCGATCGGGCTCTGGTCGATCCGGATCATCTTGTCGATCTGGTCAAGACCATCGATTTGATCATGATCTCCTGGAGGTTCGGTGACGAGACCCAGATTTTGAGCCAGGGCTCGTTGTAGAATCCCCTGCAACAGGGTGCTCTTTCCCGAACCACTGGAACCGGTGATGGCAACCAGCGAAGCGAGTGGAATCTCTACATCGATATCTTTCAGGTTATACATCCTGGCACCACGAATCGTGATGCTTCCTGTTCCCGGNCTACGTTTGTCAGGAAGATCGATGCGTTTTTTACCAGCAAGATACTGTCCAGTGATGGAGCGACTCACTTTACAAATCGATGTCATGGATCCCTCGGCGACCAGCTCTCCTCCCTCGGTACCTGCGCCGGGTCCGATATCGATAACGTGATCAGCACTGCAGATGGTTTTTCGATCATGCTCAACCACAAGCAACGAATTGCCGAGATCTCTCAATCCGCGTAGCATCTCCAGCATCGATTGATTATCGGCGGGATGGAGACCGATCGTCGGTTCATCGAGAACGTAGAGGACACCACGTAATCCGCTTCCCAGCTGGCTGGCCAACCGTATTCTCTGTGCCTCTCCACCCGATAGCGTGTCAGCAGAGCGATCGAGCGAGAGGTATCCCAATCCAACCTTTTCCATGAATTCGAGTCTCGATTTGATCTCTGGAAAAAGGGATTGGCCGATGCGTTCTTCTTTGCCATCTAATTGTAAGTCACAAAAGAATTGCCGCGCATCAGTGACCGTNAATGCACAGATNTGATCGATTCCCAGTCCTCGATACAGGACGGCTCGCGGGACTGGATGAAGGCGACTTCCATCACAAGAACCGCACTCCGCCCAGGGCATCTGNCGTTCCAGTTCTTTGCCACCCTCAAGATCGTAAGCAGCTTCCATCAGCGAGATGAACCCGGGCCAACCAGAGCGCGAATCGACCGCCAACGAGCCTTCCGTCAGTAACTTNCTGGCGCGCTCGGAAAGCTTATTCCAGGGTCGATCNAGTGAAATCCGTTCNACACGTGCAACCTCTACCAGATCCGACCATGGCACAGAGACTCCTCGAATCACCTTGCCCTGACGGCGCAGGAATAGAGCCCCTTCTTCAATCGAAACCGAAGGATCCTTGACCATCGTTNTCGCTGTTGGAGATCGTCTCCTGCCAAGACCGTCGCANCGGGGACANGCACCTTGAGGACTGTTGAAGGAGAACAGTCGTGGTTCCAGTTCAGGAAACGAGATGGAACAATCAAGACAACCAAATCGAATGGAGAAAATTTGTGCCGTTTCTCCGCAGACGATATTGACCAGGCCATCAGATATAGATAACGCCTTCTCAACCGACTCGGCAAATCGTCCACGTTTGCCCGTCACCAATTTCAGCTTGTCGAGAACCACCTCAATGGTATGTCGTTCATAACGCGCCAAGCTGATGTCATCGGAGAGTCGAAGAATCTTCCCGTCGATACGAACACGGGCAAATCCTTGGTTTCGCAGATCGTCGATCTCTTTGCGATATTCCCCTTTTCTTTCAAACACAATCGGAGCACAAACCAGAACCTCTTCAGAAGCATGGTGGTCCCAGGCATGACTGACAATCTGATCTCGACTACGGCCTTCGATCATTTCGCCACAGGAAGGACAATGTGGAACACCGAGGCGCGAATAGAGGAGACGCAACATGTCGAGAACTTCAGTGATCGTTCCCACCGTTGATCTTGGATTTCTGGAAATGGTTTTTTGGTCGATGGAAATGGTCGGGCTGAGCCCTTCCACGGTTTCGACCTTGGGGCGATCCAGGCGACCTAGATACTGTCGAGCGTAGGCACTGAGACTTTCGACGAATCTGCGCTGACCTTCACGGCAAATGATCCCGTGAGCCAGAGTCGATTTCCCGGATCCGCTGATGCCGGTCACCACCACAAAACGATCCCTGGGGATCTCGACATCCAGNCCACGAAGGTTGTTCTCTCTGGCCCCTCGGACGATCAAGGGTCTTCCTTGGCGAGAGCTCATCGATTTTCCCGTTCTCCTCCGTAGACTTCCGGAGGAGTTGCCGAACGAACCGCTTCCAGAAGCACAGGATGAAGTCCAGATGTAGCGGCGACGATACTTCCTCCGGTGAGCCAATCATCCCCTCCGGTTGAATCGGTGACGACACCTCCGGCTTCTCGAACCAGCAATGCCCCCGCCACCACATCATGAGGAGCCAGATGAAATTCCCAAAACCCCTGGAAGATACCCGAAGCAGTATGCGCCAAATCAAGACAGGCACTGCCTCCGCGGCGAATCTCGCGAGCTTGTCGCAGCAAGGTCTCGAATACCTCCAGCGCACCATGGTCCAGTTCCTGGCGCTGGTAGCTGAATCCGGTCGCCAGTAGTGATTCAGCAAGATTCTCTACCGGCTCGATCTTCACCTGGAACTGGGATTTGCTGGCCACGTCCCGACACCAACAGCCACATGACTGAATCGCCCACCATGTCTTTCCAAGTACCGGTGCGTGGGTCACGGCCGCGATGGGTCCTTCCTCAGCAAGTAGCCCCGCAGAAACGCAATAGAAAGGATGGCGATGAGAGTAGTTGGTCGTTCCATCGAGAGGATCGATGATCCAGCATCGATCCCCTCCAGTAGAAACCTCACCGGATTCCTCTGCCATTATCGAATCTGCCGGAAAAAGTCGTTCAAGTCCTGCCAGAATAAAAGCCTCGGAAGCATGATCTGCTGCAGTGACAAGATCACGAAAACCCTTACGTTCGACAATGAGGTTTTCNGACTGATTCTCGATGAGGATATTGCCCGCTGCTTCAATCAGTTCGATCACAGCTTCGATATCCCCCCCGCCAGGGATCTCAGCCAGCACTGGCCGCACCGCTCCACCTGGCAAAGTGATCGTGCACGGCGATATCGACCATCTTCTGCACCAGCTCTGCCCCTTTCAAACCGGTCTTTCTGGCTGACAGGGGTAAGAGACTGTCTCTCGTCAGCCCGGGAACTGTATTGGTTTCGATGTAAATCGGACGGTTCTGCTCGTCCAGAATCAAATCGGTGCGACTGGTAGTTCCAAGCTGTAACTCAAGGTGCATCTGCCGAATTTCTCTCGCCAGGTCATGCCACTGTTCTGCATCGAGATCTGCCGGACAAACGAATTCCCGTTTATCTCGTTCAGCTTCGTCATATTTGATCTGTTCACTGAAAAACATACCTGGAGGAAGGATAATTTCGATCGGTTGAAGAACCTGTGGCAAGACCCCCTTCCGACCCCCCAGACACGGCACCGAGATCTCGCGTCCCACAACTCGCTTCTCTACCAATGCCATCCGGGAATCCTCGAAAACCGTACCCACGGCTTCAATCAAATCGTTTCGATCGGCAACCTCGTAGACGCCCTGGGAAGAGCCACCCTGAGGAACTTTGACGAAGCAAGGATATTGGATTTCTCGATCAATGCCGTTCAGAACGTCACTACGATGACGATCCCAAACTTCTCCATGAACTACCGCTCCGGTCGGAACCCTGAGACCAATCCCGCGCATCCTTTGCCGGAAAGTAATTTTGCATGCGGAAACTGCACTACCTGAAACTCCTGCTCCCGTGTGAGCCATGTGAAACATCGATAACAACCCGGCCAGGGTGCCGTCTTCACCCGCGCCTCCGTGTAGACAATTAAAAACGATGCCGACACCTTCTCGCCGCTGGAACTGCAGCAACTCGATGGGGTCCCACAGGTCCGCTTCTAGNTCCAGTTCNGGAGTGGTACAAATTACCCAGCCCTTCTCGTCCCAACGGATGGGGATCGGTTCAAACCCTGCTTCAACAAGCCAACCGATCACTTCCCTCGCACTCCGGATTGACACTTCTCGCTCACCCCAGTCACCTCCGAAGATGACCGCAATTTGTTGATTCGTTGAATTCAACTACCTGTTCCTCTCCACTGCAAAACGGGCGATGCACGCAAACTGCTCGCAAANATCCGGCAATACCCCGGGCGTCTCACCAAACAGACGGATCCCCTCTTGCGCTCGAGATCGAGCTTGTTGACGAGCGAAATCCATCGAGCCACATTTCCCGAACAAATCGATTGCCCATTCCACATCTTGTTGAGAAGTCTCTGATCGCGGCTTNCCCATCACTTCGATCAACTTATTGCAATCCGCATCTTTGAGTTGCCCCGCCTCCAGGGCATGAGCGTAGAGGATGGAAGGCTTTCCTTCACGAATATCATTTCCCACTTCTCCGCCACGACCCTTTCCTTGTGTCAAGTCGAGCAGGTCATCCTGGATCTGGAACGCAGGCCCGAGCTGATCTCCCACTTTCCACAACGAATCGATCGATTCTTGTTTCAGCCCCGCGACGATGGCACTGGCGACCAATCCCAGGGCCAGATACCGCCCTGTCTTGGCCTGCACAGCTCGTTCATAACGACTCAGATCAAACCGTGGATCCGCTCGCCCATCGAGATCAAACTGCTGCCCCAGTACGGTTCGACGATGAACATCCTGAACCGACGCCAGCAGCCTGGCACGGTGTGATTCCGTCACCTCGAGGTCGCTGATCTCGCCATAGACTTCAGCAAGCAACCAGTTGGCAGCATTGAGGGCAGTGGCCACCCCATGGCTCTTCCACAAAGTCGGACGATCTCGACGCCATTGGTCTCCGTCCTGAATGTCGTCCTGGATCAAAAAGGCGCTATGGAGCCACTCGGTGAGGCATGCCACCGGTTCGACCACTTTTGGTGCGGCACCGAGGGCGGTCCCGAACCAGTAGCACAACAAGGGTCGAAATCTCTTGCCTCCGCATGTCGCTTGCCGGATCGCAGACTGCAGGGAACTGGCGGTAAGCTGATCGAGTCGAACTGAGATGAGTTCCTGGATCCGTTTCTCTGGGTGACGAAGAAAATCCGGGAACTGCCCGTCTACCGTGATCTCGGGATCTGTCCCAGGTCCTGAAGTATTCACACAAACCCCTTAATGATCACAATTTAGGTCAAATTTCATGAGTTCGCGCCAAATTCTCCAGATCGAGCCATGGGTGCCCGTTCTCGCGACCACGAATTCATGTCCTATTGCCGTCCCGATCCGGATGAACCTAGGTGTGTACCCTTGCCGTGTCAAGGGTGCCAAAGGTACGGAAACCTGCCCGTCGCGCTGCTTTACACGCATCCAGGGGCAGTTAGAATCAATGGATAGGATCGACTCATGTTTCCCAAGGAGATGGTCGGGTCCGCTCCCCAAAGTGTCTGGCTGGTGTAAGGCCGGTCGACGACAGGAGTGTGCAGGTGGCACGCCGAGTGGTTGCGCTACATCGTGAGAATTCAGCACCCTTCCGTCCCGCGGAGGTGCCTCACGTCCGTAACTTGCTGCTCTGGTTTTGTTTGCTCGTTTCCTTTTCGATCTCGTCCTTGTTCCCCGGTTCCATCGAGGCCCAGGTTGCCGCGGGAGGCCCTGCTGATCCCGTCATCGAGCTAGGCGATGCCATCATCTTCCCAGGGGAAGATTTCGCCTGGGTTCCGGTCCTCATCACCAGCGAAGACGAAATTATATCCTGGCAGATGGGTCTGGAATACGACGAACTGGTGCTCGCCTTCGATGGCATCGATTTCACCGGAACCGTCAGTGAAAACTTAAATCCGATTCCGATCACCAGTCCCAACATTCCACCTTACTTTGGTATTCAGGTGATATACGCCGGAGGCGAAGGCCTACCGCCCGGAACTGCTGTACTGGCGGCCTACCTGAGAATGTCGCTAATCGACAGTGACCTGATCCCCACCGGCGGATCGGTCGGCTCAGGAGTCGGTGGAGTTTCGAATGAAGCCAGCCCATTGCTGCTGACTTCAGTGCTCGGCAATACAATCGTTCCGACGGTAATTCCGGGCACGATAACGGCCTACGATTTCCCGCTCTACCTGATTGAAAGCCGTCATGGCACGGTGCTGGATACGACTGTCAGTTTACCGATACGGGCCTGGACCGATGGCCCGGTGACCACCTTCACGATGGGTCTCGAATACGACGAATGGATCGTCTGCGAGCTTCGTATCGAAGGGTCCGATTTCGACGACGCCACCCAAGGTGAGTGGACCCTGATCGAAGATCCGACCCCCACCGGATCGCTGATCACGCTGACCTCGACCGGTGGACCGCTTCCGTCGCTCTCGGGAGACATCCTGGGTGAACTCATCATCGCTCGACCCGAAAGTGCTCCCGGCTCCTGGAACATCCAGCTGACCGAAGGGCAATCGTTCGTCGATCAGACGGCGGTCGAGAATTTGATCGATGCCACGGCCACCTGGTTGGACCATTTCATCCGGGGAGATGCCAATATCGATGGAACCATCGACATCTCCGATGCAGAAGTCATCATCGCAGGAGGCTGGCTCGGAGTTCCTCTCCCATGTCAGGACGCCGCGGATGCCAATGACGACGGCACCTTGGATATTTCCGACGTCATCACGGTGTTACAGCACCTCTTCTCCGGTACTGCACCACCTCCGGCTCCATTCCCGGAACCAGGCGAAGATCCAACCGACGACGATCTCGATTGCCTGTAATCGCCGACATTCCTTCTCCGAGTCACCTAAGTCAGTTACGGCACGCCTGCGGCTCCCGGCTCGCTTTCTCATCGATTCGATCAATGGTTAACAGCCTGTACGTTAAAACCAGGCNATATTGCACAGTTGATGCCGCCTTTTAAGNCCCNTAACCTTCCTAAGGGGAGGATAAGAAGACTTTTCCTCGACAAATCCAACAAACTCGAAGGACAAGCCGATGGCTTTTCAGTTGCCTGAACTCAGTTACTCGTTCGACGCACTCGAACCACATATTGATGCTCGCACCATGGAAATTCACCACGGCAAGCATCACGCCACCTACGTCAGTAACCTGAACGGAGCTTTAGAATCTAATGCTTCGCTACAGGATTGCCACATCGCCGACCTGTGTCGCAACGTCCAAGAAGTTCCTGAATCAATCCGCGCAGCAGTNCGTAATAACGGTGGTGGCCATTTCAATCACGACATGTTCTGGAAATCGATGAGTCCGACCGGTGGAGGAACTCCTGGTGGAGATCTCGCTGGTGCCATCGACAGTAGCTTCGGCAATTTTGAAGGTTTCCAGGAAGCATTCGCCACCGCCGCAAAAACGCGCTTCGGCAGTGGCTGGGCGTGGCTATGCCTGTCGGGTTCGGGGTCAGTCGAAGTCTGCTCTACAGCCAACCAGGATAATCCATTGATGACGGGTGTCTCCGATTGCACTGGCACTCCACTGCTGGGCCTCGATGTCTGGGAACACGCGTATTACCTCAATTACCAAAACCGTCGTCCCGATTACATCAACGCGTTCTGGAACGTTGTCGATTGGGACGTGGTTTCAGCCCGTCATGAAGCGGCCAGATCCTGAGCATGCTCTAAATCAAGGAGCTCACAACAGGCTCCGACTAGGAGGACTAGATGGAATGGGTACCTGGTGGATCAACAGTCCTGGAAGTGGTCCCTCCCACTCTCAAGAGTGGGCTTGAGGGCCTTTACAGTCGAATCTCTCGAGTCCGGAGACTGGTCGCCAATGGCGATTTTGATGCCGTAAACATCCCAGAAATCATCGATGAGGAAAACCGAAATGACCGCGGAGTACGGGTCCAGAAATACTCTCCCCGTATGGAACCAAGGGAGCTGGGTAGACGAATCCAGGACGAATTGGGCCTGCCAGTCATCGTCAACCATGTGGTCGCATTCGAACCGCTACCGGCTCTGATGGATTGGATCCGTGAAACGGTGGCCGGATTTGGAATTCTAAATGTGGTACTGGTCGGTGCTCCCCATGATCGTAAACAGTGGCCAGGCCCCACCGTCAGTGAAGCCAATGCCGCTTTCCGTTCCGAGTTCTCCAGTGATCGCCTCAAAATCGGCAACATCTGTATCCCAGGACGAAAGGGAAGTCCTATTCCCGAGTCGACCCGGATGGAGGAAAAAACGCAAAGTGGAGCTGATTTTTTCACCACCCAAATCGTCTTCGATCCCGCCGACATCATCGATCTTCGGCGTGAGTTGCTCGAAGAGGGTTGTATAGCCCGAAATCTCCCCATGTTNGTGAGCCTTTGCCCGGTTCGCAGGCAACGGAATCTGGCATTTCTCCGTTATCTGGGTGTCAAAATCGATGATAGCCTGGAGCAGGAATTGTCGGCCCTACCGATGAAGGGATGCCTCGATCGTTCGGTCGAGATTCTCGCGTCAATTCAGTCGGAACTGCTTGAAAATGAAGGAGATCCGGAGGATCTGGGCCCACTGGGCTGGAATATTGCGCCAGTCGGGCAGATCCCCATTCCGTCCATCCTCAATCTCATGGAACGGCTCCCTGGATCGGTTCATTCCTGATCTATTTCGTCGCGAAACGTAGTGTTTCTTTTCCTTCACGGAATTCCGCGAGTTCTCTTTCGCCGTTGTCCTAGTGCCATAGAATCGTNCCTAGCGGCTGCTGAGGCGGGTCCCCTGCCTATGCGCCGAAGTCCTCGCGGTTCTTGCTTTTACTGCAGACATCGAAGAGGGAGGTTTTTTGGTCGACGCCTCGATTGCCACCTATTCTCATCCGGGAGTGATCCCTCTTCTCGCCGTCGGCGACACCTCATTCGGTGAAATCACTGACNTGGTTGCGATCGCTGTCTTCGCAGNNTTGGCGGTCATCGTGGGCTTGGCAATGCTACTACTCTCCGAGATTCTGGGGCCAAGAAGGAAAGATTCCCAGAAGGAGAGCATTTACGAATGCGGCGTTCCGCTACTCGACAGTGCTCGTGAACCTTTCACTGTTAAATTTTACCTTGTGGCCATCTTGTTCATCCTATTCGACATCGAGACCGTTTTCTTGCTCCCCTACGCACTTGTATATCGCCAACTTGGAGTGATCGGCCTCGCGGAAATGGGAGCCTTCATTTTTGTACTGGCAGGTGGCCTGATTTACCTCTGGAAGAGAGGAGCTCTCGAGTGGGACTAGAGAATCTACTTAGTGGTGAAGGATTCCTCACCACCACAGTCAACAGCATCGTCAACTGGGGTCGCAAAAATGCTCTATGGCCGATGCCATTTGGTACCGCTTGTTGCGCGATTGAAATGATGGCAACCTTCTCTGGTCGCTACGACATTTCGCGCTTCGGCGCTGAGGTGGTACGTTTCTCTCCTCGACAAGCCGATCTACTCATCGTNAGCGGACGNATCTCCCTCAAGATGATGCCGGTTCTGCAAAAGATCTACCGCCAGATGCCAGAACCGAAGTGGGTTATTTCGATGGGAGCCTGTGCTTCTTGTGGTGGCGTCTTTGATACCTACACACTCATCCAGGGTGTCGATCAATTCATGCCCGTCGATGTTTACGTTCCCGGTTGCCCGCCAAGGCCGGAATCCTTACTCGATGCAGTTTTTGAAGTGCAGAAATTGGTCGGCGAAGAAACATTCGATAGCGGAAAGCACGGCAGCTAAAATGGCTGAAATGTATCCGCCTCACGCTGCCCTACCCGCTGATCTCCAAAAAATGGTACTCGACACCATCGAGCACCAAGGACAAACTCAGCTTCGCTGCAAGGTACCTGATCACAGATCCTTACTGGTAGATTTCAGGAACCAGCAAGGCTATGACTATCTCGTCGATGTCACTGCCCTTGACCATCTCGGANAAGACACACCTGAACGCTTCGAGATCGTTTACGTGCTACGACGACTTGCTGACCCACGTCATCAATTCCGACTTCACGCGTGGCTCAGTGAAAGCGAACCAAGCCTTGCGTCTGTCGTTGATCTTTGGGATTCAGCACGTTGGGGTGAGCGAGAAACACACGACATGTTTGGCATCGTCTTTGATGGCAATCCAGACCTCAGAAGACTTTTGATGCCAGAGGATTACCCGGCCTTTCCTCTTCTCAAGGATTATCCACTGACAGGGCGTGAAGAACGACGACAGTTCCCTCGAGTAGTACCTCGTGGTGACCAGATGGTCGAGGAAGAGCCTACCGACTATCCAACAAGCATCGGACGGGGCATGCACACTCCTGAATACGACGAGGAGGTCCGACGTGACTCCAAGCCCCGCCAGTGAAGGAAGGGACACACCGGTCCCGAAGGTACAAACACTGGAGAAGGAACTCGAAAAGGGCTGGCGCGATCACCGCGCTGGAGTTTCCTCTTCGGCAGCAATGAAATTGGTCGAAGAGAGCGGCGATGGCCGCCTCGTCATGAATTTCGGTCCTCAGCACCCAGCGACGCACGGCACCCTTCGCAGCATTTTCACGCTCGAGGGAGAGACCATCACGGAAGCGGATGTGGAGATCGGATTCCTCCACACGGGTTTTGAAAAACTGGGAGAAAACATGACCTACCAGCAGTGGGTCACTGTTTCCGACCGGATGAATTATCTTTCTGCGATCAATAACAACGTCGGCTACTCCGTCGCCGTTGAGGANTTGCTCGGTATCGACGTGCCTCCTCGTTGCGCCTCGTTGCGGGTAATCATGTCAGAGCTGTCCCGAATCGCCGACCACATACTATGCGTCGGACTGCAAGGCATGGATCTCGGTGCCTTCAGTGTCATGCTGTGGGCCTTCGAGAAGCGCGAACTGGTTTACGACATCATCGAAGCAGTTTGTGGCGCCCGCCTGACCACCTCATGGACGCGAGTCGGCGGCATCATGCGAGATGTACCCGAGTTCTTCCCGGACCTGGTCTATTCCTTTCTCGACGAATTCCCNCCACTTGTGGAGGAGATTCACATGATGCTCCTCAACAACAAGATTTTTGTCGATCGCGTNAAGGAANTTGGAATCGTTTCCAAAGAAAATGCGCGCTCCTGGGGGCTCAGTGGCCCCATCGCTCGTGCCAGTGGACTCGATATGGATGTCCGCCGGGACACCCCTTACCTCGGTTACGACCAGTACAATTTCAAGGTTCCGGTGCAAACCGAGGGAGATTCTTTCTCCCGCTACATGCAACGGATGGAAGAGATCGAGCAATCACTCGAAATCATCCGCCAGGCGATGGCGACTCTTCCTGGTGGTCCGGTTGTTCATGACGACTTCAAGACCAGTCTNCCGGCCAAAGATGCGGTCCANAACGACATGGAATCGCTAATTCATCACTTCAAACTTGTCATGCTCGGACACGGCATCCGGCCAAAACCAGGATCTTCCATTTACAGTGCAACCGAAGCTCCCTGTGGCGAATTGGGTTACTTCATCAACTCCGACGGAAGTGATACCGCCTATCGACTTCGGGTTCGTCCACCATCTCTCTACAACTACGCCATCTTCCCACGCGTCGTCGAAGGTGGAATGCTTTCCGATGCAGTCGCAGTTCTTTCCAGTTTCCATATCATCGCCGGCGAGCTGGACAGGTAGGATTAACATTGGCAGACACCATCTCCTTCGCCCCTAAAACGATGAAGCAATATAAATGGTTGCTGACTCGCTATCCGACTAGCAGGGCGGCACTGCTGCCCACTCTTCGACTCGCAGAGGAGCAATTCGGACAGCTTGGCGTCGCCGAGATGCGGTACGTTGCAGACCTGATGAAGATCCCTCCTGCTTTCGTATACGGGGTCGTCACTTTCTACACACATTACCGACGCGCCGGCACAGGGACTTACCATATCCAGGTCTGCAGTACTCTCTCCTGCGCACTGCGAGGATCCGAAGATGTTGTTCGCCGCATCACAGATCGCCTCGGGATTGAACCCGGAGAAACATCCGAATGTGGCAACTTCAGCCTCTCGAAAGTGGAGTGCCTGGGCTCATGCGACACCGCACCGATGCTTCAATGCAACGACGACTANCACGAAGACCTCTCATTAGAAGATGTCGATCAGTTAATCGATCAGCTCAGTTCCGAATCAGAACAGGGAGGTAACTGATGGCCTTCCGAAAGATCTTTACCCAGCACAACAACGAAAAGAATTGCCACACCCTCGCCTTCTACAAGAAACAAGGTGGTTACAAACAAGCGAGGAAGGCGCTCAAGAAATGGGAACCCGATGATCTGATCGAAGAGATCAAGGCCTCAAACCTTCGCGGTCGTGGCGGCGCCGGTTTCCCGACCGGTGTCAAATGGGGCTTCGTACCCAAGAACACTAAAAAAACCAAATACCTGGTCGTCAATGCAGATGAATCTGAACCTGGCACCTTCAAGGACCGGGTCATCATGGAAAAGAACCCTCATGTGCTGCTGGAGGGCATCCTCATCTGCTGCAAAGCAGTTGGGATCCAGAGCGCCTACATCTACATCCGCGGCGAGTTCGTGTTTGCCACTCAACGCTTGCAGCATGCGATCGACGAAGCTTACAAGGCGGGCATATTTGGAGATGACTGCCTCGGCTCTGGCGTCAAGATCGATGTCACCATCCATCGCGGTGCTGGTGCTTACATTTGTGGTGAAGAAACCGGCATGCTCACCTCTCTCGAGGGCGACCGAGGCCAGCCTAAATTGAAACCTCCCTTCCCCGCCGTCGAGGGTGTCTTCGGCTGCCCTACCGTCGTCAACAATGTCGAAACTCTGGGAAACCTGCCTTACATCCTCGAGATCGGCGCCACCGCCTACAGAGCTATCGGTCCCGCGAAATCGCCAGGACCTAAATTGTTCTGTGTCAGCGGTCATGTCGAAAACCCAGGTACCTTCGAACTTCCGATGGGAGTTCCCCTACGAACTCTGATAGATAAACACGCCGGAGGAATCTGGAAAGGTCGGAAACTCAAGGCTGTCATCCCGGGCGGCTCTTCTGCTCACGTGCTCGCTGCTGAAGAATGTGACGTAGCAATGGACATAGAATCACTTGCTGCGGCCGGTACGATGCTCGGATCAGCCGGAGTCATCGTGATGGATGAAACCACATGCATGGTCGATGCATTACTCAATGTGATGCGTTTTTATCATCATGAATCCTGTGGCCAATGCACGCCCTGCCGGGAAGGAACCGGCTGGCTCGAAAAGATTGTGCATCGAATTGCTCATGGGGAAGGGCGCATGGAAGACCTGGATCTGATTGTTGATGTCTGCGATCGAATGGTCGGTAAAACAATTTGCGCACTGGCAGATGCCGCTGCCTTCCCTGCGGAATCAATAGTCATCAAATTCAAAGACGACTTCGTTGATGCCATCCAGAACGGTGGAAGCCCTGCCTGGAAGAGACGCCACCCTACAGCAGTGGGAGGAGCGGCTTCTCATGGCTAAACTGAAAACCGAGATGACACGCTGGCAACTCAATGGTCAGGAAGTAGAGAATCCAGCTGGTATGACCATCATGGAGGCGGCCAAGAAACATGGGGTCGAGATCCCCTGTTTCTGTTACCACCCAGGACTCACCATCGCTGGGAATTGCCGAATTTGCATGGTCGAGAGCAACCGCTCTCCTAAACCCATCATCTCCTGCTCCGAACGGATTGCCGACGGTCTGGAGATCGAAACCGAGAGTACCATGGCTGTCGATGCCAGGAACTCGGTGATGGAGTTCCAGCTCATCAATCATCCGCTCGATTGCCCCGTCTGTGACAAGTCAGGTGAGTGCGTTCTGCAGGACCATTCTTATACCCATGGACCTGACCGAAGCCGATTCGTCGAGGACAAGAACATCCGTCACACCAAGGAACTGGGCCCGACCATCTCCATCTGGGGTAACCGCTGCATCGTCTGTACTTGCTGCGTCCGCTTCTGTGACGAGATCAGCGGTACCGGTGAACTTTGCGTGGTGGAACGAGGAGACCGGTCGGTGGTCGACGTTTTCCCTGAAATCCCGATAGACAACGCCATGGCTGGAAACACCGTCGACATCTGCCCTGTTGGAGCGTTAATTTCCAGCGACTTCAAATTTGAAGCGAGAGTCTGGAACATGGATCGAAGAGATTCGGTTTGTGGTGGCTGTGCCAGGGGTTGCAATATCGAGGTCGAAACCCTCGATGGCTACGTGAAGCGATTGATGCCAAGGGAAAACCAAGAGGTCAACGACTGGTGGATGTGTGATCACGGGAGATACGGTTGGAGGCATCTTTACTCCGACAAACGCATCGCCAAAGCTCGCAACTCAGATCATGATATCGATGATGCCGAGGCCACATCCATGTTGTCTGAACTGGTAACGGGTTCTGACAGTGTTGCCTTTCTCATCGATCCGTTCCTCACTTGTGAGGAACTGTACCTGGTCCACGGAATTGCCGCTTCTCTTCCAGATTCCATCGTTGGAGGCTGGCTACCTCCGGATGGGATCGCCGAGAAGTTCCCGGCGGGCTTCACCATCAGTGCAGCCAAATATCCGAACCGCCACGGCGCCGAGCAAATTTTCGGCTCCAAGGTGTTTGGCAAAGATGCCGAGAAACTTCAGTCGGCTCTCAAGAAGGGTAACGTATCGACCGTCATCGCCTTCTGTGGTGGCCCCTCCGAAGATGGTCCGGGATCGGACTGGAGCGAAGCTCTCACCAAAGCAAATACCCGGATCCTCTTCTCTGTGATGGAAGGACCCTGGCTCGATGGCGCCTCGCTTGTGCTTCCGGCCACGGCTCCACTCGAGAAGGAAGGAACCTGGATCAACGAAGATAAACGTCTCCAGCGGGCACGATCTTGCTGGAAACCGAGCCAGCAACTCTTCAACTCTGAACTGGTGCGATTGCAGGAGTGGC
Source organism: Planctomycetota bacterium (assembly GCA_002711105.1). GTDB lineage: Bacteria > Planctomycetota > UBA8108 > UBA1146 > UBA1146 > UBA1146. The sequence continues at coordinate 214,382 of PAIH01000027.1, forward strand.
AAATTTGTTCAGAAACACGCAATCGATGCCTCTCGGCAGCTGGTGTGTTCCGGGAACTGGCCGAAAATTTCGATTCTTTTTCCGGACACAGTCACAGTGCACTGGGCGAAGGTGGGCTTCTTATCTCGAAACGACCTGCCACCGTCGGTACCAAGGGAGAAGCTAAATGACCCCTGCCGATAGTGGTTTATGGCCTTTCTTCTATGCGGTACTGAGAGCTGTCGTCATCTTCGCAGTGGTGCTCCATATTGTGCCGGCTCTCGTCTACTTCGAACGAAGAATCAGTGCATGGATCCAGGACAGAATCGGCCCCAACCGGGTCGGTCCGGTAGGTCTTCTTCAACCGCTAGCCGATGTCATCAAGCTAGCATTCAAGGAAGACCTCACTCCCCAGGGTTCCGACAAATGGATCTATCGAATGGCTCCGTTTCTGGTCTACTTGCCGGCAATCTTGGCATTTTCAATAATCCCCGTCGGCATCGATTTGCAGGTCGCCTCGTTCGGCGTTGGAGTGATTTTCTTGCTGACCATCTCGGGTTTTTCTGTTTACGGTCTGGCTTTCGGAGGTTGGGCTTCCAACAACAAGTACTCGCTTCTCGGTGGACTGCGTGCGTCCGCCCAGATGATCAGTTANGAAGTGGCGCTAGGCCTCTCCGTAATTGCGATTTTGATGACAGCCGAAACAGTAGACCTCAACCAAATTGTACGACAGCAATGGGGAGCAAATACTCTCGGACTGATGCAATGGAACATCTTCCAACAACCAATAGCTGCTGTCATTTTCCTTGTGGCTGCATTCGCTGAAACCAACCGACTCCCCTTTGATCTTCCCGAGTGCGAAGCAGAACTGATCGGCGGCTTTCACACTGAATACAGTGGTTTGAAGTTTGCTACTTTTTTCATGGGTGAATACATCGCGATGATCACCATGTCCGGACTGATGGTAACGATGTTCCTCGGCGGCTGGAGCCTCCCGTGGGTCGAAATACCGACCTCACCCACCTTCGGTGACGTGGCGCTGAGCGTCCTGATCTTTAGCGTCAAGATTCTAGTGCTGTTGTTTCTGTACATCTGGGTTCGTTGGACCCTTCCCAGATTCCGCTATGACCAGTTGATGAATATTGGCTGGAAGGTCTTCATTCCTCTTTCACTCATCAACCTGGGTCTCACTGCAGTCTCGGGCGTGCTTGGCTGGAACTGGCTGATCCCCCTTCCCTGGTAGCTATAGAGTAAGAACGGAGTTCGCATGGCCAATCAAAACGATGCCAGCGAGGAAAAACAACCCGCAGAAACCGGCACCACAAGTGCCCGGGAAAAAGCCAGTTTTGCCGTCCCCGTAATCAAGGGACTTGCCAACACCTTGGCTCATGTTCTGCGTCGTGAGCCAAACACGATCCACTACCCTGACGAAAAGAGAACTCCGTATCCTGGCTACCGCGGAGAACATCGACTGAAAAGGGATGCACTGGGACGGGAAAAATGCGTGGCTTGTTTCCTGTGCTCTACCGCTTGCCCTGCACACTGCATAGAAATTGTCGCTGAAGAAGCGCCTTGGAGTGATCGAGAAAAGAGGCCAAGGCTTTTCAATATCGACATGATGCGTTGTATTTACTGCGGGATGTGTGAAGAAGCGTGCCCCTGCGACGCTATCGAACTCACCCCCGTGTACAACATTCCTTCGAGAACCCGTGGCGAAAAGATCTACGACAAAGAGAAACTCCTGTCCCTGTGATGTGTAACGAAACATCGAGGAACAGAAGAGGGGGATGAAGTGCTGAGCCCTTGGCTGGAACATCTGATTTTCAGTATCGTAGCCATCGTAGCGGTTGCAGGTTCGATACTCGTGGTTACACGACGTAACCCCATCTATTCGGCCCTGTTTCTCATCGTGGTATTCGGAACGGTATCAGCAATGTTCATGTTGCTCGATGCCCCCTTCCTCGGATTCATGCAACTCCTGGTCTATGGCGGCGCCATCATGGTGCTGTACCTGTTTGTCATCATGTTGATCAACCCGCGAGATGGGAACCTACCAAAAGAAGGTGGAGCCATCGAAAATTCTTTTGCAGGAGGAGTTTCCCTGCTCATATTTTCATTGCTGGCATTCGCCATCTCACACTCCGGTGAAGTGGAACGGCTCTCAAACGCCGGCGGAATCCCTGCCCTGCCTGAGGTACCTCTGTCACACGGTGGAATCGCTGGGTTCGGACTCGAATTGTTCCACAACCATCTGCTGGTCTTCGAACTTACATCCGTACTGATCCTTGTCGGGATCATCGGTGCAGTGCACCTGGCCATGCGCAGGAAGAGCACCGCGCTCACTTCTGAGGAGGCCGCGGAAGGAGCGGTGACCGCTGATGTTTAGCCTTCCCGCCATCCTCTATCTGAGCGCGTTTCTGTTCAGCATTGGAACCTATGGGGTTCTGGCAAGACGCAACATCCTGGTCGTCTTGATGTCACTCGAATTGATGCTCAATGCCGTCAACATTGCACTGGTTGCATTCGGTAGGGTCCATGCATTGAGTGCCGCCTCTGGTGAACACGGTGGCCAGATATTCACTTTGATGGTTCTTGCNGTTGCTGCTGCAGAAGCGGCCATTGGCCTGTCGCTACTGTTGGTGATCTGGAGACGTTGGGAAACGATTGATCTTCGCGAACTTTGCCAGTTGAACGGCTGAGGGGGACGACTTGGATACCAATCTGCTGTGGATACCTCTTCTCCCGTTTTTGGGTTTCCTCATCAACGGCTTGCTCGGCCGTAAGCTGGGGCACAAATCCGTTTCCATCATCGCTTGCCTGCTACCGATACTGTCTTTCGTCATCTCATACGCAGCCTGGAATCGACTTGTTTACGGAGTAGATGCACTTCACTGGAGTGGGTTCAAATGGATCTGGATCGAGGGAGTCCTGGAGGTTCCCTTTGCTCTCCATTTCGACGGTCTTGCAGCGGTGATGTGCATGGTGGTCACCGGAGTGGGTTCGCTGATCCATCTCTATTCCATCGGGTACATGAAAGGGGATCCAGGCTATCACCGGTACTTCGCTTACCTGAATCTCTTCACCACCTTCATGCTTCTCCTGGTGCTAGGTGACAACCTTCTTCTGATGTTCATCGGCTGGGAAGGTGTTGGACTCTGCTCCTATCTCCTGATCGGATTCTGGTACGANAGCGANGCCAACTGCACCGCAGGAAAGAAAGCCTTCCTCTTCAACCGGGTTGGCGACCTCGCCTTTCTCATCGGCATGTTCCTGTGCTTGCAACACTTCGGTAGCCTCGACATGTCGGTACTCACCGGTGCTTCAGGCATCGATCGCGTTTCTGCCGAAACCATCGCTTTTGGCTGGGGAAGCGCCGGCGTGATCACCACCATCGCCGTACTGCTATTCATCGGAGCTACTGGAAAAAGTGCTCAGATTCCGCTGTTTGTGTGGCTACCGGATGCGATGGCGGGCCCGACACCGGTCTCAGCGCTCATCCACGCCGCTACCATGGTGACCTCCGGTGTCTACATGTGCTGTCGGCTGATGCCACTGTTTGAAGCCTCCCCTGCCGCAATGGGGCTGATTGCAGCAGTCGGTGCCTGTACTGCGCTACTGGCAGCTCTCATCGCCTTTTCCCAAAACGACATCAAGAAAGTACTCGCCTACTCCACGGTCAGCCAACTGGGCTATATGTTCTTCGCCATCGGGGTGGGTGCATTTTCCGCAGCTTTCTTCCATGTTGTGACCCATGCTTTTTTCAAAGCGCTGCTGTTCCTCGGCTCAGGNTCAGTGATCCATGCCATGCATCACGAACAGGATATGCGCAAGATGGGTGGATTGAGAAACCGCCTCCCCTTTACTCATTTCACTTTCCTGGTCGGCACTCTGGCCATCGCAGGGGTCCCACCGCTGGCCGGTTTCTTTTCCAAAGACGAAATCCTGTTTGCCGGGTACCAACAAGGATTCCTCAATGGAAACAGCAGTACGCAGATCTTCTGGTTGATCTCTTTCCTTACTGCAGGGCTGACCGCTTTCTACATGATCCGCTGCGTCTCGATGACCTTCTGGGGTCAAAGTCGCGTCGAAAAGGATCTGGAAGAGAAAATCAAAGAACCCGGTGGCTGGATCGGCTTTGCACTGTTTGTACTGGCGATTGCCAGCGCTCTCGGTGGATTCCTCAATGTCCCCGAGTTTCTCGGCGGGCACGCCAGTCTCGGTCATTTCACAAAACTGCATCACACTGCTGCCAACCTCACAGCTGAACAAGCTCAGGCCCTTCATGCTTCCGAGTGGCAAAGTCTGTTGTTGAGCCTGTTGATCGCAGGAACCGGATTAGTGCTCGGAATCTACTGCTATGGCAAGGGAAGTAAATTCCGTGAAACTGTCACGGACAGCCCGGCTGGACGTCTTCTCGGTCGTTGGTCCTCCAGAAAGTTCTACGTCGATGAGATCTATGATCGAATTTTCGTACGGCCTTTCGAGACCCTGAGCCACCTACTTTTCATCTTGTTTGACCGAATCCTGATCGATGGGATTTTCGTCAACGGCCTGGCGCTCCTGACACGAGGAATCGGAGATGTATTTCGAAAATTGCAGACCGGTTATATACCAGGATACCTGCTCACTTTCGGATCCGGCGCTCTGGTGCTTCTCTACATATTGCTGAACTTCCTCAGGGAAGGCGGCGCCCAATGATCCCTGAACTCAATTCCTTCAACCTGCCGATCCTCAGCCTGGTGGTACTGACACCGACGATTTGCTCTTTGCTGCTCTTCTTCGTCGATCGAAACAACAAAGCGTTGATTCGCCAGATCGCTTTGATGGGAAGTTTCCTGACTCTGTTCTTCTCGATCTTGATGGTCGGGAACTTCGATTCAAATACGGGAACGATGCAGCTGGAAGAGCAACACAACTGGATCGAATCACTGGGAATCTCATATCACCTTGGAGTGGATGGGATCTCCATTCTGCTGGTACTACTAACCAGCTTCACGATGCCATTCGTGCTTCTGAGTACCTGGTCATCGATCAACGACCGTGTCAAAGAATTCCATATCGCCATCCTGCTGCTCCAAACCGGCATGATCGGTGCCTTCCTCGCTCTCGATTTGATTCTCTTCTACCTCTTCTACGAGGCGATGTTGATCCCGATGTATCTCATCATTGGCATCTGGGGTGGCAAGGAACGGATCTATGCCGCCTTGAAGTTCTTCATCTTCACGATGGTCGGCAGTTTGCTGATGTTCCTTGCGATTCTCTACCTTTACCAACATACCGGTACCTTCGATCTACCTGTTCTTCTGGACAAACTCAAAACCACAAACCCACTTGATTCGGGCCAGCAGTTCTGGCTTTTCCTGGCCTTCACCCTTTCCTTCGCCATCAAGGTACCCTTGTTCCCGTTCCACACATGGTTGCCNGATGCGCATGTCCAGGCCCCCACAGCAGGCTCTGTGGTACTGGCAGGTGTGTTACTGAAGATGGGCACCTACGGCATTCTCAGATTCGCCATACCACTATTTCCGGAAGCAGCGTTCGATCTACAATCGATGATGTGCTGGCTCTCTATCATCGGAATCATCTTCGGTGCTTGCATGGCACTGGTCCAAAACGACATCAAAAAGCTGATCGCATACTCCTCTGTAAGCCATCTGGGTTTTGTAGTCCTGGCCTGTTTCATACCCAATTTGGAATCGCTCACCGGTGCAGTGCTCCAGATGGTGAATCACGGTCTNTCCACAGGGATGTTGTTTTTGATGATCGGAATCATCTATGAGCGTCGCCATACCAGAGAGCTGGCCGACTACGGTGGCATTTGCAAGGTGGTTCCGCTGTTCAGCATCTTCTTCCTGATCGCGGTCCTTTCCAGTATCGGATTGCCCGGGCTCAATGGTTTTGTTGGCGAATTCCTGCTTCTTTACGGAGTTTTCAGTTCCGTTCCACTGTGGGGAATTTTGGCCAGTACCGGTGTCGTGCTGGGTGCGCTCTACATGCTGAATATGGTCAAGAAGTTCCTTTTTGGCCCGTTGGTTCATAGCGAGAACAGTGACATTTCCGATCTCAATACTCGCGAAGTGATCTACTTGCTGCCATTTGTTGCGATGATGATATGGCTCGGCCTCTACCCCGCCCCCTTCATCAAACTTGTGCAGCCAACCTTGACCCTTTACGTCGAGATGTTGAAAAACTAGGAGCCAAAGATGGAACTCACGATTTCTCGAGCTGAGATCCTCGCCATTCTTCCAGCAGGGATGGTTTTCATCACTGGTCTGATGCAGCTATTTGTCGATCTTGGCAAATCCTCAACCGATACCCGTTCGGAAAAAACTCATCTGGCCATGATCGGTGTCACCGGAATTCTTCTTGGTTTCTCTGCTCTGTTCATTCAGGGAGTGGAATCTTCCGCAGGAACACTTTACGCCGGCGCAATGACGGATGATCTCTTCGGCCGGATGGGTGCAGGAGTCATCCTGGTGGCAGCTCTCTTCTGCACTCTGATGTCCGGTGGCTACCTGGCAAGTAGCGGAAATAATCGAGCCGAGTTCCATAGCCTGATCTGCTTCAGTGCCGGAGCGATGGTTTTGCTTTGCCAGGCCACCAACCTGATTTCGATTTTCGTGGCGATAGAAACTCTTTCTCTGGCCGTATATGTCCTGGCGGGATACTTCAAAAACAATCGATCCGCCAGTGAAGGAGCCTTCAAGTACTTCGTTATCGGTGCCTTTTCGAGTGGATTCCTGTTGCTAGGAATGGCCTTCATCTACGGAACATCAGGGGGCTCGATCTCGCTAGCAGACATTGCCGCCTCGAATGCTCACGCCGACCCTTTATTCGCGGTCGGCACGTTGCTGATGATCATCGGTTTCGCCTTCAAAGTTGGCGCGGTCCCATTTCATTCCTGGGTTCCCGATGTCTACCAGGCCGCTCCTGCCCTTTCCGTTGGCTGGATGGCTGTGGCCGTCAAATCGGCCAGCTTTTTCGCCTTTTGCCGTTTCCTTCTGTTTGCAGAAGGAGGTCAGGCACTGACCCAGATACTCTCGGCCATCGCCGTCATAACGATGCTGCTGGGCAATCTAGCTGCTCTTAACCAAACCAGTCTCAAACGGATGATGGCCTACTCCGGCATTGCCCATAGCGGCTATTTACTGATCCCCCTGGTCCTTGCCGTATCCGGTGCCGGGGCCAGTGCCGGTGCCAGCATCCCCTTCTACCTGTTCGGTTATGCCGCCACCACTCTGGCGGCTTTCGGGGTGATTGCGGCCATCAGCGTCGTTACCGACCGAGATGACGTGAATGATCTCGATGGACTGGCTCGGACCCGTCCGCTNCTGGCAANCGGCTTCACCATCGCCCTGATCTCGCTGGCGGGAATTCCGCTCACTGCCGGTTTCATCGGCAAATTGATGATCTTCAGGGATGCGGTAGAAGGTGGATTCCTGTTTTTGGCCCTGGTCGGAATCATCGCCTCCATCATCAGTGTTTACTACTACCTGAGACCAGTGGTCGCGATGTGGTTCAGAGAGCCCCGGTCCTCGTTCGATCTGATCCCAGCCTCATGGGGCGTCCAGTTCACCGTGGCGATCTGTGGCTTCGCTACGATAGCTCTGGGACTGTTCCCGAACTGGTTGGTAGATCTCTCCAAGATGTCGGTCAGTGCAATTCTCGGATAATGTTTCCCCAACTGGCGACGACTCTATTACCGGCCTAGAATGTCCAACCGCATCGCCGCTTCTGGAGGTCGAAGCGCCGGTCAGGAAATGGCAAAAGGTGGCTTGAGGGAGTTAGGGGTAAGATGCGTACTACGATACTGTTTCTGATCATCGGTTGTGGGATTTGGTGGGGTTACAACAGCTGGGTCGCTGGTGAATCCGATGACACTACTACCACAGGGGTCACAAATGCAGCCGCAGGTTCCCAGGAGCCGATAGCTCCGGAATCAGTAAATCAGCCCGACAATCCTGAAACCGCACTGCAACAGTACGAGATCCAATCCTTGCGCAAACAGCTCGCGGCCGATCCCGATGACGGAACCCGCATTCTCCTGGCCAATGCGCTGCTGGCTACCGGTGAAGCGAGCGAACGAGGCGAAGCGCTTGGAATTCTTGGCTCGATGGAAAAATCAGACCGTGAACTGTCGGGGACTGCCCGGGCTGTCTTGATGCGTGAATCAGACGGTCAACAACGGTCCGCTTTCGCCCACAAGATTATCGANAACGGATCNCAATCTCCCGGCTACGGTGAAAGCTGCTTCCTGGTCGCCGAAGAAGTCGGTTTCCTGGATGACTCTTCTGCGGCTCGAAGTTGGAAACTGCTGTCTGCCGCTTACAACAGTTCTGACGAGAACTCCTGGCGTCAACCGATCCGGATGCGCCTGCGTGATCTGGTTGAACAGTGGGTGCTCTCGCATCGCTCATTTTCGATGTGCAACGGAGCGACAGTAGTCAGTGGTGACTCCCTCCACAAAATCGCCAAACAAAATCGAATTTCTGTAGACTCACTTCGCNTATTGAACAACGTTCGAGGGAACACGATTCATCCGGGACAAAAGTTGAAGTTCCTCGGTGGCCAGGTTCACGCCGAGATAGACAAAAGCGACTTCTGGATCGATGTCTTCATCGATGGCTACTGGCTACTCGGTTATCCGATCGGTCATGGCAAGAATAACTGCACCCCCCCCGGCGAATTCAGTGTCGACATTCTGCAGAAGAAACCGATGTGGCAACCCAGGGATGGCCGAGCCCCGATTGAATACGGCCAGGAGGGCAACCCTCTCGGTGAACGCTGGATCGGATTCAAAGATGGAGCCCAGCACTTCGGGCTCGGAATCCATGGCACTGCGGATCCTGAGTCCATCGGTTCGCTGGCTTCAGAGGGCTGTATCCGTCTCAGAAACGAGGACGTCGTGCAGATATACCCATGGATGAACAGCGGCGCGAAGGTCTATGTCCGCGAATGAGCCGGCCTCGATGGCTCAGGTACGTAGTTTCGCCNGGAGGCGATCCTGGAGCCTCTCGATCAGTTCCTGAACCGTTTCATCGACTTCGTCATGGGTCAATGTTCGATCACCTGCGCGGAACGTCAGGTTAAAGGTGACGCTCTTGTGCCCCGTGGGAACCTGTTTTCCACGGTACATGTCGACGAAGGTCAGATCCTCCAGGTTATTGAGTTCGGCTGCCTCCACCTCGGAAGAGATATCCCTCCACAGAATCTCATCGGCGATCACAATATTGAGATCTCTGCGTACCCCAGGTTGTCTTGAGAACTCTTCAAACCGTTGTTCAACACTTGCATGATCGATCAGGCTGCCGAGATCGAGTTCACCGCACCAGGTTTCTCCTGTGACACCATCCAACTTCACGGCACCAACAATTCCCAATCGATCGGTAGAAATATGAAGAGCAGCAGTTGACCCTGGAATCATCGATGAATCCTCTGGCACCGGATTCCAGGTCACCGAGCTACGGAGGTCTTTATCAATTCGAAGAAGATCAAGGACAGCATCTGCCACTCCTCGAACCTCTCGATAAGCCTCAGTCCCCGAAAGCCCTTCGAAAATGCTGTGGACCCATGCCAGATGAATCTTCTCGATGGGACGGTCCACTCCCTCACGCCTGTGAAAAACCCTTGCCACCTCAAATAAGCGTACTGACTCGACGCCATGGACTCGATTTCCTCGAACACAGGAAAGTAACCCTGGCAGAATACTACGTCGAAGAATCCCCTCATTGGAACGGACTGGATTCCTCACCACCCACGGTTCTCCGACACACCACCAGTCTTCGATTCCAACGAACTCTTCAGCAGATCCGAACGAGAAGGTCAGCGATTCGTGATGCCCTGTCCCTTCTAAAAGAGATTTGACCCGCTCCACTAGCTGCGCTTGCTCGTCCTCGGGAACAGTCCGAACTTCCATCTGCCGATCAGGAACCTGATCGAGCCCGTAAATCCTACCAATCTCTTCGATGAGGTCGATTTCACGAGTGCAGTCGGCACGCCAGGAAGGAGCTGTCCAGGTACCCGTCGAGCTGTCAGTGGCTTCATGCTTGAAACCAAGACCCGAGAGCATTTTCGCCATTTCCGGCTCGGGAATCGCTACTCCCAGAATCAGTTCAGTTCTTTGCGGTCGAACGGTAATTGGCGGACTTGATTTCATGAGCCCATCCCGGACCGTCTCGAGACAACCTGACAACACCTGAGTTTTCGTTTCCTTGCACAACAGGTGAAAGAAACGCCGAGAAGCGATATCTGCTCCATCGACATCGACACGTCTCTCGAATCTATAAGAAGAATCGCTGTTGAGAAGCAATCTGCGAGAGGTTTCACGGACCGGTACCGGGTCAAACCAGGCACTCTCGAGAAGAATTCGCTGAGTGGTGCCGCTGACCTCGGTCTGCGTNCCCCCCATCACCCCTGCCAGTGCAACAGCACGGGTACTATCAGCGATTACCAGATCCTCAGAATCCAGTTCGTGCTGACTGCCATCGATAGCTTCAAATTTTTCACCATGCAAAGCTCGTCTTACAACTATCTCTTCTCCAATGAGAAGGTCGAGATCAAAAGCATGCAGCGGTTGCCCAAGATCCATCAATACGTAGTTGGTGAGATCCACAACCAGATTGATCGATCTCAGTCCAACTGCCAGCAAACGCTTCTGAAGCCAAGGTGGACTGACGACCGGTTCCAAAGCCACGGCGACCCTGACGGTATATCTACCACACCGATCTTCGTCATCGACCACCACGGTAGCCACCTCATCAAGGCTCCTACCTTGAGGGTCCTTGTCGACCACCGGGTAATCGAGATTCAATGGTTTGAGATCGATTCCGAGCAGGCAGGCCAGTTCCCTGGCGACCCCTCGATGACCCAGATGGTCGGGTCGATTCGATGCGACTTCTAGCTCAAAAACATGGTCGTCCCCGTGTTTCTCAATCGCTTCGCAATTGAGACCACACATGGTCAGACGATAGGCGACATCTTCTACCGGAAGATCCACCTTCACATGATCCTGTAGCCACTTGAGAGATACCTTCATCTACACTTCCCTGTTTCGAATTCATGAGTTTCTGCTCAGGAAAACTGTTGGAGAAAACGTACGTCATTCTCACTAAAGTACCGGATGTCGGGAATATTGAAGGTCGCCATGGCGACCCGCTCAATTCCCAAACCAAATGCAAAACCGGTCCACTTCTCTGGATCGACCCCTACCGACTCAAGCACATTGGGATCCACCATCCCGCAGCCCCCCATCTCCATCCATTTTCCTCGCCAGTAAAGATCCACCTCTGCACTGGGTTCCGTAAAGGGGAAGAAGGATGGTCTGAGTCGCAATTTCATTCCATCGTCCTGCAAAAGTTGCTGGAAGAAGGTCAGCAGAGTGGACTTAAGATGACCAAAGGTGATCCCTTCTTCGATGACCAATCCCTCTAGTTGATGAAACATGTAAGAGTGGGTCGCATCGACAGTATCAGGTCGAAAAACCTTACCTGGAGCGATGATCCTCAGTGGCGGTGGAGTGCCTTCCATGACACGGACCTGAACGGTGGATGTCTGGCTTCGCATCAAAAGATCATCCTGCAGGTAAAAGTTCTCGGACGGATCTCTGGCGATGTGATCGACAGATATATTGAGCCCGGTGAAGTTATGCCACTCATCTTCAACCTCGGGGCCATCAGCGACCTGGAAACCAAGGTTTCCAAATATCTTGATCATTCGAGCGGAAACTTGCTGGACCGGGTGACGACTACCACGCGGTACCCGACGACCAGGAAGGGTCACATCCGCTCCAGAAACACTCGCCTTTTCGCTTTGAGATGCGGTGGAAACAACACCGAGCCGTTCTTTCGCCTCGGTCAGGGCCGCTTCGACCTTCTCTTTGACGACATTGGCACGTGCTCCAAAAGCGGGGCGCTGATCAGCAGGAAGGCTACCGAGGTTGCGAAGGACACCCTTCAGGGAACCCTTTTTCCCNAGCACACCAACGCGAACCTCCTCGAGAGCAGAAGCATCCACAGCCGATTGGATGGCCCTCAATGCCTCTAATTCGAGTGTGTCCAGATCCTTCGAGGATCCTTGGTTCATGACTGGTTGCCGCGAGCGATTCCGACGAGGGCCACGAAGGCCTCATGATTACGGATCGCCAATTCGGAGATCATTTTCCGGTCGAGTGCAACTTCTGCACACTTGAGACCATGCATGAAACGGCTATAGGAAATGCCATTCTGACCACATGCCGCGGAGATACGGGTGATCCAGAGACGACGGAATTGTCGTTTACGGTTACGGCGATCCCGGGTGGCAAAGACTTCGGAGCGAACAATTGATTGGCGGGCTGTTCTGTACTGACGACTTGCGGCGCCGAAGAATCCACGAGCCTTTTTGAGAATACGCTTCTGTTTACGGTGACGTGCGACGCCAAAACGTACGCGTGCCATCTTGTTTCCCTTCCAGAGGACATTCCGCGGGAGGAATCACTGTTGACTCGCTAAGGGCCCAGAGGCCCGTCTACCCCGTGAACGTCGGCCGGTGCGCCTATCTGGCGCATTTCTAATTGACCGTTCTACTGCACTCAAAAGTTCTCAGACAAGCGATTCTGGCCAGGGATTATCCAACCCCCAGCAGAAACTTGATGGTCTTGGCTTCGCAGCTTGGGCAAATCTCGGATTTGCGGCCACGCCGGATCCGCTTGGCGCTCCAGCTGTACATCCGNTGGCTTTTCCCTGCTCGGTGTCGTTTCACCTTGCCAGTACCTGTCACCTTGACCCGTTTCTGCAAACCTTTATGAGGTTTGTGAGTCTTCCTGGCCACGTCGGGCCCCTTTCCGCACAAGACACTCCAACCGGAGCGTCAAGTAATCTTATTTTTTCTTGGCCAGCACCATTGCCATACGATTACGAGCTTCCTGCAACGGCTCTCGCTCCATTTTTGCCAGATCTTCCAGGTCAGCGAAAAACCTCATCAAGACTTCTCTGCCCAGTTCTGGGTGTCTTTGCTCTCGTCCTCGATAGACCATCGTCACCAACACTTTATGACCTTCATCAAGGAAGCTNCGAGCTCTCCGGATCTTAACATCNAAATCGTGCTTNTCTGTCTTCGGTCGTAGTTTTACTTCTTTGATTTTCAGGACCTTCTGGACCTGTTTCGAGTTTTTCGACTGATCGTATTTGAACTTACCGAAGTCCATGATCTTGCAGAGAGGAGGATCAGAGTTCGGATTCATCTCGACGAGATCGAGCTCCTTCTCATTGGCAAGTTCCAGTGCCTCTGCCAGCCGCACGATCCCTACCTGACTACCCTCCTCATCGATGAGGCGCACGTCTCCAGGTCCGGGGCGGTCGATCACCCTGTACTTGGTCTGATCAGCGATGTCGGTCCCTCCTGTTCGATCCTAACAAAATCNCTCACTCATCCAGAAGACCTCGGCATCATGACTTCGAGATGGAGAAGGTCCAGATGCCAATCTTCATGACTTCCCGGAAACCAACCGCCAAAAACAGCTGCTGGGGCTTCCTGGGAGCTCCGATGGATACACTGGAGGGCCCCCCGATGGCAAGGCGGAACCGCTGAATTCTGCGCGAGATGGGCAAAAAAACACCGATTCCCGGCAGTCCAGGGCCGCTAGACCCGTTTGCTCACGACTCCTCGGCAGGATCACGCGGTTCCAGCTGCAAGCCTACCTCTGAAAGTTGTGCTCCCGAGACATGAGTCGGTGCACCGGTCAGGGGGCATGTTCCCCTCTGAGTCTTCGGAAATGCGATCATCTCGCGAATCGAATCGACCCCGGCCAGAACCATGGCAAGACGGTCAACCCCCAGGGCGATACCACCATGAGGAGGGGCACCGAAACGGAGCGCCTCGAGCAAGAAACTGAACTTCGCCTGTGCCTCTTCCGGGCTCAGACCGATCGCCTCGAAAATTCGCTCCTGCANATCNCTTTGATGAATACGAATACTGCCACCAGCAAGCTCGAATCCATTCAAGACCAGATCATATGCCTGTGCCCGGACCGTCAGAGGTTCACTCTCTAATCGATCCAGATCATCAGGATGCGGGGCTGTGAATGGGTGATGGGAAGGTGTCGGGCGACCACTCTCTTCATCTTCATTGAAGAGGGGGAATTCCGTCACCCAGCAAAACTCCAGAGCCCCCGGCACGTTGTGTCCCAAACGCATGGCCAGTTCCTTGCGCAAAAATGACAGCGAACCCTGGACCACCTTCTTTGACCGATCAGCCACAAAGCAACACAGGTCTCCCACTTCTACGCACGCCCGATCGAGCAGTTGCGCACCCACTTCACCTTCCAGAAAACGTGCCATGGAACCGCTGGTGCCATCCTCGGTGCGCTTGAACCAGGCGAGTCCCCCGGCTCCTTGATTCTTGACCACATCCTCCAGTGATTCGATCTCCTTGCGAGACCAGGATCCGGCGCCAGGAACGCGAATTCCACGGACCAATCCACCTTCTTCGACTGCACTGGAAAATACCTTGAATCCCAGCTGGCTGACCAGGTCCGAGACATCGAAGATTTCCAGATCACTGCGTAGATCGGGTTTGTCGGTGCCGTAACGGAACATCACTTCGTCATACTTACANCGCCGAAATGGAATCTCGATTTGCTCCCCGGTGAGAGTTTTGACCACGTGCACCATCAAGCCCTCGATGATCTCCATCACATCGTCTTCCTCGACGCAGGCCATCTCGATGTCGAACTGAGTGAACTCCGGTTGGCGATCCGCACGAAGGTCTTCATCCCGGAAACAACGTACCATTTGCATGTATCGGTCAAATCCGGCGACCATGAAGATCTGTTTGAAAATCTGTGGAGACTGCGGTAGTGCGTAAAACTCACCNGGATTGAGTCGGCTAGGAACAAGAAAATCTCGAGCCCCCTCCGGAGTACTCTTGGTCAACGTCGGAGTCTCCAGNTCGATGAAANCCAGCTGATGAAGATAGTTCCGTAGTGCTTGATTCAAATCGGATCGCAACTTGAAACGACGGCTTACCTCATCGCGTCTCATGTCGATAAATCGATACTGAAAGCGCAGCTCTTCGTTGACCTGGTCGCCCCCGGATGGATCGAACGGTAAAGGCGGACAATCTCCCAGCACCTCAGCAGTAGTGGCCACAACTTCAATTTCTCCAGTATCCAGATTGGAATTTTTCATCCCATCCGGGCGAACTTCGACTTTTCCTGAGACCTGGAGAACCTGTTCTGACCGAAGTGAATCGAGTGATTGTCCAGCAAGGGAATCGGGGGAGAGAGTCACTTGAGTACGGCCATAGCGATCACGAAGATCAACGAAGCGAAGCCCACCGTGATCCCGGATCGCGTTGATCCAGCCAACGATGGTGGTTTCAAGTCCAACATGCTCCGCACGCAGTTCGCCGCAAGTGTGGCTTCTCAGCAAATCGACACCCCTTCCTCAGAAGTCTCAACCGTCCTGAGGATTCTACGCCAACGCCACGTTACAGCCACCATTCCCTAAAAGAGCTTCCGATCCAAGCCCCGGAACTCCCAACAAAACCGCCAGTTCCTTCCAACGAGTGCCGGGGGGACTATTGCGCTGCCAACGATCGACCTCTCGNAATGCCGCCTGTCTCAACCTCGATCCAGATTCCAGTTCGCCACTTTGTTCACGACTCCGGGCCCACCACAGCAGCACCGCAGCTCGTCCCTCCCGGGATTCGATACGCACCACTTTTTTCCAGGCGCTGGATGCGACACGATCACGCTCCGACGAACTCAAATCGCCACTACGTTCCAGTGTNAGCCAGGTAGAGAGCGGCTGAGCNCTCAATCTCANCACGTCCAGTGCCGCAGATTCCAGGTACCTGGCCGCTTTTTGCNTATCACCACGTNGAAGCAGCAGAGCCCGTCGTCGCCCCAGAGCTTCCCTGGCCCTNCTCAGGCCAGCAGGCTCAGGATCTGTACCCAGCTCGTGAATCGAATCCGGGGCGATTCTACGCCGTTCTGACTGGGCCATGGCGATATGCCCGAGTCGTTCAAGGATATTGACCCTCTCGCGTCGAAGGGGCGACACATCTCTTGCCGTTCCTCGTAACCGAAGTCGAGTGATTCCACAGTCGATGACCTGAAGTGCCTGTTGCGGATCTCCGCTGGAAAAAGCGCAACGACTCTCCAGGATCGCATGGCGACAATGAACATCGATGCATTGACGCTCATGGGGTGCCCGGTACGAAGGAGTCGATTGTAGAATTTTCCTGGCAATCCTCGATCGACCTGCAGCCCATTCAGAAGCTGCCACCAGCAGGTTCCCTTCCCAGGCTACGATTCCAGCCGGACCATCGAGAGAGAGAGCCTCTTCCAGATAATTGGCAGCACTACGTATCCAACCAGCACCAGCCTCACAGCGAGCCAATAGCAGTAGAGCTCTCGGTAATTGTCCTCGGCAGTGCACCCGAGCCTCATCGACCAGCAGAGAGATCTCCTGCCTGGCCATCTTCTCATTTCCGAGCCGTAACGCCGATTCAGCAGATTCGATCCCAGCAACCACTGCCGCTTCACGGTAGGACTCTGTGCGACACAGACTCTGGTGCAACCGGCTCCAGATACGTAAGGACCTGANNTCCTCTGTCGATCTGGCTCGTAAACACTGGGCCTCAGCAACCCACCGGACTTGCCGATCCGCGTTTGCTTGCTCGATCACCTGATCGGCAAGATCGGTGGCCTGGAGCCGTGCACCGCGGGCCAGAGCGCAACGGCACTTCTCCAGACGCACCTCGGTGAGAAGATCTCCGCTACCACCAGGATCTTTGAATTCTTGGATTGGGGCCAGGCCACGTCTGGCCAGAGTTCGCAACACCCTTGAATACTCGATGGCCATTCGAATGTTCTCATCGACAGTCTTGGAAGTTTCCAGTTTTTCAGTTTCCGAAATATTTTCGAGAATACGGAGCGCTTCGACCGGATCCCCATCTCGTCTGGTGGTATGAGCACGCAATCGAGCCAATCGAATCGCAGCCGAACTACCAGCTTTCAAGAAAGAGGAGCAGATGCGCCAGGCACGGTCTCGACGTCCTGGTTGACCGAGCAGATCCTCGGTCCGTCCCAGAAGTTCGGCCCAGGGAGTCTTCAGTTGGTCCGGGAGAATGTCGACCAGTGGAGTCAAAACCTCGACCAGGTCATCGGCATCCGCCTGGATTCTATCGTCTGCATGCAACCAGGGTTCGAGACAAGTCGCCGCGGTTTCAGCATCCCCTGCACTCAATCGGTGTCGTGCTTGTTCGAGCGGATTCAAGCCAGTCAATCCGGCCGCTCTCTGGTGGAGTGTTTCTCGCAACGNCGCAGCNATTCCACCCAGGATCCCATCGGCCTGGAAAGGTTCGCACCAGTGGAGATTCCCGTCGATTCGAATCCAGTTCTTTTGCACCAGCTTCGATGCCAGGCTCGGCAGCTGTCCAGGCTCAATTCCTGCCACCTGAGTCACATCGGAGGGAGTCGCTGGAGCCCTGAGAATGGCAAGTGCCTGGAGGATCTTGAGCTCGTCTTGAGGAAGACCGCTGGCTTGCTCATGNACCCGAATACGCCATCGATCTTCCGGATACTGTTCCAGTTCGTGCCAGCACCAGCGAAGGCCNTCATGAGTCAGCTGACCTGCCTTGATCCTNCCGAGCAGAATNCGNTCCCAGATGGCGGGACTACCCTGGCCCCAACGAGCNAGACNANTGCGNAACTTGGANGGCACNACGGTCGCTGGAATCGCTCTGTCGAGCCANTCTTCCAGTTCCATCCCACCGTCGNCATCGGTTTGAATCGTTCGAGTGGAATCCTTCGCCAGCACAACCCCGAGGTATCCTGCCGGAACGGCACTGCAGTTGACCCACCAAATAACCCTGGATGCTCCGATATGCCGACATTCCATTGCTGAGCGCAGTTCGGAACTGCCAAGTCCGGGCTCTTCGAGCATCGCGACGACAAGCTCTGTCCCCTCAACAATCGCATGTGACAAATCGCTTTGAACATTCTCGGATGAGGGATCGATGGAGATCACCGGAATCCCATCACTCAGCAACTGAGTGCGGACCCCTTGCATGATTCGACGTCGATCTCCACCTCTGCGATGCAAATGAAGAACGATTCCAGGATTCCCCCCAGCAGCCAGTGCACCATGCAGCTCTTCAAGTAACGATGACGTCTGAGCAACGGCAGGACCGGCATAGCGAACCTGAGCTGCAAGCGATTCGTACGATTCGCTTTCACAATTTCTGTCCACCTGAGGTAGAAACTCCTGGAACAGATTCCATAGTTCGCCCGCATCTCGTGGACGATCGTCAGGTCGTTTTTCCAGCATCTTCTTCAAGCAGCAAATGGCCTGNTCNGGAAGACCNGGNCGTAACNGGTCGATGTCTGGCGGATCGTCCTGNAGATGGGCACGACCGAGTCGGGAACGATCATTCCCGCAAAAGGGAAGACGACCACACCACCACTGGTAGAAGAGGACTCCTGCTGAATATACATCGCCACGGTGATCCGGTGGTTCCCCGAGCCACTGTTCAGGAGGCATCGAATGGGCAGTGCCCAGGATTTTTTCCTCAATCGGATGACCTTCTCGATGACTGAGGCCAAAGTCCAGCAGTACTGGATCAAGGGGAAGATTCTCATCCGGCTGATTTCGTAGCCGAACATTGTCCGATTTGATGTCTCCATGAACCCAGCCATTACGGTGCAAGAATGCCAGGGCACTGAGAAATCCGCGGCACATTTCAGACCAGCGCTGAATCGAGATGTCTTTGCAAATCTCAGTAGAAACAGGACCCCGGAGCACCTCGCTGCTGAACCAGCGGGCTCCGTCCTGGGAATCGATCCCGTACTCATCGATATGCAAAATCGACGGATGCCGAAGTCGAGACAGGTTCAGAAATTCTCTCCGATGGCGGGTTCCTACCGGTCCCGGCGAGTTTTCAGGAGAGACCCGTTTCAGGGCCACCTCGACACCGTTGGAGCCATCCCGTGCCAGCCAAACTTCGCCCATACCGCCCCGGCCCAGCAGTGAAACTGGAGTAAATCGACCCGCGATCGCGGTTGGGGGTTTGCAATGAGACACAGGACTCCACTTCCGAGCAGGGGAACGGCAGGTTCCCATACAATTGTACGACGAATTGTCCAAATTGGCCGGTCGAGCAGGCCGTTTTGAAACCGATGAATCCCAGGAATAAATCCCCAGACGACGGATCTGCGGTACGATGGAGTACCGCTGCGAGTTCTCTGGCCCCATCCCCGTGATTGGCTAGAATGCAGAAGGCTCTCTGCAGTCCGCCTGAAAATGAGTGCGCCCGTTGGAAGGCAAGGTTTCCTCATGTCGTGGAATTCCAGGCTCCTGAGTAAANNCNTACTTATCGGCCCTGATACTCTCNCCNGCNCCACCCCTTTCTGGATCTGCCTGGTGTGGTCGCTGCTGTTGTCGAATCCGGTTCCGGGTCAGGTTTCAGGCACTGTCTTTGACAGTAGTACCGGACTGCCGATTGCTGAAGCGAGGGTGACCCTCCAGGCAACGGTGCAACACACCACTGCTGCAAGTGACGGGTCCTTTACTCTCACCGGCGTCAACGGCATCAGCCTGGTCATCGCGGGCGCCAGTAAGGGTTACTACAACGGTTCCGTGACCGTCACGACTCCGGCAAACAACGTCGATATCTTGCTCGACCCGGTCCCCCCCTCTGATGATCCGAACTACAACCTCATGAACCCCTTCCAGTGTGCGTCCTGTCACGATTCACAGTTCCAGCAATGGGACACTTCCCGGATGGCATCCACTGGCCTCAACAGTTGGGTCTACGACCTCTTCGATGGAACCGGGACGGTTGGCGGGTCCGGTGGTTTTGTCTACACGGAGGATTCAGTTCATTCGGTCGCCGACCCCAGTGGTAGTTGCGCCTCGTGCCATCAGCCGGAAGGCTGGTTGTCCAATCCCTTCCAGCCGCTCGATCCCCTGACAGGCTCCCCCACCGATGCACAACTGAGAGGAGTCTCCTGCGAGGCATGCCACAAGATCGCAGATGTCGACGAGGCACAGATCGATGCGACCGGTTTCATTCCCGGCGCAGTCACCGTGACCCGTCCCGATTCCAGTGGCCTCGTCGAGCAGGTGATGTATGGATTGCTGGGAGATGTGGATTACGTCATCTCCAACGTAATGCGGGCTAGTTTCCAACCGCAACTCGCTGCTGAAGCCTGCGCCGTATGCCACGAGTACAACAACGACCCCGATCACGACAACGATTTCAACGAGGCCAGCAGTATCCCGGCACAGGAGACCTACTCGGAGTGGAAGAACTCACCGTACGGAGATCCGGCCGACCCTCTCTACCAGAGCTGCGTCGATTGCCACATGCCTCCATTCTCCAGTGTGCCGGTAGAGGTGTGTCAGGTGATGTTCCCACTCCTTCTGCGGGATCCTTCCACCGTTCATGGTCACGACATNCAGGGCACCTCGGCAACCTATCTGGAAAACGCCGTCAGTCTCTCCATGAATGCCCAACAGGTCGGTTCCCAATTGACGGTCGAGGTCGTGATCGACAATGATCAGACCGGCCACTCGGTGCCGACCGGAGTGACCCTTCGCAACATGATTCTCCGGGTCATTGCGAGCGATTCTTCCGGCGNTGCTCTCTCNCAGCTCTCCGGAGACACCATCCACGAACTCGGTGGCATCGGCGCNCCAGCCCTCGGCAACTTCTCCGGGCTGCCAGGGAAGTTGTTTTCCAAGATCAACCGAGATGCAGCAGGTAATGAGGGGACCGTTTTCACCGAGGCGATCGAAATCGTCAGTGACAATCGGATCCCTGCTTTATCTTCCGACACCACCAACGTCAGCTTCGATGTCGCGGGTCTCAATGAAGACGTCAACATCGAAGCCCGCCTGATTTATCGGCGCGCACCCAGAGCGATGGTCGAGGCCAAGAACTGGACGGTCGGTGGTCTCGGCGATCCACTTCCAGACGCACAAGCTCCGGACTTCGGTTTCTTGATGGAATCGGATGCAACGACAGTGAATGTCAGCTCCGGAAGTCCTGCTTTCCAGTTCAAGATCCCGGCATTGGTGGTGGGTGCCGATTTGCACGCCGAAGTCGAAATTCTACAAACCGAAGGCAGCTTCATCGAATGCGGAGCGTTCTCCCTCGGCGTTCGGAATGATCCGACCTTGATCAATCCTGTACTGGTTTCTGAGAGTGCTGCTGTGTCCAACCTCAACTCGGGAACGGGCCCCGCTTTTCACCAAATCAGCTATTTCTCCGACGGCTTCACCTCCGCTCTGGTGACCGATTTCCAGCTGAATGAAACTCTCACCTTCAACTCCCCGACGCCGGTCATCATTGTCACCTACGACCAATTGGCTCTCGATCCGACCAATCCCCCGGCTGGAGATTTGCTCTATTTTGCCGACGATCTGGGATTACCACCGGTTCAGAATGTGGTCTCCTCCAGTGGCGGCCAGGCTTACGCACCCTCCTTCGTCAACGCCTCGGTGATCATTTTTGATAATCCCAGTTTCACCCGAGGTGACTGCAACAACGATGGCGGAGTCGACATCGGCGATGCGATCTCTTCGCTCGGGATCCTGTTCAATAGCCAGGGTTCTGCGACTTGCAACGATGCCTGCGATGGCAACGATGACGGGAGTCACGACATCGCCGATCCGGTTCGAATCCTCTCATTTCTATTCTCCGGGTCAGGGGCGCTGCCAGAGCCCACCCACCCCAACTGTGGATCTGACCCGACCGCCGATTTACTGGCATGTGACGATTCGATCTGTCCCTGAGTAGTTACTGGAGTCACTGATTAGTTGCTGGAGTCTCTGCGTAGTCCTGATCAGCAGGTCANAAATCGCAGTGACTCCATGCTTTGAGTAATCGCACCGGAGACCAGCCCGTCACCTCCAGCAACTGATCGAGGTCTGGGCCATGTTCTCGAGCCAGCTGTTCCAGCTTTTTCCCATCATCCGAGGATGTTCGTTTTGGCCCAAGTCCCGCAAAAATCTCCAGGATCTCATCGGCTCCAGTCACCAAATAAGCGCCGTCCTGTATCAAGACATGACAACCATCGTTGCGTCCACCTTCTACCGACCCCGGAAATGCAAAGATCTCTCGCCCCTGCTCCAGCGCGTGTCGAGCAGTTCCCATCGAGCCGGATTTAATCGCCGCCTCAACCAGAATCACGCCAAGACTCCAGCCGCTGATGAGACGATTTCTACGTGGAAAGTTACCGCGTCGGGGAGGAGTTCCAGGCTTGTATTCAGTCACCAGCGATCCGCCAGCAGTAATAATTTTCGCAGCCAGATCTCGATTGGCCGCGGGGTAAATCGCAGGCAAACCGTTACCCAGTAATGCTAGCGGCTGACCACCTCCATGAAGTGCCCCTTCAAGTGCCGCTCTATCGATGCCATGTGC
Source organism: Planctomycetota bacterium (assembly GCA_002711105.1). Taxonomy (GTDB): domain Bacteria; phylum Planctomycetota; class UBA8108; order UBA1146; family UBA1146; genus UBA1146. The sequence continues at coordinate 236,768 of PAIH01000027.1, forward strand.
CAACCCACTGACGACGCGGAAACCAGCGCGGGTCAGTTCTGCAGCAACCTCGAAGGAAATACGGAGACCAGACGTTGAAGCCCGACGACTCCCGACGATGGCGATGGAAGCACGTTCAGGTGCGAGAATGCCGCTCACCCACAGTTTCTCTGGAGGTGAGGCAATACCATCGAGGATGGAAGGCCAGTGGGGCCCATCCGGGTACAGGATTTGTGGTTCCGGAATTGAAGAGTTGCTCATCGATTTTGTCCCGAGATCGCCCGCCAGTTCCAGATTGAATCCCTTCCACCTTTTTGCCAGCAGTTAGATCTCGAAGTGGTCCGATCGGAGGCGGCTGATTCACCGGGTCGACGAAAAACCACGGAATAGACCCCAGACCGACAGTTGATACGCGGCGACCTGCTTTCTTGAAGCGTCTTCGGATGCCCTTGATCGGTACTGGATGGGCCAATAACGGCAACTGCCCTGTTCGTAGAAACGGGACTCTACGCAGCGGAGAAGATCCCGTGAACAAAAAATCTCGTTCGGGTATCCTCAACACGGGCATTGCCGCTGCCCGCTGAAATCGTTGGAAGGATCGCCTACATGATCCGCACCTCCAGAGTGGCTCCCTGCCTCTTCTTCACCGCCCTCCTGATGTCGCTTCTCGCCATGGGACTTGAGGCTCGCAACCCTTCCTGTCTCGATGAATTATTCCAGAACATCGATCGACAGGATCTGGATTCTCAGCAACGGATCGCCATAAGAGCTGTCCGAAACCGTATCCGAGAAGAACAATTGTTGAATCCACCGGGGTCATCCGTCAATTCTCAGCAATTTGTCAGTGAATTTCTACTTTGTTCTTCTGGTGTTCTCGATGATCGCCAGTTCCAATTGGCTACCGGAACGGCAAAGAACCCGCAGCAGCAACTCAGGTATGAACTGAGGCAGCTGCATACAGAAATCGTTCGGGTACAAAGTCTTATTCGACGTATGAATCGATAGGAACAGGAATTGACTCCACAGTCCGGCCAGCAGGGATTGCCGACAGCGAAATTGTTCTTTCGCTCCAGCATCTTGTTCTGGTCCATTTCTACAGCACTCCTGGCCCTGTTGCTGCTTGGTTCTGTACCTGGCTGTAAAGCTGGCCCCTCTTCCAATGCAGACTCCGCAAATTCCGGTTCCATTCCCGATCTTGCACTTCAAGAAGAAACTCTCTGGAGTTCAACACTGCACTGGGCAGGCGCACGCTTCCGATTTGAACTGCAAACTGATGGGAAGAACGCAAAACCACAATTCGATCGCAGTCAGCTAGGAGATTTACTTCGAGTGGGAGATCTCGAAGTGGAACTTGTCAGAACACGATTNCGAATTNCCGGAGTCTATTATCGCTGGCAACCTGACAGCATCATCTGGATCCATAGACCACCCCGCCAAAATCGTCCGTTTTTTCGTCAAGAAGGTACGCTCCAGCTGACCTGGGTCGGCAGCGATGAGATTCCAATTGTCGAGGAACAATTAGCTGACGGTTCCTACGTCTGGACTATGGGCCAGGCGCGAGTCACTCGAGACAAGGATGGAACCGTTCACTATCAAGGTCGTAGTCCCGATCGATCCCAGAGCGGACCATGGAAAATCTACATCGATTCNGCCGGACGACTGATCGGCGCCCTACAGTGACCCTCTCAGCTGATTCAACTCACCTCCTCGATGGCGCTCCAGCGCAGCTAGACGCAAAACTGGCATCCTGGTGCCAGCAGCAACAAGTTCCCGAATATCGAGCCCGACAGATTCGACAACACCTGATCGACAACCGAATCCTTGATCCTGCTGATATGACTTCCTTACCTGAAACAATGCGCCAACAACTCGCCGAAGGATTTTTGACACACCCTTTTCAAGAAACGGTGGTTCAACGATCCGTCGATGGCACCATGAAATTCCGGTTTTGCCTTCTCGATGGANTGGCCATCGAATCGGTCTGGATTCCCAGTGGTGATCGAGGCACGCTGTGCCTCTCCAGCCAGGTCGGCTGTGCTGCAGGCTGTACTTTCTGTGCCACCGGCACCATGAAATTGTCGCGCAACCTCACACCCAAAGAAATCATAGGCCAATGGCTAGCAGTCCATGCCGCCACCGTCGCTGAAGGACATTCAGGAGTCACACAAGTGGTCTTCATGGGCATGGGAGAACCTCTACACAATTACGAAGCTGTTTCTCGATCGATCGAATGGTTTTCCTCTGCGGATGCCTACAAGTTCAGTCCACGGCGAATTACCGTTTCCACGGTCGGCATCATCCCGAAAATTCGAGAACTGGTGAANGATCATCCCCAGGTAAGACTGGCCGTGAGTCTGCACAGTGCCATTCAATCGACACGTAATGAGATCGTACCCATCAACGTTCGGCATGATCTCGATGAGCTGAGAGATATGCTCGAAGAAATCAAAACTGACACCCGCAGAATCAGTCTTGAATATGTTGTGTTACCTGGGGTCAACGACGCGCCGGAAGAAGCAACAGCACTCGCATCATTTGCATGGAGATGCGACGCCCACATCAACCTGCTCCCCTTCCACCCGTTCGAGGGAGCCCCNTTACAGGGCTGCCACTGAGGGCGACGTGGCGCGGTTCATGACGCTTCTCGAGGCCGAATATGACGGGCCAGTGACCGCCCGTCGCAGTCGTGGGCTCGATATCGACGGAGCCTGCGGTCAGCTGGTTCTCAAAACGCGCCCGGATCCGTCCAGCTAAAAAACGAGGGGAAACCGCGAAGCGGTTTCCCCTCGTCATCCATCATCTTTCGATGGTGAACCATTAACAATCGATCAGTGCAGATTCGAGCTGGAGCAAATCCGGAATGTTGTTTGAATCGAGATCAAATGCCTTCCGATCTGGCTTTGGATCTGGTTTTGGCTTCGGGTCTGGTTTCGGGTCCGGCTTTGGCGGAGTGACCGGTATTGGCACTGGCTTCGGCTTCGGCTTCGGCTTTTCCCAGACCGGTTTTGGCTTCGGCTTTGGTTTTTCCCATACCGGCTTCTTCTCGCCGTCTGCAGGTTTTTCTCCCTCAGCAGCGTCCTTCTTGGCACGAGCAGTTTCACGTTCCTTGCGGACTTCTGCAAAAGAACGACCTTCTGGACGTCCAAAGACATTGGAGGCAACTCCAGCGTTGAGAGTAATCTCGTCGTAGTTGACTTCCAGGCTCAGCTCACCGTCTTCGAATATCTTCTTTGAAGTGGGAGTCTTGATCCAACGGTTGCGGTCATCACTGAAGCGAATACGAGTGTAATCGGAAAAGAAGACTTCCTTGGTCACCACTGCAGGAGCCTGACCTTCACGCCAGGTCTTGCGAACGAGCAAACCGTCATCCTCAGCAAAGGCATAGGTAAGGACCTGATTCCCCGCAAAAGATTTCAACTCGACGAATTTGCAGGGCCTGTCAAGAACAGCACCATCCCCCAGCAGGCTGGCGGTATAACCGTTGTTCTGNAAGGTCACGAAGAANTCATCGATATGCTTATCCCATACAAAAACGATCAGCGTCTTGCCGGCCAGAGGTGAAACAGCCCCCATCGCTTTGACCCAGGCTTTCTCACCGTCGTAAACCTGAACAAAATTGAGGGGTTCGTTGTTTCTGGTCAGGCCAAGACCAGGAAGCTGCCATTCTTCCCGGATCATCAGTGCCCCTTCTCCCGTACGCTTCAGGAATCGAGACATTTTCATGACCGTTTCATTGGTGGGATCGATCTTCTTGTTACGGAAGCGTTCCACTCGATCACTGATCGCCAGCATTGTTTCAGTACCACCGACGGCATCAATGTAGCGTGATATCACCTCGAGAGCCGCTGGATCACTCTGCGGGATTCCAAGATCGTCTCCCCCCAAGATATCATCAACAGGAAGCGGATCTTGCTTGGCATCTGCCTCCTGCTTGCCCACCGGAGTGGGGTCCTGTACATACGAAAGTGCCAGTGCATTTTCGCCGGGGAGACACCAGCACATCGCTGCCAGCAGCAATGTGACGGAGAACAATTTTCCAACAAGAGATCCAGGTTTCATCAACTTCGGTCCTTCCAACGTGCCCTCCCAGGGCTCAAATTACGATGAATCGCTCGGTATCGAATGAATTCACTCGGGGTGTACGATCAAAGAACCTCTCCCGAAAGAAAATCTAACCGGGCAGACTCTAGATTCCAAAGTACCGGGACAACGCCCGAATTCGGAATCATCTAGGATCTCAGGATACTCTTCAGGAGCCTCCGGGTCAAAACGACCCGGAACCGACATTTCCAGACTGTTCCGAGCCATTGGTAGCCGGAACAGGGCCCGCAACGGGGGATCCGATCAGATAGGCATAGCCTTCTCGACGTAACCAGGAGCGTACTGTCTGAAACGGCACAAATAGACCCATATGAGGTACCACCATCGGAGATCGCTTACCGTAGGTGTATATCATGCTGCTAATTCCGACCAATTCGCCCTCTCCAGCCAGGAAGATGCCCCCTCCGGAATTTCCAAAATAAGTCGGAGCATTTACCATCCAGTAAATCTCTTCGCCGACCGGTTTGTGCTGGGAGGATATCTGACCCAGGGTCGGTAGCGGCTGGTTACCGAGTGGACAGCCCACCGCATAAACCGGGTCAAAGACAGAGAGGGCTCGACAAGTCTTTTCATCGGCAACCACAGCAACATACGGCCAGGNNGTGGAGCGTTCGACTCGAATCAGCGAGAGATCCGATTCGGGAAGCGAAGCGACTTCATATCCGTCGTAGCAAAGTTCGTTCAAATGACCTTGATCGGGGTCAAAAAAGCGCAGTTCTCTGATCACCACTTCTTCGCTCGTGAGGTCACGAACCTCTTCCACGACATGATAGGCGGTCACGATCCAGACATTCCAATGACCTCGGTCAGAGAATTCGCTTTTCAGTACCACGCCGCTACCCACGGTTCCGTTGCCGCGCAACTGAACCACCGGATAGATCATCCTCATCACTTTATCCCGATTTTTCTGAGCCCTCGATTCATCAGGGAACTGGGTCAAAGTGGGTAGGATTGCCTCGATTCGTGAATCAAGAGCTTGAATCTTTTGCTTCGTCCGATCGATTTCATCTCCGACCCAGCGACGAAGACCATCACGGCGTGAATCCAGTTCGCGGATTATCCTGGCTCGCTCTTGCGACAGGAGATCCGATGACAGATTGGCAACCGCAGGTTCGAGGGGTTCGATTTGACCAGAATCGAGTTCCGAAATGCTTCTCGTCAGATACCACAGCGGATCCTCGTCGAATCCGAAAATATCATCAGAATTCGGCGCCGCTGAATTACCGACTCCCTCCCCGCTGGGAGATATGGCAACCGCGATTTCACTGTTCGACAGCGGAGGCACGGCAAGAACCCCGTACAACGCCACGATGATCACGAGAGCCAATGGCAAGAATTTCTGAGCGACGTTTTTCATCGATCCCCGATCCAGCGTCGGCCTTCCCTGGCCTGACAGGGCTGATCCAAGAAAATGGACCCACAAAGGAGATTACGATGTGTGGTGGAAACTGGACAAATGGCCACAGACCAAAATCCGTGGAGCACCGGATCAAAGGCGCAGAAAGAGCTCTAAAAGCAACCCAGGGAATATCAAACAAATTGGTCCCGATTGATCTTCAGGATCCTTGCGGAGCATCCTCCGGAGCATTTACTGGCTCGGAGACTGGCGGGCCTTCCACATCGGAGTAAAGCAGTTTGAGAAGTCGATCAGGAACGTGGACGACCCGATCTGCAGGCCTGCCACCGGTCCTCGATTTCACCGATTCCAGCTGCAAGGCAAGTTCGATGACATTGTTCTTTGGAGTATCGAGTTCGACGCTGAGGCGATCGACGATCTTATCGTTGACGAATACCGCAAGTTCAACTTCCGAAGGTTGCAACAGTTCTTCGCTATGCTCAGGCCAGGGTTCGTCAATGAGTTGGCTTTTTTCACCCATCTTTTCCCACAACTCATGTGCCATATGCGGAGCAAAAGGAGTCAATAAAATCACAAAGGTCTTCAGCGTTTGCCGATCCACTTCTTCCGGGGTCAAATCGGCACTACGTAGCAACTTGACAAATTCCATGAACGCGCTGACCGCTTTGTTGAGGCGAAAAGTACGAATCGCACGACTGACTCGACGAACCAGCCGATGTTTGGCGACGAGTACATTCCTGCTCACGAAACGACCCTCTCCCACCCGAGACAAAATCGCTTCATGGGTTCTTTGAAGAAAGCGGGCACAGCCACGCAAGCCTTCTTCATTCCACTCGACATGATCCTGAGGAGGCCCCATGAACANCAGATGAAGCCTCAANGCATCGGCCCCATGTTTTTCCAGGTAATCTGCGGCCAGTACCCTCGGTCCACGGTGACCAGAGTCATCGATCACGTCGTCGGCGACACCGGAGGCTCGAATTCGTCCCTGGTTAAACAGTCTCCGGTAAGGCTCCTCTCGCTGCGTCACTCCGATATCGGCCAGAAAATGACTGACGAAACGAACATAGAGCAAGTGCAGCTCGGCATGCTCGATCCCCCCCACACATAGATTTACCGGGCTCCAGTGGCGGATCAGTGCGTCCCCTGCAATTTGATCGCTGTTGGATGGATCGAGGGATCGAAGATGAGTCCAGCACGATGCGATCCAGTCTGGCATCGTATCGGTGCAACGAACAGCAGCTCCCTGGCAACCCGGGCATTCGGTTTTTAACCACTCTTCGCACTGGGCCAGGGGGCTTTTGCCGTCAATTGACTCCGGCAACTTATCTATTTCCGGAAGAGTCACAGGTAACTGATCCTCCGGTACCGGTAAACGGCCACATTCTTCACATTCGACAATGGGGATCGGCTCTCCCCAGAACCGTTGCCTCTCGAACGCCCAATCATGCAGTTTCCAGTCAACATGAGACTCAACCAGGTCCCGAGCTTCCAGGATCGCCTGCATCGATCGGCGTGCCTCGCCACCTTCTGCACCCTTACGACGACCCGAACGACGCCTCTTCCGCATCGACGGAACACGAACCAACGATGTCGGGAGACCAAATCGTTTGGCAAATTCACCATGTGCTTTATGAACTCCTGGAATCCCGAGGACGGCCCCGAAATGAATATCAGGAAGTACGTAACTGCTGACCCAGATCGGCATCCGTGTCAGTGTCACCGGATTCAGAACATAGGCACCGGTTGGAACCCCATCGGCAGTCCCCCTCGTGATGAGACGTTCCCGGTCACTGAGAGCCAGAGCACTTTCCTGATAGGCCCGAACGTCCTGCTCCTGGATACTGTCGACGATGTGCTCCAGAAGAGGATGCTCCGGACACAAAACCACGAAGGTCGCCTCCGCCAGGGCATCGATACGCCATGAAAAGACATCGACATCCTCCCAACCGTCGTGCAATTCCGACGAAGCTTTGAGAGTCAAGCGCGAGCCTTCACGACGACCGATCCAGTTACGTTGCAGGGTCTTGGTTCGAGGAGGCCATTTCAGCTGCTTCAGTCCGGCATGAAGAGGCTCGGCATAATTGGTGATCGCCACCTTCCAGCCATCTTCGTACTTTACCAGTCCCTTTTCGTACAGCTTGAGAAACAGCCACTGGGACCAGCGGTAGCACTCGGGATCGGAACTGTTCAGCTCATGATCCCAGTGAATCATCGCGCCCATGTGAAGAAGCTGCTGGCGCATCTTCTCGATGCCACCGCGAACCACCTGTTCCGGATGGATTCCGGTAGTGCGGGCTTCGTCCTCAGTAGAAACTCCAAATGAATCCCAACCGAACGGACGGAACACATCACGACCTCGGGCGCGTTGATATCGGGCTACCACATCATTAATAGCAATTCCGCGCAGTTGGTTGACGCTAAAACCTTCGAGAGAAGGATTGGGAAACATATCAAGACAGAAGAACGGTCGTGGTTGCTCGTCGGAGCTGGTTTCTTCTTCACTTGCATCGGAAGACGAACCCAGATCATCGCTTCTCTCATCCGCATCGGAAGGAGTGGTACCGTCATCCGCTGACGGGGTGGCGGTTTCTTTTTGTTGCAGAGATGCCTGGATCGGAGATGGGTACAAATTGGCACCCCATCGGTCACGCCAGCGACGTTCCAGCTCTAGAAGGTCAACGGACAAGGTCAGCCTCGTTCCACCGTGATCCGGGAGTATCTCGCTCCGAAAGGAGTCGATGGAAAGATCGTAGGGCCTCCCCCGCTTGCGAACAATCGGTTCCCTTGACCCAAGATACGCTGTGGCTATGCTTTGAGGGTTCGGCACCGCGGCCCGCAGCCATTTGAGCGCTGTTTGGGCACCCTGGGTGCCCGATCGAACATGGGGCTGTAGCTCAGCTGGGAGAGCGCCTGACTGGCAGTCAGGAGGTCAGGGGTTCGAGCCCCCTCAGCTCCACCAATTTGAACCGATGCGCCCTTTCGTCTTATGACGAATGGGCGTTTTTTGATGGTCGAAAAAGCAGATTCTATTCAGTGGCTTCTACAATCATCTTCCATGCACCACTCGATTCCGTGGCTATGACTTCCCAACATCACTGTCCACTGAAGAGAGAAAGCGGTGAAGTCGACCAGATCCTCGACACCTTCGTCCTCAAGGACCAGATCTTCAAAGGAACGTACTTCAAGACGGATGCGGTTGTTTTCATTGAGTTGGCGGGTGAAGAAGATACCAAAATCACGACTCTCTTTTTCAGCATCCTCTGCGTGCTCATACTGGTTATAGGAGAAACCGAGAGCATTTCGATCGTCGAAGTTTCTTTCCCCCAGCAGCACGAACCCAGCAGCTTCCTCATGACTCACCTCGAAAAGATCATCCGCGGAATCTCCAGGGGTGCCCCCATCTAGCAGTTCGCCATAATCTCTCTCGTTAAAGAGCGCTTCTGCCTGCAGCCGATATCCAGCGCCGGTAGAGTCGTCATCAGAGATCAGGGTCAAATCCAATCCCAACACCGACTGATCAACGGACTGCACATCTTGCTCGTCGACTCCGAATACCCTTTCAGGTGAGTGCAAATAACTGCCGCCGATCTGAACAGTGGTCGAGTGCGACAGATCAAAAAGGGCTGCCAGGCGTCCATTTAATGCGAAGTCATCAAACTCTCGGAGTGGAGATTCCTGTTCTGATTCCTCTTCATGATGATGGCCACCGCCGGGTCCGAGAATCACATGAACATCGCTATCGGCTTCCTGAACGAGACCAAGACTTGCTCGAATCAAAGATTCCTCACCGAGCGAAGATCGCCAATGGACCTCGGCTCCAGTGCCCTTCAGCGCACCCCCGATGTACTCCTGCAAGACCGATGGTTTGTCCATCATTGGAAGTTCACTATCATGGATCGGACTTAACTTGCCGAAATCGAGATTAAAGCGTCCCGCTTTGAGGCGATAATTCGGGGAGATCCAGTCGGTCGCGAGCAGATAAACTTCTTCCAGTTCGACCTCTTCGTCATCAAAAAAGACAAAGCCGTGAAACTCATAAGAATCGCCAACCGCACCGAAAAAACCCAACTCCGCTCCACGGAGCTTGAACCCATCCGCTCCGGCGTGACGGCCCTCTTCATCATCACTCCATGTCGCCACAAGGTCCCCGATGAAACTCAACGAAGGATTAGAACGGTTATCATGCGCGGTGGTTTGCCCAAAGGCCCCATGACCATCATGCCGATCATGAGAATCCTCAGTCTGGCCCGAAACGATTCCCGAAAACAGTAGACAGACCCCCAGTAGGACCTGGATGAAAACAACACGATTCATTTGCTTCTCCTGAATGTTGGAGGCCTGAACTTCTGATTGCGTATAAGGAGGTCAGGGGTTCACTTTGTTCTTATCCCTCACCCCTCCTTTGTTTGTTGAGATTTGAGGCGAGAAGAAGCAGTGCGATACAGGGGATAAAGTAGAGGGTCCACAGAGATGGGCTTAAGTCTAATCCCTGAAAAACATCTATGACGCCAACTGAACCCGATTGCCAAAACCACCGTGTTACACCGTCATACCTCCAATAAAGCCAATCTCCTTTTGCCCAAGTCACCCAAGGAATGGCGAAAACAACCCTCACCAAAAACCCCACACCGATCACCCGCAGCGGTCCAACGAGGGGGTGGTTATGAGTGCCGAAGAAGTAACTCAAGGATTCTGGAAAAATCAATTTCCACGAACGACCTGACTTATCCCTTTTGTTTAAAACGATGAAAAAAGTGACTACAGGTATGGCGAATAGAAAAAATATAAAGACGGGTTCCCACGGCATTAGAGCCTTAGAAAAGGTGTCAAATAAGACCTCGAATATGCCCCAGATTACAAAGAACACTGTGACCATGGTGAAGAAAGCAGCAATGAAATCCTTCACAGACCACCTCGGTTCTGACTCCGTCATGTAGCCTCCTTCGATGGCATTTTGCCACAGGGATGTCCAGAAGGCACTTGCTGGATGACTCTGGTTATAGGCTTAATCTGTGGTTTGAATGAAATTGCCCGATTAACGATTGGTTTCCTCTAATGAAATTCCTCAAAGGGCTTCTTCAAGCGATTTGTGACTCGAAATGGGTCCATTCGCGAAGACGGTTTTAGAACACTGTCGGCTCTTTGATACAATCACCGCAGATTCTGGTCACTACCCCTACATTCGTTTCATCGAGAGGGAGGTCCTCCATGAAAGCCATTGTTTCCATACTTGTTTCCATTCTTGCGATCCTATCGGTCTGTGCATTACCTGTTCAAGCTGCCGATTTCATCCGGGGTGATGCCAACGCCGATGGCATGCAGGACATCAGCGATCCCATCTCCACCCTCTCGTTCCTGTTCAGTTCGATGTCGGTGCCATGCCTGGCTTCCCTGGACAGTAATGCCGACGACATGCTCAACATCGCCGACCCCGTGCACCTTCTTGGCAACCTGTTCGGCGGAGGATCGCCACCGACGGCTCCTTACCCCGACTGTGGCCCCGATCCCTCGACCAACCCGCTCCCCTGCGAGTCCTTCCCGGCATGCCCCGACCCTGATCCTGTGCTGACCTGGGAGGTGATGCCCAATTCGCCAGTAGCGCCATATTATCATCACGACGATCTTTGCTTCCCGAGCCCTGACATCGGTTTCATTTGTAACATCAGTGGTGAGATCTGGAAAACTACCGACGCTGGCGATAGCTGGACGAGGGTGTTGAACCAACCTGGTTCTTCATTCAGGAGCCTCACTTTTGTCGACACGATGAAGGGCTGGGTGGGCAATCTGGGCCCGGGCAGCTGGGTTGGCACTACGACTGATCCCAACGTCATCTACGCCACTACCGACGGTGGAATCAACTGGACGCCCATTTCTACCGCTACCATCAGCGGTCCTACGCCGGATGGAATTTGCGGCATCCACGCAATTGGCGACACGATTCATGGAGCCGGAAGATACGCCGGAGGCGCATACTACATATCTTCGACCGACGGCGGGGTATCCTGGGTTTCCCAGAATCTGAATACCGATTTCAATGCATTCGTCGACGTTCTCTTCTTCACTCCCGATGAAGGGTACATCACCGGAGCCGACGACTCGAACGACGCAGTTTTGCTACACACCACGGATGGTGGAGCAAACTGGGCCATCGCCACTACCAGCAACGCGTATCACTACTGGAAGGTTGGCTTTGCTTCTGCCACGTTTGGATATGCCGTGTGCTGGAGTGGTCCAGATTCCAACAAGTGGGTACAGACNTACGATGGCGGGCAAACCTGGACAGACCGGGTATTTGCAGGAGGTTACGAGGCCAATGGAATCGGCTTCCTGAATGAACAGATCGGCTGGATCGGCGGCCATGAAGACACTACCTACGAAACACTCGATGGCGGAGATAGCTGGAACCTGATGCAAATCGACACCGTCTATGGCGACGGGATCAACAAGTTCCTGAGGATCAGTGACACTCTGGTTTATGCGGTCGGCAACAGGATTTACAAGTATGCCGACCACTCGAACCCGATCACCATGAACCTGCCCGAGTCGAAATTTGACAACTCCCTGTGCACGCTGGCCGCGACTGCAAATCCATCGAGCGAAAGTACCACGATCGAGTACACGGTGCCTGAGGCTGGCCACGTTCGAATCACAGTCTACATACGCGGTGGTCTCATCTATGACCGGATCGTCGATGAGGACCAGATAGCAGGCGCTCATACCGTTGAGTTCACCGCTCACGATGACACCCCGCTGCTCTACGCTGCCATAGCCGTCGGTCGTTATCGCCAGACGATCAAGTTTGCCAATCAGCGAGGCCTCCAGGATGGCGCCTTACCCCAGATCGCTGCCGGGATTCGACCGATCGAAGCGCCCACTGTTATTGACCCGGCGAAGATCGCGGTTCGCAACACCCAGCAACAGATGCGCGAGCGACTCGAAGAGCGTGAGGACAGTGAGGTACGATTCCTGCAACGAATCGCGCGACAGCTGGACGCTGAGGCGAGACCCTGAGGTCCGGGTGAGACGAGGATTTACGGCACGACAGCTCAGAGGCCCCGGTCCTCGATGCAGTTACGTCGCCCTATGTACCCCTAAGGTCCGCAGCTACTCGGAGGAAGATGGGTCGTCTTTCTTTCTTGAGCCCATCAAGAGGAAAAAGAGCCCCACAAAGACACAAAAGGCGATGATAGCTCCCATCTCTCTCCCTCCTGTAGCTCTTCCATGCACTCCCAATTCCACATCCTCAATCACAGGATGCAAGGATCCGTATCCCGGCGTCCAGAGCTGTGTGCTGGACTCTGTGAGGTTGAAATAGACTGCTGTATTCGCTTCGAACCGCGGTGTATATCAAGCACTGGAATCGTAACCGGAGGGAATCACAGGGAATATGCAGGGCATCGTCGTCGATCAACCCTACTCGTTTGTTGCGCCTTACCGCGGCAACATCTTGCCGCGCTTGGTCGGGCGTTTGTTGATCACCCGACTGATGCGCGATCGGTACGGCATCGTCTCCAGCGAGGTACACGGCGCCGACAAGATCCGAGCCGCCATCGATGCCGGCGATGGCATCCTGATCACACCCAACCACCCCCGACCGTGCGACCCGATGGCGCTGTATCCGCTGGCNCAGGCGACCCGATCGCTGTTCTTTGCCATGGCCAGCTGGCACATCTTCATGGAAGGGCGGCTGCAGCGAGCGGTGATCCGTCTGATGGGAGCCTTCAGTATCTATCGCGAAGGGATGGATCGAACTTCTCTGCAGTGCGCGATGGAGATCCTCGAGCAGGCGCAGCGCCCACTGGTGATCTTCCCCGAGGGTGCGGTCTCTCGTACCAACGATCTGCTCAATCCACTGATGGAGGGGATCTCGACCATCGCCCGCGGAGCGGCACGAAAACGCGCGGCAGGCGATGGCGGCAAGGTGATGATCTTTCCGCTGGCGATCCGATATCACTTCGAGGGCGATCTGACCGAGACACTGGAACCGGTACTGGAAGAGATCGAGCAGCGACTGTCGTGGGCTCCGCAGCGAAATCTGGATCTACTGACACGGATTCGCAAGATCGGAGGTGCGCTGCTGAGCTTGAAGGAGATCGAGCACCTCGGTGACACCCAGTCGGGCGACCTGTGGGGACGGGCCGAGCAGCTGATCGATCACCTGCTGCACCCGCTCGAACAGGAGTGGCTCGATGGCCATCAGGGCGGCAGTGTCGTCCAGCGCAGCAAGAACCTGCGGGCGGTGATCCTCAAGGGGATGGTCTCTGGCGACATCGATGACGACGAGCGAGACCGGCGCTGGCAACAATTTGCAGCGCTGTACCTGGCGCAGCAACTGTCGCTGTATCCGCGCGGCTACCTCTCCTCCGATGCCCCTGACGAACGATTCCTCGAAACGGTCGAGCGATTCGAGGAGGACCTGACCGATACCGCGCGGCCGCACCCACCCCAGCGCGTCACCCTTCATGTCTGCGATGGCATCGAGGTGCCNGCCGAGAAGGTGCGCGGCGATGACCCGCTGATGGGACAGGTGGAGGCGAGTCTGAGTCAGGCGCTGGGCCTGACCGAGGAGAACTGAGCAAGAACTGCCCGTCCGGTGTGAGGCGGGGTCCTGACAGGTGCTGACTGTGATTTGCCGCTTTTCTCGACCGAACCCGCGATAATTCCGGATGATGAGAGAAAGGACGCTCCGGAAACGTCCTCAGCCCTTGCCAGAGGGCGCCCATCTCATGACAATGCCGGGACTTGAGAAATCCGGATCCGATCGAGATCCAGAAATACCCGAAAGAGAGAGATTCCCGTGCCATTCGGATCCCCCAGGCTCCGCAAATCACGACCAAATCGGTGCCTCCTGGGCAAAATCTGTCTGGCATTGCTGGCCTTATCGCTGCTGACGCTGCCCGGCCAGTCGCTGACCGCCCAGGAACCGGAACAGTCTCTACGCGATGTCGCCATCACGGTGAAGATCGATCGGGAGATCAACGATTCGGTGGTTCGCCGCTTCCAGGACACGATGGCTCAGCTGGTCGAAAGAGAAGTCCAGTTCGTCATCATCGAACTGGCCACCCCTGGCGGCACCATCGATGCCAGTCGCAAGCTCGCCGAGGCGATCGATAACCTGTCCGATCAAGGGATCGAAACCTTCGCCTGGGTACCCAACGGCCAGGCCGCATACAGCGGTGGGACGATGGTCGCCCTGGCGTGCCGCAATCTGGTGATGGGCGACAACAGTCGCATCGGCGATGTCCAACCCATCGACCTGTTCGGTAACGAGCTTCCGGAAAAGATCCAGACCACCGTCCGTGCCGACATGCGTCGATGGGCCCGCGACCGTGGTTATCCGATCGCGCTCGCCGAAGCGATGGTGACCAAGGAAATCGCCGTCCTACAGGTGCGGNTTCCCAACGGTCAAACCCTGTACCTGACCGAACAGGAACTGGAAGACATGCCGGCGCAGGAGCGCGCAAGCGCGCAGATCAAACGCATCGTCGAGCGTGGCGAGATCCTCACCATCGATGAAAAAGAGGCTTTCGAGTATGGCTTCATCTCGAACATCTGCCTGACCGTGGAACAGCTCCTGACCGATTACGGTCTGACCCAGTTGCAACCTCTCAGTTCCGACCAGGCACTGGGGCGTCAACGTATCGGGGATCCGGGCGGATACGCACTCGATGCGTTCCGTGACTGGCCTCGCTTCGTCAAATTCCTGTTGATCCTCGGTGCAGCACTCGCCATCGTTGTCGAGCTGAAGTTCCCGGGTGTCGGCCTGGGTTCGATGATGGCATTCGGATTTTTCGCCCTGTTCCTGGCGGCCAACTACGCCGATGGCGGGGTCGGCTGGATCGAACTGAGCCTGTTCGGGTGTGGGGCTCTTTTGATGGTCTTCGAGTTGTTTGTGATTCCCGGGTTCGGCATCGCAGGTCTGCTCGGGATGGCCAGCATCATCGCTTCGCTGGGACTTTCGTTACAGCCGATCGATACCCCACTCGACCTGAAAGCACTGAGCCAGGATTCCCTGCTGGTCGCTTTCGGATTAATGGTAGGACTCATCATCATCCTGGTCGTCACCTATTTCCTGCCCGGTGGAACTAGCAAGGCGGGATCCCTCATCGACCGATCATCTCTCGCCAGTACCGATGACCATCAGGCCTCACCCGAGTTCTCCGGTACTGATCTGGAAATCGGCAACCTGGGTGAAACGCTTCAGGATCTACGGCCAGCGGGAAAGGTCTCCTTCGATGGCACTGTCGTCGATGTCGTCTCCGAAGGGGACTATATCGACAAGGAGCAACCGGTCGAGGTGGTACTGATCGAGGGTAACCGGGTGGTCGTACGATCGATCGAGGAGGCCTAGCGATGGAGTGGTGGCTCCTATCGATGCTATGCCTGACCGGACTGGTACTGCTATTCCTGGAGGTCTTCATCCCGAGCGGTGGGATTCTGGCGATCGCCGCCATCCTGTGCATCGGATACTCGATCTGGGAACTGATCCTGCAAGACCAAAAAGTCATCGCACTACTGTGCGCAACTTTCACAGTGATTTACATCGTTGTACTGGTCAAGTTCTGGCTCGGCAAGATCGGCCTGAAAACCGACCTGGGAGAATCCGATTCGCTCGGTGACGACGTTCGTTCGGCAAGAGAACTGATCGGGCAGAGAGGTCTGGTGATGTCAGACCTACGCCCGGCAGGTATTGCCCTGATCGCCGGTCGCCGGCTCGATGTCGTCGCCAATCAAGGTTACATAGACAAGGGAGATTCCGTGGTGGTGGTCCAATCAGACGGCAACCGCATCATGGTCAGAAAATCTAGCGAAGAATCACAAGACGAATAAGTTACTGGTAGCGTAGCTACCTGATGGGAGAGTTTCCATGTTCGCGTTCCCCTATTCAGGAACGACTCTTGTCCTGGCACAAATGCCGCCGATCTTGAACGTGATTGGTTGGTTCGTCGTCGGAGTGCTGGGCCTGGTCCTGTTCATCTTCTTCATCACTTTCGGTCGGCTCTACATCCAGGCGCTTTCCTCGGGTGTCAAGATCGGCATCTTTGCCTTCATCGGAATGTGGCTCCGTAAGGTTAGCCCCCGAATCATCGTCGATAACTTAATCATGGCCAGAAAAGCGGGTGTCACGGATGTGCACACCAACAAGCTGGAGGCCCACTACATGGCCAAGGGCAACGTGAGAAGGGTCGTCCAGGCACTGGTGGCCGCCAACAAGGCCGATATGAACCTCAACTTTGATCAGGCTGCTGCCATCGATCTCGCTGGTCGAGACGTTCTCGACGCGGTTCGTACCAGTGTCCTGCCCAAGGTGATCGATGCTCCGTCACGTGACCAGACTCGCACCACCGTCGATGCGGTCGCCGGTGACGGCATCCAGTTGAGAGCCCGGGCCCGCGTAACCGTCCGGACCAATCTCGCCCGCCTGGTCGGTGGAGCCACGGAAGAGACCATCATCGCGCGAGTGGGCGAAGGCATCGTCACCACCATCGGATCGGCAGCCACGCACAAGGATGTGCTCGCGAATCCAGATCTGATGTCAAAGAAGGTTCTCGAGAAGGGTCTCGATTCGGGAACCTCGTTCGAGATCCTGTCGATCGACATCGCTGACGTTGACGTCGGTGAAAATATTGGCGCAAAACTGCAAGCAGAACAGGCAGAAGCAGACAAACGAGTCGCCCAGGCACTGGCGGAGAAACGCCGNGCACTGGCNGTAGCCCAGGAACAGGAGAATATCGCCCTCATCGCAGCAAACCGTGCCGTCGTGGTGCTGGCCGAAGCGGATGTTCCGAAAGCCATCGCAGATGCCTTCCGTAAAGGCAACCTGGGAGTGATGGATTACTACCGACTCAAAAATCTCCAGGCGGACACCTCGATGAGGGACTCGATCGGAGATGACAACGAAGCAAATCAGGATGATCATGCTGAATAAGGGAGTTTCCTGATGGGTAAGATTGGTTGGATCTGGATCCTGGTATTTGTTGTTCTTCCCATCATCCAGAGGGTGATGGAGGCGAAGAAACAGGCTCGCCACCGAGCACGACATCGGGGACAAAATCTGACCAGAGCTCAACGAAAAAAACAACTCCAGGAGGAAGTCGAGCCATCAGCTGACGAGGGTTGGATCCAGGCAGGAAAGGAACCAGCAACCAGTGCTCAGCTGCAAGAAGTCGACATGGGAGGCGGCTGGGTCGCAGTTGCAGATCCAGTCACTGTTCGCGAGACCGTGCCAGCCAAACCATCCTCACCGCTAGTCACCGGAGAAGCCGCCTCGAAAGGGGGAGGTGGACATCTGGAAGTTCTCACCGAACAACTGGCGCGCTGGGGAGTGGAAATCGAGGCTCCACAGGAGGAGGAGAATCCCTATCTGATCGATCGAGATGCCCATGATGAATTCCACAAACACCAGAGCGCCGGTGCAATTGGTCAGGAGATCATCAGAAAGTCCCTGGCTACTGCCCCCCCGAGGACGACAGCTAATTACCATGGTCATAAACAAGACCGCTGGAAACTGACCCGGAGTCAGTTACAGAACCGACTTCTCTGGTCAGAAATCCTCGGTCCTCCGATTTGTCTACGACCACCAGATTCACGATGATTGAGTTGCCCGTATTGGATGACGAAATGGAGGCCGATCTCTAAGATATGACGGACTGACCGCTGAGCACCGGGCCGGAGTGGCGGAACTGGCAGACGCGGCGGATTCAAAATCCGCTGACCTTACGGTCTTGTGGGTTCGAGTCCCACCTCCGGTACCAACACCAGTTCTCTTCAATATCTGATCGCGATAAAGCAGAAATGAAAAGGGCGCGTCGGGATTCCCGACGCGCCCTTTTCGATTGTGAAGAGAAGCCAGACAGGTTCTATCTCTTGGAGAACTGGAAGGAACGACGTGCTTTCTTGCGCCCCGGCTTCTTCCGTTCGACCATTCTTGAATCACGGGTCAGGAAAGTTCCCTGACGCAAGGTGCTCTCGTTATCTTCACTGACCCGCGCCAGTGCACGAGCCAATCCCATCACCACCGCCCCCACCTGTCCAGTTGTACCCCCACCCTTGATGTTGGCCCAGACGTCGAAGGATTCCTCGGCACGAACAGCACGGAGAGGGTCGAATAAGCGAGATTGATCAGGGGAGAGACGGAAATATTCGTCATGTGGCTTGCCATTGATGGTCATCCTGCCGCTTCCTTCACGGATGCGGACCCGGGCGACTGCAGTCTTCCTGCGACCAACGCCCCAGACATAATCATTCGGTTTCGCCAAAGCGTTCCTCCTGCATTCCCGGAATCAAGCATCCGGGTGATTAGCTTTTTTGGGTCTCCTCAGATGTGAACTGAACCTTTTCGAAGTGTGGTTGCTGAGCTTCCATTGTATGTTTTTCTCCTGGAAAAACCTTTAACTTGGTCAGCATCTTGCGACCCAATCGCGATTTGGGCAGCATCCGGCGAACTGCGAGGCGAATCACTTCTTCAGGTTTGTGCTCAAGCATCCACTCCAGAGTCTTGGATTTCAGTCCACCCAGGTATCCAGTGTGGGAGTAGTATTGTTTCTGTTCCACTTTCTTTCCCGTGGTCAGAACCTGACGTGCATTGGTGACCACAACAAAGTCTCCACAATCGACATGCGGGGTGTAGGTCGGCTTATTCTTGCCCATCAAAATCTGGGCAATTTCCGTCGCCATACGTCCGAGGATCTCCTCGGAAGCATCGACGAGATACCACTTGCGTACCACGTCTTCCTTGCGCTGAACAAAGCTGCGCTGAGGGCTGTAATTTTGCATCTTCTCCACCCTGCTTCGGGTCTCCAACAATCAGGCCACAGGGGCCTGGATCGTGGCGACAGTCGATCCCGATCTTGGATCCAGGCAAACGGCCTCTTCCGGCCCCCGGAACCCTCGAACGGAAGCCCGGATCCTATTTCCAGAGACTTTTGCTGTCAACGGCCATCCACTGTTCTGACAATGATTTCCGTCAACGTGGGGGCGTCTGAAGCTGATTCTGAAGTGATTCCTGCAACGATCGGAGCAGTTCTCCCGAAAGATCCCTGCCTCCTTCTCCCAACAACGGTAACCGGTGCTCCAGACGGGCTCTGAGTTGCGTCCGATCCCCTCCTCCCGCCTGGTAGAGCCACCGCTCCACAGCACGATCATCGAGCCAGGGCTCTACAGGTAACGCCCCCGCAGCCACCCGAGACCATGCTTTCTCGACCGATTCTCGACGATTTTGTCCGGCGGGCTCGGTTTTGCCGGCCACCAGCAGGATTTCGCCAGTCCCGGGAGGATGCCAGACCTGGACCGGGCCCAGTTCTTCTCGAAAAGACGAGACAATCGCTGCAAATTCAGCGACTCCGATGCGATACAACTGCAACCACTGGACGGCCACCCCTTCCGGGGCCAGTCGGCGTGACAACAAACGATGAAATTTCGGGGTGAAAAGCGGCGCAGACCAGGGCAACCAGGGTTCCGATGGCTGAATCACGATCGCTTCCCACAGGCGATCATCCCGCGCCAGGAAAGCTCTGGCATCTTCGAGCAATATGCTCGGCGCTTTGAGACCAAACAAAGCCTGATGTTCAGCTGGAAAAGCTACACGACCTGCATCCGAAAGAAGAGCTTCCTTCACAGCAGGTTCGATTTCGACAACGATCAACTTACCTGACCAGGTATCCACCGCAGTGGCAACTGTGGTCCCCCCTCCAAGGCCGATGACCAGCAAGTTTCCCTCTCCTGGTCCGATCCAGGTCGGCAGCAAACCAAGTAACACTTCAGTCGGCAAATCTGCCATCGAAGGAGCGGCCGGATCTATCGGAACACTTCCTTCAATACGACCTCCGACTCGCAAGTAACTGGTGTTTTGCTGCAGATCTCGTTCGATCTGTACCCGCGAAAGTCGACCCTCAAAGGTGTCGAGAATCTCGCGCTGTTGCCAACCTGGGAGAGCAGATCCCTGGACAATCTCTGCTCGTGACCACTGAAATACACCTGCCCCCAATAGATCTGGGTCCCAAAATTGAGTCGCTGCCGCCAACAGCAGTCCCCCACACAGAAAAGAAGAGGCGGCTCCCCCGCGACTTCCTTTACGCAGAGCTGGTATCCCGGCGGCCACCGTTCCCACTCCGCAGAGAAGAAACAAGAAAAGAGGCCCGCGACTCGGAATAATCCAGAAAGCGGCAATACTGGCTCCCACCATCGACCCGACCAGGTTCGCTCCTTGCAGGATGCCAGCGCCGCGATCGAGCCTGCCCTTCTCGCCATGGTCGACCAGCAGAGCAGGAACGATCAATCCGGAACAAAAGCCAGGTAATCCAAGCACAACGAAGAGCAACAAAGCCTTCGCCACCGGCAAAGAAGAACCAGGAGTTTCTCCCACTAGCGATACGAAGTGGAGATAGAGATACGGACTGAAGGCGATCAGCAACAAGGAGATCCCCTGAGAAATGAGCCACGAAGACCAGGCAACTCGCCGCAGGCGTGAAACTCCCAGCGATAGTCGTAACTGCGGCATCAGGCTGGCGCCGGCAGCGCCACCGATGAGCCACATTCCCGAAGCGATGCCGAATACAAGTAGACTCGAACCGAGCACCTCTCCGAGTACCCGTACCCAGCCGAGCTGAAGCCCGAAGGCGATGACCCCAACCCAGAAGGCGCTCAGAATCGCCCTTCTGCTGACACGGCGATCCTTCCGGACCACTTCCGATTCGGTACGAACTGACCTGGTCGGCACGAAACTCGCCAACCCAAGAAGCAACAATCCAGTCAGTAGCGTTCCGAGTTCGCCAGCTAACGGTAACAGTAGCAAAGGTGTCGCCAGAGCACCAAAAGCACTGCCCAAATCTAACGCTGTAATTCCTCCTGAAGAACGACTTATCACCTCATCGACGGAAGCACGAAACGAAGTGGTCACTGCCGCTCCCAGAGGTATCGAACCGCATAGCAACGGTAAGGAAACACAGATTTTCCCCCACAAAGTTGATATGAACCAGGATCCCTCCGCGATAACGGGAAGCAGAATCCCAATCCAGAGAGAAGCAGCTATGCAGCCAACCAAAGCGATACGACACCAGGTGGAGGCCAGTGATCTCCTTTCTCGAACACGTGCAGCGGCAACCTGACCGATGGCAAATCCGACCAGTGCCACGTTCACGGCAAGTGCTACACCATCGAGAGTACTGCCCAAAATGGTACCCAGTTGCCGAGCAACGAGGATCTCCAAAAGCATCGTAGCAGCCCCGACCAAAGCGAGGGTTCTGAGCGCCATTACTGGTTCTCCCCATCTTCATCAAGAGGCACGGCTATCGGTTCCTCTAATACTTGCTGAAGTGCTGCTTCGATACGAGCTCTCACCTGAGGATCCTCATCGACCACTTCATCGAGATGTTTGCGATACCACTTTGCCGCTTCGGTAAATAAGTCTGCTTGATGAGCAATCGCTCCCATCTGGCGATAGAT
Organism: Planctomycetota bacterium; assembly: GCA_002711105.1. Lineage (GTDB taxonomy): Bacteria > Planctomycetota > UBA8108 > UBA1146 > UBA1146 > UBA1146. Next base: position 258,651 of record PAIH01000027.1, read on the forward strand.
ACGATCCTCTTTCACTCCGGCTTCAAGCTGCTTTTTCAACAGCTCTAACGCGGACGCTGGTCCATTGACGCGTCTCTCCACCTCGGCAACCTCCAGAATGAAATCACCTCGCNCCTCAATACTGGCTCTATCGAGCAAGCGACTGTATCCGTCTTTCGCCAGTTCCCAGTCCCCCTGACTCGCATCGTGACGAGCCAAACGAAGCCACAATTCGAGTCGACGTTCCTTCTCCGCAGGCCCCTCGGCGTGTTTTTCAGCTTCGACCAGTGCCTCTCTGGCCTTGTCCGGTTCTCCCCGGGTCATCATCCGATCAGCAAGCATGGTCAAAGCAGTGATCCGAGTCGGATCCACCTGCGCTTCGGTGACCGCTCCACTTTCGATTCGTTGGCGAACCAGTGCCTGTTGAATTCCCTGCCGAGCCTGAGGATTATCGGGAACGGCCCAGAGAACCGCTTTGAAATGTTCGATCGCCTTCTCGGTGTCTCCACCGGCCAGCAACAGTTCGCCCAACGAAAGGTGGGAAGCGAGATGTTCTGGATCATCCTCCAGTAAGGCTTGCAGTTGTGTTCGGGCTTCTCCAGCGCGCCCCAGTTTGAGCAGAGTTTCGGCCTTGCGATATCGTGCACTGCTTCTTCGGCCTTCTTCATCAAGGCCCAGCAAAGCCTGGTCAAACAGCACCAGTGCAGCCTTGTGGCGCTTCTCGTCGAGCGCCAGCATCCCTTCCTGGTAAGCCACCCTGGCCTTTGCACGACCACCAATACCCTCAGCGNTGTCTCTGGCTTGCTGGTTATATCGTTCCCGCTCACCTTCAGTTGAGGTCGCGGCAAGATATAACAAAGCCTCGAGTCGAGTCGAATCGTGAATAATCGGTAACTCGATGAGGGTCAGCGCCGCCGCACGGGCACCTTCAATGTCCCCAAGACGCTCACGAATCTTGAGCAACTCACGCCAAGGAGTCTCTTGTTGAGATACTTCGCTGCCATCGGTGTCTTTTTCATCGAGAAGAATTAGCAACTGCTGCTGGGCAACCCTCAGGTTGCCTTCCCCTCCAATATTGGCGAGCAATCCGGCGCGAATCTGTAGTGCCTGGAGGAAATATCCTTGTTGAAGCCGATCTCTCTCGACTCCTGAAAGGATCGTGATGGCTTTTCCGAGATCACTGACCGCTTGTGAGTTCCAACCGCGTGTACGAGCCGCTTCAGCAAGCCCGAACCAGGCACGTGCACATTGTGGCTCGGCTGCCACAGCACTACTCCAGAGTGGATAAGGGCCTTGCCAATCGTCAAGACGAGCGCGAGTCAATAACACCAGCAACAGCAGCAAAATCACGGTCAGAGGTGTTCTGGAACCAGCAACTTTTCTCTCAACAAAGATCAGACCGCCTGCCAGAGGCAGCAGCAGGGCTATCGATGGCAAGTACAGGAATCGTTCAGCAAAGCGCTCGGGATGGGGAAAAAGCTGCAGCACTGGCGATAGCAGCACGATGAAAAGAGGCCAGCTCAGCGCGATTTTTCGATATCCATGACCAAAACAACGCCACGAAAAGAACAGTCCTAGAGCCACCACAACCCAACTCATCAGCGAGGTCCACGGTGAAAAGGCTGCCGTTGAAGGGAGAAATGACGCATAGGAATGATCGACAGAGAGACCCACTGGCCACAGAAAAAGCGCCAGGTAACTCAACAGTGCTCGACCCATCGTCCAGAAAACCGTCGTGATAGATCCTCCCCAGTACGGGGTCCCAGCACCAGGATCCTGTAATGACAGAACTCGCCAGGAAAGAAAAAGTACCACCACTGCGCAAGGTGCCCAGACCGGGATGAAACGACGCCATTGAAGCCAGTTTTTTGGAGGTTCGGATGACATGTAAGAAACCGCTATCAATGCCACCGGAAGGGTTGCGGCCATCTCCTTGGCGGCCATCGCCAACGCCCCCAACAAAGCAACAACACAACCCCGAAACCAACCGGGTCGTTCTCCTCCGCCAACGGCAACGAGTAAAGCGGACAGATAAAAGACTCCGAACAAGACATCCCGACGACCCGAGATCCACGCCACAGCTTCCGTCTGAACCGGATGCACCAGAAATACTGCTGCCAGCATGANNGACAGCTTCCAGCCACCTTTTGGGAAGATGGCCTGAATCAGACAGAACAACAGCAACGCAGCGATGCCATGCAATAACACGTTNTGTAGGTGAAAAGGAATCGTCGCTCCAGAATGATGTGGCCCATCGATGCCCCACATCGCAGCGTGCAGCACATCGATCCGGTAGGAGATGAAACGAAGTGGGCGAAAACCGATCCGCACCTCATCAACGGATGGATCTGGTTGCGACAAAACCTGGATCCAGTCGTTTATCTCATCGGTGGGCCCATCAAAGGATCTCCAGAGCCAGTCATTGGTCGATATCAACCGCACGTCATCAAAGACCCAGTCTCCATCGAGTACCGGTAGGTACAACAACACAGCGCTACACAAAAAACCGAGCGCGATGAGGACTCGCATCTGCCACTTCATCGCAACACCTCGAAAACGATTNTTCGAAGTTCCATTGCACAGTGTTTTCGGGAAAAACCGCTGGTGTCNCGCTCTANCAGTGCACTGCGTGACCTATCCAAAATGTCAGGATCGGCGGCAACACCGACGATGAGGTCGGACAGTTCCGAACAGATCTCTCCTTCACTGGCTCCTTCGATGGGAAACCAACCCTGACCTGAGGGAAATAAATCCGGAATCCCACCCACAGGTGTCGAAGCTACCGGTAATCCACGTGCGATTGCTTCCTGAACAACAAGAGGAGTTCCTTCACCCTTACTTGGAAGAAGTAATAGATGGCTGCGATCCATCGCAGCCATGATCTCAGCAGGAGGTTGTGGCCCTCGCAGTTGCACATCTTTGTGCAAATCNAGTTGATCACCAGTTCCTCCCCCGATCACCTCCAGTGAGAGGGAAACTCCTCTTTGCCGGGCAGTGGCGACAGCATTGAGCATCCGGTGATAACCCTTCGACTCAATTCTTTCTCCCACCCACAGAAGTTTCAGTGGATAGGGAGAAGTAGTGGCAGAGCGCTGGCTCAAGAAGTGGGAGTCAATTCCCACCGGCAATACTTTGACGCCAGAGATGGCATGACGATCTGCCAACTCTCTTGCCATCGGTTCGCTCGCTGCAAGTACTCGATCAGCAGACCGCAAACCCATTCTGAGTAACTTGGCTCCAATGCGAGTCCGACCGAATCGATGAACATCAGAACCGTGACACCAGACGATCAAAGGACAACCGAGCCTTACCGCACTCTGGCGAGCGATCACCGCAGCCGGAACTGCCCAGTGAGCTAGCACCACACCGGGAATTGAATCTTGTTGCCAGTTGCGCGACTCACGGTGTGCAGAAATTAACCACGACAGAGCAGCGATAGGGCCCACGCCGCTGTTTCGAGGTGATTTACCTCCCGAACGATAGTGAAATCGTTTCACCCGGAGAGGTCCATCCTGTTCTTCAATGGGATCTTCGGGGTGGATCTGAGGAGCGATCAACTCGGTATCGAAGTCATCGGCGAGTTCCAGATGCAAATCACGTATGAACCGAGCTCGCCACGGTTCCTTCTTGCCTGGCCAAGAAGCTGTCAACACACGAAGACGAGGACGATCCATCACCGATCCAGTTCCCGGGTCACGACCCCCCGTTGCTGACGATCAATCCGATAGGCTGGCCGACCTCGCTCCCTCGACCCTAGCCATTCCGTCAGCACGCCGGCGAGAAGAAGCTGTATTCCGCCGAGCAATAGTAACGATCCAAGTGCTAGTAATGGATATCGAAAACCGATGGTGCCATCAATAAGGCGCAGATAAGCGATGTAAGAAAGGATTCCCAGGCCCGGAAACGAGAGGAAAAATCCCCATCTAAAAAAGAACAGCCCCGGCCTACCACGCCCCTTCAAGAGAGCTAGTATCGCGAACAGATCGAGCATCGCGGGAAAGGCACGCATCGGGCCAAAGTGAGATTGACCGGTTTCCCGTGCACGATGAGTCACCTGAACTTCGGCAACTCGATATCCCCAGTGAGCCGCCACCAGAGGCATGAAACGAAAACGACCGCCTGAAAGGGGCAACTCTCTGGCCAGTTCCTTTCGCATCAACTTGAATCCGCAATTGCCATCGTGAAGGGGTGGCCCTCCTGCAAGTCGAACCATTCCATTAAAGAGAATCGAAGAAATCTTCTTCGCTATCCCATCGTGCCGTTCATGTCGCCAGCCGATGACCAGGTCGGCTCCACCATCGTAGACACTCAAAAGTCGATCGAGTTCTTCCGGTGACTCTTGCAAATCTGCATCGATGGTTGCGATGAGCGACCCTGACGCCTCGTCAAATCCAGCTGCAAGCGCATCTCCTTTGCCAAAAGGTCGGCGAAGACGAATTACTCGACAACATGGCTCAGAATCACATAGTTGCTCGAGAAGTTCAGCGGTTTGATCACTGGAACCNTCGTCAACCAGCAAAATTTCATACGAAGGTACTCTGGATGNTTCCAGGGCAGGAACNAGTCGGGAGATGAGATTNTGAGCACCTTCTCTCTCATCCCGAACAGGAACGACCATCGACAGATAAGGAGGTTCGGTCACTTAAAGTACCTCCGGTACCTCTACACCACGTTCTCGAAGAATTTCTGAGAGATCCCAAAAGTTCTGTATCACGTGATCTGGACTGCTAGCCCCATCAACATCACGAAAACGATCCTCGCGCTGTACCCGAACCGTGACCATTCCGATTTCATTGGCAGGATCGATATCCATCGTCGGATTATCGCCAACATATACACATTCAGAAGGGCGAAGGTTCAAATCGATACAGGCACGTTGATATAACTTCGGGTTCGGCTTGGAGATCCCTACCTGATGAGAGATGAAGATGGCGCGTTGTTCAAAATGCTCCAGAAGTCGAAGACGAATTAATTTCTCGGCTTGTTTGACCTCAAGCCCCTCGGTGATGATTCCCAGCAGAAGGTCCGTCAACCCGAGACGCCTGAGCACCTCGCTGGCATCTTCAAAAGGCTCCAGCATACGAGTCTTGGTGTCATGGTAGGCAACGATGCCTGCCGCAACGATCACTGCTGGATTCAAACCTTTCAGGGTTCTTCGCGGCAACCGAAGCAGTAACTTGTCGAAATGGCGTTCATAGTTGGAAGAGAACTCCCGAATTACCTCATCAAGTTCTTCGAGGAGATCTTCACGTGGAACGTTGAGACCCGCTTCAATCATCGCATCGGCGCTAGCAGCGCGCGCCAGAGATGCGAAATCCACGGTCGAGAAGAGGGTCCCGTCGATGTCAAAGAAGACCGCGCGAATTTCACTCATGCGGACTCCTTTCTGAAACGAGACAGGGGTCGTATCCGGGCCAACGCCTCGGAAACAACCCCCGCCTGCAGATGCACACCATCANCAANGATTAGTTGAAGAGTTTACGTTCCTCAGCACGAAGATCGACGATCTTCGCTGTAAGAAGAATGTAGAGGCTCCTCTTTTCGTTCAAGTTAGCCTTTCGACGGAATAGATTTTTGAGAAATGGTAAGTTCCCCAGAATCGGAACCTGGGATTCGTACTTCAGTTCATTCAAACTTCTGAAGCCCCCGAGCAGGACCGTTCCGCCATCAGGAACGGTCACCGAGGTGAACGCCTGTTGCAAAGAGATCTCAGGCAGGTCAATCTCGACCAAGCTGGCTGCATTGTTCAACGTTCCCAAACTGATCGTGACCGTCGAGATCACCCCGTTGATCAGGCTTGCCAGAGTCGGACGAACATCGACAGTGATGTAGCGACGATCTGCAGAAATCACCGGCCGAACATCGAGCACCACACCGTCCTGGAAGGTGTCGATTACCGGGTCAGCAACTTCAGAAACCACCAGTCCAGTACCCCCGGAGACCAGCTCGTAATCCTGCACGTAAGAACGCTGAGTGATCACCGAGACATGCACTCGTTGTCCATTAGAAGCCGTTACTTTCGGCGCCGTGACGATGCGAGCGGCACGCTGTTCCTGGCTAGCGCGAATAATCGCGTTAATCTGGAACGGATCCAGCCATGTCACCTGCATGGTGAGTCCCCGCAAGGTTGCATTCAGGCGGTCTCCACGAGCAGCTCCAACAAACCCGTCCAGGATATGCTGCATCCGGCCAGCGGTCCGGTCCTGTCCCATGATGAGTGTCGGATCTGTCGGATCTCCAAGGTTGTTGAAACCAATATCTGATCCACCGGTATTGGTCGAATTGAGAGTCCCGTATGCGGTTCCGAAGCCCTGGCCAGGAGGCTGGCCCAGATTCCTGGAATCGACTCCGATGTCCTCCAGGAAATCATCGACCATGTCGATAAACCGAGCCTCGACGACAACGAAAACATCGCTATTGGCACGAAGGTTCACCATGAAATCATGAATCGCGAGATGAAGTTCGCGAGTGGCAGTGACCAGGATCTGTCCCTTGTGACCACTGATCGTCGAACCTGACTCATCCCAATGATCTGCGCCACCGGTCGACTCCTGGATCAGTTCCACCAGGTCATCGGGGGTGAGTTCCGCATCTTCCTCTTCATCGAATCCGCCGAAATCGAACGGGTTGTCGCCCCCCTCTTCCGAACTGTCATTGCTGGAAACGCGGATCGATGGTCCAGGGAAGTCACGGATCTTGTTCAGAATATCCGTCACGTTGTAGATCTCAAAAATTAAGTTACCGAATGCATTTTCCGGTTCGGTGATGAAGAGAATGTTCTCGCGGAAGGTAAAAGCTTTGCCTGTTGCCTTCATGATGAGNTCAAGCGCTTCACCCAGCTTGACCCCTTCAAGGGAGAGATTGACCGGGACATCGGTCGCGTCGATCTCAGGATCGATATTGATATTGAGATCACTCACACTACGAAGGAAATCCACCACTTCTGCGAGGTTCGCATCTGGAAAATCGAAAGAAGTCGATCCGGCCGCGAGTGCCCTGCGGATCTTGCGGATTTCAGGCGATTCCTCGAGGCTTGCCGTGGACAGCCTCTCAAGACGACGCTGAACTTCGGTCTGCCAGAAATCACGGGACTCGGGGAAGCGGAATGGATCCTCATAGGGAATCCCACTGCGCTCGAGGTCTTCCCAAACCCTTGTCGTTTGTTCAGTCTCACGCTCGATGTAGGTCAGATAGCGGTGCGCCTGCAGGTATTCCTGAGCACGATCCTGCAATCTCTTGGCCGACGTGTTTTCTGGATCAATCTGGAGGATCGTCTTCGAGAGTTGAATCGCCTCGCGGAAATCCTCGCGCACCATCGCATCTTCAATACGATCCATGAGGACTACAATTCGCTCCAGACGGCGTTTCTCAGCCTCTGTGGTGAGGCGATCGGCCTCTCTGAGGGCAAATTCTTCCCGCTGACGACGAGAACTGGCATCGCTGGAGATCTTCATGTTGCGGGCCCTGTCGTAGAGAGCCAGCGCTTCCTCCTGCATATCTGTCACGTCGACACCGTACTCGAACCAGATCAATCGCTCTCGGGCCCGCTGAAGCAGATCGAGAGCATCATCGTTGCGGTTCTCCTCAAGAGCCTGCTTGCCTTCAGCCAGGAAACGAGTGGCCTCACTCAAGCGTTGCTGTTCGAGGACCTGAACTTCCTCACCAAATTGCTGCAGGATGGTGCGGATCTCCCCGTCGCGACGACCCAGGAACATCAAACAGCGACCAAGGTTTTCTTTCGCTTTTTGCAAACTCGGATCTGCATCGAGGGCACGACGATAAGCCCGTTCCGCAGCGGAATAATCCGCTTCAGCAAAGAGCTTATCCGCCTGACTTAGCAGCCACTGTGCAGTTCGACGACGCTCTTGTTCCGCAAGGGCAACCTGGTCAGCGATTTGCTGGACCTTCTCGTCATCAGAGATTGCGGGGTCGTCATCGGAAGTTACAGGGGTTGGATCCTGTAACTTCGCGAAAAGATCCTCTCCGGATCCAACAGGAGCGGAGCGAGGAGGATCGACCGGTGTAAAAGATCTGGGATTTGCGGAACCTCCACAACCCGCAAGCGAGCTGAGGATGAATCCAACGACCAGGAGAGCAGAAATTAATCCGGCAAACTCACGGCTTGCACGCATTCTTGGAGCATGGGTCTCGATCACGAGAGCACCCTTTCTTCTTCCGCCGATCGCCCTTTCGGGCGTCACCGACGAGCTCGGCAAAATCTTATCAACGCACTTCATTGCCACGGGCAAAATGCCCATGAGCAATTCTAGTTTCCCTCACTCATACGGGTTCTCCGGCTGAGCAAAGGCAACTTTCTCAAGATCTAACTTGTAGACAATATTCAGGACATCGATCACGTATTTGTACGGGACATTCTCTGCGAAATCGATGACCACGGGAAGCGTTGTGTTGTCGCCCAGAGGAACATAGGAGTTTTTTCTACGCTGGATGTGGTCCGCGATGAAATTCAGATCTGGACCCGGAACTCCCGTGTAGGACTCGTAATCCGTGTCCAGAAGGTCACTGGTAGGTACCTGAGCCTGATCTGCCCAGGCGGTCACCTGGCTGCCCTGCAACATCAGGGTCACCCGGCATGTCTCGGACATCATCGGCCTGCTGTTGGACTCACCACGATTCTTGGGCAAGAAGGTCCGCAGGGTCCCCTCCGGCAACTTGAACTTGGTCGCCAGCATGAAAAAGATCAGCAGGAGGAACACAACATCGATCATCGAAGTCATGTCCGTCTCGACCTTGCCCGTGTTCGGATTAATCTTCTTACGCCGTGCCATTTTCCTCCTTTCCTTTTCANTGCTATCAACATTCAACCTCGGGGCTAATTGGNGTAGGGNTCCTCGAATCTGTCGCCAATNGCNGCACAACGAACCTTGTAGATGGCGGCGTCNTTACAAGCAGCAAAGATCTTGTGAATCACACCTGCTTTCGCGCCTTGATCACAACGAATGGTCACTTCCAAACCAGAGAGCTTCTTTTCTGGATCCGGATTGAATGGATTATCTTCCCAAATCCCGTAAGCCTCCGCCTCTGCCTTGAGTTCTAACAGCAACCGCTCCGGAGTCAGCGGAGAACCGTTCATCAACTGGAGGATTTCTTTTCCATCTTTCCCAAAGGAAACATTGACGAAGAGAATCCGTGAACCCGGTTGTGGTTCCTCAACACGTGACTCACTGGCTACAGGAAGAACTACCACGGCCTGCTGAACGGTAAGTTCAGTCACGACCATGAAGAAAACGATGAGCAGNAACACGATGTCGATCATCGGGGTCATGTCCATATCGACCCCCTCCGGCATCTTCTTCTGTTTCTTACGCGCCATTATCGTTCTCCTTGATTCTGCCGTTACGCCTCAAACACTAGCTGGCCCCGACCTCGTCAAATCGATCCATCAATTCGGAAGCTATACTGCTGACTTCAACAGCTGCAGCATCGATCTTGGTCTTGAAGATGAAGAAAGCCACGGTCATCGGGATCGCCACGATGAGCCCCATCATGGTGGTCATCAGCGCCTCAGAGATCCCGCCTGCCAGATCCTTCGGTTTCGGCGAAGTCTTGCTGGTGGCGATCACGTTGAACGCTTTCACCATTCCCATGACCGTACCGAGCAACCCCAGCATCGGAGCAATCGCCGCGATCAGGGAGATGTAACTGATTTTCCGATGTAGCTCTGCTGCCTCCATCTCGCCGGCTTCTTCCATCGCNTCCTCGACTTCACCGTAAGCACGATCGATCTTCAGAAGACCCGGTGAGAGAACGCTGGAAAGATAACAAGGTTGCTGCTCCATCGCATCGAGGGCGGACTCGTAGTCTTCCGCATCGAACAAACCCTCGACGTGAGCCAGCAACTCAGGCGGCACCAACACGTCGCGACGCATCTGCATCGCATACATGATGATGAGAGAGACCCCTGCGATCGACAANATAATCAGGATGATCCCGACCCCTCCGGCCTGGAGGATGTTGTCGAGGATCGACACAGTCTCTGTCACCGGTGCCCCATCTTCCTGCGCGAAAAGCAGGGGCGTGAATCCAACTCCCAGCATCAGTAATGCAAGGGTGAGGAGAGCCACCGCGGTACGTTTCCCGCCAGTGGAACCCGTCTTCTTCATCGTAATACTCCCTCTCAACACCCCCGAGGTCTGCCTCGGAGATGGGATCTCTTACTTGTTCCAGGCCGAACCGGGGACCAGTTTCTGGAGCCGCTGTGCGAGCTCCTCAGCACGGTCATTTTGTCCCAGTTCAACTGCTACCGTCTTCGCTCTGTAAATTGCCTCCGCAAGAATCTCACTATCCCCAGTGGTCGCGATCACTGCGGAACGAAGATACCGAATCATCGCCCATTGCAACTGGGTCTTATTCCCGGACGCCTGTTCTTGTGTTGCCCNGCCCCAGACCAACCAACCNCTCGCTTTTACGCCATCGAGTCGGGCAACCCCTGAATTTCTACTCTCCAGAATCTTCTGACGCACGGTGTCGATCGCTGAAGACCATTGACGTTGACCCAGCTGACAGGTTGCATATCCAATCCATGCGGAACTCACCATGCCAGAATCTGCAGCGGAATCATTGGCCACTGAAGAAAAAATCTCCCTCGCATCGATCCAATTCTGCTGAGCCAGCAGAATTTCAGCCTTTGCGAGCCTTGCTCCGAGGATCCAGCGCTTACCCAGCTCTCCTGATGCCAGCGGTACCAGGGCCTTTTCCGCAGAGGCCCAGTCCTCGACACCACGGTGGGCTTCTGACAGGGCCACACGGGCATAGGGCACAAAGAAGTCCTTCTGGCCCTCGAACTGGGTCAAGTAGGCCTCCAGAGCCGTCACCGCTACTGCTAGTTGAGCCGGATCCTGCTGACCCCACTTCACCAATGCCAGACCGTAAAGGTACATCGCATCGGCTTTATGACGGGGATCGCCAAGAGTGGTGGCTGATTGCAAGNTGTTGACGGCGCCTTCCCAGTCTCCCTGGTCGAGAGCCCCCCGACCTCGACTGAGCACCGCTGGCTCCTGATCGAAAATTAATTTCTCGACCCGATCTGCAGCCAGCTTCTGGGAGGTACTGACTCCGGCTAGACGATATTGCACCTGTTCCCAGGTGGCAGAGACAATCTTCACATCGACATAGTTGCGGCCACCGACCACGATGATCTGATCACCAAGGAGAACTTCCGCAGGAACCCAGATTCCTAGACACAACAACAGCACGGAGCCCCAGCGGTGCAGCAATCCCGCATTCCTGTCGTGGGAAACAATCTGAATTTTGCCACCGTCTTTAAACATCACTGACAGTCCTTTTCGAGTTGATCAAAGCGAGCCTGTAGTGATTCGGGAGCGAAACTCGATCCCTCGCCACCGGCCATCAAGCGACGACTACGGATGAGCTGCACTACCCTCTCGCATAACGACTGGGCCTTCAGCACTTCCAGGTACTGTAGCCAGGTCGACCAGTAGTCCCGTTCAAACAGTGGAGTAGCTCCTCCTGCAAAGATGAGAGAACGTCGACGTTGATCGAGGATCGCTAAACCTGCAGTTAAATCCTCCAGCATCGAATCCAGATGCTCGGGTGATCTGTCAGACTCATACAGACCGCGATGCGCCACGGCTCTCTGCACAAACACGAACGGAGCATCGGGATAGGATCCGTTGTAAGTCTTATCGTTATAACGTTCAATGATGGAATCGAGGCTCTCCAGAGCATCCCCGTGCTTGCCCGCTGCGTTGGCTGCTTTGGCGAGNAAGTAGGAGACTCCGATATCGAGGAACTCATCGGAGGTTCCGCGAGCCGCCTCCTGGGCCCCCGCCAACATCGACGCAGCCTCTTTAGCAAAACCCCCATCGATCAAAATCGATGCCAATCCGAGACGAACTGCCGGTTGTGATTCTTCAAACTTGGATCCTGGCAGACGGATCCACTGTAAAACCAGTTCTCCAGCTCGCTTTAGATCCCCGGGTCCGGCAGCTGTACGATACCCATCGATGAGGTAATAAGATGCAGCGACCAGAGAAGTACCAGCGGGCCAGAACTTTCGAATCTCGTTCAAGCAACGCTCGGCCTCGACAAGCTCACCCTCGGAACAAAGGACTTCTTGAAGAAGCAACAACGCACCTTCACGATAGATGCTATCTCCGTTGAGTTGTTCCAGAACCGGCATCAAAGCTTCGATGGCCTCAGCACTTGATTTTTTCCGATCACTCCAGTGCAACAGCGCCAGTTCATAACGAAGAGCCGCTTCTCCGCCATCACTACCGGCTTTTCGCGCCTCAACCAGCAATGGCAACAACTCGCCGGCGGCATCANTGATCCCTTGTTCCAGGTCGGTAGAAATCCGGAACAGGCAACGCGCTCCTCCAGCTCTGGCTCTGAAGAAAAATGGCACTGNGTTCTCGATACCCCCATCGCTATAGGTTCGAGAGACCCGACGGAATAGATCCCTGGCTTGTCGGTAATCTCCGTCCATTTCCGCTTCAGTCGCCTGTTGCAACTTCAGTTGCTCGCTGCCGAGACCTTTGGAATTGTCGGAAAACAGCTTCTCTGCCACCGGTACGAGCTCAAGCCATGCGCCGCCGTTGGCAGAAGCAAGATCCCCCACGATGGCAAAGAAGTTCTGCGATGCCATCGCGACCATTTCACTTTTTGGATAGTTTTCGGCCAGATACTGGTAGGAAATGGCAGCTTCCGCAGACCGCCCGAGAGCGTCATTTGATTCACCGATTTCGTAGAGAGCTTTCGCTCGCCACTTGGCGGTTTCTTCCCCCTCATGGTAGGAAGAGAGTGACTGCTTGGCGCACTCGATCGCGCTATCGAGAAGCCCTCGATCGCGATATCCACCGGCCGCTCGTGCGTAAATTTCCGGGGAGAGTCCTCCCACTTGCATATCAACAAGTCGGCTAAGCCCTCTGGAAAGCTGATCGAGAACTTCGCGGGTTCCTGCCGGATCCGCTTTCCACGAATCGGAATGATCAAACTGCTCGGTCAGATCCGCGAGCATCGACAAACCGTTGGAATGATCTCCGCCGGCAATGCGAGAGATGGCCTCCTCGATGTTCAGCATCGCCACCATTGTGGTGAACTCAGCCTCTTCAGGAGACTTTCGATAGGGGAAGTTCGGATCGATTTCTTCGTAAAGAAACTCGACCAACTCCAGGGCTTCCTCCGGTCGCCCGGCTCGGTTATATGCCCGAAGCGAGCCGGCCAGGGACTCGATTCTCATCCTGCGGATGAAAAACACCACTTCACTGTCATATGGCGGATCAACGCTGGGCTCGATATCGACCAGCAGTTCCAGTTCATTGGCAGCCTCTTCAGGCCGTCCCAGCGCCGCCAACGCCTGACCATAGATCAGTTGCGCCTCGTAGCGGCGACCAAAATTTTCGTATCTCTGATCGACAAACTGCCTGGACCGAGTGGCAAGCTCTTCAAACAATTTCAGTGAAGCCTCGTCACCATCGGGCAACATCCTGGAATATAGCTTGAGTGCATTCAGCAGCTGGAACTCCCAAAGATCCCGTATCGCAACTTTTTCCGACAGCTCGCCAGAAAGTCGCTCTCTTTCTTCACTGTCACTTACCTTCGCAATCCTGTCCTCAAACGCAGCCACTTCCCGATTCTGCAGCAGGATGTTGTCTGCGAGGGTCTTTTGAACCTCGCCCGTCCAGATTCGATCACGCATCTCCAGTGCCCGATTACGCTCCGCTGGACTGGTCGAGAAGACTGCTTCAGTGTTGGCATCATCCAGGCGAAGTAACGCCGCAAGAACCGACTCCAGTCGTGCTCCCTTGGATCTCGGATGGTCCGGATATTTTTTGGCAAGCGCCTGAATCGCAGCTTCGTAGCCATCGATATCACCATCGACGCGTGCGGCATCGGCAAGAAAATATTCGAGAGTCCCGCGACCCGAGCCGCTAGCAGTTTTCTTACGAGATTCGATCCATAGACGAGCGAGATCGGAATTATTGTAAGTCCCCAGCAATTCCCTGACGAAGAAGCTCTCCTCGTCAGTCAGATCACCACGACCGATGGACTGNCCGGACAGCGAAGGAGTGACCCATAGCGACACCCCAATCCACAGGCACAGCAATGCCTGAGACCAAAGGGGCACCTGTCTAGTACTTCGTGCTAACTCCATCAACCTCACTCCCGCCTCCCCGTCGCGGGCATCGAGTATCGACATCGAAGCTCAAAAAAGAGCTCCCAGCGATTTCTGACTAGTTAAATCTGTTTCGTTCCTCGTCGCGAATCACAGTGATCTTGGCGCTGATCAGGACAAACAGATTGGACTGCATACGAGCCTGTCCCTTACGACCCAGCAGAAAATCAAAGANGGGCAGGCGGGAGATGCCTGGTACCCCGGTTTGAGAATCCTGGGTAATGGTCCTCTTCAGGCCTCCAACAAGAACCGTACCCCCGTCGGGAATCGTGACCGTGGTTTTGATGTTGGTCACGGATAGAACAGGGAATTCTACATTCAAGTTGGTCAGACCCAATGTCAGAGTCTTGAAACGAGACGGCAGCTGAACCGCCAGAGTGGGCTCGATCTCAAGAATCACGTATTTCCGGTCATGACTCACGGTCGGACGAACCTGCAGAATCGAACCTGCATTGAGGATGCCGATCACCGGGTTGATCACCGGAACAACACCGGTCTGGTTGACTTCCGCATCTTCGATATACGCGCTCTGATCGACCACCAGTGAATGGGCGATTTGAGTGTTGAAAGCCGTGACACGGGGCGCATCCAGCCGCTTGAATTGTTGCGACTTTTGATTCGCCTCAAGGATGGCTTCCAACGCATAGGTATCCAGAACGTTATACTGAATCGCAATTCCACCGCGATTACTGATCTCAAAAGGTGATACGGAGGATCCGAGCGGCAACGAGAAGGCACTGTAGACAGCTGCCCTGACATCGATCTCGCCTTGAGCATCGACAATCTCGAAACCGGAAGCGATCTGAGTTCCTGCCCCGTCAGTATCGTTGATCGGGTTCGGAAGATTGGAGTTAAANGGATTACCGTAATCAACGCCGATCGACTCCAGGAAATTATCCTGCAAGTCGATGAAACGGCTCTCGACGGTCACCATCACTCCTGTTGATTTACGCAAGGCTTCGAGCAACTGGATCAGTTTCCGGTGATTTGGAAGGGTTGTCCGTGCCACCAATTTGCCATTTTGGTACTTGACGCTCTCTCCATCCGGCTCACCTTCATCTCCGTACAGAGCATCGACCACCAACTCGACGAGCAAGTCACTATCGAGGGTGGTTTCCTGAGTGTCTTCCTCATCCCCAAGGTCAAAGAGACCTCCTCCGTCACCGCCATCTCCATCTTGACTCGACTGGAGCGCCAGTCTCGGAGCGCGGAAATCCGGGTGATCTTTGGTGATATCGGAAACCTCGTAGAACTCCAGATAGAGATCGTTACGCAGCGAGTCGGAGGGCCCGATGAGAACCGCCCCGGATCGGAGCACGTAAGTGAATGGAGGATCATTACCCTGAAGAATCAGATTGAGTACGTTTTCCAGCTGGAGATCGGTAACCTCAGGCAAACGCACGGTCCCGTCTCCGCCTTCAAGCGCTTCCCGCGCTTCACGAGTCAAGACGAAATTAATCCCGGACAGATCCTGCAGGAATCCGATCACCTGATCGAAAGGTTCATCTTCAAACTCAACGCTGGCGACCCGCACCCGAAGTTTACTCCGGATCGACTTCACCTGGACGCTTTCCACCGCCTGTAGTTTCGCCTCGAGACTCTGCTCTTGACGAGTAATCCGCAGCCAGTCTTCACGAGTCGGGAAGTTAAATATTTCGGTATAAGGAATCTCCGATTCCAGCTGTGAAATGAAGGTCCGCTCCCACTCTGCCGCGGTCTGCATACCGGAATCGAGCACCTCGTACAGGTGGCGCAATTCAGCAGCCTCGCGTCGCAATGCACGTACGTCTTGACGCGAGGGGTCGAGGTTCAAAACCTCATCACAGAGGTCGATCACCCCGACATACTGACGCTCGGAAAAGAGCCTGCGCGCCTGGCGGAGGATCTCTTCGATTCGGTTCTGGATGAACGAGACAGAACGCGCCATCTCCGATTCTGCTTCAGACAGGATTCGCATCTCCCGCTGGCGACGTTCAGCAGCTTCGGCGTCACGCTTGAGACGAATCGCTTCACCCTTGGATTGACTGGCGCGATTTTGCTGATCGGTCAGGTCAAAATCGAATGGGAACCAACGAATCCGTTCAAGTACCTGGTCAAAGGTAGCAATCGCCCCGTCGTAATTGCCGTCGTCCATCGAACGACGACCGTTGAGATACAGTCTCTCCAGCTCGAACACGTCCTGCTGAAGCCGAACATTCTTCTCCTCGACGAGGCGACGACGAAGATCCTGTATGTCACCACTACGGTCACCCAGGATCAGCATCACCGTNTCNAGCATCTGCCGGGCATTCTCGTTGCCAGGATCGAGACGAGTCGCCTCCTGCAACTTATCCTCGGCCTCGACATATCGGAGCTCGTTCATCAACTTCTGCGCTGCTTCAGTAGCAGACTGAGAAGCGTTAACGCGTTCCTGACCTTCGAGGGAAATGTCGCGGATCAACTCATCCACGTCTCCGTCCTGGTAAGCCAAAACGGGACTGGTTGTTCCGCAAACGAGCATCAGGACGGACGCGAGAATGCTCAGTGTGATTCGCGTCGATTGTGTCCGCTGGATGTTCGTCATCGATCTCTCCTTGCTTCGCACGGCCTAGTGTTTGTGGACCACTGGACCTTTTGCAGGGCGTAGCCAAAGACTGGGATTCCCCAATCTCCGGTTCTTTCCGATTTCAACGGCAGAAGACTCACGAGAGTCTTCCATCCTCATCCGAGATCAGCACAACCGATCCCGGCCTCCTCAAATCTATCCACGCGCTGTTGAGCAGCGAATCCCGAGTTGATTCCGAAAAATCTCGCCAGACTAAAAGGCTGCAAACAGCACAATTTCAAAACTAAATTCCTTTACCGATCATCTCCGCCAAAAAGACCACCACCAGTAGGACGGGGTCTCACCGGCTTTTCCGGATCGGGATCCGCTTTGGCTTCCTCAGCTTCGGTGCCAGCTTTTTCCTCATCCAACGGCTGAACCGCTGGATCGTCACTCAGGTTTTCCCAACCGTCCGGATCTAGCGGCAACGGATCCTCATTATTCTTCAAGTACAGTCTCGTTCCGGTACCACTCTTCAGCACGACCACCCGACCATCGTTAGTGTTTTGAATCCGCTCCAGATAGAGCCCTGTTCCAAACAGCTCAGCTGCCTGTTGCCCCTCGGCAGATTCAGTGATGATCTTGGTGTTGCGCTTGGTTCTTCCAGATCCCCAATCCCAGTGGGAAAACTGGACCGTCACCCTACCCGGGATCAGATTGCCGGTCGAATCGAGTCGACCGATTTGCGCTCCACTGACACGCCANATCGAATTGGCGGGAAACAGCACAGCACCACTCTCACCACTGGTCGCCAGATCGCCACCACTGGTAAAGGCGATGGAACTAGAGGAAAGTCCTCTGGTTAAGAGTCGATAGCTGTAGGAAGTGCCAGCTTCAAGGCCGCCCACCAACAAGTCGAATTCGGCTCCAGATCCAGGTACCGATACGGTTCGGATCTTTTCCCACGCACCATCTCCGAACCGCACTTCTAAATTGCAGGAAACAATCTCGACACGCTCAAAAACGGCATGTCGCCCAGCAATGCGATGCTGGGTGGCCTGTGAGCCTGCATCCCGAACGACACTGACGGATGAAATCCTTGCCGCCATCAACGAAGGCGGAAGAATTACCTCTGTCCGGAAAAGTTCCAGACGCGCCGGACGTCGGTAAAAGGACCACTCAGGCACGACGATTTCACCCTGAAAGGAAAAAGCTTTTTTGACTTCACTCTCGACCGCAGGAGGAGTTCGATCTCCCAGATCCTGTTCAGCAGCGTTCTGGTCGATTTTGACATTCGCCTGCTGGATTTCGGTCGATAACTCACCACCCTTGTCTGGCAAAAACGCAGAGACGGAAAACCCCGCGACCAGGATCAGAATTGCCAGAGCAATGGCGATCTTGTCGATGTTCTGCACTTTCCTAGCCTCGTTCCTACTCGGTAGCTTTGGGCGCGATGGCCTCGATCACGTCCAACTCCAGCAACAGACGAACCGCCGGCTCAGAATCGAGACCCAAGTCGTCAATTGCTACCTGTTCAACGACTCCGTAGATCAAAGATTCCCGCTCTTTTGTGAGCGCCAGATGACGGACTTCAAAATCGATAAAATTGTGACGTAGCAAACCGTCCAGGATGCCTCCGATTCGCGCCGGAGGAACGAACGCACGCATGACTACCGGAAATTTGATCAGCGCCTCCTCAGAAGCACCGACTCCCGCTCTGCGACTCTTCTTGTCGATGGTCAGTTCTTCGATACTGGCTCCGCGGACGGCAATGATACGATCGACAAGATCCTTCTGGACCCTCCAGCGCCGCTCGTATGCAGCGATCTGATCCGGGTCAGTGATGTCTTCCTGAACCAGGAACGGTAATTCGGTCTCCGCGTCGAGTCCCACGTGTTTGCGGTAGCGACTCTGGAGCAACTCGAAATCATCCCGGTAACGTGTCGACCAGGAGCTGAGGTCTCCCACCACTCCTTCGACGAAAAGCGCGGCTCGGTTCTTGTGGAACTGTTCGGCACGATCGATTTGCTTGTTCCAACTGGCGAGGTATTTTTCCTGGGCCTCGACCAAATCCTCGGTGGGAAGCTCCTCGGCAGCCATTCTGGCGTACTTCTGAATCGCCCGGTTGGACTTGGACAGCGTGTCGGTCACTTCGTTGTAGGCGTCCATCTTCGGCCATACGAACAGGAAGAAGAGCAGCACCCAGCCCAGCAATATGGCACCGAGTATCGACCAGAATACTTTGTCCTTCATGGCGCCTCCTTACCCTTCGTCCCCGTCGCCGTCGACCTCGTCGTCAACAGGCAAAGGCGGATGAACCCACCGGATCTTCCACGGATAGAGCGTGACACCATGGTTCTGTTCGTCTGCCCCTCGATTTTTCCTGCTACCCTTGAAACTTTCGTGGGCACTCCACATCAACTGCGTTTCCTGACCGACCTCTCTGGTCACTCGAGGGCGAGTAGGATCTTCCAGCCCATATTTATCAGAGAGCGCCTTCTCGACCGGAGTAACNATCAGTTCCTTCAGTTTCTGGTCATTGGTCTGGGCATCACCCTGGTCATATCGAAAACCTTGAACCACGACCAGGAAACGGTCGTGGAAGACTTTCATGCTCGAATCGATCTTACGTCCCGCCTCGATGACGGTACCGAATTCATCGACCCGGATCCGCTGGATATCGACACCGGAGAGCCAGGTCTTCTGGCTATTGAAGACCTCCATGTCTGCTTCGACCTGACCTCGAGTACTATCCAGTTCAGGACCCTCTTCGCTGCGCTGGGAGACTCGCTGGGACTGTGTTTCGGCCATCAGGATCAATCCAAGCATCTCCATGATTTCGCGCGGAGCCAGTCTTCCTTCGCCGCGAGCAACCAACTCCTCCTGTCGCAAGGCGACCACCGACTGCTGCTCGGCAAGATCGCTCAGACGACTCTTGTTCCGGTTCAGTTGTGCGACCTTCTTGGTCGTGTCTTTTACCTCATTGGCACTGTCGATCTTGCCACCGAAGTTGAAGACGAGAAAAGCGATGAGTAGATACAGGCTCGCCGCAGCGGCCAGCACCGTTTTCTGTTTCTTGCGAAATTCGACCGCTTCCTGCTTCTCCTGAGGGAGTAGATTCAGGTCGACTTCGCCCAATCCGAGTGCCTGGAGGCCCGCTCCGATGGCCGGACTGTACAGCGCCAGGTCTTGCTGAAGTCCAGAGGCACTCGCGTCCGCAGAAATTCGGACTCGATTGAGGCTCTTGGCCATCTGGACCCGAATCCGCAGGTTTTCCTCGAGGTACTTGCGCAGGCCTACTAGCTTGCTGCTACCACCATACAGGAACAGGTCTTCAATCTTGACCTCACCGACACGGGATTTGTAGTAACCGATGGAGCGATTGATCTCGCTGACAAGATCTCTCAGCAACGGTTGTAATACCTGAAATATCTTGGCGGCATGCTCCGAACGAGCAGCCGTCACCTTGAGGTTCTCTGCCTCTTCCTGAGTGCAACCGAACCTCTCCTCCAGTGCCGCGGTGAAATCCTTCCCTGCGATGGGGAGGGAACGGAACCAGAAGCGTGGACCATTGACGACGATCAGGTCGGTATGGTCGGAACCGATCTCCAGAGCCACGATCGGTCGAGTCGGACGGAGGTCGAATCGGATCAGATTCAGCAAACCAACATTGCCCAGCGTCAGAACATCGATTTCGTGACCAACTTGCGAGAAATCGATCAGAATGTCGGAGACCTCTTCGGAACGGACCGCGAAGATTCCCACTTCTTTTTCCCCGTCATCGGTATCACCACTGACGTGACTTCCCCAGATCACCTCATCGATAGGAAGCGGAATGTTCTGCTGCGCCTCGTATCCGATCAATTCGGCCAATTTCTTACCATCGACGGGAGGGATCGGGATGAAGCTAGTCAAGGCCGAGCGGCTGGGCAAAGCCACCACCAGGGCATCTCCCAGCTCGTGACGTGCTGCCAGCTCAGACAGCGCCGCCAGGGTCGCTTCCATGCTGGAGCCCCCTGGGTGCTCAATCTTCTCGGCCTGGAGAATTTCTGCTCCACTGCCGGATCGCTGGATCTTCAATGCCTTCAGGGACGTTTGCCCCGAGTCGATGCACCAGACCTCAACAAAGTCGGCCATGATACCTCTCTCTACCGTTGCGCATTCATAGTGCGACTTATTCGTGCGCCTTCTCCACGCGTCTTGTCGGTCGAAAACGACCCGTTTCTCGCCTTAGCGCGGTTGCAATTCAAAGCTCAGTTCCGAACTCCACGGGAACCCAAATCACATCGATCACGTTCAGACTCGCCAAAGAGTCACAACAAAATCAGTGACAACGACTTCAAGGACGATGCGAATCGAAGAAACACGAGGAGCAAAACCGAACCGCAAAAGATCCGCACCAAAGGTCCAGACGAGATGGAGCAAACAAACTGCGACTCCAAACGATTCATCGGTCGCATACCCCTTGAGGACCTATCGGCCACTCTCTCGAAGACCATCGCGCAAAACTCCCGGCACGATGTCAAACCCCCCCGCCTCGAGCCGAGCAAAACCCTCGTCTCAAGGTACAGGGTGCATTCCTTTCCCGTCATCCACGGGTTTCCGTCCACACCCCACCGTCGGCCTGGGACCTCACCGAAGGGGCGTGTATCGATCCCCGGGAAGTCCGGAGTATAAATCCAGCAGGAGGGGAGTCAACGTACCGTGGATTCTGCAGATCCAGTATTTGGAAGGTGTTGCGACGTTCAGGACCGGCCACGGACCGGAGTCAGATCCAGGTACTCGATGACCTGCTGGAGATCTTGCCAGCAATGGGCCTTGTATTGCTCCTGACGCAGCAGAAAAGCGGGGTGGTAGGTCGCCACCACCGGGGTCCCCTGCCAATCGTGGAAACGACCCCGTAGCCGCGCCAGAGAGGTCTCCTGACCGGTCAGCCAACAAGCAGCAGGCCGTCCCAGAGCGACCAGGATGCGAGGCTGGATCACCCGGATCTGTTGCTCCAGGTAGGTTCTACAGGCATCGGTTTCGTGCGGCTGAGGATCACGATTGTCGGGTGGACGACATTTCAATACATTGGCAATGTAAACCTGCTCTCGGCGGAGACCGAGAGCGCCGATGATGCGGTCGAGCAGCTGGCCAGCACGACCTACGAATGGCTCTCCTGTGCGATCTTCCTCCCGTCCCGGAGCCTCCCCGACGAACATCAGATCAGCGGCCGGATCCCCGACACCAAAAGCTGTCAGATTTCTGGACTCACACAGGGAGCAATCACGGCAATTGGCCACCTGGGCCGCCAGATCCGCGAGAATCTCGCCCTGGCTGGAGCCCGCCTGGGCCGGCTCATCGGCGCAGCTGGAATCGCCGCCGCCATGAACTCGCTGGATGCCCCAGCCTCGGATCCCCCGCAGATGAACATCCTGTCCAAGATGTGGGAAACCCGTCTCGGATCGAATCGGGTCGTTGTGGTTCACCTGCTCGGGCAAGTGTCACCCCCGTCCCTGCTGCCGGCGCCAACACGAAGGGCAAACAGCTTGGAGCCGCGTGTTTCCTGGATGATCGCAGCGACCTCCGTGCCTCTCGACAGTTCGTCGCAGTCTCGTTCCTGGATGACGACGCGCAGACCTTCCCGACTCAAACCTTCGGCGAGGAAACCCTTTTGCTGGGGCTCGACCGATTCGATCAGCACTCGAACCTGATCGCCAACTCGATTGAGCTGTTCCTGGTCCTGAACTGCATCGCACAGCTGACGCGCTCGTTGCATCCGATGTTGTCGAATCGCTGGTGGCAGATGACCATCCAGACGTGCCGCCTTGGTCCGTGGACGAGGGCTGTACGGAAAGAGGTGAACCTTCTGAAAGCGCAGTTTCTCGATGACCTCAAGAGTTGCTTCGAAATCCTGTTCCGTTTCGCCCGGNAAACCGACGATGACATCGGTGGCGATGATCGCCTTCGGCAATCGTGTCCTGACCTTCGTCATCGCATCGACATACTGCTGGACGGTATAGCCGCGCTGCATCCGATCCAGGACCGTGTCACTACCGCTCTGAATAGGTACATGGAAAAACCGGCACAGACCTTCGTCATCCTCGAACGCCTTCAAGAACGAATCGGTGAAGGCCCCCTCGCCGATCGAGGAGAGGCGTAGTCGATCAATCCCATCGATCTGACGCAGCTGACGCATCAGCTGTGCGAAACCGTCTTCGATGCCNAGGTCCCTGCCCCACTGACGGAGGTGGATGCCGGTCAGGACCAGTTCTCTGAAGCCAGCAGCAGCCAGGCGCCGAGCCTCTTCGATCACCGGCCCTGATTCCCTGCTCCGGGAACTACCTCGTAAGTAAGGGATGATGCAGTAGCTGCAAAAAGAATCGCAACCGTCCTGGATCTTCAAGAACGCACGGGTTCGCCCGGCCAACCCGGAGACTTCCAGACCAAAGATATCTCTCGATTTACGGCCCGGCTTCTTGGCCAGGAGCTGTTCCCCTTGCAGCACTTCGGCGACCCGGTGCTTTTCCTCGTTGCCGATGAGATGCACCACCGATGGGATTCGGTTCAATCGCTCACGATCATCCTCGGTCATGCAACCGGTCACGATGATGGTGGCACCTGGATTCTTGCTGGCAAGGTTACGGACCCGCTCCTCCACCTTCTGTCCGGCTCGTTCGGTGACAGTGCAGGAGTTGACCAGGAGCAGGTCTGTACCGACCGGTTCGTCACGTTCGTCATAACCCAGGTCGATGATCTCTTCGCGAATCGCCTGGGTCTCGTACTGGTTGATCTTGCAACCAAAAGTGACGAAGGAACAAGTCGGCAACTGTAGACCTCTCCGTGTCCAGAAAGACGAACCAGCTAGGCATCCACCGTTTTCGGGTGAACCCCAGCCTCATCCTCAAGCCAGCAAAAACTGCGGTGGCCCTCTCCCACCTTGAAACCGCGCGGAACTTCTTCACTACACCGCTCACCAGCACTTGGACAGCGAGTGTGGAAGAGGCAACCGGGAGGTGGATTGATCGGCGAAGGTACGTCCCCCTCCAGCAGAATCCGATTCTTTCGTCGCTGCGGGTCAGGTTCCGGAACCGCGGACAGCAGCGCCTTCGTATAGGGATGTCGAGGATCCNTGTAGAGGTCGGAAGCTGCCGCTTCTTCGACGATCTTACCCAGATACATCACAGCCACTCGATCACTGATGTGCTCCACAACAGCCAGATCATGAGCAATGAACAAATATGAGAGGTCAAACTCATCCTGAAGATCGAGCAACAAGTTGATGATCTGGGCCTGAATCGAAACATCCAGAGCACTGACCGCCTCGTCGCAGACGATGAATTCAGGCTCGACAGANAGTGCTCGGGCAATTCCGATNCGCTGCCTCTGTCCTCCTGAGAACTCATGAGGGTAGCGATTGATGTGATTGACCGGGTCGAGTCCGCAACGATCCATCAGGTGTTCGATCCGATCACGGATCTCATTCTCTTTCCCCATCTGATGTATCCGGGGACCCTCACTGAGAATCGAGCCGACCGTCATTCTCGGGTTCAGCGATCCGTACGGATCCTGGAATATGATCTGCATCCGTTTGCGCAGATCTCTCAGGGCGGCCCCCTCGGTGGCACGGACATCCTTACCATCGAAAATGACTGTGCCCTCGGTCGGTTCGACCAGTCTCAGGATCGACCGTCCGACCGTCGTCTTGCCACAACCAGATTCACCGACCAGGCCAAGGGTCTCTCGTCGACCTATCTTGAAGCTCACTCCATCGACCGCCTTCACGTGGGCGGAAACCCGCGAGAAAACACCGCTTCGTATCGGAAACCAGGTCCGAAGATCTCGAACCTCTAGCAATGGAGTCACTGTTGTTCCCCCCTGCTACCGGTTTCATTGCCGATCAATTGCTCCCAGTGGTGACAGGCGACCTCGTGATAATCGTTGATGCTCTCCAGTGCGGGTTCTTGCTCGGCACATTTATCGGTGGCATGTGGACATCGAGGTCGAAACTTACAGCCACTCGGAAAATCGAGCGGATTGGGTACGTTCCCTTCGATCACTTCCAGTCGGTCGTTCTTGTTATCGAGGCGAGGCAGTGATCGAAACAGACCTACCGTGTAAGGATGCTTCGGTTGGTCGAACAGCTGCTCGACAGGAGCCCTCTCCACGATCTTGCCGGCATACATCACAACCACGTGATCCGCATTCTCAGCAACCACTCCCAGATCATGGGTGATGAGCAGGATCGCCATCCCCTTCTCCTTCTGCAAATCCCGCAGCAACTCGAGGATCTGCGCCTGGATCGTCACATCCAGAGCAGTACTGGGCTCATCGGCAATCAATAGCGAAGGGTTNCACGCCAGTGCCATGGCGATCATGACACGCTGCTTCATACCGCCCGACAACTGGTGGGGATATTCATCGACTCGAGTCTGGGGAGACGGGATACCCACCAGATGCAACAATTCGATCGAGCGTTCGCGAGCCTCGGACCNGGACATCCCCTCGTGCAAACGCAGCGCTTCACCGATCTGATCGCCGACCCGGAAGACCGGATTCAAGCTGGTCATCGGTTCCTGAAAAATCACGGAGATCTGCTTGCCCCGGATCTCACGCATCTGCTTTTCACTACGATCCAGCAGGTTTTCACCCCGAAACCGAATCTCCCCGCCGACGTATTTTCCCGGCGGAGTCGGTACTAGCTGCAGAATACTCATCGCGGTCACGGATTTTCCACATCCGGACTCCCCGACAACGCCCAGTGTCTCGCCCGGCTGGATCGAATAGCTGACACCATCGACCGCTTTGGCGACACCGTCATCGGTATAGAACCAGGTGCGAAGATCTTCGATCTCCAGCAGCGGAGATTCGCCGTTCAACTCGTTGCTCGCTTCCGGGCGATCGCATCGATCTCTACCTTGACATTTTTCGGCAATGCAGCCGCTTCAATGCAAGCGCGGGCCGGAAATGGTTCGGTAAAAAACTGTGCGTAAACTTGGTTCATGGCGACAAAGTTACCAATATCGGACAGATAGATGGTCGTCTTGACCACGTCAGAATAGTCGCAACCCGCCGCAGAAAGTACCTCACCGAGATTCACCAGCACCTGCTTCGTCTGTGCTTCGATGCCGTGCACTATCGAACCGTCTTCAGGCACGATCGGGATTTGACCCGAGCAATACACCCAGCCGTCCACATCCATCGCCTGGGAATAGGGGCCGATAGCAGCGGGAGCTCCTTCGGTGGAAATGGGACTCCGTCCAGTCGTGGCCAACTTGCCCCTCTTTCTTCAGTGATCTTCGATGGAACTGAGATTCGCGCAGTCGAAGACTACAGGATAAGGATCCTACCGGGGAGGCTCCGTAGATTCCACCGTGCCGGGGCCGAGCAACTCCTCAAGTCGCTGAGAAACCTCCTCAGTGATCTCCTCGGGAAGATAAGAGCGTACATCTCCCCCGAACGAAACGATCTCCTTCACATGGCGGCTGGAATAATGAGAGAATTCCAGGGTCGGCATCACGAATACGGTCTCCGCATCGCGTTCGGCCGAGAGATTCCGATTGGTCAGAGCCATGGTGTACTCGGTCTCGAAGTCTGCAAAAGTTCGGATGCCCCTCAGCATGATGCGGGAGTTCTCTCTGGCCAGCAGGTCAACCAGAAGCCCCTGGAAGCGCACGACTCGAACTCCGGGTAGATTTGCAGTACACCGCTCCAACCAGGAAATTCTCTCATCGGGAGAAAAGATCGAGTTCTTATCGCGATTGACCGCAACAGCCACAATCAGATCCCCAAAAAGTCGCAGACCCCGTTCGATGAGATCCAGATGACCCCGATGTGGTGGATCAAAGGTACCTGGATAGACGGCAGGACCTTTCATCGGTACTCCTTACATCAACGCATACGACCGGAATAGGAAGAACCGAACCTCGAACCCCTCAGGGCGCCCATCAACTCGGGCAATCCGATATCGATCCGGAAAGTGGTGTCATCCGATTCTCCCCGTTCAACATCCAGGCTGAACATGGTGCGGAAGGTACGGAAGTTACGCCCCACCTCCCACCAGTGACCGACCGGTTCCTTCTCGATCGCATCGTACTCGACGAACAGGCTCATGTCCCATCGTGCAGAGGCATTCCAGCGCCCGCCGACGAGGAAAGTCTCGCTGGTCTCTGGGCGTTCACGCCAGGCGATTTCAAACAAACCAGTTTCCAGGTCGAACCAGCGCAGACCACCATTTCGCTCCAGATGAGAGCCAGACCCGAGATCATGAACCATTTCGCTGAAAAGACTCCAGCCACCGGTACCATGTAAAACCAGCTCGCCGAACAGATCTCCCCATTCTTCGCCGTCATGGTCTCGATCTTCCTGCGGATAGTAGAAGGCTTCAACTCGTGCTTCCGCGATGGTCCGGTTGCCCATTCTCTGCAAATTCTCACGATCGGTCCGTGGAGCTCTGG
Source organism: Planctomycetota bacterium (assembly GCA_002711105.1). Taxonomy (GTDB): domain Bacteria; phylum Planctomycetota; class UBA8108; order UBA1146; family UBA1146; genus UBA1146. The sequence goes on from PAIH01000027.1 coordinate 285,751, forward strand.
TTTGTAGTCGCTGAACGACCGACAAACGCACTTCATCAAAGAGGTCGAGACCATCGATATCGTCGATAAACACCGGGACATCCTCAGCAGCGATGGAGCTGTCGAAGATACTGGAGTACCCAGCGGTGATATCGATGATGTGTCGCAAGCCATCGATGTCCCACTTCTTGTTGCGAACATCAAAAACGCGAGAAAGTCTGGTCGCCGCCTGCAAACCGGCATGGAACTGGGTTCTCTCCTGACCGTCGAAATCAGGCGAGGTCCAGGAGGTCCAGCGAGCCCCTGTGCGTGGCACACACCGAATCCATTGAGAAAGTCCAAAGGGTAACGAAAAGTCGCTACGGAGATCCGCTCTTCGCGTTTCCAGCTCAGGTTCCGCAAGATCTTCGGCAGGTAGAAAGTGAAGATCCGATAGGATCAAATCGGAATCCCACCGCAGGTCTCCGACGAGTTCGGAATCAAGCACACGAAAGGTAAACTCGGGTTTCTTCTCGGTGACGCTGAGGTAATCCGACATCCGGACCTGGCCGATGGCGGTGGCCGCGTATTCTCCGCGGATAACATGCCGGATGGAGAGGAAATTCTCGGGTTCCTTCATCGATCTTGATTCGGCCCGGAAGAACTCGTCGATGAATCCTGCGTCACTGGAGGTCGCCAGTTCTCCGTCGATGAGGGTCGCGTTTCCCAACCGGGCATGAATAAAGGCCCTCGCGCGAGAACGATCAGGATCGTCGATGGAGTCACCGTTGCTATCGGCCAACGCCTCATCTTCGATCATCCAGTAAGAACCGTAGCCATACAGCTCCAGGCGTCCATCGGGCTCATGAGCCCAGCGACGAGGATCCCGACCCAATTCAAAGTCCAACCCCAAGCCCGTTCCGCGATCGGAAAGGGAATCGATTCGTGGAGTCAGATCGATCTCATCCTCGAATCGAGCCGACAGCAGGAAGTCTCCATTCCATGACGTGTCGATCCGCGATCCAAATCGTGAAGAATTGGATACACGCATGTCTCTGAGCGGAAAGGAACGGCCCCATCGACTATCCCAGGTGGTGCTCGGTAACGGCAAGATCGGAAATCCGCCGATTTCGAGGCGCGCGTCCTCCACATCGATGAGATAGCCACCCGGAAGATCTTCATCCGATCTCTGGTTCACCTCGGTACGGGCGCGTGCTCTACCTCGCCGGGCGATCAGAGCCCATTCGGGATCGAAGAACTCGTCCGTGGTAAAGACAATTTCTTCCCCCTCCAGGTCACGGAAATCCTCAACTCTCAGGTGCTTTGCCTGGACACCGATCTGGGCGCTCGGCAGCCCACTGATGGTCACGTCGGAAACTCCAGAAACCCATGATTCTGCGATCAGCCTGGTTCGCTGTGGATCATCAAATGGAAGTACTCGCAGTTGTTCGACCAGTTCTTGTGTGATGCGTAACCGAGCATCGACAAGAACCATGCGCCGGGTATCGACTTCCAGGAAGACGGTCTGCGCCCGAAAAGACTGCTGGCCGCGATTCAGGATCACCTCACCGAGCGCCAGCACCCTCGGATGAATTGGCCCTGTCTCGGGATCCACTCCTTCAAGAAAGATACCGACGGCATCTGCCCGGAGGGTAAATCCCCTCCCCGCCAGCACAACATTACCCAGCACAACCAGAGAACGACTTCCATCTTCAGACGAGATGTCGGCTTCGAGTCGATCATAGAAGATGGAGAAATCTTCATCAGTTCCGAACAGACCTCGTACTGAGTCCTGGGCCTCAACAACAGATACAAAGCACAGGAGAAAAATAAGCAGCACCATCGGCAGCAGGGACCAAGCATCACGGCTTGCAAAAAAGTGAAAGAACAAGAAACTCACCCCGCCCTGATCCGACGTGAACGCTGTTCACATGCCATGGAGAGCATTCCCATGAATACCGAGAGGTCCCGGTGACCGTGGGCACGGTAGACCCTGGATGCAAAGGAGTCAACGCGAGCGGATACTCAGCGACGGTTCGCTTCTGAACGAATCCGGACTTGCAGCAGGAAGTTGACGAGAAGATTCTCGATGGTGGCCTCGTTGTCGGAACTGCTCTGCTTCCCGAAATGGGACAGAACGTGAACTACCCGGCCGCGTTTCACCGGGAAAGTCACCGCCACCGCACCTTCGCCGCATACCGCTTCCAGGTCCTGGCTATCGATGAGGACCTGAACCTTCTTCGACTGGATATCCAGCGCGGGACTTTCCTTGTCGATCTTCCACCGGTGTTCGATCAAACGAATGTCCGGATCACCGATCTCTTCGATCCCAGGCGTTTCTCCCTCACCGACCGCCGTCTTTCCTCGATCCAGATCCTTGTCTCCCGGATCATCCTCAACCGCGGGGTCATACTCCTGATCTTCATCATCGTCTTCATCGTCTTCCCAGTACTTGCGACGCAATGCTGAAATATCGACTGGAGCGACAAAGACACCTCGCAATAGCGGGTGCGCGGTCATACCTCGCTCCGGACTGATGGCGACGTCTCCACCCTCCAGGGCATCTCCTGAACGCAGGAAGTCACTGAACCCGATTTCAAGAACTTCGACCAGGCACCAGTCCTCGGTGAATAGATACCCACCTTTTTCGACCCACTTCACCAGCTTATCGATTGCATCCTGTTTCATTTTGAACTGGACGGTGTCATGGGGAGCTGGCCCCTCACATCTGTGCAGTCTCTTACCGGTATAGGCTCCGGCGGCATGACCAGGGCTTTGGCAGAATCTATGGATCTGGGTACAGTTGATGAACACCGCAGCGACTCCGTCGAGCTTGAAAGAGGGCTTCTCCAGCTCCCCCTTCTCGACCACGGTGTGACGTATATTGATCCGATCAAGAACATGCTCGATATGATCAAAATTGGTGTCGTTTCCGTTGGCAGCGGTGGGACCCTTGATCACCAGTACCGATCCTGCCGCCATCTCCTCGAGCCCCAGGAACTGACGGGCACGAACCGGATCGAGCGGACGCGCCAACCCGGTGGTAGGAGTATGATCATCCGCTGCGTCGCGGATCACCTTCAATCCTTGCTCCCGCGCCTTGCCCCACCAGCCTTGCCAGTTGATGACACTGTTACCAAGCGGTTGCTTGGTCAGTGCCTCCAGCGCCGCAATGATGGCCAACTTCAACGCTGTTTGAGGCTTCTTGCCCCCACGTTCCTTGGCATCTTCTCGAGCCATCACCGGCAACAAAACATCCACTGTCCTTCGTACTGGAACTCCGGCGGCGATGTCCACCGCCATCAGTTGCATGTCCTGGGGACAAGTTGCCAGTACACGCCGAATCACCCGATTGACGTATTTCAACTTGCACTTGCGTAGCGCGTTCAAAAGGTCCCTGGAGATGGGCTTGGACTTGTAGCGGACGACGAATTCGCCCATCTCTGTAAATGCATCGGGACCTTTAAATCCGGCAACTCCCTGCAGCAGAAACCAGTAGATGTCATCGGGACCGCGCGAAAGGGACGCTGCGGAACTGAGGATCGCTGCAGCGGGATCACGTCCAGGCATCTTGCCGAGAGTGCGTAACACCTCTGCGAGCGCAACAGAATCTCCAGACATCGCCGCTTGCTGGACCAGTTTCTTCAGTTCTTTGGCAGTGGGAGGATCTTCATCGAGAGAGACTTCCGGCACCACTGCCGAGGCTTCGGCCAGACGGTCGAAGCGAGAATTGCCTGCTGCCGAGAGGATCACAACTGTGAAAATCAGCAGCGCGACAACCAGTACAGGAAGCCAGTAATGCAGAGATCGGAACATCCTCAGCTCCTGTTCAAGCGAGCAAGACATGGCAAACCGCGAAGTCGTTGAGGAATCACTTCGAGGTCCAACTACACTGGATTGTACCCCCGGATAGCGGTAGAGAGAATTGCCTTACTCCTGGCCCGTTTCCAGCAGTCTGCGAACGACGTAAGAAACGATGGAGTCATCCCGGAACGTTGGGTCCATCTTGTACCAGGCAACCCGGCCTTCACGATTGATGGCGATCATGGTCCCCCCCCCGACGGCACAGTTGTACCCCCGATAATTGGGGTATTCGTCATCCAGTTCGATCCCTACCGGGAAGGCGATGTCCAGGGCGGCAGCCTCGGCCGAGATTGTGTCGACCTGCTTCGGTAAATTCTTCTTACCTTTTGGAATCGCAATCCAGGCGATTCGAAGGCCCTCGTGCCAATGGGCCGTGTAGAGCTTCTGGAGATTTTCGAGGGTCTGGACGTAGCGTGCGTTGCCGTAGGGAGCAAACAACAGCAACATCACGTTGCCCTGTTCTTGTAATGGATCGAGCGAGACATTGGAAACCCAGCCATCGCCGAGATCGATGGGAGGAGCCGGATTGCCGGCAAGTCGGATCAGGCTCTCGTAAACGCGCTCGGTCCGACTGATGTAGACCTGGCCTACGTTGGTGATCTTCTGATCTTCTTGGCGCTGATTCAGAAGATCTAATTCTTCACGAAAACTAGCGGCCGCCGCAGTGAAATCACCGAGCACGAACGAAATGAAACCCATCGAGAAGTTGATCTCTTCGTGATAACGCTGGAAGTCCTTACGACACTTCGCTGTCAGTTTGACCGGTTCACCATTGAGTTCGACCGCTTTCCCGGTAGCCGCGGAGTGGATGAAGTCCTCCATCGATCTCCACCAACCCAGGGCTTCCACCATTCGACCCGATTCCATCAGGGCTTTCCCGCGCAAGTGCAAGACATGGGGTAGAAGGTCGGAATCGACATGATCTGTCAGGAAAGAGTCTGCCGTCGACAGCGCACCGACATGATCACGATCACGAATTTGAGCGTTGAGCAAAGCGCAGCTGATCACGTCTCGCTCATCGATGGAAGGGCACTGCCCGAGCACCAGTTTGTACATCGCAATCGACTGAGGATATTTTTGCGCATGCCAGAAGGTATCGCCCTTGAGACGTAACACAGCGCAGTCGACATCCTCTCCCTCGACGGTCCTCGAAACCACCTCTTCGAGCAGGTGGAGGACGCGCTTGAAGTAATTCTGGCGCATGACAGTGACCCACTTCGAATCAGGATCGGAGCCAGTGCGTTCCTTGTAGAGTCGATTCGAATCGATGAAATTTCGATTCGAATTCATGATGTAAAGTTTGCAAAGAACCGGAATCACGTCATCTCGATGCTCCCCGGTTGGATATTCGGCCAGGTAACGTTCTCCGCGCGCCAACGTCTGGTCGGTCAAATCCTGGATTTCTCGAACCGTCATGCCCTTTGGATTGCGTACATTTTTCGGGAAGCGGGCGACGGTGCTGATGATCTCCTGAGCCAGCGTCTGTTCGGTCTCGACCTTGTCGTCCTGGTCGGAAACATGGAGCTGAGACTCCACCTGAGGGGTCAGACCCAGGGCGGTCATCCCCTGGCTACCGAGCAGGATGTGAAGACCAGTGACGGCAGAAAAGAGTAACGCCGCACATAAAAATCGCGGAATCCCGACCGTGAAGAGACGGTTTCGTGAAGGAAAAAGAGAGTCGTTCTGGGCCATAATCGATCCCTCCAGGAATCTACTCGAGCCGGAACCACTGGCGCGGGTCACAGTTCCGGACCTCAATAGGAACAGGGTACCTAGAACAGCCTCTAAATACCAATTCCCAGTACGAATCCGTGCCCTAAGTACCTCGTCAAAGGCCATATTCGGAACTGGATTGAACCGTCAGCACGATCAGGGGCGCAGGTCCAGAACCCGCTCATCGTTTCCGCCGACCTCGATCTGCCCCCTGGGCTCCGGATCGGGGCCCGATTCATGGGGAACATATTCGATCTCGTAGCTGCCGGCAGGGAGGCCCTGCAAATGATAAAAACCCTCATCCACGTCGGTGAATTTGGTCACAGGTCCGCGGGCACGAACCCGTCCGTTGCTGAGCAGAACACCGGACGAATTTCTGACATCTCCGCGAACGCGTGAACCTCTTTCGAGCACCACACGTACACGCGCGCTACCTTCGATCCTCTTGACCACCGCTACCGATTCAGCCGGGACATATTCATCGTGGCGGATCGTCACTTGATAAAAACCATCGGAAAGCCCGACCAACGTCCCACGTCCACTGGCATCGGTGGTGGCACGATCATCGGATCGTCGCCGTCTCGAAGAAGACTGGTCACTGTCACCGGATTCTTCACCCTCTTCCAGTCGATAGGCACGCAAGGTCGCGCCCTGGACCGATCCGCCGGCCAGATCGATCACATCGACAATGATGCGAGCACCCGGTTCCAGTTCGATGACCACGGTTTCATCGGCCTCGCGACCGGGAATCGGAGTGGTAAATCTGGCTGAGAGGAACCCCTCGGCCGTGGTAGAGATGTCGTACTCGCCGGCTCTCAGATCCTCGATCCGGAACAATCCCTCATCGCCGGTGCGATCGGACTGTCCTCGGTTCCTGGAGCCAGTAATCCTGACGGTAACGCGAGCTCGCCTGATCGGATCACCGGTCTCGGCATCAACGACAAATCCTCGGAACTCAAAACTCTGATCCATGACGATCTCGATCGGACCCAGTTTCGGATCGACCTCATTGAGACGGGCGCGAATGTAGCCGGATGCATCGGCACGGACACTGACCGGACCGGGCGCAAGTCGATCGATGGAGAAGAAACCATCGGCTGCTGACGAACTTCTCCTCCAGGCACCAGAAGAATCGGAAGCGGAAACCTGTGCCGAGGCGATGGGAGCCCCGAACTGATCCATCACCACTCCCTCGAGTACCGCTTCCTTCTCCATCCGGAGTTCGACCCGACGCTGCTGGTCGGCCGCCAGTACCAATTTACGGATCCGAGCATCGCCGAATCCCGAGGTACTCGCCCTGATGTTATAAGTCCCGGCCTCAAGTCCACGGACCAAGAAATTGCCAGCGGCATCGGTGCGAGCACTGCGATTCCTGCCATTTCCCCACCTCGAGTTTCGATTCCCATCTCGCGTAATCATGACCGAAACATCCTCAAGCGGAGTCCCTTCTCCGAGCACGATCCCGCTGATCTCCGCACCCCAGCGCAGCACCAGATCGACACCGGTGGCGGATCCGTCGACCGGCTGCACCACCACTTCTTCACTTTCCAGCAACAGTGGGAAGGAGGCCTTGACCTGCCAGCGAAGACCTGGCTGCGGCAGTTCTAGCTGATAGCTGCCATCGCCGGAGGACCACGCGGTGGCACTGGCTCGGCGCTGTCGATTGCCCCGCTGCTCCTGGCGATCTTCACTAGCACTGATCCTGGCACCAGAGAGAGCCGATCCATCCGGGGCCAGGGCCAGTCCGGTGATCACCTCGGCCTCGGCCAGCACCAGATCTCCCAGGTCACCGCCTTCAGCATCGATTTCCTGGCGCAACTCGGCATATCCGCGAGCCCGCACGACAATTCGATCACCGCCGGTCTCCAGCAACAAACGGAAGCGTCCTTCACTGTCGGTGGTCGCGTCATCTCCGCCACCCCAGCCACTATCGATCTGTACCCGGGCACGGGTGATCCCCTTTCCCTCGGAGTCGATCACTCTTCCGGTCAACACCGGCGCCGGTTTCAGTGTCACTTCCAGGTATGGCCCATCGGCAGGAACCGTTTCACGCCAGCGTCGCCAGCCATCTCCGGTGCAGGTAATCCGATACTCCCCGGCGGGCAGCGTATCGATGGTGAACTCACCGTTGTCAAAGGTCTTGGTGCGCTCCTCGGTACCTCCTCGGTTGCGCTGGTCCCGGTTGACGGTCACATCGATCTCGCCCAGCGGCTTGCCCTCTTCATCGCGAACGATGCCGCGCACCACCGAGCCTCTTTCGAGCACCACTTCAGCCGGCACCGTCTCATCGAACACGATCTCGATACCGCGCAGTCGCCCATCGACGAATCCCTTCGCCTCGGTACGGATGTCATAGGATCCGGGCGGCACTCCTTCGATCAGGAATCGGCCATCAGCACCGCTGGTCGTCTCCGGCAGCGGTGGAGGAATCTGCCCCCAGTTGTTCCAGTTCGCCTCGGCGATTCTGACCTGGGCTCCGGCGACGATCGCTCCCTCGCTGGACAGAACGATGCCATCGATGATCGCTCCCGGTTCCAGTTCAACGGTGATCTGCTGCGGATCTTCCAGGACCACACGCTGCGACAGCTGTGCCCACGGCTTCTTCTGAACATAGATTTGATATTCGATGCGCGGTAGCCGTGGGAAATGAGCCAGGCCATCCTCATCGGCATACGCATGGACGATCGGCGGATTCAACATGAAGAGGGTCAGTTCCTCGCGAGTCATGTACCACGCTTCGCTACCGGAACCGGTGTCGACGATCGATCCGCGCAGATTAACAAGAGCTCCCTGTCCCGGTGAGCTACCGGCCCTCACTCGAACCGTCAGGCTCGAACCGGGCAGGCACAGGATATCTCGCTGTATGGGAGTCTCATCGATCTCGATGATCTCCGGGAAAGGAGTCAACAGGCTTCCGTCGGTCACCGCTGCCACCAGATAGCGGCCCGGTTCCAGCTCTCCGAAACGGTAGTCTCCCTGCTCGTCAGCAGTGGTGTGGCCACGGCTGACCAGCGCCCGGGTGAGCTCTTCACGCAGCGGCAAGCTCATCACTTGCGCCCCTGAGGAGCGAAGCAGATTCCAGTCGAGAATTTCCCATACCGAGAGGCCATCTCGCTCACTGATGCTGGCGGGGAAGTTGGCGCGATAAAGACGCACCTCGGCACCGGCGGCGCGGCTTCCTTCCGGTGTCAGGACCGTTCCGCTCAACAAAGAGATGCCATCGGTCACCGTGACCTCGGTGTCCTGGTCGGAAATCACCCGCGCTGGATCATCGAGTTCCGGATCGGTGATTTCGGTGATGGAATCGTCATCGATTCGCGGCAGTGACGGATCGAACAGCTGATCCTTCAGCAACAAGGCCAGGATGAGAACCAGCGCCACGACGATCGATGAGGCGATCAGGGCATTTTTCGACATCGACATCACCCCCTTCACGGGGCACGGATCCCAAAACTACCTCTATTCGACCAGATATGGGCCGTGAATGCATCCTCCACATCCACATCGATATCGCTTCAGAGGATGGTGGCGGGTCGTATCCACAACACTCGAACCGGACCGGAGAAGTACTTTGGAGGAGATCAATGACAAGGGCATGGCTGTGCCAGCGGTGGATCGTCAACGCTCGTTCCGACAAAGCCGATGGCACGACTCTCTTACCGCATCTCCACCATTATTGCTGCCAGCTGTTGCTCTGTGGTGCGGTACCTGTTTCTGGATCCCAACTGCTGGCAACGATTCGCCAACATCGGCACTGTTGCTGCTCATCCTCGGAACCGGATTGGTGAGCCTCATTCCCGGACCCCGATTCATCCTGCTGCGACTGCTACTCCCTTTTCTCCTCGGCATGCTACTGGCACCACTTCCACCCCAAGAAGCTGCAAAACTCCCGGCTGGACCGGTACAGATCGAAGGAAAAATCAGTTCTGTCCCTCGTCGAAGTACCGGACGAAAAGGAAGGCCCCTACCTGACGAAAGAACCACCGTCAAACTCCAGCAGTTACGAATTAGAGACAATCGAGTCGAAGGAACCGTCACCATTTCGATTCCGGGTTCCGTCACGGTCGGCCGCGGAGACCAAATCCAGGTGCTACTGGCAGCAGGATCCGGGCCTTTTCGTAAGGTCGCCAGGGCGAGCCACTGGCAAGTGATCTCAACCGGAAATCTGTTGTCTCTGTTCGACCGACTGCGTCTCAAAGCCCTCGACCGACTGCTCGCCATCGACGCACGCTGGGGTTGCGCTTTATTACTGGGAGAGCGGGGTGTGCTCGACCCGGAGACTCGTTGGGTCATGAAACGTACCGGTCTCGGCCACCTACTGGCGGTCAGTGGACTCCATATCGGCATCTGTCTCGGCTTTTTTCTACTTTGTGCCCGGCACTGCGTGCCGCCATGGTCTCACCGAGTGCGGTGCCTCGGTGCTGTTTTGCTTGTCGGCCAGGCGTTGCTGTCCGGAGCCGACCCGCCCGCCATTCGAGCCGCCATCACCGGTGGATTGATGGCGGTCGGCATGGTCGAAGGACGCAACGTCTCAGCTACCCAGTGCCTGGCCCTTGCGTTGCTCATCTGGTGCGCAATGGGACAGGCACCTCCCCGCGCTTCCGCTACCATCTCGTTATCTGCCGTCATCGGAATTTACGTCGCCACCGGAACCTGCAATTTTCCTCGCAGTTCCTTACGAGCTAGCTTGGGAGCCTTCTTTGGTGCTCATGCCGCCCTCGCCTGGTGGAGCCCCGAACTCTGTCCATTCTCCCCACTATCGACTTTACTACTGCTGCCAGCGGTCGCGGCAACCATCCTGCTCGGAGCTCTTACCTTGGCTCTGTCTTTCATCCACATCGAACAGATCACCCGACCGGGCTGGGATGTACTTTCCTTCATTCTCGATGGACTCCCACCGCTGGTGGATCGTCTCCCCTGGAGTCCCTGGATCCTCCCCACCATCGGCGTCCCTGCCATCTCTCTGATCATGATTGGGTTGCTGTGGATCAGCGCCGGAAAGCCTCGCCTTGCCAGCGGCACCCTGCTCCTGGCCCTTCTGGCGATGTCCATCCATTGCGCATTTCCGACACCTCCAACGATAACCTTGTTACCGACAGGAAGAGGACAGAGTGTTCTATTTCAGGCTCCTGGTGGAACTTTGCTGTTCGATGCCAGTGCCACTGACCAGTTAGATGGAGGAGCAAGTCTGATTCGGAAATCTCTGTGGAATCATGGCAGCTCTAGAATCGACTGGCTTTTCATCTCACATTCTCATCTTGACCATTACTCCGCGGTTCCAGAGTTGATCGAGACCGGTTCCATCGCAGGAATCATCATCGACGAATGTTTCTGCAACCATCCAGCAGGAATCGCCCTGCTGCGGATCGCGAATCGGCATCGAGTCCGAATCCACACGGTCAAGACGGGAGATCGTCTGACCATCGGGCCATGGAAGGTGAGAATCGTCTCGGCAGCAGATCCAACTCCTCCAGCACCTCGACTGTCGATCAATGATCAATCGGTCGTTGTCGCGATCCGAGGACCTGGCGGAACTGCGGTGCTCCCAGGGGACGCAGAAGCGGCGCGACTGGCAGCCAGTCGAGGATCGGGTCCGGTCGACCTGGTTCTCCTTCCTCATCACGGTTCGCCGATGCAAGGTTTGGCGGCATGGATCTCGGTACTGGCACCAGAACAGAGCTTTGTGGCGAGACCGGGAGCCTTACCCCGGGCCACGACCGCTGCACTTGGACCTCTGGGGATCGATTCGGTGCCAGGAAATCGCCGCGCAGCAAACCGCCAGCCAGCAACCCGCACCAAGCAGGGCTTGCCGTTCTTCCCTCCTTTGTCGATGATGCCGACGGCACTGGCACTACCGATGCGAACCCTGGAAGGCTGGAGAAGATGGTGGATCAGACATCACAGCGGTTCCGCACCCTGCACTGGGTCGGCGAGACCGATGGCTGCCTGCACATGATCGATCAGACGCTGCTGCCCGACCAGGAACAGGAACGAATCGCCGAACAACCGGAGCAGGTGATCGAAGCGATCCAGCAACTGGCAGTCCGAGGAGCTCCCGCCATCGGCGTTGCGGCGGCTTACGGTCTGTGCCTGGCACTGCGAAACTGCCAGCATATCGATGAAGTGCGATCTCGCTTCCAGGCAGCACTGCCGGCGATGCGAGCCGCTCGCCCGACGGCGGTAAACCTCCAGCACATGGTTGATCGGATGGCACAGATCGAAAGCTCGACCGAATGTTCCCAACTCGATGGAGCCGATCTCAAGCAGCGCTTGCTCGCCGAAGCACGAGCCATCGACGAGCAAGACCAGCAGTTCTGCCGCGCCATCGGTCAATCGGGAGCGGAGCTCATCGCCGATGGCTCCACCATCCTGACCCATTGCAATGCCGGAGCACTCGCCACTGCAGGAACCGGAACCGCGCTGTCGGTGCTGTACGAAGCGTGGAAACAGGGGAAGCGCTTCCAGGTACTGGCCGATGAAACGCGGCCACTGCTGCAAGGATCACGACTGACCGCCTGGGAACTGCAAAAGAACGGCATCCCGGTCGAGGTGATCTGCGATGGCGCTGCCGGTAGTTTCTTCTACAACGGCGAAATCGATATCGTCATCACCGGATCGGACCGGGTCGCAGCCAATGGCGATGCCGCCAACAAGATCGGCACTTACACCATCGCCTCGCTGGCCAGGGCCCACCAGGTGCCGTTCTACATCGCGGCCCCTTCCACTACCTTCGACCTCACCATAGCCAACGGTGGCGAGATCCCCATCGAGCAGCGACCCGCCGAGGAGATCTGGAAACCGGCCGCACAACAACAACCTCCCGAAGGAATCAGCTACCGCAATCCAGCCTTCGATGTCACTCCGGCCTCGCACATCGCCGGTTGGATCACCGAGGTCGGGATCCTCAAGCCCCCTTTCGAGGAGATCCGTCGATGATGACCCTGGAGCCGCCCAACAGCTCGCGCGAACCATTGCTGGCCTACGATGGGGATTGCCGGATGTGTATCCGCAGCATCCACTCGATGGAGTTGCTCGGTTTGCTCAAGGGGGTCAAGACCGAATCGGCTGTACTGGTCACCGGAGAAGACCGAGAACTGCTCGACAGCCACCGACGCTCCGGTGAAATCGTGCTGCTCGATGCACATCGTCAAGACGTCTTGACCGGAGCCGCCGCGTTTCGATGGCTGCTGCAACGCAAACTACCTCGCATCCTCGGAGCCCTACTCGACCTGGCACCGGTGTTCTGGCTGATGTGCATCGGTTATCGCTTCGTCGCTTCCTGGCGGCGCCTGATCTCGCCACCGCACAGTGCTCCTGATCCGACCTTCCCCGAGCCAGATTGGGTCGCTCGTTATCGAGTCAGCGGCGGCGTAGTCCTCATCGCGGTGTTGTTCTGGCTGGTGCCGTTGACCCTCGGAAAACCAGCGGCTAGCGACGACCTGGTTCAGGCACTGACCATCGCCGCCGCTTTGATCGCGGTCATCGGCGCTGGATTGATCGCTTTGATCTCTCACCGCGGCCGCAGAATCGACACCTTCGCAGCACTGGCCGCGGCCGTGTTCGTCTCGACCATCGCACTGGCGCTGCTGGTGCTGTTGAAAAGGACCTTCGAGGACAACGGCAACCCATTGCTGGAACCCTGGGGGCTTTTCGCTGGCAGTACCATCTGGGGCTTCGGCGTGCTGTTTCGGTGCCGAAATTGGCTCGATTCTTACCCGGACGATCGTGCCGAGTCCGCCACCGGGTCACCGCTGGGTGCTCGGTCAAAACCGAGCAAGATGGTGGTGTTGACCATCATCCAGGTCGCCTGCCAGATCTGGGTCGCATTTCTTTACGGCGTTTACTAGGCGTCGGACACCTTGTCGCGCAATGCCTCGTCCTTGGCGGCAACCTTGCTGGCCATCGTCGCCTTGTGATCGTCGAGGCGCGCCCGCATCTCCGAATCGGAGACGCCGACGATCTGTGCCGTCAGGATCGCTGCATTGCACGCACCCGGCTTGCCGATGGCGACCGTCGCCACGGGCACACCCGGTGGCATCTGGACCGTCGCCAGTAACGCATCGAGTCCATCCAGGGCACTCGAATCGATCGGCACACCGATCACTGGCAGTGTGGTACTAGCCGCCATCACTCCGGCCAGATGGGCAGCGTGTCCGGCAGCCGCGATGATGGCGCAGTAGCCCTCATCGGCAGCAGTCTTGCTGAGTACATGAGCCACCTCGGGGGTACGGTGGGCAGAGCAAACACGGACCTCTGCCTCGATATCGAACTTCTGCAACTGCTCGACGCAGCTCTCCATCACCGACCAGTCGCTATCACTGCCCATGACGACGAGAACTTTGGCGCTCATGACTGCTGCTCCTTCCACGTCTCCCAGTTGATCCCGGTCACTCGCTCGAACAGTTCCTGATAGCGTGCCGTGGTTCCCGCCACCACCTCGTCGGGAAGATCCGGTGGCGAACCATCCCCGGTCCAACCACAGGAGGCGAGATGGTCTCTGACGTATTGCTTGTCAAAAGACGGCGGACTGATCCCGACCTGATACTGATCAGCAGGCCAGTAACGGGATGAATCGGCAGTCAGCACCTCATCGGCGAGCACCGGACCTTCAGAATCGACACCAAACTCGAACTTGGTGTCGGCGAGGATCAAACCGCAGCGATCGGCATGGTCCCGGCCGTGCGAAAATATCTGCACCGACAGGTCACGCAGCTGCGTCATCAGATCACCACCGACCAGATCGCAGGCCGCCTCGAATGAGATGTTTTCGTCGTGACCTTCATGGTTTTTGGCGGCCGGGGTGAAAATAGGATCATCGAGTCGATCAGCCTGGCGTAAGCCAGCGGCGAGTGGGATTCCACAGATCGCACCGGTCGCCTGGTAATCCTTCCAGCCACTGCCAACAACATAGCCACGAACCACGCATTCAACCGCAATCATGTCGAGTTTCTGGACCAGCATCGCCCGCGGCCCCCAGTCCTGAGCAGCACTGCGGAACGGTTCCGGGAAGTCGGCAGGATCGGTCGAAATCATGTGATGCCTGATCCCGTCAGGCAGCTTGTCCAGCCACCAGCGGGTCAACTGGGTCAGGATCGCACCCTTGTCGGGGATCCCCTGCGGCAATACCACGTCGTAAGCGCTGACGCGATCACTGGTGACCAGCAGCAACTGGTCGCCAAGATCAAAGATATCGCGAACCTTACCACGGAGTATCGGCTCGATACCGCCAACGGAGATGTCTCTGATCGCTGCGGTCGTCACAAGCTCACCTACCTCTCAGAAGCACTGCTCTTAGAAGCACTGCAGGATACACCTGGACTTCCACCCTGTCACCGAGAGCTACTACTTTAGAACAAGATCTCACGTCCCCCATCGGGTCGCGCTTTCCAGCGCTGGTGCATCCAGAGCCAATCGGCCGGCACTTCCCGGACCATCTTCTCGATGCGATCACTCACTGATCGGGTCACCTGATCGAGGTGAGAACGAATATCCTCGCCCCAGGGAAGATCAGCGATCTCACAGGTCAATCGGTAACGGCGCCCCGCCTCGATTCGGCGAGCCTGCAGATAAACCACAGGAACCCGGTATCGACGGGTCAACACCCCGATGGACGAAGTGGTTCCCGCCTCCCGACCGAGAAACGGAACGAAAATACCGCTCCGATCATTCTGGTCGACCAGCAGCGCGATGGAGGTTCCCTCACCCAGCGCTCGGCCCATTTCGGGAAGAGCACCTGCCGGATCCAGAATGGTCGGCACCGTGCCCCTGCGGATCCAGTCGAGCATCCGATGTATGTAGAGATTCTTCACCGGTCGAGAAAGCAAGCCGATTCGCCAGCCGCGCTGGACCAGCGAAGGCAAGATGATCTCGAACGGACCCAGATGGCCACTGACCAGCAGGAAAGCCTCTCCCGATCGTTGTCGTTGCTCCACTTCATACCAGGGGCCACTCCACACGATGCGTTCGCGAAAATCTGGATTCTGCAGCCAGCTGCCGATCTGCAGCGCCTCAACCGCCGACATCGATACCCTTCGCCATGATTCAAGACCGACCTTGCGTATCTTCTTTTCGGTCCAGACCGAGCCGTAAACATGACGGAGGTTGCTGAGGGTCACTCGTCGCCGACGATGGGCAAAGATCCAGCCGAAACGGGCCAATACACGCGCGTAAAAACAAGCCAGCTTGGCCGGAAGAAAGGCCAGCGGAAAACAGAAGAGAGCCGCACTGAGAGCCCCCACCAGAGCGATGAATCCACTTCGCTGACGGGGTCTCAAGCGCTTCTGTGGCTGTATCTCGGAGGTGATCGAAATTTCCGCGTTCATTCGACCTCCTGCCCAGAAACCTCTGTAGATCCAGATCAGGATCCACCTCGATCCGGCCCTCCCGGAAGACACGGTTCCGATCCGATTCCCGCGGCGACCTCGGAAGCGTATCCTGTCCCAGGTCCACCGGAAGGAAAACCATCGATGTACTGTACGTTACTGCTCCTTTTATGCCTTGGAAGTGACGACCTCCTCAATCAACCCGCTCAGCATGACCGCCTGGAAATGAGCGACGGTACGCTGCTGATCGGCAAAATCCTTCAACTGGAAGATGATCAGTACCACGTGGCTGTCGAAGGCATCGGCAAGATCAAGGTCTCGGCGGAAAACGTCATTTCCGTCACCATTCTCACTACCGAGACACTGGTGACCGATGCAGGGGAAAATCTCGCCGGGCCGCTACAACTGACCGCGGGAACCTGGACGGTAAACAACCCGCTCGGCGAGAGAGCCATTCCACAGCAACGAGTGGTCGCCATCAATCCAACTCCAGTGCTTGCCCCCACTTCAACTCAGAAGGCGACCATCACTCTCAACGGTTCTCAGACAACCGGAAACACCAGAACCGCTTCGGCCGTGATGAACCTCGACTACACCTTCCGTTATCTCACCCATCGATTCGTTTCCAAGGTGGACTGGACCTACGGCGAAGATGAAGCGATCGTCACCAAGAGAAGTACCGGTGCCGAGATCAAGTACGACTTCTTTCCCGAGGACAACTGGTATCTCTACACCAGCTTTTCGGCACGTAATGATGCCTTTGCTGACCTCGCCCTTCGTACCACCGCGGGAATTGGAGCCGGAATTCAGATCCTCGATACCGAACATATCGACTGGTCGGAGGAATCGGGAATCTCCGCTCTCAATGAAGATTTCGTACTCGCCGATGACGAGACTACCAGCACTTTACGAATCGCAGGCCGTGCAGAATGGACACTCAAGGAAGAGATCTTCGAAGCGTTCCACGATCACACTCTCTATATCGCACTCGATGATCCTGACAAGATCCTGGCCCAGGGAAGATTGGGGATTCGTACACGGATCGTCGGCGGCCTTTCCCTCAATGCGCAGATGAACGTCCGTCACAACAGCCAACCCCCACCGGAAGTCGAACAGGATGACGTCGAAATCTTGCTAGGACTCGGATACTCGACCACCTTCTGAAAACCGTGGCTCTTGCCAGACTCCGTAACGGCTGCGAGGATTCAGGTGGTGGCGAATATCTGCAACAGATCGAGGGAGATCCAGGATGAAGTCTTCAGCATCTAAAATCGATCCTTCGGCCAATCAGGATCACCACCTTCTCAGAGAAGCCGAACAGCGGCTGGATGAAGTTCAACGTCTTTCCCGGTTATTTCCAGATTTACCCGTGGAAGCTTTGATCAAGGAAGATCTACTCCGCGTCGGAATTTCATTCTCGCGGGAAGCCTTACGGTACTGCGCAAATTTCAAGAGCAAGTCTTACTTCATCTTCAGCTTCGACATGGTTCCGATCGACCAGATGGACCAGCAAGAGAATCTTCGCGCTCCGGAGGAGATGCAACTCTTCGACGGCCCCTGGAATCTTCGTCGAACCACGGTGTCTGTACGCGTGAATCCCACTTCAGTGTGGAATGCTGCGATCGAAGGTGAATCCCTGGTTCTTCGTTGCGGCGGCGAGACAATCTCCAGAATCGATCTGCAGGAGATTCCTGATTATTACCAGAAGAATCTGACCTCGGGCCAACCGGTCCACGAGGTCGCTCCGACCATCGAGTGGGGATATCTGGTCTATCTCACCGTGTACCGGAAGTGTCAGTACTTCGGCTTCAAGGAAGAATGTCACTTCTGTGACATCAACGAGAACTACCGTCAACAGGTCTCAGCGGGCCGGCCCTACCGTACCGTGAAACCGCAAGAAGATGTGCTGGAAGCTCTCGCCATCATCGATGACGTAGATGACAACTCAAAGGCATACACCCTGACCGGCGGTTCCATCATCAGAAACCTGCGGGGACAGGGAGAAGCAGAGTTTTACGCCAGCTACGCTCGAGCCATCGAGGAGCGATTCTCCGGGCGCTGGATTCCAAAGGCAGTCACGCAGGCACTGCCAGTCGCCGAACAGAAGATTCTCAAGGACGCCGGAATCCGTATCTATCATCCCAACTATGAGATCTGGGATGAACGCCTCTTTCCCATCATCTGTCCCGGCAAAGAGGCTTACGTCGGCCGATCAGAGTGGCATCGCAGGATCGTCGCAGCTGCCGATGTTTTCGGTCCGGAAAATGTCATCCCGAACTTCGTGGCCGGAATCGAGATGTCTCACCCGCACGGCTACACCGACCCGGAACAAGCGGTAGCCTCGACCAGAGAAGGCCTCGATTTCTTCATGAGCCAGGGAGTTTGTCCCCGTTTCACCGTATGGTGCCCGGAACCTCTCTCTCCAATGGTCAAAGACCTGGGAGAGATGCAGCCTCCTGCCCCCCTTGAATACCACGCTCGACTGCTGGTCGCCTGGCGAGACTGCCACCGTGAACACCGCTTGCCCGTGCCTCCGGGATATGGACCGCCCGGCGTGGGACAGGCCATCTTCAGCGTTTCCAGTTTCATGGATGTGATCGATTTGCCGCTGGCAAACGGATCCTAACGACTCGGTCGCAACTCGGGGAATCCGCTGTCGGCATCGATGGCGATGGAATAATCGCCTTCCAGAAATCCAAGTAACTTCTTGCCGAACAACTCTCCTCGCCAGCCACTCAGCAGTCGATGTTCGCTCGCATCGATCTCTCCGCCCCAGAAGTCCCGTAACAGATCTTCGACATCATCACTTTTTCCAACCAGGGGAGGAGCAATCCTCTCGGCCCTGCACAGGGCTCGAAGAGCAGATGTAACCAGCTCAAGTGCCGCTTCTTCGCGCGGTTCCAGGCGTCGTTTCTTGATGAGCAGAGGATATTCATCCTCGGCGGTATCGAGCCCTCTCTTCACCGCAGCGAGAATGTGTTTTCCAGAACGACGAACATCACGTGAATCGATTCCCCGAATCCTGTCCAGTGAATCGATGTCTTGTGGCGCTCTACGCGCGATCTCCACCAGCAACTCATCCGAGAGAATCCTTCTGCGTGGACGGTCGCAACGCTTGGCCTCCTCTTCCCGCCACAAATAAAGTTGGCGCAGCAATGAAAGGCCTCTTCCGTCGAGACTTCCGGACCGTTTCACCCTTCGGATACTATTGTCGACAAGGGGATGATAAGTGACCGCACTGGAGTACTTTTCCATCTCGTCCAGTGCCCAGCTCAATCTATTTTCAGTGGATAGATCCCCCTGCAGCCGGTCATGAAGTGGCAACAGGTGTTTGACATCATCGAGTGCATATCGTTCCTGGCTGTCAGAAAGAGGTCTCCTGAGCCAATCGGTCCACGACTCTCCCTTGGCAACCACCTGTCCCAGGATTCGCTCACAGGTAACCGAATAAGCCGGCTGAAGACCAAGCCCCAGAAACGAAGCTGCGATCTGGGTGTCGAAGACGTTGCAAGGGGTTCGCTTCGCCACTTCTTCGAGAATCTCCATGTCCTGAGAACCGGCATGAACCACCTTGGTGATGGCTGGATCGTCGATGGTTTCGATTAACGGACCGAGTTCCAGATCAGCGAGAGGGTCGATCAGTGCCAGATCATCACCCACCGAGATCTGGATCAATGCCAGCTTGGGATAGTAGGTACGCTCACGGATAAACTCGAGATCGATTCCAAAACGACCATCGGAAGTAGCCCGCGCCATCCATGAAGCGATTTCTCGCGAATCTTCGATGTACAACTTAGAGGATCTCCTAGCCTTGATCGTTGCAGTCAGCAAACGCCCTGTCGATCAAACTCGACCGTTCCGCATCGTGGACAGACTTCGACCCACTGGCGGGACTTGCACTCCAGGCACGCCCGACGAATCGAACTCTGCGCCCTCCCCCCAAAAATCCACCATCTCGATCGCGCAGAAAAGACCAGGCACCCATGTTGCGCGGTTCGTCTTGAACCCATCGGACTTCACATTCTTCTGGCAACATATCAAGCACCGGCTGAAGCGAAGCACGTGGGATCGGGTAGTACTGTTCCAGGCGCACTATCAGNACATCCTGAGCGTCCCTCTTGTNACGTTCCTCTATCAAGTCATAGATCACCCGGCCAGAGGCGATCAATACCNTACGAATCTTCGGGCCCGGAACCCCCTCGACGATCACGTCCTGAAAACAGCCATCTGTAAACTCGGTCGGCGAACTTCTAGCAACTGGCAAACGCAATAAACCTTTTGGTGTCAACAACACCAGAGGCTTTCGAGCTGGATCGTGAACTTGACGTCGAATTGTGTGGAAATACTGGGCCGGAGTGCTCGGTTGTGCAACTCTTAGATTTCCTTCCGCACACAGCTGCAGGAAACGCTCCAGACGGGCACTGGAATGCTCGGGGCCTTGTCCCTCGTATCCGTGTGGTAGCAGCAAAGTCAATCCCGAGGTCTGCTTCCACTTCTCTTCGGCGCTGGCGATGTACTGGTCGATGATGATCTGACCGCCATTGGAGAAGTCCCCAAACTGTGCCTCCCAGATCGTGAGTGCTTCTGGCCGCTGTACGCTATAGCCATATTCAAAGCCCAGAACTCCGAACTCGGAAAGTAAGCTGTTGTAGACCTCAAAATTCCCGGAAGCCTCAGGCAGATGCGCCAGAGGAGTGAAGTGAGTGCCGGATTTAACGTCGACGACGGTGCTATGGCGGTGGCTGAAGGTGCCCCTGCCACTGTCCTGGCCTGAAAGACGTACCGAAACACCTTCTCTGACCAGAGAACCAAAAGCCAACAGCTCCGCAAGCCCCCAGTCGATAAATCCATCCCTGGCCAGTTGCAGACGACGCTGGAACTGCTCATCGAGTTTTTGATGTAGCTGGAACTGGTCCGGAGTACGTGTCACCGATTCGAGCAACAAATCTAGCTCGGCAACCTCGATCGCTGTGTCTACCGAAGGAGTCGCGACACCCTCCCGTTCCTCATGATCAGGACGTAATGTCGCACCGGGACGGCTGGAAGCACTCTCCTTGACCGTACGTAATGAATCATCAAGAATCGTTTGAAATTCAGCGAGCATCTTTTCTGCAGTCTCGATGTCAACTTCACCCCTGGCCAGCAACCTTTCGGTAACTAGCTTTCGGACTGATCGATGATGTTCAATCTTGCCAGTCATCAGGGGTTGAGTGAATCCAGGTTCGTCTCCTTCGTTGTGTCCCCAGCGTCTGTAACCCACCAGATCGATGAAGACATCTTTTCCAAACTTCTCTCGATACTCATAAGCAAGACGNACCATGCGTACNACCATCTGCGGATGATCGGCGTTGACATGGAAGACGGGGACCTCAACCGTCTTGGCCAAATCGGTGCAATAACGCGATGAGCGCCCTTCCGAAGGAGAGGTGGTGAACCCGATCTGGTTGTTGATGACCAGATGAACCGTCCCACCGGTCTGATAGCCCTCCAGTAACGACATGTTGAGAGTTTCGAAGCTGATGCCTTGACCGGAAAGAGCCGCATCTCCGTGGATCAACACGGGCATCACGGAGTTCCGGTCTCCTTTCTCATCCTGGCAGGCACGAGTCATCCCCTCGACCACAGGACACACGGATTCCAGATGGCTGGGATTGGAAGCGAGCGTCACCCGGACCCTGGAACCATCCGCTGCACGATGGAAACCTTCGGCTCCCAGATGATATTTCACATCCCCGGACCCCTCCGGATTTTCGAGGTCAAAATCTTCGAACTCTGCGAAAACCTGATCCAGAGATTTCCCCAAGATATTGACCAGCACATTGAGTCTTCCTCGGTGAGACATACCGAGCATCACATCCTCGACTCCGTTTTTGGCACACAGGTCCAGGAGCGTATCGAGTGCAGGGATCAGAGATTCTTCCCCCTCCAGACTGAAGCGCTTGTGCCCAACATAAGAGGAGTGAAGAAATTTCTCGAACGCCTCAGCTTGGTTCAATTTGCGCAGGATGTGTAGTTTTTCATCGATGGAAATCGGATCATCGTTCTCAGAGGATTCCATCCGATTCTGCAACCACTCGCGTTCCGTCGAACTGGAAATATGAGAAACCTCCACTCCGACATACCGCGTATAAGTACGCCTAAGAATGTCGATGATCTCTCTCAATTTTCGCGGACGCTCCTGACCTGCAACCCCTCCGCAAAGGAAAGAGCGGTCGAGATCCCAGATGCTGAGTCCGTAGGTCGAAAGTTCCAATTCCGGATCCGGATCTGGACTGCTACCGAGAGGATCCAGGTGAGCCACCCTGTGGCCTCGAACCCGATACGCATCCACCAGCTGCAGTACCTTTGCCTGACGGTAAGCAGGGGCTGAGGCCTCGCTACTTGGTCGCGAAGAAGATGATTGCTCCTGCGACCAGCGGTATGGCTCGTGGGGAACATCCAGTTGTTCGAAAATACGCTCGTAAAAGCGATTCTCCCCCAGCAACAGCTTCTCCACCGTCGCCAGGAAAGCGCCCGATTCAGCCCCTTGAATCACCCGGTGGTCGTAGGTACTGGTCAGAGTCATCACTTTGGAAAGTCCCAGACGACTGACTGCATCTGCGGCCATACCAGCACACGATGGCGGATAGGCGATGGCTCCGATGCCGAAAATCGCTCCCTGACCCGCCATCAACCTTGGTACCGACATACTCGTTCCGAGCATCCCCGGATTAGTTATGGTGACTGTTGTCCCATCAAAATCGTCGAGCGTCAGTTTCCCTCGCCGCGCTCGTGAAACCAGATCATCGAAGGCGGTCAAGAACTCCCGAAAGTTCAACCGGCCCGCATCTTTGATGTTAGGCACAACCAGGGAACGCTCTCCCGACCTTTCGATGTCAACGGCAACTCCCAGATGGGTACAGCTACGAACGATCCTCAGGTTCTTGTCCGCTGCTCGGCGAAACCCGTGATTCAATCCGGGATGATCCAGTAATCCCTGGACCAGAGCCCAGGCAATGATGTGAGTAAAAGATACTTTGGGCCGAGCCCAGGCCAGTTGGTGTTCGTTGATGATCTTCCGGTTCTCTTCAAAAAGACGAACCGGTATCGACCTCACTGTGGTCGCTGTCGGAACCCCGAGGCTCTCCTCCATGTTCTCGACAATTCGCTGGGCAACTCCCTGTAACGGAACTTCTTTCTCGCCAGGCTTTGCATCGCTGCTACCTGGTTTGGAGTCCGCAACTGTAACGACAGGTGTTCCAGCAGCTGGTGGATTCAGAACTTCCGCAGGACTCGGCAGAGTATCGGACCCTTCCGAAGTAGGTTTCTCAACTTCTCCGGTATGATCGTAGTCATCAAAGAACTCTCTCCAAGCAGCACTGACACTCTGAGGGTCACGCTGGAACTGCTCGTACAGAGCGTCTACGTAGCCAGAGTTTGATCCAAAACGGTCCAAAGAGCCTCCCTACTGCCAGGGAATACCTACCGGCTGGGTAACCAGCCGACAAACGATTCCCGGATCCCGATCAGAAGGCAGCGCACAACCTGAAAGGGAGCCGGCCGCAGGATGCTAGAACTCCAGGGGTATCCCGGTCAAGGACACCTACGCTATATCCANAGTTAGTTATGGAACAAATTGATACTAAATCTGTAGGNAAGAGATCGCCTAGGAACCAGGATCTGGCGATTCCCGGTCTACGGGCCCATTACCGCGGTATCCTTCGTCGGGTTTGCGCATCGCATCCGCAAACTCCTTCAACCTTGCCATCGCCCTGCTGTGGCGCCTACGCGTCGCATCGACATTGATGGCGAGAAGTCGAGCCACTTCCACGTACTCCTTACCTTCGCTATGGATCCACAGTAACAGCTGGCGATCATCATCAGAGAGCATATCGAGACAGCGCTTGAGCAACTCAAGATCTTCTTCTCTGCGCAACCCAGCGGATGGGGATGAGATCGAAGCGGACAGATTTCCGAGGGGATCCAGTGATCGACTTCTTCCCGCCTCCATTGCACGGCGTTTCTCTCGACGAGGATCCCGTTTCTGAGCCAGCTCCTTTTCGATCAGTCGATTGACATTGTTCAACATGATCTTTTTTAACCAGGCGCGAAATGCCGGCAATCCGCGATTATCAAAATCATCTCGCAACCGATAGACGTCCAGAGCCGCTTGCTGGAAAACATCAGTCGGGTCAATTCTACGTCTGATGTCAGGTCCGAGTCGCGCCTCGATCCCTCTTCTGAGTGGAGGAAATTCTCGTTCGATCAAGCGCTCAAAAGCGACCGTGTCACCATCGGTAAATTTCTTCAATAAATCGACAGAACTGGATTCCGAATCGGGCTGGGCGCTCTCCTCCGACACCTTATCGGCAGGATCTTGCTCCGGTTTATCCTGATCAGGAATCTCAGCTGACTCTTGGTCTGTCATGAACGCCTCCGTTGCGGCATGATATCGTGGTCTTGATCGGATTTCATACCCCTCGGCTTGGGAGATACCGTTGGCCAAAGAAGAACCATACGGCGAAGATCCAGGAATCGCTCCTCTGGCACCTGAGGAGATCCTGTTTGCACGCCTACTCGGTGGCCAATCCACGATTGAGAATGCCGTAAACAAGGCCTGCCAGGACAATCCTGAACTTGCAGGAGCCTTGAAACAGCAACTCAGCGAATACCAACGCCGAAGAAACGAACGACTTTCACGTAAATCCAGTTCCGTAAAAACTGGCCAACCGAGCGACATCGATGATCTCGCAGAACTTCTTCTCGATCATTATAGCGAAGAATTGGAATTGAATTCCGATAGCCGGAGCCAGGAATCGATGCCGCTCTCACCAGAACTTCAGGGCCGCTATGATTTTCTGGAGGAAATTGCCCGCGGCGGTATGGGTGCAGTTTTCCGCATTTCCGATCCTGTCCTGCAACGAGAACTTGCCATGAAGGTAGTCCTGGGAAACCTGGATGGAGATGCTCCACCTCAACGCCTTCGTAGATTCCTGCGCGAAGCGCGGATCACCGCTCAGTTGTCTCACCCAGGAGTTGTCGCGGTCCACGAACTCAACAGTGACGAAGACGGTCGTTTCTACTTCACGATGGATAAAGTCGAGGGAAAAGAGTTCCGTGACGTCATGCGATACGCCCGAGATGGAACTCAAGGATGGGATCGCGATCGTCTGCTAGAAGTGCTGCTACGGGTCTGCGATACACTCGAATACGCCCATTCTCGTGGAGTGGTCCACAGAGATGTGAAACCCTCGAACATCATGGTTGGTCAATTCGGAGAGGTCTACATGATGGACTGGGGACTCGCACGAATACTCGCCGATAAAGAAGATGAACCGATACATGACATCCTCTCTGACACTCTACCCAGTTCCATCCCAGGATCGACGGTGATCACCCGCGATGGAGCGATAGTGGGAACTCCCTCTTACATGTCGCCCGAACAGGCCAATCCAGAAGGAGATGAGATCGGCGCATGGACCGATGTCTACGCCATTGGAGCGATCCTCTACGAGATTCTCTCAGGACGTCCCCCCTACCGCACCGGAGACACCCCGTTGCCCGGGCACAAAGTTTTGCAGCTACTCAAGAAGGGACCGCCCCGGGACATCAAGGAGATGAGTAGCAATGTTCCCAACGATCTGGCAGAGATCTGCCGAGCCGCGATGAGTCGGGATGTCACTCAACGACCGAAGAGCGGCGGAGATGTNTCAAACATGATCCGTCAGGTGCTCANGGCAAGGGCGCAATCAGCTGAACAAGCACGNCAAGCGAGGGAGCACGCTGAAAGATCGAGATCGGTGACCCGTTTTCTTACCGATCTGTTCCTGTATGAAGCAGGTGAGAATCCATCTCTTCACCGGATCAGTGGTCATGACTTGCTCGATCGTGGAGCCCAGGAACTGCTCGAAGGCATGGACGAACAGCCTCAGACAAGGGCCACCCTGCTCGGCACTCTCGCCTCGATCATGCTCGACACCGGCGCCGCCGAAAGGGCGGCCGAATTGCTCCAAGCAGAAACCCAGTTGAGAAAAGACCATCCGACCTGGCCCNCAGAGGAAAGGGTCCATTCGCTACGNCAGCTGGCCAAATCTCACCAGGCTCTCCGACGACTCTCCNGTGCCGAAGAAGCCCTCCAGGAGGCGCTGGAATCGATCCCCATCGGGGATCCCCAATCGCTAACTCGAGATGTCCAGCACGAACTCGCATCCTTGTTGAACATTCGTGGAGACTGGCCCCAGGCAGAAGAGATTCTCCGTGATCTATTGATGAACTTTTCACCGGACCAGGCCACCGAGAAAATTCCTTACCTCATTAGCTTGGCAAAATCAGTCAACTATCAGGGCTTCTGGGAAGAAGCCAGAGAATCTCTCGACGAAGCAGTCTCCCTCGCTGAAGGAAACGACTCGGCGTTACTAGCAACCGCTCTTCTCAATAGATCCGGTTTGTTTCTGGAGCCCCATAGAGAAGATGTCACTGAAGAGGCTCTGAATTCTTCGCTCAACGACATGGAAAAATCGGTCCAGTTACAGATAGACCTCCGAGGCAAAAAGTCAGATCAGACCGCTCGTCACTACAGAGCTCTGGCGTGTTGTCAGCAAAGGCTTGGAAACCTCGATGGTGCCGAACAGAGTGCCAGAACCGCGCTCCTCTCTGTCCGGCAGCTGCACGTCATACAGCATCCTTTCTGTGCCCGTTCCTTTGCACGTCTCGCCTCNATATTGCTCTACGCAGGTCGCTCCGATGAAGCCACGAGACTACTCGCAGAAGCACGAATGAACATCTCATCGGGACAGATTAAACCAGAACTTCAATTTCCTGCTCTGGAGGCCAAAGCTCGCATTCTATCGCTGTCTCAGGACTGGGAAAATGCAACCAAGGTCATCCATGAACTGGACGTAACAGGGGATGAACTTCCACCCGCGCAGAAGAGAAGACTCAAGGATATGGAAAGACTCTGTCAGGATGCGGGTTTTGAAGCTCGCTATGCCGAGTAATCGGTGAAGGAACTCACCGTGCTCGCATCCATCTTCTTCAGTATTGCAACCACCAGGCTCACTGCCTGCCGGTAGTCTTCCAGATCGATCATGCTGGAGTGCGNATGTATGGCGCGAGCGGGTACTCCGATGACCACCGTCGGGACACCCCTATCATGCAAATGAGTGGTCGAAGCGTCAGTACCGCCACTACGGCGAACCGCGCTTTGTACCGGAATCTTTTGCTTTGAAGCCACTCCTTTGACCATCTGAACCAGTCGTCTATTGGAGAGTGCGGTGGGATCAAAAAATCGAATCTGTGGACCTTTGCCCAGAACTGCCTGGCGCTCTGTCATTCCAGGAAGATCATCAGCAGGAGTTCCTTCCAGAATGATCGCCACGTCAGGGCGGCTAATGGCACTAGCAGTTCTCGCACCTCGACACCCTACCTCTTCCTGAACCGCAGCCACAGCAATGGGTCTGCAGGGGAGTTCACCCGTTTCAACGAGCGCCCGGAAGGACTCGATCATCACCCCAACTCCGACCCGGTCATCGAAGGCCTTGCAACAGTACCGTCCCTTCGCTGCCATTTCCTCGAAGTGCCCTCGAGGACAGATGGGGTCTCCCACCTGTACACCCCAGGCCTCCAGATCCTCACGACTCCGTGCTCCCACATCGATGTGCATCTTGTCGAGCGGCAGCACTTTTTCTCGTTCGGCCTTGGAAAGGAAATGGGGTGGCTTGCAGCCGAAAACACCGGGGATCTTGGTTCCGCCCGAAGCGAGGATGTCAACGCGCTGAGCAAGCAGCACGTGTCCCCACCAACCACCGAGTGGGACGAATTGAACACGACCCTCTTTATCGATCGATTGCACCGCGAAACCGACCTCGTCCATGTGGGCATCAAGAATCACNCGAGGTCCTTCACCGACGCCCTCCACGATGACACTGCCATGCGCATCATGCTGGGTAGTGCCCAGATGGCTCAGTTCCCTGTGGACAATCGTTCTGACTTCGTCCTCAGCTCCTGGTGGCCCTGCTGCGAGACTCAGTTCACGAATCAGCTCGAGAGATACAGTGCAATTTTTCTCACTCATGACACTTGCTCCTGCCTCCGTTGAAAGAGAATAAGGACCTCATGTAACTTTCGCTAACTCGTTTCGGCCCTTCCGGGCAATTTGATCGGTACTGACTCACCCAGGGTTAAATTACCGGAACGAACTCGAACCCGGTGCGATATCACCTCGACCCCCGCCGAGACGGCGACCCGGAGAGCCTCACAGTAAGCAGGATCGATCTCCTGAGCAAAGCCAACCTTATTACAATCGGTACGGCCCAGTAACAAGAAGAGGATCGCTCTTTTTCCACTTTCTGAAAGCCGGGTCAGCACCTCCAGATGTTTGCGACCGCGCTCTGTGACTGAATCAGGAAAATCGGCACGGTCACGATCAAAGCACGACAGCATGGTGACATTCTTGACCTCGATGAAAATCTGTCCGGTGGCTTCATTCGGTCTCTGTTGACCACCGAGTACGATATCGAGCCGCGTACCTTGGCCGATGGGAACCTCCCTGTGGAGTTGTTCGAAATCGCCCAGCGAAGCGACCTTTCCGGCGAGAATTCCATCGGCCACGATTTGATTCGGCAAAGATGTATCTACCAGTGCTTTTCGCCCCCGACGAACCTCGATCAGAGTCAGAGTCCAGGGCAATTTTCTGTTCGGAGCAGGGACATGTCGCAACCACGCTACTGGCTCCCCATCGACCAAAGTTTTCATGCTGCCTGGATTGGGACAGTGGGCAGTCACTAAACCGTGCTCTGGAAGCTCGCAATCGGCCAGGAAACGCTTGTAGCGACGTAACAATCGGCCCTCGATCAAGGTAAAAGACGTCATCAAAGAACCTTACATAGTTCGTCATCGCCACCATGACGGGGGCTTGTAGAAACCAGCAAACAAGTCGCAAAACCGCTCAGAAAACCCCAGGGGAGCATCCTCGAACCTCTCTCGCGGGTCAGGACTGGCCAATTCGGTTGCCCTTCAGCGCGGTTCTCGGAGAATCAGAATAATGTAAGGAGCCTGATCGAGTCTCGCCAGCAGGTTCTAAATATCGGGGAAGAGTCGAGACCGGGTGAGAGGATGCTGATGAGTGATCAAGAGCCCAACGAATCCGCCACCAGTAGTGGCATCGATCGGTCGTTCCTTGCTCTTCTGCGCTGCCCGTGCTCGAAGCGACACCGCCTGGAAGAGGGAGAAAACGGTCTCTCCTGCACCGGCTGTGAACGGATATTCCCGGTTGTCGATGGAATCCCGGGAATCTTCCCGGATCAGGATGAGGAATCCCAGACGTAAAGCTGGAGGCGTTGGTGAACGAGTCGAATGAACATCTGCACGAAGATGCGGACCCTGCAGAAACCGCTGAATGGCGCGAATCGATCGATTCGGTCGCTGACGCGGCAGGGCCGGGTCATGCCGGTGGGCTTCTCGACCGTGTTGTCTGGCACGCCCAATCGCGTCATGTGCCAACAGGTCCACATGGCATCACTCCTTACCAGAACACCATCTCGACTGAACAGGAACCGCCCTATCCCGGCGACGAACAGCTGGAAGATCGTATCGAACGTATTATCCGCTGGAACGCGATGGCGATGGTGGTGCGAGCAAATACGCAACACGACGGACTGGGTGGACATATGTCCACGTTTGCTTCCGCAGCCACCTTGTATGAAGTGGGCCAGCAACACTTCTTCCGCGGCCTCGATGATCCTGGCGGCGGTGATCAGATTTACTTCCAGGGACACGCAAGTCCGGGAATGTATGCTCGAGCCTATCTTGAGGGACAGATCGATGAATCTCAGCTAGATCGGTTTCGTCAAGAAGTGGCCGGGAACGGCCTTTCCAGTTATCCCCACCCGAGATTGATGCCCGATTTTTGGCAGTTTCCGACCGTCTCGATGGGACTGGGCCCCATCAACGCCATCTATCAGGCACACTTCAATCGCTACCTTCATGCCCGTGGAATCAAGGACACCTCGAATCAACGAGTCTGGGGCTTCATCGGTGATGGGGAATGTGACGAGCCGGAAACACTCGGTGCCATCCGCATCGCCCAACGAGAAAAACTCGACAATCTGGTGTTCGTCATCAACTGTAACCTTTTGCGCCTCGATGGCCCGGTGACCGGCAATGCCAGCATCATTCAAGATCTCGAAGGAGTGTTCCATGGTTCCGGCTGGCGTGTGATCAAGGTGATCTGGGATCGTAGCTGGGATCCTCTCCTGGAGGCAGATCGAGACGGTCTTCTTCTTCAAAAGCTAGGAACCATCGTCGACGGAGTGTGGCAAAGATCCGTTGCCGAGGACGGTGCCTGGTTACGACAGCAACTCTGCGATGGAGAGCCGCAACTGACGCAATTTCTCTCTGGTTGGAGCGATGATCAATTGAAGCAACTGGGGCGCGGAGGACATGATCGCCACAAGGTTGCGGCCGCCTACCACCAGGCATGCCAGGCGGACGGTCGTCCAACCGTGATCCTGACCAAGACCATCAAGGGACAACATTTAGGTCCTCAGGCAGCGGCAAAAAACGTTTCGCATCAGTTGAAGAAACTCAAGAGCGATGAAGTCGAAGCCGTTCGCGATCTGCTCGAGATCCCGATCTCTGATACAGATATCGGCTCAACCCCTTACTACCATCCAGGACCAGACTCACCGGAAATCCGTTACCTCCAGGAACGACGTGCTGCACTGGGTGGATCGATACCCAGACGCCGCTCCACAGCGGTGGTGCCCGCACTTCCCGAACCACAGGTGTTCGAAAAGTTACACGGTGGAACCGGCGAATCGAGGCCAGCTTCGACAACGATGGCTTTCGCACGACTTTTCAGAGATCTGCTCAAAGTCGATGGAATCGGCGAGAGGATCGTCCCGATCCTTGCCGATGAAGCGCGAACATTCGGCATGGAAGCGCTCTTCAAACAGGTCGGCATCTATACTCCAGGTGGCCAGAAATACGAACCAGTCGATCATTCGCTGCTCTTTTCCTACACCGAGAAAGCAGACGGTCAGATCCTCCAGGAAGGTCTCAGCGAGTGTGGTTCCCTGGCCACATTGATCGCCTCAGCAACCAGTTATTCGACTCATGGTGAGGTGACTCTACCCTTCTTCATCTTCTACTCGATGTTCGGTTTCCAGCGAGTNGGAGATCAGATCTGGTCACTGGGAGACGGAAGAGGCCGTGGTTTTCTTCTCGGAGCTACTGCCGGACGCACCACTCTCAATGGAGAGGGCCTACAGCATCAGGACGGTCATAGCCTCATCATCGCCGGTGCCTACCCGTCGTGCATCGCCTATGACCCTGCNTTTGCCTACGAGGTCGCAGTGGTAATCGAAGAGGGCATCCGACGGATGGTCGGTGAACAGGAAGACGTCTTCTTCTATCTGACCCTGTACAACGAGAACCTGGACATGCCAGCGATGCCCGAAGGCTCCCGCGAGGGAATCCTGAAAGGCTTGTACCGACTCGACGAGGCACCGCAGGGAGATGGGCCAGCAATCCGTCTGCTCGGAAGCGGTCCGTGTGTTCCCAGAGTTCGCGCGGCAGCGTCTGCTTTATTCGAACATCACGGGATCAGAGCCGAGGTCTGGTCTGCCACTTCGTATACGGAACTACGACGTCAGGCGATGGAAACAGATCGCTGGAATTTGCTCCACCCTGAATCCACACCAAGGATCCCTCTCGTTTCCCAACTGCTCAACGAAGGAACCGATCCGGTGGTGGCAGTGACCGATTACATGCGCGAATTGCCCGACATGATACGGTCATGGGTGTCAGTACCCTGGAGAAGCCTCGGAACTGATGGTTTTGGAAGATCTGACACTCGTGATGAGTTGCGTCGCTTCTTCGAAACGGACCAGTCCTCCATCGAGATTGCTGCTCTGGCCACCCTGGCGCAGGACAACAAAATCGACGCGAAGGTGGTGCAATCGGCCATCGAAAGACACGGTATCGATCCAGAACTGCCACCACCCTGGATGCGTTGAAACTCGAAGATTCGATCTGTAGAAAAACCTGGAGTCTGTCAGATGGAAAAGGACCCGATCCCCGCCATNCGGAGATCGGGTCCTGTCATTTCGGAATCCACATCGTCACGAAAGATCAGTAGCGATAGTGGTCCGGCTTGTAGGGCCCTTCCTTTGGAATGCCCAGGTATTTTGACTGGATGTCGGAGAGTTCAGTCAAGTTCACCCCGAGTTTTTCGAGATGGAGGCGAGCAACTTTCTCGTCGAGAACCTTGGGCAATACGTAGACCTTGTTCTGGTACTGCGATGCGTTCAGGAACAATTCGATCTGCGCCATCACCTGATTGGTAAAGGAAGCACTCATCACGAANGACGGGTGACCCGTTGCGCAACCGAGGTTCATCAACCTTCCCTCGGCCAGGACAATGATGGAATGCCCGTCAGGGAAGTTCCACAGATCGACCTGATTCTGGTGCTCATCGGGATTCTTCAGATTTTCACAACGGATCCCAGGAAACGACGAAAGGCCCGCCATATCAATCTCGTTATCGAAGTGACCGATGTTTGAAACGATGGCGTTGTTCTTCATTTTCTGCATGTCAGTCACGCTGATGATATCCCGGTTGCCGGTAGTCGTGACGAAGATATCGCCCGTTGCCACGACGTCTTCTAGCCGGGTCACCTCGTACCCTTCCATGGCAGCCTGAAGCGCACAGATCGGATCGATTTCGGTGATGACGACCCTCGCCCCTTGCCCACGAAGGGCCTGGGCGCAGCCCTTACCCACATCACCGTATCCCAGCACCACGCATACCTTGCCACTCAACATCACATCGGTGGCACGACACAGGCCATCGACGAGCGAATGGCGGCAACCATACAGGTTGTCGAACTTGCTCTTGGTGACGGAGTCATTGACGTTCATCGCCGGGAACAAAAGGGTGCCTGCTTCTTCCAGCTGGTAAAGCCGATGGACACCGGTGGTGGTCTCTTCGGTAACACCCTGAATCGACTCCGTGATGGTGGTCCATTTCCCAGGTGTCGCGACCAGGCTGTTCTTCAACAGGTCCAGTACATAACGCCACTCTTCCGGATCTTCTGGTTGGAAATCGGGAACGGATCCTTCATTTTCAAACTCACGACCCTTGAGGACCAGCATGGTGGCGTCGCCCCCATCATCGAGAATCATGTTGAGAGGAGCATCAGGCCAGGTCAGGGCTGAAACCGTGCACTCCCAGTACTCCTGCAAGTTTTCACCCATCCAGGCAAAAACCGGTACACCCTTCGGTTCATCCACAGTCCCTTGCGGCCCTACAACGACCGCAGCTGCTGCATGATCTTGGGTCGAAAAGATGTTGCACGAAGCCCAGCGAACATCAGCTCCAAGAGCAACCAAAGTCTCTATCAGGACCGCCGTCTGGATCGTCATGTGAAGTGATCCTGAGATCCTCGCTCCNGCCAGTGGCTTCTTTCCCCTGTACTCCTCACGCAATGCCATCAGACCGGGCATCTCCTCCTCGGCGAGCAAGATTTCCTGACGACCGAATTTCGCAAGTGCCAAATCCTTGACGCGGTACTCAATTCCCTGACGGGTCTCCTGGGTGGGCATGCTGGCCCCTTTCCTGACTCCCCCGGACCCGGTTCGCCCCCTCCTCCTGGAGGTTTGCGGGGAACATGGTCCTCACTGTTGGATGGTAACTTCCTGGAAAGCGCGCATCGAGGGGCTCTGAAAACAACATGAAAACTGAATTTGGATCCACAGCTACCGTTGTCAGCAAGTTCACCGATCCTCGACTGCCAGAGGTAGGCTGAAATTGACGTTATGAAGGGCGATTCCGCTGACGAGGCTAGAGTCTCTCAGAGACCCAGGCNGAGATGGAACGAATCTGNTCGGCNAGCTCCTCATCATCCGAATCGGGATCGAAAAGCGGCGGTGCATCCTGAAACAGAGCGCGTATGCCCTGGTAGCCCAGAACCCGAAGATCCCTGTGTGAGGAATCCAGATCTTCGACCATCAACTGGGCGGATTTCTGTAATCCCAGCTGTAGAGCAGCCCTCAGCGCCGTTTCTCTCAGCACCGGATCTCCGGCGGCGGCACGAGCAATGCCGATCAATTCGTCGCCAGCCTCAGGCAGTTTATCTTCACCGATCTGGCGGGCTCGGCGCCAGATTCGATACCATCCCTCCATCTCACCCGGGTCTTCGAATCCGAGTGGACGCAGGTGCGCTTCACANCGGTCGAGAACCTTCCGTACTCCACGACTGATGGCTCGTTCACGAACCAGGGCCAGATACGGCACCACCGTTGGACGCTTCCAGGAAGGCAGGCCCTCGACCGCTTCCTCGAGCAACCTCAGCATCTTCGGATGCGGTCGCAATCGTAAGGTGCGAACCAAACTCGGCAGATGAATCGAATCGCCGGTCCTCGGAATCACTACCCAGTCATCGGAATCATCACCACCGGAGGAATCCCCTCCACCGGTAAAGATCGTCACATCGCGCGGCCCCCTGGTCAGCAACGAACTGGCCCGCTTCAAAATCAGCAACGCGAAAGCAGTGTTCATGCGATCGGTATCCCAGCCGATTTTGCCCATCGCCCAGGATCCTTCAGATTGCTGGGTATTGAGCAGCTGGTCGCTCAAATCCAGGTACCACTCATGTTCACCGAAATGGGTGATCTTGCCCAGATCGCCAACCTTCTCGAGGCTGTACATGCCATAGTAGGTCTCGTGGGGCTTCCAGTTGTGCTCCATCCAGGCGCACCCATCACGAATCGAAGTACGGATCTGCTTTCTCAACTCGGATGTCAGACTCGGTCCGCCAAACTCATAGACGATGAGCAGCGAAGAAACCCCGGCGCAGGTCATGTTCCAGCTAGCATCCTTTGGTTTCTCATCGACATAGTGGAAACCTCGCTTCTTTGCCGATGCCATCTCTGGCCCGGCCAGCGGTTTCGGAATATCGAGTTCCTCCTCGACAGAGGTCCCACTGCGACCACTTCTACGACGAGCGATCGGCTCGGGAGCCAGTTTGATCCCTGGCCCGACCACCCCACCGTCCACTTGCTGCCTCGACATGCAGTACTTGGCCAGTTTCTGCCAGCTGTCATCCGGGACTTCGAGTTTCCGCCTGCCGATGACTCCCATCGCCAGCGCCGCAAACTGGGTCGCCGAGAGGTCGGCATCACTGGAAGTATGATGGTATCGCCACCCTCCGGTATCGTTGTGACCGCGAACGAGTATCTCCACAGCCTTGTCCAGATCACGTCGGTAATCTCGAGCCACGCGCAACAACAGGATGTCATCGATCTCGGGTTCGACAAGAATCGCATCCTGTTCTGCCTGGGTGATCGCAGCATCGAGTGCAAACACCCAGCAGGAGACATCGTAAATACGACCATGACGGGGCATCCCTTCGGAACAGGCTCGCAGATGACTGCGGACCACCGGATGCTGGGTATCGATCCCGGCAACGATCAAGGCATACGCCTCCAGAGCCCGGGCGCCCAGTGTCGCTTCGAAGTGGCTACGGAGAATTCCAGCAGGATCCCGCTGAGCCTGTGCGAGCAGAAAATCGATCCCCCCCTCGATGCTGCGGGTGATCCGCTCGTCGCGATCGAGGGATTTCAGCGACTCCTGATTGATCCTTTGCTTGCGCCCTGTCGAGGTGAGATTTCCGGTGGCTCTGAACAGATGAACATCGAGCGGACCATCTCCGGCAACGATGCCAAACTCGCCGATTTCTCCACCGATTCCCTGCTCGGCATGAACCCGCTTGCCTTTGGCGAATATCAGTAATGTGCCACCACGACGTCGGATCCTGACCGTGACCGGAGTGTCTTTTTCGATGTATTCGGAAAGTGGACCGATCACCACACGATGATCCTTCTTGGGATAACCTCGAAAGATGAGATTGCCACCGTCACCCCCCAGAATCAGTCTTCCGTTACCAAACTGGATGCCGGCATAGTTGGCACCGACCTTGTGTAACGTCAGTTTGACCTCGATGTCGAAGTTACCCATCCCGATGGTGTGGTCGGCCAGCGCGAGGTTATTACGACCGGTTCCGACGAAAACATCTCCTTGTGGCGCCCAGCCGCCGTGCGGGATGTAAACTCCACGCGCGACCCCGCCTTTGATGAATTCCTTGCCGGCGAGAAGTGCAGCAGGCGGAGATGTCGCCTCGAACGCCGCCGCCTCGGCGGATACGGGGAGGAAGGCAGCCGATACGGCAACCGGNGCCGTACACAGCAAAATGGTGGCAGCCATCAGCAAGCCGACGATGGCGGGCCTGGCGCGTCGGGGGACGCGACCCATCGGCGCCTCTCTTTCGAGAATGAGACNACAAAAAGAGGGGTCCAANTGACCTCCGGTGTGATATTAACAGNATCTNNGCAGTNGGTCACGAACCCCCTCGATCCTTCCGGGGGGTCTGGGTATCCTCGGCACTCNTCCCCAACAGGGCACCGAAGGAGGAGAATCCACATGTCAGAGACCATCGAAAACCTCTTTCAGGAGGGCCGCTCGTTTCCTCCTCCCAAAAATCTGGCTCAAAATGCCAATGCGCAGCCAGATATCTACCAATTTGGGAATGCGGATCCGCACGCATTTTGGGTCTCCGAGGCCCAGAAATTGCGCTGGAAAAAGCCCTGGCAGCAGGTTCTGGATGACAGCGATGCTCCTTTTTATCGCTGGTTCGTCGGGGGGACCCTCAATGTCACCGAATCTTGTCTCGACCGCCATGTCGAGACGAGCCCGGATCGAATTGCATTCCACTGGGAGGGAGAGCCGGGTGATTCGAAGACATTCACCTACGCACAACTGCTGGGGGAAGTTTGTCGAACCTCCAACGCCCTGAAGGAACTGGGAGTGGGTAAGGGAGACACCGTCGCCATCTACATGGGCATGGTACCTGAAATCGTCGTCGCCATGCTTGCCTGNGCGCGAATCGGTGCTGCTCATTCGGTAGTGTTCGGGGGCTTCAGTGCAGAAAGCCTCAGGGAAAGAATCGACGATGCATCGTGTAAAGCGGTCATCACACAAGACGGCTCCTGGCGCCGAGGTAGCGTTGTGCCCCTCAAAAAGAATGTCGACGATTCTCTGGTGGGTCAAAAGACGGTTGAACACGTTATTGTCCTGCGTCGCTGTGAAAACGAAGTCGATTGGCAACAGGGAAAAGATCACTGGTGGCACGACATCGTGCCTGTTCAATCTGATCAGTGTGATGCCGAGGAGATGGATGCAGAGGATCTGCTCTACATTCTCTATACCTCCGGAAGCACAGGCAAACCGAAGGGGATCGTCCACACCTGCGGTGGTTACATGGCGGGCGTTACTGCCACATTCCGGTACGTGTTCGACATCAAGGACGACGATTTATACTGGTGTACTGCTGACTGCGGCTGGGTTACTGGCCACTCCTACATCGTATACGGACCCCTTGCCAATGGTGCCACGAGCCTGATTTACGAGGGGACTCCAGACCACCCGGAACAGGACCGGTGGTGGAAATTGATCGAGAAGTACAAGGTTACCATCCTGTACACCGCCCCTACCGCAATCAGGACCTTCATGAAGTGGGGAGATGATCTCCCCGCCGGGTGTAATCTCAACAGCCTACGCTTGCTTGGATCTGTCGGTGAGCCAATCAATCCCGAAGCATGGATGTGGTACCACGAACACATCGGAGGCGAACGTTGTCCCATCGTGGACACCTGGTGGCAGACGGAAACTGGTTCGATAATGATCACCCCTCTTCCCGGCGTCACCACCACCAAGCCAGGTTCTGCCTGTACCCCATTTCCAGGAATCGATGCGGTAGTGGTCGATGAAGCTGGAAACGTGCTCAAGGAAGGTCACGGTGGATTACTCGTCATCCGGNCGCCTTGGCCATCGATGTTGAGAGGGATCTACAACGATCCCGAACGCTATCAGGAAGTTTACTGGAGCCGATTCGACGGCCTCTATTTTCCCGGAGATGGCTGCAAAGTCGANGACGATGGATATCTGTGGCTGCTCGGNCGCGTCGACGATGTAATGCTGATTTCTGGGCACAACATCTCCACCACTGAGGTGGAAAGCGCGCTGGTCGATCACGAGGTAGTGGCAGAAGCAGCTGTGGTCGGACGAAGCGACGACAGGACCGGCCAGGCCATCGCTGCCTTTGTCGTTTTACGAGGAGGCGTGCAGGGGAAGGACCATCTGATCGGTGACCTGCGTCAGCACGTCGCCAATAAGATCGGGCCCATCGCCAAGCCAGCAAGCATCGTCTTCACTCCAGACCTGCCCAAGACCCGCTCNGGCAAGATCATGCGCAGGTTACTGAGAGACATCTCGGAACAACGAAAACTGGGTGATGTCACGACCCTGGCCAATGCTGATATCGTCGAGGCGATTCGCGATGGAGCCAGCTCAGGGCCGAATGCAGACGTATAAAATCGTTTTCAGAGNCGGGCACGCCGTGGTGNGGGAGTCGACNNNNTGNGANTC
>PAIH01000027.1:324074-386464 GCA_002711105.1 Planctomycetota bacterium
TGATCGCGTCTTCTAGCGCGTCAGGATCGAACCCTCGCGGCCCTCTTTCTCCGGCGTAGCTGATGTTCCCGTCCCTACCGATCAGGTAGAGCCGATCAGGGTGGCCCTGATAGGCGCGACTGACTGCATCATCCATCCCGTCCACCACAGCAGGCATCGGCAGATGAAGATCCGCTGTGCACTGCGTCGCGGTACTACTGCGCTCCGTGAAACTGATGGGATCCTGGAGAAGTGGCCCCTGCAGATTCGGAACCGGGCTGTCGAGTGCATGAGCTTCTCTGATGTAGACCAGGTAAAATTCTACATCTCCGGAAAAGTGCTGGTAGATTTCCGTCAACCGACCGGCTGACCTCCGAAAGGGAGGTCAGGTGTAACTACCGAAGATGAGAGCCACCGGTTTCTTCCCGGCAAACCCGGACAATTGAATCAGCTGCTTCGGATCAGTGGCGAGAGGCAGGGTGAAATCAGGGGCACGATTGCCAACAGCCGGGGCAGGCCCACTTCGCTGAGATCCTCTCGCCTGCGGCTCACGAGCTACTCCAGCGCCTTCACGAGAAGAGCCAGTTCCTGGATTTTCTGGTCTATTTGCATCCCCGGAACCGATCGTCACCTCGACGGTGCCATCACCGTCAGCATCGGCACGGACAAACATCATTTCGACCGCCTCGATGGAAATAAAGCCGCTTCCATCCGGATCGATCCGACCGAGCAGGAATTGCACCATGCGGCCGAGCCCCTTCTCTTCGAGACGTGTCCGAAAAGTCTCGACAGAGATTTTTCCATCTTCGGTCATCGCCTGGAGAGCCGCGCCCCACTCGACCCTGGTCACGATTCCATCCGCGTTCGTATCGCCGAGTGCTCCGATCATGCGAGCAGGTCCGCGACCACGGTTGGTTCCTGCACCTCCCCTGCCAGCCCCCGACCTTCCGGCGCCGCCTCTACCGCCTCGTCCTCGAGAGCGGGTGGAAACCCATTCTTGAATCTCGTCACGAGTGAGACGCCCATCGCCGTTGAGGTCATAGCCGTTGAAGGAGCGCGAATCACGGTCGAATTCATCTCTGGTAACGACACCGTCACCATCATCGTCATGACTCTGGATGATCTCCCAGACCCGTTCCGCAGCAGGAGAAGTGCTCACCGGTTCAGTCTGGGAGAAAACGGGAAGCGAACCCCAGTGGGCAAAGGTGAACAGAATCATGATCGGTAGCCAGTTGCGTGGAGAGACCATCTTGTGCACCTGTCTAGTTACAAAACTAATGCGAGGATGCAGCTCTAGTCAGAATCACCAGCGGCGTCCTGTTCCGATTCAACTTCTTGCTGCAACAGGCCCCAGGAGGTTAAAAAAGCCAGGCGACCTATATTTTCCATCTTGATGGGGATCACATCCTTCACGTCATCGTCAGCGGTGTGGTAGTCATCATGCAATCCTCCGAAAAAGAACACCGCCGGAATGTCCGCACGGAGAAATGGTGCCTGGTCAGACCGGTTCAGGAATTCATCCATACCGGTTTCGTCGATCGTCAATCTCAGGAGCTTGGCCATCTGCTCTATGACGGCGCCAAGATATTCGTCGGACGCTCGCCGAGCTACTTTGACCACCTTGGGGTTATTTCTGGCAATCATGTCCAGGTTGACCATCCCTTGCATCGATTCGATCGGATAGCCACCTTCAGCCACGAAGGCATTGGAACCGTGCAACCCCATCTCCTCGGCATCAAAGGCAACGAATATCAGTGTTCTTTTGGGACGAAGTCGATTGAGAGCGTAAGCCTCAGCCAGCTCCAACATTGCAGCCACACCGGACGCGTTGTCGTCGGCACCGTTATGAATTTCACCTTCACCCGCACGTGAAAGGCCAGCGATCCGTCCTCGCCCGACATGATCATAGTGGGCACCGATGATGACGTATTCGTCACGAAGTTTCGCATCGGAGCCAAGCAAGCGTCCGACAACATTCCGCCCTTGGCTCAGGTCCCGGCCCTCTCGATTCACTTCGAGTTGTATATATGGCCGGCCCATCCACAGGGCACCTTCATTTCCAGATTGATGTTTCCATGACCGCTCAGGGCGCCCGGAAATCTTCCAGATCTTCGAACCTCCCTTGCCATAAACCCGCATCACAGGAATTGGCAGCAGTATTGGTGCTTCGGTAGCAGACCAGTTTTCGTCGGAGGAAGGTTTACAATCATCACCAACGAGCAGGAGTCCAATTCCTCCGCGCTCGACGATATCTGCGCAAGTCTGATCCAGTACCTCATCGGAAATCGGTTCGTCGACCGACAACACCGCGATCTTCCCCTTTACCGGATCTCGTTCTATTTGGTCAGGCGTCTGCATTGGTTCCAGCAAATATGCACAACTTGCAGCGACATCCCCATCGGGTGAACGAGGATGTGGCAGGAATTCGCCTTCGTACTGCAGAGGTTTCTCTGTCAGCGAATTCTCCGACACCAACAGACGAAGCCTATTGCCCGCCTCTATCGGACCGCGAATTCCTCGACGCCCAGGAATGATAAACTCCTGGAACCAGTCCCCGTCCAATCCCCCAGGTAAGAGTCCATTGTGCTCAAAGACCCTCTTGATGTAGTCCGCCGAATCTCGACAACCACGACTACCTGCTAGCCGACCTTCTCGGAGATCATCAGCCAGCCAAACGACATGCTCGAGACATTCACGTCCGGTGATCGAACGAGCGGCATGTTTGACCTCGGGCGAAATCCGTTCTTTCCCCGATCCACTTCTCGTTCTTTGCGCTTCGACCACGGAGCTCAACAGAACAGAAGCGAGCAAGAAGATCAGGACCAGGAACCAAATCCTCGGAGGAGACTTTAAAAACTGAGATTTTTGAACAGGTGGGAAAATGGAAAAAGTTGGCAAGAGGATCACCGTTCCCGGTAAACGATTCGGCCCTTGGTTAAATCGTAGGGCGAAATCTGCAACGTGACACTGTCTCCCGGATTGATACGGATGTAATGCTTGCGCATCTTTCCGCTGATGTGAGCCAAAACGATATGGCCATTCTCTAACTCACATCGGAAGGTGGTATTTGGCAACGACTCCTTGACAATCGCCGTCACCTCAATCGGTTCCTCCTTCGCCATCCCAATCCTCTCTGGTCTGTTTCCTCATTAAGCCGACAGCGGAAAAGGCACGGCGCCTATCCCGGTTACTGACACGAGCGTAACTCTATTCGTGAGTTTAGCCTCGGACGCTGTCAACTGCCACCGGTCCCGGAGGGAGAGACGGTAATCCTTCTACGATTGCGTTGCGCTTGGACTATCGCAACGGCAAGAGCATCGGCAGCATCGGCAGGACGGGGAGGTTCAGCAAGCTTGAGAATCCTCTGCACCATCGCCTGGACCTGCTCCTTGCTCGCATGTCCATTTCCTGTCACGCCGAGCTTGACCACCGTAGCCGCCAATTCCACGACTCTCAGACCAGCAAGAGAACAGGCCAGGATGCTGGCAGCTCTTGCCTCTCCGGTAACAAGAGCAGTCCGTGGATTCTTACCGCAAAAAATTTCTTCGATGGCAGCGACGTCGGGCTGGAACTCCGTCACCACGCGCTTCACCTCCAGATGAACTGCCAGCAACCGTTCGGAGTGACAAAGATCTGTAGATGTACTGAGAGAACCATATTCGATCAGTGAGAAGCCAGGGCCGTCCACCTCGATCACACCCCACCCCATCTTGGCAAGTCCAGGATCGATACCTAAAACCCTGAGAGGCTTCTTTTCATTCATCCTTCTTGCCTTTCGGCCTGTAAAAAATACGAACCGGAACCTCGGGAACCTCCAGTAGATCTCTGAGCTTGTTCTCCATCGCACGACGAAACTGGGGAGTAAAAAACTTCGGATTGTTGACGAAAATCGCAACCGTTGGAGGCATGATCGCAACCTGCGTTGCGTAGTAGATCTTCGGTTCCTTGCCATGTTTGACTTTAGGACGTGGACCATTCCTGATCTCTTCGACCGCACGATTGAGAACTCCAGTACCGACACGCTTGTTGGCCTGTTTTGATAAGGACTGCACCAGCGAAATACAACGCGCAACGTTACGAGACTCCTTGGCGGTCATGAACAGTACCGGCGCATAGGAGATACTCGGGAGTGTCTTCCCCAGGTAAGCCTCGTAGTCCTCCATCGTGGTGCGATTCTTGGCAAGATCCCACTTATTGACAGCGATGACACAGGGGCGATGTCGATTGACAACTTCGCGAACAATTCTCATATCCAGCTGGGAAACGCCATGTACAGCATCGATCATGATGATCACTACATCGGATCTACCAATCGCAGCAAGAGCTCGACTCTGAGCATAAAACTCAATCGATCCCTTCAGTTTCGATTTTCGGAGCA
The DNA here is from genome assembly GCA_002711105.1 of Planctomycetota bacterium. Taxonomy (GTDB): domain Bacteria; phylum Planctomycetota; class UBA8108; order UBA1146; family UBA1146; genus UBA1146. The sequence goes on from PAIH01000027.1 coordinate 328,432, forward strand.
TTCCAGCAGTGTCTATGACGATGAACGGGATACCGTCCTTCTCGAATCGAACATCGACCGCATCCCGGGTGGTCCCAGCGATGTCACTGACGATAACCCGTTCTTCTCCCAGCAGAGCATTGATGAATGTCGATTTACCCGCATTTCGTCTTCCAACGATCGAGATCCGAAGAGCAGGCGTGGCGCTCTTCTCACCACCATCAGGTATGTCCGCAACGAACTGTTCGATCAACTCGTTGACACCCTGTCCATGGGCAGCGGAGATGGGCCAGGGATTGCCCAGCCCCAACGACCAGAACTCCGCAATCGAATCGAATTCACGATCCGCCTCACACTTGTTCACGACCAGGTGACACTTCTTATCTAGTGGTCGTAGCCGATCAGCTACGACTTCGTCCAGTGCTTGAAGACCTTCCTTGGCATCGACCAACATCAAAATCAAATCGGCACTCGCAATCGCAGTATCGATCTGAAGATGAATATCAGTATGGAGTTGGGCCTCGTCGGTAATACCCAATCCTCCGGTATCAATGATCTCAACGGTACGTCCCATGATCTCCACCTCAGCAGAGACACGATCACGGGTCACACCAGGGCGATCATCAACGATGCTCACTCGTCGCTTTGCCAGGCGATTGAGAAGGGTGGATTTGCCAACATTGGGACGTCCAACGATGGCGATACGAGACATCATCCTGAATTTCCAAACCAATGGAGCAAAGCCACTACTGTCTTCCCATCGATGATTTCACCATTTTCGAGCAGTTCTTTGGCTGCTCGAGGACTCACTGCATGTACTTTCACCCACTCATCTTCGTCAGTGTCTTGCCCCACAAACTTCAGTTGCTCCGCCAGAAAGATGTACATTTTCTCGTCACTGAATCCCGTGGCAGGAAGAATCTCGCGCAAGGGAGTCAATTTTCCAGCCTCAAACCCGGTCTCTTCTCGTATCTCTCGCCGAGCACATTCAATCGGCTTCTCTCCTTCTTCGATCAATCCCGCAGGGATCTCAAGAAGATTATGACCCAGCGCCGCCCGATGCTGTTCGATGAGGATGATGCGCCCGTCAGGAAGAATGGGGAGGATCGCAGAAGCCCCTGGATGGCGAAGGACGTCACGGTTAACCACTCGACCGTCAGGGAGTTTTTCACGACGGGTATAGAACTGGTATCGGAAACCCTGATAGGAAAGAAACTCTTCCTGGAACTCGAAGCGTGAATCGAACAGAAAACCACGGCCCCGCCGACTGAGGAGCTCGGAGTCAGAATCTGGGATTCCTGGAACGGGGTCTGACTGGTTCATGCAGATTGCCATTTCCGGTCATTACCCCGGCGCAATCGGGGCGATCAAACGCGAGTCTCGTCAGTCTATCGCCTCGTCACTACGAATTGGAGAGGATCCACAACTTCGACGACGAAGAGAACTGGTTATCTGGAAGCGGGCAGCCACTTTCCCCCCCGGTAGAACAGCATTAACAACATCGACCAGATCGACTCTACCGACCCCATTGATTCCCTCCCGCGCCTTTTCCAGTTGCTCGGAGGTGAGCGAAAAGTGCAATCTCACGGTCTGATCGGCTGGAATCTGAAAATCGACCTCCAGTGACCGGAGCCAGACCCTGAGAGAGTGGCCTTCATTCGCCAGAGTTCGCCAGTACAGGATCGGATAAAACGGATCTGCAGCAGTCATCAGAGCTCCACCGAAGGTGGTCCCCATGATGTTGCGCGTCAAAAGTGACCTCTTCACATCCACATCCGCGAACTGAAAATTTGGATCGATATTGCGCACACGGATCCCCTGGAAAAAAAATGGCGGCCACAGATTCAACATCCAGTGAATCTTCCAGGCTGGAGTCTGATCCTTGATCATGAAGGCTCCAGATTCTCATCGCGCGTACGCGCTCGAAGCGCTACCAGTAAACAAGAGAGATCGGCGGGGCTCACACCTGCGATGCGTCGTGCGGCGGCAATCGTATCGGGCCGCAAGTTGATCAACTTTTCACGCGCTTCCGAACGAAGTCCGTGGATTTTCTCGTACTGGAGATCTTCCGGCAATTGCCAGCGCTCCTGTCTGCGAGTCCTTTCTACCTCGTCCATCTGGCGTTCGATGTAAGATTCGTAACGAACCTCTATCCGGATTCGATCCTGAAGACTTTTTTCAACTTCCCAGGAAGCCACCTCGGGATTCTCCGCTTGTAAATCCTCCCAGGTAGTACCCGGAATCCGCAGTCTTTGATGGAGAGATCGAGTCCCGATGCGCGTGTCATGTAGTCGGCTGATTGTATCGCGGATCTTTTCTTGGTCGGAACGCACGCGATCAGCCTGCTCCACATCAATCAGCCCCAACTTTTCTCCCTTGGTAGCCAAACGCAGGTCGGCGTTGTCATGACGCAACATCAGTCTGTATTCAGCACGCGAAGTGAACATGCGATACGGCTCGCGAGGATCGCAACGCACCAGATCATCGGCGAGTACACCCATGTAGGCCTCATCTCTTCCGAGTATGAAGGGTGCTTCCCCGGCCAGCGAAAGAGCTGCGTTGACCCCGGCGAGGAATCCCTGAACCGCCGCTTCTTCATAACCACTGGTTCCGCAGATCTGGCCCGCCATGTAGAGCCCGGAAACTGCCCGACACTCGAAAGTCCGACGAATCTGATGGGGAGGAAAGAAATCGTATTCAACTGCATATCCATGGCGTAAAAACTTGGCTTTCTCCAGTCCCGGGATTCTGGCCACCAGTTGCTCCTGAGCATCGGCGGGGAGACTGGTAGAGACTCCGTTGACATAGACTGAATTGGTCTGCAGACCTTCTCGCTCCAGGTGAATGATGTGTCCACTTCGTTCGGGAAAACGGACCACCTTATCTTCGATGGATGGGCAGTAGCGAGGTCCCACCCCATCGATCTGACCGGAGTACATCGGGCTGCGATGGAGATGAGATCGAATTACATCATGAACCGATTCATCGGTGCGAGTGATGTGACAGTTCATCCATTCTCGGCGCGGCGGATCGAGCCAGTGACTGAACCCATCAGGATCCGGGTCGGGTTCCTGGATGGTCAACCGATCCCAATCGATGGAATCTCGATCCAGTCGCGGAGGGGTACCGGTCTTAAGTCTTCCCGTCTCCAGCCCCATCGACCCGAGAGCTCCTGTCAGATGCTGAACAGCACCTTCTCCAACTCGTCCCCCCTCGGAGATCTTCTCACCTACATGCATTACGGCGCGCAAGAAGGTGCCATTGGTCAAGATCACCTTGCTCGAACGAAGCACTGATCCATCTTCCAGTTTCACTCCGGCAGCTCGATCCCCCTCGAGGTGGATATCCTCAACCGACCCTTCCCAGACACGAAGTTGAGGTTGATTCGCGATGAGAGTGCGCATCTGTCGCGAATATTGTTCCTTATCCACCTGAGCGCGGAGCGACTGGACGGCTTCCCCCTTGGAGGTGTTCAGCATCCTGTAATGAATCCCGGAAAGATCGGTCACGATCCCCTGAACGCCCCCCAGCGCATCCAGTTCTCGGGTCAATTGACCCTTGCCCACGCCGCCGATGGCGGGATTGCAGGAAAGTGCCCCGATGGTAGCTTCCTGGAGGGTCACGAGGATCGTGTCTTGCCCCAGACGGGCGGCTACAAGTGCCGCCTCACATCCGGCGTGTCCCCCTCCAACCACGATGATGTCGGCGATGGTGCCATCCATCATGACATCTCTCGCTCTACCAGCAGACCCTCCAGACGACGGAAGAACTGTCGATCAGACTTGACCACACATCCGGGTTGTAGAACCCGGGTTCCGGGAATTCTCAGCGCCAGTAAGGCAAAAGCCATCGCCATTCTGTGGTCGCCATGAGGATCCAGGTCGGCAGCGACCAGATCGGCACCATCACTGCCTACCACCCGCAAAAGATCCCCTCGGACCTCGGCACGGATACCCACCGAGCACATACCGCGACACAACACTTCAAGCCGATCGCTCTCTTTGACTCGCAGATGGGAAACTCCTGAAAATACCGATTCACCGCGAGCAAAGGCGGCCACCACTGAAACCGCCGGCACCAGATCTGGATTCCCAGCCATGGCCCGTGAAATGGCACGCACAGGTGGACCACTGACTCGGATGCTCTGCGGCTCAATCTGAACAGGACAACCCATCTCCGAAAGAATCTCCCCGATGGCTCGGTCACCCTGTAACGAGGCGCTACCGACTCCTTCAACGGTGACGTCTCCCGAAGTGATGGCTGCTGCACAGAGCGGAAATGCAGCAGCAGAAGCATCTGCCTCGATACGGATTTTCCCATATCGCAGTATCTTGCCACTTTTCACCGTGATCTCTCTGGCGGTGAGTTGCACCTCGATTCCAAAAGCACGTAACACCGCGGCCGTCAAATCGATGTAGGGTCGCGAAGAAATCGGACCAACCAGTCGGATGTGAAGACCTTGCGCTAGATGGGGAGCCAGCAACATCAAGGCGCTGGTGAACTGGCTGGAAGTTGCCGCCTGCAAAACAACCTTATTTCCTGTCCAGGTTCCGCCCCGGACTCGCACCGGCGGTCCTTCTCCCGGCTCGAGACATTGCGCATCACAGCCGAGCTCACGCAATTTATCGATCAGGGGGCGGATGGGTCGATGAGTCGCCCCATCGATGCGGGTTTCGCCTTCGCGCAGTGCCGAAAGAGCGGTCAGAAAACGCATTGCGGTACCGTTGAGACCCAGATCGAGCTGGCGGTCTCCGCCAGCGAGAACACCCCCGGTTCCGCGAACCCGCAGGGGACCGGGAAGCTCACCCTCGATCTCGCAACCCAGGTTTCTGAGGGCTGCGATGAAAATCTGCAGATCTTCATTGTCCGGGACTCCCACCAGCTCGCTATCACCAGCAGACAGCACCGAATTGAACAACACTCGCTGGGCCACCGATTTTGACCCATCCATCTGGACGGTTCCCTGTACCGCTGGCAACCGCGGTGGGATCCAGGAGTCGTGGGAAGAGATCTGTTCGCTGGTCATTCCTGGATCATACACCCCCTTTTCCTCTGACGGCAGCGAGACCGAACGGTTGCGCCTTCCACCGAAGATCTCCATCCTGTGTCCATTCGCCCCCTCCTCCGGGGGCCGTGAGGAGCTGCTCCATGATACGTATCCTTCTGGCATTGGCTTTCCTGATGGTCATCTCCCCGGTTCTTCCAGCCCAGGCTCCATCTCCGCAGGAATGGCTCGGCCGGGCTCCAGGAACCGACTTTGAGCTGGCAGACTGGCCGACCATCGGAGGCTGGTTCGATCGCATCGGTGAAGAACTGGAAACAGCCCGAACCATACAAGTCGGAACCTCGACCGAGGGACGTCCATTCCGCATCTGCATCATCTCTTCGGCAGAAAATCTCAACAGACTTGCACGCATCCAGGCGATGAGCCAAACCATCGCGGATCCGAGAAATCTATCGGATGCGGCAGCGGAAGCGCTTCTGGATGAGGCAGTGCCGATCCTGTTTGTCTCCTGCAACATGCACTCGACGGAGATTGCCGCGGCCGAAATGTCGATGACGCTGGCCTGGAATCTGGCCACCTCAGCAGAACAGCCGTGGGCAGATGCTCGCCGTGAAGTGGTCACCGTCATCATTCCGACGATGAACCCGGACGGACTTGATCGCGTCGTTTCCTGGTACCACAGGATCGTCGACACACCGTACGAAAATGCTTCTCTCCCCGAACTCTATCAGTTGTACGCAGGTCACGATAACAACCGCGACTGGTTCGCACTTTCACTCGAGGAGACTCGTATCGTCACCCGCCTGCTCTACACCCGATGGTTTCCAACCGTTTACTGGGATGTACACCAACAGGGGTCGAGGAGTGAGCGACTGTTCGTTCCCCCCTTCCGTGATCCGCTCAATCCGAATCTGCATCCGGTAACCATCTCCGGAATCGGCGCTCTCGGTTCGAGAGCGATGCTCGATCTGACATCGTGGGGTTACACCGGAATCTCGACTGGTGTGACCTATGACATGTGGTGGAACGGAGGCAATCGTAACGTGCCCGTCCGCCACAACATCATCGGACTGCTGTCAGAAGCCGCATCGGCAAATCTGGCCAGCCCGATCTGGATCTCTCCTTCCAACCTTTCGGCTCCCAGAGGCATCGAGACCGGATACTCACCCTCGAATCGTTTTCCGGCACCGTGGCCCGGCGGCTGGTGGCGAGTCGGCGACATCCATCGTTACGAAATCGCGCTGGCCAAATCGCTGCTGGGAAGCATCGCCCGTGAACCAAAAACCTGGCTGCGAAACTCGCTCAGGGTGGCTCGCGATGTCGTTCGCAAGGGACGCGAGGAAGCTCCGCGCGGCTGGCTGCTGCCGACCCATCAGCTTGACCCGGATGCGTTACGCCGATTCGTCGATATCCTGCTGGCCCAGGGGCTCGAGATCGGCGAGGCCACCACTGCCTTCGAAGCAGACGGCAGACCTTATCCGGCAGGCACCCTGGTTCTGCACCGAGAACAGCCTTACGGCACCTTTCTCAAGGATCTGTTCGAGGTCCAGCGATACCCCAACGGACCCGCCCCCTACGATGTCGCCGGCTGGACCTTGCCGCTGCTCTTTGGACTGCGCCGGGTCGAGGTGCTCGACAAGGTCACCGTCAACACCATCCCGGTCAGCGACAGTGAAGGAGTGGTCAGTCGCCACTCGCCGTCTCCGAAAGATCGCCCCGGCCTGCTCACCATTCCTGGACAAGATCAACCGATCGCCGTGAAGGAAATCTCCTCAGCCGACACGTCTCGCATCACGGATCTATTCGCGGCACGCGCTGCGGGTCAAAGACTGTTCTGCACCGACCAGGGCAACTGGGCGGTCGAGCAGGATCAGCCGGTGGACTCCGCTACCGCGCTCAACGGTCTGGAATTGCCCGCCAGTAGAATCGGTGTCTACGCGCCATGGACTGCCAGCATGGATGAAGGATGGCTTCGTTGGGTGCTGGATCACTATCAGGTTCCTTACCAGCGCATCCGCAACGAACAAATCCGCGCCGGGGAACTGGCGGAGATCATCGATGTGCTGGTGATTGCAGACATCAGTGCCAGAACCATCCAGAACGGCCGCAGCGAGGGAAGCGTATTCCCGGAACTGGCCGGAGGTCTCGCCCCTGAGGGAGTCATCGCCATCGAGGAGTTCGTCCGTGGCGGCGGTCGACTGGTCTGTACGGGGCGTTCATCCAGTTTCGCCATCGACCTGTTCCAGCTGCCGATGGAGCCGGCCAAATCTGACGATGAGAAAGTTCGCTTCCAGTGTCCCGGATCGATCTTGAGAACGATTCCAAAACCTTCATCGCGCTGGACCACGGGACTCCCCAGTTCGACAAACATTTTCTATTCACGATCCCTCGCCTGGAAAGTGGAAGAAGTCGATCCTGCAGTCAGCCCCGGGGTCGGTGCTATCGAGAGCCTGCTGCGCTTCCCTTCGCAAAGCATCCTGCTGTCGGGATGGGCGGAGAATCAGCAAGTGATTGCCGGAGCCACCGCCTGGGCCACAACCGAGGTTGGCGAGGGTCGGGTTCACCTGTTCGGCTTCCGTCCCCACTACCGATCCTGGACCCACGGCAACTTCGGACTGTTNCTGCGNTCGATTTTGCAGCCGTGAGCAGGAGAACCGGCTATTGAATGAGCCAAACCTGAACCCAGCGACACGTTTCCATGCTCTGGATGGACTCCGTGCTGCAATGATGCTGCTCGGGCTGGTTCTCCACTCAGCCTGCAACTACCAGCATACCCCTGCCGATGCTGCATGGGGTTTCCGCGACTCACAGACCCACGAGTTGTTCAGCTTCATGGTGTCCTTCATCCATGTCTGGCGAATGCCGATCTTCATGTTCATTGCGGGCTTCTTCTCGGCTCTCCTGGTCGAACGTCGGGGGACCGAGAGTTTTCTCTCGAACAGGGTCTCCAGACTGGCCATTCCCTTTGTCATCTTCCTTCCCNTGACTCTGCCGCTGACAACGTCTGGTTTTTACTTCGCGAATGTATTTCGTTTTGCCAGAAGCGTGAAAGCGGGTTTCGAGAACTACTCCATCGATATGATGGGAGATCTGTTCCCACCAATCACGATCCACCTCTGGTTTCTCTACTACCTGTTTCTCTACTGCCTCATCAGTTTCATGCTGCTGCAACTGGGTCGCCAGCTGNTGCCGGAGAGCATCCGCAACTTGCCGACNAAAATCATCGGGACGATCATGACGATACCTGGTGGGTCGATCCTGNTATGCATACCNCTGGCCTANGCACTCAACAAAAGTGCCGGACTTCTGATCACAGGTCTCGCTTTCATTCCGGAGACAACTTCTTTCTTCAGTTACGGATTTATTTACCTGTGCGGTTGGGCCTTCTGGAGCCAACGCTCTCTTCTGGAAAAACTTCGTAGCTGGCCAAAAACCATCTTCGCACTCGTTATGACCCTGGTGCTTTACCCGATATGGATGGACTTCTTCCTGCAATGGGTAGGGCTACCACCAGGTCAAATCACAGCAGCGCTGTGCAATTTACTGGGCGTGGAAACTCTACAGCGATCGACGATTCTGTGGCTCGGTGCATCGGTATCCGCGTTGATGGTATGGAACGCGATCTGGGGAGGCCTCGGTCTGTTCCTGCTCACGACGAATCGCAGAATCCCCTTCATTCGTTACTTTGTTGATGGTTCTTACTGGGTCTATCTCATCCACCTCCCCCTCACCATCTGGATCCCGGGCCTGCTCTGTAACGTGGAACTCGGTGTATTTTCCAAGTTCTCCATCACACTCTTCACCACCACTGCGATCGGATTCATCTCGTACGATCTGTTCGTTCGTTCCACCTTCATCGGCCAGATCCTCAATGGTCGTCGCTGGCCCAGAGCTCTCGGCAAAGCGTTGCTAAATCGTGATCTGGCACCACCAGAGGCCGAGACGCGCGGATGAGCCCAATTCTGCCTGCGGATGGTAAAATTCACCGATGAGACAGCTAGCACCCCGTGGTGCCTGGCGATGCAACTAGCGGAGGCTCGATGTTCCCTTACCTACTGGTATTAACGCTACTGAGCGCGGTACAGGGTGATCCCGTACCACAGCAAGTGGTCGACGAACCCGCCTCTCTCGTCCCTACCTGGGAACAAACCCACGGTGTTCCGCCCATCCGCTGGACCGGAAATCGAATCGATGCGGCCCGCCAGGAAGCAGAGGATCGACAAGTTCCCATCTTGCTGTGGATCCTCCGTGATAAAGAACCCGCTTCCGAAGCATGGGCTTCACAAAAAATCCTCGATAAAAGTTACATCGAACTTCTTGAGCAAGAAACAGTACCGGCCATCGTTTGGCTTGCTGGCAAGGATGGGATCCGACATTCAGAGGAACGCGTTCGTGATANCAGAGATGCCAAGCCCCGTTGGCGCTGTCCGCTACTGAGAACCTGTCGTTGCGAAGATCATAACGATAGTGAAAAGTTGTTGAAGGGGATCGATATTCCCGANCTTCTACCGGCAGCCTTCTTCATTTCTCANCAAGGTGAATTGATCGGCCAACTGGCCCAGGAAGTCCCCTTCCAGGACACCGAGGATTTAAAGAAAGCCCTCAACGCAAGAGCGGCCCCGGTGCGAGCGACTCGCCTCAATCTTCAGTTCATCGAGATTCATCTGGAGCGCGCTGACAAACACTTTGCAGATGGTGAACACACCAAGGGAAGCAGGGAACTGGTACGCGCCAAGCGAATCCTCGACAAATTCGGTCCTCGTCTACATACACGCTGGGAACAGTCCTGCCGACCCTATCTCGGATACGGAAAACAAATGCTGCTTCGAGCCAGGAAGATCGGACGAATCGATCCTGCCCGCAGAATCAAACTTCTGCTAAGTATCTCGGAAGAACTGTCGGGTCTGCCCCCCGGCGATACTGCCGTTGCAATGCTGAAGCGAGACCTGCGAATTCCCCGCAAGGACTGACGGGCTGGCTGACACCGATCTGAACTAGAACATGCCCAGCTGCAGTCGCGCCCCTTCTGTCATACGGTCCTTGGTCCAGGGTGGATCCCACACGACCCCGACGGTGCATTGCTCGACCCCTACTACCCCGGCAATCTTCTGTTCCAGCTCACCCGGCAAGGTCCCTGCAACGGGACAAGCCGGAGAAGTCAGGGTCATATCCACATCGACCTTGGATCCAACGATTTCGAGCCGGTAGACGAGGCCCAGTTCATAAATATTGACGGGGATCTCCGGATCGAAGCAGGTCTCCATCGCCTTGACAACTTGATCTTCCAGGGTGCCCTCATCGGCCTGTAGACCTGCAGGCCGAATTTCCTTCTCGACCACATCTTCTTCAGAATATTCGTCACCGGTTCCAGTTTCGGGTTCTTCCATCATTCGGTGCAGACCTCCTCCTCTTTTTCATCCAGAGCCTGAATTAGGGTATGCCACACCAGAGTTGCGCATTTCACACGAGAAGGAAACTCTTTCACACCTCCAAAAACCTGGAGTTTCATCAATCCATCACGTGAAGGTGGAGCTCCTTCTCCTGTCACCATCTGGCGGAATTCAGCAAATATCTCACGTACTTCAGCTTCTGAACGCCCCTTCAGGACCTCGGACAGGATGGATGCCGAAGCCGTCGAGATGGCACAACCACAGCCTTCGAAAGAGATCTCACGAAGAATGCTGTCGCCGTCGCGGTACAGATGGATTTCCACCTCATCTCCGCATAGAGGGTTATACCCCCGGGCTGAAAGGTTCTGATTCTCGCTCGGACCAAAATTACGAGGCGACCTGGAATGGTCGAGAATCATCTCTTGATAGAGTTCTCTAAAATCACTCAAGGAAGATTCCCTTCGCAATCTCGATCGCTTCNACGAGNGAATTCACGTCATCGGGTTCGCTATATACAGCAAATGAAGCTCGGATGGTCGCGGGTAATCCAAAGTGCTTCATCAACGGCATTGCACAATGGTGGCCGGCCCGAATCGCAACGCCACGCTGATCCATGATCGTTCCCACATCGTGAGGGTGGATTCCATCGAGTATGAAAGAGATGGAAGAAACTCTCTCGACGGGACGTCCAATGATCTTCAATCCCTCGATCAGTTCCAATTTGGTAACTGCCTCGTCGAGCAGAAACTTTTCATGGGCATGGATGGCATCAAGGCCGATTTTTTCGAGGAAATCTACCGCGGCACCCAGACCAATCACGGCAGCAATGTCTGGAGTACCCGCCTCGAACTTCCAGGGGACTTCCGCGTATGTAGTGCCATCGAAGGAAACACTCCGAATCATATCCCCGCCACCTTGCCAGGGACTCATCGATTCGAGCAACTCGAGCCGACCCCAAAGCACTCCGGAACCGGTCGGCCCATACATCTTGTGGCCGCTGAAGGCGAGGAAATCACAACCCAGATCCTGGACGTCGACGGGAAGATGCGGAATCGATTGGGCCGCATCGACGACCGTCACTGCACCCATTTCTTTCGCAGCTTGGATGATCTGTTTAACATCATTGACGGTACCGATGGCATTGGAAACATGACCAATGGAAACGATCCGGGTTCTCTCACCGATCAAATTAGCGAGATCATCAAGTATCAATTCTCCCTCTCCGGAGCAGGGAATCACTTTAAGGATCGCGCCACGTTCCTGGCAAAGCATCTGCCATGGAACGATGTTGGCATGATGTTCCATCATGGTGATGAGGATCTCGTCACCGACTTGTACCAGTTCTTTGCCGATGGTCCGGGCAACTAGATTGATGGCTTCCGTGGTACCACGTGTGAAGATCACTTCTCGAGAATCAGATGCACCTATTAATGTGGCGACTTTCTCTCGGACTTCCTCGTAACGTGCCGTCGCCCTCTCACTCAGATTGTGAATACCGCGATGGATGTTGGAGCAATCTTCAAGGTAATAGCCATTCACAGCTTCAAGCACAGGGATTGGTTTCTGTGTCGTCGCAGCGCTATCGAGATAGACGAGAGGATGGCCATGGACCTGCTGCTGCAAGCACGGGAACAACGACTTCACCTGACAATGGTCNAAAGAAGCCTCGTTCGATTCATCGATAGGAGATTGCCGATTCAAGAAGAACACTCCCCCTCGATGGGAATGGATCGCTGGAGCTCAGCGNTGATGAACTCACGNAATTCGGTAGATTCAATGCCAGCCAGAACCTCAGAAGAGAAAGCGCGTACCAGCATCCGTTTCGCTTCGTCAAGCTGGATTCCTCGGGAACGGATGTAGAAGAGAGAATCCTCGTCCAGCTCGCCGACCGTGGCTCCGTGGGTACATTTCACGTCGTCAGCGTATATTTCGAGACGAGGTCTGGTGTTCATCTCTGCATCCCTGGAAAGAAGGATGGCATCATTGGACTGTTCAGCATCGGTGCGCTGCGCATCCTGATGGACGTGGATCATCCCGGTGAAAACACCACGCCCTTTTTCCGAAAGAACCCCGCGATAAACTTCACGACTGGTGCAATCTTCTACCGCATGTTCGATGGTGGTGTGATGATCAATCACTTCTTTTCCTCGTACCACGTAGGCACCAAGCAACTCGACATGACAGCCAGGTCCGGAGTGGATGGTATGAATCTCATTACGAACCAGATTAGAACCGGTACAGGTCACCAGATCATGGAATCGAGAACCTGACTCCTGGATAGCTCTGGTACCGTGGAAAATCGAATCGCAGCCGGGTCGGATGACACGCAACCTGTCAATGGTTGCATCTTCTCCCAGGGCCAATCCCCAACGAATGTTTCCCAGTACTTCTCCAACCGATCGAACCTCTTCAATTATGGATAGCCGAGAATTCGCTGCGGAACGGATGATCCCCGTGATGTGTGCTGAGCCGGCTCCCTGGGATCCATCAAACGCATGCAATACGTGGATCGGTCCCACTTGTTCCGATGAATTTTCAGAGACCTCGATGAAAACACCGTCATCGAGCATCGCATCGGACAGACTATCGAAAGGATGATCCTGCTCCGGAAAAGTATTGTTGAGAAACTCCACCGTTTCGGTAGAGGCTTCCTTACGAAGGGTGGCCAGAGAACCGATCCTGATCGCATCCCCCAGAGCAGACAGATCAGAAAGCTGCTGCTGGAACTGACCGTTCACGAGTACGACCCTGGCGATTGGCTCGAAAGGAAGGTCGGTTTGCTCCGGTATCTGGTCAGAACCGGGCAACAGTTCATGACAAGGACCATTGGCCAGCTTCGAGAGTGGTGTGTAACGCCACTCTTCATCTTTTCGACCGGGAAATCCATGGAACTGGAACCGCTGTAACGCGTTTTCACGACGCTCGCGCAGGCCGTCCTCGACCTCATTGAGACGATCGGTGATGGTGCGTGCTGTTTGGGTCCAGAACTCGGTGGCTTCAGCTGCCAAAGTTCCTCCTAGGTATTGCTCTCGGCCTTGGCGTCTTCCGCCTCAAGCCAGGAGTAGCCTTCACGTTCGAGTTCATGGGCCAGCGTTTTATCGCCCGAGCGAACGATCTTGCCGNCAGAAAGTACATGAACATGATCGGGAATGATGTGGTCAAGCAACCGCTGGTAATGAGTGACCACGACGAAAGCTCGATCTTCTCTGCGCAGAGCATTGACCCCTTCGGCCACGACTCGAAGGGCATCGATATCGAGTCCTGAATCGGTCTCGTCGAGGATCGCCAGTTTCGGGTCGAGCACTGCCATCTGAAGGATCTCGTTGCGCTTCTTCTCTCCGCCGCTGAATCCATCGTTGACGGAACGGTGTAACAACTTCTCATCGATACCGACCAGATCGGTCTTTGATCGGATCAGTTCCAGAAAATCTATAGCATCCACTTCTGCTTCTTCACGATAGCGACGCACTGANTTGAGCGCCGAGCGAAGAAAATANGCATTTGAGATGCCCGGTATCGAGACCGGATACTGGAAGGCCAGGAAGATCCCTTCGCAGGCACGTTCCTCTGCCGAAAGTTCGAGCAGATCCAGATCGCTGTAGCGAACGGTCCCGCGATCTACCTTGTAGTCTTCACGACCCGCCAACACCTGGGCGAAAGTACTCTTTCCGGAACCNTTCGGCCCCATGATGGCGTGAACCTCTCCAGGCTTCACCTGCAGATTCAACCCTCGCAAGATTTCGGTACCTTCCACAGATGCATGAAGGTCCTGGACATCGAGCAACATTTCTTCCTTCTTCCTTGTCATCAACCAACACTCCCCTCGAGACTCACAGCCAGCAACTTTTGCGCCTCGACTGCGAATTCCATCGGAAGTTCACTGAACACTTCCTTGCAGAATCCGTTCACGATCATCGAAACGGCATCCTCGGTGGAAATCCCACGCTGGTTGCAATAGAAGATCTGATCTTCACCGATCTTAGAAGTGGTCGCCTCGTGCTCGACCTTGGCGCTCGGATTACGAACTTCGATGTAGGGGAAGGTATGAGCACCGCATTGATCGCCCAGTAACATCGAATCGCACTGGGAGAAATTGCGCGCGCCCTCAGCCCCCTTCTTCACATCGACAAGACCTCGATAGGTGTTCTGTCCGTGACCGGCACTGATCCCCTTNGAAATGATGGTGCTGGTAGTCCCTTTGCCAATATGAATCATCTTGGTCCCGGTATCGGCCTGCTGATAATTATTGGTGAGAGCCACAGAATAAAACTCACCCACTGAATCCTCGCCCAGAAGAACACAAGACGGATACTTCCAGGTGATCGCCGATCCGGTCTCGACCTGAGTCCAGGAGATCTTTGATCGATCTCCCTTGCACATCCCCCTCTTGGTCACAAAGTTATAGATCCCGCCAACGCCTTCGGCATCTCCCGGATACCAGTTCTGTACCGTGGAATACTTGATGGTCGCATCTTCCAGCGCCACCAGTTCCACTACAGCCGCATGCAACTGATTCTCGTCTCGCATCGGCGCAGTGCACCCCTCGAGGTAGGAAACAGTAGATCGATCATCCGCCACGATCAGGGTTCGTTCAAATTGTCCGGTGCCAGCAGCGTTAATACGGAAGTAAGTGGAAAGTTCCATCGGACAACGGACTCCTGCCGGAATATAGCAAAAGGAACCGTCGGAGAAGACCGCAGCATTGAGTGCAGAATAGAAGTTGTCGGTGTAGGGAACGACCGAACCCAGGTATTTACGAACCAGTTCAGGATGATTTTTCACCGCATCGGAAAAGGAACCGAAGATGATTCCGAGTTCTCCCAGCTTGTCACTAAAGGTGGTCGCCACNGACACGCTATCGAAAACCGCGTCGACCGCGACGCCGGAAAGACGCTTTTGTTCATCGAGTGAGATCCCCAATTTCTCAAAGGTCGCCAGAAGCTCCGGGTCGACTTCGTCGAGACTCTCTAGTTTCTTTTTCGGCTTCGGGGCGCTGTAGTAGCTGATCTTCTGGTAGTCGATGGGATTACGATCAACCTTGGCCCAGATAGGATCTTCCATCGTGATCCAGTGTCGATAGGCCTTTAACCGGAACTCAAGAAGCCAATTCGGTTCTCCCTTACGACGGGAGATTTCGTGAATCGTCTCTTCATCGAGACCGGCAGAGATGGTGTCGGATTCCACGTCTGTAACGAATCCGAATTCATACTCCTTGTCGGCTAATTCCTGCAACTCCTTGGCTTCAGACATCTGTTTCCTCCTGCGAATCNNCAGAAACTTGCGCTGTCANCGANGCNAGGATTCCACCNGGNACTGCCATCTGTGCNAACGTGATTCCCTCAAGAGTTTCTCGAACACGATCATTTATGTATCNCCAGTTGGCACTCATCGGACACAAGGAACCGACACCACATTCCTCGGGCCCGGAATCGGCACATTCAGTCAATGAGATGGGACCATCGAGAGCTTCGATGATCTCCTGCACCGTGATCCACTCGGGATCTCGCAACAGTCGATATCCGCCCTGGACACCTCTCCGTGATTCAAGGATGCCACCGCGAACCAACGCCTTCAGAATCTTGCTGACGTTGGGAAAGGCGAGCCCGGTGCTGGTCGCAATCTCGGGAGCCGAAAGGATGCGATCTGTTGGCCGCTGGTCACTTTGACCCTGTGACAGCGGTAGCGAACCCTGCACCAGCGAGGTGAGGATCAGAATCCCATAATCTGTTTGTCGATTGATCCGAAACACCCGGACCCTCCGTCACTATCTGTGGAAAAGCAGATCCCCGATTCCCAGGCAAATACCTCAAAAGGGCCAGATTCGTCATTTTCTGTAATCCGTACCTTTTAAGTACTCATTAGATTCTCCACACTGGATCCCCTCACGTCAAGCAATCCTATCGGCTACTCGGGTCCGGTGGTCGAGTTCGCCTTCTACCCCTAAACTCCTGACTCCACTATGCAGGAGAGGAACTGCTTTGACTGAATTGCCGCCGACTTCGCCACAGCCAGATCCTCACCAGTCCAGCCCACCCGATCCAGGCCTGGTCACGGATCTGTACCAGCTGGCCAAGCCGCGACTGACGCTACTGGTGGTGCTCACCACGGCCCTCGGGGTTGCGGCCGCATGGCCTTTCCTTCCGCGTCACGAATTTGGTCTGACGACTCCGGAGATTCTGCATCGAATCAATCAGTTACTCGGGATATCCGGCGGCACCGCGCTGATGGCTGCTGCCGCCAATGCCTTGAACCAATGGTGGGAACGAACTCCTGATCAACTGATGAAAAGAACCGCCGGTCGTGCTACCGCCACCGGTCGAATCGGCGGCAAGATCATCCTGATCTACTCCGTCATCACGGGAGGGCTCGGCGGCAGCCTCTTGTACTTCTTTGGAAACTCGCTGGCGAGTCTATTGGGACTACTCAGCTTGACTCTCTATATCCTCGTCTACACGCCGATGAAGAAAAGAACGACCTTGAACACACTGTTCGGTGCAATCCCCGGAGCGTTACCTCCCCTCATCGGATGGTGCGGCGCCGGTGCCCCGCTCCAGCATCCGGTCGGTATGTCGCTGTTCGGGATCCTCTTTTCATGGCAGATCCCACACTTTCTGGCGATCGCCTGGATGCATCGTGAAGAGTACGAAGCAGCTGGCTTCCGGATGTTGCCGGTGGTCGATCCGGAAGGACATCGGACAGCAAGAACTGCACTGCTGTGGTCTCTTTTCCTGTGGGCCTTGAGCCTGGTCCCGGTCCTTTCGGGAGCCGCCGGCGCCGGATATCTGACGATCGCCAGCGTGGCGGGAGCCTATCTCACCTTCCGTGCCTTCACCCTGGCACAAACCAGGGACAGGGCAGCTGCACGCCGTCTTTTCCTCGCCAGTCTCATCTACCTTCCGGTGGTTCTCGGCGCGCTCGTGGCAAATCCGAGCATTTCGTGATGCCAGATAAAACCGACCCTCCCAACCCCGAAGATCGTCCCAATCTATTGCCTCCTTGGTGGTTGATCGGGCTGCTGCTACTGATGTGCGGTGCCGTTCTGGTGTGGAGAATCCCGGCACTACTGAAAGCCATCGAGGAGCGAAGAAATCTAGGGCCCGATGCCGTGATCACGAACGGATTCGATCTCTCTCCAGAACTCCGATCCGATGCAACATTGATCCGTTTCGGAGCCCCAGAGGAGGTGATCCCCATCGATGACCCACCGATCTGGGACACATCGACCGTCGATGAGCTGGGCAAAAACTTCAGAACCCGCTTCCTGATATCGGACAGTGAAGTGGTCGGGGTTATCGTCGATGGGAAGGCAAGAGCCTATCCGCATCGAATCCTCCAGTGGCACGAGGTGGTCAATGATGTGCTGGAAGGATTACCGATCTGCGTCGTTTACCACCCGCTCTCCGAGACCACTACCGTGTTCCGGCGACCGATGTCTGAAAATTCAGAGCCGATGATGTTCGGTTCGAGCGGACTGGTGATCGACTGTTGCATGCTGATTCACGAACGGCTCGGCCCAGGCGCCAGATCCCGCGAAAGTCTATGGAGCCCGACAGATGGAAGAGCCATCTCCGGCCAACGCTCGGGAGAATGGTTGCAGCTGGTTCCCTTTCAATTGACGACCTGGAAAAAATGGCGCGAAATGCATCCAGACACGGACGTTCTCGGAATGGCAGAAAGCCATCGCCGCTACTACAAGAAAGAACCCTATAATCCCTACCGACTGGTTGATCGACCTCGTTATCCCCATGCTCCGAAACCACCAGTGGGAGAAAGAGCAAACCTGTCGAGAGTCGTGGTCACTCGGGAGAATGGAAGCTGGAGCGGCAGAATCCTGACCGACCAGAAAGCAGTGACACGTTCCCAGGTCATCACGTCCTGGTTCGCAGTTCACGCCCGGGAAATCCCCATCCTCGAGAACTAGGTGAGCCACAGCAAAAATGCAAACAGGCCCACCCAGACTGCATCGAGAAAATGCCAGTAGAGATTCACGTGACGTACCATCTCGCAATGGAGGCTCCAGTAGCCACCTCCAAAAGCATGAGTCGTGACGTAACCCTGGAAGATCAAACCTCCCGCAACATGAAACGCATGCAACAAACCCAGTACAAAGATGCACCAGCCGTGGAGGCTGGTCGAAGCGCTGAAGGAGTTCTCATCGCCAGCGGCGAGCATCTGCTTCCATACTTGATCCTGAAGAAACAAGAACAGGAATCCAAGAACCAGCACCAGTACCATGCAAATTCGGAACCAGCGTGCCGAGTCGCGCCGAATCGCCCCGAACCCCAACTGAGAGAAGAGACTGACAAGTAACATCACTGCGGTACTGAGCCATGCCAGGTCGGGGATTCTCGGAGACCCCTCGCCCCAGTTTGGATTGCTGTTTCGTATGATGACGATGGCGACGATGCTGGCGGCGAACAGAATCGCCAGCGAGATCAGGAACAGTTGCATTCCCATACGGGCAAGCATCGGCGAGGGGGGGGATCGCAACGGTTCTCCCCCTTCCCCAGCTGGTGTGTTCCGGGAAGCCACCCGAACGCCGCGCTAACCCTGTTCGTTCCCGAACTGCTCCGCATTGATCTTCAAGAAAGGATCATCGATCAACGATGGGTTATATTCACCGGTATCGAGCAGTGCGAAACCCAGGAAAATCCCCAGAAACAGGAGTGAGCCGACGAGGATGATCGCATTGTAGGGGCGATCCCAGCGCAAGTGCATGAAGTAAAGTGACACCAGGCTACCCTTGATGGTCGCCACACCCATGGCAACCACCACGTTCAATCCTCCCAGATCGACGTATGAAACCGCCACCGTCAACCAGGTCAAAAACAGCAGTAGTGTCAGAATCACCAGCAACAAGGTGGGACCGGTCATGTGGCCGAACTCAGGATGAGGGCTCGGCTGGTTACGCATCTTGGCAAAGACCACCCCTGTGGCGATAAGGCTCATGAATGCGGCGAACAGAATCAGCAGATCGACATTGTTGAGAATGCTTTCCAAGGGTGCTCCTATTCCACCAGGTAGAGTAAGGGGAACAGGTAGATCCAGATCAAATCCACCAGGTGCCAGTAGAGACCACCGAGATCAACCGGAGTGAAGTATCCCGGACCGAAACGACCCTGCATCGCCAGTGCCGCCAACCACACCATCACTCCCATCCCGATCAACACGTGAATCCCGTGCAATCCAGTGAGACAGAAATAAATGCTGAAGAAGACGTGCGCATTGGCAGGTCGTGGTCCTGGGGGCAAGTGTGATGGCGCAATCGCCAACCCGGGAGCATGGCCCCCTTCGTCGGCTTCATGCCCCCCTGCAGTCTCCTCACCGTGTTCCAGTTCCCGGGCAGAGGACGACAAACCCGTTGGCGGAGTCGCAGGCTGCAGAACCAGTCCTCTGGCCTTGGGAACCTCAGTCACGACCGAGGCAACGGGCAGATCGAGATCCGCAAGGGCAAGCTGGGCTTCCTCCTGCTCATGTATACGCGCCTCTTCGGAATCGATGACATTTTCGTAGACAAAATAGGCTCCCGGAAACAAACCCTCATGGAACTTCTTGGAGTACTCGATGTACTTGATCCCCATGAAGCCTGCCCCACAGAGGAAGGTCACGGCCAAGTAAAAGAGGATTCGATTCTTCCTGCCAAGTTGCGCTTCTCGCACCGCCAGTGCCATCGTCAACGAGGAGAAGAGCAGCACCATCGTGTTGGTCGCTCCCCATCGCTTGTCGAGGAAGTGGTGACCCCACTTGAACAGTTCTGGATCGTTGGACTTGGTAACGGCGTAGAAACAGAACAGCCCACCAAAGAGGAGCACTTCTGTGGCCAAAAAAAGCCACATCCCAAGTTTTCCCGCCTCGAATTGCTGCTTCATCGTATCGAAGTGGTGCGCCTGGTACGGGGAGTGACCATGCCCATCACCATGACCGCCAGCATGATCTCCATCATGCCCGGCGTGCTGGTCCGACTCGTTCGGATGTGCGTCGCCGCTCATCTGTTCTCCCGTCTTTCTGGAGCCTCAACCCACTTTTGTGGTCTCGTAATTCTCAGTCACCGGGTCGTACTCCAGGTTCTCGAAGTCATATGGATCGGTCGCATCAGGAACCTCGTAGAAGTTCAACAGCGGAGGTGGTGATGTCGTGTGCCACTCGAGGCTATTTCCACCCCAGGGGTTAGCCGGTGCCTTCTTGCCGGAAACCAGCGATTGGATCAGGTAGTAGGCGGTCAGGAAGAAGCCCGCTGCCATGACGTAGGAACCAAGCGTCGAGAGCTGGTGATAGCCCTCGAACTTGTCGGCGTAGGTGTAGTAGCGCCGTGGCATACCGAGTGATCCCATCACGAACTGAGGTATGAACGTGAGATTGAATCCGACAAATACCAGCCCGCAGGCGATTCTCCCCCAGTACTCGCTGAACATTTTTCCTGTCATTTTGGGCCACCAGTGATGCAGTCCCCCAATAAAAGCGATCAACCCGCTACCCATCATGACGTAATGGAAATGTGCCACCACGAAGTAGGTATCATGTAGATGAGTATCGATGCTGAGGACTGCCAGGAACAACCCGGTAAGCCCTCCGATCGTAAACAGGAAGATGAAGGAGATGCCGTAGAGCATCGCCGTGTTGAGGCTTATGGCGCCCTTGTACATCGTCGCGATCCAGTTGAAGATTTTGATGGCGGACGGAAGCCCGACCGAGAAGGTGATTCCACTGAAGATGATGTTCATCGTGGTCGATTGCCCGCTGGTGAACATGTGATGTCCCCAGACGAGGAAGGAGAAGATAGCGATCGCAACCGAGGAAAATGCGATGTAGGTGTATCCGAAGATCCTCTTATGACTGTGAACCGCAATCAACTCACTGACGATTCCCATCGGCGGAACAATCATGATGTAGACCGCTGGATGGCTGTAGAACCAGAAGAAGTGCTGGAACAGCACCGGATCTCCGCCGTTTCTCGGGTCGAAGATGCCGATTCCGAGAGTTCTCTCGAGAATCAGCAGTAACACGGTGATTCCTATTACCGGAGTTGCCAGCACCTGCATCACCGCTGTGGCGTAGGTCGCCCACAAAAACAGCGGCATCTTGAACCAGGTCATCCCTGGCGGACGCATCTTGTGGATCGTCACGATGAAATTGAGTCCTGTGAAGATGCTCGAGAAACCGAGTATGAAGACCCCCATCAAGGCAGGAATCACAGCGGTCCCGGACTCGGCACTGTAGGGAGTGTAGAAGGTCCACCCCGTATCCAATCCTCCGGTGAAGAGAACGTAGAGGAAGAAGCCCGCACCGGTGACCCACAGGTAAAAGGAACCCAGATTCAACTTTGGAAAGGCGACATCCTTTGCGCCCAGCAGTAACGGCAGCACGAAGTTGCCGAGGGCTGCGGGCACACCCGGAATGATCACCAGAAAAACCATGATGGCCCCGTGGGTGGTGAACCATTTGTTGTACATATCCGCCTGCGCTTCGATCGTGTCGGCGAACAGCGGCGTGATCAATGCCAGAGGCGAAAACAGCTCGGTTCTGACCAGCAGGGCAAAGACACCGCCGATCAGGAACATGATCAGCACACCGATGAGGTACATGACCCCGATGCGCTTGTGATCGAGAGTGAGTGCCCAGGAGGTGAAGGTCTTCGTTATCGTCAGATAACTGGGACCGGTTGCCTCGACCGGGACAGCCACTGTCGGCGCTGTCACCGCTTGTGAATCGGATTGTGCATCCATTTCTGGCTGACTCATGCTAGTTCTCCTCCTGAGGATTCTCTGCCCCACCGGAGTTCTGACCCAGGGATTTGATGTATTCGGTGACCCAGAGGATTTCTTTATCGGTGAGTTTCACCACTGGCATCTGAGGTGGATAGCCATCGGCGATCTTCTTCATCGGATATCGGATCGACTCCTCGATGTAGGCCTCATCGGCGAGCAATTCTCCGGGGGTTCCGGTGGCCGTAAATTTCCGCATCGAACCGAACAGGTCCTTCCACGACGGACCTACCTTGATGGAACCATCGACGCTATGGCAGGAGATGCACCCCCGCCGTTTCCAGACGATCGCACCGTTTTGATCGAAGGGCAGCGTCTCGTCATAAGAACCGGCAATTTCGAGCCATTTCTCGTACTCATCGACCGTTTCGTGGACCACGACCTTGGTGTGCATCTTCGAGTGGCCCTGCCCACAGTACTCCGCGCAATAGAGGTCGTAGATCCCCGCTTCGGTGGCGATGAACCACACCTTGCCTGTTCTTCCAGGAACACAGTCCTTCTTGACCCGAAACGCGGGAATAAAAAAGGCATGAAGAACATCTGCAGCCATCACCGTAATGTCGATGGGCACTCCCATTGGAACGTGGAGCCCGGCCTTCTCGAGGATCTTGTCCTCGGCAGCCGCTGCTTGATCGGCAGTGAACTCGCCGGATCGAACTTTGTCACGCACATCGTTCAAGTCGTCGGACATCCCGGGAATCACCGCGCCATTGGAAGCATAAGAAAAGTTCCAGGCCCATTTCTGAGCTTCTGCGATGATCGAGATCCCATCGGAAGGAGGGGTCTGCATCGCCACGTAACCTCGATACCCGTACCAGAACATCATCAGGGAAAGAATCAGGGGAATCCCGGTCCACACAATTTCCAGCAGCAGGTGATGGTCATTCTGGCTCTGAGCATGTGCTCCCGGAGGAGTCCGGAACTTCCACATGAAAATCGCCAGTAATGCGGTGATCAGCACCAGGAAGAAGATGGAAATCCAGTAAACAAAGTAGAAGTCCCAATCGACAGGTCCGGCGAAATTAGACACCGGCTTGGGAAGCCAGAAAGTCGGTTCGCTCTGAGCCAGGATCGTGGACAGTGGATTCATGACGGCAACTGCTCTCTCTGTGGATCCGCCATGATCAACGGATCTCCACTCCGGGGGCCTTTTCTCCACAACAAGAACAAGAACCCCCCCAATACCACCATTCCCACGATCCCTCCCAGACGCATCAACTTGAGTGCTGCAGGTCCGTACTGGGCCTTGGTAGGATCGTAAACAAAACAAGTGAGGACGATGTCATCGAACCAACTTCCGACCTTGCCAGCGGAAGCCTCGACCAGTGCCAGCCGAAGAGTTTGCGGTTCGTAACTGATCCCCTTGATGGTGCGTGTCAAAACGGCATCGGGACTCAAGATGAAGATACCTGCACCGTGAGCATATTCCTTGTTGAAGTCGTTCCAGCGATATTCAAACCCAACGGCATCGGCAATCGCCTTCAAGTCAGCTTCTTGCCCGGTGATGAATCTCCAGCCCTCACGAGCACCAGATACATCCGATTCCGCGAGAACGGCAGCATCCTCAAGTGCCTCGACCAGTAAATTCTCGCGATTGCGTGCATCGGCAGCGGAATCGCGGGGATCGATGCTGAGAGTGATCACATCGAAGTCCTCACCGATCTTGAGACCGCAAGTAGCCACCGAGTCGATCAGCCCCTCCACCACCAGATTGCATAGCATCGGGCAGGAGAAGTAGACCGGGTTGAAAATCACAGGTCGCTTCGAAGCAAAGAGATCCCCGATGGATACACGCTCCCCGGACTCTGTCCGGATCGCTCGTTCGACAGGCAATCGTTGGCCGAGTCGATCATGGATCGTCAACCCTTCGATCGAGCGCAACACCGGATCGAGCTCCGGATTCACGATTTCGCCAGGAGCGACCGGAGGGAATTGCCCTTGAAGTGGCGAGCAAACCAGCAGCAACAGACACGATACCGATAGCAACAGGCAACTCCTCGGTATCAACCGAGCAGGTGTCCTGGCCACCGAGTATAGACTGCTGATCAACATCTCCACCACTTCCTAGCGCTCTCCCGTTTCCCCGAACCTTCTGAGGACTTCCTGGCGACCCTGCTCAAGAGGCACCGCCACCCTGTTGTTCTCCCTGTCAGCCCAGGTGTAACTGTCGAGTTGTGTATCCTGCAATTTTCGTACCTCATTGAGCGTACGACTATCTCTTCGGATCGAGTCATCAAATACGAGTTCCTCCTCACGATCGGCAAGGAACACGAGCAAGTAGACGGTGAAGATGAACAGGATCACGAAGATCACTCCTCCGTACCAGGTCGGCACCGCACTCGGATCATCATCGGAGCCGGGAAGTCTCTCAATAGTTTCGCTTTCTGTTTGACTCACCTCGGGCTCCTTTCTAGGCATTCTCAAATGCCAGCGACTCGGGCATCCGCGGGTCTCGTTCCGCTATCAAAGAATGCCCCCTCAGCGACAGTGCCAGTCCAATGATGTAGACACCTGCCATGAACACAACGATGGTGACATCGACCATCTTGAAGGGGAACTCCTGACCATCGGAAATCTGCGGCATCACGAGGTAATACATATCCGCCCACTGCATCGCGAGCATCCACAGTGCACCGATGGTGAGGGTCAGGCGTTTACGTTTGATGTGTCTCGACATCAAAAACAGGAACGGAACGAAGAATCGTCCCACGATGAGCATCCAGCCCCAGAATCCCCACATCCAGATCCCCTGCCGCCGCAGGAACCAGATCGTTTCTTCCGGGATATTCGCGTACCAGTAAAGCATGTACTGGCTAAACGCGATGTAGGCCCAGAAGATGGTGAAGCCGAACATCATCTTGCCGATGTCCTGCATGTGCTCATCACTGATGGCACGCGTCAGGCGGCCATTGGACTGCAACCAGATGACGATCAATGCCAGCAGTGCGTGGAACGAAAGGACACTACCACCGAAGATGTAAACCCCGAAGATGGTACTGAACCAGTGCGCATCGAGACTCATCAGGAGGTCGTAAGCCGCAAAAGTGATGCTCAGGGCAAACAGAAGTATTCCCAATGGACTGACGCTGCACATCCTCGAGGTGCGATTGATATCGCCATCTTGATCCTGAGCCACCGAAGAACGGTGATATCCCCAGGCAAGGATCGTCCAGATCAGGAAGTAGCAACCGAGGCGCAGCAGGAACCAGTCGTAGTCGAGATAAGAAGCTTTTATCGCGATGATTTCGTCACCTGGATCGGGTTGGAACCACTTGTACAGGTGCTCCATCGGACCCGGGAACAAGATCGGCACCAGCAGCAGCGCCATCAGCACTACGTTTCTGGAAACACCTTCGGCAATCCGGCGGACAACTGTACTCCAGCTGGCATTGGTGACGTGATGAACGAGCACAAAGAACAGTGCTCCGAGAGTCAGAGTGAGGAAAAAGCAGACGCTGACCAGGTATGGATGCCAGATACTCCATTCGGTGACGAACCCGTGAATCACCTCGTGGTGCTCACCTTCCGATTCGGCATGATCTGATCCAGGAGTTGCCTCCTCGTGAGGAGTGACTGCTGCGTCGGAACCACTCCAGTCAAAAGCTCCTTCAAGAGTCCCGAGTGCCAACGTGCCGACCAATCCACCTACTGCCAGCACGGCCCCGAGGCCGATCAACTTACTGGAGAGACTACCGAGGGTTCGATTCTCAGTGCTGAGGTCAACGGTGGAACGATGTCCCATCTCTGTTACCTCCCCTTCCGGGAATCGGTCCCGGTTTCTTTGTTCGGAGTCGATCCAGAATCATCAGATGGAGGCAACGGTAGCTGCTCAAGACGTTTGCGTTCCGGTTCCGGGATTTCGGCAATATCGACCGACTGGCTGAACTGCAACGCCTTCACGTGAGCCACGATGGCCCAACGATCTTGCGGGGGAACCTGCGCACGGTATCCGGGCATGGTGTTGATGCCGTAGCCGGTGATGTTGAAGATTTCGCCGATGGGGTGAGCCAATCCCTTCTCGGAAGAAAGATCGGAAACCACCCAGGCGCCGTAGTCGGATGCAGCGGAGCGACGTGGAACCATTCCATCACCGCGTCCGGAGAAACCATGGCAGGGAGTACAGTAGACCGCGAATCTATTCTCTCCTCGTTCGAGCAGTGCTGAGTTGACCACAATCTGGGGCGGGAAGTCCTTGGCCCATTCCCCATCCTTGGTACCCCAGTAGTAGTGCTCATCAGCGTTGAGCTCGCCGCGGGCGACGGTTCCAGCGACAGGAAGACGCATCGAACGGCCATCGGCAAACAGTGGATTCGCCGCCTGTTCTTTGAATTTTTGCTGCTGGTCCATGTCATAGAAGACATGAATGCGGGTCGAACGAGATGTCGCAAATCGAGCCTTGGCGATCAACATCGGAGGAACCAACAGAGCCAGATTCACCAGGATAATGGCCGAGATGATCCAGCCAGGTACCTCGGTATCGCGTGATGGCAATGCCATGGTGCTACTCCTCGATCACTTCTACTGCGGTGGCGCCAAGATCCGTCAGTAACTTTGAATTCGCAACAACGTCAAACTGACGATCACGGCCATCGATGCTGATGAAAAACCGATCCGCAGTGGCACGACGAAACCGGTCACTACGGAAGTGCGGACGATAGAAACGTGGCAAGCCGTTGAGGAGCAGCATGCCCCCAAAGGCACCAAAAGCACTCAGCAAGATGGTCAGCTCGAAAGCCACCGGAATACTCGCAGGAATGCTCCAGAAAGGTTTTCCACTGATCAAGAACGGATAATCGACCGCGTTCATCCAGCCTTGCATCAATAAACCACCTGCGAAGCCTGTCGCCCCTCCGCCCAGAACCAGCCAGGGCAAAATTGTGGGACGAATACCCATCGCCTGGTCGAGACCGTGAACCGGGTAAGGCGTGTGACAATCCCAGAGGCGAAATCCTTGATCACGGACTTTTTCCGCCGCCGACATCAACAGGTCGGCAGTATCGAACTGGGCCAACATCAACACCGGCTTCGGATCACTACAATCCTCGGCGGTGATCGTTTCTAGTGCTAGTGAGTTCGAAATCTTAGTACTCATCTCCGTTATCCTTTACGACCCAGCCGCAGGTTTCCCCGAAGCGTCATCGGGGGCCGACTGCTGAGGTGCCTGGGAAATCGAATGAGCTCTCTCTGCCAGAACCCCTCTCAGTTCGGTCATGGCCACAAATGGCAAGAAACGACAGAAGAGGGCGAACAGCGTGAAGAACAGGCCGAAGGCTCCAATCAAAATCGCCACGTCGGCGAGTTTCGGCGTGTAGTAGTCCCACGCACTAGTGGTGTAGTCGTTGGCAAGGCTCGTCACGACGATGACGAAGCGCTCGAACCACATGCCGATGTTCACGAAGATACTGATGATGAACATCACCCAGATGTTGGTACGCATCTTCTTGAACCAGAAGATCTGAGGCGATAACACGTTGCAGGAGACCATGATCCAGTAGGCCCAGGCATACTGTCCGAAAGCACGATTGATGAAGGCGAATTTCTCGACCTTTACACCACCGTACCAGGCCATGAAGAACTCCTGTGCGTAGGCATACCCGACCAGCATGCCGGTGAGCATGATGATCTTGTTCATGTTTTCGAGGTGTTTGAGGGTGATCACGTCCTTCAACCCGAACAACTGACGTGCCGGTACCAGTAGCGTCATCACCATCGCAAATCCACTGAAGATCGCCCCTGCGACAAAATACGGCGGGAAAATCGTCGTGTGCCAGCCAGGCACCTGGGAAACGGCGAAGTCGAAAGACACCACCGAGTGAACCGAAAGCACCAGCGGAGTCGCCAATGCTGCCAGCAGTAAGTAGGCACGCTCATAGACGTGCCAGTGACGATTCGATCCGGTCCAACCCAACGACAGTAACCCGTAGCCGATCTTCCTGACCGAGTGCTTGGCCCGATCACGGAGAGTCGCCAGATCAGGAATCATGCCCATGTACCAGAACAACAGCGAAACCGTAAAATAAGTGCCCACTGCGAACACGTCCCACAGCAGCGGGCTCCGGAAATTGGGCCACAATTCCATCTGGTTTGGAATCGGGAACATCCAGTAAGCGAACCAAGCTCGCCCGACGTGTATGCCGGGGAACATGCCGGCGCAGATGACCGCAAAGATCGTCATCGCCTCAGCAGCTCGATTGATGGAGGTACGCCACTTCTGCCGGAACAGGAACAAGATCGCCGAGATGAGAGTCCCTGCGTGACCGATTCCAACCCAGAACACGAAGTTCACGATGGCGTAACCCCAACCGGCCGGGTTGTTGACCCCCCAGGTCCCAACTCCCCAGAAGATGAGGAACGGGATGAAGACACCCAGCAAGCCCAGCACCGACAAAGACAGCAGGAAGAACATCCACCAACCAACCGTCGGTTTCTGTTCCACGATCTGACAGACCTTTTCGGTAATGGTGGTGTTGTCGTTGTCACCGGTGATGAGAGGGGACCGGGAATCGGGCGAGTAGGCCGTGTTGTCAATCTCGGGGCTCTGCGCATTACCCGTGAACTCAGGTCTCATGACGGGGCTCAGTGCATCGAGGAGTGGCTTCATCCTCTTACCCCTCTTCCCCGGTCGGTCGATTACGCAGTTTCGCCATGTAACTTGTACGCGGCTTCACGTTCAGTTCCGCCAGCATTTTGTAGGCGCGGTGCGATTTCTGCGACGCTGTCACACGACTCTCAGAATCCGAAAGATCTCCAAAAGTGATCGCATGGGTCGGACAGGTCTGGGCACAAGCAGGCAACACATCACCGTCGGTCAGTTCACGTCGCTCATTATGAGCGCGGATTTTCGAGTTGTTGATCCGTTGAACGCAATAAGTGCACTTCTCCATCACGCCACGAGCTCGAATGGTCACTTCGGGGTTGGACCCCATCTGTTCAGTCACCGAGGGTGCCTTGGTATTGTTGTAGTAGTTGAAGCGTCGGACCTTGTAAGGGCAGTTGTTGCTGCAGTAACGAGTACCGATACAACGGTTATAGACCATGTCGTTGAGCCCCTCCTCGTTGTGAACGGTGGCAGCAACGGGGCACACCTGTTCACAGGGGGCGTTCTCACACTGATTACAGGTCAAAGGCTGGTGGACCACCTCAGGATTATCGACATCGTCACCACTGAAGTAGCGGTCAATCCTCATCCAATGCATCTCACGACCGTAGGCTACCTCGTCCTTACCCACCACAGCGATGTTGTTCTCCGACTGACAGGCGATCACACAAGCGCTACATCCTGTACAGACGTTGAGATCGATGGACATCGCCCAGCGGTGGCCCTTGTACTCGTGCTCTTTCCACAGGCTCTTCAGATCAGGGTGATGAGGACCTGCATCCGTTACCTGCGCAGCCACTTGCCCGGCATCGGGTGCGAATCCGGTTTCAACCACACGCGCAAATTCTCCGATGCGACGTTGCTCTTCGTTGAACTCAAGGTCGCCCATGAATTCGTCGGGACGAATCGGATTGTGATCCTGGGTGGTCGCCAGCTGGTAGCTTCCCGTGGCGCGGGAAACACTGAGCGGAGCATAGCCGGCACGAACCGCCTCGCTGCTTCGAAGCACGTAGGAATCAAATCCAACCCCATCGGCAATTTGATAGAGAGAAGGCTTTCGTGACAATCTTCCTGCAGCTCGATCAGACAGCAATCGACCATAGCCGAGAGCCACCGCTATCGTCTGCTGATTCTGACATGGCAAGACAAAGGCCGGCATTTCGAGCTGTCGTCCTCCGGTTGACAGGAGCAGCATGTCGCCGGTCTTCACTCCCAATTCAACAGCCTTGCTCGGCGCGATCATGGCGCAATTATCCCAGGCCACCTTGGTTACCGGATCGGGCAGTTCCTGAAGCCAGCCGTTATTGGCATAGCGCCCATCAAACAGGGAGTGGTCAGGTAAAAAGACGATTTCGTCCCCGGCAGGAGCCTGCATCGCATCCTCGAGCGCTGGACCCCAACCACCTCGTATCGCCGGAGCGGTATCGACAGCATTGGCAGTTTCACTGATATAGCCGTCATGTAGCCAGCTTCGCCACGATGCATCCTGATCGGAACCGGCCAACGGTTCGAGCACTGCACGAACGAGGTCGTGACCAGACCTGGGCTTGTCTTCGAGCAGAAGACTCAGCACCTCGATGGAACTGCGACCATCGTAGAGCGGAGCGATCAAAGGCTGACGTAGGGTGATGGTGCCATCCCAGCTACGTCCGTCACCCCACTCCTCAAGGAAGTGCGTGCCGTTGAGATGCCAGTCGCAGATTTTTCCGGTCTCGTCCTCGTGTTCTCCGACATGAATCGAAAGGGATACCTGATCGATGAGATGTTGCCATGACTCGTTCAACTCCGGTGCATCGTAGACCGGATTGGCTCCCAGGATGAGGAGGGTCTCGACCTCCCCAGCTCGGATTCGATCAGCGAGAACTGATATGTCATCGATGTGAGCCGGGCGCTCACCGTAATCGACTTCGGCAAAGCGAAGCGTTTTGCCGACAGCGCCGAGTCCGATGTTGATGGCATGGGCGAGTGCGTGAACTACAGCAGGCTGTTGATCGCCAGCCATGACCAGGCAATTTCCCGCATGCGAATTCAGATCGGCGGCCATCTGCAGGATGTGCTCTGCTGGAGTTCCTGATCCCTCCACGATGGGAGCGATGTCGGCCGGCAGGGAAACTCCCGAGGCCGCGGCCAGTTGAGCGGCAATTCGTGGAATGTCAGCGCTACGCGCGGGGATCCTGACATCGGCAACACCACCGGTGACTGACAGGCTACTCTCCACCGACCAGACTCGGCTCAAGATCGGCTCGTCATCGTCTGCTGAGTTACGTAAAGCTGCCCAACCACTGCCATGAGCTAAACTGGCGGGGTGATTCATCAACGGATCAGCGTCAAGGCAAACCAACACCCGGGCCGCCGATAGATCTGCCACCGGGCGCATCGGGCGCCCGAACAGCTGTGCGGTGCCCTGTCGTTCGGAATCGCGGTGTAGGGGTGCCCATTCGTGCCACTGAGAGTCAGGTATTTGGCGCAGCAAACGCTTTCGCAATGACGACATCGCCTGCGAAGATTTCGGCGCTGCCAGCACCGATACCTTGGACCCACGTCCGGCAGCCCGGAGCATCGCCGCGGCATCTTCCCAGTTCGCAGCGACCCGATGGTCCCCTTGCAGGTGAGTGGGTTCCGAACTGCGTCCAGGATCGTAGAGGCCTAGCACGCTGGCTTGCATCTGTGAGGTGGCAGCACCGTTCTGGAACGGGTGGTCCCCGTTGCCATCGACGCGGATCGGTCTGCCATCGTAACTGGTCACCAGAACCCCTTGTGCCACCTCCTGCTGCTCCCAGCACGAGGCGTAAGACACCGGGACTCCTGGAGCTCGTCCCTCAGGTCGGCTGGTATGCGGCAGAATCTGCTGTTGAGGCCAGTGGCAACCGGCAAGTCCTCCAGCCAAAGCGACCGAAGCCCCCATCACTTTGAGGAAATGACGACGCGAGGTGGAGTGGAACAACTCCGGGGCATGGTTCGGAAACTCCTTCTCGACCAGTACACGGAACTCGGCAGAGTCCGCATACTCATCGAGGCTACGCCAGAGTGCTCGACCCGCCTTTGAACCGGTTTCGTTTTTCGCCGCTGAATTTTTTATCGATGACATGTGGAACAGTTCGTCATGAGGGTCATACGAGAGGTCGGTTGTCCAGCCTCGTCATACAACCCCAGGCCCTTCATGATTTCGACACCTTGAGCTTGCTTTTCCTCTTCGGTTCGACCCATGCCCCAGTCGAGATCGGTGACGTGATCGACGGGTCTTAAATGGGGCGCGGGGTTTCTGTGGCATTCCAAGCACCAGCCCATACTGAGGCGTTCGACCTGGTGGACTTCCTCCATATGGTCGACACGCCCGTGGCATTCGACACAGGAAACTCCCCTGGTGACGTGGGCACTGTGATTGAAGTAAACGTAATCGGGAAGATCGTGGACCTTGATCCACGGCACCGGCATTCCGGAGTGGAACGAGGAACGGACCGGATCGAGTTTGGTACTCGTCGGGGCGATCTTTTCATGACAGCTCATACAAGTCTGGGTCGGAGGGACGGCAGCAAAACCGGCACTCTCAACAGTGGTATGGCAATAGCGACAGTCGAGCCCCAGTTCACCGACATGCAAGGCGTGACTGTAAGGCACCGGTTGTTGCGGCATGTAACCGGCATTGAGTGTCTTCGGCGAAAACCCGAAGTAAATCATCAAGACAACATAGAGTCCGGTGACGGCAGCTCCTGCTCCCATAAGCTTCAGAAGTTGGTCCATCCAGGGACGGAAGATCGGATCACGATTCATCGGTTCGGAATTCCTCCTGCCCCAAAATCACCGTGCAACTTGCCGAAAATTCTCGGCGCGAAGCGCAGCACAGTCGGACGGAAAAGACCTCTGTCGTATAGACATGGGCAACAGTCATAGTCATCTATCTCAGTACTGCTTTCGCCTGAAGCTAGTGTGCAAGCCCGTCCGCCATCACCAATCTCGCCAAACAGGGGAAAGGCTAGCAATGACTTGGATTCAGGCCAAACGAACCCGCACAAATTCCGCCGATTTTTCTGGCCTTGAATTTGGACGTTTTTGAAGGTTATGTAAATTCCAGCTCAGCGAACCGGTTTGAATGTCCAACAGATCAGGGCCCCGGTCAGACTCAGGATTACGGCTCCCAGCGTCTGATGGGAGGTCGCCACCAGGGTCTCAGCCAGGCCACTGGATTGGATCCTGACCTGGGCCCCAGATACCGCCAGGGTGGCGAATCCCAGAGCTATCTGAAGTATCGCAGAAATCACCAGTAACAGACCTATTCTGGAGCGTGTCGAGGACATCATGGGGAGCCCGCCTCGAACACCAATCAGGACCACGACGGCCAGAAGCAGGAAAGCGCCAAGGATATGAGGAACAACCCAATCTCGGCTGATATGTCGCGAAAGAGCGCCCATGATTAACTGGATCGTAAGTAACAAAGCTAACACCACACTACTCCAACGATCGATCCGGTCGCCGTTGCCCGTCGGCACATTGCGCCAGTTCGCAGCCGTCAGGGTCACGATCACTGCCAGCAGAGCCAGGAAGAACTGCCCATCGATGCCGTGAACCACCCGTAAAATGAGACTGAGTGACGATTCCCCCCACTCCGTAACCCTACCGTCGACCACCTTTGCAGAATCGACCTCGGTGACCCGAAGCCCGCCAAGAATGCCCTGAAAAATCACCTGCAAAACAGCGACAAGACCGAGAATGGTGAGCAAACGACTGCCACCTCGACGCCACAGGTATATGGCCAGAGATACGGTCACCAGCCCCACGAGAGCGCCATAAAGACGGTGAGCATGTTCGTAGTAAATGGCACCGGTCATTCGTGAAAGCGGTAACAGGAACATGTTGTTGCCAAACGACGAGGGCCAATCCGGTACCGCCATCCCGGCCTCTTCGCTGGTCACGAGACCACCAATGCCGACTAACACCAGCGTCGCGGTAAAGGCGGTGCGGGCCATCAGTTCAATCCCCTGCTGCCGATTCGAGGAAGCAGCCGCCCTGCTGTATGCCCCCAACACCGACAACCCTGTGCAAATGACGATGAAAGACAGGAATGACAAACCCAACGACAGCCACGTGGTGGTTGTCATCGGATCTCCTTCTGGCACCACGACTGAACCCAGCACCAGCAGATCGAGGATCGCCACCACAACACCACAGACGATTCCCGCCCGAATCCTGTCGAGATGTCTGGAGGCGGCGAATCGCCCACCGATCAGAAGCAGTGCCACCAGCAGGAAAAAAAGTAGTTCAGGAGGGCCGGATATGAACGGAAGGCGGACCAAATAACCTACCGTCCACATCGCCACTGCTGTGGCAATACCGACCGGAATCACCGCACAACAGAGCCCTGCTGGTGGATTCCGCTTCAGCTCATTGTCGACTCTCTCGGACATTTTTCCCCGATCGAGGAGCAATCCACCTATTTTTTAGTGCCCTGTTGCCACAGCTGAAAACCCAGCAAGTACAGCTTCTGAATCACAGATCCTCCGTCGACGGGAAGCAAGGAAATCTATCGAGACCCGCGAGAATCGGCTGACAGGCCCCAGCGGGATCTCACCAGAGGACAATTGTGGACACCAGACACCCGTAAATCTCCATCTGGAGTACAATGGCAACGATGTACGCCCTTTCAAACCAATTCGGGGCCCCTTCACGAATGCCGCCTCCTGTGAGATAATGGGTTCAATTAACGCGTTTCAGGGCACTTTGGGATACCATCAAAGTCCGCCATTGGGTTCGGTGTATAGGAATTTGTGGTGTTTGAATCTCTTCTCGACTACTGAGAAGAGAAAGGAAATTTGGGGCTCTCTCAGAAAGCGTTGTCACCAGGATCATTAAACTCCCCCGTGCTTGCTTTTACTCCGGTGAACTTTGGTTCGCTGGCCTATCAGCGACTTCGGCGGGTGAAACTTGAGAAGAGAGGAAACGGAAAGTGCAGCCATATATTCGGATCGTCATCTGCGTTTTGTTTTTGTTGTCGGGAGTGGTTCAGGCGCAGCCAGATGTGATCGTAGGTGACCTTCCCAACACGAACTCCTATGGTTCCAACACGGTTTCAGGGGAACAAATTTTTGCTTATTCGGTGGCCACCACATCCTGCAACATCGGAAACCAGAACCTCGATTGGATCGCCAACAACAACCGGCATCCGGTCATCGCGCAGGACATGTGGCGATTGCACGATGGGCGCTTCTCACAAATCGGTAGTTCGTGGCTCAAACACGGTTTTTGTGCGTTACAAAACCCCGGTCTTTGCCCCGGCTGTGCCGGTGGTGGCGGATGTCTCTCGTTTCTGACCCCGGGCTGTGCCGATCCGTACTCCG
This sequence comes from Planctomycetota bacterium, assembly GCA_002711105.1. Lineage (GTDB taxonomy): Bacteria > Planctomycetota > UBA8108 > UBA1146 > UBA1146 > UBA1146. The sequence goes on from PAIH01000027.1 coordinate 363,498, forward strand.
CAGGCCTCAATGGCAACCAGAGTAATCTAGGGCCCCGGTCACAAGTAAACGCCTTCACCGGTCTCTTCCCGTACCCTTACTCAGCGCCTCCTATCCCTTCTGGACAGGGCACCATCGCTCGACGGGTACAGGTAAAGCTCGACGACATCACGACTGCGAATTTTCCGGGCGCACTGTACTTCGTCAGTGGACAGTATGTAGCCCTGGACGATGCCGAGGCTGATAATCAAGCCAACAACGCCTCATACCGGCGCGTTTCTGTTTCTCAAACCGGGAACCACGGCCTCAGTTTCATCGGCTCAACGCAGATGCAGCAGCCTCCGATCCAGGCGTGGCAAGACTTCCAGTCGACTGTCACTCTTGTCGATGTTCAGGTTCCCAATGAGGGGCTCTTTATCGCCGGTTATGACGTGATCGATAATGGCAACGGCACCTGGAACTACGAGTACGCAGTCTTAAACCTGTACTCAGATCGCAGTGCCAGCTCTTTCCGCGTGCCTTACCCGGCTGGCGCTTCGATTATCAGCCACGGTTTTCACGACTATACCTGGCACAGCGGCGAACCCTATTCGGGAACCGACTGGGAAGCGACCCTCGAACCGGGCATCGGAATCACCTGGGCCACCGACAGTTTTGCCGAGGATCTGAACGCCAACGCACTGCGCTGGTCGATGATGTTCAACTTCTACTTTACCTGTGACGCGCCTCCGATGGATAACACCGCGACCCTTGGCCTGTTCAAGCCGGGAACGCCCACCGAGATGGCCTTCACCGTCTCCGCTCCATCGGGCAACTTCCTGCCCGCAGTCCAGGATCTCAGTTGCACCGTGGGAGCCACTGCTGATCCTTCCGTGGATCTGACCTGGACCAACGGAGAGACTTACACTGCCATCACCGTACGTCGTGATGGTGTGGTTCTTGCTGTACTCGGCGGAACCGAAACCAGTTACTCCGATGCGACGGCAGCCTACGGCAATAGCACCTACACGGTTCAAGCAGAGCAAGGTACGACCCCAACAGCCGCCATCGCTTGTGATGTCACCATCACTCCTTTGCCGCAAACCAACTTCAGTTGTTCGCAGCCGGATCCAGATTCGAACACGGTACAGCTGGCATGGAGTAACGGGATGACCTACGACTCCATTACCATTACTCGCAACGGCACCCTGATTGCGACTCTGGGCGGCAGTGATACCCAGTTCAGTGACAATGGTGCCGCAGTGAGCACACACCTGTACGGGATGACGGCCACTGTTGGTGGATTCGACTCGGGGACCCTGGAGTGTTCCATCACAGTTCTTCCACCACCTCCGCTGTCTTTCTCACTTTCGGCTCCCGACGCTGATGCCGGATATGATCCGACCACGGGCATCGGTGACTTCACCGTCAACCTTTCGGGATCTGAATCCACCAGCAATACAGGGTTCCCCAACCCGGTGACCGGTTACTCGCTAGCGATGGTCTTCGATGGGTCCTTGTTGATCGCAACCGGTATCGATGAGGATGTCGTACCCACCGATCTCGACTTCTTCGACGGTCAGTTTGGAGCTGGCTTCGTCACGGTTGGTGCGGTCGTCAGCTTTGGCGGCACTGCTTCACTGGACATGTCCACCTCAGTCGAATTGGTTCAGGTCAGCCTCTCGACCAACCCTGGAGGACTGATCAATCAGAACGATACCATCGTCACAGCACTCACCTGGCAAAATGGAGTCATGGGAGGCTCCCTTCCTGTCGACAACCTGATTGTCGTCGGTAGTAGCCCTATGCCGCCTTCCTTCTCCCACGGGCAAGTGACCTTGACTCCAGGTGCTGGGGTGACCTTTGTCCGTGCCGATGTCAACGACGATAGCTCGGTCAACATCGCAGATGCGGTCGCTGCTTTGAACTACCTGTTCAGTGGTGGCCCCGCAGGTTGTATCGATGCAGTGGATATCAATGACGACGGTCAGGCGAATGTTGCCGACGGAGTCTATTTATTGACATTCCTTTTCTCCGGTGGACCCGCTCCAGCTGCTCCTAACCCGGACTGTGGATCGGATCCGACCGGCGACGCACTGGAATGTGACACTTACAACAGTTGCCTCTGATCTGACCCATCGGTGCAATTGGCGTGACGGGGCGCGAGAGCTGATAGCTCTCGCGTCCCGTTTTTTGTCCGCAACTTCGTCAAGGACGAGCTCGCAGCTACGAACGGACCTCCGCTTGTCGATCTGATTCCCTAAACTCGGGTCTCTAACCAACGTCGACGAAGAATCACCCAGGCCAATATTGAACTCCTGACGACCCAGTCAAGAACCGTGGCTACCCAGATTCCCTGAAGACCCAGCTCCGGAAAACCCCAGTATCCATGCCCCAGGATCCAGGCGAACGGAACCCGGAAACCCCACGAACCGATGGCGGTAATCCCCATCACTGGAACATTTGCCCCGGCCCCCCTGAGGCTACCTGTCAATGATTCAGCGACCATCAGAAAGGGAACCTCGATGGCACCGATCAGCAAACAAGTGGCCCCCAACTGTACTGTCTGCCCCTGCATCGAAAACAACCCGGTCAAGGTCTCGGAAAAGAACAGGAAGGTGAACATCACAGGTAACACCAACAACACACCGAGATAAGAGGAGCGCCAGGCACTCAACTGGGCCTGATCCTTATGGCCAGCGCCAAGCAATCGACCCGACACACTGGCCGCAGCGGCCTGGAATCCATGCGCTGGCAAGAACGCCATCGATTGGATCGAGATGGCGATCCGGTGCGCTGCCATGGCAGTGGAATCGAGTCCGAAGATCGCAAACTGATAAACCACGAAGCCAGAATGGAACAGCAAAGCGGCGCCCAGAGCCGGAGCACTGAGCCGGATGATCTCCCGCGACTGAACGCGGTCGAATCGAAACAGACCTGAGAAGGTCAGAACAAGCCTGCCGCTTCTACGTAGCAGTAATACCAGCAAGATCAGCAGCACTTCGACCACAGGTGCCAGGCCTGTCGCCAGACCGACCCCCTCCAGTCCCATCTTTGGCGCTCCCCAGAGCCCGAAGAGCAACATCGCATTGCCCAGGATGTTGGCCAAGTTTCCTGCCACTCCACCCAGCACAGGAAGCAGCGCCTCGCCGGCTCCGCGCAGCGTCGCCTCCATGGTCACGGCCAACGCACGAATCGGGAACAGCAACAGGAACCACTTGAGGTATCCTTCCGCATGGTCGGAAATCGTCGCGTTGGCTTCAGAATCCTGGTTTCCCAGTAGTTGTTCGAGCCATCCGATACAGGGTTCTCGACCGACGATCCCGACCAAAGTCACAATCCCACCCAGCAGCACGGCCAGCATCAGTGCCGTAGAACTCGCCGTCGACGCATGCTCTTTTCGATTTTCGCCGGTACGTCTGGCCACGATGGCACTGGCACCGATGGCGGTGACTGTAAAGATGGAGGTCAAGGACCAGCATAAAGGAGACACCATATTGAGTGCCGCCAGCGAAACGTCCTGGCCTCCGGAGGCCTGAGCCACCATCCGGGTGTCGACGATGAACTGGACCGTATGTAGTAGGTACTGAAGGATCGCAGGGATCGCCAGCCGCAGGATCTCACCGTCGAGACGGCGTCCTTGTAGCCCTTTTTCCAGTTCTCCCATGCCGTGGTTCTCGATCAATGGAACCCGTTCTAACGACTACCAGATTCGATGCGGTCCAGCAGTGCTTCGATACGTTCGACGCGAGAACGAGCACTGGAGAGCTGATTTTCTATGCTCAACAGAGCTTCCCCGTCAATCTGTCTCCCTGATCGCGACCGAGATTCCAGATCATCCGCGATCGACCTGAGGTACTCCGTCTGCTGCCGAACTTCCGAACGCAACATTTCGATGTCGGCGTCAGTAAACCCGGCAATTTGAGGTTGCGCGGTAGCTTCGTGAACCGATTCCTGTTGTCGAGAACAACCGGAGACCCAACAGCAAACCACCAACAGCGTCAGCAGTACCACCTCTTGATGGCTCGAAGTTCTGGGCCTACCGCGCATCGTGACTCCGCTCAGGAGCCACGGGGTTCACTGTCGCCCGTGGTGGTGAGGATCGAAACACCTGCTCCACTACCTGGTCCGAGATCTCCTCGACAACGATGTCTCCTGGTTTGCGAGGAAGCACCCATCGCTGCCGTCCTGCTCGGACCTTCTTGTCATCGAGAAGCGAGCTCATAATTGGTTCGATAGGAAAGTCAGACCAATCGACAGGAAGACCAACCCTCTGCAACAAATCACTGATGCGTGTAGCAGTTCCAGGGACAGCAATGGAGAGCTGTTCGGCAAGGGTTGCAGCGAACACCATTCCCAGGGAAACCGCCTCGCCGTGAAGCAACTGAGGAGTGGTATTCATCTCCAGAGCGTGGGCCAAGGTGTGTCCAAGATTCAGATGTTCTCTCCGCCCAACCTCGAATGGATCTTCCTCAACGAGGCCAACCTTCACAGCCACCGCAGCCGCAATCTGGTGAGGCGCTGGGATCAAATCCTCTGGAATCGACCTCGGTTGAGACTCCAATTCCTCGAGCAGATCCGGAGCTCCAATCCAGGCTGCCTTGATCAGCTCCGCCCAACCCTGAGATCGTTGTTGAAGCGGTAACGAATCGAGCATGGTCGGATCGGCAAGAACCGCCCTGGGAAGATGAAAACTGCCAATTCGGTTCTTGATCCCACTGTGGTGGATTGCCGTCTTTCCTCCGACATGGGCATCCACCATCGCCAGTAGCGTCGTCGGAATCGCAATCCATGGCACCCCTCGATGCCATACCGACGCAGCAAAGCCGGCCGCATCCCCCAACGCTCCACCACCGGCAACGATCACCAGCCCACCGCGATCGAGCTTCGACTGTGCCAGGATTTCCAGGATGGAAAACCAGCCCTGCGGTGTCTTACAGGACTCCCCACCTGCCACTTCAAACTCCTTCAGCGGCACCCTGCCTGCCATGAAACTCCTGATCGGTGCCAACAATGCGGCAGGCACCGCAGCGTCACGAAGAAGTACCAGTGAGGTAGTCGATGCGGGGATCACCGCCAGCAGGTGCTCCCCCTCAACGATTTGAGCAAGGGAGCCGGTGTGTAATTCGCAAGTCGCATCAGGCCACTCGATGCGGATCGGGGAAGACGGAAAGTTCACGATTTCCTCCGCCTTCTCAATGATTGACGTGGACCTCTGTTCTGAATCATCAGCAATAACAACAGGGTTACTATCGCCAGGATCCCGACGATCCGGAGGAGAAAGTACTGATCGCCCTTACCAACGAATGGACTCTGGTACGGCTCCAGCGTGTTGGCCACCCACTGAGGGACCATCGCTCCCTGGCCATTCACCCGCTGGTACCTGTAAAGACGTAGAAAGTCCCCCTCCATCACCACATCGGAACGAATGGGAAGGTTCTTCGGTTTCCGGATGAAATCGACACGATGAAGACTGCCATCCGAGTCAGTGCCGAACACCTCCCAAATCCTCTTCAATCCAGATCGATTTTCTTCAATGGCCCGCGGTATCGGATTCTCGATGAGCGTCAGAACCATGCGACATCGTTTACCACGAAGCAATTTCGATTGTGCGGCAATCTCGGAAAGCCTCGGCGCTTCTTCGATATCGGGGACTTCGACTCCTGAACGCCATCGATGCAGAAGATAAAACAGCCCCGCCCTTTCCGGGACTCCAGGATTCACAGCTTCGCTGTCTCGAACCCTGGCCAAAACCGAGGCATTCTCGACAAAGGGCGCTGGATCTGGCAGCGCAGTATCGATAGGGGTGATCGCCACCGGCTCCGGTACGTCCGCTCCTGATGTCGGAAATCGCTCCCCCCCGGTGGCACCGGAAATCTCATCGGACTGCTGGGACGGAATCACATCCGGGGCGATCCGCACCGGCTTCTCTTCGTCACCAAATTGAGAACTAAACACGATCAGGGAAAGAACCACCAGTAACAGGATCGGCGCGATCACCCGTATCTTTTCGCGTCTGTTCAACCCTCTGTTTGAAGGGCGGTACTTTCTGGGACCGAAATAAACCATACCTAGAGGATAACAGGGCGACAGCCCCGGGTCAGCGGTTGGAGTCCTCTCCGAGCAGTGCGAGGATCTGCTGAGCCGCCTTCCGACTGGCACCCGGATGAAATTTCTGCTCCCGGATCCTGTTCAACTCCGCTACCAGATCGGTCGCATTCTGATCATCGAGCAGGGGAGCGGCTAGACGGGCGATTGCCGCTCCGTCACCGGGTTCAAACAGCAGTTCTGGCACCAGTTTTCGCCCCGCAAATAAGTTGATCAGCGAAAAGTAGGGCGCGACTCCGAGCAAACTGTAGATCGATCGCTGCACCTCATTGGCTGGATATGCCACCACCATCGGAACTCCATGCCAGGCGGTCTCCAGTGTTGCGGTGCCAGAACAGACGATCGCGAGTCGTGCGCGAGCCTGCAACACCCCGGCATCTCCAACATGGATTCGCGCATCCGGATCATCTTTCACCAACGCTTCGATTTCAGGAATCAAGTTCTGGCGCTGACAGGAGATCCAGGTTTCAAGATCCGGATACTTAGCACGTAAGATTCTGGCTGCTTCGAGTAGAGCTGGAAGACCCGCTCGAACCTCTTGCTTGCGACTACCCGGAAGTAGAGCCAGAAGCGGATTACCGCTAGATCCTTCCAGGTCAGCTATCGGTTCAGCCGACGCCAAAGAATCGAACACCGGATTGCCGACGTGATGTACTCGAGGATGGAAAGGCCCGTAGATTCTCTCCTCGAAGGGCAATACCACCAGTAGCTGATCGGCACAGGCAGCGATGCGGCGGATTCGCCAGGGAGCCCACGCCCAAACCTGAGGGCAGATGTAATAGGTGACAGGAATCCCGAGTCTGCGTGCGATGGTGGCGAGGTGGATGTGCAATCCAGGATAATCGATCACAATCAGCTGATCTGGTGGATCACGGAGCAATTCCTCCACAAACCCGCTGGCATGACGCAATATCGATCTCAGCTGTCCCAACACCGGCAACCAACCCATCACGGCACGATCGGCCAGATCTGCCCGCAGGACAGCACCGGAAGCTGCGAGTCTCTCTCCACCGATTCCGTCGATCTGTAAAGTGGGATCGATCTGAAGGCATTCCTTGACGAGCCGAGCCGCATGCAGATCTCCGGACGGCTCCCCTGCACAAACCAACAGCTTCGCCATTTCAGATCCTCCTCGCCGCAAGATCACGGCAAGAGTGGATGAACCCCTGAAATAATTTATTCCCGAGCGGTTCCTCGGGTGCTTCCTCCGGATGCCACTGCACGCCAACGATCCGGCACTCCATAGCATGTGCCGCCTCGATGATTCCATCCTTGGACTGCGCGAGAAGTTGCCAACCCGGTGCCAGTTCTTTGATCGACTGATGATGACTTGAGTTGACCTGATAGAGCCCAGGTTCCGGTACTGCAGGCAATCCCCCGAACCAGGAGATCTCATGATTCGGAAGTTCTTCACCTGGCTGTTGGGCCCGATGCGCGATGGTGGAATCCACCTCAGACTCAAGATCACCGTAAATGGTGCCTCCGGAGACGATGTTGAGCAGTTGGAATCCACCACAGATGCCAAAAACTGGTAAATTGCTCTTCAGCAAGAAGTTTGCCCACAGAAGATCCGCCTGTTCCCGGCGCGGATGAACAGCGACGAACCGTTCCGGTTCCGCTTCTCCCTCGATCAATCCGCAGCGATAGTCATAACCACCGATCAACACCACTCCATCGAGAATTGGAGCCACCTCCTGCGGAGCTACACCAGGGGGGATCACCAGCGGAGTCGCGCCGTGCCGGCTCACCAGTTCATGATAGGTCACCGCGATCCGGGAACGGAGTCTTCCCGAATGCTTGATGTCGCAGTTGAGTCCGATCCGTGGTTTCATCATTCCTCGCTTGGCTCAGATGGTCTGCCAGCACCAAGGCCACGTCAACGATAAGAAGGATCCGATTGCCCTCTTTCACACCGATCCCACCTCCTCCCACTGATCTCCAGCAGCTCGATTCGTGGCTAGGTGGTTTCACCAACTGGGAGAAGCAAACGCCTCTTTGGGCTGATCGACGGGCACTAGGACCTTCTCGCTGTCGCAACCTGCTGCAACGGGCGGACCTTCTGCCAGTAACCGGCCCCTCCATTCAAGTGGCAGGAACCAAGGGAAAAGGTTCCACCGTCCTGTGGCTGGAAGCACTGCTACGTCAGAGAGGCTACCCCACTGCTGCCACTCTTTCTCCTCACCTCTACTGCATCGAGGAGCGAATTCGTATCGACGGAACTGAACTAGTCGCACCATCTCTGCTCGAGGGGCTCGCCAACCTCCACCCTCACCTATGTGATCCTGAGCAACCGGAAGACAGTATGCCAACATTCTTCGATCTGTGGATCGCTCTCTTCATCGAACGGGCAACGAATGCCGGTGATCGGTGGCTATTACTCGAGGTGGGCATGGGCGGTCCTCTCGATTCGACCAGCGCCATCGCTCATGACGTCGGAGTCTTGACGACGGTAGATCTCGACCATCGTCCCATCTTGGGTGATACGATCCAGGAAATCGCACAGGAGAAGGCAAGCATCGCCAGGAGTGGGAAACCCTTCATCATCGCCGATGGAGAACACGCTGGCATCGCGCTGGAAGTTGCCACTGCCCGTGGCGCAATTCCCTGTTGCGTCGAGGACGATGATCGAATCCCGGCGCATGTTCTCTTTCCTCAGCGACTCAACGGGGCCTGTGCTCTCGCTGCGCTGGAAAGCGTTGCCAACATGGCACCCTGGAATGTCGAAGAAGTACAACTCGCTGTAGAAGACCTGCACCTTCCCGCGCGGCTGGAGACCATCGCAGGTCCGGCACCACTGTTGCTCGACGGAGCTCACACCCCGCTCTCCCTGGCGGCTTTCGTCGACCGATTTGAAACCTACCGTGACGGCCATTCCGGATCGATCCTGATCGGCATGCTGGCAGACAAGGAGATCAAACTCTCTCTTGCCCCCATCGCTAGCCTGGATCCACCGCCGCGAATCATCACGGTCACGCCACCCTCACCCCGAGCACTCCCTGCCCATACGCTCTCCGAAATTTTCGATCAGTTTGGTCTGAACACAAAGACCGCAGATCACATCGACCATGGTCTTGATTGGCTGCTAAAAAGAGCCGCTACCGGGGAACCGGCAGCGGCTACAGGATCTATGCATTTGGCCGGAATGATCCGGAGTCAGTGGCTCTCCCACTAGGGAGCAGCGGTCGGAGCGTCCTCCTGCTTGGGAGTATCCTTGGGGATCTTATGAAACAAGATCTCATCGTCGGCAACCTCCATACGGATCACCGATCCCTTCGGGAAGTTCCCCTGCAAAATTTCTTCGGCAAGGGAATCCTCGACGTACTGTTGAATCGACCGGCGTAACGGTCGAGCTCCGAAATCGGGGTTGTACCCCTTGTCGATCAGAAACTCCTTCGCTTCGTCTGTAACGATCAGTTCGATCCCCTTCTCCTTGATTCGATTCATCACTTCCCGCATCTCGATCTCGATGATCAGATCGAGATCTTCCCGGTAGAGTGGCTTGAAGAAAATCGAGTCATCGAGACGATTCAGGAATTCAGGGCGGAAGAACTTCTCGACCTCACCCATCACTTCCTTACGCATCTGTTCCGTATCTCGACCTTTTCCAGTATTCCGGAAACCAAGAGAACTTTGATTTTTGATGAGATCGGCTCCGATGTTCGAGGTCATGATGAGAACCACGTTACGGAAATCGATGCGCCTGCCGAACGAATCGGTCACATGCCCTTCCTCCATTATCTGGAGCAGCATGTTGAAGACATCGGAATGGGCCTTCTCGACCTCGTCGAGTAGCACCACGGAATAGGGTCGACGGCGGATTTTTTCGGTCAGTTGTCCGCCCTCTTCATATCCAACATACCCTGGAGGTGCACCGACCAACCTGGAGACATTGTGTTTCTCCATGAACTCCGACATATCGACCTGGATGAGTGCTTCCTCTTCACCAAACAAGAACTTGGCGAGAGTTTTTGCAAGCAGGGTCTTGCCAACCCCAGTCGGGCCAAGAAAGAGGAAGGAACCGACCGGCCTGCCCGGATCCTTGAGGCCGCTGCGACTGCGACGTACCGCACGAGAGATTCGTTGGATGGCATCATGCTGGGAGATCACCGACTCGTGCAGTTCATCCTCCATGTGAAGCAAACGATCCGCTTCTCCACTATCGATGCGGGTCAAAGGAATCCCCGTCATCTTCGCTACGGTCTCGGCGATATCCTCTTCGTCCACGCAACCACTGATCTCGTCAGCGCGTGCTCTCCATGCCTTCAGATCTTCTTCACGTTTCTGCTTGAGTCGGCTCGCCTTATCACGGAGATTCGCCGCGCGCTCAAAATCTTGTTGAGCAACCGAAGCTTCCTTCTCTTTATCCAGCTCCTGGATCTCTTTTTCGAGTTGCTTGAGATCGGGAGGACGCGTTGAGTGGCGGAGCCGAATTCTGGAACCAGCCTCATCGATGACATCGATGGCCTTGTCGGGCAAAAAGCGCCCATTGATATAACGGACTGCCATGTCGACCGCAGCCTCCAAGGCATCGTCGGTATATCGAACCCGGTGGTGCGCCTCGTATCTATCACGCAATCCCTTGAGAATCTCTACGGATTGATCTCGGGTGGGAGGATTGATGATGATGCTCTGGAACCGTCTTTCGAGGGCACCATCCTTTTCGATGTGCTTGCGGTACTCATCGAGAGTCGTTGCCCCAATACACTGGATCTCTCCACGCGAGAGCGCTGGCTTGAGCACATTGGAAGCATCGATGGCTCCTTCTGCTCCGCCTGCCCCGACGAGCGTGTGAAGTTCGTCGATGAACAGGATGACGTTCTTCACCCGACTCACCTCGGTCATCACCGCTTTGATACGCTCCTCGAACTGTCCTCGGTACTTGGTCCCTGCAACCATGAGGGCCAGGTCGAGTACGACAATTCGCTGATCACGCAATATCTCCGGCACGTCACCGGCAATGATTTCTTGAGCGAGACCCTCAACTATGGCGCTCTTCCCCACTCCCGGCTCTCCGAGTAGAACCGGATTGTTCTTGGTTCTACGGGCCAGCACTTGCATCACACGTTCGATCTCGTCAAATCTACCGATCACCGGATCGAGTGAACCGGCTCGGGCCATTTCTGTCAGATCTCTTCCGAACGAGTCGAGCGCAGGGGTTTTTGAATTGCGGGACTTCTGACCGACTGGCTTTGATTCTGGCTCAACGTCGATTTCGACATCTCCTTCAACCGCCCCGAGAATTTCTAGAACCTCGCTGCGAACGTCCTCAAGGCGCAATCCAAGATCCTTGAGGACCGTTGCGGCAACGCCTTGTTCCTCACGAATCAAGCCGAGTAGTAGATGCTCAGTCCCGATGTAATTATGTCTGAGCTCTTTGGCCGCTTCCTGGCAGAGTTCCAGAACTCTCTTGGCTCTTGGTGTAAAGGGCAACTGCCCCATGTGAACAATCGAATGACCGCCCTGAACCTGACGCTCAATCTCGGCCCGAATCTTGCCGGAATCGACATCCAGATTCTTCAGGACATTGGCGGCGACACCACTACCCTCCTGGACCAGACCCAGGAGGATGTGCTCAGTGCCTATGAAGTCATGACTGAACCGCTGGGCCTCTTTGCGCGCCAGCGCCATCACCTTCCTCGCCCTGTCGGTAAAACGATCAAACATGTTGAGTCCTTCTTCATTCTTACCGAGAGATAGACATCCGGCTCCTGTCGACCGGTTTCAAAGGGTCAAACCCGGAAAAGACCTCTCCATAAAAGGACGATGTCTAGGTCCGAGGAGTTCCCGAAGTCAGCAGATTTCCAACACCCCTCGAAAAGAAAGTTCCTTGTTTCAGTTGCGCACCACTTTGACCGAATCTCCCGGGTCAGCGCGTTGACCTGGATCGAACGTAAGAGGCGCCACAACAGCCAATGATAACCTCTTTTCACCATCTGAGGGTCAAGAAGAGACGAATTGGTGAACTTATTCGGCCAATATCTGTCTTAACAAAGCAGCCCTTTTTAGATCGCGATCCTCAGAACTCAACTCCTCGTTCCCAATCGCTTGTAAATGACCAGGCTGACTAAATAAGAACATCCGATTCACCTGTTCCATCGTCAGATCCGGTAAAATGCTAACCGCCACACCCAACCGAATTAAAGAGAGTTGCTCAAGAGCCTCCTTGCTGGTGATCACCCGAGCATGAGACAAGATACCGTAGGCTCTTCCGACCTTGTCCTCGATCCGTTCTCTTCGCCGGTCAAGAAGCTCCTCACGTAACTTACGTTCGTAGCGGAGGATGTTCGGTAATACGGAATCGATCTTCTGCAGGATCTCTTGCTCCGACAATCCGAGAGTTCTCTGGTTCGATATTTGAAAGAAATCTCCTTGAGCCTCAGTCCCCTCGCCGAAAAGCCCACGAACAGCAAGGTGGATTTTGGTAGCAGCTCTGGTCACTTCCTCGATCTGCCCGGTGATCACCATGGCAGGGAGATGCAACATCACCGAAGCCCGCAACCCAGTACCCACATTGGTCGGGCATGCGGTGAGATATCCAAATTGCTGGTCAAAGGCAAACTGCAATTCTTCGTCAATCGACTTCTCCAGCTGATCCATCTCTTGCCAGGCCTGTTCCAGGCAATAGCCCGATTTCACCACCTGGAGCCTCAGATGATCCTCCTCATTCCCCATCAGTGAATAAGCCTCGGTATCATCGTAGGCCACCACTCGGGGTCCAGATGCCAGCGCCAGTTCACGACTGATCAGATGCCTTTCAACCAGCACCAATCTGTGGATCGTGTCCATCTCGTCGAGGTGTTGAGTTTTCAGTGCGAGGCCTGGCTGAAGACCCTCTATCGCATTCTGAATCCGATCAGCAACCTCAGAGCGCTGGTGATCATTTGCGACCGTGGTGAAAGGAACATCGGTTAAATTTCTGGCCAGACGAACCCGGCTGGATATGACCAGATCCGCATCCGAACCGTCACCGCGAAGCCACTCACCGACTGGTTGCTGAAAATCTCCGAGCGACATCACTTACTCCCCATGAGACGCATCTGATCCCGAATCGCTGCGGCTTTCTCATATTGCTCACCCTTTACCGCTCTCGTTAATTCTTCTCGTAACTGATCCAGTTTCGATTGATTCGAATCCTGGCCTCGAAAGCGACTCGGTGTTCGTCCCCGGTGTTGTGTCGAAGCATGGATCTTATCCAGCAGATCATCGAGGGTGCTGCGGAAAACGGTGTAGTCATGGGAGCAGCCGAATTTTCCTTCCTTGCGGAAAAGCGAATAACTCATCTTGCAGCGAGGACAACTCTCGACCGTGATCGCTGCTTGCTCGATGCCACTAGATTCTGTAGAAGGCGCGAAAAATGCGGGGAGACTGATGTTCTTGAACTTCTGCAGCTGAGCCTGAATCGAAACGCCATGGACCTTTGCGCATTCCTTGCAAAGGCGATATTCCCTCTTCGTGTTATTGACGATATCGGTCAGATGAACACAGGCCTCATTCTGCTGACACTTCTCGCATAGCATGATCAGTCTCTTTCCTCTCAGCGACCGGGGTGCAGATCCCCTTCCCCCATGATCGGCAGTTACGGTGGCCCTCTCCAGCCCTCTTTTCGCAGAATTCGCAGTTGATGGGCGGTTCTCGATAATCTGGCAGCCAATTGCCGATTTAGCTGCAGTTCTTTCCACAGGTCGATGAGATCCTGCCCATCGTCGATGTCGTTTCGCAACGAAAGCAGCTGCAAAGGTACCCCCATGCGCTGCAACTCGCCACGAACTCTGGCAGCCACCTCCCCTGTTCCCCATCCAGTTGCTGGAAATATGCTTCTGAGGTGCGACTGGACCGACTTCGGCAATGCCAGCAGACCGTATCCTCCATCTCCCGCGGGGCCCAAGGTTGCCACCCCGGAAACCGCACGCGAAAGCGCCTGCTCGATCTGGTCGGTCGGATAACGAGGCGCATCCGCTCCGAGCAATGCCACGGCGGCACGCCCTCGTTCAAAGGAGTCGAGACAACAACGACTCAGGCGTGCTCCCAGGTCACCGGTTCCCTGATCGCGATATTGCCAGCCCAGGGGTTCGATACTGTCGTCGCAAAGCCAGCGAGAAAACAACCTGGAATCAGCACCGTCTCCACAGAGGACCCGGAAATCGCCAGCAGATCCGAGGCTCTCCAGCTGGTCCCCCAGCAGCGCCGCCGCAACGGCAGCCGCCGCCTCCGCACCGATCTCAACAGACAATCTGGTCTTGACCCGCCCGGGGACCGGTAATTTGCTGACCAATAATAAATCTGCTTCCGCCAACAAGTCCCCAACCCCCTTCCAAATAAGCATTTCCAGCTCCCGTAACGGCTCTGGTTTAGTTGACAGCCTCTGGGAGGTGGCCTAGGATCCACGCTTCCGCCCCGGCTCCCGGGAACCGGGCATACCCGGAGTATGTCAGGTCTGCCACTGTTAAAACCTTGGCAGGGCTGTTGGTCTCGTTTGCCACGGTGCTTAGTGCCATGGTTCTACGGACCATCGCCAGGCATCGTATCCGGGTTTGTTGGGGCGAAGCGACAACTCCGTACCAGTCTTCAGGGACTGGATTTGGATCGTACTTGGTCCGGTCGGAGGGTCGGTCCGATGCCTGCACTCTCGCTGGCTCGCGCCGGCCCCCCTCCATCGCCTGGTCGGTCCATGAAAGCATGGCGAGTAGCGCTAGCTGTTGGCCTGTCGGCGGTAATCAGCCCGCCCGGAGTTACTCAGTGGAGTGGAAGTGGCCTGCGGCCAACGCAGTCCCGATGTGAAGAGAGGGTTTGTTCCGTCGTGGATTTCACGATAGTCCCCTCTCGTTGTAGAAATAAAACTGTGAAGAACGGGTGCGTCTAGAAGGAGTAGAAGTGAGTGAGGAGATCCTGCGCTTCGTCGACACGATTCATCGTGATCGACAGGTCAGCAAAGAGGTGATCTTCACGGGCATCGAGTTGGCCCTCATCTCGGCTGCCCAGAAGAGCTTCGATCAGGAGGAAGGAATCGAGGTCAACATCGACCGCGATTCGGGAACCATCAGTGCCGCCCGGGACGGCGAAGGCTTTGATCCCAGAGCAGCCCTCGGTCGAATCGCGGCAGGTGCCGGCAAACAGGTGCTATTTCAAAAGATCCGCGAAGCCGAGCGTGAGGTGATCTACAAGGAGTACGTGAACCGCGTCGGTGAGATGTTCAACGGCACCGTAGCCAGCCGAAAAGGTGGCGGTCTCGTCATCACTCTGGGTAATCGTGCCGAGGGTTTCATGCCGCGTGGTGAACAGTCCCATCTCGAGGAATGGAAAGAAGGGGACCGCATCAGAGTGGTTCTCAAAGAAGTGAATTTACAGCCGACTCGGGTCCAGTTGCTGGTCTCCAGGGGTGCTCCTGACCTGGTTCGTCGCCTGTTCGAGCAAGAGATTCCGGAAGTCGCCGATTACGTGGTCGAGATCAAGGCAGTGGCCAGAGAAGCCGGTAATCGGTCCAAGGTCGCCGTTTCCACTCTCGATTCAAATGTTGATTGCGTCGGAGCCTGCATCGGAGTCAAGGGTTCGAGAATTCGCAATGTCACCGATGAGCTCAATGGCGAAAAGATCGATGTCGTGCGCTGGAACGATTCGGTAGAGGTCCTCATCCCTGAGGCACTCAAACCTGCCGAGATTTCCTCCCTGGCGCTGGACTATGAGACCAAGACCGCAAACGTCTACGTGAGAGAAGATCAACAGTCTCTGGCCATAGGCCGCCGAGGCCAAAACGTGAGGCTCGCCTCCAAGTTGTCTGGCTGGGAACTGAATATCTGTGCCATCACCGAAGAGGAACTTGCACGTCTGCGACTCGAAAGTATAGAGAGTCGAGCTGACGAGGCCTTCGGAGAACGGTTGGCTCAGGTCGCCGGCGCTAGTGGAGCCGAATCCGCCGTCGTGAACCCGCTCGATCAGCTCTTTGACGATGAGACAGCCACTGCGGAACAAATCGCGGAAGAATACGGTGACGGCGCCGTGGTCATGGGTCTGGAAGATCTTCCAGGAGTCACTGAAGAGATTGCAGATAAACTCGTCGAGGCTGAACTCGACAGCACCGAAGCTTTGCTGGAGGCCGGAATCGAAGGTCTGGCCAAGGTCGAAGGACTCGATGAAGAAGCAGCGAAACTCATAATTGGTAAGATTCAGGAAATAATGGAGAGCGTAGATTCTGAAGAGGAATAAGCTCTACACCAAGCTGGTGTAGACGGTCTCTTCCTTTGTTTTCGGGAGGCTATTACTTGGGTGTGAGAATACACACATTGGCGAAAGAACTCGGCCTGAAGAGCCGAGATCTCATGGATCTTCTCGCTGATCGAGGGATCCAGGTAAAGAACCACATGTCATCGGTGGATGATGACATGGCGGCGCAATTGCGCATCACCGCCATGCCGGATGAAGAGCCGGAAGTTGCTGACGAACCCGAAGTCGAGGTCAAAGCCGAAGCTCCTGTGGAACCTGAGCCTGAACCTGAACCTGAACCTGAGCCTGAACCTGAACCTGAACCTGAACCCGAAGCCGAACCCGCCGAAGTCAGCGTCGAGGAAGAGACTCCCGTCCCCCCCGCAGCTGAAGCTGAAGAGGAGCCGGTCGAGAAAGTTGAGGAGCCTTCTGCGTCTCCAGCAGTTGGCCTGACCACTGAAGATCGCGATAAGATTTCCCCACCCCGCAAGAAACCAACGACAATCGTCATGGCGCCTGGATTCGGGAATAATCCGAAAGTGCCCGTGGAGCCGGTGGCTGCAGTGGCCCGTCCCCTTCCTTCCGGAACAAAGTCACCGCAAAGGAAGGTCAGCCGGCCTCTCATCATTCGGTCGAAGGCTCCAGCACGACCACCGGCTCGTAAGCCGGTAGCACCTGCTGCACGACGGGCCAAACCGACTGAACGAAGACCGGCTACTCCGCAACATAGCAGCAGCCCCCAAGGGGGAAAAAAGGTCATGGTTTTCCCCGGCACCGATACTCCGGGCACCGGAGGCCCGCCGAGACGATCGGGCCCGCCGGGACGAGGTGGTCCGGGTGGAAAAAGTCGAGGAGGACGGCCAGGAAGTCGTCCGCGACGTCAGGAATCTGACTTCACGAGAAGACGCCTACAGCAGGACATCATTCCGGAAGATCTACCAGAAAAAATCACGCTGGAAGAACCAGCGAGCATCAAGGATCTCTCCCTGGCGCTTGGAATCAAACAGACGGCGTTGCTAAAAAAGCTGATGAACCATGGCAAATTGGCCAATGTCAATTCGCCACTCACAGAAGAGATCACAGATATTCTTTCTGTAGAAATTAACTGTGAGATCATCCTCGAAGAAGCGAAAGCGCTCCATTCTTCCCTCGATGACCTGGACAAGTTTGAAGATGCTGAAAAAGACCTGAGTTTGAGAGCTCCTGTGGTCACCCTGATGGGTCACGTCGACCATGGAAAGACAACCATTCTCGACAAGATCCGAGAGAGCTCTATCACCAAATCTGAATCAGGTGGGATCACCCAACATATGAGTGCCTATCGAGTCGACAAGGGTGATGCTCACGTGGTCTTCGTCGATACTCCAGGCCACCGTGCATTCACGAGCATGCGATCTCGGGGCGCCAACGTCACCGACGTGGTTGTCCTGGTTGTCGCCGCAGACGACGGTCCGATGCCTCAGACAGAAGAAGCCATCGAGCATGCCCGTGCCGCGGAAGTACCTATCGTCGTCGCCATCAACAAGATTGATCGTCCGGGAGCCAACCCCGATAAGGTCAAGGCTCGTCTTTCGGAACTTGATCTGGCACCGGTCGAATGGGGTGGCAAAACCGAGATGCTGCCGGTTTCAGGAATCACCGGCGAGGGAATCGACGAGTTGCTCGAGCAGCTTTCCCTCGAATCTGAGATTCTTGAGCTCAAGGCAAACCCGCAAAAAAATGCCATCGGAACAGTACTCGATTCTCGAGCCTCGACCGGTGAGGGAAACGTGATCACAGCTTTGATCCAGGACGGAACTCTCCATCCCGGTGACTCGGTAGTTTGCGGACCCGCGTATGGAAAGATACGTACCCTTCGTTCGACCAGCGGTGAAAACCTGACCAGTGCTCCCCCCTCGACGCCGGTAGAGATCACCGGTCTCAATGATCTCCCCGAGGCGGGAGATCGGCTCTACGGCCTCGATGACCTGGCCAAAGCGCGCCAGATCGCAGAAGAACGCCAGGAAGCAAAAGCTAAAGCGGACCGTGCAGAACGCCAGAAGGTCACACTCGAGGGTCTTTTTGACACCATTGATCAAGCGAAAACGCAAGAGATCAACGTCGTGCTCAAAACCGATGTAAAAGGTACTCTCGACGTCCTCAAAGGCGAACTGTCGAGCTTGAGAACCAGCGAGGTTGCCGTCCGTGTGATCAGAGCCGGGGTCGGACAAATTTCCGAATCGGATATTCTTCTGGCAGACGCATCCAGTGCCATCGTGATTGGATTCCAAGTATCAGCTTCAGAACGTGCCCGGAGTGAAGCTGAGGCCAATGGAGTTGAGATTCGAACTTATTCGGTGATCTACGAGATTTTAGACGAGATGCGCAGTGCTCTCGAAGGAATGCTGGCACCCGATGTGGCGGAAGAAGTGCAAGGTTCAGTGGAGATCTTGCAACTGTTTAAATCGTCGAAACTCGGAAATATCGCTGGCTGCATCGGACGTACCGGCGTTGTCACCCGAAATGACAAGGTTCGACTTGTCAGAGATGGCATCGTGATTCACGAAGGAAAACTGTCCTCACTCAAACGTGTCAAGGATGATGTCAAAGAAGTCCGTGAGAGTTTTGAATGTGGAGTGGTAATCCAGGACTACAATGACATCAAACCAGGAGACATCATCGAGAGCATCAAGATCATCGAGACCAGCCGTTCCTTCGATGAAGCCGAAGCCTCTTCGGACTGAGCCATGAAACCGATCCGTCGCTCTCGTGTCGCCAGTCTGATTCGCGAAGAAATCTCTCGGATCCTTCAATTCGACCTCAAAGATCCTCGAATCGGATTTGTCACGATTCTCGCCATCGAACCGACAGTCGACCTCAAGGAGTGCAAGGTTTTCGTTTCTGTCATGGGAAGTGAATCACAGCAGCGAACCTCTCTGCGAGGTCTGGAGGCGGCCAGGGGTAAAATCCAGTCTCTTCTTACCTCCCGAGTGCGGCTACGGGAAACTCCCATCCTTCGTTTCATTCTGGACGATAGTGTTCAACGAACTCTTGAGATCGAGGAAAAGATCAGGATTGCCAGGGAAGCGGACGAGCTCGCCGCTCAGGAACGAGAATCTCGATCACTGGAGGAAGACGGACAAGATCACTCCAGCTCGACTGAAATTCCCACCCCCGACCAGGACTAGGTTTCCTCAGTCTGGCCGCTTCTCACCACCACCAGGCGATCACGCCCACTTCGTTTCGCCCGATACAGAGCTGCATCTGCTTCGTCGAGCAGAGTCTCTCCAGAAACATCAGGTCTGAGTGCCGTCACCCCGACAGAAAGGGACAGCTCAGAGACTTCCCTCGCTTTCCCGGCCAGAAATTGGTGGTTTCTGAACTGATCGAGAAGTCCGCTTCCTTTTAGTTCCATATCTTCCAGATTTGAACCAGGCAGCAGGATCACAAATTCGTCGCCTCCATAGCGGCAAACATGATCACTTTCACGAAAGAAATTCACGAACAAAGTCGAAACCTCTTGAAGCAACTCATCCCCGACCATGTGCCCGAGAACATCGTTGATTTTCTTGAAACCGTCGAGATCGGCAAAAAGAAGACCCAGATCGCCTCCTTCTCGAACAGCTCTGCTGACTTCTTTCTCCAGTTGAGAACCCAGATAAAGTCGGTTGGCGATTCCTGTCAGGGGATCGAGCAGGGCCTGTTTCTCTAGCTGGTCGTGGAGGCGTAGATTCTGCAAGGTCAGGGACAGGATTTCTGCGATGGTACCGAGTACTTCCTCGTGCCATTCCATCAGCAGAGGGGCCTCCTGCAAGATTTTCAACTCTCTGGGGTCAATACTGAGTTCGAGTAATCCTCCGGCAGTGCCATCTCCTACCAACAGTGGTAATTGTCTGCGACCGGGATCCTCTGCTGCTTCAGAGCGTTTGATGGGAGAAGTAGGATCGCTACACCAGGACACTTTTTTCTTTCCACCGCTGTAGCTCCAGATTCTCACATCCCGATACCCCAAACCTTCGGAACAGAGCAAGTTTCCGGCCCGCTGAAAAAAGTCCACCTCGTCACGAACGCCGATCAATAAAGTCGAAAGACGTGGGGCGGTACGAATCTTTTCAGTCAAATGAAAGATCCGAAGAGAGGTCCTCACTGCATCACTTGCTCTTCTTCTCTGCTGTTCCATCTCGCGTTCGAGCCCCGCGCCACTCTCTTCGAGAACACGAAGCCGATAGACCCAGCGCTCGTCTCCTCGCGGACTGACCCTACGCCCTCCCATCACGGCGACGGGGCGCCACTCATCTCCATGCCTGACCTTCATCAATATCGGTGTTGGATCGGACTCTCCATCTCCCCCCAGAGACAGCAAGCGATGCTGATCTTCCTCGTGGAAAAAACCGGTCAGTTCTTGATCTCTGACTTCTTCCGGTTGAGAACAAGCCAGCAATGCTTGGCAGGCTCTGTTGATGGCAATTACCTTGCGCCGCGGCCCGCGTGCCACGATCAGAGGATCTGGAAACAGATCGAGCAGTAGACGAGACTCTCCCGGATCCGGTGGCAACGGCCACTCACCAGGTCTCTTGGAAATCAGAGAGCGGGGCATCCAGTCCTTCTTCCTGGGCCAAGCGCAGAAGACAGACGCTCCTACTGAGAAGAATATCACGGATAGCCGGAAAGAACCCCTCGGGTGGCGGTAGAGGCGCTCCTCTGCTACCGTCGATACCCACCCTACCGGGGGGATATGGAAGGGAATTCGCCTTGCTGGAGGTTCTACGGGAAGCGGCTCGGATCATGGAAACGGGGCAGAAAGCCGCTCTGGCCACCATCATATCAACGACCGGATCCACTCCCGGCAAGGACGGTGCCAAGATGCTGGTCAGAGACGATGGGTCGACCGTTGGAACTGTCGGAGGCGGCTGTACCGAATCCGATATCTGGCGAATCTCGATGGAGGTCATCGCAAGCGGCTCCCCCAGGAGGGAAACCTTCCGTCTCACAGCCGCGACTGTAGCGGCAACAGGACTGCTGTGTGGAGGAGAATTCGAGGTGTACATCGAACCGATTGGAACCCCATCGGTGATCATCCTTGGAGGAGGTCACATCGCAGCTTCGATGGTCGAGGTGCTCGCCACATTGGACTGGCCGGTAACCGTCATCGATGACCGGGCAGATTTTGCCCATCCAGATCGATTTCCGCGTGCCAGCGAAGTGCTCTGCAAACCCTTCGAGACCTGTCTCGACGATGTACTGGTGACCGCAAATTCATGCATCGTGGTGGTCACTCGCGGCCATGAACACGACGAACTGGCCCTCTCAAGGGCCGTCGAGACTTCTGCCGGATATATCGGCCTCATCGGGAGTCGGGGCAAAATCGGAGCCATCCGCAAAAATTTACGGGCAGCGGGAGTGTCCGAATCGAAGCTGGAAAATGTCAGAGCCCCGGTTGGGATCCCGATCGGTTCCCGGACCCCGGAAGAGATCGCCATCTCGATCGCCGCGGAATTAATCGCTCTTCATCGCGGATCGATACAGAAGGAGCCAAAGGAAGGCGATTCTAGACAGTATTCTGTCACCGAATCCCTTGATTAGGGGTGGACGCGTTGCTCCCCCCCATTCTCACCGATAGAATCTCGCACCGGCTGACACCGAGGTTCCCCCTCGGAACTCCGGCATTCGTGATTTAACGCTTGTTCCCGGGACAAAAGCCCATTCCAAGAGCGAACCCAAAGGCCTCTAGAGGCTCTTTCCGGAAGGAATCCAGATGTCGGCGAAATCTGCGTCGATCAGCAATAAATCGTCTTCTCACAATCCTCTTTCTCTCGAAGAGGTCGTCAAGAAGGCTTACCAACAACACAGCACTCTCCGTGAAATCGATGACCTTGATGTCATGGAGACCGTCATCCTTGGAGCTCTGGTCGCTTCGATGCCCCTCTCGGAGGTACTGAAGGCCTGGGATATTTTCCGTACCCAGTTCGTCGACTGGAATGAGGTCCGCATCTCTTCGGCTTCCGAAGTCGCGGCGGTCTTTCCTAAAGCAAAAGATCCACTACAGCTCGCCATGCAGCTCAAGGACATGCTCGCGACCATTTTCGAACGACGACATCAATTGAGCCTTGAATTCATTCGTGAAAATTCGATCTCGGAAACGAGGGAATTCTTCAAGCGATCTCCTGCACTCCCAGACCTGGCCAAGCAACTAGTCCTGGCCTATATCAAGAACCAACAGCTGATACCCCTGGAATCGTGGGCTCAGGGAGGTCTGGTTCGAGCCGGATTGGTCGCCTCAACCCACACTTCTGTGCAGAGACAACGTCAACTCCACGACCAACTGGGCGACCTGTCGGTTCTCCATACCGTACTCGCTCTGCACGAAGAGGCTCGACTTCACCCAGATCCTGCCATCGAAGAAGCAGCCAGGAGAAAAGCGGCCAAGGAAAAAGAAGCCGCCCAGAAAGCAGCCGAAGCGGCCAAAGAAGCCGCCAGAAAAACTACCGCACTGAGGAGAGCTGCTGAGAAGAAGGAAGCAGCTAAAATAGCTGCCGAAAAGAAAGCAGCTGAGAAGATAGCTGCAGAAAAGAAAGCAGCTGAGAAAAAAGCCGCGGCCAAAAAGGTCGCCGCAAAGAACGCTGCTGAGAAGAAAGCCGAGGCCAAGAAGGCCGCAGTAAAGAAGGCCGCCGCAAAGAAGGCCGCCGCAAAGAAGGTCGCCGCAAAGAAGGTCGCCGCAAAGAAGG
>PAIH01000028.1 GCA_002711105.1 Planctomycetota bacterium
GGCGTCATTCTTTTGCGTGATGTCCAGCGGCATTCCGGTGATATCGGACGGATCTTCGTTGTCGTTGATGGTGACAGTAAAGGTGGCCGTCGACATGTTCCCGGCGGCATCTGTGGCGGTGTAGGTCACTATTGTATCGCCCAACGAGAAGGTCGAACCGCTCGGCATGTCCGCGGTCGCAGCGATGGTGCCGGCGCAATTATCGTCTGCTGATGGCATCTCCGTCCAGGTCACTACTGCATCACAGTTGCCGGCGTCATTCTTTTGCGTGATATCCAGCGGCATTCCGGTGATATCGGACGGATCTTCGTTGTCGTTGATGGTGACGGTGAAGCTGTCGGTCACCGAGTTGCCCGATGCGTCGGTCGAGGTGTAGGTCACCGTCGTTGCGGAACCCACCGGGAATGTGGCGCCTGGGTTATGAGTAGAAGAGAGACCCTGGCCGGGACAGTTGTCGCTATCAGTCGGTTCCGTCCAGCTCACCACCGCGTCGCAGGATCCATCGTCATTCTTCTCTGTGATATTCGCCGGCATACCGGAGATCTCCGGATCCTCGTTGTCGCTGACGGTGACGTTGAAGCTGGTCGATCCAGCATCATTGCCATTCACATCCGTTGCATTGAAGGTGACCAGATAGATGCCAGCAGACCAGGAACCACCGTTAGTCAGAGCTACCGTTGTGCCGCCCACTACTTCGATAACTTCGTAGGTCGGAGTCGGAACGGGGGAGCAGTTGTCGGTGGCGGTTGGATCGGTCCAGCTCACCGTCGTGGTGCAGAGCCCCCCGTCTGTCTTGTATGCAAACTGATCGTCAGGAGTGTCAAGGATCTCCGGAGCTTCGTTGTCGCTGATGGTGACGGTGAAGCTGGTGGATGTAGCAGAGTTGCCGTTGATATCCATCGCGCTGAAGGTGACCACATAGGTGCCCGCAGGCCAGGTGCCCCCGTTGGTGAGGCTGGGATCAGCAGTACCACCCTCGGTCACTTCGTAGCTCGGAGTCGGATCGGGAGGACAGTTGTCGGTGGCGGTTGGATCGGTCCAGCTCACCGTCGTGGTGCAGAGCCCCCCGTCAGTTTTCAACCCCGGCATATCTGCGGGTGTGCCATTGATCACCGGCGGAGTGCTGTCGGGATCGGTGCAATCTGACATCTCGGTACAACTGGTCTCCGCCGAATCAACACCATTGGACCGGCCCACCAGGATATAGGTGGTTGGATTCGTTTGTGTGAGGACATAACTTTCCG
The DNA here is from genome assembly GCA_002711105.1 of Planctomycetota bacterium. Lineage (GTDB taxonomy): Bacteria > Planctomycetota > UBA8108 > UBA1146 > UBA1146 > UBA1146. The sequence continues at coordinate 1,245 of PAIH01000028.1, forward strand.
CCAATACCCCACCGCTGGGTAAAAAGGTATCGATCAAATTGGCCGGATCGACGGAATCCTTATACAAACTGAGAGTGTCATAGAGATAACCATTGGTCCAGTCCAGAGAGACGGTGCAGGCACAGGGATCGGTTTGCATGCAGGTGAAACCGGTCACCGGCGGCGTGGTCACCAGCACCTCACCGTTGACGAGTGCCACTCCAGCCGGAGTGTTGTAGGTTCCCGGTGTCGTCGTGTTGTCGTCGGTGATTTCAATCACTACCGCACCGAGCCCACCGCTGAGACTGTTGGTAAATTCCGTGTCAGATATTGCACTCGGTTTGTCGGAACCGTCTGTGAAGTGAAGAACCGCAATTTCCTGATCGGCACCCATCGTGAGAAAGTCGGGAGAGGGATCCGACAGGTCCGGGATGATCACACTCAGTGACGCTCCTTTTAGACCTGTGCCAGCCCCGCTCGGGGTGGTCGGTGTCCCATCATCTGCCGTATCGGGGAGAAACTGAAATGCTCCGGCACCCCCATTGAGACCTGTGAGAGCGGATCCTTCAGAGATGGATGTCAGAGTGAGGAAACCCCGATAAGTGATGCCAAAGTCAATGGTGGAAGCTCCCACGCCTGTATTCACATCGATGTAGATGGGTACATCGACCGAACCGCTGGCCAACACCTCGGCATTTCCAGCCTTCAGAGTAAACTCTTGTCCCAAACATTCACTCGAAGCAAAACTCATCACCACAGTGATGATCCAAACCATCAGATTCCCAGCGTGAAATCTCGACATGAGACAGCCTTTCCCTCTATCGGATCCGATAAGATCCTTGCTGTCGCCTTCCGTTGCAGCGAGCAACGTTGACAACGGTTAATCTCCATGTGTAGTCAAAAACACGGAATCCAACAGACAGCTGAATCACCGGATGATCACAGAAGGGAGGCGTGAAGAACTCTGATGCAAGCCATAGAACTCCGAGCCGAAAACGGCGAGCTCGCAACACACACACACTTCCTCATTGATCAAGTGATGAATATGGCTGCGATCGGATAATTGGCAAACTTTAGTCAAATTGAATTAGCGCGAGCCAAGACAGATAACTCAGCCGACATCGAGTCACAAGACATTTGTTTTTAGATTTGAACTTCACAGTGAAAGTGAAAGATCGAAAATTTCATGACTGTTTACTTCAACATCCACTCATGAAATACAACTTCATTTCAAAACTGCTCGGTCGCCAATCAAAGCATCCAGTTTGAATAAAACCTTCACGCTCGATGTTCAATTACTCAATTGACTTTCGCCTGGTAGATCTCCTGCTTGAACGAATCGGGTTTAATGATTCAGGGGCAGTCGTATTCGCCGCAGTTGAGTGGATCGTCGGTGGGATCGACGCTGCAGACGGTGTCTGGAAGGGGAATCGGTGGGGAACCGGGCAGAAATAGCTCATTGAGCATGGTGATGGCATCGGCCAGGTTGAGGTTTCCATCGTCATTGCCGTCACAGGAATCGAGACAGGCAGGTAATACCCCGCCTGAGAAGAGGTAGCTGACTAACTTGACCGCGTCGGCGATGTTAAAGGAACCGTCACTATTACAATCGCCACGGAGGAAGAACCCTTCGGGTCCATAAAGGTATAGACCGCCGGCATCAAAAATATTTCCGCTCTCATCGAAGGCTACCGCGACGATCAGCACCTCGTCTGAAATCTCCACCGCGTTGCCATACATGTCGAACGGCTGAGGAACCGGATCATAAATCGTCTGCAGCAATTGCCACGGCCCCGACGCTGTCACCTGCTGATAGACGTGGACACCACCGGCGTAATCAAATCCGGCCACTTCCACGCTGTTAGTCCCGATCACCAGAAGATCATCGGACAACGACGCGGATGCGCCGAATCCTTCGACTACCGTTGGGTTCGGACCGAACATTTGACCGGGGAAATTGCCTGCCGTGGTTCCCATCTCTACAGGTAGCCATTGCCCCGTCGATGCATCGCGCTGGTAGAAATACACGCTGCCGCCGTTGATCCCGACCGAGGATTCATCCAGTGGCACCCCGATGACCAACAAGTCTTCATCGAGCGCCAACACTCGTCCGAACTCATCCCATTCACCTGGATCCGGATTGGGGATGGTTGTCATCAGGTTCCATTGCCCGCTGCTGGCATCGCGCTCGAATAGATAGACGCTGCCAGCGTTGGGAACTCCCCCACTGGGTCCTAGAATTTGCCACGGTGCTCCCACCGCCAGCACGTCACCACAAAGCGACACCGTTTCACCGAAAATTGCCGATTCTTGCGGGTCGGGATGAGGGATCAATTGCACATCGATCCATTGTTCCGTCATCGGATCACGTTCGAAGATGGTAACGCTCCCAGCGTAGATGGTGACGGGACCTGGATTGTCACCGGCAGCACCGATCGCCATCCGATCTTGCCAGACCGATACCGACTTGCCGAACTCCTCGTAATTTCCCAGATCCGGATTTGGGATCGACTGACTCAAGGTCCACAGACCGGAGATCAAATCTCGTTGGTAGATATGAGTGCTACCGGAGAAGGGTGCTCCACCGGGCCAATCTTCCGGTGCTCCCACCGCCAACACATCCTCAAAGAGCGACACCGACCAGCCAAACCAGCCAGAAAGAGTCGGTAACTGTCCCGCAACGGAACCTGTAGTTTGACCCGGTTGCCATGATCTCGTCACCGGATCGCGTTCGAAGATGTAGACCTCGTTGTCTCCGAAGGCGCCTACCGCCAGTCGATCGCCCGAGAGCGACAACGAAAAACCGAACGAAGCGTTGTTCGTCGGAGCGGGATTGGGAAGGTTTCCATCATCTCCCGAGGTATCGAGAGGAATCCAGGGACCCACCTGACCGTGGACCAGAGATCCGATGCCAAGGAGACACAGAAGCAGCAAACAACCCCAAACAGGATTGCGACAGGCCTCATGAATCTTCGAGTGACTGGTCAAGCTGTACCTCGATCTTCAACAAATGCTCTCTTCGATGGTATCCGTCACAAGCCTGTGATCCAGAGGCAGGTTGGTGGCACCCGGTAGGAGAAGCGTTAGCATCCAGGCACAGGCGGCCAGATCGCCGGTGACCGGTGAATGGAAATCCAATACCGCTCGCTGTTTTTATTCGTAACGGATGATTTTGGATAGGGAGTTCGATGGAACGGCCGATCGCCCTCGTCTATGCCAAGTCTGCTGCCCGAGAACTCACCGGAATGGATCTCATCCGTTGGACCGAGCTGGGTAAACAATTCCATGAACTCGGGCATGAGGTGCATCTGGTCACCAACCGCCCCGACGGCATCGAGTCGCTGGCGGGGTTACCGGTATTCGACTGTCGTGAGGCCAACTGGGATCACTACTATGCGATCAAGGGCAGTTACCAGCACTCCGTTCCTCTTTTACCTGAACACCCACGACTCATCGTCCGGATGTGTCGGGTCGCTCGGCCCGATGAACCGGATCGTGATCTCTCCCGGCGCGATGAGGTCCTGGCTCATCAGAAGTGGATTGCCAACCATGCCCGTTTCATAGCTGTGAACGACCCTCTCAACGCCAGCCGTTGGCGTGAGCTTTACGGGGATAATCAACAGATCATCATCGCTCCTACCGGCTGTCCGGAGGTCATTCCTGCACCGAAACAGAACCCTTTCCCATCCGAATCCCGAATCGCACTGTTCTGTGGGTCGGTAACCGCCATCCGGATGGTTCCTTTTTTAAACGATGTGGCTCGCTCACTGGCTGCCAGAGATTCAGAGTTCGAGCTCCACGTCCTGGGCCGTAATCGCCTGCACCTGTACAGCGATTCACCACCAGAATTCAATCTGGACCTGATTCACCTCCATGAACCGGTCTCTCAGGAAGAAGCTTGGCAATATTTGCACCATGCCGATGTCGGCGTGGCAGTAAGCCCCAGTGCGAATCGGTTTGAAAGTGAACTGTCCAAGATCTACTACTACCTCAGGGCGGGACTTCCCACCGTGTGCGAAACGAGCGCGCTCAATCGTGATCTGGTCGAACAAACAGGCCACGGAATCATTGCTGGCCACGATGACCCGGAACAGTTTGCAACGGCAATCCTGCGTGCCGCCGAGATGCCACGGAATCATTCCTCGACGATGGAACTGATGTCGAACAGACATAGCTGGAAGAGTCGAGCGGAAACCTACGTAACCGCGTTGAACGAAGATGCACTCCGGGAAGGAACCGCATGAACCTGGATCATGCCGAACCGTGGGTGATTGTCCGACTCGATGATGTCCAGGGCCAGTGCCACAAACAGTCTCGAGTCTGTGACGTTCTCGAGGCCCACGGTGTCCCGATCCACCTGGAAGTAATTCCGGGTGACCTGGATGAAAGAGGTGCTGCCGAGTTGCATCGGGAACATACACGGCGTTCTGTACCAGTCATGTGTCATCAACACGGTTACCGCCATACCAATCACGGCACCGATGCCAAACGATGTGAGTTTGGTGATCACCGCGGCTTCGAAGTACAGTTAGAGGATCTGAGTGCCGGGAAAAACCATCTGACGAACCTGCTGGGAGAGATATTCGAGCCTCTTTTCTCACCCCCATGGGATCGTTACGGCGAAACGACCCTGGAGGCGATCGAGGCTGCAGGACTGCAAGGAATGTCGGTCCTGTGGAAGGACGGTGCTCCGAGCCATCCTCGAATTCCCATTATCCGGTTCACTCTCGATCCAGTGAACTGGAGTCGTCCTCCCACTCATCGTTCGTGGTCAGAGACCCTCGAGAACCTGCTAAGATCGATCCAAGACGGAAACGGTGCCGGTTTGCAATTGCATCACGAAGTGATGGAGGAGCACGATTTCGTTGGCTTGAACGAAACTCTCGATGAACTGGATAAAAATGGCGTTTGCTGGCCGATGATGAAAGACCTGGTGACCAAAAGGAGAGAGTCGTGATGCCTTCCCTTGGTTTCGCACTGGTCGGCTGCGGTGATATCGCTCAACGTAACGCCACCAGTCTCCAGCAAGCTAGCGGAACTCACCTGGCGAGAGTCGTGGATATCGACCCAGATGCTGTCACCAAAATGGCACAACAGTTCGACGTTCCATCATCCTTGTCTCTGGATGAAGCCTTGGACGATGACGACGTCGGCGCGGTCTTTATCTCGGTACCACACGATCTTCATTGTTCGATGATCGATATCGCTGCGCAGGCTGGTCGTCATATCATCGTCGAAAAACCAATCGCTACTCGTGTCGAAGATGCAAATCGAGCACGGGAAGTTTGTGAGAAAGCAGGAGTCTGCCTTTCTGTCTGTCATCCACGAAGTTATGAGCCAAAGGTCGACCGGGCCCGTCAGTTACTGGCAGAAGGTGTCATCGGCGAACTGCTCACAACGACATCCTTGTTCCTGAAACGGAAGGAGGAATCGTACTGGGACTCTGCTCCCTGGCGTGGAGAACGAAAGAGAAGCGGAGGCGGAGTATTTTTGATGAATTTGATCCATCACCTCGATGCTCTCCAGGTCGTGACCGGACAAACGATCAGTAAGATCGGTAGTTTCCAGACGACCCGAGCCACCGATGTGGAAGTGGAAGATACAGTGGCGGCAATGCTCAGGTTTGACGGGGGGGCCATAGGCACCATCACCGGCTGTTCTGCAGCACCAGGACCCACCATCATCACCGACACTTTCATCGGCAGTGAAGGTCGCATCGAGTTGACGAAAAATTCGGTGCGTGTGGTAAGCCAACAACCTCCTTACCACATCAAGGAGTGGACCGATCACGACTACGAGCAGGATTCTGTCTCGAAGACCCGGTTCGTCGAAGATTTTTCAAGTTCTGTTCGAGAAGGAACTCCCCTACCGATACCTGCGAGTTATGGCATCGAGCTCGCCAAGCTGGTACTGGAAGCTGGGTAATCGGTAAGAGAGCAACGACAGGAGCAAGGCGACAGATGACTACCCCTGAGAACTTGCCGGAACCACTCGCCATCGATGGTGGACCACCTGCCTGTCCGGAACCACTTCCTTTCATGGGAGGAGCGGACCTGATCGGCGAGGAGGAGCGAAAGGAAGTGCTGGAGGTCATCGACAGCCAGTCGCTATTTCGTTACTACGGCACAGACTCACGCTGGAAGGTAAAAACCTTCGAGGAAGAGTTCGCACAGTTCGTCCAAATACCTCACGCGCTCGCCGTCAGTTCAGGTACTGCGGCACTACGCATCGCGTTTCACGCTTGTGGTCTCGAAGCTGGTGACGAGATCGTCATGCCGGCTTTTGCATTCCTCGCTTGTCCTGCCTCGGCGATGACCTGCGGCCTTCGACCGATTTTTGCTGAATGTACCGAAGGGTTATTGCTCGATCCTGATCGACTGGAGCAGCGCATCACTGCACAGACCCGAGCCATACTGGTGGTACACATGGTCGGAGCTGCCACCGACATGGAAAAAATCAACGAAGTAGCACAACGGCATTCTCTGATGGTGATCGAGGATTGCGCACAATCCTTCGGAACCTCGTTTCGAGGTCAATTGGTCGGCGGCCTGGGACGCGCCGGAATCTTCAGTCTTCAAGCGATGAAAACCATTTCAAGTGGTGAAGGCGGCGTCGTGGTCACTCACGATTCAGCGATCCATCATCGCGCTCTGTGGTATCACGATCTCGGCTTTCAACGACCAGATCGTGAAGGACCTGCCCTGGTGGGCGAGAATCTAAGGATGGGAGAACTGGCCGGCGCAGTAGCACTGGCACAGCTACGCAAGGCTCCGACTTTCCTTGAAAAGATGCGTCTCACTCACTCCCGTGTTCGTCAAGCCACGGAAGCCTTTGACCATCTACAAGTGCGGAAAGTCCCTGACCCTGCCGGCGACAACGGTAGCGCCCTCATCATCGAACTTCCCGACAAGGATCAGGGCAACAGATTCCGCAAAGCACTGCGAGCGGAGAATATTCGCTGTGACCGGTGCAGTGACAAGCTGGCCTACCAGTATCCGGTGATTCTCGAGGCCATGGGTGAATTTGAAAAATGTCCAGAAACCGAGGCTCGACTGCAACGTTGCGTGATGATTCCCCTGAGTCCTGCGTTAAAAGAAGAACATGTGAATGGCCTGATTCTCGGAATCCAAAAAGTGGGAGCCAGCTTGCAGCAGTGATTGCATCAGCTCTTCAATGCGAATCCAACTTTCTTCCGTGGCTGAGATCAGCTCTGAGCAACTCTGCCATCAGCGCATATCAACTTGATCGATTGATCGCCCGGCGCGGTCCTCACGACCTGCGAATCCTCGTCAGCAGCGACAAACAGAATCGAAGTCCGTCATGTTTTCACATTGAAGAAGCAACTGGAGACTCCTCCTGCTTTCCGCTGGGGGCATGGCAACTTGCCTACCGTGATCCGCAACACGAACAGCTATTAGCCCTGGACGCTGCACTGGGTGACGTCGGTAAAAACGAAATAGAAAAAATATTCGGTAACGGGGTGACAGAATCTGTACTTCTTTCCTATGCACCGGCACGCAGAGCGGTGATTCACTATTCTTTATCCGATGGGACACGCGCCTTCGGAAAGCTGTATCGACCCGGGGCATCCAGTCATGCTTACGAATTAGCCCGACAGCTTTCAGAAACGTCGCTTGCTGATTCTTTTGTCACACCCATCGCCCATCTGGAACATCTAGAGCTGATCATCTGGAAAGAAGTCAAAGGAGATCTTCTCTCTGATCTGTTCGGCACCGAAGCCTACGATCCTGGACTCAATGCCACGGGCAAGGTTCTTCGCCAACTGCACCAGCAGACTTTCGACCAACCGGCAACTGTCGTCACTCTTGAAGATGAACTAGGTGTTACTGGCAAACACATCTCTCGTCTCGAAGGCCTGTTCTCTGAAGAAGATCTCGATGATCTGCGCCACCTTCAGCGAGGATTGGAGAAACCATGCGCTTCACTGACTCCTCCCACGGAAAGATGGATTCATGGAGACTTCCATGACCGCCAATTGATCATCCGCGACGGTAGTCCGGTGATCCTCGATCTCGACGGTGTCAATGCCGGTGATCCGGCCATCGATATCGGGAACTTTCTGGCACACATCGATTTCCGGCTAGCGTTTGAACTCTCTGATCAGAGTCCTCGCCGCCACCACGATGTCTTCCGTCAGGGATATCGAGTTGCCGAGGATGATCGACGCGTACAGATCGCACACGCCATCTCGTTACTCAGGAATGCTGTTCTCTATCTATTGATTCCTGAAAGACACCGGCGTTTATCCGAAGCTTGCCGAAAAATCGTCGACCAGTTCTAAGTATCAAGCCTTCCATACTTCCCCTTGCGGGTCGTACCCCCCGATGACGTTGCGTGTATCCACGATCAATGGCGCGTGCCGGGCAACCAGTGGCCAATCGATCACCTGGTGATCGGTCACGATCACCACACAATCTTGAGAGGCCAGATACTCCGGTGTTAATTCGATGGAACAGAGGTCGAATTGATAGCGACGTTTTTTGGGAAAGGACGGGATATGCGGATCGTGATAGGAAACATCCGCATTTTCATCCTGTAATAGTTTCAGGATCTCTGCAGCGGGGGTTTCTCTGGAATCATCCACATCTGGCTTGTAGGCAATCCCCAGCAGCAGCACCCGGGCACCGTCGATGTTCCTATCTCGTTGTTGCAGTGCTTTGCGGATCTTCGACACAACAAAACCGGGCATATTGGTATTGATCTCGCCAGCGAGTTCGATAAAGCGAGTGGGAATTCCTTCCTGCTGCGCCTTCCAGCTCAGGTAGTAAGGATCGATGGGGATGCAGTGCCCCCCCAGTCCCGGTCCGGGATAAAACGCCTGAAAACCGAATGGCTTGCTGCTGGCCGCCTCGATCACCTTCCAGATGTCGATATCCATACGTTCCAGAATGATTTTCATCTCGTTGACGAGAGCTATGTTGACTGAACGATAGATGTTCTCCAGTACCTTCGCTGCTTCTGCGATCTCGGCACTGTCAACACGGTGCATATCGCGAAACGCTTTACTGTAGAGAAGTTCCGAGACTTCCGTGCTGACCTCGTCGAGACCTCCCACTAATTTGGGGATCTCTCGCAAATCATGATCCTTGCGACCTGGGTCTTCTCGTTCTGGACTGAATGCAACGAAAAGATCCTTGCCGAGACGAAAACCATGTTCTTCAAGAATCGGCAATACCACCTCGCGGGTCGTTCCTGGATAAGAGGTGGATTCGAGAACAACAAGAGTTCCCGGCTCGATGTTCTGTGCCAGCGCCCGGGTGCTGGATTGCACATAGCCGAGATCCGGCTGTCTCTCATCATCGAGAGGAGTCGGAACACAGATGTGAATGCTATCGCATCGAGCAAAACTGGCGGGATCACTGGTACCCTCAAATCGATCGGAAGATGCGAGAGTTCGGGAAAGCTCTACTCCCAGGTGATTCAGATAAGTCTCTCCCCGATCGAGAATCTTGATCTTCTCTGCATCGTTATCGAACCCGATCACACGGAAACCGGCGGAATGGAACGCTGCAGTCAGGGGTAATCCCACGTAACCGAGGCCGACCACTGCCACCACAGCTGATCGGTCTTCGATCCGTTCCTTCAGTTGGCGAAGACGGGAATCGTTGATGTAGCCTCCCTCTGGTCACGAACCTGTGAAGTATTGATAGCCGATGGTAATACCCCCACCCCCGGTCCAGAATGACCTGATCGCTGCTCTCTCGCCATTTCTTCAAATCCTCGCCAATCGAACCGATCTCGGATATCATTCCTGTAGGTCGATGCGCCACAAACGCGCAGCGACAGAAGGGAGTCTCAAAATGAGCAAGAAAAAGTTGCTCTGGACTGTTTGGGCGGTGGTTCCGGCCCTGCTTGCCATCTGGTGGTTTGGCCCCGGCCAGGACCTACAAGCACGTACCCGGGTGGCATCCACTGTGGAACAGGCGATGACTGCCGCCGACGGTGAAGACTGGAAACTGGCTGCCGAGTTGTTTGGCCAGGCCATCGGCGAGGCTCCTGCCAACTCCCCCGAATCGAATCGCTGGTTGCGACTGCGAGCCAGCCATTCCGAGTTCATGTCCGGTAACACCTGGAATGGCATCTCTGGAATGGAAGAAGTGCTCTCAGAGATCAAGGACACTGACCCCGAGCTGGCGCGCGATGCACGAGCGCGTATCGCCGCAGCGCAGTACTTCGCCACCTGGAAACTCCGCCTGGAAGGTGCCAAGCCCGAGGTTTGGAAACCAGAGGCAGAGAAAGCTCGTCAGCACTTCCGCTTGCTCGCCGAAGATGCGGAAGCACGGGGTGCCAAAGAAACAGAAGACCTGAAGAAAAATGTCGAGTCGGTGATCTGGCTCGAACGTTTGGATCTCGCCGAGTTACAGTCACTGCCATTACCTGGCGGTTGCTGACAGGGTTCCGGACTCCTCGGTTCGAGGGGTAACGGCAAGAATCCGAACATCGGTGATAGTCGCGGCAAGGCAAACAATGTTGGAGCCAGCCGTTCGAGAGCCACCGGAGGCGGTTCCTGATTCGAAATACAGGCTATTAAGATAAAACGGGTCCACATCGAATCACGGTGTGGACCCGTTTTCTATGCCTGACGTCCATTCCAATAGACTCCTCCCTCATTCAACCCAGGGCATAGTTCCCTCGATGGCTGGATGATCTTCATTTACAATCCTCGCTTCGATGAATACCCGCACCATTTCGACGATCCCGGAGGATTTCGCATGTCAGCTCAAACTCGCATCGGCCTGATCATCACCCTGCTGGGCAGTTTGCTGGCAGCCGAATTGCTGCAAGCTCAAGCCGCTCGTCCCATCCGGGCTACACGCCTCCAGCGGATTCCCGGGGCTTTGCCAGCAGGAGCCGTTCCGCTCCCGGTAGGTCAGATACCTCCAGGTGCGAGACCGAAGAATACGTTTCCGCCACTGCCACCCAACCATTTCGTCGGACAAGACTGCGCCAGCTGCCACGAGCCGGCTTTCATGGAGGCCTATCTCGCTTCCCTCGCCCCTCCCGTCTTCGCCGACACCGAGCCACTCAACGTTTCGGTGGCCGCTGAGGAACCCACCATCTCCATCGCCGATGCGCTACGGAAGACGTCTCTCGCCCGACCGCGCAGTATCGAGGCGGTGCTAGCAGCCCGACGCGATCTTGCCTTCGGCGGGTTGAAGGAGATGCCGGCTGAAGATGCCAGAGAACAGAAGCGAGCCATCGCTCGTGCCGGACGGATTGCACTGCTCATCCGGTCGGGAAACTGGGCGGGTTACCAGCAAGAGCTCGATGCCTGTGGCGATCAAGCGAGGGCCGTCCATCGACGATGCGTACAACTGCTGGCCCAGCACGATCAGGCGATGCTGCCGGAGGAGGTGCTCGATCTCGCCACCGTGAACCTGCCTGCGATGGAGAGTGCGCTGACTGATCGTGAGACCCCGGAGGTGGTGGCCATTCCGACGGCCATCAAACCGGCCGAAGACAGCGAACCACCCGAGTTCACGATCGATGCAGACCCCGGCAATCTCCCCGTCGCCGTACGTAGCACCGCAGCTGTCGCGACCCTGGTCGTCCCCCCAAGTGCCGTGGCCCCACGAGTGGCGACCCGGAGTTCGGTCGAGACCAACGTTGCCTCGACAATTGAGTCTGCCGCTGCCCCATCAAATATCGATCCACTTCTTCGATCCTACGCAACGCTGCTGAAGAAAGCGGCAACTCGCGGATCGACTCGCACCCTCTTGCAGCGACTCGAGGCGGGCGCTGGTCAGTTCGGTGGCACGGATCCGAAAAACCGCGCGCGCGCCTGCGATCTGCTGGTCGCCGCCGAGTTACATGCCGAGGCGAAGCCATACCTCGAACCATTGCCGACCGAGGGAGATGCCAGCGCCGAACTCCGCATCCGACATGGGCTCTATCACCGTGCCGTCGCCGCGAAGGAAAAAGAACTGAAGGTGAAGCGAGAGCACCAGACCCGTTCGGCGGATCTGTTCTCAGCAGTGGCCGAGGACAACTCCGCCGAGGCGAAGGACCGCACTCGATCAGTGACCTTGCTGAGTGGACTGCTGCCCGCTCTCTCGCCGACCTGGACAAAAGTGTGGCGTGCACGCGTCTTCGCTGGAGAAGGTGCAGTGGGCCAGGCGATGCTGGCTCAGCTGGGAGAAAAGGCCCGAAAACTGTTCCAGACCCGTGGGTCCGCCGTGAATCAGCGATTGGAATTGATGCGGGCCATCCGCACCACCATCGACGCATTGCTGGATCAGGTGGGAACCGAGATCGGTCCCTGGCAGGCATCCATCGATGTGCTGGCGGTGGCCTTCGCCGATGAAGCGAACCTCAGTCTTGGAAGAGCGGTATCGACTCCCGCCAACCGTCGTCCCAGTCGCCCTATCCCGGCCAAGGATCTGGTCGATGCGGCTCCTGACGGTCGCTGGATTCGTGCCATCGCTCCATCCTTGCGCCAGGCCTGCACCCTGGCGGCCATCGCCTGTGCCGCCCGTGCCGATGAGCCCGCCCACGCCATGGAGGCACTGCGATCAGTCGCCACCGATCCTGCCGTCGATATCTCGGAACTCGCCTCCACTCTCGTCTCGGAGTGGCAACGCAACCTCGACCCGAACCGTCCCGACAACGAGTTCTTCTCATCGCGGGTCATCACCTCGACCGGGGTTTTCATCAGCTCCTTCGGAGGCCAACCGAGTGCCCCGTTGACCCGTTCCAAGCAACGACGAAGCCTTCGTCAACTCGGTGAGATGGTCACTGAACTGAAAGAACTGGGCGTTCCCGACATCGACTGGGAAGTGCTGGTCCGGGCTTTCACCGCCAGCCACAGCCAGGCAGAGGTCTACAGAATCGAGGACATCGAGGAGTTGTTCGGGCCTCTCGATGAACTTCCCAATGAAGTGGCCGAACCACTCGCCAGAGCGATGTGGCGCCAGTTGCAACGAAACTGGCGTAGCCCCGAGTTGCAACAGTCAAAAGGGACCCGCCGAACCACACTGGAACTACAAGGTGAGGTGGAGCGTGGTTACCGCCTCGCACAGCAACTGGCCCATCACGCTACCAATCAGGCCCCACTGACATGGGTGCCACAGATGCTCGCCGGCAATCTCTACTTCGACCTGGGCGAATACTGGCGAGAACTCGATCCTGACCTGGAAAGATATGTTCCCCAGCGAGAAGCGGCCTTCTCCTGTTATTCGGAAGCGATACGCATCTACACAGAGGGTCTTGTGGCCGGACGAGAAAAACGCACGGTCGTTCCGCACATGCAGTGGTTCACCAGTGCGCTCGGTGCCAGCGAACTGAGTTTTCTCACCATGACCACCAAACCTGAAAATGACCAGGTTGGCCTTCTCATCGATGCGATCAACTCTCTCGATACCGATGAAAACCGTGAACATCGAGGTCTTTTCGCCAGTGCCGTGGAAAACGCCATCGGAAGAGTCCCGGCCGATTTACGCTCGAGGTTTGTCCGTCATTCCATGAGAGTTATCGGAAATCACCCACTAGGTCGCGGTACCAGACGTCTCTCTCGACTGTACGAAGACCTTGAATCAGAGGTGGAGCTATACGTCAGTATCGACGGTAGTACAGATGTCGGAACCGATCCCTTCGGAGTGCGAGTCGCCTTGCGCTATACCGATGCACTGGAACGAGAGACGGGTGGTTTCGATCTATACATGCGTAATCAGGTGTATGTGAGATTAGCTCCCCAGCCGATGGACTACCGCGATGATTTCGAGGCACGTCTGCGCGAGGCGCTTGATGAGCACTTCGAGATCGAAGCTCTCCAGTTCAACTCGCCGGATTTCCGGCCCTACTCGTTCCAGCGACCGGGTTGGATGGAAAAATCATTCGCATACCTGATCCTTCGTGCCAAAGATCCATCGGTCGACCTGCTTCCCCAGGTACGGATAGATCTCGATTTCCGTGATGGCACCAACGGATCCGTACGAGTCCCGGTGGTTTCTTCGGTAATCCCCATCGTGGCGACCAAAAACTCGGGAGCCAGACCCACAGAAGGCGACATTCAGGTTGAGATTACACTCGATGATCGTGAACTCGATCTGGGGAAACTGAAGCTGGAGGTTCTTGCTCAGGGTCTCGGTGTTCTCCCTGGGCTGGGCGGAATCCTGCCTGGTTGGCAAGAAAAACTAGTATCCAGCGGATACCCTCTCGCCGATATCGATGGACTGCTCGATAACGGTCTCAACCTGGTCAAGATTGAACCGGAAACGCTACCCATCGTTCCTGAATCGGAACGATCCTGGACCATCAATCTTCAAGTTCCCGATAGCCTTGCCAGCAGTGAGGTCTTTCAATTCCCGACCGTAACTGCAGGAATCGAACTCACCTGCAAGAAATACGCAGACTTCGACATCGTCGAACTGGAAGAACCGGTAGTGATGTTACAAATCCCGACCAAGGGTCTTCCCGACTGGGCAATCATGACCATCGGTGGCATCCTTGCGGTTCTGCTCTTGATCATTCTGGGGAAAAAGAAAACGGTCGAGGAGGCTGTTGTTCCTCGCTGGCAAATGCCTGAAGAAGTCAGTCCTCTCTCCGTCACTCATCTATTACGCAGGATCGAGGAAGAACAGGGCCTCATCGATGCCAGCGACCTGCCCGCACTCAGGGAAGCGGTCGCCTCCATCGAGGCCCGCTACTTCTCGGTAGAAAGCGAAATCCAAATCGATCAGCCAGGATTGAAAGAAACGGCGCAACAATGGCTCAACCGATCCAGAAACTAACGCTTTTTCACATCCTGCTGCTGGTTTTCTTCGTTGCTGGTTGCGGGCCGGTGAAAGATCTCGCTTCAAACTCGGAAGGCCCATGGACAAGGGCGGAGTCGACGGAGGCCAAGCAAACCTCCTCGCTGGCAGATGTGAATGCGTTCCTCGGCGATTTGAAACAGCAGGGAGCCCCCATCCAGATCTCTACCCTGGGAAAGAGTGCTGGTGGTCGAGAAATCCCGCTGGTGGTGCTTGCCGATCCGCCCTGTAACAACGGCCAGGAAGCACGCGACTCCGGAAGAGCCGTGGTCTACCTGCAAGCCAACATTCACGGTGGAGAAGTCGAGGGCAAGGAAGCGGCGCTGGCGTTGCTTCGTGATGCAACTCGCGGCGAATATCCGCTGTGGCTGCCGAATCTGGTGATTGTCTGCGTTCCTGTCTACAACGTCGACGGCAACGAAGCTTTAGGACCTGGACTACGCCAGCGAGGTCACCAGGATGGGCCCGATCCGGTCGGACGTCGCACAAATGATGATCGACTCGATCTCAACCGCGATTGCCTGAAGGCGGACTCCCCCGAAATGCGAGGGGTACTCACTCGAATCTGGAAGGTATGGGATCCACACGTAGTGCTCGATCTTCACACGACCAACGGAACGAGGCACGGATACAGCCTCACTTACTCGCCGCCGCTCGGAGCTGACGTTGACCCCGAAATCCAGCACTGGTCGAAGAAAGTGCTGCTTCGTGATGTTTCCGACAAGTTGCGAGAGAAATACGGAATCCTCACCTTTGACTACGGCAACTCTTCCAGACGCAGCGACCCCCGCACCTGGACCTCTTTCTCGCCGCTACCGAGATATGTCACCAATCATGCCGGTGCCAGGAATCGATTTGGTATTCTGTCGGAAGCCACTTCTTTCCTACCATTTGCACATCGTATCGAGGCAACAACACGATTCACCGCCACCGTGATCAATCATGTGGCAAGCCATGTCGATGAGGTGATCAGAATCTGTGCCGATGCCGATCTCCGCAGCCGCCAGTTAGCCTCTGAACAGGGGAAACTGGGGCTCGCCTTCGAAACGACCAGCCGGGGAATGGAAGATGTGCTCCTGGAGAGGAAAAACCCCGAAGCACCACGGCCAGCCCACAAAGGCCCTGTGGAAGTGGAGCCCATTGCTCATGACGTGCGCGTCGATTTTCAAACTGTAAAATCCAGATCCATTCCAGCAGGATGGCTGGTTCCACGTGAAGAAACCCAGTTGATCGATAGAATCCGTCTCCATGGACTAAACCATCAGATCCTTACCGAAGAACAACTTCTCACCACGGAATCCTTCTGGATCACCGAAACATCCGCATCACCGAGGCGATACCAAAATCGCATTAACCGAACCGTCAGCGGTGAATTTCGGGAGCAAAACCGGCTCACAAGAGCCGGAGATCTCCTGGTCACCTCGCGACAAGCCCAGGTGAGAACCGCATTCTGGCTTCTAGAAGCCGATTCGCCCGACGGAGCAACGACTTGGTCGCTGCTGACAACCACACCTCAAGTCGGCACTCCCCATCCGATACAGAGAATACTCTCACCCATTCGCGATTAGTATTCTTCGGAATGACATACGTATCGAGAGTTATCAATATCCTTGTATAATTAGTATTACCGTATTGTCAGGAATGGGATGTAATTTCCTATAGCCAGATACAACTGTTATGAACATTGAATCACTTTATGAACTGCCAATTTTCTTCAAGTGAGGGTATTTCATGGGATAGAACTGGACAGTCCAAACCTGCATTAGTAGGGTCGTTTGTTCAGGCGAGACTTATTCAGCCTGTGTATTGATGTGTTTCAACGTGATTCGAGGTGTCGTTCCCCCCAGCTTATCTGTATCTGCCATCTTGGAGATTCAATCGGCTATATTTAGCGTGGTTTCGTAGAGGAGGAAGGAAGCTGACAGCAATTGACATCGCTTTAAGTGCTTTGTTTAATAGTGTTCGGTGTGTTTATTAATTANGTGCTGCTTTTGTGGCACTTGACTATTAACAGGCAGGGTTCTTTCTTCGGAGAGNNAGCACCTGCTGGATATCGAGAGGATTTACTCTATGAAAGCCTTTTTCACAGGCATTCTGTTTCTTTGCGCGATCTTTCTTTGCGTTCCAGCGTCTGGGCAAAACGCGACCCTCTTCATTGACGGTCAAACCATCAATCTGACCCGGGATGTTCCGCTGGACTTCTTTAACACTGAAGGCCCAATGTGGGACATTGAATGCAATCCTGACGGCCGCGGTGGAAACGTTAAATGTATGGGTAAGACCGTCACCGTTCCTTGGCTGATCAATGGATCGCCCATGATCTGTGAAGCCACCGAAGACGGCTACGAAGATGGCGGCGGAGAAGTCCTGTCTGACGAGTTTTGCAAGATGACGGATGAATCTGCAACAAGATCTTCCCTCTCTGCTGGACTGATCGGAGCTGTCGGAGATGCAGGTCGTCAGGGTGCTATCCGTTCGGTTATAGCAACCGACCAGGCACGCGCACGTAATAGTGGCGTCACGACAGCTCTGGGAATGAATAATCCGGGTCCCGGCGCTATAGAAGACGTGGTTCAGGTAGAAATCGAGCGAAACTTTTTCGATTTGGTTAATGCTGTTTATCCAGCACACGCAGCTATCCTACCTACAGACTTCCTGGCTCGCGTTGGAATCAATAGCGACGATCCAGCTGAATGGACACAACCGATGATGTCCGGCGGAACCTACAAGAGCGCCGGTCACGTCTATTCGGATGCTGCAGGTAATAAATACCTCATCCCCGATTCGATCAATGTCTACGAACTCTCCGAAAACACAAGTGCGGGTTCGGCGGTAAATGTCACTCAAGGTACCGATGGAGCCCCTGATTCCTTCATCATTCAATCGGGATCCAGCGCTGACATGCTTTGTTTTTTCAACACTGACCCACGTTTCCCTTCGGGAATCCTTGGTGTTGCTGATCAGCATATTCCACGTCAAATGTGGTTCGATCAGGCTACAGGCGGCGATGCCGGTGGAATTGACACCGTTGGATTCGTCAACGGTGAACATGTCATGAATGCGATGGAAATCTTCACTGACCTTGTGAATGTCGACGGCGTGATCGAAATCAGTGTCGAACGCTGGCGTTTCCGTGACGGTGGCAACGAGATTCGTTTCCGCGGTGGCGTTGACGAGCCCACGGGCTTGGCCATGAGTTGCCAAGCACTTGGATGTGTCGGTAACCAGAACTTTGTGATCCCATTCGGTATTGCACTCGAAGTAGATCCTGGCCTGGGAGGTCCGGCTCATTTCGCCGCAAGACTCGAGTTTGATCTGGTTCCAGGCGCAAGTACTGCCGATGTCACTCACATCCGCATCGAGCTTCGTCAGACTTCCACAGGACTCCTTCTGGCGTCGGAGACCTTCGCACGCAATGAGGTCGATCCAGCCAACCCGACAGCAACCGTTTGCAACGGTACGGCTGGCTTTGAAGAAGTCTGTGACGACGGTCTTGATAATGACCTCGATGGCAATACCGACTGTGCCGATCCAGACTGTGCCCCAACAGCCGCTTGTGGTGGGACAGAGGATGCTGCTGCCGGAGAATGTGCTGACGGTCTCGACAACGATGCCGACGGTCTTGGTGACTGTGACGATCCTGATTGCACCGATCCCTTAACGGGCGGTCCTGTTGCTGATTGTCTATTACCTGACGTCCCAGGTGGATTCGAAGAATCCTGTGCTAACGGTGATGACGATGATGGCGACGGTCTCACGGATTGCGCCGATCCAGACTGCGACGGTGAACCGGGGCCAGGAGGAGCCGACTGCGTAGTACCGGGATAGGCAAAAGAGCTTAGGCTCTTAAATGAAATATTCATCTGGTAACAGGTGATTATATCTGGGTCCTGGCAGGAGAAATCTTGCCAGGGCCTTTTTAATTGGCACATTTCTGTGCACAAAGCACCGTTGACCCGCAGCACTGACAGCGAGAGACTTCCGGGGTGAATGCTTACCCCGCTTCCCCACCCACCAGAAACTACGACAGCCTGGTGAATATCTATGATCTGCTGGCTCGATGCTGGTCCGGGGGGGCCATCCTGGCGGCCAGGCTGTGGTGTGCCGAACGGATCTCAGCGGAAGAACGCGTCATGGTCGTAGGACCAGGAACCGGAGCCGATGCAGCCTGTATGGCACAAACAGGAGCTCGACTGCTTTTGATCGATCATTCTTCCAGAATGCTCGAAACAACCGCCCGGCGTTGTCGTTCAGAGGGAAATACAACTCCACAACAAATCCACGGTGACTTTCGCACTCAGAAAGATCTTGAACTGCAAAACTCGGTGGTAGCCCCATTCTTCCTCAACATCTTCTGCTCGGAAGAAGCACTCCAGGTGATGCGCCAATTGCGTGATTCGATCGGTCCCGAAGGACGGATACTGATCAGCGATTTCAGTGCCCCCCCCAGGAACTTTATTGCTCGCCTTGCCATGGAGATCTGGCATGGCATCCCGATGGCGTTCTTTTATCTGTGGACTGGCAACGCCTGGCATGGGGTTCACGACATCCCGAAGATGGCCGAACAATCGGGACTCGAGATAACGGCACGGAAGAAGTTCGCGATCCTGAAATGGGGCCCTCGCTGGATCGAAGCACTCGAACTACGCCAAAGCAGTTCGTTATGAACCGCATCCTGCGATACCGCCTCAGCCCGATCTTCGCTGCAGTGGGGCTATCCTGCTGGTCCATTCAGATTCTGTCCCCTGTTGAAGCGACTACGGCAGTGATGGTCACCATCGCTTCGGCGACCTGGATCATCTATCCGCTCGATCCCATCCTCGATCCGAGGGATCGAAATCCGGGAGAAGGGCCCAGGAGCTGGACAGCGATTCGCTTACTGATCGCAATGATCCTATTTGTATTCGCGATTCTTGATCTTCGTGGCGAAACCAGACTGTTGGCTGCGATCGGTTTACCTGTGGCTATCTGCTATGCGATCCCTGTCGGTGGTAGGAGGCTCAAGGATCGTTCTCTCACCAAGATCCCCTTCATTTCTCTGGCGGTCACCGTCGCTTGCGTCGGAATTCCATGGCTGCAATCGAACGGCGATCAGCCATTCCAGGTCGCCATTTTGTTTGTGACGATGTTTGTGTTGTTATGCTCTAACGTCCTCGTCTGCGATCTGCGGGACCGTCAAAGAGATCAGCTTGCCGGCTTACAGACTTTGGCGACTCTAAGCCCCGCCACCTCGCTCAGGATCGTCCGAGGACTCTTCATGGTGATTTGTCTACTAGCTTGGATCGGGGTGAATGAGCCCGCTGCAATATCGATGGGGCAAGCTGTGGGGCTATTGCTGGCAACCATCACCTTGAACATCGCAGCACGCAGAAGTCAGCAACCGATCATGACAACGCTGCTAGCCGATGGTTCGCTGATATTGCCTGCGCTTTGTGGTGCTCTGATACCTGGCTGAGCAACTCTAGTTGCTGGCCATCGTCCAGTGAATCGCATCCTCGGTGGAAACCCCTACCGCTTCGATCCCACGTTCTCCTGCCACCTCAACCCGGATTTTGCCCGTCAGGGGAGCATCAGAACACTCGACCCATGTTTCACTGGCCGGAGTCAGAGATAGATCCGCTGCGGCATAGACCTCGACCCAGCGATTATTGACATCCAGCATCTCCACCGAAATCACGACACCTGGAGAAGAACCCTGCACCAGCACTACCGCTTCTGGCGAAACCTCTGTGCGAAGTTCGAACTCCTGCAAGACCGTGGTTTCTTCAGAAAAGTTCTCTTTGATCGGTTCGGTGCCATCCGGAAGGTAATAGGCGATGGGTAGAGGAAGATCCGGCGAAGCAGAGCGTCTAGATCGAAGATCCTCCACATCTAGACGCAAATTTTCGATCAACTGCTGAACTCCGGTATCTGCCCTGGCGGAAGAAAATTTATCGAACTGACCTTCGATCCTCGCCAGACGCAGATGCAGCGCATCGATCGCCTGGCGCTGTTGCTCGATCAGCGAGCTTTGAGCCTTCACATCCTGCGAAACCACTGGCATTCCGGTCGCCGGGTCTCCGATCAACCAGATCGAACAGATGGCCGTGATCAGCGCGGTCAGAGCCACAGCTTGGGAAATGGGCAATTTCAGCAAATTCACCATCAGGACGTACCTCCGTAGAAGACTAACCCGCTTCCAGGAAGGGCGCACATCGGCCACTGCAACGCTTGCAGCGAGTACCCGGATAGCCCTACGATGGGGTTACATGATCGAGGAGTCTTTGATGTGGCACCCTGAAATAGACGAAACCCCTCTCCGGGCCCCGTTGTGGCTCTCGTATCCGGATCCTCCAGGCGAAGACCCCTCTCCCGAGATAGATCGGGAGAGCTCCGTAGCCCTCGACGAAGAACTCGAAAAGCTCTGGAAGGTGGTGGTCTGGAATGATCCTGTGAACCTGATGAGTTATGTGGTTTACGTTCTGCAACGTCTCTTCGGTTACTCCCTCGAGGAGGCCACTGAGTTGATGCTAGAAGTCCACAACGATGGCAAATCCATCGTGAAGATCACCGAGCAGGAGAGGGGCGAGAGATATGTGACTCGCCTTCATTCATACGGCCTTCAAGCAACGATGGAAAAGGACAACTGATCCTCTGAGGGCTCTTGACGATTCCGTAATCAGCGACAACCATCCCGTATTCCTGAGGAAGGATGTTGATGACGCGAACTTACTCGATTCGAACGGTATTGATGCTTCTGATGGTCGGAGAAATCGTCGTGGCCATCGGAATTACCGGCTGGCTCTGGTACGACAATGGAAAGGCATCTGTTCGGCGGCTGACCATTGATCGGTGTATAGAAATTTCTTCTCGTGTTGAAAGCCAAATAGCGACCTTGCTTCGAACAGCAAGACATTCTGCTGCAGCTCAGGTAGATTTTATCAAAGCGGATCTAATAGATACCTCATCTCCAGAAGATCAGAAGCGCCTTCTCGCCTACCAGATGAGCTTTTTACGCAGGAACGAATATCTCACAAGTATCGGTGTTGGATTTCCGGATGGCCAGTTTTTCGGAGTGCAGCGAGAACCTGACAAGTCATTGCAAGAATTGTACAGCAGTGCCGGAGATGATTTCTTACATGAAAAGAACCTCAATGAAGATTGGATGGTCGCCAGCCCGTTCGTCTTGAACACCAGGCCATGGTTCAAGGACGCTATCGACAAACAAAGGCCCGGCTGGACCAAGATGTATAGTTTTGTGGGGACTCCGATTCAATTGGGAGTTTCTGCATACGATATCATTTCAAGTCAAGACACGAATATTTCAGGAGTGACTCTCTGCGACATCACTTTGGGTCCCATCGATAATTTTTTGCGCGAATTGTCTCTCACAAAAAACGGGCGTTCAGCTGTTTTCGAAAAAGATGGTCAACTAATCGCGATCAGCCAGGGAAATTCGCTAAATCGAGATGAAACAGAAACTCCGACTAGAGTTCTGGCTAGTAACTGTGACGATCAGCTCATCAGAGAGACGGTCGCAACATTGGAAATAGATCTGGGAGAAATCTCTACCTGGCCAAACAAGGGCTCCAGGGAAATTGACACAAAAAGCGGAACCGTCCTTTCAATATGGAAAACGATTCGATCAGAGAGTGACATCGACTGGATTTCTTTAATTGCCATTCCTTCTGCCGATCTGGTTGCCGGTATCTCAGAACGAACCCGATGGACCGGCATTGCCTTTCTCGCTCTGATCCTGTTGACCATTCCCATTGTCTGGCGAACAGCCTGGGGAATCACAAGACCTGTAAGAGAACTCAACAGTGAGATGAAACAGATTGCCCGCTTCGAAATTGAAGGGACCTCAGGTAAACCATCCCGTCTCACAGAGCTGAATCAGATGCAAAACAGGATGGAAGGTATGCGCCATGCTTTGGCTTCTTTTGAGAAGTACGTTCCTTCGAGAGTTGTGCGACAACTCGTAACTGAAGATCGAGTTGCCGTGCCCGGCATGGACCCTGCCACCTCTTGTGTTTATTTTTCGGACGTGGTCGGCTTTACGACCATCGCCGAGATCCTTGCTCCCGAANAACTGGTGATGCTTGGTGGCGAATATCTACAAGAGATGAGCCAACAGATTCTTNACCAATTTGGAATCATCGATAAGTTCATCGGGGACGCCATCATGGCCTTCTGGATTGCGGAAGTTGACGGAAGTCGCGTGACTGCCCGTGCCTGCAGAGCCGCTATAGAATCTCAAAAAAGACTTNGTCAAATGCGAACCGACTGGCAAAAGAGAGATCTACCACAACTAAAGGCACGAATCGGGCTTCACACAGGACCGGTACTGGTGGGCAACATAGGATCACACAATCGACTCAACTACACAGTCTTGGGTGATACCGTCAATCTTGCCAGTCGCCTGGAAGGACTGAATCGGCTCTATGGAACCGAGATCATCGTAAGCGCAGAAGTGGCTGAGATAGTTTCTCAGGAAATGCATTGCCGAGTTCTCGATCATGTTGCCGTAAAAGGACGACGTCAGGGTGGAACTATCTACCAGTTGGTTTGCGAAGCCGATCAAGTAACGGATACACAGAAAAAAGTCGCACTCCAGCATGAAGAAGCGCTCAAAAGCTATCAGGTAGGAAATTTTGAACAGGCGCTGCTGGCCTTTGAAGAAATACAGCGCGAATTTCCAGATGATCCGCCATCCCGTGCGCTTGCTGAGAGATGTCGACAATTCGGCAAACAACCTCCAGAAAACTGGTCCGGATTCGCTTTGCTCGACAGGAACATCCAAGAAACTCAGCGGTCATCATGATTCAACTCCATCGCAGTGGATTTTTTCAACGCCAAAGTCTCTAGGTACCTGATGGAAACTTGCTTCTTTGCCCCGAGTAGTGAAGATATTTGCGACGAGAAAGCCGGACATAAGAAGCATGGCTCCGCGCATTACAGCCAGTATTTGCTTAAATACACATTTGCTGTAGCTCCTGAAAGAGATCCTCGATGTTGACTGCACAGCGCAACGAAGATGGTTCTTACCAACTCGCAGGACATCCAGCGATCCTGAGAAGCCTCTTGACGATCCCCGGTGTATTGCGAAAAATTATCGAAGATCCAACGAGCAATTCAAAAGCTGCTGCACGACTCTTTCCCCCGGCATATTTAGATCAGGCGGAAGAATTAGAGCACCGCAGATTGCTGGAAGACGATGTTCAAAAGAGACAGCTTCAGAAACTGTCCGTCTTTGAAAAGGTAATTGCGTCCAGCGATGCAGGTATGGGTGCTATTGAAATTCCAGAAAAGGACTTCGATGCCGTCCTCGCAGTTTTAACGGACCTCCGGTTGGTTCTCGCTATCGATATTGGGATCGAAGATGATGACTGGGAAGATCATCTAGATGAGGACCAGTTCGACGATCCACGTTTGCAAATTTTGCAAATTCTTGGAGCCGTTCAGCACCTGCTACTGGAGGCAACCGGCTTGGTCGATTTTGAAATTGATCCAGATGATCTCAAGAACAGCGATAACCCTGAAGACGAACCCACATAAATCCATCGAGGATGGAATAATTTGAAGTTAAAAGAGATTTTCTACATTTTCGGAATGAAACCGAAGCCCAGGAAATATCCATGGCATGTCTTGGAGTACGACCTCCCCACAGACGGTCTAGTTCAGTATGCACAATGGCAACATCCGGCAGAATCGATCAAACCAGTCCGCCAGAAAGAGGTCGATGAGTTAAGAAAGTTTTTGTCTCCTGGTGATGTCACCATCGACATCGGTGCGCACTCCGGAGACACCGCCATACCAATGGCTCTTGCCGTGGGAACTACCGGCTGCGTGTTAGCTCTGGAACCAAACCCTTATGTTTTTCCTGTGCTCGAAAAGAACTCAACACTCAATTTGGACCAAACGCACATCGTACCGTTGATGTTCGCTGCAACACCTGAGCCTGGTGAGTTCTTTTTCGAATACTCTGATGAAGGATTCTGCAACGGTGGATTACATGACAGGATCAGCAAGTGGCGCCACGGCCATGCTTTCAGGCTGAAAGTTCAGGGCAAACATCTACCGACCTATCTTGAACAAAATCACCCGGACCTGATCTCGAAGATTCGTTTCATCAAGGTCGATGCGGAAGGTTTCGATTACCAAGTTCTCAAATCGATGGAACAACTGATAGCAGAGGTGAAGCCCTACATCAGAGCGGAAGTGTTCAAGTTATCACCATTAGAAGTGAGAGAAGAATTCTACGACTTCTTGATCAATCTTCGATATGAAGTCTACAGGATCAATGATGATCTCGATTATTCAGGAGTAAAACTGACGAAAGAGAACCTGATGGAGATGCGGCACTACGACATCTTCTGTAGCCCTAAATAGTCAAGATAAGAAATCATACTCTCCCCTACGTATCGGAACGCTCACAACTGAAATTTTTCCGCCAACTGTGCCACTCGAAAACCGCGTTTCTCCAGATCTCTTCTGATCGTTTCATCGCGCAAAGCTGGGTTGGTGTGATTGAGATGGATAAAGCGGAAGCGACCAGGCTGTTCCAGCGCCAGGTTTTCCAGTCTCTCCATGGTTACCACCATCGGTGGATGGGGGATTTCGGATAAATCACGACCCGGTAGTTCACGTCCGTCGTAGAACGTCGCATCGAGAAAACAAAGGTCTACCCCCTCAATCAACCTTTCCAGGATGCCATCATCCCAACGATCGATGTCAGGACAAAAGAGAGCCGTCTTTTTCGGTCCTTCGATTCGCCAGGCAACCGTATCGGAAAACTCATCCCTGTGTTTTACAGAGATGGCCTGCACTCTGACTCCGGGAATTACTTCTGTGACCTGGCCGGGACTGAGTTCTTGAATAACGATCTGCTCCAACTGAACCAGTTGACTCCAGGGCCCATTCTCGCGCAGGAAATCTGACATCCTTTCCGTGCAATAGACATCAACGGCATCGGTTGATGCCACTTCTCTTCCGAAGTGAATCAATCCGGTGTAGTGACCGATGTGGGCATGAGTTAGAAGCACCGCATCGACTGGTCTTCGACGTTCGTTACCGTAACCTGTCAAATCACGAAGTAAGGACAGCTGTTCCTCAATAGCAGGAGTCGCTTCGATCAACACCGTGGCACCGGAGTTATTATCAACCAGAGCCAGACAAGCTGGCCCTATTCGTAGGCCAGATTTGCGTGCTTCGATACAGCACTGCTTCTGACAACCCAGATGTGGAACGCCTCCATCCTGGGCAATTCCCAGCACTACCAGTTCGATATCGGAAGACGGCTTCCGCAGATCGAAACCTTGACAGCCGATCTGCAGAAGCAGCACCAGGAGTACGGCTAATTGACGATTCACTGGCCAGTAGCGCCGTGAGAACTACTCGGCATCGGGAACAGACGGATACGGCGGAACTGAATCGGAGCTCCTTCCGACTGCAAACAGATCGGCCCGGGAACTTCAGCGCAGTTGGTCGCAGTGTTGAGTACCTTACCGTTGACCATCAACACCACATTTCCACCTATGCAGTGAATCTCGTAGTGATTCCATTCACCGTTATCACGCTCGTTTTTCATGAGATGTTTGGTATTACGACCACGAGTACGTTCTGGATCGGTCTGCATCGGAAACTCACCGATGCACCAGAAATCTCCAGCACTTCCGGCCATCAACTGCGCTTCGATACTCTTTGGCCATACTTTGTGTTCCCCTACCTGACGGAAGAGCACACCTGAATTGCCTCCTTTTTTCGTTACTGGATCCCAGCGCCAATCCACTTCCAGGATGAAATCCTGATATTGATGGTTGGTGTAGATGTATCCGGCAGGCTTGCCCTTGCAGCTGATGATGCCATCGGCCACTGACCATACGTCGTCCATCTTTCCATCGCTGTTCAGATACGCGGACCAACCATCCATGTTGTGTCCGTTGAAGAGCTGCTCGAAATGACCAAAGCGCCACCGTTCTGTCGTCGGGATCTCACGGATCCTGATGGAGCGGAACCAGACATCGTGGCCATGCTCCTGGAGGACAATATGGCCCTTCTTGACCGTTCCAAAATCGGACCAGGCGGCGAACTTGCTCGCAGCCACTCTCTGGTTCCAATCCACAGAACCAATATTTGCGCGACAGACCAACACACCATTGAGCCAGTGCTCGACATTGCCCGCGCAATGAACGATGCGGGTGTGATTCACCTCTCCAGCTGAATTCAGCTTCTTGTTCATCGGTGAAAAGAGAGCGTACAAACTGCCCGCTGATGTGTTGCCAGTTGAAGTCGGATCGGCATCGCCGAAGATCTGGTATTCGGGCGCCGAAAAATAAGATGCGCCATTGTTTTCGTTGGCCAGATACATGACGCCGCTGTTGGCACCTTCTGGCGCTTTCCATTCCAGTTCCAGTTCGAAGTCATCGTACTGATCGATCGTAACGATGTCGCCACCACCACCACTGGCCATGACCTGTAACCAGCCATCTTCGATGTTCCACCCCTGGGTGGGAAAAGCATCTTTACGATATCCCCTCCAGCCTCTAGGAGATTCGCCATCGAAAAGCGATACCCAACCACTCTCGGCTTCTACAGCAGTGATGGCATTAGGCTCTCCAGCTTCCAACGAGGTGGAAATCGGCAAAACCAGGAGTCCCAGGAAAAAGAGAGCGGCGCCAAGGCACAAACAGGGGCGTTGAGACACGGTGATCCTCCTTCAATTTCAGGTTGTAGCACAAGGTACGACGACCACAGGCCCGGTCAATGCAGTACCCAGATCTGAAAAGGGCACTGGTGTCGGAACAGATCCTGGAGAGGATACCCAGCGGAAGGAGATCTCATGCCTGTCTTGCTGTTGATAGCTCTGTCTCTACCTAATTTCTCCCAGGAAACCCATACCACTCACGTGGTTGAAGGATGGTCGATTCGGGTCGAAAAGAAACTCCTGGAAAAAGAGCCCGCACTGGCAGCCGAAGCTCTATCCCTGGCCGAAATGCAATTACGTGATCTGGTCTGGGTGCTGCCGAAAAAACGTATCGCAGAACTGCGACGGGTGAAAATTGTGCTGGATCTGGATCGTCCAGGAATCAAGGGTCTTCAGTACCACCCTGATCTCAACTGGCTCGAAAAGGGTGGTCACGCCCTGGACCTTCATAAAGTCGTTCACATCCCCCAGGCTCAATCATACGTGAACCTGAAAAGATCGAATGTCCAACCGTGGGTGATGCTGCACGAACTGGCGCACGCCTGGCACGATCAGATCGTCAGCTTCAAGGATCCTGAAATACTCGCCGCTTATCAGGCAGCCGTGAAGTCAAAAAAGTATGAACAAGTACTTCATATGAATGGAAAGACTAGACGCCACTATTCCCTGACCGATCACAAGGAATACTTCGCCGAGGGAACGGAAGCCTATGTCGGCACCAATGACTTCTACCCGTTCGTTCGGCCGGAGTTGAAAGAGCACGATCCACAGCTCCACGCCATTCTCAAAAAGATCTGGGGAAGACCCTGAAATGACAACTCTACTGCTGATCTCTCTACTCATGCACTTCCCTGCAGACGAACACCAAACACCGCAGGCCCAGACCCCCGAAGCCGCATTACAAAACCTACCTTCGGAGCCAGAGATCAAAGTGGAAGATCGTAAAGACTGGTTGCTTGACCCTGCACAGTACGTGGCAGGTGTCTACCGCAACGAAAAGAGCAACGAGATCGTGCTCTCCAACGGTCTGATAAGACGCACTTTCCGGATCACACCCAATCTTGCCACCATTGGTCTTGAGAACCTGGCCACGGGGGAATCCTTTCTTAGATCAGTGCGCCCGGAAGCCCAGGTCGTGATCGACGGAACTACTTTTGATATCGGTGGCCTCAAGGGCCAGCCAAACCACGCATTCCTCAGAGAGGAGTGGATCGATGCTATGACCAACGATCCAACTTCTT
Source organism: Planctomycetota bacterium (assembly GCA_002711105.1). Classification (GTDB taxonomy): domain Bacteria; phylum Planctomycetota; class UBA8108; order UBA1146; family UBA1146; genus UBA1146. Next base: position 29,921 of record PAIH01000028.1, read on the forward strand.
TTCAGCTGGAGCACTTCGAGGTCAAGGGGATCGAGGAACGGTTTGCATGGAAACAAGTTCGTCACCATGCAACTGGGGTCAAGTGGCCTCCAGAAGGAGTGGCTCTACGCTTTGATCTGGTATCCCCGACTTCCGAAAACGAAGATAAATCAGTACGGCTTTCGATTCATTACGAGCTTTATGACGGTATTCCCTGCTACAGCAAATGGATCGAGCTTGAAAATACTTCCTCACAACAAATCACTGTCGATCGCTTCACCAGTGAGATTCTCGCGGCGGTGGAACACACTTCCCGTGTTGAGGAACGAGGCGTCTATTTTCCCCCTCCAAACATCCTGGTAGAGACCGATTACGCCTTCCAGGGAATGGACTCCGATACCGTAACCAGATTTTCCGTCCACTGGGTCGAAGATCCACTCTACACCAGTCAGGTAAGTTATGTCCGCTCGACACCATGCCTGCTTGAGGTACGACCCACCATCGGGCCCGATCAAGATGTAGCGATAGGAGAACGGTTCCAATCCTTCCGTACCTTCGTCCTTCCTCTCGATGGAACCGACAGGGAAAGGAATGGTCTCGCTCGAAGACGCATGTATCGCACCATCGCACCGTGGACCACCGAAAATCCACTGATGATGCACGCGCGATATGCTGACTGGGATCGAATCAAACTGGCCATCGACCAGTGTGCCGAGATTGGCTTCGAGATGGTGATCATGACCTTTGGTAGTGGCTTTCAGATCGAGAACGATAGCGAGGAGTACCTCGAAAAGATGAAAGGGTACGCTGATTACGCCCGCTCCAGGGGCATCGAGATCGGTGGCTACTCGCTACTCTCGAGTCGTTCCATCGGTGGCGGTAATGACATCGTTTCCCCTGCAGGAACAAAGCCCACTCACGGATCGTGTCCCGCTCTCGCCAGCGCCTGGGGCCAAAATTACTTCCGCAAGCTGTACCAGTTCTTTGAAAAAACCGGCATGCGGCTGCTCGAACACGACGGCTCCTATCCCGGCGACATCGATGTGACCGAAAGGCTACCGCTGCAAAAAGGCGAGAAGGATTCGCGCTGGGTTCAATGGAGGATCATCACCGACTTTTACAAGTGGTGCCGAGCCAACGGTGTCTACCTCAATGTGCCCGACTACTACTACCTGGCCGGATCCAACAAATGCGCCATGGGTTACCGAGAAGTGAACTGGAGTCTGCCGAGAGCACAACAGGTGATCCACACCAGGCAGAACATCTACGATGGGACCTGGACCAAGAACGGATCGATGGGATGGATGTTCGTTCCGCTGACTCAGTATCACGGTGGCGGCGCAGCAGCAACTATCGAACCTCTGTCTCAACACGTCGATCATTATCAGAAAATGATGATCAGTAATCTCGGTGCTGGCGTCCAAGCGTGCTACCGCGGACCACGCCTGTTCGACACCGAAAAAACCAGAGCGATGGTCAAGAAAACTGTCGACTGGTTCAAGCGACACCGGGAAGTCCTGGAAGGCGACCTGATCCACCTGAAAAGAGCTGACGCCAGAGACCTCGATTACTGGTTGATGGTGAATCCAAACAGCAAGGAGAAGGGATTGTTGATGCTGTTCAATCCTCTCGACAGGGAGATCGCCCGCAATCTAAGGATTCCCCTCTACTACACAGGACTCACTGGGAGTACACAATTTCGGCACGAGGACGGCAAATCACAGTCGCACTCGCTGACCCGTGATGGATCCATCGACCTGAAAGTCAGTGTTTCTGCAGGAGGGTATACCTGGTTCACCTTCGAGTGAACTTATCCAGCAACTCCTTCCCGTTTCTTTCATACCCACTAGAATATATGAAGAACTATTTCATCCTTGGGAGGTACCGTGAAGTTTTGGGCCATCATCACCGGGCTGCTCGTCTTCACCGCCGTGTCTGTTTCTGCTCAGAGTCCACAATTCAGCAACCAGACCACTAGCGCTGGCCTCGCAGGGATCTTCTTCGATCCCGGTATCTACAATCATGACAACTATACCGGACCCGTTGTCTGCGGAGATTTCGACCGAGATGGTTGGCAGGATCTCTACGTACCCAGCGGTGGAGGAAACAACCTTCCCGATCACCTCTTCATCAACGATGGAGACGGGACCTTTACCGATCGCGCCAGCGAATGGGGATTGACCCAGGTTCACATGGGTAAAGGTGCTGCAGTCGGCGATTACAATGGAGATGGCTGGCTCGACATCTACGTCACCAGTGCTGGTAGCGGGATCACGGGCACAGCCGGAAACCATCGACTGTACCGAAACTCCGGCACCGGCACCTTCGTCAACGTGGCCGAGAGTGCTGGAGTCGATACGACNNCNAGTGTCGAGGACGGATTNGGCTGTTGNTTCGGGGATTANGATCTCGACGGCGACCTGGATCTGTTTGTGGCNGGGTTTGCCAGNAACAACAGTGGCAACAGGCTCTTTCGAAACAATGGCGATGAAACCTTCACCGATATGACCGCTTCCATCGGCCTCTTTTCCGGCATCTCCGGAACCTCTGGATTTGCGCCAAGATTTCAAGATATGGATGGGGATCATTATCCAGAGCTATTACTAGTCGCAGATTTCGGAACCAGTCACTACTTCCGCAATAATACCGATGGCACCTTCACCGAGATGAACAACAGTTCTAACACCGCCCAGGAAGAAAATGGCATGGGACAGACGGTCGGAGATTACAACAACGACGGTCTCATCGATTGGTATGTCACTTCCATCTACCGACCCGTTACCAATTGGACCGGAAACAAGCTCTATATCAACCAGGGTAACCATTTCTACCAGGAGATCTCGGCCAGTGCCGGCGTCGATGATGGTGGATACGGCTGGGGCGCCATCTCCATCGATGTTGATCATGACCGCTTCGTCGACATCCTCGAGACCAACGGTGCCGGTGGACAGTTCGACAATGAGCAGTCCTATTTCTGGCGCAACCTGGGCAATGGAACCTATACCGAAATGGCCACCGCTTCAGGTCTGGTCCACGACGGTTTCGGACGGGGAATCCTCAACTTCGATAGTGACAATGACGGCGATCAGGACATCGTGATCGCTGGTAACAATGAATTCCTGCGCTACTTCCGCAACGATACGGTCAGCGGAGGGAGACACTGGATCCGTATCTTTCTCGATACCGATGGCGATCCCGCTGTGGCTGCCGATGGAATCGGTGCAAAAGTTACGATCTCTTCTGCTTCCGGAACATTGCATCGATGGATCGATGCTGGCGACAATTTCATCTCCCAGAGTGAAATGTCGGCACACTTTGGTCTCGGCACCGACGACCAGATCAATATCATCCGTGTTGTCTGGCCCGACGGTCTCGTGCAATCCGCCAGTAATATTGATGTCGATCAGACCATCACCTGGCATCGAAATGCCATCTCGTTGATTCGAGGGGATGCCAACGGCGATACAGAGATCAACATCGCCGATCCGGTGGCGATTCTCACCAACTTGTTCGGCTCATCGGTAATCCCATGCATGGAAGCCGCTGAAGTCAATGGAGATGGAGCTATCGATATCGCCGATCCGGTCTATCTCCTCGGGTATATTTTCAATTCCGGACCGATACCGGCACCGCCATTTCCTGGGTGCGGAACCACAGCAGCTCAGTTCCCGTGCGACAACAGCGATTGTCCTTGAACCAATCGATTCAGGGAGCGGTGGTCTCGGTGATTCCTTCCTCTACGGCCTGAATCTTTCGGGCGCGGTCTGAATCAACGTAATCGCTGTGACAGGAAGCCTTGCTGTCGTCAGCATCCATCGTCGTTTTGGTCTTCGATGCGAGTTTGTGGATCTCTGCCGGATCGAGCACCCCCCGCTTTTCGAGGATTTCTTGCTGCTCATCGGTCAACGCTGCGCTACGTACACTGGCTCCACGCTCGAACCCCTCGGCCTTGCCACTGGCGAACTGCTGAATCTCCTTGGAGATCCGCACGCTGCACCAGTCATGTCCACACATGGCGCAGAAATCGGTATCGACATCGAGATCCTCATCATGAAGAGCTCGCGCGGTGTCAGGATCGAANGAAAGATCGAAGTGCTTCTGCCAGTTGAGCGCAGCTCTTGCTTTGGTCAATTCATCGTCGTGATCGCGGCTGCCGGGAATCCCGAGAGCGATATCGGCGGAGTGCGCGGCGATCTTGTAGGCGATGCAGCCCTGTTTGACATCATCGCGTTTGGGCAACCCGAGGTGCTCCTTGGGTGTGACGTAACACAGCATCGAAGCGCCGTGGTAAGCCGCAGCGGTGGCTCCGATACAGGAAGTGATGTGGTCGTAACCGGGGAAGATGTCGGTGATCAGTGGACCGAGCACGTAGAAGGGTGCGCCGTGGCAAAGGCTACGCTCGAGCTTCATGTTGAACTCGATCTGGTCGAAGGGGACATGACCTGGCCCCTCCACCATCACCTGCACTCCGTGGCTCCAGGCGATCTCCGTCAACTCTGCGATGGTTTCCAGCTCTCCCAGCTGTGCTTCATCCGATGCATCGGCCAATCCACCGGGACGCAAACCGTCTCCTAACGAAAAACTGACATCCCAGCGTCGCATGATCTGACAAATCTGATCAAAGCAGGTCACCATCGGATTATCGTCATCGTGGGTGATCATCCATTTGGCCAGAAGAGATCCACCACGGCTGACGATGCCGATCAGTCGATTCTGGATGTGAGGAATGTGCCAGGGGCGTACTCCGGCATGGACGGTGAAGTAGTCAACTCCCTGGGCAGCCTGATGCTCGATACTCTCCAGGATGATCTCATGGGTCAGATCTTCGATCTTCCGACCGATGATCATCGAGTAGAGCGGCACCGTACCGATCGGCAACGTGCTCTCGCCGATGAGGGCCTCCCGGCAAGCATCGATATCGCCACCGGTGGAGAGATCCATCGCGGTATCGGCCCCCCACCGTTGCGACCACTGCAACTTTTCCAGTTCCTGGTCAGTTCCCGAAGAAACGGGAGAAGCACCCATGTTGGCATTGATCTTGGTGCGACTGGCACGACCGATCGCCATCGGGTCGAGTTGATGGCGAAGATGTTCACGGTTTGCGGGAATGATCATCCGACCTGCCGCGACTTCATCGCGCACCTGGCGATCTGTCAGATGTCCCTCTCGCTCAGCCACACGTTTCATTTCAGGAGTCACGATCCCCAGTCGAGCACTCTCCAGTTGAGTCACCGCTTCAAAGCTGTCGGGAGCTACACACCGGATGAATTCACCGATTTCTGGATGGTTGTGACCGGCACAGCCCTGTCCCTGATCGGCCGCCTCGATGGTCCAGTCGGAGGGAAGGAAATCCCACGCGGTCTTGCTCGATGGCTGCGGCATGCCGGGAGTATCGGGAGATGAAAAAGAGAGAGGTCCACCGATGTCAGGCGGCAGTGCAAAGGAACCGGGATTGGTACCTTCTGCCGCCGAGGATGGATTGTGGGCACCACGCAGTGGTAGAGACCAGGAGTGAGATTCGTTCTTCATGATAGCTGCCTTCCCTCCGCCGGTACGATCCGGATCAGGTTCCACGGGTTCTTCTCAGCATCCCCCCAGGACGCGCCCCGAGCAGGTTGGCAGTGTAGATGGAGATCTTCAGGTGGGCGAGGGTCATACGAATCTGAATTAATTTATACACGTGAAACCGAGGCCCTTCAGGGAATTGGCTCAAAGGGCCTCCATCTTTGTAGATGAGGTCAACCAGATCCCTGAACACCCCGGATGAGTTCTGGTCCGAATATTGGTTTGACAAGATACTATTAGAGAGACTCGCACTGCCCGCAGAGAAAGGCGCCGACGATGAAAACCCCCACCTTGTTATTGCTGGCATTTTCCGCTGTAGCGCTCGTGAGTGCCCAGGACACCCCTTTACCCTACCAACTCAACTCCGAACGCCTCGAGTTCTACCTCAAGGACCGGCCCGAAATGCTGGAACGGGCACTCGCTCCCGTTCAGGCTCATATGGAAGCCTACTTCGAAGGCGACATGAAAAAATTACGGAAGGCGTGGCGTACGACCGGAATCGTCCAGATCGAATTTCCCCTGGTAGAGGATGGCCAGGTGAAGATCCAGAACGATCGGAAATCCATCAGCCACTGGACCTCGATGATTGAACAAAAAATCAAGGAGATCGGCCTCGAACAGTGGAAGCAACAACAGCGACACCCCAACCATGATCTCCGACTCACGGTTCTGAACATCACCAGTCAGGGCGCTCTCATCCTGGTCGAAGATCCGATGGGGTACTCGATGGGACCCGAAAGAAAAACCAAGTTCCCCTTTTACGGCAACGCACTGATGCTCTTCAGGGTCATCCACAACTTCTATCCCAAGGATGCAACTATTCAGCAACTGTTACTGGAACCAGCCGATGGCTGCTGATCAGTCCTGATCTGGCTTCCTCTTCGGTAGCACCTGCTCCATCTGGTTCTCGACCGGCTTGAGGGTCGCGGTGTGTGCTTCTGCAATTTTTTTCAATCGCTCGATGATCTCCGGGTGCTTCTTCGCCAGATCCTTCTTCTCCGATGGATCGCGTTCCAGGTGATAGAGAAGCGGTGTCTCGTGGATCGTTTCCTTGGCTCCCGATCTCGGCCTGGATCTGAAATGCATCTTCCACGGTCCACTGCGAACGGCATACAGGATATCGCCCCGATAGAACAAGACGGTATCGCGTGGCGAAGCACTGTTACCGCGGATTCGACCTGAAATGTCCGCGCCATCGAGAACACGATCATCTGGCGCATCGACCCCTGCCAGCGCGCAGAAGGTCGGCAACAGATCGAGCGTCGCGCCCAGATCGGTGACGACTCCGGGGGTAGCAGATCCCGGCCACCAGACGATGGTCGGTACTCGCATGCCGCCCTCGAAAGTGGTGCCCTTGCCGGCGCGCAGCAATCCGGCGCTCCCCCCCATATCACCGTATTCCAGCCATGGTCCGTTATCCGATGAGAAGATGACGATGGTGTTCTCGGAAAGCCCNCGCTNNCGNACCGCGTCGAGNACCTTGCCGACACTGGCATCNATNTCCTCGATNACATCACCGTAAAAACCACGNTCNCTACGGTCAACAAAGGGATCNGANCGAAACAGCGGCACGTGGGGCATCGAATGAGCCAGATAGAGAAAGAATGGCTCATCCTTGTGTGCATCGATGAACCGGACTGCCTCATCACCGTAGCGCTGGGTGATGGTGCGTTGATCGGTGGGTCGTTCGATGACTTCATCGTTTCGATGCAAAGGAACATCCCAGTACTCGAACTTCGGCTCGAGAAAGGCATCCCAGCCCTTGGGGCCCTTGTTGTTACGATCCATGTCATTGGAATAAGGGACACCAAACCACTGATCGAACCCGTGTCGGTGCGGTAGATATTCAGGCAGATGCCCCAGGTGCCACTTGCCGACCATGCCGGTGGCGTAGCCGGCCTTCTTCAACAACTCCGGGATGGTGATCTCCGAANCGGGNAGNCCGCCGGCAGAATTGGGNAACAGTACACGGCGCTTTGCAGAGCAGAGTCCNCTGCGAATCGGCAGCCGACCCGTCATCAATCCAGCGCGACTGGGAGTGCANACCGGNGCCGCCACATAAAATTGCGTCCACTTCTGTCCNTCTGCGGCCATCTGATCGAGATGAGGNGTNGCGATGGTCGGATGGCCGAAGCAACCGAGATCTCCGTAACCGAGATCATCACAGAAGATGACGATGAAGTTCGGTGGACGATCTTCTGCCAGCAATGGCTGTGTCAAACAAAGGAGCACCAGTACGGAGATCAGTAATTTCAAAGCGACTCCTTCACTCCCCTCGCAAAAATAGGTTGCGAGAGGATGATAGCGGCAATCAAACCGATGGCCATCGGCCCATGCCAGGGATCTTGCACGACAAAGGAATAGCCGACATAAACTGCCAGCAGCAATCGAATCAACGGAATCCACGGATACAAGGGAACTCGATACGGGCGAAGGGTGTCTGGCTCTTTACGTCGCAAGCTGAAGATGGTCATGGCCAGAGGAAAGTCGACGATGAGCGTGCACATGCCATTGAGAAGAAGTAGTTGTCTTTTTTCTGCGAAAGCCACTGCCAGGATGATCAACAACGCCTGTAGTAGCAGCGCATTCGTGGGAGCGTCTTGAGAAGTGCTGCGCCCGATGGCTGCTGGCATCTGGCCGTCGCGGGCCATTCGCCAGCTAATCCGTGCAGAAACCTGGATACAGCTGCTCAGGGTAGAAATCAAAATCAGAACAAAGACCAGATCAAAGAGAGTCGCGACTTCATCTCCGAATAATCGACGAGCGGTGAAAGTGCCCAGATCAGAGATTCCTTCACCAGCGGCATCAACCATCTGGGAAGGATCGGTGGCCAGCAGGAAGACCATATTGACCAGCAGGTACAGGACTGAAATCCCACCCAGGCCGTAGATCAGCGATCTCGGGATGTTGCGGCCCGGTTCCCGTACTTCNCCCGCCATCAATACGACCGCGTTGTAACCAGCAAAGGCAAATCCAGCCAGCATGCTGGAGAAGAAGATCTTTTCTATCAGATCCCAACCCTGTGGCGCTGCCGCTGGGGCGGTCAGTTCGATCACGGTTTTGGAATCTGTACCTGGCCAGAAGATTGCTAGCATTCCTGCACCAACAAAAACGAAGATCAGTCCCACCTTGAGCACTGTCGTCGCATTATTGAACAGCACACCAACCTTGACTCCCCGGGTATGCACCATGGTGAGGATGAAAACCGCGCCGATGGAAGCGACCAGCTCGGGCACTGCTGGAATCAAATTATTGAAATGCTTCCCCAGAGTTCCGGCGACAAATGCACTTCCAACGGTCCATGCTGCAGGACCAGAAATCANNCCAAATACATAGCTGATCCTGGACCCATATGCGCGNTGGACAAAAACATAGTCGCCACCGTTCTGCGGGATCATCGCTCCCAGTTCTGCGGTGGTCAGCGCGCTGAGCATGGCNACNAGAGANGCGACNACCCAGGTCAGAAGAACNGCCCAGGAACTNCCGAGTTCTGCAGCAAAGTGCCCGGTCGTNGTGAAGACTCCAGCACCGATCACNGTCGTCACCACCANNACAGTGCTGGAAAAGAGACCGATTTTTTTTGAGTCCGTATTCAAGAGTCTCTCACTCACCTTGTTGATCGCCGAGAACCGCCGGCGTAGCGTACCCTCAGTTTCCGAGGTCAGAAACGGATGGTTCCCATGACCAGCACTCTGGATCAACCCGTTCCCACTGATCAACACCTTCTCTCTCTTGCCCAACAGATGTGGCAATTCGATGGGCAAAGTCGCGTCGATCCAGGCGGATCTTGTCGGGTATGGACTGGCACCTGCGCCGATGGCTCGACAGCTTTCCTCAAATGGCATCCGGAACCACGTAGCTGGAGCCAGGAACAGCAGGCGATTCGTGTCTGGTTGCCTCAAATCTCTCAGCAACTGACTCGGCGTTCCGAGCTGATCGCATCCGATGAGGGGGAACGACTACTACTGCTATCGGCGGTAGCCGGTGAACCGGTCGAGTCACGAAACTGGTCTCTTGAAGAGCTGTGCCACATTCATCATCAAGCGGGCGTTTTTTTGGGTGAGCTTCATCGACTCGAAGCCCACGACGATGATCCTGTCTCTCTCGATGTGGCCCTGCCCAAACGTCTGGAAACGTGGATCACCAAATCAGACGACATCCTCGAAGAAAAACAGATTCTACGAGCACGCCAAAGTTTCGTGGACGGTAATCTCTTCGACGGCGATCAACGCACGCTGTGTCATAACGACTATCAGCCACGAAACTGGCTGTGGGATGGCAAACGAATCGGCATCATCGATTGGGAACACTCACACCCCAATCATCCCGGCTTCGATCTGGTGCGGTTACAAGTGGGAGCCTGGCAACAACAGCCGCAACTGCGTGATTCGTTTCTCGACGGGTACGGACAACTTCCCGACTGGCTCGAAGATGAACGGATGGACGCCATCGTGGCACTGTTTGCTATCGGTTGCGTGGTATGGGGCACCCAGCATCACCAGAAAGACCTGGTCGAACTGGGTCAACATTGCTTGTTGTAANAATCAGGGNGAGTCCGGTTCCGGTTTCTGCTCCGTCGACTTTGCNGCTTCCTGCAATTCCAGAACNAGATTCAATTCTCGGCGAGCACTCCCGTAACCAGGGGCCTGTTGCAAAACCTTTTCGAGTTCACCCCGGGCCTCTTCCAGCCGACCCAGCAGACGCAAGATGCGAGCACGAGTGACCCTGTGGATCGGTACCGGACGTCGCTTGAAGATCACATCCAGTTCCTTGAGAGCTTCTTTCAATGCCGATGCCGCTTCTGCATCCCGCCCTGCCGCTTGCAGGATCTCCGCCTTCCTTTGCAACCACGGTGCCTTGAGCCCAGCCTGCCGCAGTTTCCCTGCAACAAGACTCAGNGCTGCATCGTAGTGACCATTATCTGTTTCAGCACGGATCAAGCTGATGGATANCAAAGCGCTCTCGCCGTTCNTCTCGATCATCTTGCGATACAGAGCGGCTGCTATCCCAGGTGCTTTTCTTTTTTCGTATAGCATCCCAAGTCGTAATGTTTTCTCGAGATCGGGAACCAGGGCGTGTATCCGAGCCAGATCGATGATGGCGCCATCGATATCCCCCATGCTCTCTCGGATAGCAGAACGTTCGTTGAAAACTTCCATCGCTGTGTTGCCAGGTGTCGCCGCTAGCTCATCGAGTAACCTGAGTGCTTGCTGTGTTTTCAAGGAGTCGCGCAAACACAGTGCTCTCTCCAGTTTCTCAGCAAACGGATCCACACCACAACCGCGCGCCATCTGGAGATCCTGTAAGCCGAGCTCTGGACGCCCATGGGCACGACACATTTTGGCACGTAACAGGTAGAGAGGGCCTGGATCTTCGCTCGCTTTNATTTCTTTGGTAACCCGATCAACATCGATGTGTACGCCATCGTGGGCCGTCAGGGATGAGATCCCGAACAGAAACACCTGCAAAATCATCAGAGCCACGATTTTCACCATCACTTCTCCTCCGAGAACTGGGATGAAACCACACCAAGGCTCGCCCTGGAACCATCCAGAAGCTCTATCACCGTAACCACACCACCCATGCTGGTCGGCTCGGGAGTGACGGTAAGAAGCCATTCCCCACTCTGCGGTTGTTGCTCGTCGTCAAACAGAATTAAATCACGCTGCACCTGACCCAGGGTATTCCAATTGGCCGGCAAGTTATGCCAGAGGGTACGTCCCTCAGGCACGAACCTTTCGATGTTACGAGCGATTTTTTCACCGGGACGCTGTAAGCCGCGTATCGGCATCCAGACCAGAGAATGTAGCCCTGCCCACGCCAGTAATAACATCAGTAACCGAGACCAGGACCGACCTGGAAAACCCTTGTAGAACCAGTGGATCGGGAAAAAGGCACCCACAAACAAAATTGCTGCGACCCAGATCCAATGATCAACTCCCAGGTCCGGCAACGACGGCCAGAACTCGGCATCGATATTACGCATGAAGGCGATAGTAACCGCAAAAACTCCGACCCCTACCATCAGGACCTGCAAAAACCTCGACACGATCTTCATGTCAAACCGATCGGTTGAATCTTCCTCAAATTGGAGAAGCACTATTCTCGCGGTCATCCAGCACAGCAGAGGAAAAGCGGGTAAAAGGTATCGGGGCTGAACTCCAGGCCACAGTAAATAAAAGAGAGCGGGAATCGCAATCGCAATGGCCAATAAACGAAGCGACGGATCGCCAAGCCAGCTGTTCTTCTCCGAGCGAGGCCGCAAAAACAAAAGAACCAACGTGGCCGGAAAAAACCCAAGTAACACGCCTGCGATATATTCCCAGCGATGCCTCCAGAAGTCAGGGCTTGAACCCGCCCTGGCCATCTCGTTCGACCACTCCTGGACAGCGGTGAGACCTTCTGGACGTTGAAGCACGGCGATAAACCATAAGGAACCGANCCCAAGCGCCANCAAGGGAGGGGCCCACCAATCGGCTCTTCGCCATCTCCCTGGCTCCGTTCCCGCGGCGGTGGCCAACATCACTCCGATGACAAAGGGAGCCGCAGCAACTCCTTTGGCGAGAAAGGCGATGACGAGTGCCAACACCATCCGAATCATCGCGGCANAGTTCAANGCTTTGCGNTCCAGTAACGAAATCGNCAGCATCTCCAGGGCATAAACGCTGCAGCCGAANGTCAGCAACAGGTCAGTTTCACCGAGGCTTGATTTGCGCACGATCATCGGACAAAGCAGAAAAAAGAAGGCGGCAAGNACCCCGACCCTTCTGAGCCCCAGACGTATCCCTGTCCATACCAAACAAGCTCCGGTCAACAGCGTCGCGATCAGGGTCGGAATCCGTACCGAAATCGCATCCACCTCACCACGAAAGAACCCGGCCACCGCCGTCAACCAGGGGTAAAGAGGAGGTTTGTTGAGATATGGTTTTCCAGAAACAGTCGGAATGATGAAATCCCCGCTCGAGATCATCTCCCGGGCGGCCATCACCCGTCTTCCCTCTTCCCAGTACAGTTCACGATGAGGAATGGAAAAACACAGGAGGATAACCACCAACAAAAATAGCAACCCGATGAAACGGGGAAATCCCGGGGAGTTCCCATCGGTCCATGCAACGGTCATCGATTCTCCCCGGTGAAACTAATCCCCTCTTCAGCGCACCAGATCACTCACCACATTTCCATCGATGACGGTACCGATGCAGTGGGTGGTGTATTCAAAAGGATCGCCATCAAAGAGAGCCATGTCTCCGTCCTTACCGACCTCCAGCGATCCCACCCGATCAGAAATGCCCAGTAGCTGAGCGGCCGATTCGGTGATGAGCCCCAGGGCATCGGCAAACGAGCAGCCATAGGCACAGGCGATGGCTGCTTCCCAAAGCACTACCCTGGTCTTCGGCACATACGATTCGTATCCGCTACCCAACGCCACCGAAACCCCTGCAGCCACCAGTTTTCCGGCGGTTTCCATACTGGCGTTCTTACCAGCACCGGATGCTCTCATCATCGTCGGATGAATGATCACTGGCACCTTCTGTTCCAGAAGTGCCTCGATGTGGTCGTAGCACTCAGCTCCNCCTTCGAGAACCAGCCGGATCTGCAGCTCCTTCTGCAATCTCAAGGCATTCTGAATATCAACGGAAGAATGTGCGGAAATCATCAGAGGGGCTTCACCGGAAAGTACTCTCCCTAGCGCTTCCTTGCGGAGATCTCGCGCTGGTGGATCCTTTTCCGGATCCGCCTGTGCCGCACTGACCTTATCCAGGTATCCACGGACATGGATGAACTCCTGACGCAACATCGCCATCTGCTTGGCACGTGAACCGGGGCTTTTTCCTTCCCTGCCATAGCCGGCAGAGCCGAGGGTACAGGCCACCATCATCTTCGGCTTCAGAACCGCCTCGTCGACATTGTCACCCCGCGTTTTGACGACGAAGGTCTGGCCAGAGATCAGCTGTCCCGGGGCGTGACCGGTATGCAACGTCGTCACTCCCAGAGATCGCACCCAATCGATGAGTGGCTCTCGAACATTGTAGGCATCGAAAGCATCCAGCTCCGGTTGCATCGGAGCGGATCGCTCTATTTGATCCTGGTCATGATCATAGTTGAGCCAACCNGCAAGACCGACCACTGAATGGGCATCGATGAGACCNGGTGTNACCACNTCAGCTTCCAGAACGGTAACCCCNTCCGGGATTTCAANCGANTCAGCGGGNCCCACCGCANCGACTTTACCATCGCGCACCAAAACCACACCGTTGNCTATCGGTGCTGCCCAGGATCCATCTTCTTGACGCGCCATCGTATGCACCACCGCTCCTCGAATGGCGATAAGTCCATCGACTTTCGGAACTGTGACTTCCTTGACGCTATGGCCAGCGCACCCGACATCCGAAATGACAACCAGCAGGCAAATAACGATCAACATGCGATGGTTCATCATTGCCCCCCTCTTTCGCCACAACAGTGGTANGCCTGATCATCTCCGGCACCTCGTCCGCCAACTGCATACAGTCGTTGTTCAGGATCGGATCGGTCGAAGACCCGGATCCCTTCGACCCACGTTTCGAGTACCTGGGTATAAACGCTCATTGGATCACCGCTGAGGATGACAAAGTCAGCATCCTTTCCGGGATCCAGGGAGCCGGTTCTTTGCTCCAGTCCCAGCATCTCCGCGCCCGACAGGGTCAACGCCCGCAAAGCTCCTTCACGACTCATCCCGGCACGGACACCGAGAGCTGCAGAGCGCAAGAAAAGGCGGCTATCGGTAATGAAATCATCGGTATGAAAAGCCACATTCACCCCGGCCTTCTCCAGTACCACCCCATTCTCCAGCCGGATGTCGCGGGCTTCTAATTTTCCACCCGGAGAATCGATGACGATGATGGAGCAAGGTGCCTTGGCCGCGGCAATTTCGTCGACAACCTTCCAGGCGTCGCTGACATGGTGAAGAACTACCTGGAAACCNAACTCGTCACGCAGTCTCAATACGGTCAGGATGTCATCGTGACGATGGGTGTGGTGATGCACGATACGCTTGCCTTCGATCGCCTCGACCAGAGCTTCCATGCGGAGATTTCGTTCCGGCATCTTTTCCGGATCGTCTTCGGCACGGGCGATCTTGTCGCGATATTCCTGCGCCTTGATGTAGGATTCCCTGACCAGAGCAGCAGATTTTGCACGGGTACCTGGAAAGGGTGAGGAACGCTGAGAGTTGGTCCCGTTGGCCATCTTCANGCCGCCCATCGGCCANCCGGTGGAATCCTTGATGAGTAGTTCATCGACCGTGCCACCTCGGCGTAGCTTCAGGTAGGTAGTTCTACCACTGATGAGATGCCCTGATCCCGGCATCTGATTGACCAGAGTCAGACCTCCAGCACGAGCTCTTTCCAGGGAAGCTGCCCGAACATTGACTGAATCGAGGGTCCAGCACTCTGGCTGGATCGGGCCCGAACTATCACCGCCGCCGCCCATTCCTATGTGACTGTGGGTACAGATCAAGCCGGGGATGATGGTCTTGCCACTGGCATCGATTTGTTCCGCACCCGGTGGAATCACCACATCTTTACTGGCTCCGACCGCTTCAATCTTGCCATCGCGAACCACCAGCACCCCAGCCTCGATGACGGGCCCAGAAACCGGCATGACACGGGCCCCGGTAAATGCCGTGACATCTGCGGCGTTGATAACCGTTG
Source organism: Planctomycetota bacterium (assembly GCA_002711105.1). Classification (GTDB taxonomy): domain Bacteria; phylum Planctomycetota; class UBA8108; order UBA1146; family UBA1146; genus UBA1146. The sequence continues at coordinate 45,157 of PAIH01000028.1, forward strand.
TCGATAACAGCAACATCGTGAAGAAAGTGGAACGCATGCCGGTTCGAATCTTCAGCCTGGCCTCGGAGCTCAAGGGCCACCTCCTCTTAATTGCGAGACACCATTACAAGGCACCTGGGATCGTCAAAACGATATCCCAGGCTTCTCCACGGTGAAAGAGCCGCATCAGGCTACTGTTTATCGGCGAACGACTGTTGATATCTTGAGATCCTGGCTCTGGTATCTTGGCGTGATCTCGATCCTGTTTCCATCCAGATCGAGACCGACGGGGAGGATTGAAATGTATTCGCCATCACGACTAGCGACCGTAGCGATCACGTATTTGCTACTGTTCCTGCTGGTCGGCTGTGCTGGTGCTCCAGGAGGGATCGAGAATCGAGAAGTACGCCTCTCGATCGCTCGGCTTGGCTCCTCCAACGGCGATCCGGATGGTTTCGCCGCACTGAGATCCGCATTCCGTCTGCGTAATCCGGGCCATGATGTCTCATTCCAGAAAAACACCCGCGCTCTGGTGACTTACTCAAAAACGCGTGCCGCCTTCGTTCAATCGGGAGAAGCGCGAGCAGAAATTTCCGGTGGTTTGCTCCATCGGATCAGTAACCTGTCGGTGGGCGACATCGTCATCTTGCGTCCAGGAGAAGGTTTGCTGGCAGACAAACAGCTTTCCTTCGTCGTGTTTGAACTTCCCGACAATCCACCTCAGGAACTCCCCAGTTACGTTCGACCTGACTGGGATCCTTCCATCACCGACACGCCCGGAGGCTGCGCTGAAGAGGAGGGTGCTTACCGCCGCATTCTGCTGACCTGGAAACCTGAAGTGGGGCCCTACATCTGGCACGGGATTAATGCGCACCGGGTTCGCATCTCTGACTCCTTCAGTCATTACCATCCTGTGGTTGGCGGTTTCGATGAATTCTATCTGGTTCAGATGGTGCAGCCGGGCGGGTGCATCCTCACCAGCCCGCATGTCAAAGCCATCGAGTCGAGAAATGTGAATCGAGACTCTGCAGCGAAGTTGATACGTCGCGATGATCTGGATGTTGGCGACCTGGTTTATCTCCCCCGCGGTCTCATCCATAGAGGTCTAGGAGGAGTGTTAGCCCAGGTGATCACGGTCCCTGGATTCCGTCCTGGAGCAGAGATCGGTGTCGACCATCATCTGCGCGCCATCAACGAACAACTACAGCTCTCTGACGAAAAAGCGATTCCTTATCATCTGAACGCATCGTTGGAAGCCGTGGTGAAGTAACAACATCCGACCCAAAGCGGGACTCTTCTCGACCCTTTGACTACCCAGTATCATCGGAAGAAGCGGGAGGGCTCCCGCTTCGGAAGGTAATTCGATGTGCATCGTCACTGGGTCATCTCGATGCTCTCTCGTCTTCATCTTGAACCTGATCATCACCATCACGATGAGTTCGACGGTGCGGGCGGACTTTGATTATCTAGACTTTCTCGACATGACTGGTCTGACACTGGTCGGAAGTGCAGCCCAATCGGGAGACCGAGTCCGACTGACACCAGCCCTGATAGGACAAGTTGGTGCCGTCTACACCTCCGAACAAGTCTTGTTGTCTCCCGGTTTCGATACCACCTTCACCTATGAGATCAATCCCGCGGCAGGCGGCGCCGATGGTATGGTGTTCATATTCCAGAATGAATCGCCCACGGCACTTTATTCCAATGGTGGCCCACTCGGCTACGACGGGATGACCAACTCATTGGCGCTAGAAATCGATACCTACATCAATGGAATTTTCAACGATCCGCCGGTTCCACACATTTCCCTGCATGGCCGACCAGGCACCGCAAACTCCGCCGATGAAGTGGCTGCCGGTATCGTTTCTGATACCTCGTCACTCAATGTGGGTGGGCTTCGGACGATGCGTATCGCTTACGGTAACGGGATCATCGACATCTACCTCGATGACCTGACAGTGCCGAGGATGTCGGCCTTCATCGATATCGCCCTGTATCTCAATTCCGATTCAGCCTGGATGGGATTCATCGGTTCAACTGGGGGAGTGACGCAGGTCAACGATGTTCTTAGCTGGAGCTTCACCAACGGAGGAGCTACCGAGTTCATGCGTGGTGATAGCAATCTCGATGGCTCGGCCAATCTGCCCGATGCCATCTATATTCTCAGTGCTCTATTCGTTCCCGGGTCTGCGCAAGTGACCTGTCTCGATGCTGCCGACATCAACGACGACGGCAATTTCAACCTGCCCGATGCCATCTCTCTGTTGAGTGCCCTGTTCGTTCCTGGCTCTTCGCCAATACCTGAGCCAGCGGGAAGTTGTGGAGTTGACCCGACAGACGACTCCATCGACTGCGAAACTCCTATTTGCCCCTGAATCAGCGAAACTCCAGATCTAGACCCCGGCCGGGGCCTGGTAGCTCATGACTTCCAGAATTCCATCGAGATCGGTGGGAGCGGTGCCGCCCTTGGGCCGACCGGCGATGGTCCCGTCGGGGAGATCCCTCGCCTCCCAACCGAGTCCCTGGATCCCCCTCCGGATGGCATCTCGATCACCTTGGCTCACCAGCCACCCTTCTTCGGGAACGATTCGTTTGACCCCCCAGCTGCCGAGTCGAATCCGTAATCGCTGCTGGCCAACCAGACGTGCTGTTTCAGTCGGCAGCGGACCGAACCGATCGAGCAGATCCTCGATGATGACATCGAGTTCCGTTTGCCGTAGTGCCGTCGCGATCGATCGATAGTGACGCAACCGTTGTCGGGTATCGGAGATGTATTCCTCGGGAATACGGCACAACCCCCTGAGAGCAATCTCTACATCCGGTGGTTCCTCCCACGGCACTCCACGTAAATCCGCCACTGCTCTCTCCAGCAATCGGCAGAACAGATCGTATCCCACCGCCCCGATGTGGCCCGATTGCTCCTTGCCGAGGATGTTTCCGGCACCACGAATCTCCAGATCACGCATGGCGATCTGGAAGCCAGATCCCAGTTCTGAGTACTCTTCAATCGCCTGCAGGCGTCGGCGCGAATCCATCTTCAGTGGTCGATCTTCAGGGATGAGCAAGTAGCAGTAGGCCTTGTGATGACTGCGGCCCACTCGCCCGCGCAACTGGTGTAACTGTGCCAGTCCGAAGCGATCGGATCGCTCCACGATAAGAGTATTGGCACTGGGGATATCGAGACCGCTTTCGATGATGGTCGTCGAAACGAGAATGTTGGCATCTTTATCGATGAAGCGGATCATCCGGTCTTCGAGTTCGTGTTCGTGCAACTGTCCATGGGCCACCACAACATCCGCCTCGGGCAGCAACTTTTCGACTCGTTGACGACATTCCTCGATGCTGGTCACTCGGTTATGCAGCCAGTAGACCTGACCATCCCGGTTCAACTCGCGCAGAGCGATCTGACGAAAGCGGGCATCGTCGAAGGAACAAACTTCGGTCTGGATGGGAGCCCGGCCCTCCGGAGCCTCATGCAAACTCGAGATGTCTTTCACTCCCACCAGTGACATGTGCAAGGTGCGCGGGATCGGCGTGGCCGTCAGGGTGAGTATGTCGACCAACCGCCGCAATTGTTTCAGCTTCTCCTTGTGAGCAACCCCGAAGCGTTGTTCTTCGTCGATAACGATGAGCCCGAGATCTGGAAAAGTCACATCGCCGGACAGAAGGCGGTGGGTGCCGATCAGAATGTCGACATCGCCGGCGGCGGTTCTTTCCAACACCTCACCCTGTTCCTTGCGTGACAGGAAACGACTGAGTACCTCGATCTTCGCCGGCCACTCCGCCATCCGTTCACGGAAAGTCACCAGGTGCTGCTGTGCCAGCACCGTGGTCGGAACCAGCACCGCTACTTGCTTGCCATCTCGCACCGCCTTGAAGGCCGCCCGCATGGCGAGTTCCGTCTTGCCGTAACCGACGTCACCACACACCAGTCGGTCCATCGGCTTGGGTTTCTCCATGTCTAGCTTGATCGCACTGATCGTTTCCAGCTGATCACCGGTCTCTTCAAAAGGAAATGAATCTTCGAAGGCGTGCTGGGCAGCATCATCGACCGGAAAATTGTAACCAGGTCGCTCGGCCCGCAGTGCCTGTATCTCGAGCAGCTCTGCAGCCAGATCGTGTAGTGCCTCCTCGGCACGTGCTTTCTTCTTCGACCAGAGAGTGCCGCCTATTTTGTCGAGTTTGCCGGGACTTTTGCCACCGCCGACAAACTTCTGGACCAGATCGATCCGTTCGACCGGCACCAGAAGAGTTACCCCCTCGGCAAATTCGAGGATCAGGAAATCGCCCTGCCGTGCCCCTTCACGAATATTGCGCAACCCACAGAATCGCGCGATGCCGTGGGTGACATGGACCACAAACTGCCCTTCCTCCAGTTCGAGGAAGGTATCGACGGCGCGTCCTTCGACCCGCTTTTTTTGAACCCGCTCAAGGCTTCTCTTGCGTCCGAGAGCAGCATTGCCGCTGACGAAGATACCGCCGCCGACTTCTTGCCAGCGGAACCCACTGGAAAGATCGCCCAGGCGTACTCGGGCTGCCGATCCGATACTGCCCTCCGACAACACCTCGCGAAAACGTTCCGCCTCCGCTTTCTGTCGCAAGAAGACCAGCACATCGCCACCGCGGTCGCTCTCATCTGCCAGCGCAGCCAGAGTCGCATCGAAGGAACCCTCGAATCGTTCGGCGGAGCCCACCGGAAGTAGCACCGGTCGACGACCCGGTTCTGGTACCAGTGGATCCATCTGTAGTCGCAGAAAACGACCTGCATGAGCCCAGAAGGACTCGCACAACTTATCTCGCTGGCGTGGCGCCCACTGTCCGACCAGGAAACGAGCCTTCTCTTCCACATCTCGTGGATCCCACACCGCTACAACGCTGTTTTCGGGCATGACATCGAAGAGAAGCTGTTCGCGGCCGGTCCAGCCGCGGATAAACCAGGCCTCCTTCGGCGCGATGGTCAACACCAGCAGATCGAGATCACTACTGACACGTCCATCGCGATGTGAAATCGATTGTATGCTATCGATCTCATCATCGAAGAAGTCCAGGCGATAGGGAATGCTCTCTTCACGGGGCCAGACATCAAACAGACCGCCCCGGATGGCAAAATCCCCCGGCCTGGCAACCTGCGGAAATCTCCGGTAGCCCGCCTTGACCAGTGATTTGGCCAGGTCTGCCGGTGAAGTCCGATCCCCTCGGCGTAGCACCACACGATGATCATCCCCCGTGTCGTGGGAGAAGGGCTGAAGAACTGCCTGCACCGGAGCGATGATGGTGCGCAGCTTACCGTCCTGGAGATCGCGCACCGTTTCGAAACGTTCGCGAAAGGTATCCGGATCGGGCTCGGAACCGGCCTCGAAGAGGCTCTCCCACATACCGAAGTTACCGATAGGTTCAGCAGTGAAGGTGGTGGTATCGCGTCGCAATCGTTCGGCGCTATCAGGGCTGGAGCAGATGACAATCAGTGGTCGCTGCAACTGTTCAGTGAGATGTGCCAGTAGCAGTCCTACGGCCCCCTCACCGCAACGACCGACATCGAGAAGCTGTTCTTCGAGCAGGCGACGACTTACCTCTGCCAGCGCAGGGGAACTCGTGATGATCCTCTCGACCAGGGGATCGCGATCAGGAATGGCCCCTTCGGTACCGCTCGTCATCGCTGCTGTTCACCTTTCATCCAGGCCTAAGTTGGCACGAAGGGGGCAGGATAGTCGTAGCCCGACGACAACTCCTCCCCCTGTGGGAAAAGTGTTGGAAATCGATACACATCGAAACCCGGTCCAGGGACAGAGGGGTGTGAACTGGTCCTGAAAGGGCTCTGCTGGCCATTTCAGGCGTTTCTCCTTTGGCACGGTCATTGCTTTTTCTCTGCTGCCCGCCCGGTAGTCCCGCCGGAATGAAAGAAAGGAGCCCACCATGTGGCTCTCCCTACCCCTGAATCGCATCGGCTTGACCCTGATGCTGTCGTCCTTTGTTTTACTGAGTCCCGAAGGCGCACAAGCTGTCCCCTGTGATCCCGACAAGGAAACGATCGCCTCTGTCCGAAGTTCACTTCGGGGTCAACTAATCGGCACACCTACCGCCGACGATCCGGTGTCATATCCGGTTCCCGTCACGGCATTGGAACTGTTACAAGCGATCGATGCCTCTGACAAATACCTGGTGGTACTTCCTTCGGGAAAACCGCTCGCCGAACAACAACTTGCTGAACAGGATGTAGGAGAACTACATGTGTTCGGTAGTGATGGTTGGAAGTCGCCTGCTGTTTCCATGCACATGCTACAAACCCTGGGCTGGAACATCGAAGTAGCTCCTGCAGGGGTGATCCTCAGGAATACCAGTTCAACAAGAGCGAGAGGGGCAAGAAGTAATTCTGGAGGCCCCAGCTTCCGGATAGTGTTTGCTCATCCTCCGAAAAATCAGCCTGAAGATTCATTTCAAACAGCGGTGATTCCTCTAAAAGATGCAGATCTTTATGAGGTTGTCGAAGCTCTCCGCGCAATGCCACCCGGCAACAAAAGGATCAGTTATTTTACGGTGATTCCTTCACAAACCACGAATTCGGTGGTTCTCATCACAACAGAGTCGTTTGTCATAAAACGCTGCGAGCAATTAATCGAACAGATGGAAGCTACAGCCAACAAGCAACAGGTCAGTGCTGAGCCAGAAGTGCCAACAGCCACAGAAGAAGAGTCTCTCAATCTTGAGGAACTGGTGGCGAAAGAACCTCTTGTTTGTGAAGAAATCGAGGCAACTTTTGACAGTACCAGCAACATCATTGCCCAGATCATCACAGAAATGCAAAACTCCAGCGCAAAGACCGAAATTTTGTCTGCCAGCAACAGTAAGCGAGTAACTGACAGTTTCACGATACATAGTTACGTGGCTCAATTCGCCAATAACTCGATCGGTAACCATCTAGCCTTCATAGAAAAAATTAGTACGAGAGCTCCTCATCTGGTTTTTGATCTGTTGGAAATCAAAAACAACGCCAAGAAAAATAGTAAAGATGCCGATCTCTGTAGCTTGAAGTTGAGATTGACCAGTTATTCGGGCGTCAAATCAGAAACCGAATCGGAATAGCACAACCTTTCAGATCATAACGAGAAAGGAGCCGTCAGAACGCCAATCGATCAGACCAGATCCACCTGTCCCGAAGAGCCGGTGAGCCTGGCCTGGATTGTGATTCAATGTCAAAGAGAGGGTCCGGTGAGGAGTACTGCACGAGTATTCCGAACCGGGCCCTCTTGCTAGATGAGCACGGCTAATCTCAAACGGAAGGATCGACCCCCAGGCTTTCGAGGGCAACGCGAGCTGCTTCCTGCTCCGCTTCCTTCTTGGTGTTGCCCTGTCCAGTGCCGAGAATATCTCGCTTCAACATCGCCTGAACCACGAATTCCTTGGCATGATCAGGACCGCTCTCACTGACGACCCTGTAATTGGGCGTCGAACCATCGTCACGCTGGAGATGTTGTTGCAGGATCGATTTGTAGTTTACGGAGTGTTCCTTCTGGTTAACGGCCAGCACCTGGTGATACAGATTTCGGATGATGAACTCTTTCGCCTCTCCGATGCCTGAATCGAGATAGATGGCGGCGATCACGGCTTCAAAAACATTGGCGAGCAGGCTATTGGGAAGCTTGCGACGACTGGTCACTCCCTTGCCGACAGCATAGGCCTCGTCGAGCCCGAGTCGCTGACTCTCTTCGGCAAGAGTATTGGTAGAAACCACCGCAGATTTGATCTGGGTCAGCTCACCCTCAGGACGATCGGGAAAGAAATTGAACAGGAACTCGGTCATCACCATTCCAAGAACGGAGTCGCCGAGAAATTCCATCCGCTCGTTGCAGGGGTTATCGATGGTCTTCAGGGAGGAATGAGTCAGTGCCTGGACCAGATGGTTGGGATCGCGAAACCGATAGCCGATCCGTTTCTCACAGATTTCGAGACGCTGGAGATCAACCGGCGCAATGTTTTCGTGTTCAAATCCGCGTGGACCAACCATGTTTGTATTCCAGAGGAGGCCGCGGACTGCGGTACCGTCTCCGGGGGGCGTACTTCCCGGAGTTCCGGTACACAGATCGGCAGCCTGCCGACATTTACAATTTTCGACCGTTGGAGGTCATTCCTTCACAGGAAATCGTCCATCCCGCAAATAATTGTCCCCAGAGGTGCGCAAAAGGGCTCAAAAAGCCCTTCTGGGGAGCCACAATTCGAGGATACGGNCCGNTCCATGACCCTGCAAGCGTGCCCGAACAGGCACACTCCGGTACCATCTAACTGAGTTCGAGAGGAGATCCGCTGCGATGACCCATTCTGCCCCGTTCACCCCGGTCTATCAGGTCGGAGAAAATCTGTGGAATATCCAGGATTTGCTGGGGCGATTTGACGAACCGGCGTTCCTCTCTGACGGAGTNCATCGGATCAGTGACCTGCATCTGCAACCGGGTAGAGAAGCTCATTATCGTTTTGATGGAGAACTGGTGCCGTTGCCNCAAGGTGCTGTTCTCGATAGCCAGACGGTATTGAAACTGCTCGANCCGATCCTCAACGAAAAGGCACGAGAACAAGTCCAAGCGGGACATGACCTCGATGCTTCCTGGGAGTGGCCGGAGCGACAACTCGCTTTCCGTATCAACATTTTCATTGCGCGCGAGGGGNTCTGTGCAGCGATCCGGGTCCTGGCCAGTAACGTACCCCCACCGGAAGAACTCGGCTTTCCGATGGAGCGAAACTGGCAGGATATTGTCAATCTCGAACAAGGGCTCGTCATCGTCACCGGAGTGACCGGTAGTGGTAAATCCACCACCGTTGCCAGCTTGATAAGGCGTCGTGCCCGTGACCGAGGCGAACGCGTCATTACCCTCGAAGATCCGATCGAGTACGTACTGGAAGGGGATCGCGCGCTGATTTCACAACGTGAACTGGGTACCCATCTCGAAACCTTCTCGGGAGGACTGCGCAGCGCCCTACGTGAAGATCCCGATGTGATCTTTGTCGGCGAAATCCGTGACCCGGAAACCGCCGCACTGGCGCTGACTGCAGCAGAAACCGGTCACGTGGTAATCACCACGATGCACACCCGAGATGCACGTGGCGCGGTCACACGCCTGGTCGATATCTTCCCATTGAACCGATCACACGAAGTCTGTTCGCAAATTTCATTCTCGCTGCATTCGGTCATCGCCCAGAAATTGGTACCGAGAGCGGATGGTCAGGGACGACGAGCGGCGATGGAGGTGATGGCGAACCATCCATCGATCGGCAACCTGATTCGCACCGGTAAGTGGGCGCAGATTCCAGGGGCCCTGGAGACGCAGCGCAGAAACGGCTGCATCACCCTCGATCAGCATCTCAAGCAACTGGTCGAAGATGGATCGGTCGACATCGAAGTAGCCCTGCGCTTCGCCAACTCTGGATCACTGCAGGCGATGCTCAGCGGCGAGTAGCCACCAGCAGGCGAACGCTTGCTGCGTTGCTTGTTACGGCTCTATCACCTCGTTGCGGATCAGTGATTCGGCTTCCTTGATGAAGAGGTCCAGACGTTTACCTTGTGGGTCCTTCTCTTTTACCTGATCCGCTTTGGCTTTGATTTTATTGAGCAGATCTGCCGCCTGTTCCTGTTCGCCAAGCTGGAAACGTGTCATGGCGATGAACACCGGGCCATACGGTGGCGCATCAACGGTCGCCGGATCATCGGGATTCTCGAAACGGANCAGTGTTGCGAGGGCTTCTTTGTATTTCTGAGCACGGAACTGAGCGATGCCCAGTACCTGCAGAAGCTGGCCGTGGTCCGGTCTCAGTGAATTGGCCTCCGCTGCCATTTCCAGTGCCGTCTGATACTGCTCTGCGGACAGTTCTGGCTGTTTGACGATCCCCCAGCTGTCGGTAAACAACTGAACCGATCGTTGACGTGCCCGGTCGAGTTGTTGCTGCGCGTAGTTTTTCCGGAACAGTTCAGACCAGTCGAGGGCCTGCTGGCGGACCTNGTCGCNGATNGTCTGGTCNGCCTGAATCGCTTNCTGNAGAGCGNCGNCCGAGGAGAATCGTGGCGTGTGGNATGTCAGATACCCGCGNGTCTCGTNNTGCACCTTCANCTCCGGCGTCCACNGACGCGCGTCCCANANCTTCACNGTATNGTCAAANCCNCCCGAGNCGACTCGCAAGCCGTCCGGGCTNAACGCTACAGTTCTGACANNCTNCGTGTGTTCGGTGAAGGTGGCGGTCTCCCGNCCCGTNNCNACATCCCACAACTTCACCGTCNNGTCACCNCTNGCCGAGGCGAGCCGCAAGCCGTCCGGGCTGAATGCCACACCCATCACAAAACCCGTGTGTCCGATGAAGGTGGTAATCTCCTGGCCTGTCGCCACATCCCACAACTTCACCGTATGGTCATTGCTTCCCGAGACGACCCGGTCGCCGTTCGGACCGAATGCCACACAAAAGACATTGTCCGTGTGTCCGCTGAGGGTCGCGGTCTGGCGGCCCGTGGCCACGTCCCATAACGTTACCGTGCGAGGGCTCGAGGTAACGAGCCGGTCGCCGTCCGGGCTGAATGCGACAAAGGAGACAATCGTCTCCATGGTGAGGGTAGCCTTCTCATCGCCGGTCGAGATGTCCCATAATTTCACCGTCTTGTCTGCGCTCGCCGAGGCGACAGTCGTGCCGTCGGGGCTGAACGCCACGTTATGGACTCGTCCCGTATGACCCGTGAAGGTGGCGGACTCCCGGCCCGAGGCCACATCCCACAACTTCACCGTCTGGTCCCAGCTCGACGAGGCGAGCCTCGTGCTGTCCGGGCTGAACGCCACAAAATCGACCCGATGCGTGTGCCCGGTGAGCGTAGCGGTCTCCTGGCCCGAGGACGCGTCCCACAATTTCACCGTCTTATCAAAGCTGGCCGTGGCGATCCTCCTGCCGTTCGGACTGAATGCAACACCCCAGACCAAATCTTTGTGCCCGGTGAGCGTGACAGCCTGGCGGCCCGAGGTGGAGCCCCACAATTTCAACGTACTGTCAGAGCTCCCCGAGGCGATTCGCGCCCCGTCCGGGCTGAACGCGATAGCCGTGGCATAGCTGCCGTGTCCGAGGAAGGTGCCGATCTCCGTGGTCGTAGCCACATCCCATAACTTCACCGACTTGTCCACACACACCGAGCCAACGGTCGTGCCGTCCGGGCTGAACGCAACATCCAGCACAGTCCCCTTGTGCCCGGTGAGGCTGGCGGTCTCCTCGCCCGTGGCCACATCCCACAACTTCACCGTTGAGTCCCAACTTCCCGAGGCGATTTGCGTGCTGTCCGGGCTGAACGCAACAGACACAACCCTCCACGTGTGACCTGTGAGCGTGGCGGTCTCCTTGCCCGTGGCCACATCCCACAACTTCACCGTCTCGTCCCAACTCGCCGAGGCGACCAACGCGCCGTCCGGGCTGAAACTCACGTCCCAGACAGGTTTCACATGTCCTTCGAAGATGTGGAGTTCTTTGCCCGTGGCCACATCCCACAACCGGAGGGTATTGTCATAACTTCCCGAGACGATGCGCTTGCCGTCCGGGCCGAACGCAACACTCATGATAACATCCTTGTGCCCGGTGAGGGTGGCGGTCTCCTCGCCCGTGGCCACATCCCACAACTTCACCGTCTTGTCAGAACTCGCCGAGACGAGCTGCAAGCCGTCCGGGCTGAACTCAACATCCGTGACATCATCCTCGTGCCCGGTGAAGGTGGCGACCTCGCGGCCCGTGACCGCGTCCCACAACTTTACCGTGTTGTCCAGGCTCGCTGACGCGAGGTGCGCACCGTCCGGGCTGAATGCCACACCCCAGACCTCTCCCGTGTGCCCGGTGAATGTGCGCAGGTCTCTGTTGCAGAGCCGGTCCCAGTATCCCCACTCGAAGCCCCGCGGGTCGCTCGACGGATCCGCAGGAGTGCGGTAAGCATCGATTCTCTTGCGGACCAGCGTGACATCTCCTTCTTCCCAGTTCAGTCCCGCCTGATTCATCTCGACGAGGTAGAGCCGACGGTTGGCGAGATCTTTTTGTTCGAGTGCTTCCTTCTGGCTGGCCAGTGCTCGAGCTTCGCTTTGTTTCGCCTTTTCTCGCTCATCTTCCGCTTCGATGCGGGCCTGTTCCGCTTCGGTGCGGGCCTCTTCCGCTTTATTCTTTTCTTCGACAGCAATGCTGCGTTGCGCGTCGGCCTGTTTCCTCTGGTTTTCCGCTTCCGTCCGCTGCTGATCCGCTTCAGTGCGTTGGCGTTCCGCTTCGGTACGGGCTTGTTGTGCGATTTCTTTTTGCTCTAGTGCTTCGTTTTCACCGGCAACGGCTCGGATTTCATTTTTTTGCGCTCGATCTCTTTCCACCATCGCCCAGCTGATGCCCAGCGTCAGGGCGACAAACACCAGCGCGGTGGCCGTCAGTGCTGCTCGGTAGCGGCGGCTAAACTTTTTCATTCGGTAGCCGAAACTGGGGGGGCGTGCCTTCACGGGTTCGTTCCCGACCAAATATCGTTCCAGGTCGGCGGCCAGTTCTAATGGGGTTTCGTAACGACGTTCT
>PAIH01000029.1 GCA_002711105.1 Planctomycetota bacterium
ACCGGTCGCGCCTTGGGCTCCGGTCGCACCAGTTGCTCCATCGTCTCCATCAGCTCCAGCCGCGCCGGTTGCACCGGTCGCGCCTTGGGCTCCGGTCGCACCAGTTGCTCCATCATCTCCATCAGCTCCGGCCGCGCCGGTGGCACCAGTTGCACCTTGGGCTCCGGTCGCACCAGTTGCACCAGTTGCACCTTGGGCTCCGGTCGCACCAGTTGCTCCATCGGATCCATTGGATCCGGCCGCGCCAGTTGCACCGGTGGCTCCGGCCGCGCCGGTATCACCTTGTGGACCTTGGGCTCCGGTCGCACCGGTTGCGCCATCGGCTCCAGCCGCGCCGGTTGCACCGGTTGCTCCATCCGCGCCATCGGCTCCAGCCGCACCATTTGTTCCATCGGCGCCGGCTACACCCTGAATACCTTGGTCGCCTTGCAGACCTTGGGCTCCGGTCGCGCCGGTTGCACCATCGGCTCCAGCCGCACCATTTGCTCCATCGGCGCCAGCTACACCTTGAATACCTTGGTCACCTTGTGGACCGGGGTCTCCTTGCGGACCGGCGGGGCCACCAGGATCACCTTGTGGTCCTGGGTCTCCTTGTGGTCCTTGGGCTCCGATCGCGCCATCGGCTCCGGCAACACCGGGGTCTCCTTGCGGGCCGGGGTCACCTTGTAGTCCTTGGGCACCAGCAGCACCGGCAGCTCCAGCGACACCAGGATCACCTTGCGGGCCGGGGTCACCTTGTAATCCCTGGGCACCAGCAGCTCCATCGGCTCCGGCAACACCATCGGCTCCGGCAACACCGGGGTCTCCTTGCGCGCCAGCAGCACCATCGGCACCGGCAGCTCCATCGGCTCCGGCAACACCAGGATCACCTTGCGGGCCGGGGTCACCTTGCGCGCCAGCAGCACCAGCGGCACCGGCAGCTCCATCGGCTCCGGCGACACCAGGATCACCTTGCGGGCCGGGGTCGCCTTGCGCGCCGGCGGGGCCAGCACCACCATCGGCACCGGCAGCTCCGGTCACCACTTCACTGGTGGTCACAGTATTTCCATCACTCAACAGTAAGGTCAGCGTGTCATCGCCGTTGACCTGGGCACCGACGATGCTGACACCGTCGGTTCCATCGGCTCCTGGATCGCCTGCATCTCCTGGGTCTCCTGGTGGGCCGGTCAAACCGGTCGGATCGCCGATCCATTGACCGTTGCTATCGATCACCGCGATGCCGTTAACACGGACGGTGCTGCCATCGTCTTCGATCATCGAAGGAATCAGCGCAAAGCCATTCCACAGTGACAGGCGGTTGATCGGGCTGTTGACATGAAAGCGAACGGTCGCGACCGCGCGAGCCGCCAGCGCATAAGGCACGGCTACGATTTCGATGCGCGGCTCGATGACAACGTAAGAGGTTTCTGACGGTTCCTTGACCCACACCTCAAGCCAGCGCTCAAAGCCATCAAAGAGGCCCGGATCGAAGCTCAACTTGGCATTGACGATACCATTGGTGATGGTGACACCATCGATCGTGTTCGAATCCAGTGCTGCGGCCAGTGCCGGATCTGAGCTTTCATAGAGATGAAACTGAAGATCGCGCACCCCTTCGATCAGCTCACCACTTTGACGCAACACGCCCTGATAAAGGAACGTCTCGCTATCGAGTGGCCCTTGAGCCAACGCCACCGGAGCACTACTGAGAAACAGGGTGATCAAACATCCAACAATTATGGAAACAGGTTTCGGCAGTTTCACCGACACACCTCCTCGATAAAGAGCACGGTTCGTTCAAACGATCTGAAATGGCCTTGAGACAACCGTCACTGGTGCAAGTGCAGTGCCCGAACAAGAAGTGCCTCAGGTCCGTAAAATCGCCACTTCGAGTGCCACTTCGGAGCCACCTGACGCCAAAGTGCCCACGAATTAGACAACGCCCCAATTGAACAAGTGCAGTATGAAATAATCCACTACAGCCCACTCAGAAACGAGATTTCGGCTGTCAGTAAAGTCAGTCGTGTGAGATGTGTCACATGTCGCCACGGTAGTGAAGCCGGATCTGGTGTGTGGGATGCAGTATGGCTACTTGGCGTAGTCGGCGGTTCCGAGGAAGTGGATCGACACATACGGTTCGTCGCCGACGACCCAGCTGTCGTGCGGTTTTGTCGAGACATAGAAGAGGGTGCCGGGGGTCATCACCTGCACCGGTTCATTTTCAAAGGCGACCGTCACCTGTCCCGACAGTGCCAGGCATAGATGCTCGACGACGCAATGGGATTTCCCCTGTGCCTCTCCGACATGTTCCGACCACTTCCAGCCCGGTTCGTAGGTAGCACGGCCGATGGTCATGCCAGCGATGGTCACGATCTCGAAGCGGCCCTTGGTCATCTCTCGCACTTCATCCGGTTCTTCAAAACGTCTGAGGATCAGGTCCAGGTTTGCTGCAGGGTTCGGATCGGTGTGATTCATTTCGATTCCTCTTCTCGACCTTCCACCGTTGTCCTCGTTCAGGCACCATATTTATCGAGACGATCGGCATGAGCCAACAACAGCGGCATCAGTTCGGGGCCGCGGATGGTTCCGATGTCGCCGTAGAGGCAACCGCGGTCGTGGAAGGGAACTCCGGCGACCGGTAGCACCCGTTCGGAATGAACCAGCAGCGGCACCGGATGCCACGAGTGTTCCTTCATCGAAGTTGGAGTGGCGTGATCGCCGGTGATGGCGATGACATCGAGGCCGGCCGCCAGAAACGACGGTAGCACCGCATCGAAAGCCTCGATGGCGGCGACCTTGGCATCAAAATCGCCAGAATGTCCTGCCGTATCGGTGTCCTTGTGGTGGACGAAGATGAAATCGAAGCCGTTGTCGACCGCAGCTGTTACCGCCGCCGCTTGATCGGCCAGACTGTTACCCGCATCCAGCGATTCCATGCCGACCAGTTGCGCCACTCCGCGATACATCGGGTAGATGGCGATGGCGCCACTCTTTAACCGGTAGAGTTGCTCAAAGGTCGCCACCTCAGGGCGCGTTGAAAAACCACGCAACAGCGCGCTATTGGCGACACTTTCATCTTTGAGAACCCCGGTCGCCTGTTGCAGCCACTGGCTCGCCAGCGTCGCGGTGCGCTCGGAAGCATCGTCACGACCGGTAAACGCCACCGGCGCACGACCGGTCACTTGCGGATCGTTGTCGTTGACGCCAGCACCGAGTCCATCACCCGTCAACACCCAGGTGAAGCGATGCTCCTTGCCGGGGAGCAGCTGTACTTGCGCTCCGTCGACGGTGACCTGCCCGGATAACATCTGACACAGTCGCTGACATTCGGCATCGGCGGGACGACCGGCACGACGGTCGGTCACCAGGCCCGCATCATCGAGGGTGCAGAAGTTGCCACGGGCAGCGATCTCTCCGGGGGCCAGCGGATAGCCACTACCGAGTGCTTCCAGCAATCCGCGACCGAACTCCAGTTGCATCGGATCGTGACCAAAGAGCGATAGATGGCCCGGACCGGAACCGGGTGTGAGCCCCGGCGGCAACAACTGGATTCGTCCCAGCGATGAGTTCGCGGCCAGCTCATCGAGATGAGGAGTCTGGGCGGCTTCCAGTTCGGTGGTGCCATGATCGGGATGGGGCAAGCCGCCGAGACCATCGAGCACGAATAGCCCGATGCGTCCGCCTTCACTGCGAACCAGATGTTCTGGACAGCTCATCATCTCCCCCTTCTGCGCAGCATTGTCGGAGCCCAGACCCGATCCAGCAAGGGATCCGCCACCAGAGTGCCTTCACTTCCTCGATACCGGCGGGTGGGTTACCATCCGGTGTCGAAAAGGAGTCCCCAGAACGATGGCATCGATCTCGTCTCTCCATCTCAATACTGCCCGTAGCTGGCGCGGAGGCGAACGGCAGACTTTGTTGCTGCTCGAAGGCCTGAAACAGCGCGGCCATCACCCGACCCTGGTGTGTCCCCCGGAATCCCCGCTAGGACAACGAGCGCAAGCGGCGGGTATCGCACTGCAACCGCTCTCGATGCGCAATATCCGCGATCTGATGCGATTGCGACGCCTGATCGGTTCCTTGCAACCCCACATCATCCACTACCACACCGCCCACGCTCACTCGAGTGGACTGCTGGCACGTCTCGGTATGTTCACAACCGCCAGGACGATCGTGCACCGGCGCGTCGGTTTTTCCATCCATCGCAGCGGCTTTCCCGGTCTGACTCATTTCAAGTACGGAAGATCGGTCGACCGATTTGTCGTCAGCTCTCAAGAGATCCGTCAAGTACTGCTCAAGGATGGGATCTCCGCCGAACGCATCGAGGTGGTCTACGACGGAGTTCCGCCACTGCCAGATGTCACCACAACTTCGACCGACATTCGAAACACCATCGGGGTGCCCGCCGATGCCATCCTGCTCGGCTCCATCGGTTCCCTGTCGAAGGAGAAGGGGCAAAGCTATCTGCTCGATGCCCTGGGCTTGCTCAAAGATCGTCAGCAACCTGTTCATCTGGTGTTGGTCGGTGCCGGAGATGAGGCCGAATCACTGCAACAGCTCGCTCACCAGCACGGCATCCGTGATCGGGTCCATCTGGCCGGATTCCAGCAGCCAGAACAGATCAGTTCCTGGCTGGCCTCTTTCGATCTGTATCTCCAACCGAGTCTCGCCGAAGGACTGTGCACCAGCATCCTCGATGCGCTTCAGAGCAAACTGCCGGTGATCGCCAGCGCGGTCGGCGGCATCCCCGAGGTGATCGAAGATCGAGTCACCGGACTGCTGGTAGCGCCAGCGGATGCAAAGCCACTCGCCGTCGCCATCGATACGTTGCTCGATGATGCAACCTTGTCGCAAGATCTGGCGCGGGCCGGAACTCTACGAGCCCAACAAAGATTCAGCGCTGATGCGATGATCGAAGGGAATCTGACGGTGCAACGGGAATTGCTCAACGATGTGGCCAGCGATGGACCCGCCGACCCGGTCATCGAGAAGAGTGCCCAGCTTTGGAGCGAGGAGGTGATCGGTTGATCCCGATCCGTGACAGTGAGCCCAGTGGCATCACGCCCTATGTCACCATCGCCATCATCGTGGTCAATGTGCTGGTGACTTTGTATCAGCTCGGCCCCGGTCAAGAAGCCGGCTTCGACCACGGCCTGAAGCCGGCCTACCTGGTCAATTATTTCGCCGGGGAGGAGAGCATCTCGATAAAAAATCCTCGCCTGAACCAGGTCGACCTGACCTTCGGTAACTCGCTATTACCACTGTTGCTGTCGATGTTCCTCCATGGCGGCATCTTGCACCTGCTCGGCAACATGTGGTTCTTGTGGATCTTTGGCGACAACATCGAAGGCAGACTGGGGCACGTTCGCTATCTGATCTTTTACCTCCTATGTGGTCTCGCCGCCGGGCTGGCCCATACCGCCCTCACTCCCGATTCGATCACTCCCACCGTCGGCGCTTCCGGTGCAGTGGCTGGTGCCCTCGGCGCCTACTGGCTCTGTTTCCCCCACTCCAAAGTGACACTCTTCTACTGGATCTACTTCTTCATCGGCACCTTCGAATTGCGCGCCAGTTGGTTCCTCGGCATCTGGGTCGGCCTCGATCTGCTGTACGGCCTGACCGGCACTGGTGGCATGGTGGCGGTGTGGGCGCACGTCGGCGGTTTTGTCGCCGGTCTGGGATTGGTGCTATTGCTGACCCCGCGTGGCAAAGAAACAAGGCCCACCCGCTTCCGCATCAGTCGCTGATCACAAAGACCAAGGAGTCGAGTTGTTCCTAGCCCTGTTGAACGATGTAATTCCGGTCGAGTGGATGCCGTGGATCGTGTTTCCGTTGGTCGGTGCGCTGATCGGTTGGACCACCAACTGGTTGGCGGTCAAGATGTTGTTTCGTCCACGCACTCCCCGCGGGCTCTGGCCGTTGCGTTTCCAGGGTGTGGTGCCTCGTCGCCATAAAGACCTGGCCGACAATATCGCCGAAACGGTCCAGGAAGAACTGATCTCCGCCGATGACATCGCTCAGCTGGTTCAGAAACTCGCCACAAGCGATGCCATCCGCGACAAGCTCAAGCATCGCATCGATCGGTTGATTGAAGAACAACTGGAGAGCTTTGGCCCGATGGTGTCAGCGTTCCTGCCCTCCGACCTGGTTGACAAGATTCGTAATCGCATCGAAAAGGAAGTGTTCTCCTTTGTCGATGAACTCGGCCATGATTTGCATGGAACCCTCGGCCAGCAGCTCGATCTGAAACAGAAGGTGCGCGACCGCATCCTCGCCTTTGAACTCGATCAGATGGAACGATTGGTCCTACGAGTGGCTAAAAAGGAACTGCGCCACATCGAAATCCTCGGTGGTGTACTCGGTTTTTTCGTCGGACTGGTCGAGGCAGGGCTGTTGCAGCTGTGGAACTAGCACAGTCACTTCATCAGGTCATCCGCCAGGTCGCTGCGGAGAACTCTCGCCAACCGCAGGATCAGGTTCTATCCTGTATTCCCCGCCTCAAATCTGTGTGAGGTACAAAAGAGGAGCTCAGATGTTCGGTCACTCCCATGAGAAGTGGACCAAGATTCGTGAGCGTGGATATCTTCGATTCATCATCTTCCGCAGCATTCCGATCTATGGTCTCCCAATCATTTTTGGCGGCAGACTGACCCGCGACATCTTCAACGCGATCTTCAGAGAAATACCGATGGATTGGGGCAAGGTCGCTACACAGCTTTCTGGACTATTCATCCTCAGCGTACTGCTCGGGATCATACTTGGCACCGCCGAGTACAGCCGTGGCGAACGGCTCTACTACAAAGAAGAACGAGCGCGCAAGAAGGCCAACTAAATTGGCGATGACGGGATAAACAGCCTCAACGGCGCGACTATTCCGTTACTCAGCGGTGCGACAATTTCCCAACAGCAACGATTTTTCGTCTGCGGAACCAGATTTCCTAGTCCAATTCCTGTCGGAATTCGGATTAGATGGCAGCTGAAGTGCCTTCAGTTTCTCAAAGAGGAGCAGCTAATATGCGCCGAAGCCCGCTTTTCGCCTGCTGTGCCATCTTCTTTATGCTCAGCGCCGCCATCACTTTCAAACTCGCCAGTGATGACGTTCCTACCCTACCCCGTACGGAGTCACAGTCCGTGATCGCCGACACCCCGGCCATCGTCGTGCCGCCGCCTCCAGAGACCGATTCGCGCAGGGAACAGTTGGAACGGATCATCTCCACCATCGAAGCGCCAGACCTCCAGCGGGCGATGCCCATCGTTGGATTTGTCAGGAAAGAAGATGGGACGCCGATTTCCGGGGCCACCATCGTCGCGCAAGCAAAACTCGATCGGCCCGGCACTTTCAAGGGCATTGCTCCCGATCGTTTGATTCCGTGGATCGAGGGGGAAGTTCGAGAGGATCTGGTGAACTCCGCCCCGAAACAGGTGACAAGCGATGAAAACGGACGCTTCGAACTGACCCAGCTCTCTCTCACCCGCTACCAGATTTCAGCAGAGCACCCGCGGTGGAACTTCAACCGTGCGATCCGCAACACAAAGCCAGGATCCCTGATCGTATTCCTGGCGCAGGAGTCGAAACCTCAGGTCGACCTTCAAGTCAGGCTCGCCGACGGCTCGATTCCTGCCAAGGCCGAGGTTGTATTCGCTCCGGGGCGCTACACCACTCAAGCGGTGAAACGCAACTTCAGAACGAAAAAATTCGGTGCCTATTCACGGGGAATTTCGCAGTTGAACAACATCGTCGCCGAACTCTCGAGCAAATTCACTTCCTGGACCCCCGAGAACTCGGTGAAAGAGGTCGAGCCTGGATTCCACACCGCCATCGCAAGGAACTCCGACGGCAGGGTGAGCGATGTCGTCGAGGTCTTCATCGAAAAATCTGCGGGGAAACAGCGCATCCTCCTGGAGATCCCCCAGATAGGGGCGATGAGCGTCGACTTGGTCCAGACTGGCAGGGAAACTGATGTTCTCATGTGTTTCCTCCTGCAGATCGACAAGCAGCGCCCACCCCCCGTTTCTGCCCTCTTTGGCGCAGGCGCGATCGAGCGCCGCAGGGGGCGATCCACCTGGCCCCGAACGGTCCACCGGGTTCCCCCCGGGGCATACCTGGTCGGCGTCGGTGCCGGGTCGGTGATCTGGGGGCACCGGATCGTCGAGGTCAGCGACCAGCCGGTCGAGGTGATTTTCGATCTTTTCGACGCGACCGAAGGAAATTTCCTCCACGCCCGTGTCGTCGACCATCAGGGCACGCCTTTGGAAACGGAATTCAAGCTCCGCAGTATCCGCTCCGGATCTGAATCGACGAGGAGTGTCGAATCTCTCCCACTGGAAGAAGAAGGCACCTTCCGCATCGCTCTGCCTGAACTCAATTCCGCCAACCAACTCTTTCTCATCGCCGAAACCGATGAAGGGTCCATCGAGTTGCCGGTCGGCGAGGATCGTGGGCAGATCTTCGAGTACCGATTCGGCAGCAACGCCAACGTCAAGATCGAGTTCTCTGGCTTCGGGGGGGCGTGGGAAAAGTCGCTCCAGATCGCCCTGGTGCCCTCCGGGGACAAGATCGGAAGCTATGGAGATAGGTGGCAAAGAATGGTACCACCCTGGGGAGGCTTATCCGAACATCCGTCAGCTCCGGCATTCCTGAGTAAGGACCTGGGTAACGTTCAGGCGGGGGATTACGACCTCCTGGTCGCTACCGACATCCACCGCTTCAGTCCTCCCATCGAGGTGTTGCGGTTGCCGGTCACCATCGGCGGCTACGATCTCGAAATCCCCATCGATTTGCCACCCCTGTATCAGATCGAGGTCCTTCAATCCGCGCAGTGGCCCTTCACCATCGCAACTCCTGAGGGGAGCCCCATAGACGTCTTCCTCGCCGAGGGTGAAACGACGGTGACCCTGCCGACAGGCTCTTACCACTTCTCTGTAGGCACCATCCAGCAAACCATCGATGTTCCCCACCAGAGGCAGGTCGACCTGAGGGGAGGAAACTGATGACCCTATCACTTCGAACCTTGGCCCTTCTTCAACTGGCGGTGATTCTCGGGATTGCAGCCGGTTTCGGATTCACCCGGTGGCAATCTCAACAGCCGACCGCTTCCAGCAGAGGAGCTTCGGAAGTGGTCCCGGAGGTGGAACCCACCGTTCAGCTTCCGCCACAGTCAGCTGAACCTTCCACTGGCACCGAACCCCCCTCCAACGACAGGCCGGGGACCCTCGATGAGTGGCTCGGCGACGAGCCGCTGCCGCCTTCGACTGGCAGTGGCCAGATCGGAGGCATCGTTTTTCTCGATGGCAAGCCCCTCGCCGGACTCAAGATGAATGCAAGTACCAGAATCCCCTTCGATACCGATGAAGATGATGATCTTGTCGATCGGGTGCTGGTGGGCGTGCACGGCGCCTGGCTGCGGAAATCCCTCGAGCGCAGTTGCATCAGTGATGAGGACGGCCGCTTTTCCTTCGAAGGCCTCGACGATGACCACTCCTATATTGTCCGGGCCCCCGGCTACTCGCTCAGATCTGCCGATCCCCAGGTGAAAGGCTCCATCGGGCCGCCCTTCCCCAACGATCTCGAGTTCGACGCCAGGCCGCTGCAAAAGAAAAATACGGACGCTGCAAACGAGCGGCCCCCGTGGGCAACCGGTGGTGTCGATGAAACCGTGCTCACCGGCACCGTCGAGGGTGTCGAAATATACAGTCTCTTTCTCGTCGATGGCCACGGCCCTCTCCCCGAGCCCCTCGACAAGGGGGATCGCTTCATTTCCAGGGGTACATCCATCTTCAGAAAATCCATCGAACCGGGGCCATATACGCTGGTCGTCAAGGAGGGGTTGCACCCTGAAATCCTCGGCACCTGGACGGTCGATGTCGAAACGGGCTTCAACGAGTTCCACCTTGCCGTAGAAACGCCGCCAGGGATGGAAGTGGTGGTCTGGAGTTCCGCTGGTGAACCGATCGAAAACGCCCGTTTTTCCTGGCGGATCGGGAGCGCCGGCACCAAGCAGACGCGNATCGGCCAATCCTCCAAGCGAGAGGGGAATCGCTACTTCCTCACGGCCAAAAAACCGGTCCTCGAGGTTCTCGCTGGCGGATCGGGGCAACAGGCGCTTCTCGAAGTCAACGCCCCTTCCCAGCAGAAGATCGAGGTTCCAGTCAACCAACTCGGAACCATCGAAGTCAGTTTCGATCCTGTCGCATGGTTGGATATCGATGTCATCGGTTATCGGGGAAGTGGTTTCGAGAGTAGACTTAAATTCAACTTGACCACCGATAATGGCGAGAAAAAATCCTCCGGAATGCTCGACTGGCTCGGCACCCTGCGCCTGGGCCCCGTACCCCCAGGACACTACCAACTGGCGACCTCGAAGCAGACCCACCGGGTTCTCCAGCGCTTCGAACAGATCGCCACCGAGTCCGTTCACCTGGCCGCCGGTGAAAATACCCTCTCAGTCGCGCTGCCGATCCTGTACGAACTCACCCTCGATTTCGATGACGAACTGCTCGGGAAAACACTGTTTTTCAGGAAAGAAGGAGCAATTCTACATTCCGACATTCTGGAATCTACCCGTTTATTCACCGCAAGCCGGCCACTGGTCATCTCTCAGTTGGCGGTGGGAGAGTACGAGGTTCGGGTGGATCAGATCTCGAAAATGGTTCGTATCCCCGAACAGAATTCCGTCTTCATCCCGTTCGAGAAGGTCGAAATCAACACCATGGTCATCCGCGGTTTCATTACCGGGGGTTCAGCAGAAACCAGTGGCCTCGAGATTGGCGATCAGGTGATCGCGTTCAATGGAGCGACCTTCTCCGGAATGGAGGAAATGAATGCAATCGTCACCCCATTATTTTCCGAACCCGAGGTGACTCTCACCATCATCCGCAACGGCAATGAGCTGACTCTGACTCTGCCGTTGACGTTCCTGATGGAGGTTGTGCCGAGATTCATCGAGCGGTAGCACTCAACAGCAGGTGCGTGCACCTAACCGCCCTTCAGAAACTCTTGAACACCTTGGCGATGCCGGGACCTTCGACGTGCATCTTGAACTCGTTGAAGTAACCCCACGGGGTGTGATGAACCTGNTAGCCGACCGACTCCAGTCGCTCACCGATCTCGGTCAGAATCTCTTTGGAAACTTCCGGATCGGCTCGCTCTTCGGCGAGATGGGCAAAGGAGTGCAACACCACCTGCTCGACCTCCACCTTGCGTGCGTGCCACTTGAGATTCTTGATCGACTTGCGCACGACATTGGCACGATCCTCTAAATCGTGCGGCTCGACATGAAGCCACGCCAACACCGCCCCACCGGTAACGGTCTCCTCATCTTCTCGTTCCTGTTCCGTTTCCAGGTTGCGGGTATGGCTGCGAAACCAGAATTCCCGGACATGCAGCATCAGCATCTTCATGCCGAGAAGATCCCCTCAGAGCCTCTAGAGGTCAATCCCTGTCTCTTAACTTACCGGCCAGAGTTTGGCCATCTCTGGCAACTCATCGTGAAAACCGATACCATGTGGATAGAACCTGGCCACTTTTTGTCCCAGAGAGAGGGTTCGTGCCCAGTCCCACCCCGGAATCGCTGCTCAATCACCGCTACCGCCTCGATGTCCAGATCGGACGAGGGGGAATGGGAGATGTGTGGCGTGCCCGCGATGAAGCGAGGGACGGTTCGCCGGTCGCCGTCAAGATGATGCCGGAGGGTCTCGACGAAACCGATCGGCGGCGCTTCGAACGAGAAGTACGAGTACTCCAGGAAGTTTCCCATCCTCATGTGGTGCCACTGTTAGATGTGGGTTGGAACGGCGATGCCCTGTTCTATGTGATGGAGTATGTCAGTCCACTCTCGTTAGAAGATGTACTTCAAGCCCACCCCGGTGGCCTGCCGGAAAANCGCTGGAAGTGGATCATCGAACGTGCGGCAGAGATCCTCGATGCCCTATCGCATCTGCATCAAAAGCGCCTGGTCCATCGTGATGTGAAACCGAGCAATGTTCTGCTGCGCTTTGCCGGTCAAACGGCAACCGATGGGAATGACTGGTCCCACTTGGAAAAAAGTATCGCCCTACTGGCTGACCTGGGATTGGTCGCCCGTGCCGATGCTCAGACCGCGTTGACACAAAGTGCCCTCGGTACCCCACAGTACATGGCACCCGAACAGATCGAGAGCCCCACCGCCGTCGATGAACGCAGCGACCTCTGGTCAGTCGGTGTCTTGCTCTACCGCGGTCTGGCGGGCCGACTGCCCTACACTCGCCTCAGTGATGCCTTGTCGCGCAAAGACCCGGAACCGCTCAACAACGTGCCGGATATGGTTCGAGATGCGATCTCTTCTCTGATGCAATTCGAACCGCATCGACGCCCGCCGGATGCGAATCACGCCGCTTCTTTGTTGAGGGGAGCCATCGAAACTGGACCCGGCACCATTCCCACCATCTCCACCTCTCGTCGAGCGATGCCGGCCTTCACCGGCAGAGAAGATGCTCGCCGTTCAATGCTGGAGGCGGCTCGTCAGGCCGCACGGGGAGAAGGATGTTGGGTTCATCTCGAAGGGGAACGGGGCCACGGCAAAACCTGGCTGGTCAGTCGCAGCGATTTTCGATCGCGTGCTCTCGTCGAAGAACAGCTACAACACTACAGTGCCCCCTTCGATGGTCGCGAACCCCACTCCGGATTCCGGTTGCTGTTGCAACAGGTGCTGGGCCACATCGAACGTAAAGGGGGCCAGCAACGAGCCATCGAAGCACTCGGTCGCTGGGGTGCTCATCTAGCCACCGCGTTTCCACGGCTGTGCGGACAGGGCTGGATCGAGGCCTGCCCGAGCATCGAAGATTCGCCGCCGCCAGAGATCATCCAGGAACGAGTTTTTGAAGCGGTCGTCCGTGCCCTCACCACCGATGCGGAAGTGGAACCCAGAACTCTGGTACTGGAAGACCTTCATTACTGCGACGAGTTTGACATCGAACTTCTGCGACGTCTCATCCTTTCTTCCATGGAACTACCGGTACTGGTCCTCACCACCGGCCGTCCCATCGCATCGGTTCGCTTGCAAAACCTGGCACGGCTGCGCAACGAGATCGAAGTCGAAAATCGATTTCGTTTGATTGCGGTGGATCCGTTCGAGACATACGAAAGCGAAGCGTTACTGCGATCGATGTTGATACCCGATGCACCCCTTTCGGATACACTTTCTCAAGCCTTGCACCAACGAAGCAATGGTGTCCCGCTGATTTTGGTTCAACTACTCGGTTCTTTATGGAGTCGGGGTGTCATCCAGATGGAATCGGAACAGTGGACCACCGATTCAGAACGGCTCGCCGATCTTCCAGTTCCCGAAGCCGCACGCAGTCACTTCCTTCAACTGCTGGAAGAACTGACAGCACCACAGCGAAGAGTTCTCGATGTCGCTTCCGTGATGACAGGCCTGGTCGATTTCGATGTATTACTGGAAGCCAGTGGCATCGACGAGTTCGAACTCGATGGCCATGCCAGAATCCTGGTCCGCAATGGAATCCTCCAGGAGGAGCAAGGAGGATACCGCTGGGGACACAGCTGGGAACAAGAAACGGTCCGAACCGAACTGACCCAACCGATGCGTCGCAGACTCAATCTGCGTCTCGGAAAAATCTTGGAGCAACGGTTCTCAGACGAAGAGGCACCGGTTCAGGCGATCGCCGAACATTTTTCCCTCGGCGGTGATCAGGAAAAGGGACTCCAGTGGTTACTCAAGGCTGCTGATCGTGCAGAAGCGGCCTGGGCGCATGACCGTGCACTCGAGCTGTGTGAACGGGCCCTCGCCAGTGCCCCAGATGATGAAGCCCGTCGCGAACTGTTGGGCCGCATCGGCGATCTCCGCTTACGAACCGGCGATCCGGTCGGCGGACGACAAGCATTCACTCAAGCGATGGGTTTGTGGACCGCCATCGAAGGTCGGCTGCTGGCTGANTCGGAACAGACNGCCGATGAAGANCTCGGTAGATACACCTCACTGGTCCAGCGCATCGGCGAAGCACAGATGCACGCCGGNGAATACGAAGATGCGCTGGCCAACTTTCACAAAGCCCACAATCTTGCCGAAGCCGCTCAAATGCCCCATCTGATGGCTCTCTCCTTGTGTCGACAGGGTGCCGTCCACGCCTTTGCCGATGACTTGACTGCCGCCAAGCAAGCTTACGAGGGAGCNNCCGATCTCTGTCAGCAAAATGCCGACCTCGATCACCCTCATGTGGTGGCTCTCATCGGTCTTGCATCCATCGATCGTCGGATGGGACTGCTCGAAAGTGCTCTCTCTCGATGTGACGAAGCGCTTCCGCGAGCAGAAAAGATCGACAATCCGATGCAACTGGCAGGACTCTGGGGACAGCGAGGAACCCTGTTCCAGAATCTGGGGCGTACCGAGGAGGCGATCAACGCATACGAAAAATCGCGTTCGCTGCGGCAGGAAAGCGGAGATCGTCGCGGCCTGGCCATCACCATGATGAATCTGGGTCGAATTCTGGTGAACATCGGCGATGTACAGCGAGGGCAAGAAGAACTGGAACGAGCTCTGGAACTGTTCCGGGAAACGGGAGATCTGCAGGGTCGGGTACTGACACTCGGTAATCTAGGNAGNCTTCGCTTTCACCGTGGCGACCATAAATCAGCGCGTGAAATCCTCATCGAGTATCTGGAGATCTCCCGCGGTCATTCTTTGAAACGTCCAGAAGCGGATGCGTTGATCAGCCTCGGGATGTTGGAGCTGGAACGACACCAGATCGATGACGCGAGCGCCTATCTGCAACAAGGACTCGAAGCTTTCCAGGCAGCCGGAGATCTACAAGGAACCCTCCATGCACAAGTTCAGGAGTCGCGGGCCGCAGGTCGACGCGGAGAATCGAAAGTCGCTCTGAAGATAGCGCAAGAGGTCGCCAAGGAAGCACGAGAAGCGAAAGGGATTCCGATCCTGGTCGAATCTCTACGGATCCAATCGGAAGCATTGCGAGACCTCAACCAACTCGACGAATCCCTCGAAAAAATTGAGGAAGCTCTGGAGTTGTGTCGAGATCAACGCCTCCCCTACGTCGAGGGTTGCTGCTGGCGAACCCTCGGAAAGGTGCAGCGAGACAGAGGTTTCGAATGGGCCGACCGCGCCGGAGTCGCCTTTGAAAAAGCGGAAAAGGTATTTGAAGCCAACGGCGCTCGACACGCNCTGGCGGTCACCCGAAGGGAGTTCGCCTCGTTCCTGCTGCTGGTGGAAGAACCCCAACTGGCGAAGGAACAGCTACAGAGTGCCCTCACCATCTTTGATGAGCTGGATTGTTCTGAAGAAAAAAAACTAACCGAAAACATCCAAGAAAGCATCGAACAGTAGGAGATCGCGATGGAGAAACTAGACTACAGGGTACGAGCGGTGTTAGCTCGCATACGAAGTACCCTCGACCGTTTCAGTCTTCGCCTTGAGGTCGACTGGGACTACGACGTTCAACAAGTTCTCGAGGAGATTTTGGCTCTCGCTGTTGGTGAACTCGAGTTTGGCGATGGAACTCCTGTTGATCGAGCGCTACTCATCACACAAGACCTACAAGGAGGACGACTCGAAACCGGGGCGGGTTGGAGCTCACAAGATGACGACCGTACTTTTAGTCGTACCATCGTCGAGGAAACGATCCGCGGCGGGGTTTCCATCCTCTGTGGCGATGCGATGGAGGACGATCGTTTTCGATCTTCAGAGAGCCTGAGCGGTTTCGACGTCTTGACTCTTCTTTCAGTGCCTCTGAAAGCTGGGGATGAAGTGATCGGCGCCCTCTATATCGAGCGGCGCGATGCTCGCCATCTGTTTGGCGAACGGGATCAGATCTTCGCCGAAGCTCTGTCCGAAACCATTTCACCACTGATTCGTACTGCAGTGATCCACCAGAACCATGTCAGAGAACTACGCGATCTACGATCTCGCAACGAGACCTCATCTCAGATGGGTCGGATCATTGGCCAATCCAGTTCTCTGATCCGTACCCTCGATCTGGCAAAAACCGCAGCCGGACTCGATCGAACCGTATTGATCACCGGTGAATCGGGAGTCGGCAAGGAACTGCTCGCCAGAGCGATACATGACCAATCGCATCGTGCGAAAAAACCATTCGTCGTGGTCGATTGCTCCGGACTGTCCGAAACTCTGCTGGAAAGCGAACTGTTTGGACATGTCAAAGGTTCCTTCACTGGAGCCAGCTCTGACAAGATCGGTGCATTCGAATCCGCCGATGGAGGCACTGTATTTCTCGATGAAATTAGCGACGCTACTTCCCCGATGCAGCAACTGCTCCGAAGAGTACTCCAAGAGGGGGAAGTTCGCCGAGTCGGGGATCGTCAGTGGCAAAAAGTCGATGTCAGGGTGCTTTGCGCCACCAACCGCGACCTGACCGTAGAGGTAGAAGAGGGGCGTTTCCTCCACGATCTTTACCATCGGATGCACGAGTTCCCACTCCGACTTCCACCCCTGAGAGAACGACGCGAGGACATCCCGTTACTGGCAGAACAATTTGTGGCACAGTTCGGCGAGAACAAGAATCCGCCGATTCTATCCATCACCCCCGATGCTTTGGCGATCCTGGCGGCACGCGAGTGGCGTGCCAACAACGTCAGAGAGCTGCGAAATGTGATTCGCCTCTGTGTCGATCTCGCGCCGGGGCCGGTGGTGGATACCGAAGTGCTTTTACGCGTCTTCGATGTCCGTGGAGAATCCGAAGGAGAGAGCCTGTCGATTCCGGAAGTGACGTTCGCCAGCGGCTCGCTGGTCAAACTGGACCGGGCTGGAATCGCCGATTTGATTCGTTCGACACCGGAAGAAGCGGCAAAGGATGATCGCCCCTGGGCGATGCTACAGAAGGAGTTTGGTGGCACACTCATCACAGAGACTTTGCGCCAGACTCGCTGGAAACTGCGGCCAGCGGCACGGATCCTCGGCATCTCTCCTGTCAAACTCCGTCAAGATTTCCGTGCCTGGATCGAATACTTACTCGATGAGAATCAAGGTAATCACACACAAGTCGCATCCCGACTCGACATGCCCGAACAGATCCTCGAAAAGAAACTCGACGATCTGGGTATCGACGATCAGGACTCTGAGTAGAGGAGACCGAATTGAAAGTCGGAATCATCCGAGCCCAATTACAGGTGCCTGGTTCCCGTTCTCTCAAGGAGAAACGGCACGCGATCCGCAGCCTCAAAGACAAACTCCGTTCCACCTTCCAGGTTTCGGTGGCGGAGGTAGATCATCAGGACATGCTGCAGAGTGCTGCGATCGGAGTTGCCTTCGTTGCATCTGATGGAAAGAACGCGGAATCCAGGATGACGAAGCTGGTCGATTATATCGAAAACTTTACCGGAGCGATGGTGCTTTCCATCGATAAGGAAATCCTGCACGAACAGTGATACAACTGGGTAACAGTTTCTGAGGAGGTGACGTTGAAGATCGAAGCGCTGGGACACTCGGCATTTGTCGCTACTCTCGAAAGAGAAGACGGCACACCCTTTCGGTTGCTGGCAGACCCATGGCTCGATGATCATGTCATCGGTGATGTAGGAGGACGTTTTCCTCGCGTTCGTGCCGACTGGTCACAGATCGATTCGATAGATGCAGTCTGGATCTCACATTCTCATACTGATCACCTGTGCCCCTACTCCCTCATCGAGCTACATCGACAGCTAAAGGAAACTCCAGACCTGCTGATTCCATCAAGCCTGGCCTACTTGACAGAAGTTTTTACTGAATACCTTCCCGGCTGGCCCATCACTGTCATCGAACAGGACACGGCGGTCGATCAAGGTGGCATTCGCGCTCGCGCCTTCTTTAACCTTCGCCAGCAAGCAACCAATGAAGATGATTGCATGATTTTGCTGCTCGATAATGGCCGCGAGGCGATTCTCTCTGAAGCGGATGCCGTGTTGCCGATGGAAGATCCTGAAATTCGAGAAATGGTCGGCGAACTGTTACTCGATGCGGGTCCTGATCAAAGGGTTTTTCTGACAACCCGCAACGAACTGGAAGCCACGATGGGCAGTGTCGATGCCCCCGATCGAGAATCTCGCCTACAAGTAGTTTCGGAACAACGAAATGAAACGACACAGTTAGCAGAGGCTGAGATCGTACCCAATGGTGCTGAATCGTGTCCATGGCAAGCAGAAGGAACAGTACGCATCGTCATCGGTCAGGGCATCACTCTGCCCCATACTCTTCCAGCAGAAACTTACACTGCCTGGAATCGTGTGATGTTTCCGATACGACTGGAGGATCGAGTCCGCATCGAACAGGAAGCGGCACTGCGAGAAGGCTTGCCACTTCAAGTGCTGGCGTTACACGGAGGAGAAAGTGTTGTCGTCGAACAGGGAAACGCCCAGCTTGCCGGAACAGTGGCCGGCCTGGAGGTTCTCGATCAGGAACAGCAACGCTACTTCGATGGGAATACCGAAATCTTCGCCGATTTCCCTGTCGCTCCGCTGCGCGATGAGAATCGGGAATCGGAAGCTCAACACCAGCAGATCATTCACTTTCTACAAGAGCGCTATCTCCCCTACCTGATCGGTCAGAGGCAACCGGCCATCGAGCACCGAATCTCTCACTACGACGGAAACTATCGGGTACGGGTCCGTTACGGTACTGCCAATTCCTGGACCCCACGTGATTACGTCATCCGTTTCGAAAATCTTCACTTCGAAGAAGGAGCGGTAGAGGGCGATGCCCAGGAAGAGTACTGGGCCAACGATCTCGACGATTACTTCCAGGGAATCGCCGACGACTTCACCACCTTTTGCCGCAGTTTCCCCGGTGGTGACAACCACGAGTTCTGGGATTGTCTCGGTATGCCGTTTTTGAATGACGATCTGGTCGCCAAAAAGATTCGTTATCACTTCCAGAGAGCCCAGCGCGGCGAAACCGCACAATCGTTCGTCTCTCCCTTGTGGGACTTTACCCGTTAGAACCGGCTCACGCTTCTAGCAGATGCCTCGCGATGATCAACCGCTGAATTTGATTGGTGCCTTCGTAGATTTGCATCACCTTGGCATCTCGCATCAACTTCTCGACCGGATACTCCTTCGAGTAACCGTAGCCGCCAAAGACCTGCACTGCATCGGTAGCCGCTTTCATCGCTATATCCCCGGCAAAGCATTTGGCCATCGAGCACTGCTTGGTGTTGCGTTGCCCTTGATCGATCATCCAGGCCGATTGCCAGGTCAGTAGCCGGGCCGCCTCGACGTCCTTGGCGATGTCCGCCAGGATGAACTGGATCGCCTGTTGCCGAGCGATGGGCTTACCAAAGGCTCTGCGCTCCAATGAGTAACGGGTCGCCTCCTCCAGCGCTCTGCGACCGACACCCACTGCCGAAGCGGCCACTCCGGGCCGGGTACGGTCAAAGGTGCGCATCGCGATGTGGAATCCTTGCCCCTCAGTACCGATCCGATTGGCCACCGGAATCTCCACATCCTGGAAGCTGATGAAGACGGTGTTCGAGGCCCGCTGCCCCATCATGTCTTCTTTCTTCCCAATCTCGATTCCTGGCGCATCAGCAGGCACCACGAAACAGGTGATCCCTTCGTAGCCACTGCCGGGATCGGTGGTGGCAAACAGGACGAAAAATCGCGCTTGAGAACCGCCAGAGACCCACGCCTTGTTGCCGTTGAGAACGTAAGAATCTCCCTTACGTACAGCGGAGGTGCTGAGTGAAGCCGCATCACTTCCCGCATCCGGCTCCGAGAGACAGTACGAGGCGATGCAATGCTCCGCAGTCAACATTCCAAGCCATTTCTTCTTCTGATCTTCATCGCCACCGATCTGGATCGGGACAGAAGAGAGATTGTTGACGGTCATGCTGATGGCCATCCCTGAGCAACCGAACGCCAGTTCTTCGGTTATGAGGGACTCCTCCATATGCCCCAGCGATCCGCCACCATATTGGTCATCGATGGTGATATTCAACAACCCCAGTTCAAACGCCTGAGCAGCCACAGCGGTGGGATATTCGCCAGTACGGTCATGATGCTCTGCCACCGGGATGATCTCGTTGGCGACAAATTCACGGGTCATGTCAACCAGCATCCGCTGTTCGTCGGAGAGCGCGAAGGATACCATCAGGTGCCTTTCCAGCAGCTGGCCCACATTCAGCAGAATGACAGGCGGGAGCAGACTCGTACCGCTAGCTGCGGTACTTTGTCTGCTGGAAGAGCAAGGCGCAAGAGCCAGTGAGCTCGACTGTTGTGGAGACACTTTTCGAGAGGAAATACGGTTGGCAAAGGTATTGGTGGCGATGAGCGGTGGGGTCGACTCCAGTGTGGCGGCCCAATTACTAAAGGAAGAAGGCCACGAAGTCATCGGAGCCTTCCTGCGACTCGGCGATGGGGGTCAAGCAGCGGAAAAAAGCCGCGCTTGCTGCACCGTCGAGGATGCCATCGATGCGCGGCGTGTGGCTGATCGTCTTGAGATCCCCTTCTACTCCTTCAACTACGCCGAACAGTTTCGCAAGATCATCGATTACTTCGTCGATGAATACCGCGATGGACGAACACCCAACCCTTGTGCCCGATGCAACCAGTGGATCAAGTTTGACGTGTTTCACGACCTGGCTCGTGATCTCGGAGCGGAGTTTGTTGCCACCGGTCACTACGCCAGAGTGTTACAAGCCGATGATGGGCCACGTCTGGCACGCGGACTCGATATCGATAAGGACCAGTCTTATTTTCTCGCCACCGTTCCTTACTCGGTGTTGAAGGAGTGCTTGTTTCCCGTCGGCGTTCTACGCAAACCAGAAGTTCGAGACATCGCTGGCGCCGCCCAACTACCAGTTGTCCATAAAGCCGAGAGCCAGGAGATATGCTTCGTTCCGGCCAACGATTACCGACGAGTGATTCGCAAGGAAGCTCCCGAAAGCTTGCAAGAGGGCGACATCGTCGATGAGTCCGGGGAAAAGCTCGGCACCCATGATGGATATGCCGCCTATACCGTCGGCCAGCGTCGTGGTCTCGGCATCGCCGCCACCGAACCTCGTTACGTCGTGCGCACCGAGCGAGAAACCAATCGGGTGGTGCTCGGATCTCGCGATGCCTTGCTGGAAACGCATTTCTTCATCTCGGAAATGAACTGGCTACAACCGGAGGCACCACAGTTGCCATTACGCTGCACGGTGCAAATTCGCCACGGCGGTACCCCGCAGCCCTGTACCGTGCAGATGGGTACTTTCGAGGGAGAAGAGTTGATCGAAGTCGATCTGGACCAACCGATCTTTGCCATCGCGGCGGGACAAGTGGCAGCTATTTATGATGGAGATGTGGTTCTGGGCGGGGGCTGGATCGAAAAGAACTGATCCCACTTTGATATTTTCTCGCTACAAAAAAGAGTGTCGGGACCCGACAGGGTCCCGACTCTCTTTCAATTTCTCTAGTCTGATTCTAAAACTTCGACTGTTCCGGAAACTAGCATAGGAACCATTGACTCCGCATTGACAACGATGACTGTCCCGATAGCTGGGGTTCCCAGTGTGTCACAGAAATCGATCGGAGTGGTCCCCACAGCCAGACCTTCGTAAGTCCCGACGTTGAGTTCGTACCCAAAACCAAGCCCAAGTGCAAAGGAGGACGTAAAGCTAATCACCACTCCCACGGTAAACCCATCGGGGTGGATTTGAACAATGTTGAAGTCTGGCGATGAACCGTTATTCATCAGCGCGATATCAGCGCCATCACCGACCTCGATAATGTTCAAGATACTAGAGTCATGACAGACTCCGAAACTCCAGGCCTGAATTTCCTCACCATTATTATCCAGGGAGAACGAGACCGTTCCTGATCCAGTTTCCTGGATCGCTGCATCTGATGCGCGAAGCAGATAATCGGGTGGTACCGTCACATGGATGCACTCGGTACAACTCGACGACGCGGTGCCTCCGGGACCAGTGACGATCAGCGTTACGGTGAAATCTCCCTCTTGGGTATAAGTGTGAGTCGGGCTCTGTGCCGCTGAAAGCGACCCATCGCCAAATTCCCACAACCAGCTGGTGATGGGGCCTATCGATGTATCGATGAAATTGACGGCTAGATTGTAGTTACCACTGGTCGGGGTAGCGGTGAAGTCAGCCACCGGTGGCGGGTCGTTCACGGTCACGCTGAAGGAGCTGGTAGTCATATTTCCTTCGATATCGGTGGCACAATAGGTCACCGTCGTGACACCTACCGCAAATAGATCACCGGGAAGAAAATCGCTGGTGAAAGAGATCACTCCACAGTTATCGCTGGCCAACGGCTCGTCCCAAATCACAGCCGCACTACTTTGCCCGGAATCTGCTGTCACGGTGATGTCTGCGGGCATTCCCGATATGACCGGGGCCTCAGTATCATCCACTGTCACCAAAAAGGAGCTCACCGAAGAGTTACCATTAGTGTCTTCCGAGGTATAGATCACCGTGGTTATGCCCACCGGGAAGCTTTCACCCGGAGAATGATCTCCCATGAGAGTTGCCCCACCGCAGTTATCGTTCGCAACGGGTTCTGTCCAGCTCGCAATCGCATTACAGCTGCCAGCGGTGTGTTCCAGGAACAAGTCAGCAGGCATTCCCGAGATGATGGGAGCTTCTTCATCGACCACGGTAACGATGAAAGAGACCGACAAACTATTGGCACTGCCATCTGTGACGGTGAAGGTCACTGTCGTCATGCCGAGTGCAAAGCTATCTCCTGAATCGTGAGTACTCACCAGAGTCACTGCTCCGCAGTTATCAATCGCCACAGGGTCGCTCCATGTTCCCATGGCGCTACACAAACCAAGATCCGTGGTTAGATCTAATGCAGCAGGGATTCCCGACAGGATGGGAAACTCAACATCCCTGACCTTGACGATAAAGGAGCTGGTCGCTGAATTACCGCTGGGATCACTCACCGAGTAGGTCACGGTTGTCTCTCCCAGTGGAAAAACACTTCCACTGAGGAAATCGCTTGCCAGAGTTAGCACTCCGCAGTTATCGCTGGCGACAGGTTCTGTCCAGGTCGCCACGGCGCTGCATAAGCCAGGCTCATTGTCGATAACGAGTAGATCTGGCAACCCTGAAATCATCGGGACTTCAACGTCGTTCACAGTCACGGTGAAGGTATTCATCTCCATGTTGCCACTGTTATCGACTGCTATATAGATGACCGTTGTCGTCCCCAGTGGGAATGTAGCCCCTGAAGAGTAGTCGCCATTGAGTATCGCTCCGGCGCAATTGTCCGTCACCGACGGCTCGACCCAGGTCGCCACGGCGTTACAGTTTCCTGGATCATTGTCCAGAATCATATCTGCCGGCAATCCCAGAATGACCGGGTCTTCGGTGTCCACGACCGTGACGGAGAAAGTACGGATGGCGCTGTTGCCACTGTCATCAAGTACGGTGTATGTCACCGTAGTCGTCCCGAGCGGGAAACTATCACCGCTATTGTAATCACTGCTCACACCGACCGTTGTGCAGTTATCGCTACCCACCGGTTCTGACCAGTTCGCCACGGCGCTACAGTTGCCGGGTTCGGTACTCAAGGTCAGGTTCGCGGGAATGGACGAGATCGACGGATTCTCGGTATCGTTCACCGTTACCGAGAAGGTAAGAGAACTGCTATTGCCACTACTATCGGTAGCGGTGTAGGTCACAATCGTCGTTCCCACCTCAAAACTGTCTCCAGAAGAGTGGTCGCTTGTCAGAGTGCTTCCCCCACAGTTATCGGTCACTATCGGTTCATTCCAGAGGTGAACGGCTGCACAGACTCCAGCGTCATTCTCGAGAACGACACTTGTCGGCATCTGAGAAATCAGCGGCGCCTCGATGTCGCTCACTGTGACAGTGAAGGTACTCATCGTCATGTTGCCACTGCTATCGACGGCCATGTAGATCACCATCGTCATACCCAGTGGGAAGGCATCTCCTGAAGCATGATCACCATTGAGCATCACGCCAGCGCAGTTATCAGACACCAGAGGTTCAACCCAGGTGGCTGTGGCACCACAGGAACCAGAATCGTTGTCCAGCATCAGATCTGCTGGCATCCCTGAAATGACCGGATCTTCGGTGTCAGTAACTGCAACGAAGAAGGATTCGCTGGCACTGTTACCACTGCCATCGGAAACGGTGTATGTCACGGTGGTTGTCCCCGGCGGGAAACTATCGCCGCTACTGTGACTACTGGTCAAATCGACTGCTGCGCAGTTATCAGTCCCCAGCGGCTGCATCCAGTCCGCCACGGCACCGCAACTGCCAGGATCATTTTCCAGAGTCATATTCGAAGGCAACAACAAGATGGAAGGATCCTCTACGTCGTTCACGGTCACCGTGAAGGCAAGCGAACTGCTATTTCCACTGCCATCGGTAGCGGTATAGGTCACCGTCGTCGTACCGAGCTCAAAGCTATCTCCTGATAAGTAATCGCTACTGAGAACGGCTCCCGCACAGTTATCCGTCACCACTGGATCAGCCCAGAGGTGGACGGCACTGCAAATTCCAGCATCGTTATCAAGTGTGACACTCATCGGCATCTGAGAAATCAGCGGCTCTTCAACATCGATAATCGTCACGTTAAATGACCCGATGCTACTATTTCCATTATCGTCCATTGCCGTGAATGTGACTGTAGTCATTCCGAATGGAAAACTCTCTCCAGAATCATGATCTGCTGAAAGAGAAACTCCTGGACAGTTGTCACTGGCCATCGGAAGGTCCCAGACATGAACTGCGGCGCAAGATCCTGCTGTGGNAGCAAGAGTGATGTCTGCAGGGATTCCAGCCAGACTGGGAGCTTCCATATCCTCTACCGTGATGGTGAAAGAACTGGAAGTACTATTTCCTGTAGCATCGGTAGCGGTGTAAGTCACGACCGTAGCACCCAGCGGAAAACTATCTCCTGGACTAAAATCACTGGTGAAATCAGCCAGAGAGTCGTTGTCCGTGGCGGTCGGTTCGTCCCANNTCGCTACTGCCTGGCACACGCCCAAATCGGTGGCGAGAGACATATCAGCCGGCATATCCAAAATCACCGGTGCTTCTGCATCGATCACGTTGATGCAAGCTCTGCAAAATGTTGTATCGGTGCCACCGGGACCCGAAACCATCAACGATACGGTGTAAATTCCCGGCTGCTGGTACAGATGAACTGGATTCAAATCAGTTGAAACGTTGTCAGCACCACTCTCCGGGTCACCAAAGTCCCACTGCCTG
Organism: Planctomycetota bacterium; assembly: GCA_002711105.1. Classification (GTDB taxonomy): domain Bacteria; phylum Planctomycetota; class UBA8108; order UBA1146; family UBA1146; genus UBA1146. The sequence continues at coordinate 25,165 of PAIH01000029.1, forward strand.
GAGTCGATGGCTCCGGTCGACAGATCAGAAAACTGAACCATCAACGGCCCAGCTCCAGTGGTCGGATCGGAGCTGAAACCAGCTACCGGTGGAGCATCCAGCACCGTGATACAAGAACCACATACCATCGTGTCGCTTCCACCCGGACCGGTCACCAGCAGCGTCACCGTGTAGACTCCGGATTCGGTGTAAATATGGGTGGGATTCAGTTCGGCTGAGGTGGCTCCATCACCAAAGTCCCACACTCGAGACGTAATGACTCCAGTGGAAGCATCGGTGAAGGAAACCAGTAAATCTTGAACTCCANTGGTCGGATCCATATCGAATCCAGCAGTNGGTGGAGGATCCAGCACCTCGATGCAGGAATCACAGATTAACGTGTCNAGTCCTCCGGGACCGGTCACAGTCAAGGTAACGGTGAATTNCCCTGCGANAGTNTAAANGTGTGTGGGGTTCAATTCGGTGGAAGTGGATCCGTCTCCAAAATCCCACAATCGGCTATCGATGGGACCGGTTGAGGCATCCGTGAACTCAACTGCGAGATCGTAAGTTCCACTGGTGGGATTCGCCAAGAAGTCCGCTGTGGGGGGAGGCGCCGTGACGATGATGCAAGAGTCACAGGCGAACGTGTCTTTTCCCGCCGGCCCTGTCACTGTCAAGGAAACCGTGTACTCACCGGCATCGGTGTATGTGTGAGAAGGATCTTGCTCGGTAGAAGTCGTCCCATCTCCGAAATCCCACAANCGAGACTCGATGTTGCCTGTCGAGGTATCCGTGAAGACGACCTTGAGATCGTATGATCCGCTGGTCGGAATAGCGGTGAAACTTGCAACAGGAATCACCACTACGTCTGCTCCACCGCCACCGCTACCGCAACCGGCAACCAACAGGCAAAGGAGCATGGCTAAAGACAGGAACATACAGCAACGGCCCACACCCATCGCCATGAATGAAACTGATGTCTTCATTCCGCACCTCATAGACTTTCACACCATCCCAATTTTATTAAAAAAGGAAGGCACTCACTCAAGGTCTTTAAGGAACAAATCGTTCCCCCCTTGAACACCAGACCTCCAGATACCACTTCCCCGAAGATTGTGAGGGAGGTCTTTAACTCACAACTCGCTATCTATCGATATGTGGGTTCAGACCCCCATCCGTCTATATTTTTTTGAGGTTCCGTGTAGGTGGGGCGCAGAAGAGTAGACTTCAGGATTTGTCAGAAGAGTTCGGTGTGGCTTTTGAATCCGGACGCCAATATCAAACGGCGGGGAATCGAACTAAATTTGCACGAAGGAAACCGGCACCCAGAGCAGAGCATCGAATAGCACAACATCTAGCCGGAGAACGGCTCTATTATCGTCTACGCCCTGCCATGATCTTGTCGGCAAACTTCTGTAGCTCTTCGGTGATGGTCTTGACTCCAGTATCGGTGATCTTGTCGCGGGTCATCTTGACCATCTTGATGAAATGAGCNCGTTCCTCCGGCTGAACAGGGCAACCGATGTTCCCTTCCGGGCCATCGGCGTTGATCAGAGCCTTGGAATCCGAATCCAGGATCACCATCCATGGAATTCCACCACGGTCAGTNCCACGCAAGCGCTTGGCCACTTCTTTACCGTTGGCCATCCGATCGGTATCGATTTTCAAATCGATGAAATCACGAGCCAGCACTTGCGCCACTTTGGGGGTCCCGAGGAACTCCTCGAGTCTTCCACACCAACCTCACCAGGGCGCCCCGAGATGTACCAGAACCTTGCGGCCATCCTTCTTCGCAAGCCCCAGTGCCGCGGCAAGAACCTTCTCAGCATCCTGAGGGGCTGACTTCTTTGCCTGAAGGAAAGCCTCGACCTTGGCACTATCGTGGTGATCACCTTCTTCTAGATCTCCAGTATTCTGGTTCGCCACGACCTGACCTTCGCCGTCAAGAACCGTCAGGTAAGGAACACCTTCCTTCTTCATCTTGGCACCATATTTGTTGACGATGTCGATGTTCTTGTCGAAACGCCCGATATCGACCTTGACCACTTCATACTCGTAACGAACGGTGCGAGCGACAGTTCGATCCTTCTTGAAAAACTCATCGAGCTTGACGCACCAGCCACACCAGTTGCCACCATAGACGACTAACACACGTTTGTTGTTCTTCTTGGCACGGGCCACTGCTTGCGCAATATCGGTTGAAGCGTTCGCCTCGATGTCATAGACGGCGATCACTTGCTTCTCTGGCTTCTTTGCTTCCGGTTCCTGACCGGTCACTGGCACGGCCAGCACCAGCAGGATCAAAATACCCATCGGCAACAAGATCTTTGTTCTGTTTTTCATCGGTGTTGGCCCTTCTCGTCATCTCTGTAGCAAGTATCNAAATTTCAACGTCTACTCGAACGGCATCAATGTACTCGCCGGATGGAGATCAAGATAGAATTATCAGCGGTGGATGGGAACTTGCCCCGGAAGCGATGAGACTGGCATGTGCAGACTTCTTCGAGGATGCTGATCGAGATCAGAAAGGGCATACCTGATGGATGATCGGTGGATCCAGGAACAGATCGACAACTGGGTCTCGGATTTCCTGATCGACGATGCGGGTGACCGTGTCGCTCCAGCGCTGGCCCCTCATGCCCAGGCGATCCTGGTCGCCTTCCTGCGTCATGCTTGCTCGATTCGACAGGTCACACCCGATGCCATCGAAGAAGAAGACATCCGCGCAGGACTGCTCGATGGTCTTCGTTCACTGGCAATCCCTGACCCGGTACAAGATCAGGTCCCACAACTGGTCGGTGATTTTCTGGCCGATCTGCAACGAAGGGGACGGCTCGCCGATGGCGAATCTCATCAGCATCTGGTCCAGGCGCTGAAAGAGGGATATCTGCGTGGTCAGCGGGGTGAAGTGGAATCGATTGATCGGNTTGCATCCAAGATCGGTCGCAATGATCCTTGTCCCTGTGGAAGTGGTCGCAAGTACAAGAAATGCTGTCTCGATCTGCTCGGAGATGGATCGAAGTGAAAAGAGATTCAATGGAAAAAGTAATCGGTATCGGAGGCGTATTTATTCGTGCTCGTGATCCTGTTGTGCTGGCGAGCTGGTACAAAAAACACCTGGGCCTTGCCATCGAGGCGGAGTGGAATGGTGCCACCTTGCCGGGTCTCGAACGCGTCGAAAAGGGTACCGGCGGTATCTGGAGCGCCTTCCCGCAGGATACGGAATACTTCGGCTCCGATCAGAACCAGTTCATGATCAACTTCCGGGTCCCTGATCGCGATGCGATGCTGGCGCAACTGAGAGCCGCTGACTGCAACGTCGATGAGCGAACCGAGGATAGCGAGTATGGCCGCTTCGGCTGGGTCACCGACCCGGAAGGAAACCGAGTAGAGTTGTGGCAAGCTCCGACCGATCCACAGGCTTAGGAGACAACTGAATGAGAATCAGCGGCATCAAGACCGCCATCACGCTACTGGCAGCGGTTTTTTGGCTGAACCCACAGCTCCACGCGCAGGAGACCCCAGTCCCTGGCGACGCACGTCCCAATATTCTCTTCGCCATCGCTGACGACTGGGGCTGGCCTCATGCCGGAGCCTATGATGACCCGGTGGTCAAGACGCCGACCTTCGACCGCCTGGCCGCCGAAGGGGCACTTTTCCAGCACGCCTATGTCTCCTCGCCGTCGTGCACACCATCGCGAGGGGCGATCCTGACGGGACAGTGGCACTGGAGGCTGGAGGGCGCAGGGAATCTGTGGAGCGTGTTGCCGGANAAGTTCGACACCTACCCGGAATTACTCGAACGTGCTGGGTACGAGACCGGGTCGAAGAGCAAAGGCTGGGGACCAGGAAGAACCGAGACTCGTGGTCGTCATCCTGCAGGTGCCCCTATCAGTTCTCCAGACCCCGAGGCCTTACGAGATTTCATCGCGAAGGTCCCCGCTGGAAAACCGTGGTGTTTCTGGCTCGGAAGNCATGATCCTCACCGTGGNTTCATCAAGGATTCCGGCGCCAAGAGCGGTATGGATCTATCGAAGATCAAACTGTTTGGACACTTTCCCGACTCTCTCGAAGTACGCGGCGACGTAGCCGACTACTACCTGGAGGTTCAGCGCTTTGATCGTGTCGTCGGAGCAGCGATCGCCGCACTCGAAGCGTGTGGCCAACTCGACAACACCATCATCGTCATGACCGGCGATCACGGCATGCCGTTTCCGCGCTGCAAGAGCAACAACTACGACAGCGGTGCGCGGGTACCGCTGGCGGTACGCTGGCCGAAAAATGTCAAGGCGGGCACGGTGGTGACCGAGTTCGTCAGCCTCATCGATCTGGCTCCGACCTTCTACGAGGCCGCGGGAGTTGCCATTCCTGAAGTGGTCACCGGCCGTAGCCTGCTACCACTACTGGCGGGCAAGGACACCAGCGATCGAAGTTACGTCCTGCATGGCAAGGAACGCCATGTCCCCGGCCAGGAAGCCCCTGACATGGGTGGCTACCCGACCCGTGCCCTGCGCACCGACGATTTTCTTTATCTCCACAACTTCTTTCCCGATCGCTGGCCTGCTGGAACCCCCCACTACCAGAAGGCGACGTTCACCAACGCCTGGCTCGCCGATTGTGATAATGGTCCGACCAAGAGTTACATCGTCGAGAATCGCGACCAAGATGCTGCGCATCGACGGTTCTATCAACTCTCCTTCGGCAAACGTCCTGCCGACGAACTATACGACCTGAAGAAGGACCCCGAACAACTGGTCAATGTCGCCTCCGACCCGCAGTNTCAGGAAATTCTCAAGCAGTTGAAAAAACGTCTATTTGCAGAACTGGAAAAGACTGGCGATCCACGAGTTTCCGGAAAGGGTCCTGACTTTGATCAGTTTCCCTACCTTGGAGGGGCGCCCCAATTCCCAGGTTCGAGATAGAACAGCCAAACTATGAATTGAGATCGGTAGTCTTCAGGACCTCAGCCTGTACACCAACGGCAGATCAAGAGTGGAAGAGACCGGCTTGCCATTACGAGTGGCAGGAATAAAACGGAGTGATTCGACACTGCGACGCGCAGCTCGATCCAGCAGTCGATAACCGCTACTACCGATCACCTGCACCGATTGCACCTCTCCGCTACTGGAGATGTGCAACCGCAACAGCACCTCTCCTTCCTGACCCAGGCGACGACTCTCACGCGGGTAAACTGGTTTCCACTCCATCGCCAATTTTGCAGGTCTGGATGTCTCAACGATCACCTGTGGCTCCGGTTCAGGCTGTGGTTCCGGTACCGGTTCCGGTTCCGCCTCGGATACCAATTCCAATTCGGGCAGCGGTTCTGGCTCCGGTTCAGGTGCTGGCTCGGGTTCCGGATCAGAGGCCGTTTCGGGTGCCGGCTCGGGTTCCGTCTTAGGGCTCACCAGCGGGTTGGATGGTTCCCAGCGGACCTCGAAGGAACGAGTCGCGGCCACATCCGGTGAAGCTTTCTCCGGTGCGTCGAGAAGAATCGCCGACAGTCCCACAGCCATCGCTCCATGGAGAGCGATGGAGCTCGCTAGCGGCCACAGCCTGATCGCTGAATTCTTCAGAATCGGGCCTCCACTCCGGTAACGATGCTGGCTCCCGGTTCATTACTCCCGGAACCATGAAGACGATAGTCCACGTCCCCGATGTTGGTCGCTCCGGCATAGAGATGCCAGCGTTCACTGGCCTGCCAGCGACCGTGCAAGTCGATGACAGCATAGCCGGGAGTGCCGCCCGGTGGGATTCTCTGGATGTCAGTCAAATCCCGGGCGGATAGTTCGTCTTGCTTTCCAGCCACGGTGAGAGAAGCCTCCAGTGAAAAATTATCCATCGGGCTGTAACGGAGCGTGCCCCTGGCCATCGCAGGAGCCAGACGCGACAACGACTGCTCCTCCACGACCCCGGGGGACACCGGCACTTCCACCTCTCCCGTGATCCACGACAGGGAGAAACTGCTGCTCCAGCGCTCATCCCATTGACGTGCCATCCTCAGATCGAAACCNCTGGCCTGACCGGCTCCAGAGTTTTCCTTGGTGACAATCGGATCCCCGTCGGCATTGATCTCTCCTGTGGGAAAGCGGGTCACCAGATCATCCAGCCAGGAATGCCAGACGACCGCCTCTCCCCTCCACTGGTTGAGAGTGAAATCAATTCCGACTTCAGCGGTCAGAAAGCGCTCCGGATCGAGACCGGGAGCTGGGATCTCCGCCTCACCACTGAGGCCCACGTCGAAGCGAGTCAGGTCGGACAGATTCGGAGCACGAAACGCCTGGGACAATCCACCAAAGAAACGTAGATCCTCCTCCTTGCGATAGATGCCGCGAATACTGCCGATGAAATCAGACCACTCATCTTCGATGGGGCCTATCACGTCCGCATCGGATGGATCTGGATCAACCTCGCGAGCATCGACAGCGGCTCGTGTCCAGCGACCGCCCAGTACCACCGAGGTTTGATCATCGATGGCGATGGTGTCCTGTAAGTAAGCACCGAACAGCTGGTAGGTTGAATCATCAGCTACCGGACCTCGTGGCCTGATCTCCAGAACCGTGCCGTCTTGCTCATATTCGGTGTAGTGCGAATCAACCGTCTCGTGTGTGAAATCGAAACCGGTCGAGACTTCGCCCCAGTCGGTGAAACCGCTCCAGGTATAGGCGAGACCCAATGCCTCGTCTTCAAACCCCTGGATTCGTTGACGACCATTGCTGCGGATCCGGTCTTCCTCATCGGTGATCTGCTGACGGGAGATGGTCCATTCGGATTGAGAATCTCCACCATGATACTGGCGTAAACGGAAGTAGGTCAGATCACGTCCACCATCGAGATCACGCTGTAGATCCGTACCCGCCACGACTCCATGCCACTGGCTACCAAAGATGGTCGAGTGAGTACGAGGAACATCCTCCTGACGATGATGCTGGACCCCGACTATCAGATCGAGTTCCGGTCCCAGATGGGAAACCAGTGACAGATCACCGCTCCATTCCCGATAACCCGTATGCTCCTGAAGACCTTCGCTTCTACCCGCCACGAAGTCGTCGTAATCTCGATAACTGGCTCCGAAACGTATCGCATAATCTTCTCGAATCTGGATCTGATCGATGCGACTCACCGAGGACCGCTCTGCAGAGGCATAGCGTTGCAAGAAACGAGTCTCATCGCGCTCCTCGGGGGACGGTTCAACGCTACGACTGCTCAGTGCTATGGTGCCACCTGCTGCATCGCTGCCGTGCAAAACCGATCCTGGACCGAAGATCACCTCGGCAGCACCGAGCGAAAGAGGATCGACCAGAGAGAGATACTGGTTGGGACCCGACCGGAAAACGGAGTTATTGAAGCGGATCCCATCGATCAGAATCAGGGTTCGAAATCCGGTTTGACCGCGCAAAAAAGGTGATACCTGTCCATAGGAAGTACGTTGCAGATGAATCGCTGGAACCTGGTCCAGGTGGTCACCGATGGTACGGGCTGCCAGCGGAGAGCGTTCTTCACTGTCAATCAGGCCGATCCTGAACCGGGACGACTCCTCCACATCCAGACGACTGGCAGTGATGACGATCTCTTTCAGTTGATCGGAAGGAGCCGGATCCTGATGGGAAAGCGAAGAACCGAGCAATGGAACCAGAATCAAAACCGATAGTAACAAGTCTCATTGCCTTTCAAGAAAGAACATGCCGCATGGAACCGAGGTCAGAGCCTCACGAAGTCGCACTCGCTTCCGCGATGATTCGCTCAGTGATATTGCGATGATGTTGAGTGTGAATCCGGGCAAAACGAAGCCACTGCCAGGCACCCAGTTCCCCCACCGCATGATGCGTGAGAACAAGTCCCTTCGAATCAATCTCATCGAGACGAGGGGCCACCTCCTGCCACCCATTAAATACATCCTGCCGCAATTGTTCGAGTGCATCTACGGGGGGATCGGTTCGAGGAATCACGAAATCCGGTGCGGTCGCCTTGCCGAACGGAATCAGACCGGCAGAAAAAACCATCAGTCCCGCCTCGTTGAGCCCCTCCGAACTTTCCTGGCCAAGCCCCATCCCGAGCATCCTGACCGCCTTGAGATTTAACTGATCTGCCATCAACAGGTGGTCCAGTTGCTGCCCCACTGACCAATCGGAAATCTTCTCCTGTCGCTGATTCAAATACTCCTGGCTGCAGGTCCATGTCGCCAACGATTCGATGAGGGACAGGAACACCTCGAGATCATCGGACTGAATACCGACGGTACGAGGATTCAACGAACCTCCCTGAAAAAACGGGAGCGGGCGGATCTACAACGATCCGCCCGCTCCCATGACAAAAATACTGTTGAACTAGAAACCAGGCAGCAACAAATCGTCGTCGGTAGCCCCCGGCGATCCCGGCATCTGGCCGGNGCCGGTGGTTCGAACGCTGTTAACTCCGGTGCCTGTCACCTGTTGACCAAAGGTGAAACCGTTAAGAAGTCGCACCGCATCACCGTTGCTGTCGAGGCAAACCAGCCACACTCGAACCTGGAAACGCTCGCCATCTCCATCGAGTCCATCGTCGATTAACCCCTGCATCCACGGACCCACTTCATATCTGAGGTGGGTCTGAGCAACAGGATCTCCAACGCAGGGATCGATCCCTTCGGCAGATGCCGCTCCCGGATTGTTGGTGTATTCACGAACACAATGGAATACCCCGTTCGTGGTCTGGTCGGCAGCAAACTCGGAAGGAGGTGCTTGCACCTCATTCCACAGCCACGGTTTCGCGTCGGCATAGATTCCATCAAAAGCACTATCGGCTGTTTGCCCCGTCCCTCCTGAAGGAGGATCGATGCGTGGAGCCGTCAGTAAATCACCAGCAACATTAGCATCGTTACTGGGACTACGTGCGGGCTGGTCATCGACGGTGATCACCTGGTACCAGTTGAAGTGATGTCCGCCCAGTGCCGCAGCAGCAGCACTCAGATCGCCAGCCAAACCAAAGGTCTCAAACGTCGCTTCCACCGGTGAATTCGGATCACCCGTCTCAACGATGGTGATGTTTCCGAGCACGGTTTCTCCCGACTGGACCGGGACTTCGATGTCAGCCAGGTCGAGGATCGGCGGCTCCAGTCCACCGGCCAGTGTACCTCCATTGAGAACAAAGATTCTCTTGCCAGCATCCTGTACCCATGCTCGCCCGCCAAACTGCATGCTGGCGCCGACGTCATCGAGGGGATTGGCAAAGATACCGTGATCTCCAGCGATGTAGTGCGACGCTCCGCCACTGTGCAGATCGAGCGGGTAAAGCTTCTGGAATCCGGAACCGAGTGGAGTTCCCGACAACTCCGGACGAGAGAGCGATCCGATGCGTTCCATCGCGAAGGAGCCACCCAGATAGGACGGTTCCGCGATGCCCACATAGGTTCCTGGATCTCCGGTGCCATTGGGTAGATCGGTGACAGGCGTACCGACCATGACGGCGTACAAACCCGTTCCAAGGCTATCGGTCGGAACAACAGTGTCTGGTAGCCAGACACCGAAACTATTCTCGGCGGTCGGCTTCCCTCCCACCACCACTCCCATGTGAATCGGCACTCTCTGTGCCGCACGACGGATGTGGTTGATCGGATCGACTGAGTCCGCCACTGCGGAGATGACATTCAAAGCCTGTTCGGCCCTGGTACTGCCCTGCACCAGACCATTATCGGCGAAGAAGTTGAGCAACCTTGGATTATAGATGGGAGAGTTCTCGAGCAGCTTCGCAACAGCACCCCCGGTAACATTCAACTCACCGCTGGAGATGTAACCTTCAGGCATGGCACTGAGGAAGGTGGTCCCGATCAGGCCTCCCAGCGACTGTCCGACATAATGGACTTCATCGGTGAAATCGTTGGAAGGATCGCCATCTCCATCGTAATCCCAATCCGGAATCGTCGCCGTCAACAGTGCCAGGTCACAGACAGCCTGCATCCAGACCGATCGGGAACTGATGAGGCTGGGGAAGTTGAGGAAGTACTCACCACTCTCCTCTGGAATTCCATCCCCGATCGCAAATCCTCCCTCATCAACACCTTCGGGCTCGCCCGTTGCGTTGTTGACGAGATCGATACCGAGAGTTCTTTCTTCACCAGGCAAGGTGAATGCACCACCGACCCCTGCAAACAGCGGATTGACCGGTGTGGTTCCATGAAGGGGCGCATCCATCGCCACGACGGCATAGCCAAGGCCACACAGAAGGGAAGTGAAGGCGGCGGAATCGAAACGACTGCGCGTAATTCCGTGCTGGAAAATCACCACCGGCCAGGGCGGCTCGGCAGAAGCAGGTTGCGAAGGATCGGGAGTCGCGATCAGCACCGGAACTTCGTGAGATCCCTGCACCAGCGGCACCGGATTGTAGCGGGTGGTATGAGCTGCATTGGCCGCCGGAGGGCTGGAGCTCTGGTACACCACTCCACCGTTCTTCCAGTAACCGGTGACCGCCTCAGTCCACCCAGCCGGCCCTGAAGAATCTCCAGGATAGAAGGTCGGCAGGGTGATGGTCGCCTGGGCCATCAGTGCGTTGTAGGGCAAATCATCAGGGCTGGAAATAGCACCCACCGCGGTGAGGAAATCTCCGACCGTATCGAGAGTCGGTATCGGTACTCCAGGAGTCGTCGCTGCCGGAGCCTGATCCAGGGTAGCGGCCACTGCCCCATCCAGGACATCGGTGACGCTCTGACAGGTGAATGAATTGACCACCACCACCGAATCTGGATCGATTCCTGCGCCTGCCAGCAGGGCAAGACTCTGCCCCACAACGGCTCCCATCGCGTTGGCAAAACCATCGGTGGCGGCGTTTCCGGTGTTATCCGGGATTCCGTTGGCCATCCGATCGAACTGATCGGAGCGGATCACTGCGTTACCGCGGAAATCCTCGACACCGTTGGTCACTGCCACCATGACACCTCGGGAAAGGCCTCCGAGAGAAACGTTGTCAGAAGCAGGCCACGGTCTTTTCGGTTTGACCATGATCTGGAACTGGACGCTCCTGGTCAGGCTGACGGCATAGTCGGAATCTGCCTGGAACTCGCGAATGATGCTGACCGGAAGAGCGATCGGAGCACCAACGATATTGAAAGACTCTGACGGTGGACTGATGGCCACTTCGAACACACGCACCGTTTGCCCACCCAGGATACTTGTCGCATTTAGATTGTGAGTAAAATCGACCTGCATCGGCATGGTGGTCGAGAATCCGTCGAGGAATCCCTGGGCGATCAGGACATCACCCGTATCAGTAACATCTGTGGCTGACGGGATGATGGGAGTATTGGTAACCGTTGCTCCTGGAGCCCCCGCCACCTCAAGCGCCATCTCATTGAGTGCCGCATAGGTGATGAACAGGTCGGAAGGGAACGGAACCGAGAAAGCCCCGGTCGAGAATTCCGCCTCGGTAGGCGGAGGTGACAACGTAAATTTTTTGTTATTGCAACCCGAGACCCCGATGACGACCGAGACGCAGATCATGAGCAAAATACGACTCATGTAGACCCTCCTGTGGCTGTGCTTAAAAATGTTATTTAGCAGCTCTATATTCCCTTGGAATGGTCCTCGATGAAACGGGTACCGATCACCCAAATCCGTCTTCTTCGAAGGGCTGCTCCAGTGGTGCAGCCTACCATAGGGAACCTCCCAGATGGTCTACGAGACCCCCACCCAGTTGTCAATCTTAGGGAAGCCCCCGAAACTCGCTCCAGGCACCCAGATGGGCTTCCTGAAGACAATTCATCTGCTCTTCCCCGGCCCGATCTAAATCGTCATGACCCATCAAGTGTAGCAACCCGTGAACCACGTACAGGTGCACTTCTCTCAATGGCTCGCAATGGTGCTCAGACGCGTGCCGGAGAGCTGTATCGGTAGAGATCACTATTTCCCCGTCGAGCCGCCCGGAGACTGTTTCCTCGAGTGGAAAGGTGATCACATCGGTGGCGGTTGGATCGTCCATGAACTCGCCATGTAGTTGTGCGATCCGAGCATCATCGACGAAACAAATCCCGATACGCCCGCCATGGTTTTCTTGAGCCAGCACGAAACGAACCAGGTCTTCCACCTGCTCATGATTGATAGAGATGGCTTGCTGGAGATTTTGAATTTCCACCTTCACAGCGAGATCACGCTCGTCGTTCATGAACGACGAGTTGTCACGGTAGAATCCGGCGCCGAATCGGATGGAGATTCGGGGGAAGAAGTGGTGGAAGAACCTGAATCCGCAGCGGCATTATTGGATTCATTCTCTACATCTGTTGGGTATTTGACCCGACCATGGTGGATCGCGGTGAGAACGCGAATAAAAGCCTCCTCAATCCGATGCAGATCACTCATCGTCAACTCACACTCGTCAAGTTGCCCCTCTTGTGAGCGAGCCTGAACGATGTTTCGCACGTGCTGACGCACTCGAGTCGGAGTCGGATCAGAGAGCGTTCTCGACGAAGCTTCCACTCCATCGGCGAGCATCAAAATACCCGCTTCGCGGAATGTCGGTCGAGGTCCCGGATAGCGGAAGGCATCTCGCGTACGATCCGCCTCTTCCTCATCGACTTGCTGTGCCTTCTTGTTGAAGAAGAATTCAACCACTGAGGTACCATGATGCATCGGAATCATGTCGACAATCGGTGTTGGCAAATGCTCTTCCTCGGCAATCCGCATACCGTCCTTGACGTGAGCGATGACAACCAATCGAGACATCTCGGGAGAGAGGCGGTCATGTACATTCTCGCCTCCCTGCATATTCTCGACGAAGTAGCCAGGCTTCATCATCTTGCCGATGTCGTGGTAAAGGGCACCTACCCGGCATAGCAGTCCGTTGGCACCTATGCTTCCAGCCGCTTCCTCCGCCAGTTGACCCACCATCAACGAATGCTGGAACGATCCTGGAGCCAGCAATGAAAACTCGTTGAGAAGAGGACGATGGGTATCGGCCAACTCCATCAATCGGATTTCAGTGAGCACGTCGAACCACTTCTCCAGGAATGGAAGGGCACTGGTGATCAACACCCCCGCAGCAATACCACCCACCAGACTCCACATCGCATCAGGTAGGGGAGCTGAGGAGATCAGGTTGTTCAAGGTGAGATTTTTAAATGCGATGGGATTGAGAAGTACAATCGCAACCGCCTGGGTGAGACCAGCCAAAAAACCAACCGTCAGGATTCGAGTACGAGAACGAACCCGTTGAACTCCCTGGATGGCCACCAGGATGCCGAGGAACTGCGCCACTGCCAGCCCAACCGGATTGATCTCGGGAAGTCTTATCTGAACCATCAGTGCAGTGATGGCGATAGCCACTAATGACACCAACACTGCACGGTTGATTCGCAGCAAAAAGCCGAGAACCATACCCAGTAAAGGCACCGGAAGTAACATCACGGAAACATCTGGTCTTTGCAGAATCACCCAGTTTGCCACCAGGAAACCGTTAAGAAGCAAGAAGGTGCGACCGATCTGAAGGTCCCGTCGTTCCCGATCACGTCGCTGAGCTCGCGCCAGCAACAAGGCTCCGGCGAAGATGAGGACGACATTGGCGAATAGCTCCCCCCACTCCCAGAGCGAAACATCGAGGAGAAGAGGAGTCTCGAAACTCGTCCAGCCAATCAGGAAGGTGGCAGCGAGTACCTGGATCAACAGAATCAGATAGTGCCCGGCTCGCCGTGAGGAGGCCTCATCGGTGGCGATCTGGCTCGATCGAGTCTGTCGTCTGCCGAAAGAGAGTCGCTGCCAGGTCTTGCCACCTGAGCGCGCTCGCGCCTTCGCCATGGTACCCCTTTCGCTCGGATCGTAACCGAGCACCTGGCGGTCGGACGGGACCGCCACAAGATGCCATTTTCCGAGGAAACCATCGATCTGTCCAAGGGAAGACGGGTGTTCTCGCCAAAGAGTTTCACATTTCATCGGCCCATATATGCATATCTCGTTATTGTTAATACAGTTATAGAATTTAGCTAGAACTGCCTTCATAACGCTCGTAGGCGTTCACAATACCGGTTACCAGGCGATTTCTGACGATATCGGAGGTTCCTAGCTCGATCCATTTCAGCCCTTCGACCGATCCCAGGACTTTGCGGGCATGAAGCAGCCCGGAGGGTTGTCCCTTCGGAAGATCGAGTTGAGTCGGATCACCGGTCACCACGATCCTTGATCGGGCTCCCATTCGGGTCAGGAACATCTTCATCTGCNCCGGAGTCGTGTTCTGGGCTTCGTCGAGGATGATGAAAGCCTGATTGAGGGTTCGGCCCCTCATGTACGCCAGTGGCACGACCTCGATGATCTCTCGGTCGCTGTATCTGCGNACCTGNTCGTAATCGAGCATTTCGTGCAGAGCGTCGTACAACGGTCGGAGGTATGGATTCACTTTCTGCTGAAAGTCGCCTGGCAAAAATCCTAGTTTCTCGCCCGCCTCCACGGCTGGACGACTGAGGATCAACTTTCGCACCTGTCCCGATTTCAGCGCTTCCACCGCTGTTCGAACCGCCANATAGGTCTTGCCGGTACCGGCAGGTCCGATAGCCATCACGATGTCGTTTTCCGCCATCGCCTGGAGGTACTCGGCTTGTCCCGCGGATCGAGCGATTTTGCTGATATCTTTGATGTGACTTGTTCCCTCATCCTCGAACAAATCTTGCGAAATTACAGACTTATGAGCGTCGACTCCAGATTCGTCCGATGGCTGGAATCGAACCAGAGCATCTTCGAGTTCATCCTCTGCTGAGGTGGAACCGGGCATACGATACGCTGTAAGCATCCGCTCCACCGCCTGCTGAGCCGCACTCACTCCTTGCTCTGATCCCTGAAGATCCAGAACACGTCCCCTCGCAGAAGCTTCGATGGAAAAACCATCTCGNATCTTACGCAAATGGNTATCGCGGATGCCGAGAATCTCCTGCGCTTCTTCGTCGTTGTGAAATTGAATCGATACTTGCAATTTCTTCTGCTCCGATCAATTGACCAAGATAATTCGAACCAGCAACAGCATCGGAATCGTCAGGAGCATGCTATCGAGCATGTCGAGGAACCCTCCCAGACCCGGAATCGTATTGCCTGAATCTTTTCGACCTGCCACCCGTTTCAGCGCCGATTCCTGCAAATCTGAAAGTTGTCCGACCAGTGCAGCCAGGAGCCCAAGGAATGCTCCCTGACCCACGGATAGTGTCTCATCGCCGAGACACCATGCATACACGAGGCCCACCGCTGCGGCGGTCATGACTCCTCCGGCCAGCCCCTCCCGCGTCTTCTTCGGACTCACAGGATGCAGTGCATGCCGACCGAAGTTACGACCGACAAAATAAGATCCGGTATCCGCCCCCTTGACCATCAGGACAGAAAGGAGAACCGCATGAACACCGAGTGGGTCAGTCCTGGCCAGAAGTGAGACCGCCAGTGTTGGTACCGCCAACCACAGGCTCATCGTCAGGGCAGTCGCCACTGTGATCACGAAAGAGCGTCGTTTCGACGCCACCAACTCGGTGACCAGTGATCCCAGAAACAGGGGCACTCCCAGTAACAGTACTGCGGTCTTCAGGAGAGCCCCGATCTCCGCGATGAATAACCACCCACCCCAGAAAAACAGCAGGAAAGAAACGAGCCCGATCCACTTCTTCGCCGCTGACTCATCTCGAAGGGAAAGCGCCTCGAAACAAGCTCCCAGTCCAAAAAACAAGGTCAGGACCAGCAGACCATAGCCACCCGTCCACTGCTGAAGATCCGCTACCAACAACGTGATAGAGATCAGCAAGATCGGCCCGCCCCATCGGATTCGATCTCGCAAGCCCTTCATGCATCTCCCCCCCCGGTAGCGGTGGGAATCGAACCGAATCGACGCACCCGACGGGCATATTCCAAAAGTGCTTCATCAAAATGCTCTGTACAAAAGTCAGGCCAAAGAACTGGCGTGAAATAGAGCTCCGCGTAGGAACAGTGCCAGAGCAAGAAATTGGAAATCCGAATTTCGCCTCCAGTTCGGATCAGCAGATCCAGATCGGGCATCTCGGATTCGTACAGATGATCGATGACGCATCGCTCTCGATCTCCAGCAGGACACTCACCCCTGTCACTTCCGCTACTNCGAAACGACTCGAAGGCATCGGCAATCTCTGCTCGACCGCCATAATTGATCGCCAGTCGTAACACGATTCCATCGTTGTCTGCCGTCTCTCTGACCGCCTCGGCCAAAGTATCCTGGGTTTCCTGCGGCAGAGCCTCAAGCCTTCCGATGGCCCTGAACTGGATCTGCATCTGTTCCAGTTCTTCACGCTGCTGACGAAGATGTTCGATCAGCAGCTCCATCAAGAAGCCGATTTCTTCGCTGGGTCGGCGATGGAAGTTCTCGGTGGAAAGAGCGTAACAAGTTACCTCGGAGATTCCCCGATCCCGTGCGTCACGAATTGTCTGCCGAAGGACTGCTGCCCCCTGAGAGTGACCGTCGGTGCGCGGTAGGTGCCGCTCCTGAGCCCAGCGACCGTTGCCGTCCATGATGAATCCGACGTGCTGAGGAACGATATCGCGAGGAACGCTCTCCTGAGAAGCCGAACTTCCGGCCACGGAGAAGTCTCCAGATCCGGATTCCTCGATGGAACTCACGCGAGTTCTCCCTCCGCCCGGAAGGGCGAAAAGATGCAAACTTCAGAACGGCGCTTGCCTGTCGACAGAATCGAAACCGGAATTCCGGTCGCCAATTCAAGACGCTCGATGAAGGGGCGCATCGAAACCTCGTCGACCGTCTGCCAGCCGGGCCATTGCTCGACCACCGGTTCAAGCCCATCCAACTCCATCGCACTGAAGGGGAGCGATTCCAGCAGCGTTCCATTCCGTCGATATCCAGTGACAACCGGAATCGTATCTCTGCCGGTCAAAACATCCGCCTTGGTGAGCGCGTAGGAATCGAGATCATTCAGTTCGGTAGCAAAACGCAGCGCCGGGATATCTAGCCAGCCGACTCGCCGCGGTCGACCGGTCGTGGTTCCAAACTCCCCCCCGGCTTCCCGCAGTGCATCGGCAACTTCGCCATCGAGTTCAGAGGGGAATGGTCCTTCCCCTACACGGGTGCAGTAAGCCTTGGTCACACCCACCACGTGATCGATTTTACGAGGCGAGAAACCAGTACCGGTGCCCAATCCCAAAAAGGACGGGCTGGAAGAGGTCACAAACGGATAGGTTCCGAAATCGATATCGAGCATGCAGCCCTGTGCACCCTCGAACAGCAACCTCTGACCGTTCGCATCCATCTGACGAAGCAAGCGGCTGGTATCGGTTACCTGAGAACCCAGGTGCTCCCGCAATCTCCTGCAGATCTGGACCCCTTCCGCGGCGCTTTGTTCGGGAACCCCCAGAGCACGACACCTCTCTCGTAGACGATCCTCCAGCACATCGTCGACAAATCCCGGCTGGACGATGTCCCCCATGCGAATGCCGCGACGCCCGAACTTGTCCTGGTAAGCAGGACCAATGCCTCGAAGGGTCGTACCGATCGGTTTACTGGCCTGTTGTTCGTTGATTCGCTCGACGGCGCCATGGTGGGGCAAGACGACATGGGCCCGCTCCGAAATCCAGATGCGGGAAATTGCATCTTCCGGCAACGTTTCCACTTCTTCGATCAGTTTGGTCGGCTCGATCACCATCCCGTTACCGAGCACAGCCTGGATGCCACCGTGCAAGATACCCGTAGGAATATGGTGCAAAACGTGTCGAACATCTTCTATGTAGACGGTGTGCCCTGCGTTGGCACCACCTTGAAAACGAACGACCGCGTCGACGTCCCGCGCCAGGACATCGACGATCTTGCCTTTACCTTCATCCCCCCAGTTCAGTCCGACAACACAGACGTGCTGCATCCAGATGCTCCCGTCTTAACGTGCGCCAGCAGCATTGGCTGACGTGATTTCTGTTTTTCCACCCATNTAAGGAACCAATACGTCGGGAATTCGAACCGTCCCATCGGATCTCTGGTGATTCTCCAGAATAGCGATCAAAACCCGCGGTGTCGCAATCGCGGTGTTGTTGAGCGTATGGCAAAAATGCACCTTACCATCGTTTCCCCTGTATCTCAGGTCCATCCGACGAGCCTGGTAGTCATAAAAGCGAGAGGCTGAATGAGTTTCCCCCCAGCCCCGCGAAGGCATCCAAGCCTCGATGTCGAACTTTCTCACCTGGCCCATTCCCAGATCTCCGGTACATACATCCACGACTCGGTATGGGATCTCCATCGCCTGGAGAATCTCTTCGGCATTGTCGCGGATGAATTCGTGATGCTGGATCGATTCCTCTACATCGGATCTGCCGATGATGACCTGCTCTACCTTGTTGAACTGGTGGATCCTGTAAAGACCACGGGTATCTTTTCCCGCCGCACCCGCTTCCCTGCGGTAACAAGTGGACCAACCACAGTACCGCAATGGCAGTTGATCTTCTTCGAGCATCTCACCGGAATGAAAAGCGGTGACGGGAACCTCGCTGGTTCCTGTCAGGTACAGATCATCTCTCGGAATCTCATAGGTTTGCTCCTCACCGCCAGGAAAATACGCCGTACCGAAGAGGGGCTCGTACTTCACCATCGTCGGCACAATCATCGGGATAAATCCTCGCTCGACGACGTGATCGAGAGCGAATCGGAGCACGGCCAGTTCCAGCAGAGCTCCAGCCCCCTTCAGAATGTATGTCTGGGAGCCGGCCAGTTTCGAAGCTCGGGGAAAATCCACGATGTCGAGGGCTTGCCCCAGCTCAACATGGTCCTTCGGTTCGAAATCGAACTCCGGAGCCGTCCCGACAACTCTCAACTCGACATTGCCGCTTTCGTCAGGACCGACCGGAACTTCGCTTGCTGCCGGCATCGGGACACAGGCATGGATGGAGTCGAGTTCCGTCACCACGGTTCTCAACTCCTCTGTGAGCGATTTGATTTGTTCAGACACCTCGCCCATATGCGCGATCGCTTGTTGCTTGGCATCGCCATCGAGGGTAGCGATTTCCTTGCCCGCGTTCTTCTGCTCATGTCTCAGCTGCTCTTGCTCGGTGAGAAGAGCTTTCCTCTGATCATCGAGCGCGATGAGGCGATCAAGATCGATCTCTACACCCTTGTCGGAGGCACCCTTGCGAACCTGATCCAGTTCGGCCCGGATGAACTTGAAGTCGAGCATCGGAACTCCTCGGGGAGCACCCTCACATCCTGACCTTCGGAGCGAGGTTCCCGCCGGGCGAGGATAGACCCGGAACTGCGACTCTTCAATCGAGGCGAGTCACGGAGATACAGATCTTCCGGTCGCTACCCTGACCGCCCTGACTCCCAGCTGGCTCCATCGCACCAGTTCGACGGTGGCTTGCTGCTGGAGATCCTGATCATGCTCCTGGGAGCCGATCAGGGCCGGTATCAACAACTCCTGTGCCGCCAACAGATCACCGCTGTCGGCCACTCTGCGGGCCTCCTGTAGGGTCGCATGGAGTCTCCTGCGGGCCAGCTGAGTCGCCAGCTTTTCCAGTTCTCGATCAAAGGAACCCAGAATCGACTGCGCAGCCCCCTCAATCTCCGCCTGGTTGACGGGAAGACCATCGCGACCCGGATCAGACGGACTGAGATCGATATGGATTTCGATGGACTGACCCAGCTCCCGGCCCTTCTCGTCGATCAACCATACCGGAAGGGAACCAGTCACTCGCCAACGCTCTCCGGAATACACCGGAGCCCACTCTTGCCACACCCCCCGTGAACGTCGACCCGCGCTCTCCGACAATCTGCGAGCAATCCGCAACGCCTCGGAGCCGTGGAAGGAAAGACGCATAGAAATCAGGATCGCTTCCTGCGGAGGAGCATGGAGCCACAACACGGCCAGTTGCTGGATCTCCTCGATCAACAGCTTCCACCGTTTGACATCGGCAATGTGCGCCGGTGATCGGGTCCACCGTCGCCCCACCTCGCCGAAATAAACCGACGGAGACCGGACTTCCAGCTTCTTCTCGCTCGTGATGATGGGAATCCCGGGGATCAACAGTGGCACATGGCTCGGCTCGGTTCTGATCAGAAGATGGTCACGAACGATACGAGGACGCATAGGTCTTCCAACTCGGTCGCGCAGTTTCTTGAGTTTTTCTGCCACCGGCTCCCCTTCCTCGAGAAGTAGAGCCAGTTGTAACAAGGCACTGCCAGCTTGCTTTGAATCGAGCATCTGCGAGGCACTGTCGTTTAGATACTCCCGCGCCCACTGCCTCATCGGTTCCACTTGCGGATCTTCAGGGCAAATCGCTTCCAATCGTCGCGCCAGTTGCAATACCGACGAAGGATCTTCGCGATCGCAAGCCTGCTGCAGCTCAGAATGGGTCCGATCAATCAATCGTTCTCTGAGGGAAGCTACATCGTCGGCGAGAATATGATCACTCGGGTACTTCAAAACTAACGGATCGAGCAGTGCAACAGCGGACACTTCCTCCCCTGCCAGCAACAGTTGCTCAGCTCGATAAAAGGCATCATCGCAATCAGCCCTGCGCTCGATATTGCGCCGCCAACGTTCCAGAATCTGCCGGACGTTATGGGGAGGATCGAGNCCGACCGCCGTACATACGATGGGGATCCTCTGCAAGCGCGGGTAGATTGCCGCCATCTGCNACGCTCCACCTGGNCGGTCAAGAACGGCCAACCGATCACGGANATGGCGCCAGCAACGATCGCGGGCCTGTTCGCTGAAGGAAATTCGGGGGCTGAATTGATGGTCCGGATTCGCCAGTTCCCGAACCGGACCGGAAAGTAACAGAAGTTCGAGAAATGCATCTTCCCAGCGACATTCGGTCCAGGCGCGACGGATATTTTCGATCCGGTGCAGCATCTCTTTGTCGATCACGGGGAGGTCTCCGGAAGCCGGTTCCTGNGCAACAACTCGAACTNCCTGGTACGGGGGCACCCCGACACCTAGTAGCANCACAGAGACAAAGAGCACCAACATCCAGTTGCGCACGGATTCACCCCATCGGCACTACTCCCCGGCCAAGCCGGAAAGCGAGGACTGGCAAACTGGAATCCGGACAGACCGGACCCCAGAAGCATATCATCCTCTCTCAGATGGTGTCTCCGTGGCGACCTCGTCGCCGCTGCCAGCAGCAGAGATGGCCCCCTCCAGAACCGTGTCAGATCCCAGTTCTCGCCGATGACACCGGCGAATATCACGGGCCAATTCCATCCGGGAAATGCCCTCTCCCCCAACCGGTCCCGGGGCCGACCGCCCCCCCACCAGTTTGGGTGCAATCAAGATCTGAACACGGTCAACCAGATCGGCATCGAGGAAGCGACCGTGCGTATCCGCGCCCCCCTCGACCAATAGATTCTGAACCCCCCGTGCCGCCAGATCGTGCAACAGATCGACGATCAAGATCTCGCCCTCGGTAGCCGGGAGTGGCACCACCTCGGCTCCACAGCGACGTAACGCCTGCGCCGAATCGCTAGTTGCTGCGCCCTCGCTGCAGTAGATGAGCAACGCAGTCTCGCTCTCGAACAACCGTGCATCGACGGGAGTCCGACAACCCGGATCGATGACCACCCGAACAGGCTCAGGTCTGTCCTCGGTCCGAGAAGTCAATTGGGGATCATCTGCGGCGATGGTGCCGACACCGACCAGAATCGCATCGACTTCACTACGGGCTCTACGGGTCGCCACTCTGGTTTCTTCCGCCGTGATCCAGCGCGAGTCTCCTCCGCTGCAGGCGATTCTGCCATCGGCTGTCATCGCCCATTTCGCAGTCACCAGCGGACGCCCGTTGCGAATGTGACACAGATACGGCGCGATGAGCCANTTTCCATCCTCGGCCAGAAAACCTCTCACCACCTCGATCCCGGCAGCAGCCAGTCGCGGGTAGCTCTGGCCCGAAGTGACCGGATTCGGATCATCGGTAGAGACGATCACCCTGGCGATCTGTGCGCCGATGATCGAATCGACACAGGGAGGTGTCTTGCCGTGATGGGCACACGGTTCGAGAGTGACGTAAAGATCGGCACCCTTGGCATCGATTCCCGCTTGCTTGGCGGCTTCGAGACAATTCACCTCGGCATGCGGACCGCCGTGGACCTGGTGCCAACCTTCGGCCCTTTGCTGAGAATCCTCTGCAGCAACCAGCACCGCACCCACCGGTGGATTGGGAGACACTCGGCCCAGACCGTTGCGCGCCACTTCCAGCGCTCGGGCCATCGCCAGTGGGTCAGGGAATTCCTGTGACATCAGTGACTGTAGGGCAAGATGGGACTCGATTGAGGTCCCGCAACCCTATTGCCGTAGAGGGTCGCAGCCGAAGCATGATCGATATCGACCACGACAAAAGAGCCAGCAATTTCATCTTCCTGGGCATCCCAGATGACAGTCCTGTGATCGCGAGCACGGCCGGCCCACCGATCTGGATCGGACTTGGACGGACCCTCGGCGAGTACCTCGACCTTACGACCGATGAACCTCTGGTTACGAATTGCTCCTTGCTTTGCTAATGCATCGAGCAAGCGATGATTGCGTTCCTTCTTCAGTTCGAGAGGAATGTCATCGAGCATCCGATCGGCACTCGAGGTCCCCGGACGTGGGGAATACTGGAACACATAACCGTGGTCAAATCCGACCTCTTCGACGAGAGACAGGCTCTCCTCGAATTGAGCGTCGGTCTCGCCCGGGAAACCAACGATGAAATCTGTCGCCAAGGTGACGTCCGGGATCTGCTGCTTGAGTCGATCGACCACGTGCAGATAAAAGGACCTGTCGTAGGTCCTCTTCATCCTGGCGAGAACTTTATCGCTACCCGATTGCACGGGCAGATGCAGATAGTCCATCACCTTGCGACACTCCGCCATCGCCTGGATCAACTTGGGACGGAGAAAACGTGGATGAGAAGTGATGAAATGACAGCGCTCGATTCCCTCGATCTCCTCGACTCCGTGAAGAAGTGTATCGAGTCCGACACCTGCTCCCAGTCGCTTGCCATAGGAGTTGACCGTCTGGCCGAGGAAGGTAATTTCTCGTACGCCGGTATCGGCGAGACGACGAACTTCGTCCAGAATCACTTCCGGAGCTCTTGAAACTTCTTTTCCGCGAGTCGTGGGAACGATGCAGTAGGTGCACACCATGTCACAACCGCGCATCACNGACACATAGGCATGCCAGCGATTGGGTCCGAGGTTGCGCTGACGGACAAACTCCAGTGGAGAATCCATCTCGGTAGCCAGCAGAGAATCCTTGGATCCTCTGGCTTCATCGATCAACTCAGGCAATCGATCAAACTCGCGAGTTCCGATGATGAGATCAATCCACGGTGCCCGCTCGGTCAGTTCGTCTTGCTTGTGCTGTGCCACACAACCGGTGAGACCAAGAATCAGGTCCGGTTCTTCTTTCTTCCTTCTCTTGAAACTGGTCATTCTCATCAGAGCACGCTCTTCGGCTCGCTCCCGGACCGAACAGGTGTTGTAGAGAATCACACCCGCTTCAGCGGGATCATGAACCAGGTGATATCCTTTGTGCAGTAGCCCCTCGAGCATCAACTCTGCATCCAGCTTGTTCATCTGGCAGCCGAAGACCTCGAAGTAGACCTTGCGCGCCTTGGGAATATCAGGCGCGATCGGCTCGATCTGCATTGGATATGTCGGCTTCAAGATTCCCTCCTGCCCGGATCACTCCGGATATGTTCGATCTGGATGGTAGGAACCGTTCACTTGCGGGTCAACATGACCTGCCAGGATCAGCGAGACTGCCACGGTGAGATATAGCCCAGCACCAGCCTGCTCAGCAGAAACAAGACCATNAATGAGCACAATAAGGCCAACCAGGGCANATCGGAAATGAACAAAATCACGGCACAGATCAACACCGACGCGGCGAGAATCCCCTCCACGATGCGGCGACTCGATCCTTCGATCCTCCTGGAAAGTCGATCCAGACCGACGATCTCTGATTCAACACGAATCCGTCCACGAGTGGCCCTGCGAAGGGCNTCAGAGANCAAGTCCGGCAACTCACCGAGAGTCTCAATGCCATCGAGGGTCTGATCGGCGGCCCGCCGGAGGATACCCTCGGCACTTCCCTGCTCGTGCATCAACTCGATCAGCAGAGGTTCCAGTTCGCTAGCCGTGTCGAATCCCGGATCCAGTTTCTCCGTCAGCCCCTCCAGAAGAACCAGCGAACGAGTCATCCGAACAAATCCTGATGCAATCTCGATCCTGTGCTCGGTCGAGATATCGATGATGCTTTTGAGAAGGGCGGGAAGGTCTACCTCGGAAAGTCTCAAACCAACATATGGATCCAGCCGGTTGGCGATCGATTGCGTCAGGGCAAAAGTATCCGCATCCCCATGACAGTATCCAACATGAAGAACCTGCTGCGCCAGTTCTTCGTAGTCTCTTTCGACCAGAGCTTTCAACATCTTGGAAAGACGCCAGCGAAGTTCCTTGGTAAGGAGACCGGTGAGGCCAAAGTCGATCCAGCAAAGACGACCATCGGGCTGAAGTATGATATTGGAAGGATGTGGATCACCGTGAAACTGACCATGTCGAAAAATCATGGTGAAGAGAGACCGGGCACATATTCTCACCACTCTTCTTCGCTGCTCTCCGTCGAGATCGGCGCGCCCGAGAGGAATGCCATCGATCCAGTCCATGACCAGAACCTCACGACTCGAAACCGCTCCGTAAGTACCAGGAAGGCACATTTCATCGTTACCGGCAAAGGCCGTGCGAATCCTGTCGATGGCGTTTCGCTCGAAGTTGAAATTGATCTCGTTATCGAGAGCATGTCGCAATTCACGCACCAAGCCGTGGGGATCAAAGCCGCCAGATTCCGGCTGTCGAGCCAACGCTTCGGCAAATTGGTCGAGTAAGCCAAGATCTCGATGGATCAACTTGTCGATCCCTGGTTTACGGACCTTGATCGCCACTCGATGACCATCCAGAGTCATGCCGCGATAAACTTGAGCGATCGAGGCGCTGGCAATCGGTTGTTCTTCGATCTGGCGAAAGCAGTCGGAGATTTCCCTGCCGAGGGAACTCTCCACCACTTGCTTGATTTGTTCAAATGGGATCGGATCGACGTCGTCTCGTAATCGCTCCATCTCACTCACCAGATGGGGAGGGAAGATGTCTGGACGACTGGCGATCAACTGACCCAATTTGATGTAGAGGGGTCCAAGCTCCTGTAAAGCGAGTCGAAGCCGCTGCGGAAAAGAACTCTCGTGCCGTGCCCTGCCACCAAAGAGACGAACTCGGACACCAGATCCCAATCGCGAAGCGAGATCACCGAGACCATGACGCGCCAGGATCAAGGAGATGTCCTTGAGACGAGGCAAATTACGAAGGGTGCGCAGGGGTTTCACCAACAGGATCTCCTAACCGGAACCACAGCGCCTCTCCAATTCAGTAACACGGGCCACCAGTCGGTCATAATCTTCACGGCTCACCGGTGTCACCTTCTGGAGGCGCTGCAAGAGATCGTCAGACAGACTCCTGGTTGGTTTCGAATCGTCGGGCGGAGTCTCCTGGGCCTCATTGGTAGTACGCTTCCACGCCTGCAGAACCGCCTGCGCCTGCTCGCGAGTGATGGTGCCATCCTCTACCAGGTCATCGACCGCAGAATGCAGACCCGAGCGAGCCCGCTCGATGGCCTCCAGGCCAGCATGAACCCACTGTCGAATTGCATCCATTTTGGAGACCTCCCCACTCTCTGACGGCCCGTCATCGTAGCGGATCGATCGGTAATGATCGACCGGGGGTGTGATCGGGCCAGGGTAAAAAAATAGGGAGTCCGTTGAGAATCAACGGACTCCGCGGGAAAGGGGGGGAGTGCAATCTGTTGTGAGGCCCCTTTGAAAAAGGACCTCGTGAGAACCCTTGCAATCCTGGGGCCAACCATCTGAAGAATGGGATATCTGCCACAATACGTTGGTATGCCAGGAGTTATAAAATCCACTCAAACTGACACTCGTGTCACGGGACCAGGAAACTGTTTCCGATCAGGGAGTTATTGCGGGTCCAGATTACCGCTCCCCTAAATTGACTCAGCTCTCAACAACACGTCCCAGAGCATCGAGGGCCCGACGGAGCTGCTCAACGGGAAGTCCAAAGCCGATCCGGACGTGATCGGGGGCTCCAAAGAAATGGCCCGGGGTCAGGTTTACGCCTTGCTCCAGACACTTTTGACGAAATTCAACCCCATCGGCTCCTGCTCCCGGAGGGACCTTTGGAAAACACACCAGACCTGCAGCAGGAGCAACGAGAGACATCGGGTGATTTTCAAGCCAGGCGGAGAAAATCTCCCAGCCGTCGCTGGCAAACTTCCGTCCCCGCTGGCGCAGTGGTTCCCATCTCTGCATCGCCGCCCGGGCTACCTGATCGGTAAGGCAGGAATTGTGAAGAGTCGTGGAATCGAAAACACAACGGGCACGATCGACTACTTCACGGCTACCGAACCCCCAACCAAACCGCACTTGAGAAACCCCATGTACCTTGTTGAGACCACCGATGCTCACAATCGATGGATGACGGCGAGAGAGCGGGCCAGGATCTGGATCAAGAAAAGGTCGGTACATTTCATCGACAATCACATGACAACCGTATCGATCACAGATCGAGACAATCCCATCCTCCTCCTCTTTCGATAATTTCACACCACTTGGATTGTGCAGATTGGTCACCAGTAGCAGCTTTGCCTCGTGCTGCTGGATGGTCGCTGCAAGCCGCTCGAGGTCGATGCGATAGTTGTCCTCGAATCGACGTTCAAAGGGAATCGTATTAGCCCCCACCACCGACAGCGCATCGACGATGGGGAGGTAGCCAGGCACCTCGTGGACCACGGTACCTCCAGGCCCCGACAGTGCCGCAGCAAAGCAGAAGTGCGCATGAGAAGCACTGGANGCGAGCAGGATCCCCTCCGGATCGAGCCCCCAAGCTGCAGCGAGAGAATCCATCACCTCTGTCGGACCGTACGGGGTGAACTCGAACAGATCGAGAGTGGCAGGATCCAGATCAATCTCCTCCCAGCTGACCGGAGGAACTGCACTCATCGTCAGATTGTGTTTCCCGATCTGCCCGTCCGATTTTGCCCATCGGATGTAGGGGACTCTGGAGAGTTCCATTGCTGTTCCTCTTCTTCNTGTTCCATCATGCGCAGACGAGCTCGTCGACGAGATCTTTGAACCAATGCTGCTATCACCACCAGTAGCGCAAGTCCTCGCCAGGACAACAACAAATCGAGCAACAGCCCGAGAACTACATCAGAACCGGCAAGATCTTGTTGCCATTGCTCGGTCGCTTCCTCGATGCTGATCCCTGAAACCTGCTCGAACGCCTCCGCCCAGGAAAGCCCAGCCTGGCACTTATCCAGGATCATGGCATGCAGGTTTTCTCCCCAACGACGTCGCGTCCAGTCTATGAACAATAGCGCCTCGGCATAGAGTAACGATGCGCGGTAATGGTCAGGGGGCAGATACTTCTCCAGATCGGTGATGGAAAGTAACGATTGATTTCGAGCCAACAAAATCAGCGCCCTGCGAGTCGATGGATCAGGATATTGTCGAGCCACCGACTGGGCGATCCCTTCGTGAACCCAGCGCGGTAGTACTCCGCCAGCCTCCGCCAGAACGAGATGCGCCAGCTCATGTACGACCGTGGCACTACCTTTTCCCGGCTGGCGTATCAGGTACTGCAAGTCGATGATGGCGATCCCCTTCTGCGACAGTGCAACAGCTGGAACCCATTGGGGAACAGGAGATACGTCGAGTTCCTCCAGCGCTCTATTAAGACCCTGGTGGCCCGCCACGAGCACCAGTAACGGTTTTCTCGTAGATTCAGATCCGAGCCAGATCCTCAACTCCTGCAGAGCCTTCGAGACCCGGACCTGAAGTGAAGGGGAAGGTCCACCCAGACCGGGTGATATCGCCCAGGTGTGGGTTTCATTCTCGATCCTTCGGTATTTCTCGAAGGGACCCTGCTGAGCCGATATCGGCATCGGCATCGCCAACAGCACCAGAAGAGCCACTAACCAGCCACCGTTAGAAAACCAGCGTGGGCTTGTCGACAAGACTGTGATCACATTTCTCCTCGATGAAGAAGGGGCGTGGAACCCGTAGTTCCACGCCCCGTCATGATCCAATTTGTCGAAGTGAAACGCTAGACACTCTCTGACAGAGCGGCAACGAGACATCCCTTGGAAACGCTATAGAGCGGATCCTCGGCAAGACGGATCTCTTTGACCTCGAGAGGGAATTGGATCTTCTCGAACTCCTGCTGGAAGACCTCAGTGAAGCCTCCGATCATGCTAGTTCCACCGGCACAAACCAGGCTCACTGGCTCCGGGAAACTAGGCATCGAGGAGGAGGACTCGAATCGTTCCTTGATGTTCTTGAGGGTGTAGGAGATCAGGTTGCGGTAGTAAATCTCAACCGCTTCTTCTTCGCGTCCCTGAGGATTGGCGAGATCGATACCCTTCTCCTTGAGACCACAAGCGCGTGAGGAGCTGATTCCAAGTACATGGGCAACATTGCGATCGATCCAGTCTCCGCCACGTGTGGTGGAGAAGGAAAGGGCTGGAATCGATTTGTAGGAAACACAGACGTTGAACATACCGCCACCACAGGAGATACCGATACCGGTGAAATCATCCTCGGCGAGTTCGGAGAAGACCACCGCATGTCCCTCGACCAACGGCTTCGGATCGTATCCAAGACCCTTCAGCAATCCGCCGAAGACGCCCTGGTGGTAAACGACGTTCATGTCGGCATCGATCGGCTCTGCCGGCACTGAGAAGTAACAGTTCTCTCCCTGGTGCTTCGGTTTACCGAGTAGGGTTTCCAGAAGCATTCTCTCGATGGGAAGAGCATCGGTCTCTTCAGGGCTAATCATGCCGTCCTTCATCGGACGACGTGTGTTGCGATTGAAGATGTTTGCGAGTTCGAATGCAGGGTCACCGACGACCACCATGCGATTGTTGACCACGACATACTGAACACCGAGGCGGGTCAGCATATTACGGGTGTAATCATCGCAATCGATATCGATGAAGGCGTTGCGTTGGATCTTGAGGTTCACATTCCCCGTGCTGTCCTGGAAGGAAGACACGAGATTTGCCGTACCTACATCCAATCCGCGACCCTGTGTCACTGCCGCATTTGTCTTATCAGAAGCAGTAACTGCCGAAGCGACGGTAGGGACTTGTGGGTCGTCCTTCACCGGGTAATTGACTGCATTCAAGGCGTTGGCTTCTTCAATACCAAAAACAACTTCTTTCTTCTTGCCCTTACCAACATTAGTGGCAGGACCCTTGTTTGCGAAGTTGTCACGGGCGTGTTCTGCGTAATCTCCCATGCCCCGTTACTCCGTTTCTTTCTGGAGGCCTCGCAATTTTGCCAGGTTGGCAGCGATTCCTCCCGCTTTCGCGTTCTTGACCTCGATCTGCTCGAGGTTATTTTCCAGTTCTTCCCCCGACGGCTTTGAAAAGATCGCGACAAGCGACTCTTCAGACGGGACATCTTGTAATTTTCCTAGAGATCCTGTTGGTCCATGGGCAACCTTGCTGGCGAGAGCATCGATGCTCTTTTTAATGCCGTCGATCTGATCTCCGGTGGCGCTGGCNGGCTCGGAGCGAGCGTCCTCAAGTGCTTCCTTGACGACGGAACGAAGCTCTTCAGTGTTCACGGGCTGTGAGGGAGTGCCTTTTCGATCACGTTCCTCCTGGAGTCTGTCCTCCAGATCGACCGCCTGTTCACGAAGCTTGGCAATACGCTGCTCATAGCTCTTTTGCTTTTCCTGTTGCTTTGAATGGCGTTCCTTCACCAGGCGGGTGAACTCGCTACGAGCTTCAACGCGAATTCTGTCACGATCATCAGCGTTGATCTCATCGAGACGTTCGGCAACGACATTTTGCACTGCTTCGTCAATGAGACTGAGTACAGCGGCCTTATCGAGAACGTTGACGGTCCTGTGCCCTCTGCGAGCGAGTTCATCGATGGCCACGGTACTGGTCCGCTTTTTTAATGCGTCCGGCACATCAAATTTATGACTCATCCGGCCATCCGTCCTTCTCGGCACGTAGTCGCTGACTTCTCATCGGTATCCTGCGACTCCGTGCCCGCTGACCAATCTCAATGATCGGCCCGATTACGAAGGCCCCCGAGTAGGAGGCCAAGAAGAGTAGCATCGGGTATGAAAAGGCGGCAAACCGCCAACTGGAAGGCTTGTAGAGGAACCGCCCTCAGAGGGTACTCATGCTCAGCAATCGCTGATTCGTTATCCCTCGACGTCAATCATCTTCTGGGCATAGAGGCGGATCCGGGACTCTGCGGCTCTACGATCCCTGGCAGAGAGTTTGGGGCCGTATTGGTCCAACATCATCAACAAGGCGGTCCGGGCACCACGGTAATCTCCCAGAGCGACATGGATCTGCTGAAGCTCCCAGTATTGCCTGGGATGCTGATAGGCAATGGTGGTATTGCGCAGGTGAAACTCCATATCTCGCTGCGAAAGACGAAGCCAGCGGTTCGCCTGCAATCTCGCTTCGATTCGACGGCGCAGCAGATCCTCANCTGGTTTCAGTCCCTCCTCTTCCAGAGGAGCGCATTGCTGATCCAGCATTGCATAGATGTACTGATATCCATCGGCGACCCGCTTGCGGATTTCAAATCTCTCAAGACGAGGCTGGAGCGAATCAGAACTCAATTTGACCGCTTCATCGAGCAAGTCAGCTGCGACTTCGTATTGCTTGATACTGGCCTGAATACTCTCGAAGTCCTCGGTATCGACCGTATCCATCACCTCACGGACGATTCGTGCCGCTCGTTCTCGATTCTTGGTAATCCGTTGGGCAGCCTCAATCGCATCGATTTCGCCCGAATCGCGATCCACCGGAGTCGTACTACAGCCGAACAGGCTTGCCAGCAGCAACGCAGCGACGAAATTGTGAATCCCGAAAGACAGTGGACTCTTCACGACTAACATCAAAACTCCTCTACTGTGGACGAATCCGGTCGAAGAAATCGATCTCACAGTCTAATACCAATGCGAGAGAAGGGAAGTGTCATGGCACTGAGGTATCGGCAAGAAGTAGCCAACCATCAGTCGGAAGAGTCCTTCTCTCCAGGGGGTAAGAGAGCATTCATCCCATCTTCGCGTGTCATCACCAGGTGCTCCCTATGACGGTCAATGAGTACTTTGCCCGGCGGTAAACCTTTCGGTTTCCGGACATTTTTCGCCTCGGTCCAGTGCACGATCAGAGTTTCCGGCCCTCTCCAGCCGGACAGACGAGCTGCCACAAATGCAGCGTCATCGATACTTTCGGGCGCTGCGACCTTCCCCCGTTCCACCCGCAGAATCACATGCGCACCAGGTCTTCCTGCAACATGGAAGAACAGGTCGTTACCCCGGGCGGTACGAATACTCAGCTCATCGTTTTCTCGTGCGTTGCGTCCGGCGAGGATCGTAAGCCCTTCTCGACTACGGAAAGTTCGAAATCGAGCAACCGCTTCTTTCTTTCCTTTTGCTGCACTGCCCTGCTTGAGACCAACACCCCCCCGAACCTTGCCATGAAGTCGAGTCAATTCTTGTGCCTTCTGGCACCACTGCTGTACCCGTTCATCAGAACTGGATGACACGTCTTCAAGTTCGGGCACAGCTGCGATGGTCTGATCGATCGTTTCTAACACGTCGACCGTATCACTCTTTCTGCGGGTCAGGATTCCAATTGAACGCTTGCCTTTGCGTGCCCGGCGAAAACAACGCTCTACGTTCTCTTGAGGAGTACGATCCGTTTCTAGCGCGATTTCTACCAGTGGAGTTCCCTCCTGATACCAATCCGGAACCTCGACCGATGCCATTCCGCGTTTTAACACTGACAGGTTGCCCTTGAGCAGTTCGCCCTTGCGTTGCCACTGTTCCCAGTTGTGGGAAACATCGAGATCAGTCTCCAGCTTTTGGAGTCGCCGAGCATAGGTCTTGCGGATCCGACGCAATTTCTGCTCATGACCATGTAACAGCCCTACCAGTAAACGAGCTTGCTCTTGCTTCTCCAACCTGGGAGCCAACCAGCGGTGAAGCGGCGCCTCACCCTCCCGATCTTCTACAGGGATTACCTGGATGGGATCGAACGGTAACGTCGCCGATCCGGTCCCGTCGGAGCCGGACTGTGCTGCCTTGGGAATCTGCGGCGGCAGATAGAGATCCCCCCTGGCCACTCCTGCCCTACCAGTCACCAGTAGAATACGCCTGTTTCGCCCCTCGGTGATCAATAGCCGGCCCTGACGACCGAACAGTTCCACAATCAGTTCACGACTTTTTTGAGATCCTCGTGGATACAGGGTCAATCTCATCACCCGGTCTTTACCCGGCTGATCCACCTTGTCGATCCGGGCACCGGAAATGAGATCGCGCATTTTTTCGACCAGATCACTGGGTCTGGGAGGGGCCGCTGGAGGAGTCTCCCACAGCATCATCCGGGAGGTTCCAGGATGCAAAGAAACAAGGAGATGATGCCGGCGAGAACCAGATCCGATGACGATACGGAGATTGCCACCAGGGCCATCGAAGATTTTTCCGACACGCTGACCGCTGATAAGTTCTTCGAGCTCAACGACAAGCCGCGCAATTTCTTCTTTTCGCAGGCCTCTGGCAGCAGGGAAATTCACGATGCCGTTTCATCCCACGGCAACGAGAGGTCCCACTGGTCGTCAGCGCACTTCTTCACTCCGCCGCATTCCAGTGGTCATCTACGAGATCATAGCGATGGAGATCGCCCGAATCGAAAAAGAGTTCCAGTTCCCGCTGTGCCGCCTCTGGACTGTCGGAACCATGAACCAGATTGAATCCGTTGGAGATTCCGAAATCTCCCCGTATCGTTCCCGCCTCGGCATCGCATCCGAAGGTGGCTCCCATCAGCTTTCGACAGACGGCGATCGCCTTGTTGCCCTCCAACGCCAAGGCCACTACCGGTCCTGATGTCATGAACTGAACCAGACCATCATAGAAAGGCTTGCCCTGATGTGCCTCGTAATGGGTGGCAGCCAGTTCGTCACTGATCTGCATCAATCTCATGCCGATCACTTTGAGCCCCTTACGTTCAAATCTNTCGATGATGGGCCCCACCAGGCGTCTCTGAACGGCATCTGGCTTGAGGAGGATGAGCGTACGCTCCATCGTTCCATTCCTTCCCTCGGGGGTCATTTCCCCCCGGATGGTATGCTTCTTCGCGGCAGGATCTCTCTCAGGTTAGATCCTGGGGGGATGTTCAGGAATCATTGTTGATTCCTGAACCCCAGCCCGGCGTGGGAACGGTCCCGACGTCCCGTAGCAGTAGATTCTCGCCCCTGGATTGCCGATTTCCAGCAGATCGGTGCTGGCGAGAGGGAGGTCGAGCGATGGAGTCCGCCCGGGAAGCCCAGCATCCTGCCGCTCTACGGCAAATCCTCACGCCCAGGGGAGCATCTTCGCTCGACAATATCCCTCGCGTCTTGTCTGAAATCAGTGCCGTAGAGGCAATTCAGACCTTCCTGGACCTGGTTGTGGAAACCACCGGTGCCGAGCGAGCTTTCCTGCTGCAACAACAGCAAGACGACAGCTGGAAGTGCGTCTTGGCTCGTAACCTGGATCGGGAGGATTTGCGCCAACCGCTCGACAAGATCCTCTGGCCGCTACTGGATCGTGCCCGACAACAAAGAGAATCCTGGAGTTGCTCCGATGTGGCCAGCCTGCCTGATCGAGACCGCTGGGACCGAGAGCATCTGCCTCGAACCCAATCGGTCCATATTGTGTTCCTCGGAGCGGACCACTTCCTCTATATCGACCACCGTTTTCAGGCGCTCCACCAGGGTCTAGCTGAAGATTCGATGCTGGCGATCGCACTGCTGGCGATCCAGTACGCAATCGCTCGGTTCCAGCAAGAACAGTTNCAGGAAATACCACAGGCGACTCATAAGTCCTCTACCGGCAGTACCGTCACCCGCTCCAGGGCGAATGGTACCGGGGACAGCTCCGTCGAAATCATCGGTAAACATCCCGATCTGATCGCGATGAAGAACCTCATCGATCGTGTTGCTGTCAGCAATGCACCGATCCTCATCACCGGTGAAAGCGGGACCGGTAAGGAACTCGCTGCTCGCTCGATTCATGACAAGAGTCAGAGATCTTCCGGTCCCTTTATCAGCGAGAATTGCGGTGCCATCTCCGAAAACCTGCTGGAGACAGAACTATTCGGCTGCATGAAAGGCGCCTACACCGGGGCCACCTCGGATCGCCCAGGTCTGTTTGAACAGGCCCACGGTGGCACCATATTCCTCGACGAGATCGGCGACACTTCCCCGGGTCTCCAGAAGAAGCTGCTTCGAGTCATTCAAGAGAAGGTACTCAGGCGCGTCGGCGGCCAGGAGTCGATCAAAATCGATGTCAGGATCGTGTCGGCAACCAACAGAGATCTGGCCAGCGAAGTGCGCAATCAACGCTTCCGCGAGGATCTCTTCTACCGTCTGAATGTGATCAATGTTCACCTACCTCCTCTGCGTGATCGAGGTCAGGACGTGGAATTGTTGGCCCAGCACTTTCTGAACCAGATCAATTCGGAATCGGGAACTTCGCTGCAACTCAACACCGAGCTCATCGGTGCGCTGAATGGTCACGAGTGGCCCGGCAACATCCGGGAACTCCAGAACGAGATTCGCCGCGTCCATGCCCTGGCGGATGAAGATCTTGACCCCGCCCATCTATCGTTGAGAGCGACAAGGCAGGAAAAGGCAAACTCGGGCCAGACCGGACTCGATAGGGTCAAAAAAGCAGGCTCGCTCAAGGACGCCATCGAGCAACTGGAAGCAGAATGGATCGAGCAAGCTCTCCAGCGTTTCGATGGTCACAGGGGCCAGGTTTGCCAGTGGCTCGGTATCCCGAAGACGACTCTCTACGCAAAGATGCGCAGATACGGTCTATCCAAAGACTGAACCACAACAGCAGATTCAAACCTGTTCCATTCCTGGACACATGTGTCCGAGTTTGAACTCTCGAGTGCCTCATCCACGGCCGATGGCCTCTCACCTGTCTTCTGCTTGACAGCTCACTGGGCCCAATCCTTGCCACTGTCTCCTCAATTCAGAATCAGAACCTACCCACCTGGGTGACGGATCAGGAGGCGCATCGTGAAGCCGTTCCAGGANCGNTTGGAAAAACTACTCAAGAAGATCTCCGGCCAGAAATCGGTCNCTTTTACAGAGATCATCAAAATCCTCCCCGAATTANGAAGTCATAAAGCGAAACTGACCAAGGTCCGTGACCTGTTGCAAAAAATAGGCTGTGAAATCTCCGGGATCAGCAAACAAGCCGAAGTTCCTGCCGACCTCGACTCTGCCGAGTTCAACGAGGCAGAAGCGAAAGAAGCCGAAAAGGAAATCGAGGCTGATCTGAAGTCGGAAGCCGAAGATATGGCAGTCAAGGCACTGGATGACCCGATCAGAATGTACTTTTCNCAGATGGCTGCNATTCCACTTCTGACTCGTGACGAGGAGATCCTGTACGCCAAGGAGATCGAAAAGAGCCAGAACGAACTGGGCCGCCACATTTACCAGACCGCCCTCGGTCAGGATGAAGCGCTCCAGCTGCTGGAGCAAATCTCGAACCAGACCCGCTTGGTCGAAAAGAGTCTCGATCTCACTCTATCGCGAAAGGGAGATCGACACGCCTTCTTCGACCGTTTGCGAAAAGAACTTCCGAAGATGCGCACCCTCTTCGAGGTCAGCACCCTCGAATCGCTCGACCTGGAAGACCTTCCTTTGTCCGACACAAAGGAGCGGCCAAAGACAGAGAAGAGACTTCACAACCGCATTCTGCGCCTGGCAAGAATGCTCGAGTCTTACCAGGTGAAAATGAAATACGTGAGTCGCTGGCAAGAAAAGATCTCTGGTTTGGGACTGAAACTTGAGAAAGTGATTGTCGGTCTACGAATCCGTAACAAGAGAGCTATCGCTAGCGAGTTCGACGAGATCAACGAAGCCATCCTTGAGCCTTACCCCTCTTTCATCGAGCGGGGACGCGAAATCNCCCGCCAGTTCAAGCGTTACGAAAGTGCCAAGGGAAGCCTCTCATCCGGTAACCTTCGATTGGTCGTCAGCGTTGCCAAGAAATACAGAGGGCGAGGGCTCACCTTTCTCGATCTGATTCAGGAGGGTAATACCGGCTTGATGCGTGCGTGTGAGAAGTATGAATACCGTAAGGGATACAAGTTCTCGACGTATGCAACCTGGTGGATCCGACAGGCCATCAGTCGAGCCATCGCCGAAAAATCTCGCATGGTCCGCCTGCCGGTCTACATGTCCGAAACGATGAGTAAACTCGGTGGTGTCAGTCGTGAATACTTGCAGAAGACAGGTCGACGCCCCGATCTGCANGAAATCGCCAANGAACTCGAGGTCCCCGAAGAGGAACTAGAAGCCATGATTCGACTGAGTCGATCTCCGGTGTCCCTCTCCACTCCGGTCGGACCCGAAGACGACTCGACCTTCGGAGACTTCATCGAAGACCACCGATTCACTGCACCTTCAGAATCGATCTCAGCAGAAGCACTGAAAGGTCGCATGGGACATGTCCTTGAAACGCTGAGTCTGCGTGAGCGTGAGGTGATCAAGATGCGATTTGGCATCGGTCGTGACGATACCTACACCCTGGAAGAGCTAGGTAAGAAGTTCAAAGTAACTCGGGAGCGTATACGACAAATCGAGATCCGCGCCCTGAAGAAACTTCGCCACCCGGTACGGTCACGAAATTTAGAAGGATTTTTAGACGAGTAAAAAACGCTTCGA
This sequence comes from Planctomycetota bacterium, assembly GCA_002711105.1. Lineage (GTDB taxonomy): Bacteria > Planctomycetota > UBA8108 > UBA1146 > UBA1146 > UBA1146. The sequence goes on from PAIH01000029.1 coordinate 61,899, forward strand.
CAAAAATAAGAACCGAAAAGAAGAGCCGGAACCTGACACGCGCCCCCCCGCCGATCCGACGGGAGTCAGGATTCGTCTCTTCTCATTTTTCCGGTACCTGTCCCATCACCCAGCGAGACCGGATGAAATCCACCCCACCGACGCTCACCCCTCCTTCGAACAGACTGTTCCCATCTTCAAGTTCTCGAGCTAGATGAGCGCGCAAGTGCAGGATCCCCGGCACTACCATCTCGGAATCGACCTCAAGCGTCTCAATCTCGACGATACGAGGGATCTTGAGCCCGGCACCAGCCGTCCAAACTTTCGGAATCGTTGAGGGGGGCTCCACCGCCGACAGAATCACCACCAATGCCAGTTGTTCCAGTGCCGACATGGCGGTGGTCGAAGGAAATACGAAACTGGATTTCTCCCCGACCCGGGGCACATCTCCGCCAGAAACAGCTTTCTGGGCTATCGCCATATCGCCAGGCTGTAGAGAAAGAACCCGATCGATCAGAATCCGATCCTTGGAAACGGGCAAGAGTTGACGCAAATCCTCTGCATCGAGGGCGAGCACCCCGTCTGCGAGTGTGCGGTGTCGTTCCCAGCGATGCCCCTCGGCGGTCATTGCTGCTGTTCCTTCCTGATCTCAACGGGAGACTNTGCGGTCCNCCCATGACCAATGGCGAGAGGACAGATGGATGGTCCTGCTCTGCTCCGTTAGTCTGACTCACTCGGGGAGTAAACCATCCCCTTTCCACGCATGGAATCGGAGCTTAACACCGTGGGCTTACCTTTACCGGAAAAAAACGTAGCCGCCAGCACCCTGCGCTGCACTTTCGGCAAACTGGAAATCGAGCTCGATGTTCCAGAAGGAGTCTGGAACCCGACTCCAAACGGAATCCTCCTGGGCGAGTTGTTGGAGTCGATGGATTTCAGCAGTGAGAGCATCTTGGAACTGGGAACCGGCTGCGGAGTCCATGCCGTAGTGCTCGGTTTGAGGGGCGCCCGAGAGATGTTGCTGACCGACATCGATGAGGAGATCCTCTCCCATGCAAAACATAATCTCGACAAACACGGAATCAATACCAAGACTCGCTTCCTCGTTGCCGACTGGGTCCAGGTCGATGTCAGTGGCTACGATACCCTCATCGCCAATCCGCCTTATTGTGTTGCCGGGAAAGATTATCGTCGCTACTTCATCGACACACTCATTCTCGAAGCCCATAAGCTGGTACGTCCCGGTGGTCGGATCATTTTCATTCACTCCACGATGGCGGATTCACCTCGAACCATCCAATTGATGGAAGAGTGTCGGATGACGGTCCGAATTCTGGCGGAAAAAGACTACCCCTTCCGCGATTACTACTTCGACGATCAGCCTTTCATGCTCGAGATGGCAAAGGTACCGGGCTCATACACAGTCCGTAACGGTGTTCACCACGAGCGACTGATGGTATTTGAAGGAACGCTACCGGAAGACTAGGGCACAACTGTATTGCCGTCGCGAATCAACGCAGCGGCTTGCTCCAGTTCGGGAGAGAGGAAACGATCTCCCTTGCGCTTCGGAATCACAGCTCGGATGGATTGAATCCTTTTTTCCAGACGACGGCCACTGCGAAGCGGTCTACGCAATTCTAGCGCATCTAGCCCCACTAGCATCTCGATGGCCACAACCTGGGCTGCTAGCGAAGCACAGTCGCAAGATTTCTCCGAGGCATGGGTGGACATGCTGACGTGATCCTCTGATCCGGCCGAAGTAACGATGGAATCAACAGAGGCAGGATGGGAAAGCACTTTCATCCGCGAAACGATCGCAGCGGCCGTCACCTGTGCCATCATCCAGCCAGACTCGAGGCCCTCTTGAACAGCGAGGAATGCTGGCAAACCCTGATTCGTATCGGGGTTCAATACCTTCTCGAGGCGCCGTTCTGACATCGATGCCAAATCTGTGACCACTATGCACAACAAATCCGCAGCATAAGCCACCGGCGCTCCGTGGAAATTCCCTCCCGANATCACATCCCCTTGCTCGGAGAAAACCAGAGGATTATCGGTGGAGGAGTTTGCCTCTCGCTCAACGACCTGCCGGATCCAATCGAGAGCATCCCTGACCGCTCCCTGGACCTGGGGGGTACACCGAAGCGAGTAGGGATCCTGAACCCGGTCGCATTCAAGATGGGATGCGACGATCTTGCTTCCCGCCAACAAAGATCTCAGATGACTGGCCACCAGGGACTGTCCCGGATGAGGACGGACTTCTTGAATACGCGGATCAAAAGGCTGCATCGATCCGAGTAAACCCTCGATGCTCAGCGCTGCTGTAACGTCCGCTGCATTCACGATCGATCTGGACAGCAGAAGTGCCCGTGCCAGCATCGCCAGCGAGATCTGCACACCATTGATGAGAGAAAGCCCCTCCTTCGCCTCCAGCTGGATCGGTTTCAGACCTTTCCTCTTCAAAGCAGTCTTGCCCGACACCCACTTCCCATCGACGAGTGCCTGTCCCTCCCCGATCAACACTTGCGCAAGATGGGCCAGTGGCGCCAGATCTCCACTAGCCCCCACTGAACCAAGCCGCGGAATTCGTGGTAGGACATCGTTTTCTAGCATCGAGATGAGCAGATCGATTACCTGCGGCCGCACGCCACCATGGCCACCAGCCAGTGCATTGGCTCGCAGTGCAATGGCAAGTCGGACCTCTTCAGGTCCAAGTGGTTCGCCAACACCTGCAGCATGACTGCGGATCAAGTTCAATTGCAAACGACGAACGTCAGAGGGAGAAATCCGTACGTTACAAAATCGACCGAAACCAGTATTGATACCGTAGCAGGGTTCATCGGCTTTGGCGGTCGAGGCCACAAGCTTCGCAGAGTCCACAACTCTGGAGCGAGCTTCCCTGGGAAATCGAAAGGTCGCATCGCCACGAGCGATGACATCCAGATCATCGATCGTGAGAGATTGACCATCGATTTTTACCAGACGTTGCCGCCCAGTCGCGTCCTTCAGTCGTCGACCTCGTCGCTTCTTATTGCTCGATCCAGCCACCACCGACCACCTCTCCAACGACGGCAGGAAACTACGACGGACAATCCTCCACCGCAAGGTAGACCCGGCTCCAGTGGAATCTCGCCGCAAGGGGTATAGTATGCCGAGGAACCCCACTGGAATGGAACAACAATGTCGATAGAGCGGGAAGAGCTTTCTGTGGACATCCTCTTCGTCGGGGCTGGACCTGCTTGCCTGACCTCAGCACTGCATCTCAAACGTCAATTAACCGCCATGGGCAACGAACATGTCGAAATCGCTGTCATCGAAAAGGGGCAATCGGTAGGAGCTCACATTCTGTCCGGAGCAGTGGTCGATCCCCGACCACTAGAAGAACTGCTCGGTGAGGATTGGCGAGACAAGGGGGTTCCCGTCGACGCCTGGGTCGAGACGGAACAAGTGAGACACCTGTCCGAGACCAAGGCCACCAGGATCCCGGTCCCTCCCATGCTCAAGAACCATGGATTCCCCATCGTCAACCTGTCCGACATGGTTTGCTGGTTGAAGGACCAGTGCGAACAAGCCGAGGTGATGGTTTTCGAGGGTTTTCCCGGAAGTGAGTTCNTGCGCACTGAGGATCGGCATATCGCCGGAGTTCGTACGATGGACAAGGGGCTCAACGCCGACGGTGAACCAGGACCCAATTTCGAACCCGGGGCCAACATCCACGCTCGCTGTACCGTGCTCGGAGAGGGCGTCAGGGGCTCGCTGACTAAACAGTTGATCGAAGAACAACAGCTCGAAGGTCGTAATCCGCAAATCTACGGCACCGGATGCAAAGAGCTCTGGCAATTGCCTGCCGGACAATTCTCGGCCGGCAGAGTACTTCACACATCCGGCTGGCCCCTCTCCTCTACTGAGTATGGCGGTTCGTGGATCTACGGCTTGTCCGGAAATCGTGCCTCCGTCGGTTTTGTGACCGCTCTCGATGCAAAACAACCGTGGACTGATCCTTGGGAGAACTTTCAGCGCTGGAAGGAGCATCCTTTCATCGCAAAAATTCTCGAAGGCGGAGAGATCCTCAAAGCAGGAGTCAAATGCCTTCCTGAAGGTGGATACTGGTCTCGTCCACGCCCCTGGGGCGATGGATTTCTGATCATCGGAGATTCGGGATCGAACCTGAACGTGAGTCGATTGAAGGGCATTCACAGCGCGATGAAAACAGGGCTCATCGCCGCAGAAACGCTACTGGAAGCTCTTCGCAAGGACGATTTCAGCGGTGATACCCTGAGTATTTACGAGCAGAGATTTGAAAAATCCTGGCTCAAGGATGAACTCTATCGGGTTAGAAATTATCGAGCAGAATTTCAGGGTCGTAAATTCTGGAGCGGTGCCATCCGGGCCGGTTTCAAGTACGTCCTCGGTGGTATAGGCAAGGAATTCGCTCCCCTCAAGGCTGACCACGACGAAATGCTCCAGTTGAGTGAAGCCGAGCAGGAGCCACCGCCACCCTCATATGACGGNAAACGCCTGATCGATAAGGTCACCCAGGTCCACCACTCCGGTTCGGTTCACTCAGAGCATCAGCCGAGTCACCTGAAAGTGGCGGATACAGATCTGTGCGTTAGCCGCTGCAAAGAAGAGTACGGAAACCCCTGCCAGCACTTCTGCCCCGCCAATGTCTATGAAATGATCGATGACGGCTCGGGCACAGAACGCCTGCAGATCAATCACTCTAATTGTGTACACTGCAAGACCTGTGACATTCTGGATCCCTACCAGATCATTAACTGGACTGTACCTTCCGATGCTGGCGGTCCCAAATACCAGGGCCTCTAACGGTTAAAGAAGAACAGTTCGTAAGGCTCTCTGCTTGGGAAACTTGACCAGGTACACCGTAATCATATGATCGGGATATCGTATTCTCTCTCCTGTCGAGAAGAGAGAATCAAACAAGGAGGAACAGATGGCGGATTTCGACGACGGCATCTCAGAAGCCGGGGATGATCGAGCGAGAGATCTCATTCACGATTGGAACGTAGCCGAGAACAAAAGTTCTCGCACCAAACCTATCGAATTCGATGATGAAACACTCCGCGACGGTCTCCAGTCGCCTTCGGTAGTGGACCCTCCCATCGAAAAAAAGCTAGAGATCCTTCGTCTGATGGATCGTATCGGGATCCATACTGCCAACGTCGGACTTCCTGGAGCTGGTCCTCGTGCTGTCGAAGATGTCACAAGATTGTGTCAGTTGATCGTCGATGAAAAACTCACCATCACTCCGAACTGTGCAGCGAGGACCCACGAAAATGACATCCGTGCCGTAGCTGAAATCAGCCAGAAGGTCGGGATTCCCATCGAATGCTGCACTTTCATCGGATCGAGTCCCATTCGCCAATACACCGAGGACTGGACCCTCGAGCGGATGCTGGAGCACACGCGCTTCGCTTCCGATTTCTGTCGCAAAGAGGGGCTACCCCAGATGTATGTCACCGAAGACACCACCAGGGCTGCTCCGGAAACTCTGAAGGCTCTCTACTCCACCGCCATAGAGCATGGTGCCCGTCGCGCTTGCGTATGTGATACGGTCGGCCACGCCATTCCCAGCGGAGTCAATACACTGATCAAGTTCATCCAAAAAGTGGTCGCCGATACCGGAGTCGATGGTGTGAAGATCGATTGGCACGGTCACCGCGACAGAGACCTGGACATCGCAAACTCCATCGCAGCTGTAGAGGCTGGAGCCGACAGAATCCACGGAGCTGCGATTGGTCTCGGCGAGAGGTGTGGCAACACTTCGATGGATCTCTTGCTGGTCAACCTTAAATTGATGGGCTTTATCGATAACGACCTGACACTGCTTCCTGAATACGTCAAGGCAGTCAGTGATAGCTGCAACGTACCCCTGCCGAAGAACTATCCGGTTTTCGGTACCGATGCTTTTGAAACGGCTACCGGAGTTCATGCAGCAGCGGTGATCAAGGCTTTCCGTAAGAACGATACCTGGCTGGCCAACCGGGTTTACTCAGGGGTCCCCGCCGATGAGTTCGGACTGTCTCAGAAGATCAGCATCGGCCCGATGAGCGGCCGATCAAACGTTGTCTTTTGGCTCGAACAGCACTCCATCGAACCGACCGAAGAGATTGTTTCAAAGATATTTGATCGGGCGAAGCAGGCCGATCGCCTGCTCTCCGATGCCGAGATTCTGGAGCTCACTCGTTAATCTCAGCGAGTGGCTGAAGGGGTTCTCCACTTTCAGGGGCAAAACGGCAATTTCACTTCACCGCTGTAACGGCGCTGTTCCTGCCCTGCCTGGCTTTGCCAGATCAGGGCGGTGCCCTCCGCAGCATGAGACCTGCGAACAGACGCCAGCAAATGGACGATTCCGTCTCCACAAGCGATCGAGGTGACCTTCGCCACCGCCTTTTCAGCCCCGTCAGAGGCAAAAAGAGCATCACCCACCTCGACGCGAGGAAGTTCTGACCGATCCGTATCTTCGATCGAGAGACGTCGTAGCTGTCGGTTCACGTGCCCATAAGTACGGATCCTTGCCAACACCTCTTGGCCGGCATAACAGCCCTTGTCGTAGGAGATGGCATCTTCGAGTCCAACTTCAGGCGGTAAAGAGCGCTCTGTCACCTCATATCCGATGCGAGGAAGACCCGCCTCGATTCGCGCTCGCTCGCTGCTCTCTGGCGACGCCATTTCCACCCCATGGCTTTGCAGTTCTTGTTCTAGTTGCGTCATTTCCCCGACAGGAACGATCAAGTCGAATCCGTACGCTGGACAGCGTGGGCGATTCACAACCCATCCATCACGCCAGGACTCCGATGCCAGGAATGAAGCAGGAGCTAAACCGGTGAGCTCTTCAGCCTTGGCGACGGCTTCATGCCCCTGGATGGAGACCACCGCATAGCCCCCGCGGCAAAGCTCCACATCTTCCAGGATGATGAGACGTTCCAGATGCTGGACCAGAGCAGCCACCAGCTCTTCATCGGTGACGAGCAACAGTCCGTCATCCATCCGATGGACATCGAAATAAGCGATGATGCGGCCCTTGCCATCGAGCAGTGTTCCGCGACTGCCAGATCCAGTCAGGACACGCTCAAGATCGCATGAGATGAGGCGCTGGAGGAAATCCTCTGCGTCAGGCCCCCTGACCACGAGTGTTTCGATACAACTGGCCGGACAGAGCCGGACGCAATCAGCAAAAACATCCCAATCGCCCAAGTCCACTCCGATCAGAGGAGGCGCATCTGTTCGACCACCCGGTCTCCCCACTCATCGGTCGGGATTCCACTCAAGGCGCTGACCGTCGTGACTTCTTCGTGACAGATCACCTTCTCAATGGCGCCCTCCACGTTGACAGCCGCCGATACCTCTCCCAGTTCAACGAGCATCATCTGGATCGCTGCGATGGCGGCGATCGGACACGCCACGTTCTGATTCTTGTACTTCGGAGCCGATCCGTGGATCGGTTCGAACATCGATACTTTACCCGGGTGAATATTGCCGCTGGCCGCGACCCCCATTCCACCCTGTAAGACGGCACCGAGGTCGGTGATGATGTCGCCGAACAGGTTGGTCGTCACAACGGTATCGAATGCTTCCGGGTTCTTCACCATCCACATGCATGCTGCATCTACGTAGGCATGCTCTTGTTCGATATCCGGATACTCCTCGCCCACTTCTGCATAGGTTCTGGTCCAGATGTCGTGTGCTCGGATCGCATTGGCCTTGTCGACCATCAGTAGCTTCTTCTTTCGATCCCTTTTGCGAGCGAGCTCGAAGGCGTAACGGATGATCCTTTCGACCCCTTTGCGAGTATAGACCATCTGCTGTATCGCCACTTCGTCAGGAGCCCCCTTCCTGAGAATGCCCCCGATTCCAGCGTAAGCATCTTCCGTGTTTTCACGCACGACTACGAAATCGATGTCCTCGGTGCCCTTGTCCCTCAGGGGGCAGAACTTATCTGCAAGTAAACGGATCGGCCGCAGGTTCACGAACAGATCGAGATGTAATCGTAGACCCGCGATGATCGCTCTTTCAACGAGCCCAACTTCGACTCGTGGATCTCCGATAGCTCCGAGGAAAATTGAGTCCATCGTCTTGACTTCTTCAATGATAGGATCGGGAAACAACTCGCCCGTATCGAGGTAATGCTCACTGCCATGCGGGAAACTTTTTTTATTGATCTGGAAGCCTCCCAATTGTGAGGCAACTTCCAGAACCTTGAACGCTTCCCGGGTGACCTCGGGGCCGATCCCGTCTCCTGCAAAAACTGCAATCTGGTAGTTCTTGGACACGATTTCACTCCCTCGAAAGAGAACTGCGAGTCAGCTCTATGCTGCCTCGACAAGTACGGCAATCCCCTGGCCTCCACCGATGCAGGCGCTGGCGACACCGAGACCGCCACCGCGACGCCTCAGTTCGTGCAACACGGTGAGAACCAGTCGGGTTCCGGTCATACCTAAAGGATGGCCCAGAGCAATGGCACCGCCATTGACGTTGACCTTGTCACGATCGAGCCCAAGTTCCTTTTCGACCGCCAGGTACTGAGCGGAGAAAGCCTCGTTGATCTCGAACAAATGAATGTCAGCGATCGAAAGCCCCTGAGCGACCAACAAACCGTTGATGGCAGGAGCCGGTCCAATTCCCATGACAGATGGATCCACTCCCACCACATTCCAACCCTTCACTGTCCCCAGCACTTCTCTGTCCTGAGCAACAGAGGAGTCTTCGGCAGCAAGGATCACCGCTGCAGCGCCATCTACGATACCGCTGGCATTGCCGGCTGTCACCGTTCCTTCTTTGCCGAAGGCGGGACGCAATCGGGCCAACTTCTCCTGGGTGGTTCCAGGTTTGATGTGGTCATCACGATCAACCTGGATCATCTCTTTCCCGCGTTTCACTTCCACCGCAAAGATCTCCGGGTCAAAGATTCCCTTCTCCTGCGCTGCCTCGGCACGAGAAATGGAGGTGACGGCAAACTCATCCTGTTCTTCACGTGAGATCTCGTACTGGGCCGCCAATTTTTCTGCCGTCTGGGCCATGAAGAGCCCGCAGTACGGATCCAGCAGAGAAGCCATCAAAAGGTCTTCCAGTTTCCCCTGCCCCAGACGGAAACCCTCACGAGCTCCTCGAATGACATGAGGACACTGGGACATGTTCTCCGTGCCACCTGAAACCACGACCTGTGCCTCCTCAAGCTGGATGTGCTGGGCACCAGTGATGATCGCCTGCAGACCAGAACCACACAGACGATTCACGGTCAGAGCCGGAGTCGCGATGGGAAGGTCCGCTCTCAGGGCGACATGTCTCGCCCCATAGAGGGCATCCGCACTGGTTTGCATGACATTGCCGATCACTACGTGATCGACATCAGAAGGATCAATCTCGGTGCGCCGCAGTGCTTCTCGAGTGATTTGAGCCCCGAGTTCGATAGCGCTTACATCCTTGAACAGGCCGAAACCAGGCGTTCCGACGTACTCGCACATCGCCGTCCTCGCACCTCCGAGGACCTGGATTTTCTTCATGAGACTTCACTTTCTTGTCAGGACATGAGATCGGTATCGTTTCGATCCCGAGCACCTCAACACCACTGAAGATTTGTCGCTTAAAATTATCAGCGCCCCTGAAAATCTGGGGGGCGCTTGTCGAGAAATGCCTGCATTCCTTCTCGCATGTCATCGGTCGCACTGGTGGCACCAAACAGATCCGCTTCGATGGCGAGGCCTTCCGCGAGGGAACAATCTCCACCGCGAACCACCGCATCGATGGCATTTCCGAGAGCCAATGGCCCTCTTTTGCAGATCGTTTCCGCCACTTTCAATACCATCGCTTCTAGTTGCTCTGGATCACACAGGTCGTTGACGAGACCGATGTCCTTGGCCTGCTGTGCGCCGATGTGATTGCCGGTCAAAATCAACTCAAATGCCCGTCCCCGACCGACGATACGCTGAAGTCTCTGGGTACCGCCATAGCCTGGAATGATGCCCAGGGAAACCTCGGGGAGTCCTATCTTGGCTCGACTCGATGCATATCGAAGATGACAGGCAAGCGCGAGTTCACAACCACCGCCCAGGGCAAAGCCGTTGATCTGCGCGATGACCGGCTTACCGCAGCGTTCGATCGCATCGAAAGCTCTCTGGCCCGTCGATGCCCGCTCTTTGGCTTCCTCGGCGGTTTGTCCTGCCAGTTGCTGAATATCGGCACCGGCAACGAAGGCCTTTTGCCCCGCCCCGGTCACGATCAAGACTCGAGCCTTATCATCTTTGGACAGCATCAGGAAAACTTGTTCGATCTCGGCAACGGTGGCATCGTCAAGTGCATTGAGTTGCTCTTGACGATCAATCACGACCCGGACCACCCCATCCATCGGTCGTTCAATGAGCAAGTTTTTCAGCGCGAGCTCTTCCATCCAATGTCTCCGTTAATTCTCGACGATCTTGACAGGGACGTAGTCGTGATCGCGTTTTTTCTTGACCAGCGCGGTCTCGATAACACTTCCTTTGGTGAGCTGCTCCGCTACCAACTGTCCTTCGACTACCTGACCGAAGACCGTGTAGATGTTATCGAGATAGGCCAAACGATCGAGAGCAATCAAGAACTGTGATCCAGCAGTATTGGCAATCTGGTGATTCCTCGCCATGACGAGGGATCCTTTCACCGCAACTCTATTCTTGCTCCGTTCGTCAGCGATCATGTACCCCGGTCCTCCGGATCCGGTACCGTCCGGACTTCCGCCTTGAACAAAACCGCGACTCTGTTCGGTTGCCACTTTTCTATGAAAAGCAAGTCCGTCGTAGAAGCCGCTCTCCACCAGGGAGATGAAATTCGCCACCGTATTGGGGCTATCATTCTCGAAAAGTTCAATCGTGATCGAACCGCTACTGGTATTGAGCACGACCCTCGGCAAGTCACTCTCTTTCGGTCGGGCGGGGGTTTTACCCTGTTGGTCAGAAAACTGCACACCCTGGGCCGCTGAAGAAGGCTTTACCTGGGAAGTGCTCGTCTTCTCCGGGCTGGAACTCTCGGCATCAGCGGCTTGTTTCACTTTTTCAGGCAGCAGGTCGTAAGGGTAGGCGAGAACCAGAGTCATCTCGGCGGAGAGACCTTTTCCGATTCGATCCTGGACTCTCTGAAGTGGGTCACCCTCCTCCAACACCATCGATCCACAGGAAAGTAATTTCTTGGCCAGGCCGGAGAAAGAATCGAGAGCGATTGCGAACTGTAGACCCAGTTTTGGCCCATCGGGACTTCCCGAGCGGCTGACAGCGAAGGTACCTCTGCGCCAGGGAACTGTTGAGGTTGGTTCGACGATCTTGACGCCTCCCAGAGATCGATCCACTACACCAAAGTTGAGTGCCTGTCCTTGAGTCATGGTGAGCGGAACCTTGCTCAGATTGCCATTTCTCACCTGGGAGACGATCTCTTCTCTTAGCCCTGGAATCCCGACGTCCTCGACCTCGATCCACAGCCGACCGTTGGTAAAGCAACAGAGGAACCAGCGGTCTCCCTTTACCACGGCCGGGAGCACGTTGAATTGGGATTCTGCGGAACGATAGAAACGCCACCGCGCTTTCCAGGTCGCATAACCGGGTAAGTCGACGACCCCCGCAACATTCTTTTCAATTCGACCAAAGAAGCTGTCACCTCTCCAAATCACACGAACGATCGGCCAGGGCTCCGAGACGGGCGCGTAATTGGAAAGATCGAAGGTCCGTTCCAGGTATTCCTTGGATGCCAGTTTCCGCATCTCCATGGTGGCTGGATCGAACTCAGCGGGTACTGCCATCGGTACGTTCAGTTTGCCAAATTGGTAGCGAATGATCAGGCCAAGGGGCCACAGTACCGGATCGAGGACATCGAGTTCCTGATCACTCTCGTTGCGAACCCCGATGGTCACGAGGACCGGATCTCCAGGTTGATAGGAGCGGCTTGAGAACTGGACCGACCACGCGAGATCGGTGTTCCGATCTCCAACGACTGGCACCGGGGAAACAACCGGTTTGTCGCCAGCCGAATCTGGGGCTGGTTTCGTCACATCTGGTTTCGGCTTGGTCGGCGTTCCGCGTGAGGCCAGATACTGGATGACATGCCAGCCATAACGAGTCTTGCAGATGGCGATTCCATTCGGTTCTGCAATGTTGAAGGCTGCCGCTGAAAATTCCGGCTCCATCGCACCGGGTGAAACCCAGTCCAGGTCTCCACCGAGTAGCTTGGTGCCAACATCGAGAGAATAGCGACGAGCCAGCGCCATGAAATCACTACCGTTCTCGACCGCCGCAACCAGTCGATTGGCGACCTGTTCATTGGCGACCAGGATGTGACGAAGATGTCGCTTCTCTTGTCCCTCGACCAGAGAAGTGACCCCCAGACCTGCCAACAGCACGATCAAAAGACGAACAGATGCGAGCGAACGAGCTGTTCTCAGAGCTCTCGCTTGAAGTTGATTCAGCATTCATTTCCTCCACTCTCGGTTGCTATTCCCATAGGTCCGAAAGGCCATTTCTGGGGAAGCCGGGAGGCAAGACTCAGGTCCCACCACTTCTGTCGACGTAACGATCCGCCAACATTCCCTTTAGCAACTCTAGATTGAGTGCAAGATAGCACGGAGCGCCGATCCAATGAAGCGGATCCAAGGCTCAGGAAAGGAGTTCTGATTGCTTTCGGAAGCGCAGAAAGCAGACCTGGCCCTGATCCTGGTGGTCGTCATCTGGGGGACCACCTTCGTCGCGGTCCAGAAAGCGATCACCGAGATCCCGATACATTCCTTTCACGTGCTCCGGTTCGGGGTCGCAACCGTAGCACTACTGCCATTGTGGATATTGCGGAGATCAGCAACCCGCCAGGACAAACCGGCTCCCGACGGCTTGCTGCTCAAGGCCGGCTGCCTTGCCGGATTGTGCCTGTGGCTCAGTTATTGTTTCCAGACTTCCGGGTTGCTCTACACCACTCCAGCTCATTCGGGATTCTTCACCGGCATGGCAGTGGTGATCGTTCCGGTGCTGTCGTTCCTGATACTGAAAAAGAAGCTGGAGAAGAGAGCGGTCATCGGCATTTCGATGGCTGCAGCGGGTCTTGCGTTTCTTGCCTTCGGCGGCGCAGGGACGGTGGAACAACCACCTCCCCAACCCGATATCCTGAAAGGCGACCTGCTCACTCTCGGCTGCGCCGTGGCCTTCGCTTTTCAGATCATCATCAAGGCGCGCTGGGCATCGCAACTGTCGGCGCTAAAATTGACCACCGTAGAACTGACTACCGTGTTCGTGCTTTCTCTTGCGGCGGCACTGCTGCTGGAGGAGATCCCGGATCCACGAAGCTTGAGTTTCACCGTCTGGGGTTCGGTGTTGTTGACCGGAGTGCTGGCGACCGCCTTCGCCTTTCTGGTGCAAACCTGGGCCCAACGGACCACCACCGCCGTACGCACCGCAGTGATCTTCGCCTTCGAGCCGGTCAGCGCAGCGATCTTCTCCTGGTGGCTGGTCGGCGAGGTATTGCCGCCGTGGGCCGTATTTGGCGGCGTCCTCATCGTCGGAGGCATGCTGCGTACCGAACTGGGCGGTAAAAAGAAAACCACCGACTAGGCGGAACTTCTCTCCGGCACCCGGATCTCCTCGACCATCTGCATCACTTCATCGGGCGGATCAGAGGTGAAGGATCGAACGATGCCCGCCACCATGAAGTTGAAGAGCATGCCGACGGTGCCGATGCCCTTCGGCGAAATCCCCCACCACCAGTTCTCCGGCTTATCGAGTTCTGGATCAATGAAACGGAAGAAGATGATGTAGCTGGCGGTGAAAACGAGGCCCACCACCATGCCAGCGATGGCCCCTTCACGGTTCATCCTCTTCATGAAGATGCCCATCAGGATCGCCGGGAAGAAACTGGCCGCAGCGAGCCCGAAAGCAAACGCCACCACTTCCGCAACGAATCCAGGCGGGTTGATACCGAGATAACCAGCAACACAGACCGCCGCCCCGGCGGCGATGCGCGCAGCCAGTAGCTCTTGCTTCTCTGATAGATCCGGCTTCAACCACTTGCGTAACAGATCATGCGAAACAGAAGTAGAGACCACCAGCAGCAAACCCGCTGCGGTCGAAAGTGCGGCCGCCAGTCCACCGGCAGCGACCAGAGCGATGACCCAGTTGGGCAATCCGGCGATTTCCGGATTGGCGAGCACCATGATGTCGCGATCGATCGTCAACTCGTTGGCAATCGATTGTCCCTGATCATCGACCGCAGCGGCACCGACATACTGGACCAGACCATCGCCATTCTTGTCCTCGAAACGAATCAGTCCGGTGCCCTCCCAGGTCTGAAACCAGCCCGGCATCTGTTCGTGGGGCTGGAAGGAATCGTCCTTGTAGACGGTGTCGATCAGATTGGTACGAGCAAAAACTGCCACGGCAGGCGCGGTGGTGTAGAGAATAGCGATGAAAAGAAGTGCCCAGCCAGCCGATTTGCGTGCATCGCGCACCCTCGGCACGGTGTAGAAGCGGATGATCACGTGGGGAAGGCCGGCGGTGCCCGCCATCAGGGCAAAGGTGATAGCGAGCAGATTGATGGTGTTTCCGGAACCGAGCGTATAGGTCGAGAAACCCAACTGCTCATGCAGTCCGTCGAGCCGTGCCAGCAAGCTCAGCTCGGACCCCGCAGGGATGGAGCCAAAACCGATGTGAGGGATCATGGTATCGGCCACCAGCAACGAGATGAAGATCGCCGGTACCATGAAGGCGAAGATCAAGACGCAATACTGAGCTACCTGGGTATAGGTGATGCCCTTCATGCCACCGAGCACGGCATAGATGAAGACGATCCCCATGCCGATGATGACACCCCAGGTGACATCGACCTCGAGAAAGCGACTGAAAACGACACCCACCCCTCGCATCTGACCGGCAACATAGGTGAAAGAAATAAAGATGGCACAGACCACCGCCACCAGTCGAGCTACCTGAGAGTAATAACGCTCACCGATGAAGTCCGGCACCGTATATTTACCAAACTTGCGTAGATACGGGGCCAGCAACAGTGCCAGCAATACGTAGCCACCGGTCCAGCCCATCAGGTAGACGGAACCATCGTAACCACTGAAAGAAATGATACCCGCCATCGAGATGAAGGACGCCGCACTCATCCAGTCGGCAGCGGTCGCCATTCCGTTGGCCAGCGGTGGCACATGCTGACCGGCGATGTAGAACTCGCCGGTGCTACTGGCCCTGGAACGGATGGCGATGCCGATGTAGAGCAGGAAGGAAGCACCGATGAGCAGTGTGGTCCAGGCAGTAACCCCCATCACTCCCCCTCATCTGAGAAGTACTCGTCATCGAGCCGGTTCATGCGCCAGGCATAGACCCAGATCAGGATGACGAAGGTGAAGATGGAGCCCTGCTGGGCAAACCAGAAGCCAAGCGGGGTCCCGGGTAGTGGTGCCTTGATGCCGTGCAGATCCTCGGCCCAGTAGATACCCAGGCCGAAGGAGACAAACGCCCAGATCGACAGCAAGATCGCGATGAGAATCAGGTTCTTTCGCCAGTAATCCCTTGCAGGCGGTCGATCCGGTGTCGTCATCGCTGCCCCCATTCTTAGCGGGAGTCTGAAAGACCGTCGAACAGAGTCAAGAGGCAGCAAAGGCCAAGGTGGCACTTGGGTAGCCGACGAGACGGTACTACCCTGCCCCAGCAAAGAAGTACGAGGAGAACCGATGACGGTCACGACTCTCGCTATCGCCAGTGCCCTGACGCTGTGGCTCGGTTACCGTTTTTACGGCCAGTGGGTCGCGACCCGGGTGTTCGGTGTCGGCGATATCGAAGACGACCAGATGCCCAGCCAGAAGCTGGCCAACGGTGTCGATTTCGTGGCGACGAAACGCTCCATCCTGTTCGGCCACCACTATGTCACCATCGCCGGGGCAGGTCCCATCGTCGGACCGGCGGTCGCCGTCACATGGGGTTGGCTACCGGCACTGTTGTGGGTGGTGTTCGGTGCGGTGCTGATCGGTGCGGTGCACGATCTCGGAGCGCTGGTGCTATCGGCGAGAAACCAGGGCCGCAGCATCGGCGATCTGTGCGCCGAGATCCTGTCACCGCGAGTGCGACTGTTGTTTCTGATCTTCATCTTCCTGGCGCTGTGGGTGGTGCTGGCGGTGTTCGCCTTCGTCATCGCCAGTTTGTTCGTGGCGCGCCCCGAGAGCATCCTGGCGGTGTGGATCGAGATCCCGCTGGCGATCCTGGTCGGCTGGCAACTGCTGCGCGGCAAATCGCTGGCGCTGTGGGGTGGGCTGGCGCTATTGGTGATGTACAGCTGCATCGGCATCGGCTCGACCGACAGCGTACGTTCCTTCCTTGCCTTCGACTGGGGCGACAGCGGTGCCGGAGACTGGCTGGCACAGAACGCCGGACTGTTCTGGCTGCTGATGCTGTTTGGCTACTCTTGGATCGCCAGCATCTTGCCGGTGCAGAAACTGCTGCAACCGCGCGACGCCATCAACTCGCATCAACTGTTTCTGGCCCTCGGAGCGCTGATCGCAGGGGTGGTAGTGCTCTCCTTCACCGGTGGCCCACAACTGGAGATCGTCGCCCCCGCCATCAATCCTGATCCTCCTGCCGATGCTCCGCTGCTGTTTCCATTTCTGTTCATCACCATCGCCTGCGGGGCGGTCAGCGGCTTCCACTGCATGGTCGCTAGCGGTACCACCTCCAAGCAACTGGCCAGCGAACGGGATGCTCGCAGCGTCGGCTTCGGTGCCATGGTGCTCGAAGGCGGCCTGGCGGTGATCGTCATCCTGTGTTGCGTCTCGGCGGCGGGATTTGCCAACGGCGGTGAGTGGGCAGCCCAGTATTCCGCCGACTGGGTCGGCAAGGGCTCCTTGCTGGCGAGGCTGTCCGGTTTCATCTACGGCGGTGCCGCTTTCATCGGCGCCGCGCTGCCGTTTTTCTCGCCCGAGTTTCTCGCCACTGTCATCACCGTCGTCATCATCTCGTTTGCCGCCACCACCATGGACAGCGCCACCCGCATCCAGCGTTATGTGATCGAAGAGCTGGCGCGAGCGACGGGGATGACGGCGCTGGCACACCGTCAGGTGGCGACCGCCATCGCGGTGATCTCGGCGGCAGCACTGGCACTGCTGGCGGGGCAGGGCGGCACCGGCGGACTGGTACTGTGGCCCATCTTCGGTGTCACCAATCAACTGCTGGCGAGTCTCACCCTGGTGGTGCTGACCACCTGGCAGGC
>PAIH01000030.1 GCA_002711105.1 Planctomycetota bacterium
CGCTCGGTGGCGTAGACCTGGTTGCGACGGGTGCGGTTGCTCTCGCCGCCGGCCACCACGCCGGCGTTACCGATGGCGCTGATGGCGCCGGTGCCGGCTGCTTTCTTTGAGCGGTCGTTGAGCTCGGTCTTGACCACTCCGCCGACCGCTTCATCGATGCGCGTCTCGATGATCATCGTCCACGCCTCGCTACGGGTCTTGCGGTCGATCATGTCGCCGAGAGCCGAACCGATGTAGGCACCGGCCAGGGTCACGTTTCTGCGGGTCGAGGAACTGCGGTTCTTGACCTGGTTGCGGGCGGCGGCACCACCAGCAGCAGCACCGAGCAACTTGCCCATCGAAGAGGAGTCATCGGGCAGGTTCTCGTTACGGCCCCAGAACTTGATGACGGCGGTGATGTCGTAGAGCGCTTCGGCCGGATCCTTGGTGACGGTCCATCCCTCTTCCTCCATGCGGGCGGTCAGCAGCGCACGCAGACGACGCGTGTCGAGATCGAGACCGGATGGATTGCGGACCTGGATGGTGACGCGGCGGTCATCACCGCCGGGACGATCGCCGATGAACTCGGGCACGCCGTCGACCCACTGCGCCTGAACGCTCATCTCCTTGTAACGTTCGCTGCCGCCGGCCGTGGAAGCACAGCCAGATAGGCATGGCATGAGGATGGCCAGTAGTAGCGAGATGATGATCAATCGGGACATGGGACTCTCCTTGCTACGGGACAAATTCTGGTGCGGGCCGATCAAAAAATCAGGCGTGACCTCGCTCGGAGGTCACGCCTGATGATGTCGGATCGGCCGCGCCGGAGCAAGACCTGATCGAAGCGACTAGTTCCTCTTGATCAAAGGACAGGCCACTTTCGGACGCTCACGGACAAAAACGAAATTCATGCGCGTCTGGTTCTCGTTATGACAGACCAGGCACGATGTCTCCTTGACCGACGGCCACTGGTGATTGACCGGATCACGCGGGTGATTCGGATTGAGCCCGTGACAGTTCTCACACTGGACGTTCTTGTAGGGCTCCGCATCGGCCGGGGCGATGAACGCCTGACCGTAACCGAGCACGTGGCAGGCGATGCAATCTTGTCGCCACTGGTCATCTGTCGCTTCGAGACTGGCGAAAGCGGTCGCATGGGTGGTCTTCTGCCAGAACTCGGTCTGTTCGATATGACACACCGAACAGGTGTTGGCGGTCAGGTACTGATCCTTGTGCGCCAGTTCCGGCAACTTCCCCAGCGGTACGAATGCCGCACCCTTCTTGAAGGCATCGATCAACTGCACGATCTCCGGATCTTCCAGCAGGTGCGGCTCCATCGAGACGCGCTCGTACCAGTAGGTCGAGCGACCCTCGGGGGGAGCGGTTTCGTAAGAGAGGGACACCATCGGTCGTCCATCCTCCATCCAGTTGATGTCGAGGGTACCGAGACGCGCTCCCTGGCTGTCGGTGCGGACCAGGATGGTGCTACCGACCGTCTCGACGCTGTCTTCTTCATCGACCCAGATCTTGTGATTGCCGAGCTCGATGAAGGGATCGACCATGATGTCGATGCCATCGACCTCGGCGGCGATGGTGCGGTTGGTTTCGGTCGAGTTGGCCGAAAGCAGCACCACGATGTCGCATTTCTTGCTCAGCTCCGGGACCCACTTGCGCGCCGTCTCGTAGGCGCTTTCGAGTGCCAGCGGTCGATCGGGGTTGGCGCGCTCGAGGAAGTAGGATGGAATCGTGTCGATGGTGATGCCGAGCACACCGATCTTGACATCGCCGGCCTCGATGATGGTCGATCCTTCAAAGACGAGGCTGCGGTCGTCGGAGTAGACCAGGTTGGCCGACAGCATCGGGAACTGGGCCAGTTCTTCGAACTCCCGTAACTGAGCGAGCCCCTGGGTGATGTCGTAGTGGCCGACCAGCATCGCCTGATAACCCATGCGGTTATAACTCTCGATGATGACCTTGGCCTTTTCGAGCAGTTGCTTCTTCTCGAAATCCTTCTTCTTGCCGTCCTCGGCGCCGAACAGGGTGTTGCCGCCATCGAGTAGCACCAGGTTGTCGTGATGGTAACGAGCTTGCTTGATGTAGGCCGCCCGGCGAGTCAGAGAACCCTGACGGACTTTTTTGCGCTTACAGCCACAGACATCGATGTAACCGACGTTGTTGACCGAATAGACCAGAAACAGATCATCGTTTCCGGCTGTGGTCGCTTCAGGTGTCGGCGTGTCTGCACGCAACGCATCGGCCTGGCGTTCGGGTCCGCGCAGTGCCGGAAGCACCAGCAGCAGCAGAATCACCACCGTGATCAACTGGGGGGCGGATCGGAGCATTGTCGTTTACTTCCCTTCGCTTCGCTTCAGTGGCGGACAGGCAATCCGTGGGATCGCCTCTTTCGGGTCGAACGACACCCTGGTTTCACTCGGATTATGACAGGACCAGCAGCTGGTGTCCTGAACTCCGGGCCATGGATAGCCGAACGGGTTGGTCGGATGCCGCGGATTTTGACCGTGACACGTTTCGCACTGGACATCCTTCCAGCGCCCCGGCTTGTGCGCATCCACGAAAGTCTCGCCATATCCGGTCACATGGCAAGGCATACAGTCATATCGGAATTGATCGCCGGTCGCTTCCAGAGTGGCGTAAGCGCGACCATGGCCGGTTTTCTTCCAGAATTCGGTCTGGGCCGGGTGACAGGCAGCACAGGTGGTGGCGCCGAGGAAGTCGGTCGAGGCGTGAAAATCGAGTTCCCCCGCTTCCGGGGCACGGTAGCGGGTCGATTTCAGGAATTGTTGCACGATCCGCTCCATCCCCGGATGGCGTCCGATATGCGGCGCCAGCGAAGCGATGGTGAGATCGGCGATGTTCGATCCGGCCGGAGCCTCTTCATTCCAGATGCTGACCCATGGTTGATGCGCTTGGCGCAGCCACAAATCAGCACGAGCCAGCTCCGAGCCCTGACCACTGGGCTTCAACAGCACCGTGCCTGAATGGAGCGTCTGCTTGATGTCATCGTTGATCCAGGTGTTCTCGGAACCGTTGTTGGAGTTGGGTTCGACCACCACATCGATGCCAGGCACTTCGCTGGCCAGGCGTTCGACATCGGCCCGATTGATATGGCCCAGCACCACGCACAGATCGACCGAGTCGCGTTTCGCCTCGACCTCCTTGCGGATCGCCTCGAACGGGTCGGAGAAACTGGCTCCCGGACAGTGCTTGTCGATGAAACGATCAGGCGGGACGCGCAGCGCACCGACGACGAGGACCTTGCGCCCCTGACTCTCGATGATGGTCGAGGCGGCAAAAGGTGAACTTCCATCAGCGACGGTCATGTTGGCGCATAGCATCGGGAAATTCATCCGCTGGACCAGTTGCTGCAGCGTATCGAGGCCGAGCGCCAGATCGTGTTCGCCGAGTGCGGTGGCGGCGGTGCCGAATCGATTGTAGGCATCGATCAGCAACTTACCCTTCTCCAGCATTTGCTTCTGCAACAGCGGATTGGGGTGCAGCCTTCCGAGCGAGAAGAGCCAGTCGCCTCCATCGACGACGAAGGGCGTCAGGCCTTCCGCCTGGAGCGAGTTGAGGTAGGTCATCCGTCTCGACAGACTGCCGAGCTTGATCTTTCTCTTGGGTCAGCCACACGGCTCGATGTAGCCGTAGTTGTGGACCGTCGCCAGCAACAGGAAGGGAGTCTCGGTTGCCTCGTCGGCTGGCGCCTCCTGCTTGCCGTCATCGCCATGACTCCCCACTGCCGAGAACAGCAGCGGACAGCAAAGCAGTAGCAGTAACAGCATCTTGATCTTCATCGGTTCTCCCACACCCCGGGTCGGTCAGGGGCATAGCTCCTTGCAGGGTAACGAATCGACCGCGCCGCGCGGATACAGCATCGACACTTCGAGTCCGGTTCCGGCAGCCAGTCGAGCCAGCGCCAGCACCGAGTCCTCGATGGTGACGTTGCCATCGCCGTCGAGATCGCCGGCGGCCAGACAGCGAGGTTGCGGACCATCTTCTTGTAGCCAGTCGACCAGGCTCTGGAAATCGGCCCAGTCGAGGCGACCGTTGGCATCGACGTCGCCTCGCACCAGCGTGAAGGATTCGACCACGGCTGTCTCGACCGGATCGTTGCCCTTGAACGGGAAGATGGAGGGGAATACCCCCGGAAACATGCTAGGAAGCAGAAAAGCGGCCAGGATCAGTGCCGCGACGTTGGTTGACCAGCGGTTCATGTCTGCGAGTTTCGACGTCGAACTGGCCGTTTTCGTTTCTTCGCTGGAGATCTTTTCGGTGGTGGCACGAGCGAGCTGTTGCACCTCTTGCGGTGACACTCCGCTCAGGGTGTTGACCGCCAGCAGCCATTCCTGGCGTAACCGGTCATGTTGCTGGCGACACTCGGCACAGGACTCGAGGTGTTGAGCGATCTGGGTCTCTTCGACCGGACCGGATTCTCCATCGAGAAACCTCGGCAGGGCGGTACAGATCCCCTGACAATCATGCAGTGAGATCATCGGCGGGTCATGGTCGTTCATGCATTTTCCCCTTTCGCATCGTCAGACCGCTCCAGCTCTTTTCGCAGGGCGGCACGGGCGCGGCGCATCAGGTAATCGACCTGGTGGAAGGACATCGACAGTCGTTCTCCGATTTCATCGTAGGAGAGTCCTTCGACATACTTCCAGATCAAGGCTAGCCTCATTTCATCCGGCAACTGACTCACCAGTTCATGAGTCTCAAGCTGGGGGGTGTTTTCGGAACGGGCCCTGGCACGAGCCAGTAATTCGTTACGGGCCTGTTGAAGCACCACCAGTTTGCGACTGCGACGCTGGATCCAGCGGTTGGCCCGGTTCTGGACCAATCGTGAAAGCCAACCGATGAAGGCCTGCGGTTCGCGTAGCGAGGGGAGTGATCGCCATACATGCAGGAGTGCGTCCTGGGCCACATCGTCGGCGTCTTCTCGTCCCACCTTGCGGCGGGCCAGACCGAGCACCAGGCCCCCGAACCGACCGACCAGTTCCTCGAATGCGGCTTCGTCACCGCTGGCTGCCTTGCGCACCAGAGCTGCATCATCGAGTGCCGAAAGCCCTTCGGGCTCAGGCGTATCGGAATGTCCAGCATCATTGACAGGGCGCATCAGGGCTCCGAGGTACGAAATGGTCGCTCGGGCGACGGGTCCGATAGCCGTTATCGGGCCAGAATCACCTTCCTGAGCAGTATAACAT
This sequence comes from Planctomycetota bacterium, assembly GCA_002711105.1. Classification (GTDB taxonomy): domain Bacteria; phylum Planctomycetota; class UBA8108; order UBA1146; family UBA1146; genus UBA1146. The sequence continues at coordinate 5,202 of PAIH01000030.1, forward strand.
GATTCCGGGACCATCCCGGATCACCGCCCGCTGTCTCCCTTACAAGTACCCGTTTTGGGGTCGGATTCGGAAACAGAAGGGTCAGGAACCGCGCAGTTGCAGGAAGGCGTTCAGAGCCCTCTGGAGCCCTTCATCGTCGATTTGACGGTGGAAGACGACGCGGATGCCACGATCACCGACCGCCAGAGCCCGCACTCCGAGCTTCTCCAGCTCATCCTGCATGTCGGTATGGCCGGCCACATCCAGATCATCGAAGCGCACGAACAGGATGTTCGATTCGGGGGGATCGGGTTCGAGGTGGACCCCGGGAATATCCCGCAATCCGTCTGCTAGCTGCTGGCAGCGATGATGATCCTCGGCGAGCCGGTCGATGCCCTCATCGAGAGCGACCAGGCCGGCGGAAGCGATCACTCCCACCTGGCGCATCCCTCCGCCGAGCAACTTGCGCAAGCGACGCGCCTCGGCGATGTTCTCGGCCGATCCACAAAGCAGTGACCCGATCGGGCACGACAGGCCCTTCGACAGGCAGAAGGAGACGGTGTCAAAAGGTGCGGCGATCTCGGCGGCGGAAATCCCCAGCTTTACCTCGGCGTGGAAGATACGGGCTCCATCGAGATGCATTTTCAAACCGTGTTCCCGCGCGACATCGACTGCCGGGGCGATCTGTTCGGCAGTGATGGCGCGACCGCCACGCATGTTGTGGGTGTTCTCCAGACAGATCAGCGAGGTGCGAGGTTCATGGGGATCGTCGTGACGAATCACGGTTCGGATCTGATCGGCATCGAGACAGCCCTCGACCGATGGCAAGGGGCGCGGGTGCACGCCCCACAAGCGAGCCGATCCACCTGCCTCGTAAAGGTAGATGTGCGAGTCATTCATCAGAATCATCTCGTCACCGGGTCGTGTCAGGGTGCCGACCGCGGTGGTGTTGGCCATCGTTCCGGTCGGGACGAACATCGCCGCTTCCTTGCCGAGACGGGCTGCGCTGACCTGTTCGAGGCGGTTGACGGTCGGATCGTCGCCAAACACATCGTCGCCGAGGGGGGCGATCGCCATCTGACGATACATCTCCTCTGTCGGGTGAGTGACGGTATCTGAACGTAGATCGACCGGGTCCATGGAACCTCCTGAGCTACTAATGACACCATGAAACCGTCATAACGGGAAGGACTCCTGGAATCTCGGCCCGTGGGGGTAGTAAAACTGGAGCCTTGAACTGGAGTCCCGCGGCACGCAACCTCTTGAGCAGAAGCCGCCAGCAGGAGATTACGACCGGAGCCACCATGGAACTCGATGACAAGGTCTGTTATTGCTTTCGCGTTTCAAAGCGCAAGCTGATCAACTTCACCCGTCAGACCCAACCGAGCCGACCATCGCAATTGTCCGAATGTTTCGGTGCCGGGACCGGTTGTGGTTGGTGCATCCCGTTTCTCATCCGTTTGCATGAAGAGGTGATGGGCCAGATAGAAAAAACGGAACCACAGCTGTTCGAGGGCAGTGCCGAGGACTACGAACAGTTGCGGGCTCAGTACCGGGATCAGATCAAGTCCGGAAGCCAGCAGAAGAACCAGCACGGTGGAGAAGCCAGCACGTCCGGGACCGATGATGAGTGACGATGTGGACGAGCTGGATTGGCAATTCGATGGGAACGAACGGTTCGATTACTTCTCTTCGAGTGATTTGAGCTTACGGTCGATGCGATCGATCTGAATCCGAAGTTCGACAATGCGCCGTGGGTAGCGACTGAGGGTCGTGGTCCGGTCGCTGTCCTCGTCTCCCAGTTCAACGTTCAGTTTCTTCTCTAGCAACTCCAGCTCGATGTTGAGTCCGTCCCGCTCTGCAGTCAGTTCCTGCTGGAGGCGTTCCTTCTCTTGACGTTGTTGCTCGCGTTTTTTGCCGAAGAAACCGAAGATCAAGAGTTGCCTCCCTGTGCCCTTGAAACTAGCCAATCAGATCACTCGTTGGAAGTCCCGTGTGTGTTTCGTTCTGTTTCGCTTGCTACGGGGTTCTGGCCCGTCTTCAGCGACTCCTGGTACGTATCGAAGATTGCGCCAGATCCTTGATCATTCGATTCAATGCTGATTGCAAGTGACGACCGGGACAGGTGGTGTCACGTAGTTCCTGGTGGCCGGCGATGGCGTTGGGGGCAATGTCGTGCAGGTGACAGAGTGCTGCCAGCAACGTTCGTAGGCTCTTGAGCTGGTAGGTGGAGGGACGATTGCGGTCAAAGTTGCCGATGAGTGCGATACCGATGTTGCCACGGTTGAGCGAGTTGTTGCCGGCATGGGCGCCCTGATAACGCATCGAGCGCCCCTCCCAAACTCGACCGTCTGAACTGATGAGGTAGTGATAGCCGATGTCACCCCACTTGAGAGTGCCAGTGCAATAATCCTGGATTCGCCGCAGGTAGCGGGCGGGAGATTGTTCGCCGAGTAGTTCGATGGCGGGTTGGTCAGCCGTGTTGTGCACCGTGATGCGAAACGGTCGTGTCATCGGGACCACGGCACCATTGCGCACCGGACGTGCATTCCAGGTGTTGCGTTTCTGGATCCGGATGACACCTGGATTCTTGATGCGAGTCGACCGGACCACTGGTGTCGGTGTTTCTACAGGCCGTGCTGTTGATGTGTCGAGTTTGACTTCACGAATCCAGATCGACGAGTATTCGGGATAGGAACTCTGCTGTGACGCATTGCGATAGAGAGCCGCCACCGGTTGACCCAGATGGTCGAGGGTGCGAGTAATGAGAAACGCGGCTCGACTTTTTTCGTCATTGGCCGCTAGCGTTGAGTAGGCCCTTTCGAGTTGGTTCAAGCCGCTATTGGTGGCTCCACTTCGTAACTGCGCTTCTCCGAGGTAGAGCAATGCACGAGCCTGGTTCGGGCCGGGGGAGAGCAGTTTGCGGGATAGTTCCAGCTGCCGACACGCCTGGCTGAGTTGACCCTCTTTGAGGGCGCAGCGTCCCAGGCCCAGTCGCGCCAGCCCTCGAGTGGTCAGCGATTGTTCGGGGCTCGCCAGTGAACTGAAAATCAACTTCGATCGATCGAGCTCGCCCCGGTCAAACGCCAGCTGTGCGTGATGCAGTGCCACTGGCAGCGACTCATCCTTGCGTTCAGGTGCTCCGCCTCCACAACCGCTGCTGATCAGTACCGTGGCCAGGATGAAAATGGCGGCCAGAGTCCGGCCAGACACCGGATGTCCTGAAGATGTCCGTACTTGCAAAAATCTGGACAACGATCCCACCAAACTTCCCCGCGGCGGCGTGCCGGCGGTCGCAGCATACCGGAACTGAGTTCAGGAGCCAAGGATCCGAGCGGGTGGATCGAGTCGGTATCGGGACACCAGCGGCGAGATCTGATCGGGATGGTGGCATTGAGAATGAAATGGTTCAGGGCGACAATCAAGGATCAGATGCTCTGGGCGATGTCGACCGGCGCTGCGATCTGGAGGAGACATGTTCGAAAACGAGGAACCGGTCATAAAATCCGGTACCTTTCTGATCGCGACCCCGTCATTGCGAGATCCCAATTTCCATCGAACCGTCATCCTGATCTGTGATCACGATGAGCAGGGCTCTTTCGGCCTGGTGGTGAATCGTCCCACCGGAATCCCCATCGAAAAGGTGTTCGAACAGTTGAATCCTGAATTCGGTGATGATCGCTCATTGTTCTTCGGAGGACCGGTAGATCAGGAGCGGTTGTTCGCGATCCGTCGTGGGGTGCCTCAGGAGGATGTGGGGGACGAGATCGGCAATGGTATGTTCCTGCCCAAAGATCTGACGGGATCGGTCGAACGGATCGGAAGTGGTAGTGATCTTCTGAAGGAATACCGTTTCTTCGTCGGATACGCCGGTTGGGAAGCCGGTCAGCTGCAGCACGAGTTAAAGGAGCAGTCCTGGATTACCGTTTCTGGCATCGAGGATCTTCTGTTTGACACCGCCCCGGACCAACTGTGGTCAGAAGTACTCCGAGCGATGGGGGGGGAGCACGTCCTCTGGTCGATGATGCCCCCGGAACCGGACTGGAACTGATCGGGTTATCATCCCTCTATCACCCTGACATCTTTTGCGCGACTCTTAAAATCTCATTGAGCTTTTCGTTAATTTTCTTCGTTTCTTTGTAGGTTCTCCATGCCCATTTCTGAGCAGCATATGCCGAAAAGGGAAGAAGAATTGTTAGCACGATTAACAAGACCCAGAAAATGATGATCCCAATTGCACCTAGATCAAATAAACCGTCCATTTCACACCTCTTTCAGAAGTTTGTTCGATCAGATCCGGAGTGGAACTGATCGCGTTCTGCGGCCCGAAAAATCAATCTTCAGAAATCAATCTTGTGCCGGTGGTACAACCGGAACTGCTCCGAGTTTGAAGGGGACGCTCTTCACCTCGGTCGGGTCAGTCTGCCCTTCCTCGATGCTGTAGATTCGATCCAGAGAAAAACCCTGGTATCGGGCACTGCCAGAGACCGGCCAGTCGACAGTCACGGCGATCACGGCGGTAGCTGCGCCGAGTCCCACTTCAAGCTGAGAACTCGATGCACCAAAACTCCCGCCGGTACCAACTACGCGGTGGATCGTGCGTGGTTCTGACTCTGTCTTGACCTCGATGCGCACTCTGGCGTGGCGTGCATCCCGGCTTGATCTTGTGCCGGAGAGTCGGAGGGTTAGCCAGCGATGGCCATGGCCGGGGTTCTCGAACAGTACGTTGGCATAACCGTCCCCCTCGTAGGCTCCTCCCATCGTTGCGAAGATATCCTGGTCGCCGTCGTGGTCGATATCGCCGAATGCGATTCCGTGACCTTTCTGTAGATGCCCGAAACCACCACTGCTGGTGACATCCTCGAATCGTTGGCCCTGCACATTGCGGAACATCCGATTCGGAACCAAGGTGGCCAGGTCCGGCTGGCCGGTTCCGAAGTAAGCGTCGAGCCAACCATCTCCATCGAGATCTCCAAAATTTGCGCCCATGGGGAGGACAGTACGCCGAATCTCGGTTTTCTCCGAGACCTCCTCAAACCGTCCCTCTCCGCGGTTGCGGTACAGGCGAATCCCCTCGTCGGCGGTCGGCAGTCCGAGGTAGTCCGCTGCGACGCCCTCGAGCATGCTCTCCTCGAAACTCCCGTAGGAGCCAGCGAGGATATCGAGACGACCGTCTTGGTCGTAGTCCCAGAACCAGGTGGGAAAACTGAGGAGGGGAGCCCCGACAGTGGCGCGTGCCGTGATGTCTCTGAAGCGCGGTCGACCTTCTTCAGAAGCGGGACCGAGATTCTCATACAGCACGTTCGAACTCCCCATAGTCGAGAGGTATAGATCAAGATCACCGTCATTGTCGATGTCTCCCCACGCGACCCCCTTCACATAGGCGGCGTGCTGAAGTCCGACCTTTTCGGCGACCTCGACAAAGGTGCCGTCTCCCTGATTTTCGAACAGTTCACACGGATGCACTTCCTGCCTACCAGATTCGTTTCCGATGAATAGATCGAGATCACCATCGCGATCGTAGTCGCCCCAGTCAGCGGTCTGTGTTGGATGAAATGAGAGGATTCCTGAGAATTCGGTGACGTCAGTAAATTTCGCTCCGTCATTTCGCAACAACGTGTTGGGGTGATGTCCCGCAACGCCAAGCCAAGCGCCACGTAGAATCAGCACGTCGGGGTCGCCGTCATTGTCGTAGTCGGCGTGAGTGAGATTGAGTCCCCCGGTGACCCCGGCGAGGCCCATCGCTGCGGTCTTATCCTCGAATTGCCCGGTGCCGTTGTTCTCGAAATAGTGGACGGGGTCTGTGGGCCCCCAGGAACTGACGAACAGATCGAGATATCCATCTCCGTTAAAGTCTTCGAGGCTAGCGCCTCCACACAGGCCCATCGTCGCAAGACCTACCTGAGGAGCGACATCAGGGAAACGACCCACGTCACTGGGGGAGGCGAACAGTTCCTGTCCCATACGAAATTGCTCCGGAACCCCTTCGGGCCAGTCCCCGAGAGCCATCGAGGTGAGATTGCGTAACCAACGGAGATCGAGTCGCTGGGGCGAATGAACCAGAAACCAATCGAGGTTCTCGATCGCAAGAAGCATTCCTCTCGGTTCGACGTGCACACCGCTTCCAGTGATCGGAAAGAGGCACGAATCAGGCCCGTGCATCGCAACACAGTTATCCTGCTCTCCGAGGCGTAAGCCTCCGATCATCTGACTCCAACGCAGAGCCGACTCGGCATCGCGGATCTGATCTCGCCCCTCGGTTGGTAATGCGGTCAGGAGAGAATCGAGTCGCCGGAGCCCCTTGCCAATTTCCCCCGCCTTGATGAACTCGTCTGCGGATTGGTGGAATAAGAGGAATTTCTCGCTCTTGGTGCTGGCAACGCGATAGCTGACCCCCAAGAACTCGGCTCGTTGCTGATTCAGGAATTTATTGGTTTTTGGATCTGCTTCGGTGAGCACTCGGCGATAGTCATCGGCGGCGCCATCACGCTCAGGTAGTTCGGCGGAAAGCTTATGTACGGGAGCACTCCGTCCACTGTTTCGGAACAGTTCCAGCTGCGATTTCAGTTCCTTCACCTTTTCCGGGTGCTGGCTATATAGATTGTTCGTTTCACCGGGGTCGGTTTTGAGGTCGTAAAGTTGTCCGGGCGCTTCGGGATCGGTGTTTTCCAGTGCGTAGGGTTTCATGCCCCAGGCACCGTCTCGCTGGTAGTTGTTGCCGCCCGATCCCTTGTGATCGAGGTACTTCCACTGGCCGTCACGGATTGACATCGCCAGTGACATCGTCTGCTGCAGCAGGTAGCGGCGTACCGGCTTGTCACCCTGGGTACTGAGCAACACCGGCAGCATGTTGTAGCTGTCCTCGGCCGCATCGTCGGGCAATCGGGCACCGCTGATCGCTGCGCAGGTCGCCATCACATCGGTGAGGCTGGTCAACTGATCGCTGGTGGTGCCGGCCTTGATCTTGCCGGGCCAGCGGACGATGAATGGCGTGCGATGGCCACCTTCCCACTGGTCGCGTTTGACACCCCGCCATGGTCGGGCACCGTCATGCTGGTGTGTTTTCCGCATGTCGAGAACCGTTGGCACTTCCGGACCATTGTCGCTGCCGAATATCACCAACGTGTTGTCGGCGACACCGAGACGTTCGAGCGTCTTCAGCAGTTCTCCCACGACATGATCCATCTCGAAGATGAAGTCGCCGTGGGGTCCCGCTTCGGTCTTGCCCTTGAACTGGTCGGCGGCAAAGGACGGCAAGTGCACCGCCTGCATCGAGTGGAAAAGGAAGAACGGTTTGTCGGGGCTCTCTTTGACATGCTGTTCGAGGAATTTCTGGCTCTTGTCGAGAAACACCAGGTCGACCTCTTCATGATCGAAATTTTCGGCGACCATGCCGCGGCGACAGTCGTTGCCGTAGGGGTGCTTCGGTAGCTGGCTCTTGTCGAGAAGTTTTGTCGGGGGAACCGGGATGCGATCGCCATCGATGTAGGCGTAGAGCCAGTCGGTGGTGGGGCAGCAGGCGGTTCCGTAGAAGTGGTCAAATCCGCGATGGATCGGTGCGTCGGGAATCGCTCGCGAGTAGTCGATCTGTTGCACTCCCTTGACCCCGCCGGTTTTGATGTGGTTGCCGTCCTTGTCGAGGAAAGTCATTCCGATGTGCCACTTGCCGAAACAGGCGGTGGTGTAACCGCGCTCACGCAGCATCTGTGGCAGCGTCAGGCGTTCCTGCTCGATCAAGCAGGGCCCCCCGACACCGGTAAAGACGCCGCGGTATCCGGTGCGAAACTCCATCCGCCCGGTCATCAGGCTATAGCGCGTCGGTGTGCAGACCGTTGATGGGCTGTGGGCGTCGGTGAACCTCATCCCCTCGCTGGCGAACTGGTCGAGGTTTGGAGTGGGGACCCGGGAATCGGAATTGTAGCAACCGACATCTCCGTAGCCGAGGTCGTCGGCAAGGATGAAGACGATGTTCGGCAATTGTGAATCTGGTCGAGCGTACAAGGAAAAGGTTCCGCCCATAGCCAATGCGGCTACAGACAGAACCATTGCCTTCACGAACAATCGTCTATTCATCGAGGATTAGCTGTCGAACTCGATGGTCGTCTTGATCATGTGGAGCGGTTCCGATGTGGCTCCGCCACCAGATCCTCTCTTCTCCAGTTCCTCGAGAACCGGCTGTCCCTCCGTCACCTCGCCATAGATGGTGTGATTGTCATCGAGATGGGGGGTCGGGGTGAAGGTGAGAAAGAACTGACTTCCATCGGTACCCGGGCCGGCATTGGCCATCGACAGCAGACCTTTACGGTCATGACGCGCGGTCGGTGCGAACTCGCCCTGGAACTTGTATCCAGGTCCTCCCATGCCGTTTCCAGCTGGGCAACCACCTTGGGCCATGAACCCGGTGATAACACGATGGAAGATGAGATCGTCGTAGAAACCCAGTTCGGAGAGGTACAAGGCGTTGCGAACATGGTTAGGTGCCACATCTGGCATCAGTTTGATCTTGACGGTGCCATGGTTGGTCTCGATCACCCAATAGAGCTGTGCGTCGGCGGCCACGGAGGTCTCCGGGAATTTGGGTAGAGAAGTCTTCCAACTGGCAGAACTGGTGTCGATTTCACCCGCTTCTTTGAGGGCGGCAATGGCGCCTCTCATGGCGGCTACGGTATCTGCGCTGCTACTCACTGTTTCTCCTTCTTTGGTGCTTCTTTCTTGGTCTTGGTTCCGGACTCGACCGAGATGGTCGCTTTTTCAATGAACAGTTTCTCGCTGGGACGTCCACTTTTGGAGCCACGCTTCTCGAGGGCTTCCATCGTCTCGTCGCCCTTACGAATCACACCGAAGATGGTGTGTTTACCGTCGAGCCATGGAGTTGGAACGAAGGTGAGAAAGAACTGGCTACCGTCGGTATTTGGACCAGCATTGGCCATCGAGAGCAGGCCCTTGCGATTGTGTTTGACCGCGGAATCGTATTCTCCTGCAAAGCGATATCCGGGATTGCCACGTCCGGTTCCTTTCGGGCAGCCACCCTGGGCCATGAATCTTGAAATCACCCGGTGAAATCCGAGGCCGTCAAAGAAGCCCAGTTCGGTCAGGTAGATGAAATTCGCGACGTGATTGGGAGCGACCTCGGGAAGGAACTCGACCTCGATATCGCCCTGGCTGGTCTTCAGGTTCCAGATGTACTTGCTTCCTGCCGGAAACTCGACCGTCGGGAACTTCGGAAGTCGTGACTTCCAATTCGGTGTGTCCTTCTTGATGCCTCCGGCATTGATTTGCTCGGTGCTGTAGGCGCGGACAGCCTTGATCACGGGATCATTCTCGAATGTTTTCTCTTTATCTCCGTCATCCGTCGGAAGTGCGATTCCTACCAGAGGGAAGATCAGTAACAGCAACAACAACAGCCAAAGACGGCGGATCTGTATCGTTTTCAAGTCAGTCTCCTTGTCGTTCAGGATATGGAGTTTTCCAGGATGGTTATTTCCTCACTCACCATTGAGATCAGTTCCTCCAGATTGTCACGGGAGAAATCAAACTGGATTCCGGTAGCGGCGAAGAGCTCGGGGAGTGACCGGGTATTGCCCAGTGACAATCCCGCTCGGTATTGCTGAATGGCACGGTCGGGGTCCTGGCGATGATTTCTCCACACCTGGAGCGCACCTAGCTGAGCGATGGCGTATTCGACGTAATAGAACGGGACCCCGAACAGATGGGACTGCCTGAGCCAGCGATGCGCTCGCAGTTCCTCGAGGCCGCTCCAGTCCATCTGACCGGTGGCATACCGATCCATGATGGAGGTCCAGGTCGAGATTCTCTGCTCTCTGGTATGACCGGGATGGGTGTAGATCCAGTGCTGGAAGGAATCAATCATCGCGACCCACGGGAACAGACTGATGATTCCCTCCAGGTGTTCGATGCGTGCTCGAATGACCTCTGTTTCCTTGTCATAGAAAACGTCGAGGTACGGGTTGCCCAGTAACTCCATCGCCATCGAGGCAACCTCACAGAATTCGATGGGAGCGTGGCGGTTCGCTATGAACTGATGCTCACGTGCTTCTATGCTATGGAAGGCATGTCCCCCTTCGTGAAGGAGGGTCTCGACATCGCCCTGTTTACCCGCTGCATTCATGAAGATGAATGGTTTACGGATCTCGTGATAATTGCACTGGTAGCCGCCTGGAGCCTTGCCGGATCGGGATTCGAGATCGAGCAGATCCCCATCGATGAGGATCCTGAACATCTGATCCAGATCCGGATGCACCTTGCCAAAAATCTGACGACAACCATCGATCAGTTCGACTCCACTCTCCAGAGGACGCAGTGGAGATCTTCCCTCGGGATCGACGGAAGTATCCCAGGGACGGAGTGTTTCGACTCCGAGCAAATCTTGACGTTTTTTCTGGCGTTCTTTGACCAGCGGCAAGATGACATTCTCGATGGAATCATGAAACTCCAGGCACTCTTCGGGTCCGTAATCGAAGCGTTCCAGCTGGCGGAAGCGAAGAGCCCGGTAGTCATCAAAGCCGGCATTCAGTGCCATCTGATGACGTAGCTCGAGTTGGTTCTCGTAGATGTCCTGGAGCTTATCCTTGTCCTGAAGGACTCGATCCCAGATGGCCCGATAGGCTTGCTCACGTCGGTCGCGATCAGTCTCTTGCAAAATTCTGCCCATGTAAGGCAGCGTTCTGGTTTCCCCGTCGAACTCGACCGACATGGCACCGATCGTTTCGTCATACTTGGCGTCCAGCTTGGCTTCTTCCGTCTGCAACGGAATGTTCTCCTCACGGAACAGTTCGACGCCATTGCGGACCGATTTGATCCAGATGCCGAACTCCCCGTCGGAGAGTTCCTCCAGCGCTGGTGAGGCGATGAACTTCCGATCCATGTCGAAGCCGATCTCCTTGAGACCCGGCTGGATCTTTTCGATCCATTCCATGTAACTGGCGGTAACGTCGGCATCGTCGGTGTAGCAGGTGTGCTGGACGAAGCGCCGGGCGGATTCCTCAGAAACGGCGGAGTCCACTTCACTCCAGTCACGGCACCAGCTTTTGAGAGAATCGTGGTCAGAAATATCTCGATCCAGCAGGGCCTGGTATATTTCCCTGATCGAGTCGAGATCCTTGGGTTTGAAATCCTCCGTGAGGAACCGACGAGGATAGGTAGTCTGCTCGGTCATCAATTTCCCTTCGCTGTCTGGCAAATTGGCGGTTGCCCGCGCTGTTGTAGAGAGAGATTCTAACCGCTGTGGCGGGCGGAATCACCGAGACCTGCAGAAAGGAACGGTACGAATTGCGAAGATTCGACGGGCAACAGGGCAATGTTGAGGTGGTAGAACACCGCTCTTTGATACTGGAAGGTAATCCGCTCGGAGATTCTCCTGTACGCAAAGTTGCAATTTGGACTCCACCTGGCTACTCCGAACAACCACAAATTCGTTACCCCTTACTGGTGGATCTTGCCGGATTCACCGGCAGTGGTTTGAAACATACCGACTGGTCGGCCTTCACCGAAAATTTACCGGAGCGACTCGACCGTCTGGTCGGTAGCTCTCAGATGGCCCCCTGCATCGTCGCGATGCCCGATGGCTTCACCGCACTCGGTGGCAATCAGTACATCGACTCCCCGGCGGTGGGTCCATGGGCTCGCTATCTGGTCGAAGAACTGGTGCCCTTCATCGATGGGCGTTGGAAGACGCTGGCGTCCCGTGACACTCGCGGAGTGTTCGGCAAGTCTTCTGGAGGATACGGAGCCATCGTCCATGGCATGAAGTATGCCGATACATGGGGAGCGATCGCCTGTCACAGCGGTGATATGTATTTCCCGTACGGTTATCTCCCTGATTTCCCGATGGCACTGGATGTTCTACGGAAGTGCGGTGGCCGTGATGAATTCCTGAAGAAGTTTCGCAGCAAGGTGAAATATCGCAGTGCCGATGTGATGACTCTGATGATTCTCGCGATGGCTGCCTCCTATGACCCGGATCTGGAGAACCCGGGGGAGTACCATCTCCCCTTTGACCTCGAAACCGGACAGATCATCGAGCAACGCTGGCAATGTTGGCTGTCTCACGATCCGGTAGAGATGGTGGATCGGTATGTCGAATCGCTGCGATCACTCAGGTTACTCTTCATCGATTGTGGTATCCGTGATCAGTTCCGACTCCATCATGGATCGAGGATCCTGACCAAAAAGATGCAGCAACTGGAGATTCCTCACACGTACGAGGAGTTCGACGACGATCACTCCTCGGTTGACTATAGACTCGACGTTTCTCTTCCACTGCTGGCGAAAGCTCTTTCGCCGTAGCGATGCGAGGAACCGGAAAAGAACAATGCCTCCAGCGTCAATGTTTGACGCTGGAGGCATTCTCTTGATGGTACCTGGACAGGTTCTAACAGCCGTCGAACTCCTGACAGGTCAGGTTGTCGATGGTGTCGTCAGAGCCGCAACTTCCACTGGGAGTTGGCGGATTTGAACCCCCCTGGAACAGGTACTCGAGCAAGGATATGGCATCAGCGATGTTGGACATTCCATCGTCGTTGACATCCATGGAGTCGAGGCATGTACTCGGCTCCTGGCTGCTATCGAACATGAATAGCAACAGCTGGGTCACATCCAGCAGGTTCAGCGATCCGTCATTGACCACTTCACCGCGAATGAAATCTGATCCTGTTCCTGCCAGGTTGGCCGAAAGCAGGTAGATCACGCCCGTATCTTTGCCCACCACATAGGAGGCCGGTGTACCGAAGGGTCCGGTCTCTGTCGAACTGAGACTCACGATCTCTCCTGAGTTTGCCGAAGGAGCCAGATCGAATCCCAGTCCCACTGCCGCACCGTCAACGGCGCGTTCGACGCGACTGACACCATTGTTTTGCAAGGAGCCGATCGCAACATCGATGACGAGACTGGTGGAATCTGATCTCTCAGTGATTCCACCGAGGAATGAAGCCGGGCCGGTGACTGTGCCAGGAGGCTGCTGACTGGTCGTTCCGATGGTTCCATCCGCATTGAATTCAAAGATCTCCACGGTCGAGCGATCGAGTCCCAGGTAACTGCCGAGGTAAGAGGACCAGGTGATTTCACCGGGAAGCCCGCCTCCGGGAGCCTGAAGAGTGTTCGCTGACAATTGCAGACCCGTCAGATCTGTGATCCGGAGGTCTCCGCTGTCGGTGAGCCAGGCGAGAGTATCGTCGGTGGCGTTCCACGCCAGTCCTGCCAGTGTCACCGGATTGCTGAAGGGACCCGGAATGCTACCGAAGGGAGTGAGATCCTTCTCATACAGCCAGGCAGTCAATCCATTGTCATCGGCGACTAGCAATTTCTCGCTGCTCTCGATGACAGTGGAGGGTCCGGCGCCGATTCCGGCATGAGAAACGGTGCCGAGTAAGCGACCAAATCCAACCACCACATCGCAAGAGGCGGCAGGAAGATCAACGCCACTAGCGGGCACGGGCTTCAGTTCGTAGGTGTGAGTGCCCGAGTCGAGATCTTCGTCAAGAAACGATTCGATACCGGGACCGATCGTTCCAATTAACTCGCCATCTCGGGAGATGTTGATGGAGGTGTATGTGATCGGATTGAGCCATTCAAGGGTGACGTTGCTATCGCCGTCGGCAGTACAGCTGAGCACTGTGATGGAAGGCGCGTTTGAGTTGGGGACCGCAACTTCAACCAATAGGGAGTTGTCGAGATCGACAACAAAATCGCTCGGGCCGCCCCAGCTGCCGGTCTCGGTCCATGCGATGCCGGTGATCCACCCGGTTAACGAGTTGATACTGGCCAGCGGATAAAAAAGGCCCTCTTCTGCACCGGTCTCGTCGACCCGGATGACCTGATTACTACGCTGAGCCGACGGGGGACCGACTGGAATATCAAACAGGTACTCGCCGGTGATCGGATCGAGCACCGAGGTGAGACCCAGACCGAAGGCTCCAGCTCCGCCGGAGTCCGCCTCCGGGTTAGTGAAACTGGCCCCGGTGAAGGTTCCGTCGCTTTGTAGTTCCAGGTAGGTGTCGCTTTCGCGGTCGTTGGTCCAGTAGTTCCCGGTGCCGGGGTTCCAGGTCAGACCGCTAACGGTCAGCACTCCAGCGGGGACCGCCAGTGGAATCTGGCTGATCAAATTACCGCCGGAACTGGAGGTGACGAGCAGTCGGGACCCCTGGTCATTGACGAGCCAGTAGAGGACGTCTTCTGCAGAATTCCAGGTCACACCAAGGTAGGTGGCCGGGCCGAGCGGGCAACTAAATGGATTCGACGCGCCGAGCGAAGAGATCGAGAACTTGAAAAAGTTTCCGCTCAGGTAATCGGCTACCAGCAAACTGGATTCTCCATCGATCACCGTTGCGGCGTAGGGGAGTTCTCCCGGATAGAAGCCAGTTTGCATGAAACAGGTTCCGTAACTGGGGTCGACCGGATCACAAATAACTTGGCCGCCGCACGGAGTGGCGAACAGAAGCAGGAGCAGTAGCCAAGGACCGATAAGCGACAGCTGCGGACTGGTACGGCTCACAGTCGAACGACTTGAAATCGTCTGGAGAGAATTCATTGTCCGTCTTTCCTCGTTGCTCACCTCGGTAGAGCGCCGGTAAGGTAGCCAACCGGATCGACTGCAGCTCATTGCAGGTCATTTCCCGATCCGATCCCGGGGTCGGGATCTTGCGGAAGGATCTACACCCTGCTGGCAGGATTCGGTCGATCTGTCTGTAGAGAATCCGCGCGATGAAACTGCGCTACCCGGTCGAAAAAAGGCGGTCGAAAACACTGAGTCGTGTCAACAGAAAGCCCTTGGAAGGACCTGATGCCTTCAATTCCATCACTATAAGGAATTCTATCCGGGAGTCGGATCGTGTCAATCGGGGCACCTCAGGCTCAACGGGATCGGCAACATTTCCCGATCAGGAGCTGAAGGGGGCGGGTTGGCCCGAATTCCGGGCCATCTCTTTTGCCCCGAAATGACGCCCCACCGCGCGTCGGGCTCTGACCAGGGAGTCTGCCACTGCCTGCTGGGATACGTGCAATTTCTCGGCAATTTCCTGCTGCATCAGTGATTCACGGTAATAGAGCTGCACCACTTCTTTCTGGCGGGGAGTCAGCATCTCCGTGTTGTCGAGCATGACATTGACGGTTCGGATTCCCATGAAGAGGCGCGACAGATCCTCTGCGTCGACCCGTGCCTTTTCCATGCTCGGTAGCAAGTTCTCGATGAGATCGCAGATCTGGTTGCAGTGGCTACGAATGGGGCAGGAACAGCACACCGGCCCGTAAGACCCTGGAATGAGGGAGCTCACTCCGTTGATTTGACCATTTTTGGCCAATCTGTCGGGTTTTACGCCGCCGGGACTCATGACGTTGCCTTTCGCAGATCGATTTCAACTTGTATGAAAACAACCTATATGAACCAGCATACACCATAGAGTTAGTCTCGACATCTCCAGGCAGTGAAGTCGGCAATTGAGGGACAAAAGAACGAGCCCCGCAGGACTTTTCATCCCGCGGGGCTCGCCAAAATCCACTACTGATCTGTATCCAGTCGGCTAGTAAGGCGAATCGATACAGTCGAGTACATCATCGGTTGTGTCCAGTCCCGGATCCGGCCATGGAGCCGAAGGCGGAATGTCGGGCATTCCCTCTGCATTCAAGTAGTAGAAGATCATCAGCATGGCGTCACCGATGGTCACGATACCGTTGTCGTCGAAGTCAGCGGAATCGAAACAAGTCGGCTCAGAGCCATTGACGAACAACCAGTTCAGCACCCAGATCCCGTCCGCGATGTCGCAGTTGGTATCACTGTTGGCGTCACCACGAAGGAAAGTCTTCACGGCGCCGGAGCAGGTCGTTGAAGTGGTGATCCCGTCAGCGTGCTCGCCCCAGATCCGGTACGAGTAAGTACCTTCCGTGGGAATCACGTCGATCATGCTCGTCGAGCTGCCCGACATCGAAGCGATCAGGACGTCGTTGCGCTCGATATGAACCGTATCGTAGTCGGCACTGTTCTCCCAATCGAGATGGATCGGTGCGCCAAAGAAGGTACATGCGAGATTGATCGGTGGCGTCAAGACGGTGACCGAGCAAGAGATCGAAGCCGTCTCCGAACCTCCCAGGCTAGCCACTACCTCGTAGTCGTAAGTGCCAGCAGCCAGCGGGAAGTCGGTGTAGCTTTCCTCGTCGCCGTCGACGATTCCAGCCAGAGAGCCATCTCTATAGATCTGCACCGTGTCGTAGATCTCACCGTTAGTCCAGGAGAGGTCGTTTCCATCTCCACGGGTCGAACAGCTGAGCCCCGAAAGCGCTTCAGGTACGACGACGGAACAGGAGGTGGTCGGAGATGTTCCGTCACCGATCTTGTTGATCACGCCGTAGGTGTAGGTCCCGGGTCCCGGAGTGTCGGTGGTACTGGTCGCCGAACCGCCAAGAGTGGCGATGAGGCTGCCGTCTCGATAGATATCGACGCTGGTTCCGTCAGTCGGAAGAGACCAGGTCAATTGCACCTCGGTGCCACCGGCAAGACTACAGCTGAGATTTCCTGGTGTCGAAGGGACATCGACCGTGCAGCTAGCTGCATCGCTTTCGATGGATCCTCCCGAGGCGACCAGATCGTAACTGTGAGGCCCGGCTCCAGCAGATGCATCATGGTACGAGGTGGTGCCTCCCGGCAGCATCTCTAGCAATTGACCATCTCTGTTGAGAGCCAGCGTCTTGTAGGTGTCATTGTTACTCCAGGACAGGTCGACTTCACCGCCCGTGACAGAGCAACTCGGTGAGCTCGGTGCCGGCAGAACGTGATTGACGGTGCAATCGACGGTGCTGCTGGTACTGGGGCCCGTGGAAGCGGTCAGGGAGTAGGTATGACTACCCACATCTGCCGAATCATCGGTGTAGGAAGTTGTCGTTCCCGACAAGATCGCCAGCGGTTGACCATCTCGATCGAGGGCCAACGTCGAATAGTTGTCGTTGTTGGACCATGCCAGGTTCACGTAGCCAGCTGCCGAGTCGCAACTCATGCCACTTGGGTCGGCGAGAACGTGAATCGAAGAACAAACCGTGTGACTGGTGCCACTACCGATCAGGTTCGTCAGGCAATAGTCGTAATCACCCGGAGCCTGTCCCGTATCGGTGTACGAGGTGGCGTCACCAGCAAGGGTGGCAATAGCAGTACCGTTGCGGGTCAACTCCTGCGAGGTGCCAGGGGTTGGCAGTCCCCATGTGATCGACACGTCTGGACCGAGGGCCGTGGTGGCCATATCGGTGGGTGTCGAGGGAACGTCGACCGAGCAGTCGATGGTAGCACTGGTACTCGGGCCCGCTTCTGAAGTGAGATCATAGGAATGAGGACCGGCACCGGCGGAAGCGTCATGATATGAGCTATCGCCACCAGGCAGGATCGCCAGTAACTGACCGTCACGATTCAGCGTGTGGGTTCCGTAGCTGTCATTATTGGTCCAGGAGATATCGACTTCACCACTATTGGCCGTACAGCTCATGCCAGATGGGCCGTCTACAACGTGGATCGAAGTACAGACCGTCGGGCTAGTGCCATCTCCGATCCGCATCGTCCAGCAATACTCATAATCACCCGGGGCCAGTCCATCGTCTTCGTAGGAAGTGGTGGTGCTGGGTAGGGTGGCGATGGCNTTNCCGTTGCGAGTCAGGTCGGACTCTTCNCCCGGCCCAGAATGGCTCCAGGAGAGAGATACNGTCGAAGCCAGTGCGGTAGCACCAGGATCGCTGATGGCCGCCGGNACATCTTCGCTGCAGGAGNTCGTCGAGGANCTATTACCCTCGATCGAACCACTCAGCGTATAGGTATGGCNGCCTGGTTCCGTTGCGGCGTCAGTGTAAGAAGTATCGGTTCCCGACAACACCGCCGTGACCTCACCGTCTTTCAGTAGAGTGAGATCCTCGTAGGCGTCGTTATTGGTCCAGGCGAGATCAACGTCACCGGAATTGGAGAGACAGCTCAAGCCACTGGGTGCAGCCGGAACAATCAATGTGCAGCAAGTGGATGCACTGGTCTTTTCACCGTTGTCGTGAGCATAGGCATTGATGACGCAATACTCGTAGGTCGCTGGAGCAACGCCTGCGTCAGTGTAACCACTGCTAGTGGGATCCAGCTCGGCGATCGGTTGCCCATCCCGGTAGACCCGGATGTAGGTCGAAGGCTCTGTGTTGGTCCAGGTCAAGACCGCATCCACACCGCCGGAGACGGAGCAAGCCAGATCCGATGGTGGGTAGGGTACGGTGATATCGCAGGTGAGTTTGGTCGAGACGAAGTCGCCAATCCGTCCCTCGACCGTGTATCTGTGCGGCCCAGGTCCAGGATTGGAGTCTACGTAACTGGTCATGCTTCCATCGAGATTCTCGATGATGGTGCCGCCGTCTCTTTTGAGAATTACGGTGTCGTAGGACTCACCATTGCCCCAGCTGACCGTGGCTATCGCGTCTTCGACGCTACATGACATGCTGTTCGGCGGAATCGGTACGATCGCTGTTTCGCAAATATCAGAACTGTAATTGTCACCGATGCCGGACCTGGTGCAGTACTCGTAGGTTCCAGGTTGCAGCAGCGGGTCGATGTAAGAAGTCGTTGTCGAGGGCACGATGGCTATCGAAACGCCATCTCGGAAGATCTCGACCGAGGCAACATCTACATCCGTAGGTGCCCAGGTGAGCAGCGAGTTGGTGCCTTCCAGGAGCCCGGTACCAAGAGTGTTGACCGGCTGCGGAATGACGGTTTCACAATCGCTGGAATCACTACGACTGGTGCCGTGGGTTCCATTGAGGGAATAAGAGTATTCTCCCGGCGGGCGTCCAGTATCGACGTACTCGTTCTCATCTCCGGAGATCGTATCGATCTGTGTGTCGCCACGGTAGACCTCGATGTTGCTGTATGCGGTATCCGGATTGCTCCAGGAGATGCGCACCTGATCGGCTTCTCCACGGCAGGCCATACTCTCAGGTGGGGCGAGAACCCTCAGTTCGCATGATTCCGCAGCGGTGATCCCCGCCCGAAGTCTTGCACGTAGTGAGTAAGTATGGTCACCGTAAGGAACCTGGTCTTCGGTATAAGTGGTGTTTCCACCACCGATGTTGTCGATCAATTGACCGCCTCGACTGATATCGATGCTGTCGTATGCACCACCGTTGGACCACTCGAGAGAGACGGTGCCTCCTTGAGAGGAGCAACTGACGGCTCCGAGTGGGAATGGAACGGAAAGAGTACAGCAAGTTCTACCACTCTCACCATTGAACTTTTCGCCACGGATACAAACGGTGTAGTTTCCGGGGTTATTGACGGTGTCGTTATAGCTCGTTGCTGTGCCAGGAATCAGATCGATTTGTACTGGGGGAGAGGAACCGTCGGCAGGACCAAACTCGATAATGATCTGGTCATAAGCATCGGTGTTGTTCCAGGTGAAAGTGACATGGTGCTCACCTGCGGAGTTCGTCTCCGAGGCACAGGTCAGATTGTCTGGAGCAATCGGATCGGTGACTTCACAACTAGCACGATCACTGATGGCGCGGTTTCTGTCGGTGCGGGCCTCGATCTCGTAGACATATCTGCCCGGATCGATGGTGTCTGTGGTCGACACGGCATCCCCAGCGAGTGTCTGCAGAAGGGTTCCATCTCGGTAGATCCGGATCTCCTGATAAGGAGTATCGGGTCCATTGGACCAGTTCAGCTGTGCAATATTTTCGTTGTTTGCATCGGGAGCTGCAGAGCAGAAGGGTTGATAAGGCGGCTGCAACACGTTGATGCTGCAGGAGGTNGGCAGGGTCGTGGTACGATCCCCGCGCTGTACAAGCATGTACGTATGGCCACCGAAGGACACGTTCTCATCGATGTATATCTGAGCGGTTCCCGGTAGAGAAGCAATGACTGCCCCGTCCCGGTAAACATCGATATTCTCATACTCGGTGTCCTGATTCATCCATGTGAAGGTGACCTCTCTGTGCTGAGATTCGCACTCGAGACTGTCGGCCGGAGTCAAAACCCGGATAGTGCTACCCTTCTGGATCGAGGTGACATCTCGTCGGCTGCCATCGACCATATAGGTGTGGTTACCTTCNNCNACATTTTCGTCGGTGTAACTTTCGGTANTTCCGGCAAGGGTGGCGTGAAGATCACCGTCACGGTACAGATCAACCGTGTCATACACTGCACGGTTGGTCCAGGAGACCGATACGGTTTGTCCGAGTGCACTGGTTTCAACCACATCGGGGGACCGTAGTGTTTGCCCGAGGAAGACGTAAACGGCTCCCGCTTGGAGACGACCGAAAGGCTCGGAGCCCGGGGCACCGATCATCATGTCGTTACCGCGGTCGTTGTTGAAATCTCCGGCAGCTCCTATCGAAGTTCCTACCTGCTGATCCTGGCCGAGACCGAGGAATCCGCGACCGGAATGCTGGAACAGGTCAAGCAACTGCGAGNTNCCAAGCGATTGACCTCCGTCGACTCTGTGGGCGGANCCTTTTTCCACTTCCAGCAGCACGGAGCGGGCGATGCCTAATGCATGGTCATCGACTCCGTCACCGGTGATGTCGAGGGTTCCATGGACAGACTGACCTTCTTCTTTGTTGTCAAAGAAGGTGTCATAACGAGTGACCATGCTGCTCGACTCTGCCAGATTTACACTACCGGGAGGATCAGACTGACCTCGAACGAGGTAGGCGACCGTCGCGATCAGTTCAGGATTGCTATCGTGGAGTGAGCGGCTGATGAGAATTTCGGAGTCTCCATCGGAATCGGCATCGCCAGCGCAGCAGACAGACTGTCCCAGTTCGTGGTTGGCTTCGGGGATCCGAATGATGGTCCCGCTGAGTCCTCCATCGGAGAGAGCATTGAGGTTAGTCACTCCAGCAGGAGCGCTACCACCAAAAACGAGCCACGCACGGCCCGCTCCCGGTCCACCATCATCTCCGTAACGAAGAGATGAGATGGCGATATCAGAATGGCCGTCGCCATTGAAATCCTCAAGGTCTGCCACCGAGGCTCCGACCCTGTGATCGTCGCCGCCGGTTTTGAACAGTGCGACGTTGGAGTGTGACATGCTGAGATCCATCCAGGAAGACATCATGGGTCCGCCCAGGATCAGGTATGCTGCACCGGATTCATTACTTTCGTCGTGCTCTTCAAACGGCGCACCGACGAGCACATCGGCAAATCCATCGTTATTGAAATCGCCTCCGCCTGAAACAGCAGATCCGAAGCGTCCGTCTTCATGGGCACCGATGATCGTAACCCCGGCACTACCGAGGCTAGCAACATTGATGGTGGGGGGGAGGTCGGGAGAACCCCAGATGATGTAGGCACGTCCTGTGTCCTCTTCGTCGTGATCCGGATTGGTGCTGAACGCACCTGGAGCGCCGACGATGAAGTCGCTTATCCCATCCCCGTTCACGTCTCCGGCATCGGAAACGGAGTACCCAAGCTGATCTCCGGGCGTTGCACCTTGCAACACCACCACAGAATCAGCGGTAGGGAATCTCAGGTCAATTTCGGTATCGACATTGGCAGATCCCCGGATGATGTAGGCGTTTCCGCCATCATTGTCGGAGCGATTTTCTGAACCGGGAGCTCCCGCGACGATGTCAGGGATCCCGTCAGCATCTACGTCACCGGCACCAGAGGAAGAGGCGCCCAGATGGGATTCAGCCCGCGCTCCAAAGATCTTCACCTGAGCGGTATCGATAAATACCTGGTCAGAGGCACTAGAAATAACGGGGACAACCAGCAGTGCGGCGATGGTCAAAAGGATCTGTAGCACTGTGAGGGAACGAGGGATCATAATCTTCTTCTCCCATAACTTATAAGCACCGGCAGTTTCGAGGAGATAAGCCATCTCCCCGAGGCGAGTACTACCGACACGACCTCTTCACCCCCATCTTTCGAGGGGCGATTTATAAACGAATAGACCCCAAGAATAGAATTTAAGAGGGAGTTCTACAAGCGCTGTTAATAAATGTTTGTGATGTGGTATAGCTACGATATGTGAGTTCTACTGTATCGGTATTGAAAGTAGGGGTGAGATACCAAGATTGGCACCTCACCCCCGTTTATACGAGCTTATTAGCCCCGCGAACGTCACTGGTTAAGAATTGACCGTGACGCCAGCAGTTGCTTTACGTGCATTGATACCTGAAGTGACATTACTGTCAATGCTGACATTCTCTTGTCCGATGGTCGAAGTGACATACTGAGTATTGATCACACAGTAGGCACTGGCATTGGAAATAGTTCTGCAGACGTAGTAACCACAGATGCTCACGAAGAAGGGGAAGAACACTGGTACGAAAGCAGCGACGAGCGTGGTGGCACCAGAAGCGGAGAAAAACGCACCAGCACTGAAGATCGCGCAGGCGACCAGGAATCCGCGAGAAGCGGTGTTCCAGAAGCAGCAAGNTTCGACGACGTTCTCGACGTTGCCGGTGAAGACCTGGAAGCCATTCTTCCACATATCAGCGGTGCAGGCAGCAAAACAAGTGACCAAAGCAGTCGCGATCACCGACAGGAACACGTTCATGTCGAACACGGCGTTGACCGCGTAGTTGGTTGCGATGGTGCAAAGCGCGAGGAATCCGAGGATCCCGGTGACGACGCGAGCCGTCGGATAGCTGACGTTGACNCTGTTGTTGCAGTTGNCGTCCTGACTGACAACATTCTTGTTATTGGTGGCGTTCATTGCCTGACCTTTCCCGTTTGTTGGCCTNGCTGGCCTNTTCTTATGGCCCGCAGGCCTATGGGCACGGTCCATCCGGGCCCACCGGGTACATCGGCTGGGAGAGTGATCAAACTTTACTGAATCCGGGAATATTTTCCCTGAATCGATCAGCTGGTGGTGAGGGTGAGCTCCAGATCGTCCAGCAGATGCTTTATATGCAGTTTTTTGTCGAAAACTGCTCGCGCATGATTTCTCGCCCCCAGAGACAGTTTTTGTCTCAGGAGTGGGTCTCCGGCCAGGGTGAGGATGGCCCGTGTCAGGGTCTCCGTTTCTTCGTTTTCGAGCAGCAGGCCTCCCTCCGGGGGGATCAAGTCCGGCAGCAGTCCGNTGCGGCTCGCGATTACCGGAACCCCACAGGCCAGGGCTTCTCTTGCNGCACGGCAGGTTCCATCGGAACCGGGAACCAGNAAGAGNAGCATGTCGAAAGAGCTGAGGTGGGTTGGATAGAACTCGGGGTCGATGTAACCGGCGAAGTGGATTCGATCTTCCAGTCCCGAGTTTCGAGCTGGAATCCGTGCAACCTCGTCCTGGTGGGTTCCGCGGCCGAGGATTTCTAGCTGCAATCTGGAATCAAGACGTGCCGCCGATACGAAGGCATCGATCAACTGCGGAAATCTACGGTGCCTTTGCATCCGTGCAACGACTCCTACGACGATCTTTTCTTTCGTGGTAGTGAAGTTGGTTTCTTCGGGTTGTGAATGCAGAGCGGGTTTGAACCGTGCGAGGTCGAGCAGAGGAGGGATTACGCGGATCTTGTCCGGCGTTCCTTTGCAGTGGGAAGCGAGTCTCCTGGCGGCTTCCTCTGTAGGTGCGATCCANAAATCCGTGTGTCGGGAAATCCATGTGGCACGAAGTCCTCGAGGAGGATCGAGATCGTAGGTGCTCCGGATCAGGAGAGGACCATCTGGAGTACGTGCGAGAGCCGCCACAAGATGATCACCAGCGAGATGGGAATGGATGAAATCAGGTCTCTCTTGCTCGATCAGCTTTCGTAATTTCCTGACATCCGCTCGGAGACTAGAAAGTCGAAAGTGTTTGGGGATACGTAAACCCCGAATGGTATGGAGGCCTCTTTTGCTGGCGATTTGTTCGAGTGTGTTTTCTGAATCTGGATGGGTGCTGGAGATGAAGCGGATTTCGGCACCGGCTTCAGCCTGGCCTGCTGCGAGCACAAGTGCGGGATCAGCCGGGCCGGTGAATTTGTGATTGGCGAACAGGTGGAAGATCTTCAAGAGTCCTCTCCCGTCACCTCGGGTGGNCGTCTGGGAGGTCGCCACTCAGGTCCACGGTGTTGTCGAGGCATCGTATCAGGATCGATGCCGCGGGCACGTAGACTGCGTCTTTCCCACAGTACCGCATATTTGAGGAACACATAGAAAGCTGCCACGACCGCAAGGACGAAGCCAGCGAAGCCGTCCTTCCATCCTTTCCGCACCCAGTACATCCGTGTCAACTTCCATGGCGCCCTGAAAAGCATTCCGACCATGTGACTGCGTTCATTCCGAATATCTAACTCTCGAGCTGCAATTCCTGTGAAGAAATCGATCCCTTCCAGTTGGTGATGCAAATCTCTGAATGAGTAATGCAGGATCTNTCCTTCGAGAGGTTCAGCGACACCATCTAATTNGATGCGGTCATGCGGGTTCAATCCCGTCCAGCGCGCTTTGCGACGGTCGAAGACCCGGATCTTGCGATCGGGATACCAGTCGCCATGTCGAATCCAGCGCCCCAGATGCCAGGTGAGTCTTGGCATGGAGAAACCCGGGAAGTTCGGTTCTTGAGACATTCGCTGTTCTATTTCTTCCCTCAACTCTGGTGTCACTCGTTCATCTGCGTCGAGGGAAATAATCCAATTGGTAGTGGCATAATCGATGGCGCGATTCTTCTGTTGTACATGGCCCGGCCAATCGGTGACATAGACCTGTTCGGTGAACTCTCTGGCAATTTCCACGGTATGATCCGTCGATCCAGAATCGACCACCACAATATTTGGTACCCACAGAAGAGATTGAAGACAGTCACGGATGTTCTGTTCTTCGTTGAAGGTGATGACAGTTGCAGTCAATTCGGTCAGCATCTTTCTTTCTCCAGGTACAGGGGACGCCACTCTCGATCGAGTTGTGGGTCAACTTCTGCACGGAGTCGATGGAACGATTCCAGTGCCTCCTTTTGTCTGTCACCAAGAAGGTAACAAATGTTTCGATGCAGATAATTCTTTGCTGCCAAATAGTCGAGGANCTCCGGATGGGACCGGCTGAAATCAGCTGCGATCTGATCCCTCAGTTCAAGTCCTCGTAGCGCTGCTTCATGAAGCCCCAGGACGACCGACGAAGGCAAGTTCTCCGTGGCCAACCACACAGCAAAGACGAACGGAAGCCCGGTTTTACTNTTCCACGCCTGTCCCAAATCGATTCGATCAATCGGTGTTGAACGATGACGCAGAGCTGCATCTCCGATGAGCAGGACCGCATCCGGCGGACTGGGTCCTTCCAGTAGAGACAGATCGGAATCGGTCTCCAGGATTTCCACTGGAGCCAGACCATCGAGGTGACGCAATACCTGAAGTAGTGCAACAGAAGAATTGCTTGCCCGATCCACGGCAACGCTTTTCAGATCCTTCCATTCCTTGTCGAGGAAAAGCAGAATCGAACCGACTTCGCCATCGCAAGAGATGCAATGTTCCCCGACGATGCGGTAGAGAGGGTCCTGGCATGCCTCGACTTGAGGTACCAATCCCACATCGATTTGACCACTTCGCAGAGCTCGAGCCAGTTCGCTGGGAGGAGCTTCGACGATTTCCCAGCGCTCATCCTGTCGCGACAATTGGTCACAAAGTGGAGAGGCATTCAGGAAATTGATGGCGCCGATCCTCGTCTTCATCGTTTCCACTCCTCGGGACTCAGGAGTTTGCGAATTTTCTTGATTAATGGCACCAGTAGATCGCGGTTTCCTCCGGTTACCCGATGCAAGAACCGGAAACCTTCTCCGGGTAGTAGCGCGGGAGTTTGATGACGACGTGACCTGCGGTACGAACGAACCAGGCGAGTCAGATTGCTCAGTCGATTCGCTGCTGGGCCCAAGCCACCGGGATCAAGATCAACCAGGATCGCACGGTAAGTCGCAGCTTCATTTTTCTGGATCAGAATGTTCATCAAGTTGAGATCTCCATGCAGCCAACCTTTTTCATGGAAGTCATGAATCGTATCTGCTGTGGTCTTGAGAATCTGTTGCCGTTGGTTTGCCGATAGCGATTGATCGCCCAGTAAATCGAGTAGTGTCCTGACCCCAACTTCCAGCTGGATTAGCATCTCGACTCGATAACCGATTCCCGCGGGGGTGGCAGCAACGGCAAGGATCTGTGAGGTGGGGATCCCTTGCTGGAGGATGTTGTGACAGTTTTCCATCTCCTGGATAAAACGCTGCGGTCGCCAGTGCCGATCCCGTACGAGATGTGCCAAATAGCCACCGCGGAGACACTTTTTCCACATCAGAAGAGCACCATGGCTATCACGATAAACCGGATGGTCGGTTCGACCGCCACGGTGTCCTTCGAGGGAGAGTGCTGGATCTCCGGAGATGAATCCGCTTGCTTGCACCTCCTCGGTTCGGCAGGAGAGCCACCATACGGTTCGAGCACCAGACTCCTGCACCTCCAGAGATGCGGAATCCGCGTTTGGCGCGGTAGGGTCAGCGGATGATAGCGAATCCTGGATCATGAAGTCTCTCGTAACGACGGGAGACGCCGGCGGAGGAAAAAATGGTCGGACCGAGTGGATTCGAACCACCGACATCCACACCCCCAGCGTGGCGCGCTACCAGACTGCGCTACGGCCCGACCCTATGCAATCTACTTATGCAGGAGCCGATGCTAGTCAAAGCGGTCTCGCCGTCAAGCCCTCAAATCGGTCTCATCCTTGTTATTCTGATCCAGAATCTATTTCGGAGGGTTCTTCAGAGTCTGGTTCGAGAGGGACCTGGTTCGGTGGCAGGATCACACCGCCAGAGATGGTGAAGCGTAGCACCTCCTCGACGCTCAGGTCGAGAGGGATGATCTCAACTCGAGGTACCAGGATGGTGTATCCAGTGATGGGAGTGGGGCTCGACGGAATGAAAACAGCCACCACGTCTTGGCCGGCAACTTTCACGATGTCGCGGAAGCCTGAACTGGTGACAAACCCGAGAGACCAGAGTCCTTTGCGAGGGTATTCGACCGCGACCGCAGTTTCATATTCGATCTTGTTCTTCTTTTCAAAGAAGAACTCCGTCACCTGCTTTGCATAGGGATAGATCACCTTGATGAGAGGGATCCGTTGAATCAGAGCTTCGATAATTCTCAGCAGTTGTCGTCCGAGGACACCTCTGAAGACGATTCCCACCAGGAGAACCAAAAAGATGGCCATGACAAACCCGAACCATGCAGGTGTCAGGTCAGCCACCCGTTGAGAGAAAAGAATATCGTCGCTGAACTCGGGCACTTCGCTGAAATCGACCTCATCCAGTTGCCAATCTGGAAGCCCGACCATCCCTTGCCAGAAATTTTCCTTCATCACTTCAGAGGAGAGCCCCTTGCGCATCAGATTCGTCAGGGGGTTTGCAATCTTTTCGTTGATGAAGTTGTAGGCAATCACCAGGATCAGGATCGTCAGGATCGTTGGCAGCAGAGTCGCGAGACCGGTCAGGAATGCCCGGCTGATGCGACCACGTTTCTTGTTCTTTTCGGCCAAGGATCCCCCGGGGGCTAGTGATTAAAACGCTGAAATCGAACACGGCGGATTCCAAATGGTCACATCCGCCGCCCTGCAGGATCACTGCAAATGGGCCTGCTGTCTAGATTCTGAACAATCGAGACTTCAATCACAAGTTTTGCAGTCAGTTTGGAGATGGTGGCGGGTTTCGTTACCCTGTCCTGACCGTTGTGGAAACCACATAGGAGCACGTCATGGGCCTGATCACACTCTCTGGACTCACTCCGAGTAACTCCGGGATCCACCTGGGGAATTATTTCGGGGCGGTGCGGCAATGGATCGACCTGCAGGATCAGGGTGGGGCGCATTACTTTATNGCTTCCTACCATGCGCTCACTACCGTCAGGAGTGCGGAAGTTCTNTCTTCGAATATCTCCGGGATCGCAATGGATTATCTCGCTCTGGGGCTCGACCCTGAAAAAGCAGTCATCTATCGACAAGAAGATGTCCCCGAAGTCTGCGAACTGTCGTGGATCCTGTCGACTGTAACTCCCATGGGGCTTCTCGAACGCTGTCACGCCTACAAGGACAAGGTGGCGCAAGGCCTTTCGGCCGATCATGGTTTGTTCGCCTATCCCGTGCTGATGGCTGCGGACATTCTCATCGTGCGTTCCCATCGGGTGCCGGTGGGTCAGGACCAGAAGCAGCATGTCGAGGTGACCAGGGACATCGCTGGCAAGTTCAACCAGACTTACAGCGAGGTGTTTCCGATTCCC
This sequence comes from Planctomycetota bacterium, assembly GCA_002711105.1. Lineage (GTDB taxonomy): Bacteria > Planctomycetota > UBA8108 > UBA1146 > UBA1146 > UBA1146. The sequence goes on from PAIH01000030.1 coordinate 33,360, forward strand.
GAACCGCTCATCTTCGAGGGGCAAGCCGCCAAGGTGCCCGGAATCGATGGNCAGAAGATGAGNAAATCGTACGGAAATGATCTGTGCATCTTCGAGGGCGAAAAGCAGCTGCGGAAAAAAGTGATGGCCATCGTGACGGATTCTCAAGGAGTGGAAGATACCAAGGACCCCGAGGGCAATACGATCTATGAGCTGTACAAACTTGTTGCCTCCGAGGAGCAAGCGGCAGAGATGGCAGACAAGATGCGTGCCACGGAGATCGGATACGGTTACGGGCATGCGAAGCAGCAGNTATTCGAGTCACTGATGGAGTTTTTCGCCGATGCCAGGGCTCGTCGTTTGCAGTTAGAGGCGAATCCACAGCAGGTAGAAGAGATTCTTCAGGAGGGGGCGCGTCGCGTACGACCCGTCATCGAGGAGACGATGGACGCTGTGCGCTCTGCTGTAGGCGTGAGGTCGACTCATCTGACCCGCGAATGAGGTTTCCTGGCATTTGACCGAACCCTGTCGGTCAGAATTGCGATCAGTCGCTTCTCCAGGTCCATCAACTGGGCGAGTGAGTAGTGCGAGAGTTATCTGCCGTTGATCTCGCACGACTGAACCGCACCCCCGTCCATGAGAGCGTCGATCGCATCCCGTACCTTTTGCAGTCGTGTTGCCGTGGAGTTCGCCATGTAGCGAGTTTGACGAGTGAGTGCTGCTATCGTCCAGCGTGCGACTATTCCAGGCGGAATGAGGCTGATATCTTCAATGCCGAAGGAGGCGACATGAACGCACCACGAAGATCGTCAGCACCCTGGATGCTCATGTTGCTGATGATGTTCTCATTGGGAATCGGGGTCGGGTATCTCGTGTTCCACAAGCTAACGCCAGCACCAATGTCGAGGGAAGCATTCGAGGCCACTGAGAAGTTGCTGACGGTGTGGCATGAGACGATGGGTCAAGGGAGGCTTGCGTCCGAGGTTTCAAGGGAGGCTTATGTCCGGGTACTCATCAGCGAAGGTGCGGATGTCAACGTCAAGTACAAGGACAACGGCGACATGACCCCGCTGTTGCTCGCCGCTGCTAACGCCAGTACCCCGATCGTCACGCTGTTGATCGAGGCGGGTGCGAATGTCAACGCCAAGAACGACTGGGGCCAGACCCCGCTGGTCGCCGCCGTAAAAAACTCGGACACGGAGATCGTCACACTGCTGATCGAGAAGGGTGCGGATGTCAACGCCAAGAGCACGGACCCCGTCGGCTGGACCGCGCTGATGTGGGCCGCCGCGAGTTCCTCCCCGACCCCGGAGATCGTCACGCTGCTCATCGAAGCGGGTGCGGATGTGAATGCCAAGGACGAGAACGGCAGGACCCCTTTGAGCCTGGCCACCAACCCCGAGATCATCAAACTCCTCAAGGCTGCAGGTGCCAAGGAGTGACTACGGGTTGAGCCACGACTGATTGTGACCGAAGGAGAAACGGATGTACCGGATCTGCATCGCTGCACTGATGACAGTGATGATCTGCGGACCGGGGTGCGAGCCGTCGGCGCAGGAGAGATTCGAGGCCACTGAGAAGTTGCTGTCGGCGTGGGATAAGAACATCAAGGGGTCAATGGCGGATTACATCCGGGTGTTGATCGGCGAAGGTGCGGATGTCAACGCCAGGAATAGGGACGGCGGAACCCCGTTGATGGCCGCCGCCCGCCACTCCACGATCCCGGAGATCGTCACGCTGCTGATCGAGAAGGGTGCGGATGTCAACGCCAAGGACAAGCAAGACAGTACCCCGCTGATGTACGCCGCACGCTACTCCTCGACCCCTGAGATCGTCACGCTGCTTGTGGAAAAGGGCGCAGAGGTCAACCCCAGGAATATCGCCGGCTCGACCCCACTGATGTTCGCCGCCCTCAAGACCCCGGAGATCGTCACGCTGCTGATCGAAGCGGGTGCGGATGTCAACGCCAGGACTCTCACCGGCTGGACCCCTCTGATGTACGCCTCGTCCCCGGAGGTCGTCACACTGCTGATCGAGGCTGGTGCGGATGTCAACGCCAAGAACGACGGCGGCATAACCCCGCCGGGGTGGGCCAAGAACCCCGAGATCATCAAACTCCTCAAGGCCGCAGGTGCCAAGGAGTGACTACGGGTTGAGTCAGATCCTGGTCGGAAATCCCTGGCACAACTCCCGCACCTCGGCACGGATGCTCTCGATACGGTTCTCGGCTGTCGGATCTTTGAGGATTTCGAGGATCCAGTTGCCGATGAGGTTGATTTCATCGGCTCCCATGCCGCGACTGGTGATGGTCGGCGTTCCGATTCGCATCCCGCTCGGGCGTCTCGGTGGAGCGGGATCGTAGGGGATCATGTTCATATTCACCACGATTCCTGCCTTGCCGAGGACTGCCTCGGCGACATCTCCGGTCAGTTCCATCGATCGCAAGTCGGCGAGAATCATGTGGTTGTCGGTTCCTCCCGAGACCAGGCGCAGTCCTCCACCGGAGAGGATCTCACCGAGGTGAATGGAGTTCGCGACGATTTTTTTTGCATAATCACGGAAGGTATCGGTCATCGCTTCCTGGAAGCAAACCGCCCGGGCTGCCACCAGATGCATCAACGGTCCACCCTGACCTCCGGGGAACACCGCCGAATCGATCTTCTTCGCCAACTTCTTGCGACAGAGGATCANTCCACTTCTGGGNCCTCTNANGGTCTTGTGAGTGGTGGTGGTCACCACGTCNGCATGCGGGANGGGNCTCGGATGNATACCTGTCGCAACCAGNCCGGCGATGTGNGCCATGTCGACCATCAACTTGGCCCCGACTTCATCGGCGATGNGNCGNAATCCTGCNAAATCGATGATCCGTGGATAGGCGCTGGCNCCTGCGACGATCAGTTTCGGTTGGAATTCCCTGGCCAGTTGTTCGACGAGATCNAGATCGATCATCTCGCTGTCGGCGTTGACCGGGTAGTGCTCGAACTGGTAGATCTTGCCGGTGAGGCTGACGCGCGCTCCGTGGGAAAGATGGCCCCCGTGAGCCAGGTCCATCGCCAGAACCCTGTCTCCTGGTGATAACAGTGCGCCATAAGCAGCGATGTTCGCCTGGGTTCCCGAGTGGGACTGTACGTTGGCGTGTTCGGCCCCGAACAGTTCTTGTGCCCGAGATCGAGCGAGTTCCTCCGCTTCGTCGACGACTTCACATCCCCCGTAATATCGTCGACCGGGATATCCCTCGGCGTACTTGTTGGTCAATACGGAACCCTGGGCCAGCAGCACTGCATCGCTGACGATGTTCTCGCTGGCGATGAGATTGACCTCTCCGCGTTGTCGTTGCTCCTCGCGAATGATGATATCGGCGATGTCAGGGTCGATTTTTGTCAGCGGCTCCATCACGGCTTCTCCTTACCCGGCGGATTGGTCGGCTCGGGTTTGATGGCGTAGCCAGGTCTCGATAAAAGGTTGGAGATTTCCATCGAGCACAGCGTCTACGTTACTGGTTTCGTGTTCTGTTCGATGATCCTTGATCATCTTGTACGGGTGTAGGATGTAGGAACGAATCTGGCTGCCGAAGGCGATGTCGCTCTTGGTGCCCTGGAGTCGATCCATCTCCTCTCTGCGTTTGCGCTCTTGCGTCTCCAGGATACGAGCCCGGAGGACTTTCATCGCCTGGGTTCTGTTGGCGTGTTGACTGCGCTCGTTCTGGCATTGCACGACGATTCCCGTGGGAGCATGGGTGATCCGGACCGCAGAATCAGTGGTGTTGACATGTTGCCCTCCAGCACCGCTGGCCCGGTAGGTATCTATTCGCAGGTCCGACTCCGAGATCTGGACTCCGTCATCGACATCAGTTTCCGGAATCACCCGCACCGATGCGAAGGCGGTCTGGCGGCGCGCCTGAGCATCGAAAGGAGAGATCCGGACGATGCGATGCACCCCTGATTCGGCCTGGAGATATCCGTATGCATAATTCCCCACGATGTGAATCGTCGAGGATTTCAGTCCTGCTTCCTCTGCGAACTGCTCATCGATGATCGTGGTTCGAAATTTTTGTTGTTCCGCCCATCGGAGGTACATCCGCTGGACCATGAGGGTCCAGTCACAGGCATCGGTACCCCCTGCTCCTGACTGGATCTCGAGATATGCATTAGCAGAAGCGTATTTCCCACCAAGCAAAGTCCTCAGCTCCAGACCCTCTGCCTCTTTCAGCAGACGAATACTGTCCTTCTCCGCTTCGGCTAGAGATTCACCGTCCTTGTCCGCTTCGGCGAGTTCGTGCAGCGCCCGGGTATCTTCCAGTTCGCCGGCCAGTTTCTCGATGCTCTGAACCGATTCCTTGACCTTCTTCATCTGGTCGATGGTGGTCTCTGCCGCTTCTCGGTTGTTCCAGAAATCCACAGCGGACATCTCGTCCTCGAGTTTGGCCAGACGCTTCTTCTGGTCGTCGTGACGTGTTGCATCGCGGATACGGTCGAGAAGTTCCTCGATGGCTCGCATTCGAGTTTTGACCTCAGCATTCACGAGTCTCCGCCGTTCCCTTTTGTGTGAGCATCATGCTGACAACGCCATGGTGCCGTTGGGAAGCATTTTAGCCAAGTGAACTCCTGGACGCATGGTGAAATGAAGTGGGGAAATTTGACGGAAGATGAATTGAAGAAGGGCCCGGAGGGGTTCCCTCCGGGCCCTGTTTTCTACCAGGTGGGTCAGGCGGATGAAGCCGCCTCCCCCGTCAGGGGAGCGGGCTAACGCACCCACCTCCTAGTAGAGCCACGGACAATCATCAATGGACCACCTCCTTCCTTGGCTGGAGTTTCCCGGCCTCTAGCGGACGTGACACCCGCAGCCGGGTACCGTCCCGCTCGGTGGCGTCCCACCAAGCATCGCTTGTACTGGACCCCAGCATCTCTGCCGGAATCCTGGATCGAGCACCACGCGGGGTGACTCGGATCCTGTGCTACCATTCTACCGGTTTACGGCTCGACCGGAATCCATTACGAGGATCGACCGTTAAGTACCAATTTCTCAGCTTTTTCGACCAGATTCTTGACGATAGGCGCAAACGAGGGAGCGGGAGTTTGATGCGTGACCAGACCACCCCGGTAGGGAGATTGGCACCCAGCCCGACCGGAGTTCTGCACCTCGGGAATGCCAGATCATTGCTGCTGGCCTGGTTGTCGATTCGTAGTCGCGGAGGGGTCCTATCGCTTCGGATCGAGGATATTGATGGACCCAGAGTGCGAGCAGGGGCCATCGATCAGACCATCGAGGACCTGCTATGGCTGGGACTCGACTGGGACGGTGAGCCGTTGATCCAGACCCAGCAGCTTTCCCGCCACCAGCAGTCTCTCGACCTGCTACAGCAGGCAGGCTGGGTCTATCCCTGCACCTGTACCCGTAAAGAGGTCGAAGAAGCCGCCAGTGCCCCGCATGAATCGCATGGAATTGTCGCAGAAACAGTGTATCCGGGGACCTGTCGCGACCGGTGGCGAGATGTCGAGGAAGCACGCACCGTGACGGGACGAGATCCGGCGCTTCGTTTGCGGGTGACTCCATCTTCGGTGCCCTTTGTCGACTTGTTTGCCGGTGCGCAGGAGGGCCAGTTATCGGGTGATTTTGTGATCCAGAAGAGCGATGGCACCCCTTCCTACCAGCTGGCGGTGGTGGTAGACGATGCGGCCCAGGGGGTTACTGAAGTACTTCGGGCTGACGACCTGCTGACCTCGACGCCGCGTCAGATACTGCTTTACCAGCATCTAAATGCTGCGCTGCCGCAATTCATCCATGTTCCCCTGGTTGTCGGTCCCGATGGTCGTCGACTGGCGAAACGGCACGGAGATACCAGTGTGGCCAGGTATCGTCGAGACGGTNTCTCANCCGAAACGCTGGTGGGGGCGCTGGCGTTTGCCAGCGGCCTGGCTACCNAGGGAACCCGATGTCGACCCGAAGACNTGCTCGGTGAATTCCAGCTCGACCGGATCCCTGCCGAACCGGTGGTGTGGGATGGTCAAAGGTGCTTTGAAGGCGAGGATTGAACTTTTTGTGCAGATGCGGCATAGTTTGAAGGCCTCGGATTGCCGCTCCGAGATCAGGGTCCGGAGTCCCGTTCGATGAGATTCCCCTTTTGCCGAACTGCTTCGGCATTCTGCATGCGGTACGGACGCGTTCTGCGTCCTGTTAGCTTCCCGCGAATTCACTGTCGATGGCGTGTATTCCCACTATTTCTATTTTGTTTAGTAGTGGTTCCGCAACTTCGGGCTGCCCAGTTGGATCTCTCTCTCCTGGAAGGAAAATTAAGAACAGATCGGCCGGTGATGCACAGGGATGTCATCTCGGTCGCCTTGCCTCAAGCGCAGGGTTGGAGAAGAGTGGATGTTGTCCTGGTCCATTCTGGAAGTGAAGTATTACTTGCCTCCATCGATGTGGATGGAAGTGCGGCGCGGCTTTTCTTTTCTGACGAAGAACTTCTTGGTCCTGATCCTGGACGAATTCCGTCGGGAGAGATCCTGGTTCGGGTCGCTCAGGAAAATACTGACCCGACGTTTCANCGAGTCACATCTGCNGTCGATTCGAGTCCCTGGTATCCCGGCGGCGGNACTCCCGAGGATGTTCTTGAGCGTGCCGCGCGAAAGTTACGAGAGGGAATGCCAGCGAGGGCGGCAGAAGAACTCAAAAGTCTTCAAGGCATTTCGATGGAAGCAGCCCTGTCTTCGCGCTGGATGCGTCTTTCGTCATCGGTACAGCAGAAGTTTTCCGAGGTAGATCGCACACACCAACGAAAAGCGAAACAACTTCTTGATCGGGCAGCAGATCGTGCACCCGAAGGAACCCGTGCCCGCGAGCGTGTTCTCATCGATCGCGCAGCTCAAAGAATTCAAACGGCCACGACCACGACCAGCAAACAACTGTGGCGAGATGAATTAAACGCTGCTCTGGTCGAAGCTCGGTCAGCACTTTCTTCGGCGCAAAATCGCGGAGACCGGGAGACCGCCAGCATGGCGTTGGTGCAGATTGCTTCGGCCGCTGCGCAGCGAGGTTGGATTGAAGAGACAAGAAATGCGACGCGTGGCGCTCTCGATCTGTCCGGGGATTTGGAAACGGTCTGGAANTGNGCCATCGCCAAGGCGCTGGCCTTGTTCAAGGCAAATCGTCTTCAGGAGGCGAGATCCGNGGCTCAACTGGCACTTTCGACGGTGGAGCAGATCCGCCAACTGAGACCCGATGACGCGGCAGCATTGTCGACGCGTCGACAACCAGCGCTGATTCTGGCCCAGATCGAAGCCCGGCTCGGAAATGCACTGGAATCGCTGCTGGCGGCAGAACATTCCAGGGTCCGGGGTCCTGGTGTGGTGGCTCCAAAACGCCAGCAATTGACCGATGTGGCTACCAGAGCCGCAGGCAAGGCGACCGTGATGGTGATTCTCGACGCCGGCTCTGAATTGCTGGTCTGGGCCACCGATGGCGGTGGCTGGAATGTCCGCCGCATCGATCAGGATCCGGGACAAGCGACCCAGCAAGCCTTGAGGCTGCATGAATCTCGTGGCACTGATGCTGGATCGGCCCACTGGCTCGCGTCGAGGATTTTTCCGTCGGGAGTGACTGCCATCGATCGTTTGTTGCTGGCACCGATGGGCGGTATGCGAAGAGTTCCGTGGGGAGTTCTCCCCGTCGATGGAACGACACTATTAGAACGTTGTACCTGGAGCTTGCTGCCCGAAGTCACTGCTGCTTGCAATGCTCTCGATCCTTTACCTCGGGAAGGGTGGTGGACTGTAGTCGACCCGATAGTCGAGGGGAGATCTGCACTGCCAGGAACTCGCCAGGAGGGCAAGAAAGTGCTCGAGAGTTTCCCGGGTTCGGTATTCCTGGCCGGACGCGACGCGACCGAATCCGCAATTCGTGAAGTGGCGAATCAAGTTCGAGTTTTGCACATCGCCTGTCATGGTGAGTTTCATCCTCATGATCCACGGACTTCATTGCTGGCACTGACCCCGGACGACGATGCGGATGGGCTATTGACCGCCGAAGAGATGTCCGGATATCCGCTGGAAAAGTGCCGGTTGCTCGCCTTGACCGGCTGCGAAACCGCGCTCGGCGGGGCATCCGGGGCCGATGATNTGGCCGGTTTTCCCAGAGCTGCGCTGGAAGCCGGTTGCGAGGCGATTCTGGGCACCCTGTGGCCTGTGGAGGACTCTGCCGCCGGTCGTCTGGTCGCTTCTCTGGTTCGGGCTACCGATGGCGAAAAAGGCCCTGCTGAGGTTCTGAGGTATGCCTGTAGGGAATTAAAAGGAAATTTGAAAGATCGTGATCCATCTGTTTGGAGTGGCTGGGTTGTGGTTGAGAATGGCTGGTAAGGTGCCGATAATCTGTGACATATCAATCAGGAGATCGCCTGTGGCGTTCTCCTCGAACCAGGGTGGGGAAGTACTCGACCAGCGATCTGGTCGGGGCTGTGGGGGAAATGCGGTTGGAGTTCCGGATCTCGGAAATCCAGTCGGTCTCCTGGCCGGGTACTTCGGTGCTCTTTGTAGCGCCCTGGGTCGAGGAAAGAGGAGAGGTGCGATTATCCTGAATCGATTCCGGGGAGTGCTCTCCCGCCTACTTCTGGTATCGGTCATCTCCTGCTCCTGGGTGTTGCTGCCATCGCTGGCGGTGCCATCGCTCCAGGCTCAGGTTCCCAATTTGACCTTCGTCGAGTTGTTTCACATCGAAGCTGAGGAGGTGATCCAGTTCTTGCGAGAGATTCCGGGCCTTGCCGACTTCGTTGAAAATGGTTCGGTGAGGACGATTGCCAATCGAAAATCCTCTTTGCTCATCACTGCAGATCCACCGACGACGGAAGCATTGATCCGCACCATCCGCGACTATGAAAATCTTGAGGTGCGTGATCGTCTGATCCAAAAAGCGATCACCATCCGATANGCCGGAATCCAACTGGTGCTCGAGGCGCTGGCCGCGAGCAAAGTGTGCCAGGTTTACCATCGGACCGAAGAGGTCAAGAACGACGCCACGAAACAGGGAAACCGTACCATCACCCGTACCTACAAGAAGGCGGTCTACTCACGTTACGCGGCAGCTACTGAAACGGTGCTCCCTTCCTGGAGTCTGCCGGAGTATCCCTACATCCTGGAGATTCCACACGTCGATCCGGTTGAACTACCTCCCGTCAATCTGGGAAGTGGAATCGAAGAAACTGCTCTGTCGCTCACTTTCCTTGAATCACCCTCGACAGAGGCGAGAAATCGTTTGTTGGCGGTGGGCACTGAAAAAGACCTGGAACGAATTCAGGACTTCATCGATCAGATAGACGTGCCGGCAAAACAGATCATGATCGAGGTGCAGATCATCGAGTTGGAAGCGGATGCGCTCTCTGATCTCGGGATCGATATGCTCGCCTACGAAAAGCGTCATGCGGTGATCGATTTTGCCTCGCCATTGCCGGGAGAGGCGACTCCACAACCGGGTGGGGACTTCAATCCGATCGAGCAGGCCGGGCTATCGTTCCTCTTCGATGACACCACAGAGCGCCTGTCTGCCCAGTTCTTGGCCGGAGTGCATGCCCTGGTTCGCAAGGGCGATGCGATCATCAAGGCTCGTCCAAAGCTCTATGCNCTCGATGATCGCCAGAGCCAATTACACCTNGGTGAAAAGATTCCCACCTTCATCTCGACTGATGTAGTGAGGGAGTCTACCGGAGGAAACTTCATCGAGAACATCAACAAGGTTGGGACCGAGCACATCGGAACCACTTTAGTCGTCAAGCCCCGCATCAGTGGCCCGGATGAGAACGAGGTCTCGATGCTGGTGGATATTACCGTCAACAATCTGCAGGGGCGTCAACGTGTTTTCGCGGAAGATCTTCTGGGAATCCCCGAAGTGGCGACGCGTAACTTCCGTGGTCAAGCTCGGGTAAAAAATCATCGGCCGCTCATCCTTGGTGGCTTGATCAAGGAGAGCGAGTTCGAGACCAAGAACAAAATTCCTATACTGGGCGATATACCATTACTGGGAGACTTATTCGGTCGTACAAACTCCCAGCAANAACGCAGTGAGATCATCATCGTGCTCACGCCGCACATCCTCAGCGAAGATGGCATCGATCCGATTTCGACCCCCAAGGAGAGCAGTCATTTCGATACCTATAACAGTGTGCTCTTCAATGACCGTTACATCCTCAAGGGNAGGGATCTGGTTGGACTCGATCCCATCGGTCGTACACCGGTTGAGGGGTTCTCTCGACAGGACGTGGTGGATCTGACCCTGCTCAGCATCGTCAAAAAGCGTGAACTGGTCAGTCGTTTGAAGATATTCGAGGATTATCTTCCAGACGCATCTGCGACTCTCAGTGTCTTCAAGCGCAGGCATCCGGAAAAATCGATCAGGACCTGGAGTCCGGAGGAGCGCCAGGTTTTCTTCCAGGCGGCGGCCATCCTGGTCGAGAATATCAAGAGTTTGAACCCGGATCTCGATTATCAGGATGTGGTCTCACCACGACGAGAAATTGTGGTTCCAACCAGCCCGTACCATGTCAGCCTCTCCTATGACAAGTTACGCGTCTTCTATGAGAAGGGCGATATTGTTGTGCTTCGCGGTGATACGGTTCTGTCGGAGAAAACTCTTGAGCGCCTTCGTGTTCTGGGAGAGCGGAGCCTCGATGAGTTTGCGAAATTCGTCGATTTGCAAGGACGCACCGAGGAGCAGCATGGCCAGTTCCGCAAACTGCTCGAAGAACAAAGAGGAAATCTATTTCCCGAGGCCAGTGCTGCGACCGACCTTTCTTATCAGGAATTGCTCACCGATCTAGCGGTCCGCGGAATCGATTTTCTCGCCATCATGACGCATCTCACGGTGCGTCTACAGGATGCGATTTCCGAGGGAGAGATCCCGCTGGGTACATTAGAAGATGATCTCGAAGCCTTTGAATTGCGTACCGTCACTCTCGACGAATTGGGGGATCGCTTGCAAAATCTCGATGAGCGCTGGGAGTTCCTCAATAGTTCTCCCAAGCGACCTGTGAGAGGATTGTAATGAAGTTCCTGAAGATAGTGGACCTGTACCGTGTCGCGGNTCTGCTGGTATTTTCCTGCCTCATCCTTGTTGGTTGTCAGCCGCTGCCGAAGCAATCAGATCCGGAGCAAGTTCTCAAAGACATCCGTGACACAACAGTGATCCCTGATCTCGGTTCTTACGACGAGAACATCCAGAGAAAGTCACTGGATCGGATCCTGGTCAGTCTCGAAAAAGCCCCGGTCATCACACGCAACCTGCTGGTAGCCACTCTCGAGGATTCGATGATCGATGCGAGAACCAAGCGAGTCATCTGCACCATACTGGCGCAGGAAGGTGATCTGCGGATTTTGCCTTCGCTTTCTCGGATGCTAGCAGAGGGCTCGATCGCCGAGGATGACCTGCTCGAGTCGGCACTCGTTCAGCTGGGAGAACGGTCGGTTCAGCCCGTTTCTCGNGTACTGGCAGAGGGCAATGTGACTGCCCGTCGAAACGCCGCCAGTGTGTTGCTGGCTCTCGAAGTACCCTATGCGCTCGATTCATTACAAGATCGATTCCTGGTCGATAAGGATGCCGAAGTTCGGTTTCTGTGCGTGTGCGGTCTGGTGCAGGATGCCCGCGCCGAATCGCTCTCGATCCTGGCGCAGGCACTCGATGATGTCGACCTGGAGGTCAGAAGAGCGGCATGGGGAGGCTTGGCCAGAAAGACGCGTCCTCCCANCGTCATCCAGTTCGATGCCGCTGCAGAGCCTACCGTTCGAGCGGTTCAGGCACGTCAGGTTCGAGATTGGTTGAGAGGCATTGGCACCAGAGAGGCTGCTCTCTAAGATATTTCTTTGAGGNAATTGAATAGGGCCTGCAGGAGTTNCTCCTGCAGGCCCTATTCTGTTGCAATCTTTTGGCGCTGGCAGCGTGCCCTGGTTGTCAGGCCTTCGCGCCCTGGCTTTCGATGAACTCCTTCCAGAAGTCATCTGGCATGTCGAATGCGATCTTGAGAGCACCGTTCGATCCGGCGTACTGTGGTTCTTCGACGGTACGAACCTTACCACCACCGTATTCCGACAGCGCTTCCTCGAAGGCACGAGAGAGGCCAGTGATCTGGCTCCCTCCTCCGCCGAGCAGTACGTGATTACGCATCTTCTGCTGGAATTCTGGATCGTAAGTGGCGATCAGATCTTGCAATGCTTCGACAGTCGGAGACACGATTTCGGAGCAAGCTTCGCTCACTTCCGAGGTGATATCGAATTCGGTTGGTTTTCCTTGAACCGGGAAAATGGCGTTGACCGGATCCATTTGAGTTCCGACGCAAGCGTAGTTTTCCTTGATCTCCCGCACCATGTTGTCGGAGAACTGAGCTTCTGGATGATTCTCGGTCAGGAGTTCGGCGAGTCGCTCGTCGATGGCATCACCGGCGTAATGGTGAGTCCGTTGATCTTCTGGCTTCGGCATCGTTCCGTGGACTCGGCACAGATCGACCGTTCCGGCTCCGATGTCAACAACCAGGGTGTCGGACAGGAAGTCGAGCCCATAGGCCACGGCGAACGGCTCGGAGCAAACGATGATGCTGTCCATGAATTCGGAGGCGGCCGAAAGGATATGTGCTTTCGAATCAACACTGGCTTCGGCGGGAGCTCCGATCACACCATAGATGGTACTGTCGCTGGGGATGCCAGCTTCGTCGATGATGTGTTCGAGAAGATCTTTGACTGCCATGCGAGAGTCTTCATCTGCACGGATCACGCCCTTATCGAGCGGCCGAACCAGGTTCACGGCCATACGATTCTCTACAGCTTCTTGGCCGAACACCTTGTCGCGACCACCGAGATGTTTTCGGCTGACGTGGTCCTGAGCATAACCGACATAGGACCACACCGTGGTCCTCACTCCTGTGGACGTTGTGATGGATGTCCGGCTAGTACCAAGATCCATTCCAATGAAAACCGTGTCACTCATGGTTCTTCCTCCTCCTCGAAGTGGTCATACCTTAACAGGTTGGATCCTTCTCGGTGATCTTAAGTTGTTCATTTTCATTGTTGATCATCTTTCGAAGGTCACGATTTTCTTGCACTAGATCGAACAGCANGGNTCGTCGACGCAAGGCTTGCGGATCATCGGCTTCAGAAGGCTGGATCGGGTCGATGGAACCAGCAGAGTGGCCCGGGAGTTCCCTCGATTCAACCCGGCGCGCAGTCTCTCGCGCCTGGTCACGATCAGTACGGGCGTCGTCCAGGCTTCTGGCGAGCCGCTGGATCTTTCGCTCCAGGAGATCGATATTCTCGTTGCGCGCCTTTTCCTCCAGGGCATGAACCCGGTCCCTCTCCGAGTCGAGGCAGCGTTCCATCGCAACTCTCAGTTCCGTCTCGAACGATGGTTTCACCTCTTTGGCTGCTACAGCATCGTCGATGATCGTTTCAAAGGTGCGTTCCAGCTCACCGAGAGCGGATTCTGAGAGTGCAAAACGATCTCGATCCACCTCTCTGTTTCGCTCCCGGTCCAGCAACTCCTGAGCTCGATCCAATCGAGTTGAGAGACCGTCAATCCTTGACTGGAGATCAGCTTTTTCATCTTCGAACTGCGCGAGACGCTTTTGGAAACCCTTTTCCGATTCCTCGATGAGTTCTGTCAACTCCGATTCTTCGAGTGATCGGCCACTCTCACGCAAGGTGTCTTCCACTGCATCTTGAATCAGCGTCTTGATCGCCGATAGATTCAGAACACGGACACTGTCACGCTGTGCAGCGATGGTGGATGTCCTGACCAATCGAGATCTTGACCGTAATGCCGATTCGATGTCCGGATGGCCCTGGGGCGAGGTGTGGCCCGAGAAGAGGCGTTCGAGGGCCTCGATCTCACGGGGGTGAGAGGGTTTCCAGCGCAACAATAAGCCGGCTTTACTTCTCTGGACGACCTCGGCATGGACCAGATCCGCATGGCCGTCGGGACGTTCGACGATGAGTTCGAAACGGTCACCGATTTTGAGCCGGACCGGAGTGTCGAGAAGCACTTCACGATCATCGATACGAGCTACAGGAATGCGCAGGATCCCGGCGTCCACCTCGATCACGATACTCCAGTGGCCAGGATTGGTTGGGGCCGTTCTGGAAGCCTGATCCAGCTCGAAAGTCATGCGATCTCCGCTCGTGACAGGGCCGTGGCAAAAGCCCCGTTCTCAAGTTGTCANACGGAAGGCTATCTGTAGCCATAGAATCCTGCAAGGCCAGTAACGATTCGAAGCCGTCTCAAGGATGTCTTTGCCGGAACTGCAACCCTCCACTGATCGTCAAGAGGGTGGGGAGGGCACGCTTGCGGCCTGTTCCTTGTCACAGATGGCGTGGATGACGATCTTCTGTGATGAATNCGGTCNGTTGGACAAGAAGAGGTGTAGATGAGATGATCCGTACTGATGGAGTTCGTCATGTCTTCTAGTTGTCTCCTGGTGGTAATCGCCACGGCCCTCTACGGCATGCCCGTGGATATTGTTCCGGGTAGTGAACCGTCCCGGTCTGAATCGATCCTGATCGGCAAGGCCCGTTATCATGCGGAATCGATGAGTGTCGAGACCGATGGGTATCTCAATCTCGTCAGTGGATTTGTTGAATTCCTGGTCTGTTCTCCCGGAATCAAACCTCACGAAACTCTGGTCGCTCTCGACTGCAATCCGGCGGACCTGCAGACAGCGTTGCTTTTGTTGGGGATCAAGGAAGCCAGGAGCCCCGAGTCGGAGCTGGATCTCGGACCCCTCAGCGGAGGAGACCGTGTCATCATTTTTCTACGCTTTCCTGTTGAGGATCCTGAAGGCCGACAGAGAATCAGGACAATTCGAGCCGAGAGGTGCATCATCAACGCCCCGATGGAGCGTGAGATGTCGCGTTGTGGCTTTGCCTTTACCGCCTCTGGCTTCTTACTACTCGATGCGCCTCCAGGAGCTCCTGAGGGGACCGAGCCTGCGGAGGAATTCATGGCCAGGGTCACCGGAGAAGTCATTTCTTTGTGTCACAGACCCTGGGCGATCCTCGACAATCCGCTAGCATTACCCTATCCGGACGGCGACTATTTCGCCTATGCGGAGGTGTTGCCTGGTCATCGCAGGGATGACCCCCCTCCGGTTACGGTNTTGTTTCGTCGGGCAGTCCCCGGGGATGTGGATCCAGCAGCGATTCGCATGGAACTTCCTGCTCGTCGTCAGGAGCAAGAGGTCGACTCCGACGGAGCCAGTGGTGTCAGGGAAGGTTGAGACGATGAAAAGAGACAGAGGCCCAGGCCTCATTGCTTATTTTTTCGTGGCACTTGGCTCCCTGCTGTTGGCATGTCTCCAACCGTTACCGCAGATCCAGGCTCAGGCAGACGATCACGTTGAAGTTGTTGAGAAACCGCTCGATCGAGACACCGTCAAGTCGATGATTGATCGTGGAGCCAACTGGGTGATCGATCATCAGCGCCCCGACGGATCCTGGGGTTCTTATAGTGGCGATCCTGGGATCACTGCGATGGCACTGAAATCCATCATCGATGGTCCTCGTGCCTATCGTGAAGAAGACGGCCCGTTCATCTCTTCGGCAGTCAAGTATCTGCTCTCCTTTCAACAACCGGATGGCGGCGTGTATATCCCTGACCTGGGGCTGATGAACTACAAAACGTCGGTCACGGTGTTGGCCTTGGCCGCACTCGATAGCGGTCGGGCTGAACCTCGCTACACAGCGGAGATTGCCCGGATGCGCGATTACATCACGGGGATCCAGTGTTCCGAACAGTCGAAGCCGATTGCCTACGATGCCACCACTCACATCCGTTCCTTCGGGGGTATCGGTTACGGAAGTGATCGACGTCCCGATCTCAGCAATACTCAGCTGGCTCTGGAGGCGCTACGAGCTGCTGGGCTGTCGGAGGATTCGGATGTCTGGCGGCGAGCAAGCCGCTTCATTTCTCGCTGTCAAAATCGTAAATCATCCAATGACGCGCTCGATGGAAAGAAGCATTCTTCGACCAGTGACGGGGGCTTCTATTACCATCCTGCAGAGTCGAAGGCAGGGACTGTGGTGAACGAAGATGGTAGCCAGTCCTTCTCGTCGTACGGGTCGATGACCTATGCAGCGGTAAAATCTCTCATCTATGCCGGTTTGAAACGGGACGATCCTCGTATCGAGGTGGCGCTTGATTGGATCCGCGACCACTGGACAGTCGATGAAAACCCCGGGATGGCGACCCCATTAAATGAAGACCGGGGGCAGATGGGATACTACTATTACCTGGCAGTGATGACTCGCACCCTGGAAGTACTGGGGGAGTCGACCGTGACCGACTCTTCGGGTCAGCAGCATCGCTGGGCTCAGGAGGTGGCCAAGACACTGTTGAAGCGCCAGAGAACGGATGGATCCTGGTCCAATGAAGTGGATCGNTGGTGGGAAGGGGACCCCGTCCTGGCGACCTCTTATGCTCTACAAGCTTTGAATATCTGTTACAAGAAACTGGAGGACTGAGCCTTGCCGCGAATGAAAGCGATACGGGGATTGCGGGTTCGACCTGAAGTGTTAGACCCCGGGGAAGTCATCTGTCCACCTTATGATGTGATCTCTCCAGAAATGCATCGTCAGCTGCTTGACCATTCACCGCACAATGCGGTGCGCTGGATTCTCGGTGAGAATCCGGGCGGCCCTCTCGATGAGGAAGTGTATCGAAGTTGCGGCGAAGCGCTGAGATCCGCCCTGGCCGAGGAGCGGTTACTTCGGGAAGAGAAGCCGTCTCTTTATCGTTACCAGATTCGCTATTCCGATCCGTCGGGAGCTGAAAGCGTTCTTCATGGAATTCTCGCGGCGGTCGAAGCCCGCCCGTGGGGCGAAGGCGTTTTCAACCACGAGGAGATTCGTCCTCATACGCTCGAGAACCTGATCGAGCAGGCGCGCTGCACCACCATAGATACCGGTGTCGTGATGTTGACCTGTGAAGGACTCGAGAGCGCGCTGTCGGAGGTCGGTGTCGGTATCGAGACCGGAGAACTGCTTTTTGAGCGGCAGGATTGGCAAGGGGATGTGCACGCTTTGCGTCGGCTGGATGATCCAGAATTGGTGGCCCAGTTAGAGTCTCGATTGGAGTCGATTCCATCGGCAGTGGCCGACGGTCACCATCGCTACACGACCGCGATGACGCTTGGTCAGGAAGCCGAGTTTCCGGGAGCCAAACTGGTGCTTGCGTTCCTCTGTGATCTCCATCAACCAGGGTTGAAGATCCGGCCTACCCACCGGGTTTGGACCTGGAAGACGGAAAAAAATGTCAGCTCTGAACAGGTGAGAGATCGTCTGGTCGCGGTTCTCGACGATGGGGAGGGGGATCCCTGGAGTATCGAGATACCGTCCGGAGAAGCGGTCAAGCTCCATTGCCGTCAGGATGCCTCTCGACCGACTCTGTCCCGGCGCCTTCAAGACGCCATCGATGAGTTCGGAGAACTTGGGGCGGTGGCCACCCCCCATCAGTCCAATGTTGCCAGAGAGATCCTGAATGGCAGCGAGATGGGCGTTTTTTGCCAACTTCCACCGCTGGGACGCGATGAGTTCTGGACCCGTGTCCTTGCCGGTGAGATTTTTCCACCCAAAACGACTTTCTTCGAACCCAAGATATCGACAGGATTGGTAGCCCGATTCATCGATGAAGAGGACCTGAAATGAGAACCATCGACGACCATCCAGTGAAGCGAGAAGTACCGCGTCTTTTCATTCCCGGTCCGGTCGAGGTCGAGCNGTCGATTCTCGAAGCGATGACGCGTCCGATGATTGGTCATCGGGCACCGGAATTTTCGGAACTTGGCGAGGTGTTACATCGAGATGCCCAGAAGTTCTTCCGTACCCANGATCCTGTCTATCTCCTGACTTCGTCGGGAACCGGGGGCATGGAAACGGCTGTCCGTAACGGGGTACGCGAGAATGTGCTGTGTTTTGTCAACGGTGCCTTCAGTGATCGCTTTTACAAGATCTGTGTTTCCAACGGCAAAAATGCGACGCGGTTCGATGTTCCCTGGGGACAGGCGATCAAGCCAGAAATGGTTCGAGAAGAACTCTCTCGAGGCGATTTTGATGCCGTCACTATTGTGCATAACGAGACCAGTACAGGTGTTCTTAGTCCTCTACGAGAGATCGCGGAGGTGGTGGAAGCGCAAGACGATGTGTTCCTTCTCGTCGATGCTGTCACCAGTGCTGCTGCTGTGCCGATTTATTTTGAAGATCTACCCCCGATCGATTATCTCGTGACAGGGTCTCAGAAGGCCTTGGCGTTACCTCCCGGACTGGCATTGCTCGCGGTATCGGAGCGAGCCCATGATCGAGCGGCAACCATCGAGAACCGGGGCACCTACTTCGATGTCCTTGCCATGAACAAATCCTGGAAGAAGAATCAGACTCCGGCGACTCCTACGATTGCCCTGCTGCAAGCTCTCAAGGATCGTCTGGCCATGATCCTCGCCGATGAAGCAGGCTGGTATGGGGGTCATGAGCAACGAGCGACGTTGACCAGGGAATGGGCTAAACGTCAGTTCAAGCTGTTTCCGGAATCCGGCTACGAATCGGTCTCCTTGACCTGTATCGAGAACACCCGAGGAATCTCCATCGCAGGACTCAATGAGGATCTTCGCCAGCACGACATGTTCCTCTCCAATGGCTATGGAGACCTGAAGGAAAAGACCTTCAGAATCGGTCATATGGGAGCCGTGACGGTCGAAGATACGAAGGAGCTGCTCGGACTGATCGACAATTTCATTGGCTGATCTGGTCGAGATTCAGTGCGATGAATGATGGGGGGAGATCGGGATGTTGGGAGCGCTGGTCCAAGTCGCTTCGATCAGGGAGGATGCCGCCTCCGATGGGGTGGTAACGGTTTTCGGTGAACCCTCGCTGTGGTTGCTGATCCCCATCGTTNTGTTGGCGCTGTGGATCGCCTTGAGAATCGCGGTGTCGAGGGGCGTTTTCGTNACAGCGGCTCGTACGGNCCAGGNGAAGTCTTCTGACGGTGGGATTCCCGCCGGTAACGGTGTGGTGGAATCAAACCTCCCCGCGAGTGCCGCTGTTCAGGTGGAACTCATTCAGAGAGAATTGAGGGCTGCGGAGGTTCGTCTGGCGAGGCGAGCAGAGCGGCTTTCAGATTTGATAGAGCGGGCCCANTCGTCCATTTCTCGATTTCAAAGCGAAAGTGATTTCGGCCGTCGAGGGGAATCGCTGATTCTCACCGAACCAATCGACGTTCCTCAACTCGATGTTCCTCAACAGGCACACTGCTCAGGAGCCAGAGATGGGCGTAGCGATGAGGAGAGGACCCATCAGGCGGAAATTGGAGATCTGGTGGCCAGTGGTACCGATCCACAACAAATCTCGGAAATGACTGGCAGGCCGATCGGCGAAATTCTGGTGATTACCTCCCTACTGCAACGGAAAAGGGAGGAGTCCACTTGACGCATTACAGCCTATTGCTTAGGTTCGCCCTTTGCGAAACGAAGATCTTTCGCGGGGTGGAGCAGTTGGCAGCTCGTCGGGCTCATAACCCGAAGGTCGCAGGTTCGAGTCCTGCCCCCGCTACCAAAATANNCTGAGCGGTCGACGNTCTGCCGTCGACCGCTCTTTTCGTGGCTCCACGTGTGGCGCGATTCGAAATCAATGCCAGGTGTTGGTCGGGTCGGCGTTATCGAAATTTGTTGAAATAGTGCCAGAGAAGCACCAATTGACACGTAGGAGATATTTCCTGCTACGGCAAGAATACCGTTGCTGAGGCCTCAATACTCTATTCCATGGCCAGGTGCGGTGATAAGATCGAATGGGTCTGTTCCGGGAGGAAGGTCTATCCCGGGCTCTGAGTTTAGTCCGCTTCTATCGTCAATGGGGGGATGGATTTGGCCCTGCAAGGGGCACCGCTCCCTAGGAGGAACATGATGCGTTTTTCATTCGTTCAAAACGTTGCACATTTGGGTGTGATACTTGGGTTGATCCTCGGGTTTGCAACGCAGCTTGAAGCCCAGGCTGGGCCTGACGTGATTGTCGGAGATCTCCCCGCCACCAATGCCTATGGTTCGAACACCATCGGCGGAGAATCGATCTTCGCTTATTCGGTGGCGACCACCTCGTGCAACATTGGCACCGCGAACCTTTCGTGGGAAGCCAACAACAATCTGCATCCAGTGATCGCGCAGGATATGTGGCGATTGCATGATGGACGTTTTACCCAGGTCGGCTCGTCATGGCTCAAGCATGGCTTCTGTGCTCTGCAAAATCCTGGCCTCTGTTCGGGGTGTTCCGGTGGCGGAGGATGCCTCAGTTTCCTCACCCCTGGTTGCGCTGATCCNTATTCTGCGGGGCTGAATGGCAATCAGAGTAATCTCGGCCCTCGCTCCCAGGTCAACGCTTTTAGCGGATTATTCCCTTACCCGTATTCGGCACCGCCGATTCCAAGCGGTCAGGCTACGGTCGGAAGACGAATGCAGGTAACAGGTGATGATCTCACCACGGGAAGTTTCCCGGGCGCCCTGTACTTCGTCAGTGGTCAGTATGTTGCTCTCGATGATTCGGCTTTCGATAATCAGGCGAACAATGCCTCTTACCGACGTGTCAACGTTTCTCAGACGGGTAATCGTACGCTCAGTTTCGTCGGTGGGACCGAGATGATGTCCCCCCCGATCCAGGCTTGGCAAGATTTCCAGCCGACCGTCACTCTCGTTGACGTGCAGGTNCCCAATGAGGGCCTTTTCATCCTCGGCTACGATGTGAGCNATAATGGCGACGGGACCTGGAACTACGAGTATGCGATCTACAACATGTACTCGGACCGTTCTGCCAACAGTTTCACGGTACCTTTTCCTGGTGGTGCCACCATCATCAGCCATGGTTTTCATGACATCACCTGGCACACCGGTGAACCGCACGACGGTACTGATTGGGTTGTGACTGAAAACCCTGGAGTCGGGATCACCTGGTCGACCGATTCATTTGCTGCAAATCCGGATGCCAATGCGCTCCGCTGGTCGACAATGTACAACTTCTACTTCACCTGTAATGCACCACCCGATCCGAACACCGCCACCCTCGGACTTTTCAAGCCGGCCGCCGGTCAGCCGGATTCGGTCAGTATCAGCGTGTTAGCACCTAGTGGCAATTTTATCCCTGGTGTTGCAGATCTTACCTGCACCCAGGTCGGCGAACAGGTTGATCTGAGTTGGACCAACGGCGACGTCTACGACGAGATCGAGATCTCCCGCGACGGAAGTCTGGTTGCGACAATACCTGGTTCTTCCACATCCTGGCTTGATACTGGCACTGTCCCGGGTACACACAGTTATTCAGTCAATGGGAGGCAGGGCGGTGTTCCATCCGGACCTGTCAGTTGCAGTGTTACCGTGACCCCCGCTCTGGAAATTGCGGTTCCTGGTGGAGATCCAGCGATCTTCAACCCGCTCGGTGGTGATACCTTCGATGTGACCATCACTCCTGTTTCCGGTTCGTTCGTACAGGCGGGAACGGAATNNCTNANGGTTCAGACTGGTGCCGGTGTTGAATCCATCCNGTTGAATTTTATNAGCGGTTTCGACTATCAGATGACCTTCCCNCCAGTGAGCTGNGGAAGTGAGTTTGGTTGGTGGATCGANGCCGAGAGTGGTTCGGGTCAGTTGGTTTCCTACCCGGAANGCGGNNGCGCAGCACCTGCACCTGGATTNGGTGCCTTCGGNGTCNTCGCAGAGGATACCGATTTTGAACAGTCTGCAGGCTGGACCGTGGCAACCCCCAACAATGCAACCACCGGTAACTGGNTTCGTGGAAATCCACTCGGGACCGCTGCTCAGCCTGAAGATGACAACACAGCGGCCGGTACCATGTGCTGGTTCACGGGTCAGGGTAGTGTCGGTGGAAGTAGCGGCGAAAATGACGTCGACGGAGGATCGACAACTCTCTACTCAGCGGTACTGGATCTATCCGGTTCTTCCAACCCACAGATCAGTTACTTCCGCTGGTATTCCAACGATTCGGGTGCCTCACCTAATGCGGACATCTTTGAGGTAGAGATCTCGGATGACGGGTCCTCGTGGATCGATGTCGAGACGCTTGGGCCGACCGGTGCAGGAACCTCTGGAGGTTGGATCGAGCACAGTTTCGTCGTCTCTGACTTCGTGTTGCTCTCGACCACCGTCCAGGTTCGTTTCATTGCAAGCGATCTGGCATCCGGTTCGATCATCGAAGCTGCTATCGATGATTTCCGTATAGAAGATGTCGATTGTTCAGGGCTTGAAGATTGCAATGTGAATGGGATTCCTGACGCCGAAGACATCGCTGCCGGTACCAGCCAGGACTGCGATATCGATGGGATTCCCGACGAGTGCTCCACTGGCAATGGTTCGGTGCCGGACTGCAACACAAATGGTATTCCAGACATTTGCGATGTCGCCGCCGGAGCCGCCGATTGTGACCAGGATGCGGTTCCCGATTCCTGTGAACTTGACACCGATGACGATGGCATCATCGATGATTGTGATGACGACCTCGACGGAGATGGCATTCCCAACAATTGTGATGTGGACCAGACAGCGGGTGCTGATTGCGATGCCAACGGGCAAGACGACTTTTGTGATCTCCTCGCTGGAGCAGAAGACTGCGATATAAACGGTCAACTCGATGTCTGTCAGATCAATGATGATCCTTCCAGTGACTGCGATACGAGCGGAACGCTCGATGTCTGCGATGTCGCTGGGGGAACTGTTGACGACTGCAATGACAACTCGGTCCCTGATTCCTGCGACATCGCAAACGGTACCAGCCCCGACAGTAACGATGACGGGATACCGGATGAGTGCTTTGTTCAGGATTGGGTGCGTGCCGATATCAATGCTGACGGTGCCCTCGACATCAGCGATGCGGTGTCCAGTCTTGATTACCTGTTTGGTGATGGCACTGTTTCTTGCGAAGCCACAGTGGACACGAACGACGACGACCAGATCAACGTGGCGGACACCGTGTTCCTGCTCTCGTATCTGTTCTCAAGTGGACAGGTGCCGGCGGAGCCATTCCCTGCCTGTGGTCAGGATCCTGTGGCTTCAACGCTGGACTGCGCTTCCTACCCGCAGTGTCCCTGATGGAGTTCGCTTTGTGAGCTAGGACTTCAATGTGACGAGTCAAGAGGCTCCCGTGACCTGGGTGGTCACGGGAGCCTCTTTGATCGAGAAGATGTCGGGGATCCTGGCCACCAGGCATGCTCTCTTCTGGAGGCCATTATCGTTTCTTTCCGCGCCACGTGCTCATCGGCGATGCTCTTCTTGGTGCTCGCGCCACTCCCCGCCTTGGGGATTGGCGGAGAAGATTGCGCTTCGGCGGCGGTTATCGCGACGCTTCCCTTCACCGACAGCGGAGACACCTGTAGCGCACTCGACGACTACAACGAGAGCTGTCCGTTTCTCCCGACCGGAGGACGTGACGTCGTCTATCGCTACACACCGAACACCGACGTCACGATCACGATCGATCTCTGCTCCTCCGACTTCGACACCAAGGTCTACCTCTACATGGGTAGTTGCCCGACCGTTCCGAATTCCGGAAATGATGTGGCGTGTAACGACGACGCCTGCGGAGTGAACGGTTGGCGCTCTCGGCTGGTGGCCATCAACCTTGTTGCGGGAGTGGACTATTTCATCGTGATCGACGGCTACGGTGCTTCGGACTGCGGAAGTTACGACCTGACCCTGACCGAGACTCCGCTGTTCCCTTCGGATCGCTGCGAGATCGCAGAGACAATTTCGATTCCCTGGAGCGGAACCGTCTCGACCACCCAGGCTTTCGACGATTATAACGAATCGTGCCCGTTTCCTATCACTGGCGGCCCCGACGTCGTTCGTCGATTCGTTGCCGGGGAGACCGGTGCGATGAGCATCGATCTGTGTGAGTCGAACTTCGATACCAAAGTTTACGTTTACGAGGGGACCTGCCCACCGGCGGGGACTCAGACAGGATCTGCAGGATCCGGCACCGCGATTGCATGCAACGACGATGCGTGCGGCGTGAACGGCTGGCGCTCCCGTATGTCCTTTCTGGTGACGGAGGGGGTCGAGTACTTCGTCGTCTTTGACGGCTATGGAAGCAGCGACTTCGGAGATGTTTCAGTGACGATCACTCCGGTTCTGCCGCCGGGGCCCGGCGAGACGTGCGAACTCGCTTTCCCGATCCCTGCACTGCCCTATTTGGCGAATGGGACGACGGAAGGGGCCTCCCGTTTCGAGCACGAGTGTCAGTTCGTCTTTGGCGGCGCACCTGAGAACTTTTATCGCTACACCGCAACGCAGGATACCTGGATCGAGATCGATAGTTGTGGCAGCGACTTCGACACGGAGATCACGGTGATCGGCGGTCCCTGCCCGATCACCATCGAGCCCACGGACGCCAGCGTGCTCGCCTGCAACGACGACGGCTGCGGGCTCGACGCGACACGAGCGCGCATCGCAGCGGTGTTCGTCGCGGCGGGGGAGACGGTCACGATCGTCATCGATGGACACGGAAGTGGAGACTCTGGTGAGTACTCCCTGCTCGTGCGCGAGACGTGCGCGCCCGATTATCCATCGCAGCTTTCAAGTCTCATCGATGTCGGCACGCGCCCCATCGGGCTCGCCCTGCACGAGGATACAGGTCGACTTTTCGTCACCAACTTCGGTGATGGCACCCTGTCCGTCATCGACACCGCGACCGATACCGTCGAGGCAACGACCCCCCCGCTTGGAGCGGGAGCTTACCGTCTCGGTTTCACTCCGGATGGCACGCGGCTCTACAGCGTCCACTACGCAGCGAACCAGATCGTTTGCATCGATCCGGTGACCCTTGATCTGATCGATTCGTTTCCCGCATTGGGGCTGACTCCGCTCGGGCTCACCGTCACCCCGGACGGCAGTACCCTGTTCGTCGCAACCGCAGGAGACGGGCGCGTGACCAAGTGGTCGATTCCGGGTCATCAGGTGCTCGGAGAGGTCGGTGGACTCGGAGCGCCTCGTGAGATGATCGCCTCACCGGAGGGAGATTTCGTCTACGTCACCGATCCCGGTGGCCCACGGGTGTGGGAAATCGCGGTCGACACCCTCGTCGCGACCCCGATCGCAGTCGACGAGTTCCCCCAGGCGCTTGCGCTCACCGAGAACGGGCAGCACCTGCTGGTCGGGAACTTTGGCTTCGACCGTTCTCTCGACCACGCTTCGGTCGTTGATCGCTCCTCGCGCCAGGTCGTCGCACGGCTGCGTATCGGTACCGGTCCGGAAGAGATGGTCCTCGTCCCGAACACTCCGTACCTTGCCGTGACGAACTGGGGATTCAGCCACCACCCAAACCCCGACGCGAGTGAACTCGGCTCAGCGCTCGGCAACGTGGCCATCGTGCGTCTCCCGGACTTCAGCCTCGTCGGCGACCCGATCGATCCACCGATGATCGATGCCATCGAGATGATCATTCCGGTCGAGGGCGATTACACCTTCGGGATCGCGGTCAGTCCCGATGGGGACAAGATCTACGCCACCAACAGCGGCTACCCCGGTCCCGCGATCGCGAACACCGTGAGCGTGGTCGAGTTTCCGGCAGGGATGGTGAGCGGTCGCTTCGTGCGCGGAGATCCCAACGCCGATGGCCTGATCGACATCGCCGATCCGATCGCTTTGCTGGGATTTCTGTTCGGAGGGGGGGACCTCGACTGCGCGAGTTCTGGCGATGTGAACGACGATGAACTGCTCGACGTCGCCGATCCCATCGCACTCCTCGCAGCACTCTTCTCCGGCGCGCCGGAGCCCCCGGCACCGAGCAGTTGTGCGGCAGATCCGACGGCAGGAGGTCTCTGCTGTCTCGTCGGCTGCGCACCATAGAGGGCGCTTCTCAGGACACCGATCCTCGATTTTGAATCAAGCTTTCAATCTCTTGTTGAAGCTTTTCGAGAATCTCGTCGTAGGGGAAAGAGCCGAGGCTCTCTGATCCACGCTTGAGGTTGACGAAACTGGGAGCGCACCATAGACCGAGATCGGCGTCATCCGTTTCTCCGGGGCCATTCACGCGGCATCCCATCACGGCGATGGTGAACGGGTGTTCAGCGTATTCTTCTGACAGCTTCTTTACCTGCTGGGCCAGTTCCACGAAGGCGCCATTTTCGACTCTTGAACAGGATGGGCAAGAGATGATGTTGGGGCCTTCTCGCTGGAAATGAACAACACTTCGGACTCTTCCCGCAGCGATGTCATCGAGGATCTCCTGGCCGGCTAGTACCTCCTGGTACTTTTCATCGTTGGGTAGGGTTAGTGATACTCGAAGGGTATCTCCTATTCCCCGTGAGATCAGTTGTTCGAAGGCAATCCTTGTTTTGATCACCCCATCGGGGGGCAGTCCCGCTTCCGTGACACCGAGGTGCAGTGGGATCTCTGGACGTTGTTGAGCAAAGTTACGGTTGGCTTTGATCACCAGATCTGGATCTGAGTCCTTCAAGGAAACCGTGTATCTGAGAAAGCCGATCTCATCGAGAAATGAAGAGTGTTCGAGAGCACTGGCCACCATTGGAGATACAGAATCTTCGATGGGCCATAGTGCCTTTTGAGCTGGATCGACTGAGCCACAGTTAATCCCGACTCTCAGAGCTGTGTCCCCTTCGCTGGCCCACTGCGCGATGCGTTTGACCTTATCTTGCCAGGGTACTGATCTCTCATGGTGATGAAGATGGCCAGGGTTGTAACGGATTTTGGCGACCGCCGGTGCCAGCAGTTCAGCCAGTCGCCAGTTCTCTTGCAGATCGATGCAGATATTGGCATCGACTTGCTGGCAGATTTCGATGGCTGCCTCTGCGTCTTTCCGGGAATCGACAGCCAGGCGTACGATTCCAGCGCCAGCATCCGCTAATGCCTGCGCCTGTTGAGCGGTGCTGGCAACATCCTGTGTCGGTGTCGCGCACATGCTCTGGACCAGAATCGGTTGTCCTGCTCCCAGACTGGAGGTGCCGACGTCGACGAGCCGGGTTTTGCTGGCTGGAATTTTAAAAGAATCGCTCAATGGACCTCCCGGGCAGCGAATCTGAAGTGAGTCGGCACTTCAGGATGTTCCCCCAGAGCAGGGATCTCAGCAAGTGGAACAAGCAAGAGACGTTTGGGACTGGATCGAGGCCAATGCTGCTATATTCTTGGCTCTTACAAGAGAAAGGCCATATTTGTGACCATCGGACGCAATGAGAAATTGGCGCTGATCCCGTTGATTCTCTCTGTACTCATCTGGGTGGTTCCTGTTGCGACTGCTCCGGGTGATTCTTCCCTGGCGGAAAATGATCTCCCCGGGCAGGGCCTTGGCGATACGGAGCAAGTCTCCATGCAGAAGTGGCAGCCGGGAGTGGAGCTACTATTGCTGGGGTTGTTTTCCTCTGTGGCGATTTTATCCCTGTTGAGATTTCAGGATCGACTACAAGATCGTGCTCGCCAGCGTTGGTGAATTCTCTGCTGTCGTTTTCTGGTGAAAATCGGCAGGAAATATGGGCATCTATCCCTATCTGTGATCTCGTCCCAACGACCCCTCTTCCCTAATCGCGGGTTCCGTGGTCCAATGGATGGACGGCGATACAGTCTATCGAGTCAATCTGTACTCCGATCCATTGGGCGGATCGTTGGCTGTAGGTCCCTTTATCGGAAGGATTTGAGTTCCTGTCGTTGAAGGGTTCGTTGG
>PAIH01000031.1 GCA_002711105.1 Planctomycetota bacterium
AACGTCACAGTCAGTGGTGGTCTGTCGGTATATCCGGATCCAATGAATGACGGCACATGCGATTGTGAGCCGGTCGAGATTCCAGCCGAAGATACCGAACTCTGGATGACGACTTCCTTCCCTGAGGAAGCCCATGCTGGCGAGAGTGGAGAGCTTTGCTTCTACTACTACGACGGAGACGACTACATTCAGGGTATGACGATGACGGCCTGTTACGACTGTGCTCTGACAGTTGGCACCGAGTGGGATTGGGCTGGATCGATCGTCGAACAAGTGGGTGTCGAGTACCTCGCCGTCCAGGTCGATGACGACGACACGGATGGTGACGACTGCGAAGTGGTCGTGGCGATCCTGATGGATGCGCTGCCGCCCTTTGACGGTCAGACCCTTCCGCAAACCCCACAAGGTCCAAACGACGCGACCACCTGGGATGCTTCGATGCTGATCGGCTGTTTGCCACTGACGATCGATGAGGATGCCAGTTGTGACTCTGCTCACGACATTAGCTGGTGCAATGGCATCAACGGTAACGGTAACGTTACCCTCTACAACAACGTGGTCATCGATTTCCAGTCGCTCCAGAACTACGCCCGCAACGACACTTCGGTATATGTAGTACCGGAAGAGGTCTTCCAGCGTGGCGACTGCAATGGCGACGACAAGGTCGATCTGGCGGACGCGGCGACGATGTTGGCCAACCAATTCAGTGGCCTTCCTGTTGGCTGTGAGGACGCCTGTGATACCAATGACGATGGAATTCTGAACATGGCGGATCCAGTAGCCGCGCTGAACTGGCTGTTCAAGTTTGGAACCGAGCCGCCAGCTCCAGGTCCGTTCAATGACGGCCCAGATCCGACCGGTGACAGCCTGCCGGAGTGCAATAGTGACGACACGACTTGCACCTAGAGATGAATTGATTTCTTCTGGTGTGTCGGGGTTCCGACACACCAGAAGATTGTTTGACAATTTCGAACTTGTGAACTTTTTGACGAACGGTGAGCAAGATCGGGGAGGGCTTTTCGGAGCTCTTTTGGCGGGGAAGCGTTCAGGTGATAAATCACCAGGACGGTCCCTTGTTTTCGAATTGTAGGAGTGTGTTTTTTTGGTAGTGCAATATGGGTTGGCGGTTCTTGGTCGATTCGCGACCAGTCGCTCCCTGGTAAAGGACGTATTCAGCATGAGGTTCTTCTACATTTTTTCATTCTTGTTCCTGTTTAGCGGAGTGGCTTTGGCTCAGGAACATGTCCTGTCCATGACTAGCGACAATTTTGTTGTGGGGTCGAGCAATGGTACTCTCTCCGTGATGTACGATAATAATGGAGTTAACGAGGTGGCTGGTTGGTCCTTCGGGGTTTGTAACGATCCGGCGATTCTGACCGTTACGGATGTGGCAGACGGTGCCGCCACGGCGACTATCGCTGGTGGTGACCCACCGGGCTTCAACGCGACCAGCTATTTCCCTGAAGGCTTCACCAAAGGGGTTGTGATCGACCTTTTCGGTGCATTTACCCTGCCGCCGGGAGTCGGTAACGAACTCAACATTGCGACCTATGACGCCATCGCCGAGGGCACCACCGATGTGGCCATGTGCGATGAAGTTCTCGGTTCTCCTCCAGTGGCGGTCGCGATCGTGGTGGGTGGTGCTTCGATCAGTCCGGATACAGTCGCCGGATCTGTTACCGTTGAACCTATACCTCCGACCACCCCTTTCATCCGCGGGGATGTGAACGGCGATGACAAAGTTAACATCGCAGATGGAATCTGGCTCATTTATGAGCTGCACATCGGTGGTCCGGCAAGTACTTGCCCGATCTCTCGTGATGCCAATGGCGATGGATCTGTAGATATTGCGGATGCTATTTTTGTCTTCGAGTACCGCTTCCAGGATGGCCCAGCGCCGTCAGATCCGTTCCCGGGTTGCGGTCAGGTTGAAGACCAGACTGCAGATGATTGCGTCTCTTCCTTCTGCGGATAGGGCTGCTGAAATCATATCGACGAAATAGGAGAGGCCACTCTGGAACAAAACTTCCAGAGTGGCCTCGTTGCCAGGGATGCCGACTTGGATGGAGTTGTCGATCCTGGTGATCTGACCTTCATCGTCGGTTGTCTGGGTTCAGCAATGGCCCAGCGCCGGACTGCCCCGATCTCCGCCGACGGTGGGGGTACCGGGGATCCACATGGGAATCGGATCTCGAGATCCGATTGTTAACAAATGCTGCGCTATGTTAGCTAGTAATGTCAGGAAAGTCAGTACAAGCACTATCGTCCACCCTTTTGAGCAGATATCGTGAAGGCTTCGGGTCATCGGCTTCTTTATACAAGTTCCGTTACCTGCGGCTCAAGAAGGAGTATTCCTGTGGATAACTGTCTCTCTCGGACTATTTGCTGTCTGTTGCCGCTATGGCTGCTTTTAGCCGCTCCTGCTCCCCTCTACGGCCAGCAGTCGTTTCAGGTGACCGGACAGGGGCAGACGGTGAGCGGGCTAGGTAGCGCCAATTTTGGCGTCAGTGCCGATGCGACGGCAGATCTGCAAGGATATGTGGTGGCGCTCGGTTCCGACCCGACTCTGATCACCATCCAGGATCTGGGGATTTCCGGAACTAGTGCTGAGACTGAGGGTGCAGAATTGGTTGTCGGAGAAATCTTCTCCGATGGATTTACTCTGGGAGTGGTGCTCGACGCGGAGCCTCCCTTTGATGGTCACATCATTCCGTCCGGAATCGACATAGCGCTGGCCGTTTTTGAGGTCAGATCGGTGGTGGTCGTTCCCGAGGGAAGTACAGAAACCGCTGGATTCGAGTTTGTCGATGAAGTTCTCAACGAACCTCCGATGTCGAATATCCTCGTTCAGGGGGGACTTTCGGTCGGAGTCAATGAGGGGTTAGATCTGGTCGATGCTCCGGCAGCCTTGACAATTCTCCCTCCTCCACCGGCAACTCTGACGATCGAGGGTGCCTCCTCGAACGAGTCATCGGAGGGGTGTACCCGCATTTTGATGGACAACTCTGAGGGGGGAGTGCAAGGATTCGTGCTGTCGATTACGCATGACGTTTCATTACTGGAACTGATCGGACTCGGCATCACTGGAACCGTTACCGCGGAGGTGGGGGCTGAGTTCCTGGTCGTCAGCAACGAGGGAACTGGTGGCACCATCGGAGTCGTTCTCGATTTTGAACCGCCTTTCAATGGACACGAGATTGAAGCCGGCGAAGGCCAGCACATCGCTAATTACTGTTATCGCGTGGTGAATCCATTGATCGTTACCGACGGGGAACCCCTTCCGCCGGCGGTACTGACTGATCTAACCTTTGTCGACAACGTCTTTGGAGACCCGCTCCTTTCGAACGTGGTGGTCATCGGAGGGCTCTCCATCGATCCAATCCTGGTTGATGGTCAGTTCACCATCGATCCCATCGTGGTTCCGTCTGAGAACACGGTGTTTTATGCCGATGCGGTGTTCGATTCTGAGTCTGGGAATTACCCGATACCTGGTGCTACCGGTAGATTGCATATCAGTTACGAAGAGCCGGACGGCAATATCCAGGGCTTCACTTTGACCCTTTGCTACGACTGCTACCTCACCATCGATCCCGATTCCTGGGATTTCGAGGGGTCGATTGTCGAGGAGGTCGGAGTGGAATACCTGGCAGTACAGGTCGATGATCTGCCAGCGGACGGAGATGGCTGCGAGCTGGTGGTGGGTATCCTGCTCGATGCGCTGCCGCCTTTTGACGGGCAGACGCTTCCCCAGACCAATTTTCCGCTGCTGATCGGGGGACTCGATGTGACCATCGATCTGGACGCTCCCTGTGAGACCCCCCTTCTCATCGATTTTTGCGACGGGATTAACGGCAACGGCTCGGTTCCTCTTTACAACAACGTTGTTATCGATTTTCAGTCGGTGCAGAATTTCGAGCGTTTTGGCACAGACATTACCGTTCAGCCGGTTGAGATCTTCCAGAGGGGCGACTGTAACGGCGACGATAAGGTGGATCTTGCCGATATCGCGGCCACTATTGCAACCCTGTTCATGGGTTACGAGATCGATTGCTCCGATGCCTGTGATTTTAACGACGATGGGCTCCTGAATCTGGCGGATTCGGTTTTCGGACTCAATTATCTATTCCAGTATGGGGCTGTACCGCCGAGCCCTGGAGCGTACGATGACGGTCCGGATCCGACCGAGGATTCGCTACCGGTCTGTGACAGCAACGACACCATTTGTTAGTGTTTTTTTTGGTTGGTCGTGGCTTTGTTGAATAGGAGATCCCATCCTATCGGCCCTCAGTGCTCTGTCGCCGTGGGGAGATATGGGTGTTGTGTATCAAAGAAAGAAAAGGTGGGTCAGTGGATTTTGACCCGGAGCAAAGAAGGAACCCGCTCATGAAGAAGTTTTTCGGTATCTTGACGGCTGTGTTTTGTTTTGCTGGCAGTACTTCGGTGTTGGCGCAAGATTATCTCTTGTACATCACGGGGCCGGCTACCGGTGCGATCGGTGCCTCTCTGGATCAATCTGCGAACTTTGATAACAATGCCGAGGATGTTGCGGGATGGTCCTATGGTGTTTGCCACGATAGTGCCCTGATGACGCTCACAGATGTCGTTGACGGTTCGACGACCGAAACCGTCAATAACGGGGATTCTCCCGATTTTAATCAGGTGAATCTACTCACCGGGGGTTACACGGTTGGGGTCGTGGTTTCCTTCATCGGCTCGGCTTTTCTGTCATCCGGAACTGGTTACGAGTTGAACGTGGCCACCTATACCGCGGATGCCGAAGGTGTGGCGACATCTTCTTACTGCGACACCCTGGGAAATCCAGCGGTGGAGACAGTTATTGTGGTTAACGGAGCCTCCGTCGTTCCCGTTCAAAACGGTAGTACAGTGGATATTCTCGGTGTACCCGGACCTGAATATGTCTTCACGGCGGCGACCGAGACCGCACCTTACGATGGAACCACCGGTGTCGGTTCCTTCAACGTCGGTATCGAAGTTTCTGAGGTGGACAATTCTGGTGCCGGAGCTCCTTTCCCGAACGAGACTCAAGGCTTCTCGATGGGGTTGAGCAGTGACGCGAGTCTCGTATCGGTGATTGGCGTGACCGTAACTCTACCTTTTGATCCCGATTTCGACGCGTCGACATTGCTCCCCAACGGCTGGACCATCGGAGTGGTCTATAGCTTTACCGGCCAGGAGACCCTTGCATTTCCTGCTCCCGTTGAGGTCTTGAATGTTGATTACGATACAAATTCAGGAACCCTCGCTGGCAATGCGGACTCCACCGATACGGTCCTCGCCTGGGACGATACCCTGGGGGTACCTCCGGTGGAGAACGTGGTCGTTGTTGGGGGTGCCTCACTGGCTCCGAGCGTTGTGGATGGCACGATCACACTGGAACCCGAATTCGTACCGGGTCCCGAGTACACTTTTACCGCACCGACTCAGACTGAGACCTATGACGGAGACACTGGAGAAGGCTGTTTTGCCGCCGGGATCGTCCTGGTTGAAGTCGACAATTCGGCTGCCGGAGCGGATTTCCCCAATGAAACCCAGGGTTTTTCGATGGGACTTGGAAATGATAGCGACCTCATCGAGCCCACCGCCGTCAATGTGACGCTACCATTCGATCCTGATTTTGCAGAGGGGGGTCTATTCCCCAATGGTTGGACCCTGGGAGTCGTCTATAGCTTCACCGGTGGCAGCCCCTTGGCGTTTCCGGAGCCTCTCGAGGTGCTGAATGTTGATTATTGTACGATTCCTGGTGGCCTGGCAGGGCAGACTGATCCAACCGAGACCGCTCTGACCTGGGTCGGAAATCTGGGCAGCCCGGCTGTGGATAACGTGGTTGTGGTTCAGGGAGCTTCTTTGAGCCCGAGCCTCGAGAACGGTTCCATCAACTTGCAACCCCAAACCGATATCCCGTTCCTCCGAGGAAACTGTAATGGAGACTCCGGAGTGAACATCGCCGATGGGATCTGGATCCTCAACGAGCTGTTCCAAAATGGACCCAGCGGTACCTGTCCTGAAGCTTGTGACATCAATAGTGATCAAAAGTACGATGCTGCTGATGCGATCTATGTGATCTACTACCGGCTTCTTGACGGACCTCCTCCGGCGGCTCCTTTCCCCGATTGTGCGGCAGAACCTGGAGTGGAGTGCGAGGCTACCTCCAATTGCGGGTAGCGCCTGGTAACTACCATTGAGAGGTTCTCTCTTCACGAGATAACTTGACGAAGGGTCCAGAGCGGGCAACGCTCTGGACCCTTTTTTTGTGCACACTGCCGATTTCTTTGCCTATCTACCCTGAAGTGCCTGTCGTGACTCTCCTGACTTCCCTGTAGCAGCGTTGACGAGCAACACCGGTACCGAGTGCCGGAGTTCGGCAACGGTTGCCTGATATCTTCGATGTTCCGTTGTTTCCCGTGGGTCACTACGGGGTTTCTAGACCGGGGGGTCTATTAACAAACACTGTTGTCTATAGACAGGATTGACAATAAGTGATACCGTCGACTCTCCAGCACAAGAGTCTCGTTAGGACTCTCCCACATTCCCGAGCCTGAGCTCGGCAGGTATTCCTCTACCTGTAGGCACCTTACCGACGTTTTTCGTTGGTCGATTTCCGGATCCAGCACCACCCCTGGGCTGTATTCAAAGTCGCCCGATTTACCTGTGACAACATTTTGTTAGTTTTTTCCCCCTGTCTCGGAGCCCTTCCGACAGGTCAGGAAGTCGCAAGAAAAGGCACTCCCTGATCGAGACGAAGTTCCGAAGTGTCCCCCCCTGGAGACGAGGAGAGTTGTGATGAACCGCCGTCTTTCGCGCATTCACAGCGCACTGCTCGCGGTAGTCTTTGCCGCAGTAGGAACCCATGCTTTCGCCCAGAATGCTCTCACCATTACCGATGGTGAGACAGCTGGCCTTGCACCTGAGACCTTGAGCGTCCTGATGGACGCCGACACTCCTGTTGAAGGTTACGTGCTTGCCATCACCTTCGACGCTGGACTGCTGTCAGT
Organism: Planctomycetota bacterium; assembly: GCA_002711105.1. Lineage (GTDB taxonomy): Bacteria > Planctomycetota > UBA8108 > UBA1146 > UBA1146 > UBA1146. The sequence continues at coordinate 7,014 of PAIH01000031.1, forward strand.
CAGCGATGTTGGTGCCGGTTCGGCAACAGAGGCTGCCTCGGCAGAGCTGATTGTTCCTGAGACTCTCTCGGGAGGTTTCACTCTGGGAGTTGTGGTTGATGCCACAGCACCGTTCGATGGTCAGGAAATCCCTGCCGGTACCGGGCTTGAGATCGCCACCTTCACGATGACACCTCAGACCCTTGTGAGTAGTGATACTCCGAGTGCGATAGAGTTCACGGATGGCGTGCTGAATAACCCGCCACTCTCGAACATTCTGGTCCAGAATGGCCAGAGTATCGATGCTTCGAGTGGACTGGGACTCAACAATGGAACTCTGACCCTCCTGCCACCACCGCCTGACAACATGCGGATCGAGTCGATTTCTTTCGTTACTGACGCAAGTGATGCTGCTCGTATCCTACTCTCCAACTCCAGCGGTGCAGTTCAGGGTTTCGTGGTCGTGGCTGCTCACGATCCGACACTGCTAAATCTCCAGACCATCACGTTGGGTTCTGAAACCCTCGCGGCAGGGGCCGAGCTGGTGGTGCCAGAGATTTACACCAATGGTGGAAGTTTGGGCGTGGTCCTCGATTTCGATAGCCCCTTTGACGGTCAGAGCATTCCGACCGGCGTCGACAATCACATCGCGAGCTACCTCTACTCCTCGAATATCACGATCATCGAGCCGGATCCTGCGATCCAGACCAATGTGGATCTGGTCGACGGCGAGCTGGGTAGTCCTCTTCTCGATAACGTGATCGTGGTGGCAGGTCTCTCGATCAGCCCCGCTCTCGAGGGCGGAACGGTAACCCTTCTTCCCGAGCCTACGCCTCCGGAAAATAACACCGCGTTCTACATCGGACAGCGGGACTTCCCGGATACGGGCACCAATGGTGGACTCGGCTTCCCCGGACAGGACATCGAGTTCTGCTTCTTCTACACCGATCCTGACGACAACATTCAGGGTGTGCAGATTGCCGTCTGTTACGACGACCTGCTGCTCGTCGATGGTTCCTTCACCATTGAAGGTACGATCGCCGACGAGCTGGGAGCTGAATTCGTCAACTACCAGATCGATAACGATGACAATGACGGTGACGGTCGCGAGCTGATCGCCGGTATCCTCATGGACGCCCTTCCTCCCTTCGAGAACCAGCAGCTCCCGACCACGGTTGAGCCGCTGATGATCGCCTGTGTACAGGCAGAAGTGGATGGCGGAGCGATCTGTGGCGAGACCTTTAGCGTCGACTTCTGTGACGGAATCAACGGCAATGGCATGGTTTCGATCAACAACATGGTTGTCATCAACTACCAGTCGATCCAGAACTTTACGCTGGTTGGTGCCACTTACGAAATCATTCCAGTCCCGGCGTTCCTGCGCGGAGACTGCAACACTGATGTACAGGTTGACCTGGCGGACGCAGCGACTGTGATCGCGAGTCAGTTCCAGGGCTTCGAGGTCGGTTGCCTCGATGCCTGCGACGCGAACGACGACTCGACCATCAACCTCGCCGACTCCGTATTCCTGCTCAACTTCCTTTTCCTGTTCGGACCCACGCCGCCGGATCCAGGGCCCTACGTTGCTGGACCTGATCCCACTGCGGACGATTTGGACTGTGCTCTCCCGGCCTCTTGTAACTAGTCAATCAACTGGAACCCAAAGACAAGGACTTCCACGCGGAAGTGGAGTAAGAAACATGAAAACCAGCAAGATTGCTTTGACCCTCGCCTTTGCGCTCCTGATCGGAGCCCCGGCGTTCGCCCAGTACGACCTTACCTTGACAGACGGCGCGGGAGCTCCCGGAGCCAGTGTCGACATCCAGGTCATTCTCGATAACAACGGAGACGACATTCAAGGTTGGTCCTTCGGGGGCTGCCACGACGGAACGGCACTCAGCCTGACCGCAGTCGTCGACGGAGCGGACACCGCGACGGTGAATAACGGTGATTCACCGGACTTCAACCAGGTCAACGTGTTCGCCGATACGGGCTTCAGCGTTGGAGTGGTGATTTCCTTCATTGGCTCGGCTACTCTCCCTGCCGGTACTTTGGGAAGTGAACTGAATGTGGCCAGTTACGATCTGATCGGCGCCGCAGGAACCACTACACAGGTTGAGTTCTGTGGAACCATCGGAAGCCCGCCAGTCGATATCCTGGTTGTAGTCGCCGGGCAGTCTTTCACTCCCACGATCACATCTGGAACCATCGAATTGGTTTCTGGACCGCCGCCATTCACCTACTTGGCTGGCGATTATGAAGTCAACTATGACGGCAACTCTGGTGAGACCACTCTCACAGTCACTCCTTCGATCGTTGAAGATCCGAGTAGCCCTGGTTTCCCGAGCGAGACCCAGGGATTCTCGATGGGAATGGAGCATGATGCTGCCCTGTTGAATGTCGATTCCGTGGCATGGAATGCCGACATTGGCTTCGACCCCGACTTCGAGGGTATCAACACATCAGGCGCCAATGGTTGGACCATCGGAGTGGTCTACAGTTTCACCGGAGCCAACACCTTGGCATTCGAGACTGCTACCCCGGTCCTGAACGTTTCTTACAGCACCATAGGTTCTGCCCTTGCAGGCCTTGAGGATCCGACCACGACCGGACTGAACTGGTCCAACGAGCTCGGTTCTCCTCCTGTGGTAAACGTAGTCGTCGTTGGAGGCTCGAGTCTTGAACCGGCGCTCCAGGACGGTTCCCTGACACTGTTCCCTCAGTACGCTCCGCCTGACACTCCGTTCATCCGCGGAAACTGCAATGGCGATGCGATCATCAACATCGCTGACGGTATCTGGATCCTGAATGATTTGTTCCAGAACGGACCGGCAAGCACTTGCACAGCAGCGTGTGACGTGAACTCTGATGGCATGATGGACACAGGTGATGCGATTTACATCATCAGCTTCCGACTGCTCAGTGGTCCCGTTCCCAGCGCTCCTTTCCCAGGCTGCGACATCGAAGAGGGTGCTGATTGCGAAGTGGTTTCTACTTGCCCCTAAATTGACAGAATCCAGGCTCTCCTGGACACACGGGAAGGCTCGACGCGGGAAGCCGCGTCGAGCCGATTTTCTATTTCTAGCAACCCATATGGGGTCGGATCTGGTTCTGGGCTGCATTGACGTAGTAGAAGTAATCGTTACGATGGAAGTAGCCTCGGGGATCACGCAACCGCCGGGTCTAGCCACAACAATCCTTCCGGATGCCCCATCGTCGGCGGCGGTCAGGTGCGGTCGTGTACGGCCGCTTTGAGAATTGCCGTCAGATCCGGGTCCACCGTGACCCGGGGGACTGCTGGAGCCTTTGTGTACCAGGCTCCTCAAAATGACGACGGAGGCTGTTCGATGAAGATCGCCCAGAGCTCAATAAAGATGAACGCAGCGAAAACGAACGCAGCGAAAACGAACGCAGCGAAAACGAATTGGAATCCGACGATCTTGTCGTCGCGAATGGCCTTCAGCATCGTTGCCTTATTGCTGTTGATCGTTGCCGGCTGTACCAATTCGCCATCGGTTCCCTTCACCGTTCCTGCCAACGGTGCAACCCAGGTCGAAATCGATACCACCATCCAGATCGGATTCTCGACTGCCATGGATCCACTGACGGCGGAAGATTCGGCAAACTGGAGCATCCAGAGCAATCTTCATGGGCTGCTCACTGCGACGGGTGCTCTCGATGCAGATGCCAGGGTTCTGACCCTGACACCGGAGTTTCATTTTTCCGAGGGAGAAGTGATCACGGTCATTATTACCGAGCAGGTCCGGACAGCAGTCTATGTTCCGATCGATGAGATTCAGATTCAGTTCACCACTGTCGGATCAGGAGCGGATCCAGGAGACTTCGAGACTGGAGATGATGAGTTCTCGATCATCCAGTTGCTTCCTTCATTGGGGACCAGATCCGTTCCCCTTCGTCCTTCGGTGACCGCCTCCTTTGATCTTCCCTACCAGACTTCCAGTGCCCCGGGCTCGGTTATTGTTCAAGGAACTAGAACCGGTTTCAGGGTGCCACAACTCGCCTTCCCGGGAGAGACCGGGGGCGTTTCGGATTCACTCCAGTTGTTGATTCCTGGCAATCAACCCGAGTTGCATCCGGGAGAATGGATGCAGATCGTCTACAGCTCCGATCTGCTGTCGCAGGTCGGCCAGGGACAGGTCGAACCTAATTTCTTGAATCCTTACGTGGCTCGTTTCCGGGCTCACCTGGGACATGCCACCGGAGGACTGGGGCCTCGTGAACCGCTGCTGGCAGCGGGGACCGATGGGTTAATGTTCGCGGATCTGGGCGAATTCCTGCCTTACAGTGGGCTTGAGATGCTTTTGATCAGCGAGACTGGACAACTGAGTCTTCTGCGTGGAGGACTCACCGGAGAGGCCGCTTCCTGGACGGTTCAATCGCAGCTGCAGCTCGATTCTGATCCGACCGCGGCACTACTGGTCGATCTCGATGCAGATTCTCGTACTGAGGCCGTCATCGCTTGTAGTGACGGAACGCTCAGAACCATCGTCGTTGTGGGACAAGAACTGGTCGAGTCAGGAGATCCCACAGATCTTGATGGAGCCATCATCGATGTGCTCGAGTGGGCCGAGCTGGATGGAAATGGAAGCCCTGATCTGCTGGCTGGCGGTCCTGATGGCCTGCGGATCATCCGACAGGTGACGACCTTCGATCCGGCCACCTTTGAGTTCACCACTACACTGGCAGTGACGGGCCTGATGCCCCTGGCTGCTGCGGTGGAATCGATTTCCATCGCAGATATGGATCGCGACGGTCGTCTCGACGCTGTCGTTTCCGCCGGGGATGGATATCTTCTGCGCGGTGCGGGAAATGCGACATTCCTTGAATCTGCTCTACTGTCACCTGCTCCTGTCGGAAAGATAGCCATCGGAGATGTGAATGGAGATGGTTGGATCGATGCTGTGGCGACTGCCTCTACTGGGTTATCGATCCACCTCCATCCTGGTGTGATTCCGGAAGGTGAATGGGAAGGAATTGCATTCACCACTGGTGGGTTGGTCCAGGATCTGGCGGTCGGGGAGATCGACGGACACCCCGTCGGCATCGATGACATCGTTGTCATCCAGAGTGGTAGTGCCGATCCGTTGACTTTGATTCAACGGCTCTCGGCGGATCTCGCTGATTCGATTGTGGAATCGCTTTCCTATTCACAGGATCCTCAGGCGGGCAAAATCCTGCTGGTAGACAGTGACGGTGATCGTGGCACTGACCTGCTGGTACGTCAGCAGAGTGCGGATGTTTCCGGTTCCGTGGCGCTGTGGCGTTCCGCTGCGGTGGTCGATTCTGGTGAGGCGGAGCTCAGTTATAACCTTCCGGCCCAGATCAGCGCTGGGCCAGGGCAGAACGAGATCGAGATCCCGCTGGATAGCAGTTTCGAGCAGGACATATCTCAGTTCTCCATCGCCATGGAATTCGATCAATCTTTGTTGCAAATGGTCAGGATCGAAGCGGATGGGGACACCTTCCCGTTCGGATCGGTCGAGGTGATTGAACACATCGATCAAGAAAATGGAGTCGCTTCTGCGCAGATGATCATCAACGGTTACATCCCGGCCAGTAACGACTTGCCCATCGCGACGTTGGTTTTCCAGCCCCAGCCAGGTGTTCTTGGCGAGGCGATCTACCAGCTGGCCGATGGACTGATCGTGGACGGGATCTCCTATTCGAATCAAGCCATCCTCGAAGCCGATGGTGCTCTGATCGCAGCAGATGTATCCGGCGCTCAAGGTGTAGTTTCGATCGAATCTTCCACACCTCCTCCGGAGAACGTGACCTGCTCTCCGGTCAATGTGGCTGGCAATGAGGAGATTCTCCTCCAGTGGTCGAATCCGATTTCTTACGACCAATCCAATGGCATCCAGATTCGCAAGAATGGCGTCTTTATCGCGACTCTCTCGGGCAGTTCTACCAGCTACTCAGATACCGAACCTGGATCAGGCGCGCTCAGTTACCAGCTGATCGGCATATCCGGCGGAGTGGTCTCCGTTTCGGTCGGCTGTGATGTGGTTTTGATTCCCGCTCCTTTGATCGATTGTGAAAGAGACGCAGGTCTTCCGCAGAGGGTCTTCCTCATCTGGGGTTTCGTTAGCGGAACCAACAACTGGGAATTGCGTCGGGATGGCAATGTGATCGCTGTGCTAAGTGCCGTGATCCAATCTTACACCGACGACACCGATCTGAATGCTCATCAGTATCAACTGAGGTCGGTGCAGCAAGGAGTTGGCTCTGCAGCAGGGATCTGCGACGTTGCCGATGCCGGAGGAGCCGGAACCGTGGCTCCGTCCAGCGTGACAGCAGCACTGGTTGGTGATGACGACGTCAAGATCACCTGGTTCAACGGAGAAGCCTATGACCAGGTCAATGTTTTCGCTGATTCCGTAGTCATTGCAACTCTCGATGGTTTTGCCGTTGAACATCAGGTCGACGATCAGTTCCCGGGACCGGTGGTCTACTCGGTACAGGCATTCGGGGATGGCGGTGGTAGCAATGTCGTCAGTGCGCCCGAAGTCGATGTACCGCTCTCACCTCCTGGGCAATTCAGCTGTACCACCGATGGTCCTGCCGTTCAGCTCAGCTGGGAGAATGGACCGCAATCTTTCCAGTATGACGAGATCATCGTGGAGCGTTCTGGCAACGGTTTCGTCGATTTCTTCAGCCTGGCTGGAACCGCTACCTCGTTCACCGATGAGGCGGGACAGGGAGAATGGACTTACTCTGTCACCGGCTACTTCTTCCACGAAGGCGTCAATTACTCGGCTTCCGGTGCTTCTTGTCAGGTTTTGCTCGGCAACAGTATTTTCTATCAAGAATCGGTCGCGGTGATCGGTAGATCATTCACCGTCGATTTGCAAGCCCAGCTACTTGAGAATATGTCCGCCTGGACGTTGCAGCTCGATTACGATGGAAGTCGACTTCAAAACCTATCGGTTCTGGTACCGAATGTGGCTCCTTCTTCGGTTCTCACCAATGATGAACCTCTGGGCACTTTCGAGGGACTGAGAAGGTTGACCATTCTGGTGTCGGATACCGACCTGGCACCTGCCAGTTCGACACTTCTGGCCCAGATTTCCGGCACTGTCGATGCGGATTTCTCGATCCTTGGGCAGGCTTTGTTCCATCTGGTCGATGCGACTCTCGAACCCAGTTCTGGCGCCGCCACCCTGACACCACAGCTCTCCGATGGCGGTTTGACCATCGTCGGTAACGCCCTGTTTATCGACGGTGCGGTACTGACTCCCGGAGATGAAGTGGTCGTGTGGGCGCGCGGGGTCTGGAGTCAATCTTTGACCGGTTACACGGTTGCATTGAACTGGGATCCGGCGCTGTTGACCTGTCTTGAGGTCAGTAACATCGGCACCGTGGGGGAGGATCTCAGTGGTCCCTTCTCGGCCTTCTTCTCTGGAATCGATGCTTCTGCGGGTACGGCGTTTGGGTCGGTGATTTCGGCGTTCGATGCGATCCCAGCTTCATTGGGAGCTGAGCTGGGTTACTTCCGGTTCCTCGTTTCTCCGGATGCACCTCAAGGGTTGCTCACGTCGATCGTGTTCGGAGCTCACGAGACTGCCAGTTCAACCCTCGAAAATGTATTTGTCGATCAAAGCGCCAGTTCGATCATACCTGAGACTCTCGGAGCCGATTTCGTGGTCCTCTCCGATCCGCAGCCGCCTACGCTTCTCTCCATCGATCCCGTCGAGGGGCCTGTTGGTGGCGGAACGGAAGTGCTGTTCAACGGAACCAGCTTCACGCCCGATGTCACCGTGTTCTTTGGTGATCAGCCTGCCAACTCGGTGATCTACATCGACCCAGGAACCATCCTTGCTACCACACCCGCGGCCCCGCAAGGGGTTGTCGATGTAACCGTCTTTACCGCTTTCGGATCGGTGGTTCTTCCTCAGTCATTCTTGTACTTCGAATCCGTCATCGATTCCTACAGTCCCGCGGAGGCCACCGTGTGTGGACCTGTGACGATGCTGGTACTCGGTTCAGAACTTCCCGCCGATCTTGGAGTACTGTTCGGGGGTGTTCCTTCGATCCTGGTACAGGTCAATCCGGAGGGGACGATGGCGACCGTCAGGGTTCCTCCGTCCTACGTCACCGGACCAGTGGATCTGGAGTTCGTAGATGCGTTCGGTTCGGAAATCACGACCTTCTCTGATGGATTCACCTACTTCGACGATGGAACCTTCATCCGGGGAGATGTGAGTTGTGACGGACTCGTAAACCTTGCCGATGTTTCGGCCATCGCTGCTTATGTGGCTGGTGCCGGTGTCGAACCGGTGGTGCTCGATTCTGCCGATCTCGACGATGACGGAGTGGTTCACATCGGAGATGCGGTGTTGCTGGCCAACTTCCTGTTCTCTGGAGGCGCTCCGCCAGCTGCCCCCTATCCCGAAGCCGGTACCGATCCGACTCCGGATGGTCTCTAGGCGTCCGACCGATTCAGGCCTTTTCTGGGCCCGGTGACCCTGACAGGGGCACCGGGCCCGCTTTCATCTGTTAAGGGGGCATCCCCTCCTGTTGCTTGGAGTCTTGTCGCCAAGGGTGTCTATATCTGATCCAGATCGAATTCATGGCGCTTTCTGAACTCTGGGATCTCTGGAATCCTAGTCGTCAGCGGGTACCATCCCGGTTCTTCTCCTTGGGATCTCTCGGGGAGGAGAATAACCCAGAGTAGCACCGTGACGGCCAAGAAGGGGAAGATGCGTACTGCGATCATCAGCGATATCCATGCCAATCTCCCCGCTCTCGAGGCGGTTCTTGAGGACATCGAGAAACGAGGGGTTGATCGAATCCTGTGTCTAGGAGATGTCATAGGCTATGGACCCGAACCGCGGGAGTGCCTGGAGAAATGCGCCGCTTTCGATGTGAACCTGCTGGGAAACCATGAAGAGGCGGTGTTGTTTGATCCGGTCGGTTTCAATCCTCGCGCCAAGGCTGCCGTGGAGTGGACCAAGCAGCAGTTGATGAATACTGATTGTCCTCGGGAGGAAAACGCTGCGTTGTGGAAGATCCTTGATTCGATGGAAAAGACTTACGAGGAGCAAGACATCTTTCTGGCACACGGGACTCCTCGGGATCCCGTTCGCGAGTATCTATTCGTACAGGACTGCGAAGATGACCCGACCAAGATTGAGGAACTGTTCGCCAGTTTCTCTGCTGCTACGGCTTTTGTTGGCCATACTCATATTGCCGGTGTCTTTACCGCCAGTCCACGATTCCAAACACCAGCCGAGCTTGGCGGGCGGTATCCACTGGGCAAAGAGCGAGCCATCATCAATGTGGGGTCCGTCGGGCAACCGCGTGACGGGGATCCACGTAGTAGCTATGTGATCCTCGACGACTCTGAAGTCGAATTTTGTCGCGTGGATTACTCCGTAGAAGAAACGGTGCGACGGTTCCGAAGGACTCCTCTGCCAGAGAATCTAGCACTGCGACTCGTTGAGGGTCGCTGAAAAGAACAGGACCGGATGGACAAGAGATTTCTGCTGACGATCGTGCTATGTTTCGCGATCTCTGTCATATACATGGACTGGATCACACCGCCTCGTGAGCCGCAGATTCCTGTCTCGACCGGTGTTCCCACTCAGCAAGTGACGCCAACTCCTCCAGCTCAGATAGATAGGTCAGCGGTCGACAACCCGGTTGTGATTGTCGATTCGGCACCGGTGGTGGAGGAGCAAACTTTTTCGCTGAGCAACTCGGTTCTCGACATCGAGATCAGCAACCGGGGTGCTGCTCTGATCCGTGCCTCTCTGTTGGACTATCATGAGGGCGCTGCTGAAGGCCAGGCCGAGCCAAGTGATGACGGTCTGGCTCTCAACCTGATCTCGCCACAGCTGGAATCGGGCCAGGCGATGATTCTCCGCGTCCCGTCGCTCGGAATGGGGCTCACCGATCGGATCTGGGTGGTCAAGGAAACGAGTCGCAGAAGCATCTCGTTTCAGACCGATCTGGGTGCCGGTCGATCAGTGGTTCGTCGCTATGATTTGCCGGACGAAGGCTATCAACTGACCACAACAATCCTGTTCGAGGGCAGTTGGCCGGCGGCTACCGATGTTTACTACGAATTTCTCGGAGCAAACCGGATTCGCTATGATCAATCGAGTCGCGCCATCTATCCGAACCAATGGGTCAGTACTCCTCAGGCCGCGGGCGGGTCCGTTGGCAAACCGGAGCGTGGTGAGGTCGAGGCAATTGAGAGTGGAGAGATCCGTAAGGATGGAGTGGCCTGGGGAGCTCTGGAAAGTAACTACTTCGCGCAGGTGATTCGTCCGCTGCCCGGTGCTAACGGCAAGTCCCCTTCTGCAGGACTGCTCGTTCGAGGGGCTCGGCCAGGGGAAAGAGAAGCGGAATATGCCCTGCTAACCGAATCGGGGTTGCAAGGGTGGCCGTTACGGGTTGGATTCCGAGGCAAGATCGAGTCTCAGATTCCCCACCAGTATGCGCTCTTTCTCGGACCCAAGGATCCCGGAGTTCTCGAACAGCACTCTTCCTGGTCTGCGATCCGACTCATCGATTATGGCTTTTTTGGTTGGTTGGTTCGTCCATTCCTGTGGTTGCTGAGACTGTTCGATGGTTTCTTCGGTTCGTGGGGGATCGCCATCATCCTTCTCACTTTCTGTATTCGAGGAATTCTTCATCCGATCAACAAGACGAACCAGCGACAGATGCAGGTGCAGCAACAAGGAATGGCGCGCTTGAAACCTCAGATGGATGAGATCAAGGAACGCTACAAGAACGATCCTCCGGTTCAACACCGCAAAATGCAGGAGTTGTTCAAGAGTGAAGGAGTCAATCCAGCGAAGATGTTCGGTGGATGCCTCTTCATCTTCCTCCAGTTGCCGGTGTGGCTGGCACTCATCAATACCTTCACCATTGCGATCGAGTTGCGTCAGACCAGTTTTTTGTGGGTCGCTGATTTGACTCGTCCTGACATGTTGTTCCAGCTGCCATTTTCTCTGCCGTTTCTCGGCAACTGGTTCAATCTATTGCCGATCCTGTACGTGATCATCTCCATCGTGAATCAGAAGATGATGCCCCAATCGGAAGATCCTCAGGCGCAGATGCAGCAGAAGATGATGTCCTTCATGTTGATCGCCTTCGGGTTCATCTTTTATTCCTTTGCCTCAGGTCTGATGGTGTACTTCATCACCTCCGCAATGATCGGGATCGCCGAGCAAAAAATGATTCGCCGGGATCTTCGAGCGGCCGGCATCATTCCCGGTTCTACGGGCTCGACCGCTTCTGACAAAAGCAGCGCGCTACCGGGGCCGAAGGGGCCCGGTTCACCCGATTCAGGTAATACGGGGCCTGCCAGACCTGGTCACGGCAAAGTGCGGAGTCGGTGACCAGGAAGGATGGGACAGTTGGAAGAGGTCATCTATGCCCTCGCTAGCCCTGCTCCGCCTGCCTCGCTGGTACTGCTGCGTCTCGATGGAACGGGAGCGGCCAATCTCGCCGAGAACCTTTTCACTGCGGAAACGACTTCCCTGGTGCCCCGTTCTCCCTCTCTTGTCGATCTGATCTGGGATACCGAAGCACCACCTGTACCGTGTCTTGCCATCTCCTGGAAGAAGGGTGCCTCGTGGACTGGCAACGAGGGTGTGGAACTGTTGCTGCCCGGGGCAGTTGCCCTCGTCGATGGAATTTTTGTTCGACTGGAAAAGGAGGGGGCCCGCCTGGCTCAACCAGGTGAGTTTACCCGTCGTGCCTTCATGAGTGGGCGCATCGACCTGAGCAGGGCCGAATCGGTAGCCGCATTGATCGCCGCGGAGGACCGCGCTTCTCTCGCGGCTGTGCGTCGGGTTCTTGAGGGGGAGTTGGCCCAGGGAATCGGTTCGGTAGCAGATTCTCTGCTCGATGTCATCGCGGTGATCGAGGCAGGACTCGACTTCTCCGAACAGGAGGTGGAATCACCGGGCAGCGAGGGGGCCAGAACACTGCTCGAGCCAATTCTTGTCGATCTGGATCACCTTCTGGCGAGAAGGCAATGGACCGTGTCGCCGGAGGGGGTTCCCAGGATTTTGTTGTGGGGGCGTGCCAATGCGGGCAAGTCTTCTCTGTTCAACGCCCTGCTCGGCAAGGAACAGGCGATCTCCTCGCCCGAGGCGGGCACCACCACTGATGCGGTTCGCGGGATCCTGCACGAGCAGGAGCGACAGATCGAAATCCTCGATCTTCCAGGGCAGCGAACGGCTCAAGGGGAGGTCGAGCTGTTAGCTCTCGAACGGGCTGCAACACTGCTCAAGGGGGACGATCCGATACTCTGGGTCATCGACGCCTCTCGGGCTGAGGAACAGATCGAAAAGGAAGGGGCCACGATTCCTTCCCAGTTTCAATCAAGGCTCCGACCTGTTCTGACCCAGATCGACAGGATTTCTGCCCGTAGCCTCGAGATATATCCCGAGGCGCCGCGAGTCAGTTCCATCACCGGAGAGGGAATCGATCAACTGTTCCGGGAACTATTCCGGTGGACTTCGGTCAATGCAGGTCAGCAGAGATCCGATGCCATCCGATTTACCCGCAGGCAGTGGCGGCTAGTCGACGATTGCCGCGGTCGGCTCGGCCAGGCGATCGAGGATGCGGATCGGGGTCCTGAACTTCTGGTTGCAGATCTGAGAGCAGCTCTGGCCCTACTCGAAGAAGTGACGGGAGAGTCGACACCCGAAGATGTTCTCGACCGGATCTTCTCTCGTTTCTGCCTGGGCAAGTGAGCTAAGAGCAGTCTCTATTGGCGCTTTGACAAGGTGTCTGCGCTCGTTGAGTAGGGTCCTTTGGTGGGATACCATGGTCCTGGGAATGGATCGAAAGAACGGGGTGAACTCCCGGTTTGGGGGCTGCTGGCGATGAGATGCCCAAGTTGCTGCGCAGATGATGATTTCGTGGTGGACTCCAGGACCACATCCGAAGGTCGGGTGGTACGGAGGCGTCGTGAATGCCGTGGTTGCGGCAAACGATTCACCAGTCGAGAACGCGTTGAAGAGATCACCAGGCTGATCGTCAAAAAAGACCGGAGGCTCCAGCCTTTCAGTCGCCAGAAGGTGCTCGATGGCATCGTTACCGCCTGCCAGAAGAGACCGGTCTCCATCGAGCGAATTGAAATCATTGTCGATGACGTGGAGAAGCGGATTCGTGACGAGTTCGACCACGAGGTACCGTCTGTTTTCATAGGTGAGGTTGTCAGCGAACACCTGAGAGATCTCGATCCTGTTGCTTATGTGCGATTTGCTTCGGTATATCAGGCTTTCACCGATGTATCCCAGTTCCTCAACGAACTGGCTCCACTGATGGAGAAGAAAGAGATCACTGATGTCCGATGATCGACGACGGGAGCACCTCGCTCTGGAGAGGCGTCTCCGTTCGATTCTCAGGACCATCGTGAATCAAGGCGAAGTCCTCACCGAATCGCACGAGCTGGAACTAGAAGCCGACATCATTGGCCGTGTGGTGGATTCCATCGGTGCCGAAGGAATGTCATGGCAGAGCCACGAACTGATCGAGCAGCTGCAAGCATGCTGCCTTCAATCAGGAGATTCGCAGTGGGAGTGTTATTTCGATGATCTCCTGTCGTGGCCCCTGGAAGATGGAGTTTCCGATTACTCCATGCAACGGGCCGCATCGAGAGTTGCCCAGCTGGGTGGTCCTCGTGCGCTGGAAGCTTCCGTTGCCAATGCATTCCTTCGTTACCGTTGGCCCAGTAACGATAGTCTTGTTCCTTCAGTTCCTTTCCGTTTCCTTCACCGAAGAATCGAAGTAGAGAGCATCTTCGGTCGCATCGAATCGGTCGATCAGATAGGTGATCGGGTGTTACGCGAAGTCGAGTGGGTCACCGGTTCCGTTGTGGTTTCTGGTGCCTTTGATGGAATCCAGCACTTGCCGGAGCAAGTGGTTCAGGAACGCTGGATCCGGCTCCGCTCCAGGATCCGGGGATTTATCGAGGCTCTGCAGCAGCCCCCGGAAGTGGTCTGGGAAATTGCGGCCATCCCACGACCTGAGGCAGGTCAACTGTTCCCCGATCCGCAGCAACTTGATCGCCAGCAGCGCTTTATCCGCCGTTGTTTTGAGGAGTTACAGCCGGTGCCGCTCAGGATCACGGTTCCCTTACCGATTCCACCCTCCACCAGGCAACTGCTGTCACGTTGTCTCAGGACCAAGGTGTCTGCTCGGATCAGCTGGGACCAGAAGCCAGATCTGCCGATCGTGGCGGGTCGTCTGCAGCGTCTTCCGTCGCAAGGGATCCTGGCGATCTGTCAGAGAATGATGGCGTTTGATCGTATTGTCAGCGATGGCCTGGCACCTTGCTGGCAAGGAGATTGGACCCGAGCCCGGCAGCAATTCCGACCCTTATGGATCGCCAGTGAAAAGACGATTCCGCCACTGTGTGTCGATTACTTGCACCGAAACTCGGAGGAGTTGCACCCGTTTCCCGTCATTGCGATAGAAACTTTCTCCGTTGAGAAGTGCAAGAAGGATGCCGAAAAGTTGTTACAAAAGATATCCCGTCGGCGTGGAGGTGGTTGGGATCGCTTTGAAGAGTTGCTCCGAGGGGCTGCTATCTCGCCAAGACTGCTAGCGCCAGCGACTGATCGGGCATAGGGTTCGATGATCGAAAGGCAAACTTGTACCTGAAGAGAATCTCACTCTCTGGCTTTAAATCATTCGCCGACCCGGTCGATTTCGATTTCGATCCGGGAACCAGTGCCATCGTTGGTCCCAATGGTTGTGGTAAATCCAACATCGTGGATGCCTTCCGGTGGGTGCTGGGTGAGAGATCTGCCAAGGGCTTGCGCGGCAGTGAAATGCTCGATGTGATTTTCAAGGGGACTCAGAAGAGACCCGCGCTGTCACGTGCTGAGGTGCGCTTGCTCTTCGATAATGACGATCAGGCCCTTCCCATCGAGTCGAGCGAAGTGGAGATCGCACGCATTCTGCTGCGCGATGGAACCAGTGAGTATCAGGTGAATCGTCGCCGTTGTCGCTTGAAGGATATCCTGGCGATCTTTGCAGATACCGGTATCGGTGCCGATGGGTATTCGGTTCTGAGCCAGGGGAAGGTCGATGCTTTCCTCAGGGCCAATTCTCAGGAGAGACGCAAGATTTTCGAAGAGGCAGCGGGGATCTCCAACTTCCGCAAGCAGAGGGCGGAGGCGGTGAACCGCCTTGATCGCTCCGAGACGGAGCTGACACGGGTCAGGGACCAGCTGCTGGAGATTGAACGCCGCATACGTAGTCTCAAGATGCAGGCAGGCAGAGCCCGGAGATATATTGAAGATCGCGAGCGCTTCCGGGAAGTCAGTTCTGTACTTGCTGCCCAGGAAGTGGATCAACTGTGTAAGGAGAGAGAGAAACTTACGTTCCGCCTTGAGTGGAGGAACACCCTGCGGGAGATGCTCTCCGATCTTTCGGGAGTCCTGGAAGCTGAGCTCGATGAGTACAGATCAAAGCTCGAAGGAGCTCATCGATTGCTGGAGGAGGCGAGACAGTCGGAGACCGAAAAACGAGTTGCTATGGAGGGGATCGGGATTCGTCGAAGTCAGTTGGAGGAACAGCGCCGCCATTCCATCAGTCGAAATGAAGATCGTCAGAAGCAACTTCAAGAACTGATTCGAGTCGAAGGTGATTACCAGGTCCGTTGCCAGGAGATCCGCGGAAGAGTGAAAAAAGGAATCTCTGAACTCCGTGAGATTCGTACAGATCTGGACCAGCAGGTCGAGGCTTATGAGGTTTTGTTCCGCGAGAGAGAGGGCCTTGATTCCAAGACCCGAGATTCCAAGGACACGGAGCTGGGATTGGTCTTCGAGGAGACCCGTTTGCGCAATTCGATCGCTGCTCTCGATGGTGATCTCAGAGGGCAGAAGACGATTCGTGAACGGCGACTGGCTGAAGACCATCAGTTCTGTTCTCAGGAGGAGGATCTGGACCAGGTGATCTCTCGCCACGATGCGGCGATCTTGTCGGCTGTCGAAGCGGAGCGACTTCAGCGCAGTGCTGCTGAAGTCCTTCAGGAAGAGGTTGAGCAAAGGACCTCCATACTGGACGAATCAAGAAAGAGGCTTGCGGCCCTGCGTGCCGATCGGGAAAGTCGGGAAGGGCGTCTTCGTTTTCTGGTTGAACTGGAGGAGAGCCTGGAGGGTCTCGGTAAAGGAACCCAAAAGCTGCTCAATTCAGAAGCTCCAGCTGCCGGTGACATTCGAGGCCTTCTGGCCCGATTGATCGAGGCGGATTCGGAGACCGCTCGGATGGTCGATGCCGTTCTCGGGCGGGTTCTCGAGACCATCGTCCTTCAGGGACGTACCCCCGTCGAGGATCGCATACGAGCCATCGAGAAGATTCTCGATGGAGAGACCGCGACAATCGTTTCCATCGAAGACGAGATCGGACGCGAGGTTTCCATTTCCGTGAATTCGGAAGGTGTCGAAACCCTGTCTTCAAGAGTCAGTTGCGATCAGATCTGCCGTCCTCTTGTCGATGCCATCCTGGGTCAGGTTTTGATTGCAAAAGATCTGACGGAGGCACTCCAGCTTCGAAGTCGTTTCCCGAGTCATCGAGTGGTCCTCCATGACGGGACCGTGATCGAACCGTGGGGGGCCGTGAGCATTCCCGCCAGTAGTCGAGTCGGTCTCGTCTCACGTCGCGTGGAAATGAATCGTCTACGCACCTCGATGGAAGAGATCCGTTCTCACCTGACACAAGTTTCGGAGCAGGGTGACTCGCTGGAAGAATCCATCTCTTCACGCCGTGGAGAGATTCAGCGATTGGAACAAGAAGCTGGACGTTCTCGGATTGAAGCGGAACATGCGCGGCGGGAAAGGGATAGAGCGAGGGAGTCTTTGAAAAGGATTTCCGAAAGACGTAAGACCTTGCAGGGAGATATCGACCAGGCCCTCCTGCACTACCAGGAATTAACGTCACTCAGAGATTCGGCCAGAGGCGAACTGGAAAAGGTGTCCAGCGAACGAGAAGCCCTGAAAGAAGGGTTGGAGTCGTTAGAGAACAGATCTTCCACACTCGAAAATGAACTTTCTGCCGTGGACTCAGTTCTGCAGAAGCAGAAGTTACGGGCTACTCGCGAACAGGAACGGATTTCATCGGACTGGCGTGAACAACGTCACCTCGGCGAAGAGGTTCTTCAGCGTCAGCAACTGAGAGATCGGGTCTCCGAAGAGATTGCGCATGAAAAAGAGAGAGCCGAAACCTGTTCCCAACAACTGCTGGAACTCGACCAGGAGGAAAAGACACTCAAACATGATCTCGGGGAGATTGGTGCCAGGAGGACAGAGCTGGATCAGCAACTCGAACTGCATCGCCAGGATCGAAATCTGTCAGAGAAGCGGCTCAAGCAGTGCCGTGTTCGGGCAGAGAAGATCCGCGAAGGGCGGGAATCCGATCTTCTTGCCGAGAATGAATGCAGGGTGCGGATAGAAGGAATCCAGGATCGAGTTCGCGAAGATCTGGAGCTGTCGCTCGATGAAGTGCCCCTCGATGAATGGCGCTCCAATCTCATCAAAGAAGGCGAAGATCTCGATCACTTCACCGACCGATTACGTAAGGAGTACCAGGAGATCCAGGCCCGCATGAGGCGAAACTCAAACGTTAATCTTGAGGCCGTGGAAGAGTTGGAGACCGAGCAAGCGAGGCACTCCGAGATTGCCGGGGAAGTTGAGGACTTGGCCCGATCCCGTGGCCTCATCATGGAGGCGATGGATACGCTTGATATCCAGTGCCGAACACGATTTACGGAATCCTTCCAGCAAGTTAGGGAAAATTTCCAGGAGATATTCTCTTTGATGTTTGGTGGCGGTACCGGAGACCTGAAACTCGAAGAAGACGTTGATCCGCTGGATGCAGGGATCGATGTCGTAGCCAGGCCTCCGGGTAAGAGAATCTCAAGCCTTCGGCTTTTATCCGGGGGAGAGCGTTCTTTGGCCGCCATCTCGGTGATTTTTGCGCTATTCAAGACCCGCCCCAGTCCTTTCTGCATCTTGGACGAAGTGGATGCCGCTCTCGATGAACAGAACAACAGAAAATTTGTTCGTGTCCTTCAGGAGTTTGCGAAGAGCTCACAGTTCCTCCTCATCACACACAGTCGAATCAGCATGGTGGAAGCTGAACGCCTGTATGGTGTCACGATGGAAGAACAGGGAATTTCTCGCCGCGTAGTGGTCCAGATCGGAGATGCCAATAAATGGGCGGATGAGTCCGTGACGGGCAAGACCACAGCTCAATCTGGTGTTGTTGCCGGAGACCGTTCCCGTTTCATTGAATCCGATTCCGTGGGGGGCGCTTCTTCAGTAGAAGAGGAACAGACCCCCTCTGAGAGCTCGGATCGCGGATTACAGCAAGCTTGACCTTATTCCTTCCTTCCCTCGTTTGACGATTTCCGCTATCGCGGGATAGTCTTTGATAACAACGACTTCCTGCACCTTCCTCTAGGTGACTTCCTTTCCAGCAACGACTGGCCACAGGCCAGAAGTGGAATTCCGTGTCTGTAGATCGCGGGGTTGGGAGATACAGGTGCTTGACGACCGACTGTCGAACTGGCAATTCGAGCGCTTTCCGCTAGGAAACGACTCGATGACTGATCGGAAGATATCCCGATGAGTACATCGAATCTTCGTATCCTGGTGGCCGATGATGATTCCGGAGCTCGTGAACTGATCTCAGTGATCCTGTCCGCAGAGGGGTGGCCGACTCCAACGGCCGTTTCGGATGGCGAACAAGCGCTGGATCAGATTCGAGATGGGCACTGGGATATTCTGGTCACCGATCTGGATATGCCGAAGATGCGCGGCGATGAACTCGTGGTCCGTGCTCTCAAGGAAGATCCAGACCTCAGCATCGTTGTCACTACAGGCGACGGCACCGTCAACAGTGCAGTAGCACTGATGAAGAGTGGTGCTACCGACTTCATTCCCAAGCCATATGACGTTGACGATTTCCTGGCCTCTATGGAACGTGCAAAATCTCGCGCTCTCAATATCCATGAAGTGCGAGGGATGAGGCAGACGGTAGGTGCCTTGCTGGCCGCACTGGAAAGCAAAGATCGGTACCTCAATGGCCATTCGGCGCGCGTTTGCAACATGGCGGTCAAACTCGGTGAGTTGTCCGGGTTGGACCGTGGTCAACTTCGTGCCCTGTCTCATGCCGCTCTTCTTCATGACGTCGGTAAGATCGGCATTCATGAGGACATATTGAACAAGCAAGGTCCTCTCACCGAAGAGGAATTCGAGATCATCCAGCAGCACCCGCAGATGTCTGCCGACATCCTCTCGCCGGTGCCGTTCTTGCAACCGAGTCTGAAGGGGGTCCTTCACCATCATGAGAGGTGGGATGGCAACGGCTATCCCCACGGATTGGCCGGGGAACAGATTCCCCTGATGGCGAGGATCATTGCTGTTGTAGATGCCTTTGATGCGATGACGGGTGATCGCTCCTACAGAGGAGCCCTCACCGCGGATCAGGCTCTGCGGAGAATCCGTACGGGGAGCGGTCATCAATTCGATCCCCGAATCGCGTCTCTTTTTGATCAACACAAAGATGAAATCCTCGAGAGAGAGGAAGTGGTCCGATGAATTCCCAAAAAGCTGAATCTGGCGTCTTTTCTCAAAAGCCCATTCTGCACCTTCCTGTTTTTAGTGAGTCCGGTGGTAACGACATATACGTGGCCGGCAATGACCCGAGGACGATCAAGGTCCTCAGGACGCTCTCTGCTGTAGCACCCACCGACTCCACGATCCTCATCAATGGTGAGAGTGGTACCGGTAAGGATCTGATTGCACGACTGGTCCATCAGACGAGCAAGCGTCGTGACCAGCATTGGGTTCCTGTGAATTGCGGAGCGATACCAGGATCTTTGATTGAAAGCGAGCTGTTCGGAGCTCTCAAGGGAGCGTACACCGGAATCGATCGAGATAAGCAAGGTCTCATCGAGAAGGCCAACGGCGGTACTTTGTTCCTGGATGAAATTGGTGAGTTACCGATAGAGTCTCAGGTGAAGCTGCTGCGAGTATTGCAGTCGGGACGCATCAGGGCTGTTGGCTCCAATGAGGATCGTTCCGTCGACGTGCGGATTATCGCTGCCACCAACCGAGACCTGAGAGAAGAGGTCAAGGCTGGTCGTTTCCGTCTGGATCTCTTCTACAGGATTCATGTTGTGCATGTCGAACTTGCACCTCTGCGCGAACGAGAATTCGAGTTTCCTCATATCGTTGAGTCGATACTCGAACGTTTACGCAAGAAAGATATCGAAGTTCCTTCGTTGAAGAGCAGTGCCGTTGAGGTTTTGATCCAGCACAGCTGGCCAGGGAACATTCGCGAACTCGAGAATGTACTGGAAAGAACAGTATTGCTCAGTGCCGGAGAAGAGATCGATGGCGAAATGATCCGTGAGCAGATTGCCTCTTCACCGGTCAGCGTGGTCGACCATAGCTTGCAGACTGGATTTGAAAACAACGGATATTCAGTGTCGATGAACCTGAAAGATGTTGAAGATGCCCATATCCAGAAGGTTCTTCGTCACCATGGTGGAAACAAGACCCGCGCTGCTCGAGATCTCGGTGTCAACGTGAAGACCATCTACAACCGGACGGTCGGGCGTCAGCGCAAAGAGAATGACGGTTCGGATTCGAACGAGAACCAGTCCGAGAATTGAAACCCGGTCCAGCGATGGATGAGGTCAGATCCCTGTCGGATCGATGACGAGTGCTTTTAAAGTGCCTCTTCGTTCGATTTGGATGACGACGGGGTTTCCACTACGGAGTTTTTCCAGGCTGTTGCTGTGGGAGTCCATGACAGCACCCAGGGCCCCAAAGTCCAGGGCGATGCCGTTTACCGATCTCAGGATGTCATTTTCTCTCAGACCGACCCGTTCGAGCAGGCTATCCGATCGGATATCGAAGACCTTCAGGCCCCCGTCTTCTTGAACAGCGCTAGAGGCCTTCATCAGCTCCCTCTGGCACTCCGCAATATTCGCAAGTCTTTCAAGCAGGGGCTTATTGATGCGATAGACTTCCGATTGTGAACGTCCTCTCGGGGCAGCTCCACTGGTGGTTACCGCGGTCGGTTTCAGCATCTCGTCGAGTTCAGTCTCCTGTTCATCCGTCAGAGCACTCCTGAGTTTCTGCTCCGTGATTTTTTCCGATTTCATGGCGATAGCGGGAATGGTACTGGGCAGGCCGACCAAGAATCCATAGCAGAAGGCTGCCACCATGATCAGCACGAAGAAACACCAGAGTATCTTCTCGACGATTTTCATTCCTTGTTCCTCCAGCGAGCGGATCCGCTTCACTGATTCTATATTAGCGGATCTGTTTCTTTTTTCATCTCACCCGGAGCGGGAAACCTGGTTTTAGCTCCAGGAGCACAGGGGTGGCGGGGAATCTAGGTGCTTGACCATGGAGAAGCGCTGGCGGAGCGCCGATGGAACAGATCCAGACCTCTCCGACCACCTTTAGACCACTCGGTTGCAAAAAACCGGGTTTGGGAAGACAAAGAGTCGCAGTTCGGGTCGCCTCGACTACCTGACCCGGGGTTTCTCCCGAGTCGGCCATCAGCCCTGACGGCAGGTCCACGGCCAGAACAGGGCATGACTGGCCGTTCATCCAGTCGATGACCTTGGCGATGGCACCTTCAGGAGGACGACTGATGCCACTGCCGAGTAAGGCATCGATAATGAGGTCGTTGGACTCCATCTTGAAATCCGATGGATTTTCGCAATCCTGCTGGAAAGGAATTTCCAGTCGTTGGCAAATGGATCGATTGGTCGACCGATCGGTGTGGCGGGATTCTGGAGCCAGGTCGAGAAGTAGCACACTGGCACCGAGACAATGTAGGTGTCGAGCTACGGCAAAACCATCCCCGCCGTTTCCCCCCGGGCCACAGCACACGGCGATTTTTTTACCCTCGATGACATTACCTTCTTGTTTCAGTAAATCGGTCGCACACAGGGTGATGCCGATAGAAGCATGTTCCATCAGAATCAATCCGGGGATCGCGAACTCATCGATGCAACGACGATCGATGTCTCGGATCGATTCCTGGCTACAAAGTTCAGGTTTGAACATCGTATCTCCTTCATCGATCTCGTGGTTTACGAGCGATTCCCAATCGTTGGTGCAATGGGGTATAGCGAAAATAGGTTTCAAAAGTCAGCACCCCGAGGGCTGTCTGAGCCACTCTACCTCCAGCTGCCCCGATCCAGTTTGGATCTGGATCCCATGAACCGATCGATTCGCCTTGCTGAATTTGTAACGGTAGCAGCTGCTGTTGCAGTTGTTGGTTCCACTTCTTCCACGGAGAACCACCTACATGGAACAGAGCCAAGGTTGCCGTGTACCAGTAATACATCGATTGAGGATGTTGATCCCATTGAGATCGAACTTCAGGACGGGGAGGGTGCTCGGAGATTCGCTGGGCACAGGCGAGGCTCTCGACGGAGATCGGGGAATGCCCCAGCGCCAGTCGTGTGATGAGTCCCACAGCATCGATTCCGAACCCCGTTCGCCCTCGGCCACGGCCGCGATCGGAGTAGACTGCGTGGCCGGTCTCATCGATGGCTCTGTCCAGGTACCGCTCGACAGATTGGATGGTGTCAGGCTCGGGTAGGATTCCTGCTTCGATGCCGGCATGGAGGGCGAGAACTTGCCAACCCGTGATGGAGAGATCGTTGCGTAAAGAAGGGGAGGGGGTGTAGTCCCAACCACCTCCCGGTTGCTGGCTCGATTCCAGGAACAGGATGGCGCTACGGGCGGCCTCGGTGATGAAGGGGTCGGCAGTGAGTTCGGCCGCCTCGCACAGGGCAAAGGTCGCTATGCCGTGATCGTAGAGATTACGCGATCCTTTGGCGATATCGGTCCGGATACAACCATCCTGATCCTTATGATCGAGTAGCCACTGGAGGGCACGACTGCAGGCGATCGAATAAGGATCGTCTTTGTCATCCGGAAGATTGCCATCGCCGAGCAGGGCGAGTAAAGCCAGTGCGGTGATTCCTGCACGGTGTTCGGGGTAACCGGCACCGATGCAGCTGCTGTCGGCTTCTTCACAGTGACGGTCGAATCGATCGGGGGACCAGCTTCCGTTTCGATCTTGATGTCGAATGAGCCACAGCAACCCGGCGCGAACGGCATCTTCTGTATTGGGATTGCCTCCATGATGGCGAAGAGCCTGGGAGCGGGCTTCTCCCTGACGACCGTTTCCCTGCGCTCCTTCGCCAGCTCCCACGCCAGCCACATCGGTGATCACATCCTGGCCTGGATCGGCTGCGGTTTCTTGATCGGGCGGTTTCTCCACTACCGGTTGTTCTTCAGGTAATGGCGCAGGGGGTTGTTCCGGATTCTCTATCGGTTTGTCTTCTTTGGTGACCTGTTTCTTTTTTGTTTCCCAGCGGATTACGAAGGTTTTCGGTGGTGGAAGTTGTTCTGGAGGGGGAAACAACAGTGGGTAGATCACCAGCAGTAAGCTGGCATGGAGAATCACTGCAGCCACTACCGAAGCGAATGGATCGGAAGGGGAACGAGCAATCTCCCTTTGCAGAGGAGCTTCTCGTTTTGGTGAGATCAGCGGAGGTTTTTTGAGTCGTTTGTGCGCTGCAGATTTTGATTTCTTGAGCGTCGCGCGGCGGCTTTTGTCGGAGAGTCTGGCCGGGAATTTTCGAGTTGCTGGCGTTTGAACCCCTGTTTTTGGCACGCCAGCAACGGGGGGAGATCCCGGGGTCGTATCCACTGCCCTGGCGGTGGTTTTCTTGGTCCGGGAGACAAACGGTAGCCGAGAGCGGATCCAGGCCAATTCCTTCTCGAACAGGCGTTTGAGGAACCGACCCACCCTTCACCCCTTCCAGGAGCTCCAACGGCACCAGAATCGAGTTTTCGGCCGATCCGCGCTCATGGGCGAGATCGAACAGCTGGCGTCATCCTGTAGCGTCGGACCGCCAGATGCCACCCTCCCCCATCTTGACTCTTTCGGGTGTCGGGATACGATGCCCCGCTGTTCCCCTCCGAGGACTTTGATCGGCGTATACTCGTCGTTCTGGTACCTTGGTGGTGACTTCCGGTGAGCTTCCGCCTTGCGGAATGGGTCCGATCCGGGGTCGTGCCACATGTGGCACATCGTACAACGATACGTCAATCGAACTTGACGGGAATTCGTTCCCGGCGGTTCGGAAACAGTACGAAATCCAGTTCTGTCACGCTCCTGGCGAGGATCAGGACAACTTGGCCGAAGATTTGCTTAGTAACTTATGAGGGTGATGAGATCTTTGCAGTTCCCTCTCACCGGTGAGGTGAGGAACGGTGTCGAGGATCTTTTCGCGGAAAAGAAATGAAGCATCCCAGCCCCGACTCCGGAGAGCCCATGGCCGGATGTTACGGGGGAAAGGAGAGCCAGCGTGTTCTACGCTGACATGTCCGTTCGCACGACTAGACTCGTGCTCTTGTCCGTCGTTGTTTTCGCAGTTGTGGCTGGGGGCTGTAATTCCGGTCACCGGTTCGGTGCCGGTTTTGGAGATCCACCTTCGACTGGACCGCCAGAGCCGCCTCCGCCGCCTGACTGCATTTCGCCTTCCCTCAACAACGTCACTCCCGAGCAGGGTGCTGCAGGGACCCAGTTAAGTTTTACTGGCGTGAACTTCTCCGATCAGCTTGCTGGCAACCGGGTCATTTTCCGTAGTTTTAGCAACAACACGGTGCTGGACGGTTTGCCGGTCAACGTCAATGTTGATACCTCTGACCCTCTTGCGTGTGGCTCTCCTTCGGTGCTCCAGGTGATCGTTCCTGGCGGAGTTCGCAGTGGTACCGTTGAGCTGTTCGTGAATGGTGTTTTCTCCGGAGCTGGCGTCTTCACCGCTGCTCCCGAGATGGTCGGATTTGCTGTAGGTGACGATGGAGTTGGAGTACTTCAGAATGCTGCTGGATCGATCGTTCCCGACACCGTAGTCCTCTACGGTTATAATTTGAATGGGGTGACGGGGGCTTCCGTAGATGACGGATCCAACAACCTGGCCTCTCCGAGTGTTCAATCCGGCACTGGAAACGTCAATTACACTCTGCCGCTGGATATGGAAGCGGTGCGAGTCGAGATGCCGACAGGGATCCTTCCTTCGGGAGATACCTCCGGTCTCGGTATCACCGTGTCAGTGGCGACCGCCGGGTTCCCTCTCACCAGTTCGACGATCCAGGTTCCACTCGCCACGCTGCTGGCTCCAGGAGAGCTCTCGGACGTTCCTCCCTATACCACGGCAGGTTTGATGCCGGCGGGAATCCGAGGCGGAATCATTCCGCTTCAGTTTGCCGTGGTTGGTGACCCGGTGCGTGGTCGTTTCGATTCGATTCCTGAATATGAGGATCCAGTCTTTTCCGACGACTGGTTCCCTTGCACCGAAGTGGAAGGGACCTTCGATGGACGAGGATTTGTCCCTGGCAGCTTCGGTTTCTTCGGTCAGATCCCTTTCGCAGTGAACGCGGGTCTCAAGTTTTCGTACCTGTGGGATAGTTCGATCGATTTTCCCGATGGTTTGATCACCACTCGAATTCGTTTGCAACTCAGTGATCCTGTTCCGGCCAATGCCGCCACCGACACACCAGGTGTCTGGGTTTCCGGATTGCTCGCGATTCAGAACGAACTTGGAGCTTCTGCAGCGGGCCAGATCAGTGAGAGTTTCGACACGGTCGAGAATCTCGATCCGGTGGCAGGAAATGCCATCTGGGGTGGCGGAGTTCTCGAGTTCAACCCAGTGGCTCCGGAAATTAATCTCGGTGCGGTAGCAGGAGAGGGCACGGTTGACGTGATCCTGCAGGCCGAGCGCATTTACGACATGAACCAGTCAAATGGTTCCATCTTTGACATCACTGAAGATCCTCCGATTGAGATCCTACCGTCGGGTCCGGTACCGGGTGAATTTCAAATGCGTAGCTTTGTGCTGGAGCAGGGTGCGGTCGTTCAGTTTTCTGGTCCGCCCGACATCCCGATAATTCTCCGTTGTTCTGGCACCGGTGATCCTCAAGATCTCGTCTTCTTACTGGCGGGGGATCTGGATCTCTCCGGGGGAGACGGGTCGGAAGGTACCACTGACCAAGGCGGAGCTGGTGGATTCGCCGGCCCCGGCGGCGGTTTCGGTGGCGAAGGCGCGCTCATGGAAATCAACGGGGCGAGTCAGTTGGTAGAGAACATCGAGCCAGCCTCCGATGGTGAATTCGGAGGCGGGGCGGGTGTATCCATCGATTTGATCATTCCTGCATCCATCTACAGTACTCGCGCTGGAAATGCCGGTGGCGGTGGTGGTGGAACCGGCGGTGGTGATGGAATCAACACCTTCTCCTTTAACCTTTCCAATCGTTCACCAGACGGCATCGGGGGTAGTCCAACCATGGATTCTCTCGGTATCCAGCTCGTCGGTGGCGGTGGTGGTGGTGGTGGTGGTGCGGGCACTCGTAGGCCTACCACCACGGCAGCTCCGGTGGTCAATAATGGCGGTGGTGGCGGCGGCGGCGGCGGTGCAATTGGTATCGTTGCTGACGGGTCAGTACGGCTCACCGGCCAGGTCCAGCTTGCCGGTGGTAATGGTCAGCGAGGTGTGAACGGAACCACAGCGGGTGCTGGTGGTGGTGGCGGCGGAGGAACCTTCGTCGTACGTGCCACAGGCAACCTGGAAATCGGTGCCACTGCTGCGGTCGATGCGGCAGGTGGAGCCGGTGGTGTCCAACTGGAGTCTCCTAATGGAACCCAGATCCAGAAGGGCGGTCCGGGAGCGGACGGTCTGGTCCTGTTCGAAACCAACGGTAGCCTGGTGGCTCCGGGCACCCTCGACGAGGCTACTCTGTTGCCTCCTCTGGGCGTGGGAGCCGGAACTTCCTACGGTGTTTCTTCAGGCGCCATCGAAGTCGGGACAGGAGCCGATGCTCTGATACTGGATGCAGCGAACGGTCCTTACACCGTTGACACCGATGCCGGGACCATCAGCAATGCTGTCGGTACGGTCCTGTTTGATAATGGCGGTAACGACGGGACCTTTGAGTTTTCTCAGTTCGAATTGCAGGCGGGAGCGCTTCTGGTCGGTGTCGGTACTAACTCCCTCTTCCTTCGCTCGACAGGTACCGTTGATATTGCCGGTACGATCGATGTCAGTGGAGGAGATGCAGCAGTTCCAGATCTGACCGATCCCTCCGTTCCCGTACCGGGTGCCGGTGGACAGGCGGGTCCTGGAGGTGGCGTTGGTGGTAGTGGCGGACTGGCTTTGTTGGTTTCTCTCATCGATGGAGGAGACGGCGGCATCCCCGACGGTGTTCCTCCCGATCTGATCGATACAGGAGTTCCTCCCGGTGGAGACCCGGGCGGTGCGGTTCCTCCCAATTTAATTTCAGCGGCTACCGGTGGCCAGTCCGCTAGTGGATCGCTGGCTTCCTGCACCGTTGGTGGTGGAGGCGGAGGTGGATACGCCGCAGAAGGGAATAACGGCAACGGTGCCGGTTCCTGCACCGATCCCGAGTTCCCCGAAGCAGGTCAGGGTGGCAGCTCCTACGGGGCGGCCTCATTCCTGGTTCCAGACCCTCTCGATCCTGAAGCCAGTATTGCTCTCCATGTTGGAGGCCTGGGCGGAGCTGGTGGGGCTGCCATTTTTGACACCGACAGCTCGATACCGATGGCCTCTACCGGCGGTGGAGGCGGTGGCGGTTACATTGAGATCACTGCCAACGGCCCGATGATTGTGTCTGCGACGGCACAGATCCTGGCTCTCGGGGGCGATTCCTTCCTGGCACCGGAGGGTGCTGCGGGAGGTGGCGGTGGAGCAGGCGGAGCGGTCCGGCTGCGTGGCCGTAGTGTCGTGATCGTGGAGTCGGGGGCGATCTTGAATGTCAGTGGTGGATTCGCCAATCAGGAGCCTCCAGGTGGTCCGTACCCGATCAACAATTCGACCAGTAGTGGTGGTGGTGGAGCCGAGGGTTGGGTGCGCGTGGAAACCCCTCTGGGCTTCTCTGACTCTGGCATCGATGTGGTTCCGGCACCGATTGTCAGTACTTTCGCAGTGTTCGAGGCTCCGATGAGTAGCGCCGCTTCCAGGCCTTACTCCCTCGTCAGTGACGACGGCAGTTTCTACACCAATCTGGCCCTGGAGCCGATGACGGTAGATTTGCTTTCCGGAAGTCCTGTCAATCTGCAGGTTCTCTACGAGGGTTACGCCCTCAGCGAAACAAGTGCGGGCGGAATCGGTCCGCTACTCGGTATCGTTTCTGATCCGGCCCTGCTGAGAGATCCTCAGTCGGTGGTGCTACGGTTCTTCCTGTTCCAGGACGTGGCGAATTTAGGATTCACACCTGTGGTGGATGAGGTCAGCGTGGACTTCGATGAAGTTCCGCCACCGCCGCCCGATCCGTAACCCCCCCCTTTGTGAGGGTGCATCGCTAAAATCAACGGACAGAGCCCCCCTGGGACAGCCAGGGGGGCCTCTTTTTTGGGCAGGTTGGCAAAAGTAGGGTCGGAGACGACGAGATTCCTCGCGCGCGAGCAAATGTTCATCTAATCTCAGGTTGGGACTTCGGTTCTTCCCCGGTGCCACGTTGGCCCAGAGGTCGAATCGGCATATCTGTTGTGTAGGGGGGCTCTATGTCACGAATCGTTCACGTTGTGGGGACGGGCACCATCGGGGAACCATTGATCGGATTGCTTTGTCATTACAAGGACAAATTGGGAATTGACGAAGTCACCTTTAACAAGAGGACGCCGCTCTACACTGATCGATCAAAGGTGAAGAACCTGCTGGAGAGAGGCGCTTACCTCTCGACTTCTCCAGAGGCGATGTCTGGGTTCGAGAAATTAGGTATGCAGCCTTCATTTGAAACGAGAGGGGCCATCGAACGATCAGCCGTTGTGATCGACTGCACCCCTTCGGGCGCGGGTCTCGCCAACAAGGAGGAATACTACAAATCTGCGACTTCGGTCAAAGGCTTCGTTGCACAGGGTTCCGAGTTCGGCTTCGGTAAGATGTACGCTCGAGGTATCAATGACGAGGCTCTCATCCCTGAAGAAGATCGATTCCTCCATGTCGTGTCCTGTAACACCCACAATCTGGCAGCAATCATCAAGACAATGGCGTTAGGCAACGGAACCATGCCTGATAATTTGATCTCGGCAGATTTCGTCTGCATGCGTCGGGCTAACGATGTCAGTCAGGATGCTGGATTCGCTCCCTCCCCCCGTGTTGGTCGACATAAGGACGAAAAATTCGGGACCCATCACGCCCGCGATGCGTACCATTTGTTCCGGACGCTGAATCTCGAATACGGTGGTCTCTTCTCCAGTGCGGTCAAGTTGAACTCCCAGTACATGCACACGCTTAGATTCCGGTTGAAGGTCAAAGAGCCGACGACGATGGAACAGTTGCTGACGAGAGTGAAAGAGAATGATCGACTGGCTCGTACCTACAAGAAGTCTTCAAATCAGGTCTTCAGTTTCGGTCGCGATCACGGTTTCTTCGGCAGAATCCTGAATCAGACGGTAATTCCACACGAGGCCCTATCGATCGTGGATGGCACCGATATTACTGGCTTCTGCTTTACTCCCCAGGATGGCAATAGTCTGCTCTCTTCCGTGGCGAGTAGTTGCTGGTTGCTCGATCCAGATACATACGAGGAGAAGCTACAGGTTCTCAAACCCTGGTTCTTTGAAGAGGTCTGAGGTACTTCCGGCGATTTCGCCGCTTGCAGATTATTCGGCTTCAGGATCTTGCTGTTGGATGATAGATAAATCGAGTTCTCCCCCTGGCAGAATCTCGTCACTGATCCACCGGACGACCTGTTCGATCGGGTCTTCCGCATGACCAGGAAGGCCGTTGGGGTATTCGGTCATCAAATCGTGGGCTTCTGAAATAAACACATTCCCATCCGGGAACTCCTGTTCGAGCAGTAGTTCGATGGTTTCTGAAGCCTCAGATATTCCTAGACGTGCCAGTGCGATGGCGACCGCTTCTCTGCGTTCAATCGGAAGTTTGCGGTCCACCAGATCGATACGGAGTCGATCCTCGATGTTCTCACGATGATGCGGGAGATCATGAAGGGTAATCCCTTCGAGGCTTTCGATGGCCATGACGGAGAATTCACCCTCCAGGCTCGGATCTTCCAATAACTCCAGGATTTCGTCGAAGGCGGGACTTCCAATGCGTTGGAGTGAACGGACGGCGATCCGTTGTAGCATCTCATCTTCGACCTGCAGACATCGTATGAGCACATCAGTGGCAGGAGCACTTCGAATCTCTCCCAACAGCAAAGCCATGCACAGCTCTCCGGTAGCGAATCCGTCCTCCTGATCAACGTTGCGTTGCAGCAGGTCGATCATCTCCAGTTCTAACTCTGGATCATCAAAGACGATCGGTACGAGTTCGAGGCAAGCACGAGAAACTACGGCTGCCTCCTCGTCAAAGAGGAGTGCAAGACGGGGATCTCGAGGAGAGGAGGTTGATTCCGACATACCTTTATATTTACCTAATTTCCGGGAATTTCCAGTCGAACTATTCACTGTATCCAGCGATCTGTTGCCTTTATCGTCGCGCCATGGATCTCCTGGAACCGTTGGACTGGGTTGTCATCTGTTCATATCTCACGCTGGTCGTGGGAGTGGGAATTGCCGTATCGATAAGATCGGGCGGAAGTGAAGAATTTCTTCTTGCCGGACGAAGTATTAGCACGCCGGCAGTATTCCTGTCTCTGATCGCCACGGAACTTTCGGCGGCAACTTTTATCGGAGTTCCCCAGAATGCTTATATCAGTGCCAGCTGGGCGTATCTCCAGTTCGGCTTTGGCGCTCTTCTGGCCAAGATCCTTCTCTCCAGAACACTGGTTCCTCTCTATCACCATCTCGGTGTGAAGACGGTCTATGGTTTGATTCACCATCGGTTCGGTTCTCTACCGCGTAGATGCGTTGCTCTGGCATTTATCGTCGGAAGAATTCTGGCCAGTGGAGTCAGGCTCTACATCGCATCGATTGCGGTGGTGACGGTGACGGGGCTGCCCATCGAATTGGCAGTATTGGTCTGCGCTCTGTTTGCCGGTGCCTATTCTTTAATCGGCGGCATCCGTTCAGTGATCGCCACCGACTCGATTCAGGGTTTCATTTTCATCGTCGCGGCAATCTCGGTGCTGTGGGTGGCGATCGATCGGATTCCTGGTGGAGTTCACGCTCTGTTCGATTGGATCGAAACAACTGATTCGGCAAAGATCCTGTTCTGGCCAGAGGGATCTTCGGTTGACCGAGGATTTTTCTGGTCGTTACTGGCGGAATCCCGTTCCCTTCCGGCAGCGCTGATCGGTGGGTTCTTCCTGACGTTGGCTACCCATGGCACCGACCATGACATGGTGCAGAGGCTCCTGACCTGTCGAGACGGAAATTCCGCTGGCCGTGCTCTGGTGGTTTCCGGTGTTGTCAATCTGCCCTTGACGGCACTGTTCCTTGCCGTGGGTACAGCGATCACTTGCTGCTGGGCTCTTGCCCCTCCTTCTTACGGGACCGGGAATGG
The DNA here is from genome assembly GCA_002711105.1 of Planctomycetota bacterium. Lineage (GTDB taxonomy): Bacteria > Planctomycetota > UBA8108 > UBA1146 > UBA1146 > UBA1146. The sequence continues at coordinate 38,512 of PAIH01000031.1, forward strand.
CGATGAGATCCTACCCATTTTCGTAATGCACGAGATGCCCCCTGGATTGCTCGGCCTGGTATTGGCAGGAATACTTGCTGCCGCCATGTCGAGCCTCGACTCGGCAGTCTGCGCCATCGCTGCGACCTGGAATGTGGATGTCATGGAGAGTCCTCCTACCCGTCAGGCGAAGGCCGTTCGTCGTACGACTCTCGTGATCGCGGTAGTTCTGGCCCTGTCGGCGCTCTCATTCTCATGGTTGCAGGAGTACGGGTGGGCTCCTGCCGACAATCTGGTCGAACTGGCACTGTCGTCGATGACGATCATCTACGGTGCCCTGTTGGGAGTGTTCTTGTGTGCAGGTTTCGTCCCCAGGCGGGGCAGTCCTCGGAGTGTCATGGGAGGATTGCTAACCGGGATCATCTTTGGTGCCTTGTTGTTTTTCCAGAAGCCATTACTTGGAGTCGAGAACCCGGTAATTGCCTGGCCGTGGTGGATCGTCATCACGTCATCCATGACACTTGCCATCTGTGCTGCAGGAGTCGGAACGAACGGTACTGAAAAGCAGGTGAAGAGATGATCGGCCAGCGTCTCTGGATTGGAATCCCAGAGCCTACGATTTCAGAACAAACGCATCAGCAGCTGCTCTCGGTGAAACCCGGGGGAGTCATCCTGTTTGGTCGAAACATCGATTCTCACGCTCAATTGTCTCAGCTTGTTATCGACCTCCGATCTATCCTTGGCCCTTCCCTCCTCATCTCCATCGATCAAGAGGGAGGAAGGGTGGTTCGGATACCCGATGGAGTGACCCTTTTCCCGGGGAATCTTGCTCTCGGTGCTGCGGCAAGACGAGATCGTAAACGGAGTCTAGAACTGGCTCGTTTGCAGGGCCAAATCTCGGGGAAAGAATTGAGAGAGCTCGGTATCGATGTGAACTTGTCTCCTTGTGTCGATCTGCTGTGCAGTAGCGACGCGAGAGGAATAGGATCTCGATCATTCGGTTCCGATCCGGAACTGACACTGGCGCTGGCTACCGAAATCGGCTCCGGACATCGCGAGCAAGGAGTTCAAGATTGCTGGAAGCACTTCCCCGGTATAGGCAGGGTGAAAGTTGATCCTCATTTCGGATTACCAAGGATCCCCGGACAGGCCAGCGACGATCACATGGTGCCTTTCAGAGCAGCTGCAAACGCAGGTGCATCGATGGTCATGACGAGTCATGTCGTCGCTGAGGCGTTAGACCTGGAAAATCCTGTCACAACCTCTCGGCTGGCAGTGACTGACCACCTTCGTATCGAACTCGGATTCCCGGGCGTGATCATCACGGACTGTTTGGAGATGGGAGGGGTGTCGGGATTCGATTTTGAGCAAGTGATTATCGGGGCAACCAATGCCGGTCATGATGCACTGCTGGTCAGTCACACTCCGGAATTACAAATTCGTGCCCGCCAGATCCTGGAACAGATGCAGTCAACCGATTCAACTTTCGATAAAACACATCAAGACAGTCTCCAGCGCCTGAATCGCCTCGAAGGGGGGCGAGCGGCAGAACCGAGCCGATTGCCTTCGGGCGCACAAGTAGCACAAGAAATTGCTCGAGCTGGTACCACTTTGTTGTCGGGTCCGCCGGCAAGAATCGAAGGGGATGGGCAGTGGCTGCTGGTTGTTCCCAGACTGCAGACTCGAAGTCCCGTCGAGGATCCTCTTCGCGGAGAAGATCTCTCGATCCTGGAAAGTCGACTGGGGAAACAGGTCGACTGCCTCAAGATCGATTTTGATGCTGATGATGAAATGATCGGAAAGGTGATCGAACGCGGTCGTCCAGCAGCGGGAGTCATCATGGTACTTCAGGGGTTTCGACATTCCGAGCGGACACGGGCACTGGTGCAAGCGCTGGCTCGGGAGAACGGCCGACTGATCATCGTTTTGCTGGAGGATCCTCGAGATCTGGTGGCGGTCCCTGCTGGAGATCAGATCTCTGTCATCACCGCATTCGGATTTCGTCCGGTTCACCAGGCGGCGGTGGCCTCAGCACTGATGGGCGAATTTGAACCGTCTGACCAGTCTCCTGTGCAGTTTTCCTGAGTGTCGAGGATAGGTCGTCATCGGTTTGACTAGAGACGGACGTATTCGAACTCCAATGGCTGGCCGTTAATGCCGCGTGCCGGGGCAGCAATCCAGTTGGCCATCTTCCCCGGTTCAACCACCTGATTCATAATCGAGATCAGATAGTCATTATCCTCGTTGTTGAGGAGCCAGCGTTCTGCGTTCTGCTCCAGTTTCTCCTTGGTGATGATGTTTCCTTCGGGATCGAAGGAATGATCGGCGTAGAGTCCCTGGTGGCGATGGAAGCGACGACTGGGAAGAGTAATTCTCGTTTCGAGCTCCAATTTTTCCAGCGTTCGATTCCATTTTCGGAGCGCTCGTTGAACGTCATCGATGTACTCATCTCGCAACACTTCGTTGATGGCGTTGCGATAGTGGACCTCCTCCTCATGCACGGTGTCATTGATGACCTGAGGGATGATCTTGACACCCTCCTTCATGATGTGGTCCTCATAACGAGATTGTTCCTTGAACCTGCCCTTGAGGCCTTCGCCGAAAAAGTTAGCAGCATTGGATGAGATCTCTCCCCCGAACAGGTCGAGACTGTAAGTAAACCAGTAATTGATTGACCTCTGAATCATGTCGAGGGGGATTCCGCCAGCCTTCTTCGGGTCGCCATCGGTTTCTTTGGTCAGTTCGGCACTTCGCTTGATGATTCGATCGAGGCCAGTCTCGCCGACGAACAGGTGATGGGCTTCCTCGGTGAGCATGAAGTCGCAGGTGCGAGCCAGTGGCTCGAAGCCACTTTCCGCCAGTGATGCCAGTTGAAACTTGCCATCGCGGTCGGTGAAGTGAGTGAAGCAGAAGAAGGAAAGCCAGTGGTCACAAGGTTCATTGAAGGCATTCAAGATACGTGGCTTGTCTTCATCTCCACTACGACGGCTGAGCAGTTCTTCCGCCTCATCGCGTCCATCTTTGCCGAAGAAACGGAACAGTAGGTAGACCATCGCCCAAAGGTGACGACCTTCTTCAACGTTGACCTGGAACAAATTTCTCATGTCATAGAGGGAGGGAGCGATGGTGCCGAGAAATCGTTGCTGTTCGACCGAAGCTGGTTCGGTATCGGCCTGGGTGACTATGATCCGGCGTAAGTTGCCCCGATATTCGCCGGGAATCTCCTGCCAGGTTGGTTTTCCGAAATGGTCGCCAAAACCGATGGTGTTATTCGATTCGGTAGGAGTCAGGAAGATGCCCCAGCGATAATCGGGCATCTTGACATAATCGAAGTTGGCCCAGCCTCCTGATTCGACCGAGATGGCGGTACGAAGGTAAATATCGTTGGTCTGAAATCCAGCGGGCCCCATGTCATTCCACCACTCCATGTAGAGAGGTAGCCAGTGCTCCAGGGCTCTCTGGAGGCGCTTGTCGCCGGCGAGATCGACGTTGTTTGGAATCTTCCCGCTTCGATCAACCTTGCTTATCATTGTTCCTCTTCCCGATCAAACTCGATCCCAGGCGAACTCGGGCCTCTCAGGTCTGCCATAGAGTGTCAAAGCACCGTGTGGTCCGGTGGCATTGGGACGGATGAAAATCCAGTTTTGCCATGCACTGAGTCGTCCGAAGACCTTGCTCTCCAGGTTCTCCGGTCCGGCGAAGCGTAAATTGGCCTCCATCCCCGTCAGCGAGTCAGGAGACAGGCTGACCCGCTCCTCGATGGCGACTGGAATCATGTCCTCATAGTCGAACTCGTCGAGAGCTTCGGTTACGAGTCCCATCTGTTCGGCGGTCGGTGCGTTCAGCCGAGAGTAGTTGCCCTGGTTTGATTCCAGCAACTCCGCTTCGCCTAGCAGGCGGCATTCGCTACGAGTGATGTCGGTGGTCATTGGCAGCAGGCCTTCATTCATCGTCGATCTCTGGATTTCAACACCCGCTTCGTCCAGCATGTAGATCCGGTCGCAGGCGAGAGCTAACTCCAGAACCGAGCCGCCGAAGCAGGATCCTTGCTCGATGAGAGCGAAGAAACTACAAGAGGTCCGTTCCAGTCGCTGGATCACATGAGTGGTCAGATGAAGAATCTGATCGATGAACCAGTCACCTTGATGGTCGACGAGGATTTGATCCCAACCTTGGATATCGTCGAGATTTCCCTTCGTCTTGACGATGACAAGTCCTATCTCGTTGCGGTTGACACGCAGATCAAGAAGGGCGTCTTCCAGTTCCCGTGCAAATCGCAATGGCCAGAAGGAATCTCCCGCGGCATGAATCTCTTCCAAGGTCGTTGGTGCCGCTGCTACCGGCGGAACTTCGATGGTGAACTCTACAGTGCGTTTTTCTGACTGGTAAGCCACCGATAGGGTCGAAGTGCTGCGGACACCGTCAACATCGGAGATCTCGATCGGTCCCAGGACGATCCCTTTACGATCTTGTCTTCCTGGGCGATCCTGGAGGATCTGGTCGAGATGGTTCTGCAAATTCTCATCGAAGCGTGATCTCGGTGCGATGGTATCGACCAGTCCCCAGTCCAGGGCTCGTTTGCCCTTGAATCCTTCGGCGAGGGTGCAGAAGACATCCGCTCGATCCCTGCGGACCTTGCGCTTGTCGACCAGCCGGGTCAGTCCACCAGTTCCCGGTAGCACTCCGAGCAGGGGAGTTTCGGGCAAGCTGACGGCACTGTTGCCGTCATCGATGAGCCAGATTTCATCGCAGGCGAGGGCGAGTTCGTATCCGCCCCCGGCGCAGGGACCGGTGATGGCGCAAATCGTCCGAACATCGGACTGGGCAGCCCAATCCTCAAGTTCGCAACGGGTCTCGTTGGTGAACTTGCAGAAGTTTACCTTCCAGGAATGGCTCGAGACTCCGAGCATGTGGATGTTCGCCCCGGAGCAGAAGACCTGTTCATGATTGCTGCTGATGACAAGGGAGGTGATTTCGGGGTGTTCAAATCGCAGGCGCCGAACAATGTCGGCCAGTTCAATATCGACACCGAGGTCGTAGGAGTTCAGTTTCAGCTCATATCCATCTCTGAGCGGGAATTCGGGATCCACACTCATGTGAATCCGCATCACCTGCCCCTCCTTCTTGACGTCCCAGTGACGATATTGCGAGGGATCTACCTGGAAGGAGATCGATTCCATCAGCTGCTCTCTTCCTTGTTCTCCCGGAGATGATCGGATCCCGGGCAGGATGCTTCAAGCGGCCCAGGAACCCGATCATCCTGCCGCATAGAGTCGGATGGGGCAACCAATCCGACTTCTCTTGCGCCGCTCTGTCCGCTGGATCACGACGATTCACTGGTTCCGAACGGTTTCGTTCGGATATGATCCTCTATTCGCGAGAGGATCCCTTTCCGGGTCAGGAAGGATGGTATCGAGCCATGCGGCGGACGATGCTGCACTCGAAGATTCACAGGGCCACAGTTACCGCGGCTCACCTTGACTACGAGGGTAGCGTGTCGATCGACACCGATCTGCTCGAGGCCGCTGACATCGTGCCTGGCCAGCAGGTTCACATCTGGAACGTCACCCGGGGCAGCCGAATTGTCACATACGCTCTCCCGGCGGAATCCGGAACGGGGGCGGTCTGTATCAATGGTGCCGCTGCCCACCAGAACTGTCCTGGAGATCTCGTGATTATTGCCAGCTGGGTCGAGCTGGAGGATTCCCGGATTCAGGATCACCAACCCAGGGTGGTTCGAGTTGATTCCGAGAATCACATCACCGGGACCGGGCAGGAAGTTCCCGGACCATCGTTGCCAGTGGACTCTCAGATGCCGACTTACCAGTAACCGTTGATCGGGGGGACATGTCTCAGCAACGAACCACCCGGACCTTGAAGGTCAATGGTGAACAGCATCATGTTGCATTCAGCGTCCATCACAGTTTGCTCGAAGTGTTGCGAGAAGAGCTGGGACTCACCGGCACCAAGCATGGTTGTGAACTGGGCGAATGCGGAACCTGTACAGTTCTGATCGACGGGAAACCGCTGCTTAGCTGTCTCGAGCTTGCTGCTGAGTGTGAGGGTCGAGAAGTCGAGACTGTCGAAGGAATGATGCGCGGCAATGAACTTCATCCGCTGCAATCTTGTTTCGCCGACCTCGGAGCCGCTCAGTGTGGCTACTGCACTCCGGGTATTCTGCTGGCAGCACAGGCTCTACTGGCAGAAAACGATGCTCCCAGTCGAGATGAGATCGTCACTGCTCTGTCCGGAAATCTGTGTCGGTGCACCGGATATCACAAGATTCTCGAAGCGGTCGAATGGGCGGCAGCCCAGTTACGAGGTGACGAGTCATACCGTCTTCCAGAGAGTGCATTCTATGGTGATCCGGTGCCCGGAGAGAAGGTCACCGATGCATGAATCCCGTCAATCCGATGACGAGAAAGGCCCGGTGACCAGCGACGAACTGCGCCTGATCGGAACCCCATTTCGACGCGTCGATGGCCGCGCCAAGGTGACCGGTCAGACTCGCTTCGCCGATGACCTCTTCTTTCCACGCATGGTCCACATGAAACTGGTTCGCTCGACCGTACCTCATGCCCGCATCGTCAGTATCGATACCTCCAAGGCGCAGGAAATGCCCGGAGTGCTGGCTTTTCTGACCGGTGATTCGATGCCGATTTCCTTCGGTATATTGCCGGTCAGCCAGGACGAACATGCCCTCTGTCAGGACAAGGTTCGTTTCGTCGGAGACCCGGTGGTCGCGGTGGCGGCATTGACCGAGGACCAGGCGCACGAGGCCGCGCTTGCCGTTGAGGTCGAATACGAGTCGCTCGAGACGATCGCCACCATCGACGAGGCGATCTCTACCGCCGAGCCGAGGATTCATGATTACGGTGATGAGGGAAATCTACACAAGAAAATCTCGATGGAGTTTGGTGATACCGAGGTTGGATTCGCCGAAGCCGATCATGTCTTCGAGGATGTACTCTATTTCGAGGGCAATACCCATCTACCGATGGAACAACACGCGACCGTGGCACTCACCGAGGAGACCGATCGGGTCACCGTGTACTCGTCGACTCAGACTCCTCACTATCTGCACCGGTCGCTGGCCAAGGTGCTGGAACTCCCCGCAGCCAGGATTCGCGTCATCGCCTGTCCAAACGGCGGTGGTTTCGGTGGCAAGAGTGATCCCTTCAACCATGAGATCTGTGCTGCGAAGATGGCGTTAGAACTGGGACGCCCGGTGAAGATCTGTCTCACAAGAGAAGAGGTCTTCTACTGTCATCGCGGTAGGCATCCAGTGCTGATGAAGATTCGCACCGGGGTCAAGAAAGATGGCACGCTCACTGCACAGCATCTTCAAACGGCTCTCGACGGTGGTGCCTACGGTAGTTATGGCGTCGCCAGTACCTACTACACGGGGGCCCTTCAGACGGTGACTTACGAGCTGCCGAAGTATCGCTTCGATAGCATCCGTGCATTTACCAACAAACCACCCTGCGGTCCGAAGCGGGGTCACGGTACGCCACAGCCGCGCTTCGCCTTCGAGGTACACCTCGACAAGATCGCGCATGAATTGTCGATCGATCCAGCGGATCTTCGGCTGCAGCAGCTGGTGGCTCCCGACAGTGTCACCTCCAACTGGTTGAAGATTGGTTCGATGGGCCTCGGCAAGTGCATCGAGGCGGTGGTCGCCGGCAGCGGCTGGCGCGAGCGTTACGGTAAACTGCCAGAGGGAAGAGGACTGGGCCTGGCCTGCGGTTCTTATCTCAGTGGCGCGGGTCTCCCCATCTACTGGAATCACATGCCGCAGTCGGGGGTCCAGCTGCAACTCGATCGCTCCGGTGGCGTGGCACTGTTCTGCGGTGAAACCGAGATCGGACAGGGATCCGATTCGGTGATCGCCGCGATTACCGCCGAGATTCTCGGCATCGATCTGCACGATATTCGACTGTGCGTCGCTGATACCGACCTGACGCCGGTCGATCTTGGCAGTTACTCCTCTCGCGTGACACTGATGGCAGGCAACGCGGCAATCCAGGCCGCCGAGAGGGCACGTGATCTGGTCGCGAAGGGAGCTGCAGAGGAGCTCAAGGTTCCGGCCAGGGAACTGGTTTTTGCCGACGGACGGGTGTTCCACGGTGAGGATCCCGACACGGGGATGAGTTTTTCAGACGCGGTGATCGCGGCGGAGTCACGTTTCGGCACCCTCGGCACCACCGGAAGTTACACCCCACCTCGTTCGCCGGGGCGCTACCGTGGTGCAGGAGTCGGGCCATCGCCGGCTTACAGTTACAGTGCGACGGTGGTGGAGACGGAAGTGGATCCGGAAACGGGTCTCTACCGCATCGAGCACATCTGGATGGCCCACGATGTCGGGAAGTGTATCAACCCCGCACTGGTGATGGGCCAGATCGAGGGTTCGGTCTACATGGGGCTGGGCGAGGCGATGATGGAGGAACAGGTATTCCGTCGCTTGCCAAAGAAACGTTCCAACGCACTGGTCCACAAGCATCCTTCGATGCTCGAGTACAAGAGCCCGACCTTTGCCGAGATGCCACCTGTGACCAGTTACATCATCGAGGATCCCGATCCCAATGGTCCGTTCGGGGCCAAGGAGGTCGGACAGGGACCGTTGCTACCGATCATGCCAGCGGTCGCCAACGCTGTCTTCGATGCGGTGGGGGTGAGGATCGATCAGGTGCCGATTGCTCCTCACATGATTCGTCAGGCGATCGAGGCCAGAGACAAGGGCAAGGAGGCTCGCTTCGGGCCAAAGTCATTCCCGCACATCGATTTTGGTGTGCCTCTCATGGTTCCCACACCGGACGAGGATGGCGATGGCAAGGCGATTAATGTTGAGGAGGCCGGGGTTCGCTCCGGAACCCCAACGATGACCGAACGCAAGAATTCCATGAAGGAGGACAACTGATGCTTCGTCTTCCAGCATTCCGTTTCTTGCAGCCGACCACCATCGACGAGGCGGTCGCATTCCTTGCCGAGGATCCGGGCAACACCCGCCTCGTCGCCGGTGGTACCGATCTGTGGCCCAACATGAAACGCAGGCATCAGGGAGCCGGCACGGTGGTCTCCTTACGAGGCATCGAAGAACTATGCGGCATCGAAGAGGCTGACGATGGGGGTCTCGTCATCGGAGCCACCACGACTCTCGATACCATCACCGACGACGAGCGGGTGCAACAGAGATATCCCGCTCTGGTGACGGCAGTGGCGAGCATCTCGAGCCCGCTCCTTCGTAATGCTGGAACCATCGGTGGCAATCTGTGTCTCGATACTCGTTGCACTTACTACAACCAGAACGAGGAGTGGCGGCGCAGCATCGACTACTGCATGAAGGAGGAGGGGGAGATCTGCTGGGTCGCTCCCAGTAGTCCTCGTTGCTGGGCTGTTTCCAGCGGCGATTCGGTGCCGATGTTGTGTGCCCTCGGTGCCGAGATCTCGCTGACCTCAAAAGAGGGCGAGCGGAGTTTGCCACTGGCTGACCTGTTCCTCGACGATGGCATCGAGTATTTGTCGAAGCGACCCGACGAGATCGTCACCCGCATCCAGATTCCGGCGCCCTCCGGTGAACGGGCCGCTTTCTGGAAATTGCGTCGCCGTGGCTCCATCGATTTTGGCGTTCTCAGTGTTGCTGTAGCCGGCTGGTGCAACGGAGACACCACCGACCGCATCGAGATCTGGCTCGGTTCCGTTGGCAGCACCCCGGTGCGTTGTGCTGAGAGCATCGCTGCCCTCACCGGCAAGCCACTCGACGCTGATACCATCGCCTCTGCGGCCGCCCTGGCGCGTAAGAGTGCCGGCGCCAACCCGCTCGGTAACACCGACTTCGTGCCGCAATGGCGTGGCAAGATGATCGAGAAGTACGTCGAGGCGGTACTGAGGGAGATTGCCGGACTGCCGAGGCAGCGCATGGCCCCGAATCACGGTTGAGATCTCACCAAAATCGGTCCGATTCTGTGAATGAAGCGGATTCGATGGGTGTGTATCGATTTACAGAACCGCCAGGATTGAAAAGAGGGCTCGTATGTATGGCAGAATCGCACTTGTTTCCATCGTAACCGGTGGGTTTCTCTCGCTATTTCTGTGCGGTTGTTCAGGAATCGGGATCATTTCCCATTACTCCGCCAGTAAGAGTTTTTTCAATCACAGCTTCACTGAACTCGACCTGGAGATCGTCGGAGAGCCAGGCTCTCAGGTCACCATAGAGAATACAGGCACGCAGCGGATCGTCGGATTTTTCAAGTTCCGGGTCGGAGTCGAGGGCATCACCCATAACCGATGGAAGGTGAATCTGACTCCCAGAGACAAGATGAAATTCCTTCTCCCCTCAATAGGCAGTGAATACAACTTGTCGTTGGATGCCGCCGGGGAAGCCTCAGCAGCGGTCAAGGTGAGTATCAAGAGACGTGGCAGCGGTCGTTCTGCTGATCATCCGTTAGAAATCCATGACAAAAACGCTGATGCTGCGGCGGCTTCTCGGTGATCTGCCCGGATCACCTGGACTTCTTCAGTCTTTCGATGGCTCGCTCCAGAACCTTATCCTGACCGCCCTCGATGAAGTAGGTGGGATCGGGGTGGACCTCGATGTCGACCTCGATGCCGCGTCCGTCGTAGAGCCAGCCGTTCGGTCGAAAACTGGCCATCGATGCACATCGCACCTCGATCAGGGAGTGGGGTAGGTCGAAACCCTGGGAACGAGCACTGCCCCCGGAGGATGGAGTTCCCACCAGCGTGACCCGCGGGTGAATTTCGAGCGCGCCGAGGAAGATGTCGGTGGCGCTGAAGCAGCCGGCATCGGACAGGATCACCACTTCCTTGGTGTAAGGAAACTCCTGTGGATGACCGGTGCGGTCGAGGACCAGCGCATGCCACTTGCTGAAACCATCGGGGACCTGCCACTCGGGCTTGAATTTGGCGAAAGCCCTGCGGATGACGGATCGTTGTTTCGCGGTCCATTCATCACTGTCGAGGCGGCGCATGAAACGCTTGGCCAGGTGATCTTCATCGAATTTCGATGACTTGCGGTAGACGGCAAAGTTGCCGACCCAGGGGCTTTCCTTGTCGCCGAGCAGGAATCCAGCCAGCGCCAGTAGTGCTTCACGGCTGCCGCCACCGTTGCCGCGGACATCGACGATCAGGCCATCGGTTTCGCGGAAGCGTGGCATCCACCGGTAGACTTCTTGCACGGCTCTGTTGTCCATGCGAGCCAGCCGTAGATAGCCGAGGTTATCGTCGAGCAGGCGACTTTCGCTGCGCGGCCACTCCCCGTATGTGGGTTTCCGATCGGTCGGTTTGAGTTCGAGTGTGCGGGTCTTCTTGCCATCTATCGAAACCAGTTCGACTGCGAAGGGACGACGCATCTTCCTCTCGATATCGCTGAATCCAATGCCACCGGTGTTTCGACGCCACATCGATACCTCTCGCAGCAGACCCACGGTGCGGCGGCGAATCAACTGTGGACTTCCGGCTGCGATGAAGGGAATCCATTCTTCGATGCATTCCTCGATGGGGCGTCCCTCGAGGGAGACGACGTACGGATACTTCGGATCGAGCAGGGCGCTTCGATCCGATCGGTAGGCGACCACCTTTCCATCGGTATCGCCGAGCAGGAAGGGATTGAACGGCGCACCCTCTCCGAGGCGAAAGTTGGTGCTGCGGACATCGGCATGGCCATCGCCGAATTGCATCAGCACCCGTTGCAGGATCATGACCAGATCGACAGGGGGCATCCGCGTCGGCAGGCCGCGTGAATAGCGCTGCCCTACCTCTTGCTCGATCGCCTCATCGAGATCGATTCCCTTGAGGTGCAGGTAGGCGAACTGATCGATGAGTGCGGCCCTGAAGGAGGCGATCTCCTGCTCGACCTGTTTTTTCGACAGCCATGAGGGAGAGCGTCGCAGCGGAGTGGGTTGTCGGTCCCCACCAGCACGCAGTTTTTGGCGCTTGTCGCGGGTATTGGGGATGCCTTCGAGCACGATCTCTTTCGCTGCCGGGCTCGTTTTCAAGCGCAGCGTGACGGTGTCTGCCGGCTCATGGCCCAGCAGAGCCATCGCTTCCATCAAATCCTCGGCGAATCGTTTCTGAAGCTGGCCGGGCCACTGCTTGCGGCATTTCGCGAGGATCTTCTCGACAGCAACACCATCGATGGCGATGGGGATGTACCACTTGTCGCCGATCTGTACCTGCGGTTGCTGCTCAAGCCAGCGGATCGCATCGAAGGGAGATGCTTTGGTCGGATGATTCTGGGCAAGGATCGAGGGCGCTGCGAAGAGGTTGAACAGTAGCAGCAACAACAGTGTCGAACGAAACATCAACGTCCTCCGGTTGCGTCAGTGGGAAGTGCCGAGAGATCAACTCGGCGGAACTCGACAGGAGCCCCTTCTGCCTGGATGGCGATCTGTCCACTACTGGCGCTGCAGTTGAAGCCAAAGTTGACCAGTTCTCCGTTGACCCATACGTGGATGGTGTCCGCCCGGCACTGGATCACCATGCGGTTCCATTCGCCCGCATCATTCTCTGAACCGTCGGTGAGATTGAGGATGCGTCGACTCTTGCCCTCGTCGACGCCCCACTTTTCGACGGGGCCGCGGCGGGCGACCATGTCGTCAACGTGAATGTCCTCACCGATGCACCAGAAGTCGCCAGCATTGCCGGCATACAGCTGGCACTCGATCGACTGCGGAAACATCTTGTAGAGACGTCGCGGTGTCGAGGCATGAACCAGGATTCCGCAGTTGCCCGGCTTTCCCGCCCAGCGATATTCCACCACCAACTGATACTCACTGTAGGACTGCTCGGTGATCAGGTGGCCTTGTGGATTGCCCATGCTGACCAGCATGCCATCTCGAGCCACAAACGATGGGGCGACCTCCTTGCCACCATCGGCGGCAGGGACATCGGCGTACCAGCCGCCGAGATCCGTTCCATTGAACAGCGGGGTCGGTGATGGTTGTCCGGAATTGCGAGCGGTGAGAGATTCACACGAACAAAGTAGCAGGCACGCACAGGTGGCCAGCCACACGAGGATTGGGGAGTGGTTGTTCATGAGCTCATGGTAGACGAGGGCTCCGGGTCTACCAACGATTATGCAGGCTGTGGCATCGTCTGTTCGAGAGCGAGGAATTGTTTCCAGGCACGCCTGAAGGCGCGCCTCGACAGACGCACAGAACGCAACAAGGATGCACTGACTTGCCCATCTCGACACGCCCGATGGTATTCGCGCAGTTTCTGGGACCAGCGGGTCAGATTCTTGTCGACCTGCAATCGGGCAGACTCGATGCGCTGGCTCCAGTCCTCGTTGGTCTCGGGAACAATCTGCGACAGTGATGTTTCGTATCTCTCCGTCTGCCGTTCGAACTTCTTGCGCCATTGAATCGGAGCTTCGGTTCTCTTCAGGTTACTGGTCAAGCCAAGATGGTTTCCTGTCCAGATGGCCCACTTGGCGGGATCGAAGTGGTACCAGCGCAGACCATTGCGGTAATCCGCAGGAAAGGTGTGATGGAAGTTGTGATATCCCTCACCGAAGGTGAGATAAGCGCAAATCCATGAATCTTTTGAAGTGTTGTTCTTCGACCAGGGCTGAGTTCCCAGGATGTGGCACAAACTGTTGATGCAGAAGGTCGCCTGGTGAGTGAAGACGATGCGAGCCAGACCGGCAAACAGCAACATTCCCCACGGATGGCCGATGAGAAGGCCCAGCCCCAGAGGTAGACCGACGTTGACGACCAGTGCGATGGCCCAGTACCACTTATCCTGCCAGACAACCAGTGAGTCGGCCTTCAGATCGGGCACGTTACTCAGATCGTCGGCCCGGTCGTTGTCGTGGAAGATCCATTTCATGTGAGCCCACCAGAAGCCTCGAGTGGCATCATATGGATCACCTTCGTGGTCGGTGTGTTGATGATGGCGACGGTGGGCGGCAGCCCAAACGATGGCGGAGTTCTGCAGCGCAGATGCTCCCGCTATCAGGGACAGGAAACGCCACAACGGAGAGCCTTCGTAGGACCTGTGGGCAAACAACCGATGGTAGCCGATGGTGATTCCCAGTCCGGAGAAGATCCACAGCGTGAATGCCGCGGCCCACAACGCCCAGTGACTGCCCGAGTACCACAGGTAGAGCGGAATCAACGCCGCCGCCACAAATGGACTGAGGCTCAAAAAGAGGGTGTTGACCCACAAGATCGGTCCGTCATCCCGATCGCGGGGTGCTGCATGGTCAGTCATTGGGCTCCGTGTTCGGTGTCCTGGGCGTGCCCCTATTTGGCCCTGTCCGGGCCGGGAATACAAGCCTTGTTGGTGTTGTTTCCGGTTTTGGCGACTGCCAGGGGCTCATAACCACCCCTTCACCCCAGTAGCGCCTCGATCACCTTGCCGTGGACATCGGTAAGGCGGTAGCGGCGACCCTGGAACTTGTAGGTCAGCCGCTCGTGGTCGATCCCCAGGATGTGCAGGATGGTCGCCTGAAGATCATGCACATCCATCGGGTTGTCGGTGATGTTGTAGCCGAGGTCGTCGGTCGATCCGTAGGTGAGCCCCTCATTCACGCCGCCCCCTGCCATCCACATGGTGAAGCAGCGAGGATGGTGATCTCGGCCGAATCCCTGGGGAGTCAGTTTTCCCTGGCAGTAGCTGGTGCGGCCGAACTCGCCGCCCCAGATGACGAGGGTGTCATCGAGCAAACCCCTGCGCTCCAGATCGATGACCAGTGCCGCCGAAGCCTGATCCGTTTCGCGACACTGGGTGCGCAGGGCTCCGGGCAGATTGCCGTGCTGATCCCAGCCCTGATGGAACAGCTGGGTGAAGCGAACTCCCCGCTCGGCAAGCCGCCGCGCCAGGATACAGTTGTTGGCGTAGGTGCCCGGAGTCCTGGAATCGGGCCCGTACAGCTCGAAGACTTCCTCCGGTTCGTCGGACAGATCCGCGACCTCGGGGATCGAGCTCTGCATACGCCATGCGAGTTCATTTCTGGTGTTGGCCGAGGTGACGTCAGAATCGTCCTGGCCAGCTTTCAATCGGTGCAATTCAAGCAGGGCATCGAGCATCTGGCGCCTCATCACCCGAGAGAGGCCGTCCGGGTCCTTCAAGAACAGCACCGGGTCTTTGCCGGGACGGAACTGGATCCCCTGGTGCTGGGAAGGAAGGAAGCCCGCTCCCCAGAGGCGTGCATAGAGCGGTTGCCCCGACTTGTTCTGGGTGACCATGGCGATGCTCGCCGGAAGATCTGGATTGCCAGCACCCAGTCCGTAGGAGAGCCAGGCACCGATGGAAGGCCTGCCGGCGATCTCCGATCCGGTCTGGACGAAGGTGATGGCGGGATCGTGATTGATGGCGCGGGTGTGAAGGGAGCGCACGATACAGAGCTTGTCGGCGATCCCGGCGGTGTGCGGAAGCAACTCACTGAACTGGGCTCCGCTGTCGCCGTGTGCGGCGAACTGGAACGGACTACCGACCAGTGGCAGTGACGATTGGTTGCCCGACATCGCGGTCAGCCTCTGTCCCATCCGGATCGAAGCAGGAAGTTCCTCGCCGTGTCTTTGCTGGAGAAGAGGCTTCGGGTCGAACAGGTCGATCTGAGATGGCCCGCCGCTCTGAAAGAGCCAGATCGCCCGCTGGGCTCGAGGCTGGAAGTGTGGTTTCAAATCGCCCATCGCCTGGCCAGGGGTCGGCATCCAACCCCACAGTGCGCTACCAGCTGCTAGGCCAGCAGCTTGAGCCAGAAACTGTCGGCGATTGGTTTCATCACCGTGGTGTGTGGGGTGGGTCATCGCATCACCTCAGTCTCGTCGTTTCATCATGATTAAAGAGGGTCGAGCATACGGCCGTCATCGCCGCCCAGTCGATCGCATCCAGAGTCTCGTCGACAGGACTGTTGCCGACCGATAGCCAGCGACCGGTCGCCTCCGGGTCAGCACTGAATTCTTGGTGCAACTGGTTGCGCAAGGCGAGCAAAGTGGCGAGCTCAGTGGCTTCGATGGGGCGCCCCAGGAGCAGACGGAAGGCGTGCGAGATGGACGCACCCGGATCATCTTGGGTTTTTTGCATCACGCGGTGTGCGAGCATTCGCGACGCTTCGACGAATTGAGGGTCGTTCATCAGTACCAGTGATTGCATCGGAGTGCTGGTTCGGTGCCTGCGTGTGACGCAAACATCTCTTTTCGAGGCGTCGAAAATCATCATCGTCGGAGGGGGAGAGGTTCGCTTCCAGAAGGTGTAGAGACTTCTGCGATAGAGCCCTTCCCCTTTCGATGCTGTGTAGGTGTGGCCACTCTTTTCCTGCCAGAGTCCCGGTGGCTGGTAGGGTAGAACGCTCGGTCCGCCGATTTTACCAACCAGAAGTCCACTCGCCTGGAGGGCGTGATCACGGACCATCTCGGCAGACATCCTGACGGCAGGTCCTCGCGCCAGCAGTCGGTTGTTCGGATCTCTTTCCCGCAGTTCGGGGTGGCAGACAGCAGATTGGCGCCAGGTGTGAGAGGTGAGAATCTTGTGCAGCATCTTCTTCACGTCCCAACCGCTTTCGATGAAGTCGAGGGCTAGATGATCGAGCAGCTGTGGGTGCGAAGGCCGGATTCCCTGGGTACCGAAATCCTCCGAGGTGGGGACGATCCCCTGACCGAAGGCGATCTGCCACAATCGGTTTACCGCCACACGCGCCGTCAATGGATGCTGAGGAGAGAGCAGCCAGCGAGCGAGACCCAGCCGGTTTTGTGGCGCGTCTTCCGGCCACGGTGACAGGACCGCTGGAACACCGGGTGCGACAGTTTCCCCGGGGGCATCGTAACGACCACGTTTCAGCAGCTGTGTGGTTCGCCTTTTCGACATTTCCTGCATCACCATGATCCTCGGCTTTGAATCGGTGAAGGAGGCCAGTGCCTTGCGGGCGGCGGTCAATTCGGAACGAGCGGTTCGGCTCTCTTCATCGATGGCCAGTAGCCACCATCGATACAGTTCATCCGTGCTGAGGGCGACAGCATTGTCCGGGTCGTGGACGATGTGGAACAGTTGATCGACATCGATGGGGGAGACGACTCTCGAGATCAGGTACATCTCATCGACTTGACCATCTTTGAAACCGTTGTCTCGAAAACGCTCTCCGATGGCGAAGTATGGCCCCCCGCCGGTGATGGGAGAACGGAGATGGTCACGGATGATATTGACCGCTGCTTGTTCGCCATCGAGCCACAGCTGGATACCGCTAGCTCGACTCGATCCATCGTAGGAGAACACCACGTGGGTCCACTTTTTGGGTTCGATACGATCAACAGTTGCTACCGCAATCGCATCGCCGGGCCAGAAGTGAATCAAGGCGGCAGAGAGGTGCCCGTCCTCGATGAGGAGCTGGTATCCCTGACTACCAGCGTCGGTCCAGGCTCTGGATCGATGCAGGATCACTGCCCGTTCCATGTCGTGTTCTGGCCGGATCCATAGCGAGATGCTGAAGGGATCGTTTCGGCTGTAGGCTCCGATTCCGCCCAGTGACAGTGCGTCATCTCCGGTCAACCTGACCGCATTTCCCGCTGCTCCCTCGGTCAGCGATAGCGCGCCCGAAACAGTGGCTGGTTGATCAGGATTTACGGCATTGGGCGTCTTACCTGCGACAATCTCATCAAAGGAAAAGTGAGCCGTGACATCGGTGAGGAGCTGGGAGGGGAGAGCTTCTTGTTGCGGTAGCCACTCATCGAACTGGTCGCGGCGTGTCTCCTCCACCGTATCGAGCTGAGCTTGCGCCTTCTCGATCCCCTGCTCCAGTTCGACGATTCGTTCGTCAGCGCCCTGATCGAGCAGAGCCAGCGCCGGAGTCGGGACCGCCGAGGTGAAGTGGGAATAGAGCCCACTTTCATCGATGTTGGCGAAGTAAGCCGACAGGGAATAAAACTCACGCTGCTTCAGTGGGTCGAATTTGTGGTCGTGACAGCGAGCGCATTCAAAGGTCAGACCAAGAAACGCGGTGGAGAAGGTCTGGGTTCGGTCCGCGACGTATTCGACTCGGAATTCCTCCTCGACACTGCCGCCCTCGTTGGTCTGGCGGTGAAGTCGCTGGAAGGCAGTGGCGAGTTTCTGTTGCTCGGTGGCGTTCTCCAGTAGATCGCCGGCGAGTTGCCAGCGGATGAACCGGTCATGGGAGAGATTCGAGTTGAAGGCCTCGATCACCCAGTCGCGCCATTGCCACATCTGACGGTGTACGTCCGACTGATAACCGTAACTGTCGGCATAGCGTGCGACATCGAGCCAGTGAGTTGCCATCTGCTCGCCGAAGGTTGGAGATGCCAGCAGCGAATCGATCCACTTCGACCAGGCATCTGGAGATTCGTCGGCGAGCAGGCGGTCGAGATCGTCCAGCCCGGGGGCGAGTCCGGTCAGGATGAAGGAAGCGCGTCTGGCCAGGGTAACTCGGTCACCATCGGAGGAAGGAGCGAGGCCTTCTCGTTCCAGTCGCGAAAGAACAAATCGATCAATTGGCTGAATCGTCCACGACTCATCGCGAACGGCCGGAAGTGGCGCTGCCTCGGGAGCAACGAAGGCCCAGTGCCGGTCGAAATGGGCACCCTGTTCGATCCACTGTTTCAGCAGTTCGATCTCGTCGCTGGAGACTTCCAGTTTCGATTCGGCGGGAGGCATCCGATCTTCCACATCGTCGGCTTCCAGTCGCTCGATCATCAGGCTGGTGGATGGGTCGCCGGGGACGATGGGCGCACCGTCGGTTCGCTCGGTGATCGCTTCCTCACGTCGGTCTAGTCGTAACTTTGCCTTCCTCGCCTTGCCATCGGGTCCGTGACAGGGGTAGCAGCGGTCGGCAAGGATAGGATGGATGGTGCGGTCGTAGTCGATTTCATCCGCGCCCGGGCCAGCGCAGAGAATCGTAGGCAGGAGAAAACCGAGATAAACTGCCACCAGCAGTCGTGGGATCGACAAGAGGAACATCCTCTTTTGCATCCTTTTCATGGACGGATCGTATCATGCTCTTTGAGGGGAGGCATCGAGCCAGTCGCTGTCCTCGAAGCGGCAGAATGCTGGTGAACCACCGAGTTGAGGAGCGCTGAATCGATGATTGCCATCGGCATGTGGTTCCTGAGAAGATCCGGGGTAGCAATTCTCGGATCGTGGCATGGCAAGTGAGGCGAGGGGGAGCAGTCTCGATGAGCGAAGGATTGAAGTTGCGCTGCATCGATGGAGCGACCGGCTCCGAGCTGGAGCGGCGCGGTGTTGATCTATCTCTGCCGTTGTGGTCGAGCCGCGCACTGCTTGATGCCCCCGAGGTGCTGGCTGATGTGCATCGCGATTATCTAACCGCCGGTGCTGAAGCGATCACCACTGCCACCTTTCGTACCCATCGTAGATCGCTGGAGAAGGCCGGACTCGGTGATCGCGCCAGCGAACTGACCCGACAGGCGGTGGAGATCGCCAGGACGGTACGCGATGAGTGCCGTTCGGATGCCCTGGTGCTCGGTTCGGTTGCCCCCCTCGAGGATTGCTACCGTCCCGACCGGGTACCCGATGAAGAGATCTGCTTGCGTGAACACGCCGAGTTGATGGAGCATCTGATCGATGCGGGTACCGATCTGATCCTGATCGAAACGATAAACCATCTAGGCGAGGGGCGTGCGGCGGTCGAGGCAGCGCGCCGGGTCGCTCCTGGAAGGTGGATCGTCAGTTTCTGTACCCGCAGCGAGGGACAGCCAGGGGTCCTGCTCAGTGGCGAGGAACTGGCACCATTCCTTTCGGAACTGGGGGATGCTCAGGCGGTGGGTGTCAACTGCGTCGTTGCTGGAGCGATGGTCGATCAGGTCAAATTGCTGCGAGGTTCGTTACCGCAGACGCCCATTCTCGCCTACGGCAACATCGGCCATGCCGATGAGCTGGGGAACTGGCACTCTTCTGATGCCGTGGATCCGGGCTGCTATGCTGAATATGCCTCATCCTGGATCGAATCGGGAGCCACCATCGTCGGTGGATGTTGCGGAACAACCCCTGAACATATTCGAGCGGTTGTCGGCAATTCACTTTCCTGAGATCGGTTGAAGATCGAGGGGATTTTGGCCGCCGGATATCCCCTGTAGGATCATTGCGGCATGGGAGATCTCGGTGGGTTTTCCAGGGGTCTTGTTCAGAAGAAACCGGAGTCCGCTGATGTTATTACCGCTGATAGTCGCTTTCTGTATCTCTCCCGTGGATGAACCTGTTCTTCCTGAAGCAGCAGCACCACCTCCGATGATCCTGGAGAGACTCGGTGAACATCGTCGACCGGTAGCCACCGATTCGGCGCAGGCACGCCAGTGGTTTGATCAGGGTCTTGCCCTGATGTACGGCTTCAACTTCGATGGAGCGATCGCTTCGTTTTTGCAGGCGACGTCCATCGATCCGCAATTTGCCATGGCCTGGTGGGCGATCGCCTACTCTTCCGGTCCGAACCAGAACAACCCGACCATCGTTCCACCGAAGGACCAGTGGTCCTATGCGGCTGCCCAGCGGGCACTCGAGCTGAAGGACCGCGAGAGCGGCGCCAATCGTGCCTTGATCGAGGCGTTGGTGCATCGGTATCAGTATCCCGCACCGGAGGATCTGACCGATCAGAACCAGGCCTACCTCGACGCGATGGTGAAGGTACGAGATCAGTACCCGTTAGATCCCGATGTGGCGACCTGGACCGCGGAAGCGATGATGGTGACCCAGCCCTGGGAATACTGGTCGCTCGATGGAGAGCCGCTCGACCTCACGTCCAAGGTTCGTGCCATCCTGGAGGGCGTGATGAAACGTCACCCGGACCATCCTGCGGCAAACCATCTCTACATCCATGTCATGGAATCGTCACCCTGGCCCGAGATCGCCGAACCCGCTGCCGATCGCCTGATCGACTTGATTCCAGCCGCAGGCCACCTGGTTCACATGCCGGCTCACATCTGGATGCAGACCGGGCGTTATGACGATGCCGCCGATTGCAACCGTCGCGCTGCGGCGCTCGACGATGCGTGGTTCGAAGGGGATCCGAACGCTGGTGAATACCGCTTCTACATGGCTCACAACCGCCACTTTCTGGCNTTNGCAGCAACGATGCAGGGTCGTCGTCGTGAAGCGGTGGCTTCGGCTCGTGCGATCACCGAGGAAGTCCCGGCGCCGGTGATGGAGGCACTCGGGTTCATCAGCGATGGAGTCTCCTCCTGCAAGTGGCACGTGCTGGTCCGATTTGGCATGTGGGAAGCGATTCTGACCGAACCCACCCCGCCGGAATGGGCGGTGATTGGACGATCCTTGCGTCATTACGCTCGCGGCGTCGCCTATGCCAACACCGGGCGCATTGAGCAGGCCCGCACAGAGCTGGCGGCTTTTGATGAAGCGGTGAAGGCGATTCCCGCCGAGGACTGGGACCTCGGTGGTCAGCCGGCTGCCAACGTGATGCCGTTGGCACGGCTGGTGCTTTCCGGTGAGATTGAATTCAAGGCCGGAAATCGTGACCAGGGCCTCGACTTGCTGGCCCAGGCGATCGAGCTGGAGGAACGCCTCGAGTATGCCGAGCCGGCGGTCTGGATGATGCCGGCTCGACATGCCTACGGAGCNNTGCTCATCGTCTCGGGACGNTACAAGGATGCCGAGAAGGTTTACCTGAGAGACCTCGACATCTTTCCCGCCAACGGTTGGGCGCTGCTTGGCCTNCGTGATGCACTGCGCGGTCAGGGGCGAGCCGATGAAGCGGCCCGAATTGACCAGTCGTTCCGAAAAGCGTGGCGAAGTGCCGATGTGATGCCACCGGCATCGTGTTATTGCGGTGAACCGGTAGCCAAGTAGATGGAATCAGTAGAGTCCAAGAACCCTGCGCAAGGCCAGATCGACGGCGCCGCTGGTAGACCCTTCTCATCGAGGGTGATTCTCCGGGAGGCCACCGAGCAGGATCGCCAGGAGATCTATAAATCGCGCCATGATGTTTACGCGGTCGAACTGGGACAGCATCCCATCCACCCTGAAGGAGTTCTGAAGAATCATCTGGATGAATTCAATCGCTACTTCGTGGCGATCATCGATGGTCAGCTAGCGGGATATATCAGCATCACGCCTCCCGGTGGGGGCGAGTATTCCCTCGACGGTTACATACCGCGAGAACAGTGGCCCTTCGAGGTTTCGGAAACCCTTTTCGAGGTGCGCTTGCTGACGATTGTTTGCGAGAATCGCGGTTCGCTGCTGGCTCCAGCATTGATGTATGCCGCCTTTCGGGTTGTGGAAGCTTGTGGTGGAGAACGGATGATGGTGATCGGTCGAAGAGAGATCGCTTCCATCTACAGAAAGAGCGGCTTTCAGGATCACGGCATCGAACTGGTCCGAGGAGAAGTGATTTTTCACCTGATGAGTGCCACCGTTGACCAGGTACGGGAGGTGGCCGAGAGCAAACCTGGACTGGTTTCGAGAATCGAAAACACCGTTGACTGGCAACTGACCGAATCGTTGCGAAAACCGGCCCCCTGTTTTCATGGTGGTGGTTTTTTTCAGGATGTGGGCGAGGATTTTCGTTCCCTGTCGCTTCGTCGAGAGATCATCAATGCGGACGTTCTGGATGCCTGGTTTTCACCGGCCCCCGGAGTTTTGAAGAGTCTTTCTGATCATCTCGACTGGTTGGTTCGTACCTCTCCGCCCACCGCTTGCGAGGGCCTGATCGAGTCGATCGCCACTGCCCGAGGAGTTCCTGCNTCGCGAATCTTGCCCGGTTCTGGTTCGTCCGATTTNATATTTCTTGCTTTCGGTCAGTGGCTCACAGCAGAGAGTCGCGTCCTGCTGCTCGATCCAACCTATGGCGAGTATTTTCATGTCTGTGAGCAGGTGATCCGCTGTCAGGTCGAGCGATTTGCACTCGAACGAGCAACCGGCTATCAACTCGACCCTGCGGCCCTGGCACGACGACTCGCCGATGGTGATCTTGACCTGGTGGTGATCGTCAATCCCAACAGNCCGACCGGTCGANACCTTCCTCGCCACGAGCTGGAAGCACTCATCGAAGCGGCACCGGGTAACACCCGCTTCTGGATCGATGAGACCTATGTCGAATACGCTGGAGAAGATCAGTCGCTGGAGAGATTTTCCTGTCTCAAAGACAATGTGGTCATCTGCAAGTCGATGTCCAAAGTTTACGCCCTGTCGGGGGTACGGTCGGCATATCTGTGCGCATCTCCGGCGTTGCTCGAACCATTGCGGGCGTTGACGCCACCTTGGGCGGTCAGCTTGCCGGGTCAGGTGGCGGCAGTGAAGGCTTTGGAAGACCCGCGCTATTATCAGCAACAATACCAGGCAACTGCCGTGGCCAGGGACCAGTTGAGTCGAGATCTACAACAACTGGGTCTGGAGGTGATTCCTGGTGTCGCTAACTTTCTGCTTACCTTCCTTCCTGACAAGGGTCCCACTGCTGCAGAGGTGACGAATAGGTGCCGCCAGCTGGGAGTGCATCTTCGAGATGCCAGCAACATGGGAAGCCAGCTGGGATCTCATGCCTTGCGTACGGCAGTGAAGTCTCCCGACCAGAATCAACGGATTGTTGCCTCCATCGAAAAAGCGCTACAACTGGTCAGGGCCTGATCAACTCAAGGCCGTTTGATCCGGTACAGGATGTGGGGACGCAGCGGGTGACCCGGCTCGAGGCCCGGATGTTCAAAGTCTCCATCCGGGTCATGAACCATACCGATCTTCTCCATCACCCGGCGAGAGGCGAGGTTGTCGGNGACGGTGAAGGAGACAATCTCTTCGAGTCCCACTTCCTCGAATCCGAATCGCAGCAACGCCAGTGCTCCCTCGGTGGCATAGCCGTGGTTCCAGAATCGGGGCAAGATTCGCCAGCCGATTTCTACGCANGGACCGCACGGAAGGAGAGTGCGTGGGATGTTCAGGCCTACACAGCCGATGAAAAGAGCCTCCCCGGGCAACTCCGCCACCCACATCGAGAAGCCATCGACCTCGAACCTCTCCTGGAAGCGGTCGACCATCACATCGCTGTCGGCACGATCAAAGGGACCGGGCATGTAACGATTGAACGCGGGGTCGGCCATCATCTCGGCGAACGGCTCACGGTCATCTTCGCTCCATCGGCGAAGCAGGAGTCGTTCAGTAGTGATCGAATCTGCTAAAGGCAACGGTGCGGTCCTCTCCGAGCAGGATCCTATCGAGCCCCGGACCTGTTCATCCAGGGGATTACGAAAGGTACCCGTCTCGAAGCGGACTGCACCGTGTTCTTCTTACCCCGTGCAGATTGGCTCGGAGATCCTCATCACTTCTGCTGTGTCGGCTGCCCTTCCGGGTGGAGCCAGCTACGTACACTGATCTCGTCGATGTCGGGATTGGTGTGGTAACCGGCTTCTTCCAGTGCCTGCAGCAAGCTGTCGTCGTACACCAGATCCTGATCCTCTTGCAGGTAGATCACGTCGTCAATCAGNCCGCCGAGTCGGAAGTGGAGCGCATTACATTCCCAATGCAGTTCACTCATCTGAGTGATCAGTTGTACCAATGTGACAAAAAAGTGGGGTTTTTCTGTCCGGGACGCATCAAAAATAATCCTTCGAAATTTTTCCCAGTACTCTGCGGACATCGGTATTTCTCCAACGAGTTCGCTGCCATCGAGGCGCAACCAGGGAGTCCTCTTCATTGCAGATCGCACCATCAGATCGATGCTCAGTTGATCGAGCTCATTTTCAGCGATGGGTGCATCGGGGTCCCGGTCACGAACTTCATCCAGGACACTCTGATGAATTTTTGTGTTCAGGATCGAGAGAACCTGGGAGAACTGCCTGACATGAAAACGTTGCACGCCAGAGAGACGATCTTCACCATCGAGATAGATCTGAGCTGAATCGAGGTGGACCTGATGATTGGCCCATCTCATTTCCGGGTCGTTGGAAAAATCATCTTTATCGAAGTTGACGCGGGAGAAGGGACCAAACTGGAGGTGACGTTGCCCCTCCAGGCATTTGATGATGATCTCGCAGGCCGCATCGACCTTTTCATCCTTAGTGGCTGAGATTCCTTCATTGATACCGACTCCTTCCAGAGTGTCGGTGACGGTATCGTAGCGGAGAAGGATGGCTTTCTTGTCGATCTTGACGTCACAGCCGATCAGCAGTAGCAGTGCCAGGGGTAGCAGGAACATGTTTCTCATGGCTCATTTCCTTTCTGAACGCTCGATATTGGTCGTAGCGTGTTTCAAGAGGTGGTCCTCTATACCGATGAGGGGATTTCCTGGACCCACCGAACAGGGTTTTCTGGAAATGGACAGCCGCAGTCCTATCTGTTTGAATGATAAGGAGATGCGAGAAAATCCTCAGGACACATCCGAGTATCTGAAACGCTGGAAAGAGGGCGACAGCGAAGCCCTGGAGCAACTTCTACGTCATGTCATGCCGTGGGTGGAGCAGCGGGTACGGCAGCGACTGGGCCAGCAATTGCGGGCCCGGGAAGAGACCCAGGATCTGGTCCAGCAGACGTTGATCGATTTTCTTGAGTATGCGCCCCGTACCGTCATCAAGGATGGTCAGCATCTTCGCGCGTTGCTGGCTCGCATCGTGGAGAATGCGATCCGGGGTCGTCACGACCATCACAGTGCCCAGTTACGGGCGATGCAACGCGAGGTGCGCTGGCCGGGAGAGAGTCAGCTGTTGGCTCCGTCGGCGGGGGATAGCAGAGATCGCCCCAGTTTTGCTGCCCAGTTCAATGAAGATGCGGCACTGGTTCATCTCGCTCTTGAGTTGGTCGACGACGAGAGCCACGACATCATTTTGCGTCGCCTGTGGTCGAAGGAGTCGTTTGAGCAGATTGGCAAGGCACTGAGCATCTCGTCAGATGCGAGCCGGATGCGATTTCACAGAGCGGTGGCACGCCTCTCTGGATATGTGGAGAAGGTTCGTCGTGGAGAGATCAGCGGACTTCTGGATGACCAGAAAGAGGGGGAGGAAACGTAAACGATGTCGATCGATCCTGACCCTCATCAACATGATTCCCGGCGAGAGCGTGCCATCGAAGAAGCTCTGGTCCGATTTCTCGATCTGCGTGATCGCGGTGANCAGATCGAAATCGATCAGTTCCTTGCCGTAGAGCCGGAAGATCTGCGATCAGAGATTCGAACACGCATCACCTCTTCCATCGAAACGCTGGCGATTCTCGGTGGGGTTGCCGATGAAGAAGATCAGATTCCTACCATCCCTGGGTTCCGCATCGATCACGTCATCGGCAGTGGGGCACTCGGTACCGTCTACCGCGCTCAGGACGAGACTCTTGATCGGGCTGTTGCCATCAAAGTTCTGCGAAGAGGTACGGCAGAATCGCGACGTGCTCGAATCCTGGCCGAGGGACGTCGGGCGGCAGCGTTGGGAGATCGGGCCATCGTTACCATCCACTCGTTGGTGGAAGAAGGTGATCTGTCCGCCATCGTCATGGAACTGATCGAGGGTCATTCCATCGACCGTGTTGCTGCGGCGTTAAACGGGTCACAGAAGGCAAAACTGCTGGCGGAAGTGGCTCGAGCACTTCGAGTCGCCCATTCCCAGGGCATCATCCATCGCGATCTGAAACCTCAGAATGTTCTGGTCACGCCGGAATTGGAAGTGTGTGTGCTCGACTTCGGGTTGGCCGTATCGAGTCAAGAGGAGGAGGATCGTCAGAAGGGTCTGTTCGAAGGGACCCCGCTGTACGCTTCCCCGGAACAGGTCGCTGGCGAAGCGTTGCTGCCGGCCAGTGATTTGTTCTCCTTTGGCAGCCTGATGTACCGGATTCTTACCGGTGAGGCGCCCTTCCATGCCGAGACCGTCTCGGAGATCTTCGATGGGATCGTCTCTCACGAACCGACCTTCCCGCGCCGGATCGATAGCACCATCGATACCGACCTCCAGGCGATCTGCCTCGCTTGTCTCGCCAAGAATCCTGATGATCGTCCCAGTGCCANGGAAGTTCACGAGGATTTACGCCGATACCTGGTCGGCGATTCGATTCGTCTTCGTCCCGCTCTCTACAGCGACATCCTGAAACGCAACATCTCCCGGCACGGCGAGAATCTTGAGGAGTGGAGCCATCAGGGGTTGATCTCGGAGGATGAGAAAGACCGTCTCGATCTGGTATACCGGCGAATCATCGAGGAAGAGGATCACTGGATCGCCGATGCTCGCAGCTTGACCCTCAAGCAGATCTTGCTGTATGCCGGAGCATGGCTCGGTGTCATGGCGACGGCATTGTTCGCCTTCTATCCATTCAAGGAAGATCCTGGCGACCTGGCGCGCTGGTTGGCGCCGACCACCATCTGTTTTCTACTGATCGGAGCCGGAGAGTTCGCTCGTCGCCACAAGGATCAGATGGTTTCGGCGGTGTTCCTCAGTTCAGCGGTACTGGCTCTGGTTCCGACGATGATCGCTCTGCTACGGAGCTTTTCCTGGTTGGCGGTGGTACCGCCTGATGTCCAGCAGCTACTGGGTGGCAACGATGTCACCAACCAGCAGTTGCTGGCAGCAACTTTGGTCAGCATGGCACTGTCGCTGTTTGCCCTGCGTCAGTTGCGGATGACTGCTTTTGCCTGGACGACGACCGTGCTCATCGCAGCGAGTTACTTGTCGCTGCTGCTTGTCTTCGATTACCTGGGTTGGAACAACGACGGTTGGAAGTCAGTTGCGTTTTTACCTCTGGCTTTATTGTTGCCTTTTGGACTCCAGCTTGAGCGAAGGGGGAGAGTGCGTTGGGCGCTTCCGTTCCACCTGTTGGTACTGCTGGTAGTGGTTCTTTCTCTCGATGCCCTGGCCCATGTGGGTGGACCTCTCGAGCTGATTGAGCCGGTGACGGATCGACACCTGACCTTCTTCGCTTACGCCATCAATGGTGCTGTCTTCATCGCCGTCATGTGGATCTGCGAGCACAGCAAGAGTCTCGATTTGCGTCGCGGTGCAAAGATCCTCGAATGGATCGCACCNTTTCACATCCTCGGTGGACTGCTGTTCTACGCCACCGACGTGGCCCGGATCATCGAAACTCCAGAGCCGGGGCAATGGGTCTATTACGGACTCGATCTGGTCGGTTGGCGAGCTGTAGGACTCTATCTCGCTGCTGTTGCGGCGACCCTGGCGCTGGCTTCCTGGGGTTGGCGATCACGATTCCTGTTTGGTGGGCTGGCCGGGATCATCACTGGCACCATGTTGCTGCTGGAGCAGACCCTGCTTCCCCAATTCTGGGTGGTGATCGTCTCCGCCGTACTGGGATTAGTGGTCGCCTTGTGGTCTTACTATCGCATTCGCATCAGAGATCCGGAGACAGATGGGGTCGTGGTCCCGGGCCGATAGAACGGCATCTGGTGTTGCGTTCAGTGCCCGCTGATGAAGAACCTCGTGGTGAGGGATTGCGACCTGGTCGGCGCCGGGGCACGATTACCGTGTGGTACTCGTTGTCTTGCACGGAAGGGAATGCTGATGCAAATCGAACTGGATGGAAATCCAGATTTTGGTGAGGCACGGGTTCAGCTGGAATCGGGAGAGCGCATCCGCGCCGCCTCCGGGGCCATGAACTGGATGCAGGGGCCCATCGGACTGAAGGCGCGCTTGATGGGAGGGATATCCACTTCCCTGGCGCGTAAATTTCTGGGTGGGACCTCCCTTCTCATCACCGACTTTTCCGCCAGTGGACCGAGCCAGTTGGCCCTCAGTCACGCGATGGCTGGGACCCTGGTGCAAACTCCAGTGACGCAGGAAGGGATGTTGATCTCTGGCGGGGCCTTCACCGCCTGTACCGAAGGAGTTCGTCTGAAAACTCGTTTCGGTGGTTTCCGGGCCTTTTTCAGCGGTAAAGGAGCCTTCTTCATCGAAGCCTCAGGTCACGGCGAGGTGCTATTTGGTGCCTACGGTGCTGTGGTGGAGAAAGAACTGGATGGAGAACTGGTGGTCGACAATGGCCACGTGCTCGCCTGGGAGCACACCCTCGACTGGAGATTGGGGACCGCCGGTGGACTGAAGAGCACGCTCTTTTCCGGTGAGGGGTTGGTGATGCGTTTTTCAGGTCGAGGACGGATCTGGTTACAGACTCGACATCTTGCCGGCACAGCGGGGTGGATCACTCCGTTTCTGAGAGGATAACCACGATGAAATTCGAGATTCTCGAACAGGGTGCCTTTCAGTCGGCATTGATCCACTTCGACTCAGGTGATCACGTCCTGAGCGAATCGGGCGCGATGGTCCGCGCTTCGGGCAATGTCGACATCGATGTCACGACCCGCGCCAAGAAGGGTGGGGGGCTGATGTCGGGTGTCAAACGCCTGTTCAGCGGCGATTCCTTCTTCCTCTCGACCTACTCGACAACCGATGGTTTGCCAGGCGAGGTCGGGATTGCACCCATCCTGCCTGGCGAGGTGAAGACCATCGAGCTCGATGGCGCTACCGAGTGGATGACCGCAGGAGGTTCTTTCCTCGCCTCTGGCGGGGAAGTGGAACTGGATACCGAGTTCCAGGGACTCGGTGGAATGTTCAGCGGTGAAAGCCTCTTTTTCCTCAGAGCCAGCGGTAACGGGACCCTGCTAGTGGGAGCTTTCGGAGCAATTCGGGAGCTGGAGGTGGATGGCGAATTGACCATCGATACCGGTCACCTGGTCGCCTACGAGGCGACTCTTGGCTACAGCATCTCGAAGGCCGGTGGTTCGTGGATGCAATCTTATTTGGCTGGTGAAGGCTTTGTGATGAAATTCAAGGGCAAGGGCCGCGTGCTGGTGCAGACCCATGATGCGAGCGGATTTGGTGCCCGGTTGGGTCCGCTGCTGCCGGCAAGGGGGTGATGATGAAATACAGAATTGATTGCCATCCTGGTTACTCTTATCTCGAGGTGGAACTGGATGAAGTGGATTCCATTTCGAGCGAGGCGGGAGCGATGGCGTGGATGGATCCCGCCATCCAGATGGAAACCTCGACTCGGGGAGGAGTTTTTCAGGGATTGAAGAGAAGCCTCCTCTCCGGGGAGTCCTTTTTCCAGAACACCTACACCACCACCGAGTCGGGAGCTCGCCTGAGTCTGGCTCCCGGTCCTGCCGGGGGCATCGTGGCGCGGGAGATGCAGGGTGAGGAGATCTTCTTGCAGAAGGGCGCATACCTGGCATCGATCGGTGATATTTCGATCGATACCAAATTCGATGGTCTTCGTGGTTTCTTCAATGAGGGGCTCTTCATCCTTCGTTGTTCGGGTACGGGAACCCTGTTTTTCAACGCCTACGGTGATATCCAGGAAGTAGANGTGGCTGGCGAATATCTGGTCGACAATGGTTACGCGGTGGCCTGGGAACCGACCCTTGAGTACCGATTGACCAAGGCCCGAAGGATTCGATCATTCCTGTTTGGCGATCAGATCCTGCTGAGATTCTCCGGCCAGGGAAAGGTGTGGGTGCAGTCGCGTTGTCCGCAAGCCTTTGCCAGCTGGGTGCACCCTTACCGTCCAAAAAAGAAGAATAACAACTGAAGAAGTGGGTCTGAAAGTTGTTGAAAATCTGATGGAGAAGCTGGAGCTGGGCTTGAGTTCATTTTATACCTCCGTCATATTGAACAGTACAAAATGAAGATCAAAATTCTAATGAGGAGAGACTGTGACCAATCAAGATAGCCAATCCCCCCACATCCCGTCTGCTGCGGTCGATTCTTTCAAGAGAATTGGTGATCGGCTGGAACTACCCGAGGGGGAACAGTTCATCCAGATGGGTGACTTTGACGAGAGCATCTTCCTGATCGAGTCAGGACGGGTGGAAGTGGAGCGAGACGGGCAAGTGATCGGCACCATAGATACTGGTGACGTGGTCGGTGAAATCGCTTTTATCGACCGTCGGCCGCGGACGGCTTCTGTACGTACCTTGACTGACGCTATTTTGCTGAGGGTCGAGCGAGCCGATTTGCTCAGAGATCTGGCGGCGGATCCGACCACCCTGATGGAGTTTGTTCGAGCGATAGAGGCTCGTCGTATCGCACACATCGATTCAGGATCAGAAACGGAAATAGATGATTTCCTTGCCGGAGTGTCTGAAGAGGGAACCTCTCACAGGGCGGTGAACCATCCTTATTTACTGGCACTGAGAGATAGCACGTTACCTGACATGAAGTGGGCGCTGGCCGATTTCGCCCGTCAATATCATGGTTACTCGGCGCATTTCCCGCGCTATCTCACCACGGTGATCGGCCGTCTCGAACTTCCGGAACACCGGGCCGCCTTGATGGAAAATCTCACCGAGGAAGCCGGCATCTACGATCCAGAGGAAATGGAAGAACTGGTCGAGATCGGAGTCGAGAAACAGTGGATCGACGGAATTCCTCATCCTTTGCTGTTTCGACGCTTCTGTCAGGCTGCTGGAGTCGAGGATTCCGATCCCAATGGAGATTCCGTCGAGGTCATCTGCTGGCGAGAGATGTTCCTTGCGGTTCTTGCCGGAGGATCGACGGCGGAGGCACTAGGAGCACTTGGCCTGGGAACCGAAAATGTGGTCAGCACCATGTATCAGCACTTCCTACCGGCACTGGGAGTACTCGATGTTCCTCCATCAGAGACGGTCTTCTTTCCGTTACATGCCGCAGTGGATGATCACCATCAGGAAACCTTGATGAACATTTCGCGCCATTATGCTGGAACGAAAGCTGGTCGCTTCGATCTGCTCAAAGGGATGCGCAAGGCGTTGACCCTACGTGCTGGATTTTGGGATTGGCTACACATGCGGGCTCTCACAATGGGGACCTGTGATCGCAACACGACGGTCACTTTTGGCGGTTGATCGGCCGATGCATTTGTTTTGAGAACGAAAAGCTGGAAGTCAAATCAGTCGGGGAGTTTCACCCATTGCCTCAGCAGTAGCCGTGGCGCTTCCGGGTTGTCCTCGTATTCGGTACGGTCATGGAGAGTGGTGCAATTGTCGACCCATAGCATCTCGCCACGTTGCAGTCGGAAATTGGCGACAGAGTCCTCCTCTTCGAGGTAGCGATCGAGAGTGTCCAGAGCCTCCGGCAACCCTTCCGGGATTGCGACTTCCGCTTTTTCGTATCCCTTTTCGATCCAAAATCTCATGTAGCGGCAAATCAAACCACGATCAGGATGTGCGCTGAATACGGGGAACTGATTCCGTAGTCGTAGGCTTTGATCCGCGCCGGGAGTGACGATATCCCTCAGGTGGGGTCTCTCCAGCAAAGCAAGGTTTTGGCTTTCGAACTGTTGCAGCTTCAGGTAGGCCCGAATTGCACATGTGATGCGCGAAGATCCGCCCTTGATCGCTGGTCGAATGCAGATGAGGCCGACCATGTCTGGCAGCACATTGATCGCACTCGAATCGGTATGGAGACCGGTGGCGGCGCGCGTTTGGCTGACCGGGATAGCCGTTTTGGTGTAATCACCGCCGCGATCCTTGACTTCATAGAGTCGTCCGTAGTTTCCGAGTGGATCCCCGAGTAGAACGCCAAATGCCAGGTAATACCGCCGCAAGAAATTGTCGTCGAACTCGGGATTGGTGGGAGGGGCTACCCTCGCTACTCCGCTTCCCGTACTCAACTCAACTCTCACACGGGTCGCCAGACTTGCCAGGGACGACATCCCTGAAACGTCTTCGGTTGCAACTTCTTCTTCTGTCACGACGGGATAGCGTGCGATCCAGTCGTCGATTTCCTGATGGATTTCTTCCGCAAACTCCATCCGATGTTCGGATCTCTGTTTCAATTCAGACGCGTGCCAGGGAGATCGTTGAAGGCGCACTCGGTTACCTTTCCACTCGAATAGCTATGTGTAACGGCTGGTCGCGAAGAGGTTCGAAAAACTCCGAATCTAGCCGCAGCAGATCCTCGGTCACGGTCAACTCTCGCAATTCAGGAAATTTTTGAAAACCCGCCTCGCGAAGGGCGTGAAATATGTCCTCGAAAGTTTTGTGGATGCATCGGACCGGGACTGTTTTCCCATTTTTCAAGGCGATGGTGCCCTCGAAGATATGGTCTTTACCTGAGAACCATCCTCCGGAACGCTTGAAATGGAACCGGGAATCGTCGCCGGAGAGAAAAGGATTGATCGGATGGGGAAGGGAGAAGATGAACTGACCACCCTCGGCAAGGGATTTGTAGATGAGTTCCATCGACTGACTCATTTGGCTGATGGTCAGGTAGTTGTAGACAAAGACGGCGGTGATCAGGTCGAATTTCGAGTCCACCATGGAGTTGAACTCGGTGACACACCCGACGGAATATTGGATTCCGAGTTCTTCTCCCGCCTCCTTTTGGCGTGCTAGCTCTATCATCGNGGGACTGATGTCGATACCGAGGACTTCCTGGGCACCTTTACGAGCGATTTTTCGTGTGAAATATCCCTCACCGCACCCTAGATCGAGGACCCTTTTTCCTTCAACTGGCAGACACCACTTGAGTAGAAAAGGCCGTGCGGTCCAATCGGAGAGGAGGCGAGGTTCATCTCTGGACCAGGATTCTGAGCTGTCATCGAAGATATCGCTGGCACTTTTTGGTTCCACCGCAATTTCCCCCTTCACCACGTAGATTACCTACATGTAGTGAGAATATCTCGGATTTTTTGACGATGTGATCTGGCTCTGCTTGCCACAGCGCAGTGGCCTATTGCTGAGAAGTACGCCAGTGCTTCCAAACGAACTCCTGAAACTTCGATGATATTGAGCATGAGTAGTGGCGAGGAACTCCGGAAGACGGCATCATCGACACTGAGAGGATCACATGAGCGAAGAATTGCAAATCAACGTGGAACCGTTTGAATCGGATTCCGATACCTGTGTCATTCAGCTGAACCGGGTTGTTGCCACTACACCTGAGTACTACTCGACGGTAGATGAGGCCAAGAACAGCCCTCTCGGTAGCAAGCTGGTGGTGATCGAAGGGATCGAGGCCGTTCTGATGCAGGATCGTCTCGTGACACTTCTGAAACCGGTCGATGGGGTCCCCTGGGATCCGATTGCTCAGGCTGCGACTGATTTGATCCGTGATTATTTTGAACAGCTGGATCGAAACCATAGCAACCGCACACGTGACATGAATGAATCGGAGAAGCAACTATTTGTTGAGATTCAGAATATTCTCAACGATGATCTCAATCCNATGGTGGCCGCCCATGGAGGATTTATCGAGGTNGTNGACGTCAAGGAAGATGACATCTNCATCCACATGGGTGGGGGTTGTCAGGGCTGTGGTATGGCAGCGATGACGTTGAGACAGGGGGTCGAAACCCTGATTCGACAGAAGATTCCACGGGTGCGGAACATCCATGATTCGACCGATCATGACGCAGGTGAGAATCCTTATTATGACAGCTGAAACCCCTGACTTACCTGGTATCGGCGAGGCTCCGGAAGGTATGCAGTGGCATCCAGTTTGTAANGTCCAGGATGTGGATGAAGAGGAACCCTATTTCTCGGCAGCAGCCGGTAGGGATCTGATGGTGATTCGCCAGGGAGTCCGTATCACCGCCTTTGATGATCGCTGTCCTCACATCGGCTCATCGATGGTGGGTGCGACGATCGAAGATGGTCAGGTGGAATGCCCTCTTCATGGAGCATGTTTCGATTCCAGCAATGGCGCGGTCCTGGACGGTCCCACCACTGAGGATTTGGTCTGTCATTCGGTGAGAATTGTTGAAGATCAGGTCGAGGTGGCACTTCCTATCTCCAGTACAACTTCCTGAAGCAGCTTTTCGGTCTAATTCGTTCATGGTGTCACGTCTTGCCTCGCGGTGAGGATGCGCGAAACTGGGCCAAAAGGACTGAGCCTATTCAAGGGAGGCTAGATGTACCGCTGGATATTTTCACTACTGATGCTGTCACTCATTTCTGGTTGCATTGTCGTGCAGTCAGACGCGACCCGCCTCGATAAAGAGACGGGCGCTCTTCACGTCGATCTACGTTCAGAATCAGACGATGGCGGCGGCGAGTCCAATGATTCAGACGATGCAGCGGATCAGTCGAAGATAGCCGAGATGCGACAGAAGATTGATGATCTGGAACGAAAGGTTGAAGAAGCCGAGACCAAGATGGAGATCGCTGAAATGGAGAGNGATCTNGCCGAGGATGCAAGACGGCACAAACATGAGGCGAACGAACGAGCACTGGCGGAAGCAAGGCGGGATCTGGAGTTGTTCCACCAATTTGGCCGACCCGAGATGATTCATAACGCCGAGCGGGGGCTCGCTTTTTCTGAGAGCAGTTTGCTCGATGCGAAAGCCGAACTGGAACAGCTCACCATCCTCTATGAAGGATCAGAGCTGGAGGACGGTACTGACGAACTGGTTCTGGAGCGCGGCAGGAGAAGCCTCGNGAGAGCCCAGAAAGCGCTGGAGCAGCANCGTCGGGATCACCGAAAAGCGATGGAGATCGAGATTCCGAAACAAGCCAAAGATCTGGAACGAGCCGTGTCCGAGGCGCAACGCGATCTGGAGCGTGGTGAGCTGGAGTCGACCATTGCCGAGATGAGGGCTGACCTGGAACACGCCGAGATGGAGCGAGATCTCAATCAAATGCAGGAGGAACTGGAAGAGCTACAACATGATCTCCGCGAACTGACCAGCGATCGGGTCAAAACGGTGCCGGTGGCCTGGAGAGTCTTCTGATGCAACTGGTCGTCCTCGCGACGATGTTATGCAGTTTGCAGTTGTTCAGTGTTCCTGAACAGCAAACCGTTCCCGACTGGCGTACTCAAGCTGCTGCTGGTGTCGACAAGGCGGTTAGCTATTTACTCGAACATCAGGAACCCGATGGTGCCTTTGGCCACTGGCGAGGTCCCATCGGATCCGATGATTGGGGCTGGTCGATTCCGGGTCAGCACTACTCCTGGCAAGTAGCGACCACTGCCATCACCTGCGTGACGCTGATGGATCTGGGCGATCTTGCCCCCGAAGGTGCTGAACAGGCGCTCGAACGTGGTCTCGATCACATTTGCAAGAATGGTCGCCGTAAGCGTATCGCCAACTGGGATACGGACAATTTGTGGGCCTACGTCTACGCGCTGGAGGCCGCGGCCCGGGCCCTGGCAGAGGATTCGCCGCGTTTTGGTAGCGAGCGACGGGCTCGTCTGAGATCCCTCGGTGAGGATCTGATCGAAACGCTTGAGTGGTACCAGAGTCCCGACGGCGGCTGGGCTTATTACGATGATCCACCCTATACCCGTCGCCCGACCTGGGGGACTTCCTTTGTCACTGCGTCACTGTTACTGATCTTCGAGCAGTGTGAGGAGGTGGGGCTCGAGGTTCCTGACAAGATGCAGCAACGTGGAATGCGAGCCTTGCGTCGCTGTCGCCTTCCCAATGGTGCCTACGATTACAATGTGTCAGTAATTCCCAGTACCAGGGGATTGACCGGGATCAATCAGATCAAGGGATCGTTGTGCCGGATCCAGGTCGGAAATCTGGCATTACGAATCTGCGGCGAAGAGGGNGAAGTGACCTACGAGCAGATGGTGGTGGGCCTCGAACAGATGATGCGTCATCACAAGTTCATCTCGCTGTCACGGGGACGACCCTTTCCCCACGAAGCTTACTATGCCAACAGCGGCTATTTCTTCTTCTACGGTCATTACTATGCGGCAGGTGTCATCGAGCAACTGCCTCGTGAGCTACGACTGCAGTGGTGGCCGAAGCTGGTCGACAAGGTGCTGGCGACCCAGGAGCCAGATGGATCGATGTGGGACTACTCTTTTTTTTCCTATCACCGCATCTATGGCACAGCCTGGAGTGCATCGATCCTGGTGAAAGCGTTGCGTGAGGCACCCATCCAGAAGAGAAAACCGAAACCCTCCCGCAAGCCGGAACAACTCTGATCGAGAATTGGTCGGAGTTTGTTGAAAAAAAAGGGTGTAAGGTCAAAGACCTCACACCCTTTTTACATTTCACTGAATCAGTGATTTACTTGTCGGCGCAGCAAGCCTTGGCGCAGTCGTCGCCGCAACTCTTGGCCTTGGCTGCCGCAGCAGCGTCGCAAGAAACTGCACATGCAGCCGCACACTCGGAGTCACTGGTGTTCTTGGCACCACTGCCCTGAGGGGCAAAGATACATCCTGCAGTGGCGAGTCCAGCAACAACGACGAGTGCGAGTAAAGTTTTCCGCATCCTATTTCCTTTCAGAGGGAACCGTTCCCGGTTTCCTGCCCCGGAATCCGGGAGAATCATGACTACGGCCCCTGGGGACCAAACGAGAACCCAGATTGTACACCCTCCCTACGAGAGTGTCGTTACCTGAGTTCCCTGTTGCCGGTATCCGGGTTGTTTGCTGCTGATCCGGTTTCCAGAGATCTGCAAAGTCGTTCCCTAACTTCTTCTATCACCGAAGGTTGAGATCTAGTCGCTGGACAGAAGATGTTGTCTCCTGAGTTGTCGAAGCCGATCACTGGCGGCTCCCGCCTCTCCTGCCGGCCAGAAGGACGAGTAGGCGAAATGGCTGATTCCCTGACAACCGAGTCGTATTGCCAGCTGCGCCTGACGTCGAGTGGTCTGTGGATCTTCGTGCAGGTAGGTGCCGAGTCCCATCAGGACCGGATATCCACTCGCTTCTCTGACACATTCGGCGACTCTACGCTCGAAACGATCGGTCTCCCGATCGTATTGCATCGGAAACACCGCATCGATGAGTCCTAGCCTCAACCACCTTGGCCAGTCCTGTCGGACCCGGTCGTATGCGATTTGTGGAGTGCGGTACACGGCAGCGGTCAGCAGTGCATTTCGGTCCGCCTGGCGGACTGCCTTTCGGATCTCGCGAACCAGCTCGGTAACTTGATCCCGTCGCCATTTTTCCCACGCCTCCGGAGCCGAATCGGGATCGGCGAATCCGCTCTGCTGGCTAAATAGTTGCAAACTTCTCGAATCTCTCGGGTAGTCGGTCTCTAGCCCGGTCTCGAGGAAACGGATGTAATCGAGGTGGATTCCGTCAATTGAATAGTTCTCGATCAGTTCGGAGCAGATGTTGGCGACGTGAAGACGCACCTCCGGGAGGCAAGGATTCAAGGCGACGTAATAGTTGGGCTGAAGTGGCTGTCGTTGCCCATCGGCGTCGTGCAGGAACCAATCCGGTCGGGCATGCCAGTGTTGTGGTGGAGAGGTTTCCGGTGGCGGTTGATCACCCCTCCAACCAGGGACCGCATTGATCCAGGCATGGATCGAGATGCCGAGTCGATTCGCCTCCTGGCAGGCGACCGCCAGCGGGTCGAATCCAGGATCCTGGTGGTCGAACTCCTCGCACCACGGCTCTAGCGACGATCTGTAAAATACCGTGCCATTGCCACGTACCTGGAATAGCACCGTGTCGAAGCCGGCCTGGGCGGCATTTCCGATGCATGTGCGAACCTGTGATTCAGTCAGGTAGTCCCACCGGGTAATCCACAGTGCCTTGCGGATCGGGACCTGTATCTGCCGGGTGCACCCTACCTGCAGGATGAAGAGCAAGGACATCAGCAACAGCAGGGTATCGACAACATGGCGCTTCAAGAGGGCTCCGATCCAGCAACCGCTTGGTTTCGTTGTCCCGATCGGGTGATTTCTGGAAGTACCAATTCGACGATGCCGGGTAAGCATTCCAGTTCGATCCTTGCCGGGTTGCCACGGATATCCCCATCGACCAGGAAAGGACATGGTGCTTGCTTCAAATGAACCACTCGACACTGACGATAGAAAATATCATCGCGCTCCTCCAGATGAGTCCCGTTCGAGACCTGTTTGAATAGCTGAAGCGTTTTGCGAAATGACAGGGTGGGAAGCAGACAGACATCGAGCAGTCCATCATCGATGCTTGCCCTGGGGCAAGGAGTGAAGCCCCCTCCGATGGTTCCCTCGTTGCCAAAAAAGAGTGCTGCGCCGCAAACTTCTAGCACCTCGCCATCGAGGTTGAGGTTCCATTTGAAGTTGCGATTCTTGTTTGTAGCGATGGCCTGCAGTGCCAGCAGTCGATAGAAGGAGTCACCGATCCAGCGGATCGGATAGGAGAGCAACGGTAGGTGACGGAGTCGATCAAACCGACTCGCAACATAGGCAGGCATTCCGGTAGCCGCGACCTGCAGCATCATCCCCGTGCGGGCTCCATCGCAACTGAAGCCGATGGCGTCGACGTGACGCGTGGTCAAGGTGCAGAAGGCGACCTTGATCGCCTCGCTGGCCTCGAGGGGAAGGCCCAGTCCTCGTGCCAGGTTGTTGCCGGTACCTGCGGGAATCAGTGCTACCGGGGCCCGGATTCCCGCCTGATTGAGCCAGCTCAGACCCAGATTGATGGTGCCGTCACCGCCGACGATCACTGCCCGATCAACTTCCGAGTCGTGTTCGGCTGCCTGGAAGACATCTTTCCATGTGACCTGGATCGATGCATCGAGGCCGCTGATAGACGCTTCGAGTTGTTGCCGAACTTCCGTGGCTCGCCTCGAACTGGGGTTCGTCAGCAATAAGAGCGAACGGATGGACGAGGGCATGTCCAGTCCCATCTTTACTCCACAGTCTGTCCCGGCTCGATGTCGATGACCTGGATCGGCAAGTTGCCGATCGCCTCTCGCAGCTGGTCCGGAGTTCCGTGAAGGGCCGGGAAG
The DNA here is from genome assembly GCA_002711105.1 of Planctomycetota bacterium. Classification (GTDB taxonomy): domain Bacteria; phylum Planctomycetota; class UBA8108; order UBA1146; family UBA1146; genus UBA1146. The sequence continues at coordinate 78,000 of PAIH01000031.1, forward strand.
GTGCCAAAGTGCATCGGGATGACCATCTCGACGCCGAGTAGATGTGCGGCCTTGGCCGCTTCTCTCGGGCCCATCGTGTAGAGATCTCCGATGGGTAGGATCGCCAGAGTCGGGTTGTAGAGTTCTGCGATGAGAGCCATATCGCCGAACACACAGGTGTCTCCGGCGTAATAGAAACGGAATTCATTCTCGGTTTCGACGACGAAGCCTGCAGCTTCTCCGCCGTAGCGATACTCGTCGTCGATGATGATTCCCGATGAGTGTCGCGCATCCGTCATCGTGACCTGAAGTCCACAGATCTCGATGGTTCCCCCTTTGTTCATTTCGACCACCTGCTCGTCGGGGAGTCCTTGTTTTCGCAGCCAGTGAGCCAGTTCGACGTTACAAACGACTCTGCACTCGTGCTTTTTCGCCTGTGGAATGACACTGTTGAAGTGATCCCAGTGACCATGGGTTAGCAGGATCAGATCGACCTGTTCTGGTTCTCCAACCGGTTCCGGGAAAGCTGGATTGTCGAACCAGGGATCGATCAATACCGAACGACCTGAAGGAGTACCGACCAGGAAAGTGGCATGCCCGAGCCACTGAAAGGTGGTTTCTTTGCCGAGATAAGTCATCTGTTTCTCCTCACCATTGCGTCCAACTCAATCATGATTCACTCAACCACGCGACGAAGGGGTCAATTGACAAGCTGAAAGTAACTGTCGGGCTCGCTGTTCGATCGAGTCCCAACGACGTGCCTCCACATCTTCGGCATCGAACAGGGGAGCCACGAAGCCGATGGCATGAGCTCCTGCTGCCAGGAAGTCAGCGACATTGTGAAGGTCTACCCCGCTGGTGGGAACAATTTTCAGAAACGGCAGTGGGCCCAGCACAGCCTTGACCCATGAAGGACCTCCCGCAGGCCCCGGGAATAGTTTTACGAGCGTCGCACCGGCCTTGTGTGCCGCCAGCATCTCGGTCGGGCTGGAGCAGCCGGGGATACTGGCCACGTTCAGTGCGGTGGCGGTCTCGATGACCTCTTGATCAAACACCGGGGAAACCAGAAACCGGGCCCCCGCCTCCACTGCTTTGTGGGCATCCTCGGGGTTCAGCACGGTTCCGGCCCCGACCACGACTTCGGGGAATTGCTCGGAGATGGCACCGATGTGTTCGAGCGCATCCGGGATGGTCAGGGTGAATTCGCAGACCTGAAATCCACCGCGGATCGCGGCTCTCATCGCATCCTGAGCGCGATTCCCGTGTGGTGTACGCAGGATGGCACTGGCTCGCGATTTGGCGAGGATAGTGGCGAATTCCTGCGGATCCAGCTGACAGCGGGGCAAGGGACCTCCTCGATCTACAGTGGCAATCTCCCGCGACCAAGCCATGATGAGCCGCAGTGATCGGCAGAGCAACCAAGACCCGGATAGGAGCTTTAAATGTCAGGTCCCGAGATCAGTACGCTGGTTCATATCATCTTTGGGTTCCTTATCGCAGGTGCAGTGCTGTTTCAGTGGCGAGCAGTGTTTCCAGCGGTCAGCTCGGAGTCGGGTGGCGATGCGGTGCGGGAGGCGATCCGCAAGCGCTGGGCTCCCATAGCACAGCTCGGGATTCTGGTAATTCTGGTGACGGGAATCTATCAGTTCATGGTGATCGGTATGCCCAAGGCCGACCTTCAGAAGGAAGCGGAGCTTGTGGGTCCGAGCTATCACATGTTATTTGGCATCAAATTTTTGTTCGCCATGGGTTTCTTTTTCATCGCAGCTGCGATGTCGGGACGCTCTGAAGCTCTGGCGAAGATTCGTGAGGCTGGCGCCACCTGGGCGGGGCTCGTTGCCACGTTGCTGGTGATCGGGATCCTCGTGATCACTCGCCTGCTAGTACTGATCCCTGCTTCTGGTTAAAATCCCATCTTGATTCGCCAGCGAGTTTGATCGGGAAAGGACCGACATGAATCGTAGAACACGGGGTTCTTTTTCGTGGTGGTTCAGCGTCTTGCTGCTGCTGCTGGTCGGCTGTTTCCTGGCGGTTTCCGCACCGACCTTGCTGTTTGCTGATGATGACACGGTGGCTGAAGAGGAATCCTCTGACGAGGAAGCCGACCAGTTACAGGGTCCGGAAAAGGCGGCCCACGACGCTCTGGAGAAGGTGATCAAGTCGCTCGGGTCGATTGGGAGAATGACCAAGGCTGCCCAGAACGAGAGATTGATCGAACTGGAGGATCAACTCGAGGAGATCCGGCACCAGTGGCCCGAGACCGACAGCGCCCACGAGGCACTGGCATACCGTTCGGAGTGTCAGCGTCGAATGGGCAGATTGAGACCGGCGCGTGAGGGATTTCTCGAATATCTGGGCCAGGATCTTGCAATGGATGCGACTCCTCTGGCTTTGCACGGCCTGGGCCACTGCTACCAGGAGACGCTGGAGTGGCAACAAGCCCTGCAACGCTTCGAGCAGGTTCCACGGCGCTTTCCCGATCACAAGCTGGTTCCGGAATGCCTCTACGATGCGGGGTACTGCCTGAGAGAGATGGGGGAGTACGACCAGGCCCGTTCGACCTGGAACCGTCTCATCGCCCAGTACTCCAGTAAAAGTTCTGCCCGGCGAGCCCGTGATCGTCTCTTCACCTTGCGCGCTCCGCGCGAACGGATGCGACAGGTGGTCAAGGACTGGGATCGGGCGCTCAAGGAGTGGCGTGCACTTCCCTACGCCGAGAGAAAACTCACCAAGGGTATCAAGCCGCTCAAGGCGGTTCTCGATGAGGCCGGAGATTGTCGCTGTCGAGAATCGGAAATGTTTCTGCTCAAGTTGCTGGAGGATCCGACCAAGGAGATCCAGGACATCTCTGTAGTACCACTGCTGAAAGTGGGGGGCACCGAGGTGGCGCGCGAAATTCTGTCGCGACTCCCGTCTCTCACTACCAGTGGCCGTCGACAGGTACTCGATGCGCTGAAGCCGCGGCATATGGAGAAGATCAAGTTAAAGCCTCTCGAACGCTGGACCAGCGGTGGCAATAAAGGTGTCGCCTTTGCTGCCATCGATTTGCTCGGCAGGATTGGAAACCGCGATGCAGCGCGCATGCTTATCGAGAGCATTCCCGAAGGAGATTCGCCCGAAACTCTGGCACAGGTTCGGCGCCAGAACTTCGATAGGATTCTGCGATCATTGAGATCGCTGCGAGACCCCCAGGCTCTCGACTGGTTGCATGACAAGGTTCTCGATAAGGATCGTGTTCAAGTGCTGGCTCGGATCGCAGTCGCCGATGCCCTCGGCAGAGCTGGATTCAAGCCGGCGGAAGCGACCCTCACGGGACTGCTCAGGCATCCCTCCTCGCAGTTGAGAAGAGCTGCGCTGAAGGCTCTGGCGCTGATCGGAAACAACACCGCGGTGGTGGAGATCGCCAAGGCATCACGACGTTTGCAGAGAGACATCGAGTTCCAGCGAGAGGCAGTACGCGCGCTGTGTCGGCTCGATCCCTCGGATGCTCTCGAGATGCTACTGGCACTGGGAAATCACAGGGATGTACCGCTGCGCACCCTCGCCATCACAGCACTCGGTAAGGTCGCCGGTGAGGCCAGTCTCGTACGTCGAATCGAAGCGCTGTCCGATCCCGCCTGGCAGGTCCGATCGGCGGCGCTGAGAGCACTGGCGGGGGTTCACGACGTGCGCGTGGTCGATGCCCTGCTCGATGCGATGGAACGAGAGGACGGAGTACTGCTACCGCAGGTGGTCGAACGTCTGATCGCAGCCACCGGGGCGGATCTTGGCCCCGATGTGTTGAACTGGCGCAAGTACTGGGAGCGAGAGCGAGATCGTTACAACCCGGTCGAGATCGCCCGGCAGGAACAGGAGCGCCAGGGCGGACACACTTATGTTCGCAAGGCGGATCCGGGGGCAGCGCGGACCCCCTCCTATTTCGGTGTCGAGATCATCAGCCGCAGGATCGCGTTCGTCGTCGACTGTTCCGGTAGCATGTCTCAGCAGGTGACTGTCCCGAAAGAAGGCGGAGGCAACGAGACGATGAACCGTCTCGAACTGGCCAAGAGTGAGTTGTTGACCGCCATCACGAAATTGCGGCCGGGCACCTTCTTCAACCTGGTTCGCTTTTCGGGCAATCCGATCAACCTGACTCCGAAACCGGTCAGGCTGTCTCCGAAGTCGGTCAAGAGTGCCAAGCAGTTCATACTGGGTCTGCAACCAGGTGGTGGCACCAACATCTATGATTCACTGGCGGAGGTGCTCAAGGCCGGGGATGTCGATACGATCTTCTTTCTTTCCGATGGTGCGCCCAGCATGGGGACCTTCGTCGATCCTGATCGGATCCTCCAGGAGATCCTGCGTCTCAACGAGGAGAGCCAGGTGACGATTCACACCATCGCGATGGGATTCACATCCGCTTTCATGGAGAACCTCGCGGCCCAGAACCGGGGCTCCTACATCATCGCAGGTCGGTAGTTCGCCGGCTTCAATAGCTGCTCGACGATGAAGTGATTGCGGGTCTCTCTCGGATCACAGAATTCTCTCAAGTTTGGTCCCGGTAATGCCGATGGGGGTGGGGGAATGTTCCGTGCCGAAAATTTGATGGGGACCGACGATGAACCCGGAAATGCTGAATCTGTCACTTGCGCTGGGATTACTGCTTTTATCCCTTCTTCTGATTGTCGCCAACAGGACTCTCCGTCGTGGGTGGGTGGTCTTGCGGACCGGTCTCCAGCGCAGAGGTCCCCGTAAAGCATTCCGTCCTGGCAACGATGATCTCGCATTGCGTGATGAACTGCTGGCCCAGGGGGTCGACGGAGACGAAGCGGATCTACTGTTGACATTGCTAGCCAGTTGCGACGAACCCAACATGGCACGTCTGTTCAATTCGCACTTTGCTTTCGAAGATGCGCTGGAGAAAGCTCTCTCGAAAGACCCTGAGCTGATTCGTGAACTGAGAGTTCGCCGGGCTCTCGACCGCATCCGGATCCGCAGGGGTTGGGAGGTTTCGGGAGAAATCTCCCAGGGACTTTCATTGCCCATCGAGGATGAAGAGCTGTTGATTCAAGGGCCGGACGGATTGTCTTTGCGGACCGTCATGATTCATCGCGATGATCAAAGTCTTGCCGTTCGAGTCATCGAAAGTTCTGTACCGAGCAGTGATTCTTGCCCGTGGCAGGTGGGAGTGGATTTGCAGGTCTCCTTTTTTCGTCCCGAGAGTGGTTGCTTGTTGTTTGAGACACGCCTGCAGGAGCATCGGGATCTGGGGGATTGGTTTCTATTTGTGGAAACGCCCCAGACGGTCCGCATCGAGCAGCGCCGTCAAGCGGTACGAGTTCCCATCGAGGGTGAGATTCGTTTGCTCCATCTGCCTCTCGGTGACCGAAACGGCACCCATTCTGATCGAGAACTGATGCATGTCGCTTCTCTCATCGACATCGGGACTGGCGGTTTGGGATTCACCACAGAGGCCGTTGTTGAACTCGATGATTTGCTCATCATTCGCGGAATCCCATCGCTGGGTTCAATAGATGTCACGGCCAGGGTGGTGGCAGATCTGAGTGGGGGAGAAACTCCGGAAGGTGGAATCGGGGTCCGGTTTGTCGGCATGTCAGCGACTGATCGAGATCGGATTGCTTCCTTTGTCTTCTCCAAACGTATCGAGGCGGAGGAGATCGAATCTCAGTTTGACTCCGCCGAGCACGCGTTCGGCTCCGATGGCGGTTCTGTCTAGGAACCCGCCTCGGGCAGTCGACCCTGGAATACGGTATTACGCTGCGGTACGCGCCCCGGGTGAGACACCACCTGGTCAGAGTAGCCCAGCACTATCACGACCGCGATCGCGATCTCGTCGCGCCCTGCGGCGCCGATTACCTGTTTAACGGCCTCTTCTTGCCAACCATTCATGTAGGTCGATTGCAGTCCGAACGAGGTGGCTGCCAGGACACAGTGGGTGGCGGCAATCATCGCATCCTTGATGGCGTATTCGCGCAGGCGTCCCATTTTCGACAGGGCGTTCTGGCCACCTGGAATCGCCTGACGAGCACTCTCGCAGTAGGAAGGAGGCCAGGCTCCCACCGTTTGAGCCTGGTCGATGATCGGTGCCATGTCTTGTTGCCATGCCTCGACATCGACGGCAAAGACAAGTGTTACGGCCGCCTCCAGTAGCTGTCTCTGCTGGAAGCAGGCCTGATGCAGTTTTTCTTTGGTGGCGTCATCATCGACCACCACGATCCGCCACGGCTGTAGGTTCCAGGATGAGGGCGCCTCGGTGGTCAGATCGAGGATTCGCTGCAGCAATTCCGGATCGATACCTTGCGAATTGAAGTCCTTGGTTGATCGGCGCGCGGCGATGGCGGCGGGAACATCGAGGGGTGCAGGAATCTGCGGAGTTTCCAATGTTGTTCCTCAGTTCTTTTCGAGCAGGGTGACCACTGAAGTACGGTCGTCACCACCCATGTTGGCACAGACTCCTCGTTGCGGAGAAGTGGCCAGCTGGTAATCACCACAAAGCCCGTTCATTTGTCGGTACAACTCATAGACTTGCTTGACCCCGGTGGCACCGACCGGATGACCGAACCCCATCAATCCTCCGCCGGTATTCACCGGGATGGGTCCTTGCAACGAAGTGGCCCCTTCGGCCGCTAGCTGGGTTCCTTCTCCGTCGTTGCAGAAGCCCAGCGCTTCGCACATCAGGGCTTCCGAGATACTGAAGCAATCGTGGACTTCTGCCACCTGGATGTCTTTTGCGTTCCAACCTGTGCAGGAATAGGCGGAACTGGCGGCGGCAGCGGTGACGTCCATCCGGGTGTAATCAGGAACCTGGCCCAGCGGTCCGCAGGATACGGCGCAGGCGTGGATTTCGACCGCCCGGTCGGCACCCTGACCGAGACGTTGAAGCCCTTCATCGGAGCACAGGATCACGGCACAGCCTCCATCCGAGACCTGTGAGCAATCGCTGAGACGCAGCCATGGGTTGAGGGACTCATTGTCGAGGAAGCAGGGGTTGTTGTCGGACGTTTCAGCCGCCTGTTGCTCGGTCAGTGTGACCGAGCGCATGTGCGCGTTTGGGTTTCGATTGGCGTTGGAGTAAGCCTTGGCGACGATGGCAGCCAGGGCCGCCGGAGCCACGCCGTACTTCTGGCAATATGCCTGGGTTCTGCGGGCAAACATGGCGGGGAAGGTGAAGGGGTCTATCGAGCGTTCCTGGCTGTAGTGTGCGGCCCGGGCCAGGAAATCTGCCCCGTCCTTGGCGTTGTATGTCGTTTGAACCTCGACTCCGGTGACCAGAACCACGTCAGCGCCGGCCTGGATCGCGTCGACGCCGGCGGCGATGGCAAGCCCTCCGGAAGCACAGGCACCTTCGACCCGTGTGAAGGGCGTGTGGAGGAAGCCCTGGTGGGCCGCTGCGGCCATCGCACCGAGGTGCCCCTGGTGGCAGAACAGTTCTCCGACGAAGTTGCCGACATAACCTCGATCGACCACAGCGGGATCGATACCGACATCTTGGCAGGCTCCTAACGCGACCCGGTGCAGCAACTGTTCGAGCGAGGGATTTTCTTTGACGCCGAAATCAGGATGTTTTTTCCAGATGAAGTCCGGATGGAACTTGCCGATGAAAGGAGTGATGGCTCCTCCGGCGACAGTAACTCTGCGATTTGGTTTCAAAAGACCTCCATCACAGCCGCGCTTCCCGCGCGATCGGTATGAGTTCATTTTCTGAATTCTCGACGGGAATCCTCCAGGCCGGGATCCACTCGATCTGCTCGAAGATCCAACCGTCCTGCAACAGCCTTCGACGTAAGTCGGGCAGGTGCGCGGCACCGTAAAAGATGGCAATCCGACGCCAGCCCTCGGGGATCGACTTCTGCAGCACCTTCCAGGCCTGATCATTACGGATGCCGAGGATCAGGTCTTGCGGTTTTTCGATGTCATCGATTCCGAGAATCGCCATCTGGGAGACCGAGTTTGCCATCATTTTCCCCATCATCCATCGGACACGATTGACGGAGTTTTCATCCTGAGAGGCGAGGGCTGCTTGCAGGCCAAGTCCATCCAGCATGGCAGGCCCGATGCCGTTGAGAAGAGCCTTGGGATCGATGTTGAACAGACCGTTTTCGGCGAGAGCTCGCGCGAAGTCGGCTCCGTTGAGGTCGGCGTGGCGCATGTTGTTGCGGGTGTAGTCGATGCCATCCATCTGATGCTGGAGCTGCAGGATCGACTGTAGTTCCCGCTGCATTACCTGGATGAATCCGACACTGGCACCCATGTCTTCGGTGTCCTCGGTGTCTTCTTCCAGCGCTTCGGGGGAGCCGGGGGCGGGGCCTCCGACCAGTTCGTAGAGAACCAGATCGTGTCGGTCGAGTTCGGCCTGGATCGATTCGTAATAACTTTTCTCACCGATGTGGACGGCACCGACCAGGCTCACTACCTGGCCCGATTGGGGGTGTCGGTAGCGCGTCACGGAAGTCTGCATCACCGCGCTGGCGGAGCCTGTTTGGTCAAAAGAGATGAAATCGGCAGTAGCAGACTCATCGGTGGAGTGGACCGGGTTCGAGAGCAGAGGAAGCCCGGTGGCCGCCAACAGCACCAGAGCACAAAGAAATGTCGAGACCCGAACAGATCCCAAACTTTTTTTACGCCAAAGAGCGATCATTTAATCTTAACTCCTTAAATTCAAAAGAGTTAAACGACAAATTCACAGTTGTACGATTCCCTTGATGTTTGGGTTTTGTTCGGCGAACATTTCCCTAACATGGCAGCGAGCGCGCTGATCTCCCGGACGCCGCCGGGACCCGCTAACTCGCAGCCAGCAAGCTCGGGACATGATACGCCGACAGTCAGCGATTGTCAGTGCTGAAACGAAGTCCGAGCCGGAAACGAGGACAGCAGCATGAGGTTACCCAGCAGCAGTCACCAGTCGTCACCCAGCAGTGACCCGAAACATGCCGGAGTACACCTCTCTGGTCAACAATTGGAGATTTTCCCCCTTCATCCAGGGACCAATCCGGCGCGGCCACAGGACGATGGCCGGCGCGCGAATCGTTCCAGGGGTCTTTCCCCGGCTCGTTCCGCAGGCCGTTGTTCGGTCAGCCAGAGGGTCCTGGATCGGCCGGGCACTGATCAGAGGTGCCCTCGACATCGCACACAGCAGCCCTGTTGCACGGGGTCCGTGGCTCACTGGAGCGTGGCCCAGGAAGCATGGAAAGCGGTGGAGAAGTTTCGAGCCGCTCGTCACGGAGTCGCCACCGTGGTCCAGCAGGGAATCGCCGCTACGATTCTTCAGCCGGAAACGGAAGAGAATCAGCAGCAGCTGACTGTAGTTGAGCAGGTGCTGGCGATGGCAGGTTTTCTGGTGGCAGTGGCTTTGGTGTTGAGTGCCATCTGATCGATAAGGCCAATGGAGGCGAGGAAGAACTTGTTCTACACCGATCGACAACTAGCGATCATGGAGTTTTTGCAGGAGTATCGTCGCGAACGCCGCCTCTCTCCGACGATGGATGAAATCGCCACCAAGTTCACAGTTGGCAAGGTCACCATCCATGAACATGTTCGTCACCTCGAATCGAAGGGTGCCATCCAGCGGACCCCACATCGGGCCCGTTCCATCGAGATCATCGATCCACAGTTCCTCGATGCTCCTGTTTCCGATCATTCCAGTGCCGCGGGAGTAGATCGTTTGCCGGTACAGGTGCTCGGTAGGATCGCTGCCGGAGAACCGATTGAGGTGATCGAAGCACCCGAGCAGGTGGATCTTGCCGAGTTGCTGCCGATGGGCAAAGACCACTATGCCTTGCGAGTGCGGGGAACATCGATGATCGATGATGGAATTCACGATGGGGATCTGGTGATCGTCGAGCGAAGAGAACAGGCCGATGATGGCGAATTGGTGGTGGCCATCGTCCCCGGAGAAGAGATGGAAGAGGCCACTCTCAAAAAATTGTTCCGCGAGAAGAAAGACGGACGGGACGTGTACCGTCTTCAGCCGTCCAATGAAGCTCTTGAACCACTGATCGTCGATCAGGTGGAAATTCGCGGTGTGGTGGTTGGTGTGGTTCGTCGCTACCCGCGCTGGTCCGACGGATCCCCAGCTGAGTGAACGAATGTCGCCTTGTCGCTCTTTCCTGTTGCCCTTGCGGGAACGAGTTAGGCGCCGATTCGGCCAGATCTACTGCCCCTGAGCGGGAGGAGCCCCTCCAGGTTTTTAACTCTGGAGGTGGCTCCTCCCGGCTTCCTTGGCGCTGCTTCCAACCGTATCCATGGTCAGTTTCCAGCGCGAGACGGCGCCGTGACCAGGGGGTCGTTGGAGCTGATATCCGGTCCGGGATCGGGTGACCCTCCAGATCCGGTACGGTATCCTGCGGGCATCTCCCAGTGGTCGACTGGCTCCGATGCCGGGTTGCGGGGAGATCAGGATTGTTGGAACCCCGAGGCTGTTCGTCGTTCCGCAACAGAACGGATTCCAGTTGCCGCAGGACCCGCAAGACGATCAAGCCGAGGATTCGCAGTCTCCCGCCCGGGATCATGCCGATGGTTTTCTTGCCGGCATTTTTCATGAAAAACGCCGAGAACGGGCAACGGATGGGGAAAAGGAAGCGGGAGAATCGGATTCAGCCGCTCGGTCGGCCGCCGACCCACTGATCCTGTCTCGACAAGAACACCAGATATCTCGAAAAGATATCGACCGGGATGCACTCAAAGCTCTCTACCGGTTGATCGATCATGGTCACGTCACATATCTGGTCGGGGGAGCGGTACGAGATCTGATGCTGTCGCGTGAGCCGAAGGATTTCGACATCGTGACCGACGCCACCCCCCGAAAGGTGAAACGTCTGTTCAGGAATTGCCGGATCATCGGTCGTCGCTTCCGACTCGCACACCTGCACTACGCCGAAGGCAAAATCATCGAGGTGGCCACCTTTCGTTCTTCCGGAGGGGCGGATGAGGTGGTTCGGGAGGGGGAGTTGATTCGTCGAGACAATGTCTACGGTACCCCCGACGAGGATGCGCACCGAAGAGATTTGACCATCAATGGATTGTTCTACGACGTGTCGAACTTTACGGTCATCGACTACGTGGGTGGAGTGTCCGACCTGCGGTCTTCAGTGATCCGCATGATTGGCGATCCGCATTATTCCTTCAAGGAAGATCCGATTCGAATGTTACGAGCGATCCGACATTCAGTGCGGATTGGTTTCACGTTCGATCAGGAGACTCGTATCGCCATGGAACAGTCGCGCGAGGAGATCCTGAAGGCGAATCCCGCCCGGTTGCTCGAAGAACTTTACAAAGATTTGTGTTCTGGACATGCCAAGAATTTCTTCGACGTGCTTTATCAGCAAGGTTTCCTCCACTTGTTGATGCCTGCATTGTTCGAGGTTCTGAATCAGCAAGAAACAAAAAACGACTGGATCGAGTGCCTGGACCGACTCGATGAGCAGATCAGTGCCGGACATCGGGTTCATCAGGCGTTGGGAATTGCGGCATTGGTTTCTCCGATGTTGATTTCGCGTTTTCGTAAGCTGGAAGCAACTCCGCAACGTGATATCAGGACCATATCGAAGATTTTCCGTGAAGATCTTTCGGAGGTTTTGCGTCAATTGAAGGTCTATCGCCGCGATGAAGAGCGACTGTGGGCGGCTCTGGGGGGCCTCTGTGCGGTTGCTGATGCGGTTCAAAGGCGCAAGTGGAGCTCGAAACTGAAGGTTCAACCATGGCTGTGTGATTCGATGGAAGTTCTATACGTGCTACTGGGACCCGGGGACGGGCGGCAGGAGATGCTGTCAGAGGCACGAAAGCTGCCGGTTCAGAACTCCCCTGAGATATCGACCCGTCGGCGTCGTCCACGCAGACGAGCTGCAGGAAATGCCGGGAAGCAGGGCGTTGGAGGGCTCTCTGAGACCCGTGCGGAGCACAATGGTGTTTCCGAGCAGGCCCCCTCGAGTCGTAAGCGCCGCCGTCGTCGTCGTAAACCCACCGATACCCACAAAGAAAAAGGGCCTCGCCGGTCTTGATCTAAATTGACCCTGATCTGTCGATCATGCTCCATTGGTGGAATCTAGGGGCATGGCACCCTTGCATTACTGCGGGAAGTGCGGGTACCTTCCGGCTTCCCCCCAGAGGGTCCGGTTGCGCGGGATTGCCGGTCCTCTACGATCCCTGGAATGGGGTCGCCCACAGAGCCCGTGGGAATTCGTCGGGGACAGGGGTGTTCGGTTCCATCGGTCCTCGAAGTGGCAGGTTTGCTAGCCTCGCTGCGAGGGCCAACGAGCCAGACAGCGAAAAAAAGGAGATCAAAGATGCAGCAGCACCGTCGAATCCGCCCGGCTACCTATTCCCTGGCGGCTGTTCTGATCACGCTGGTTGTGGCCAGTGGTTGTGCCGTCCCCGGATACAATGAGCGAGAAGCGATGCTCTTTGAAGATAATCTTCATGCCGAGTTCAAGGTCGCTTCTTTTTCTCCCAAGAGTAATCATTTTAGCGGTGGATCTGGTGTCGGCGTCCGCATGAGCTACGAGTATGAGTATGGGATGCACTTCGGTTTTGAGGTCACCTCGATTGAAGATGTCGAGGGTGCTCCTTATAGCGGTCCTGGTTCTCTTGGGAATCCGGTAGCCATCCGTGCTGTGGGAGAGGGAGCTCTTTCCCATTCTGATCGGCGCGCTTTCACCATCAACTTTGACTGGGACGTTCCGCTTGCCAAAGAAGGAAACCTTCCCTACATCCGATACGGTTTCGGCGTCGGCGGTCTTTACTCCAAAAACCATCTCAGCCAGGGCTACCTGGATGCGGTAGAGGTCGGATCTCCAGGAGCCGTGGTGCAGGTTACCGATCAACTGATGTTCCTGGTGAGTCCGAGTGCGTCCCTGCGCTGGGATCTGGTAGCAAATTCACTCTCGTTTGTCGCTGAAGCACAGTATGACATTGCGAGCCATGATCTGATCATCGACATCGATTCCGATGGAGATGTCGCTGGTAAAGTGGATTACGGTGGGCTCGGTGCCTTTGTTGGACTCGACTACAGTTTCTAGATCCAGTCTACTTCTCAGGCTGCCTGTGGCCCGGGTCGTCTTCTTCGCCAGGGACAGGACGACCAGGACTTCTTGCGGCAGCCGTGGCTATATCCCCGGCCGTTGCCAGCGGTCGAGGTGGCTCCAGATGGTGATCGGTCCCGGTTTCCTTGTCGCCGTGTTGCTGCTCTGTGGTCAATTGTCAGCCCAACCGTCCCGCTCTCCCGACCGACAGATTTCGCGCACCTCGATCGGGGGGGTTGAGTTCACTCTCGAACTTCCCGATGCGCCGCTGGTGGTTCCTGCATTACCAGATCTGTCGCGCAGTGGTGTTTACGAACTGCCCGGTGGGTTGTTACTCCAAGCACCTTTACCCGTCATCTGGGCAGGCACTCTGTTGCCTCCGGGCAAACATATGCTTTCCATCGAGGTTGATCATCGGTCTAACCAACATCTTCTTGCTCAACCCCTTAGCGGTGGACCGGTCCTGCGAATTCCGATGGTGCGAGGGATTCTTGATCGGCCGGGAGAGAGAATCCGTGCGACTCTGGCAACTGTAGAGGGAGGGAATGACAGCCAGCTGTTTCTTCAATTGCAGTGGGGGGCTCTGGTGCTCTCTTGCGATGGAGAAAAGATTTCACTGGAGAGGCAAGAAGTAGGAGAGTGGATCCTCGACACCTATCGCTTTCCGTCTCAGTTTACTGTGCCGGTTCACTGTGTGATCGGGGCGATCGAGAACCGCAAGGGAGATGAGCCGCTGAGACGATTGGTGTACACATCTTCAGAAGACGGATCGCCAAAGTTGCGTCTCGAAGATCCTGCCCGCGAAAGAACCGCTGCAGCTCGTGAAGAACTGCTTCGGTCGTTGAAGAGATCTCAGAAAAGGCTTCGTCGCATCGAGGGTGGTGCCGCTTCCCAACAGGGTGAGAAAGTGTCTTTGCGCAAGAGAATAGACCGTGCGCTGCAACAGCGTTCAGCCCTGGATGACAAGCTGGCTCAACTGGATGCGGCTGATGGGGTCAAGATCCTGCTACCGTCAGGTGCTGCAGGACCCGGTAGTGCAGGACTGCGGGTTTTGATCGAAAAAAAGCCACAGGGAATGATATTACGAGTCGAGTCGGCTCGGGGGAGCTATCAGTTTTCGCTGGCGAGCGGAAACTGAGCGATTTCTTTTGCCACGGTCAGTCTCCAGCAATCCTTCGCTCCATCGGTCGCCAGTTCTTCGATGTGATGGCGAACCAGCCAGCCAGAAGCACCGCTGCGACCACCAGACCGATCAGGTAGGCCCACCAGATCCCCGGCAGTCCCAGCCCTCTTTCAAAGGTCAGATAGTAGGCCAGGGGAAGGGTCAGCAGCGGGAATCCGACAATACCGATCGCGGCTGCCGGCACCGTTTTCCCTGCTCCTCGGAGGACACCCGCTGAGACCGCCTGGACTCCGTCGAAAATCTGGAATCCGGCCGCCATCGGTAACAGAGCGACGGCACTGGCGAGAACTGCCGCATCGGAAGTAAAGATGGCGGGCAAGTTTCCGTGCAGCACCATGATCATGATTCCTGCCACTGCCATGACTGCGGCGCCGAGGAAAATGGAGGTCTTGGCTGCTTTTCGTGCTTGAGAGACATCTCCCTCGCCTAGCAAGTTGCCGACCCGGGTGGTGGCTGCTCCGCTGATTCCCCACGGAAACATGAAGGTGAAAGAGATGATTTTGAGTACCACGATATGGGCTGCCAATTCGATCTCACCGATTCTGCCTGCCATCAATGTAGCGGCCTGGAAGGTCCACACCTCGACTCCGAAATGGATGGCGATCGGAAGTCCGAGCAGGACCAGGGCTCCCATTGCTCGAATAGAGAAACTGCGGAGGCTCCAGGGTGTCCAACCCGCAGTCAGGTGTTTTCCCCTGATGATAAAGGCGATCAACAGCAAGAACATCAACCAGCGGCTTGCTCCGGTGGCGTATCCTGCGCCCTCGACACCGAGAGCAGGGATTCCGTATCCACCAAAAATGAAGATTTCGTTGAACACGATGTTGAACACGTTGGCGATCAAGACGGTCCACAGAGCCGGTTTGACAAATCCGCGTCCTTGCAGGTATTGCCTCAGCACCAGAAAACCGAGCAACGCTGGCACGCTGAACAGTTGTGCCTGGACGTAGGTGGCTGCGACCGAACAGAGATTT
This sequence comes from Planctomycetota bacterium, assembly GCA_002711105.1. Taxonomy (GTDB): domain Bacteria; phylum Planctomycetota; class UBA8108; order UBA1146; family UBA1146; genus UBA1146. Next base: position 93,152 of record PAIH01000031.1, read on the forward strand.
GCATTCTGACCTAACTTCAACAGCACCGGTTGCGCCAGCTGCCAGCTGAGGGTCAATAACGGAGTCAGCAATAGCGCCAGCAAGATCCCTCGTTGCAGGGTACGTCCCAGCGCTTTTTCGTCTTTCGCCCCGTGAGCCTGTGTCACCAGTGGATCCATGCCCTGGATCAGACCCTGTCCGAGGATCAAGGTACCAAATGCCCAGGTATCTCCGAGCGCAACGGCAGCCAGGGCCGAAGTGCCGACTCGACCTACCATCCACATATCGACCATCCCCATCATCATGGTCCCGAGCTGGGTGATGACGATCGGAGCCGCCAGGGAAACGATAGGTGAGAGTTCATTGAAGGACCTGCGCACTATGAATCCTGTTCCTGTTTGTGACCGAAGTTGGGGGCACCTAGCCTGACGATCGTTGTGAAGGCAGAATGTCGGCGATCGGGGACTACCATGACTTCCCCGGAGCAGATGATCCAGGAGGTTTGATGTTGAAGCTGATTTTGCCCTTGTTGTGCTTGCTGGGGATCGGGTTGCTACCGGTTTCAGCGGGCGAGCCACCTTTTCCGTACAGCAGCAACGACACCTTTGAGGAAAAGGTACCATCCCCGGGAGATTGGTTTGGAGTTGCGCTGGGGGATCGTTTCACTCCACATCACGAGGTGTTGGCCTATTGCCAGGAGGTTGCGAAGCTGTCTTCAAGGGTTCGGATCCAGGAATATGGGCGCAGCGCCGAGGGGCGGGAGCTGGTGCTGCTGATGATCTCGACCGAGGCGAATATTGCTCGACTCGATGAGATTCAAGCCTCGCAACAATTACTCGCCGATCCCAGACGGCTGAAGGAACGAGAGCAGCTGGACCTGGACCAGTTACTGGAAGAACTTCCGGCGGTGGTCTGGCTTTCTTACAACGTACACGGTGATGAGTCCTCAGGAACTGAGGCCGCGCTGGCAACGATTCACCAGCTGGCGGATGGGTCCGATGAGACGATGCGACAAATTCGTGAGAACTGCCTCGTCATCATCGATCCATTGCTCAATCCGGATGGTCGTGAACGCTATCTGCATTGGTACCAGCAGGTGCAGGCTCAGCCAGCCAATGCCGATCCAGCAGCTGCAGAGCATGACCCGCCTTCACCATCAGGGCGAAGCAATCATTACTTGTTCGATTTGAACCGGGACTGGGCCTGGCAGAGCCAGGTCGAAACGCGAGCCCGGATCGAGCAGTACCTACTATGGCAGCCACTGGTACATGTTGATTTCCATGAGATGTCTGCCGAATCCACTTATTTCTTCTTCCCACCGGAGAAGCCGATCAATGACAATATTCCGCAAGATCGAGTGGAGTGGAGCGAGGTGTTCGGTCTGTCGAACGCAGCAGCCTTTGATCGGTTCGGCTGGAGATATTACACCGCCGAACAGTTCGACCTGTTTTACCCGGGCTACGGTGATTCATGGCCGACCCTCAACGGTTCGATTGGCATGACCTACGAGCAGGCAGGGGGAGGAGGCGCGGGGCTGGCCTATCGACGGCGAAATGGCACAATTCTGACCCTGAAAGACCGTCTTCATCATCATCACGTGGCCGGTTTGGCGACTGTCGATTGTGCTGCCCGAAATCGAGTTCGCCTTCAGAAGGATTTTTATGCTTTTCGAGAAGGTGCTATCTACGCCGGTCGGGCAACAGATATCACGCAGTTCATCATCCCTCCCGGTTCCGGTGATCGTCGTCTCTCGCTTTTGAAGTTACTCCGGGCTCAAGGAATCGAACTGGTCCAGACGATGGACGAGATCGTGGTGGAAGGATTGATGCGCCACGACGGAACCAAGATGGAGATTGTCAAGCTGGCTCCCGGGACCGTGATTGTTCCGCTCGATCAACCCCAGGGTCGACTGGCCAGGGCGCTACTGGAGCCGGATGCGAAAGCCGAAGAGGCGTATTTTTATGACGTGGCGGCCTGGTCGCTGCCGATGGCTTTTGGGGTCGACACCTATCTGGCGGCCAATCCTGTCGATGGAATCCTGATCCCTGTTTCAGAACTTGAAGCGCCTGTCGGCCGGGTCGAAGAGCGAGCCGGTGTCGCCTATCTCCATCGCTGGGAAGGCGTGCCGTCGGCTCAAGCCCTCCGGGCTCTCCAGGGTGCTGGCGAGAGAGTCGATCTGGTAACCGAGAAGATCCAGCTGCAGGGTCGGGATTACCCTGCAGGTACCCTGGTGGTCTGGGTTTCATCGGAAGACACACATGCAACGGTGCTGCGGGTTGCCGAGGAGACTGGAACATTGTTCGAGGGAACTGCCAGTGGTTGGACCGACGAAGGGCCAGACCTGGGTTCCGGTTCCTTCCCGGAACTGGCTCATGCAAGGATCGCTGTGCTGGGTTCTGACTCGGTATCGAGTGGCTCATACGGAGCGGTCTGGAGTTTTCTGGAACAAGAACTGGATATCTCATTCACGACGCTGTCTGCGGCAGATTTGAGTAGGTCTCTCGATCGATTTGAAGTGCTGGTGATTCCCTCTGGAGTTCGAGGATCGGGTTGGGGTGATCGTCAGAAAGATGCGTTGCGTGACTGGGTACGTGGGGGAGGCGTGTTGCTGGCTCTTGGAAGCAGTGCTTTCCAGTGTGGCGAATCGGGTCTCGGGCTCGTTTCCCACCAGATACGGAAGGCTCCGGAACAAGAAAAGAGCGAAACGAAGAGGCGTACCCGGGCTGATATGCGTGAAGAGCGACGTTTGCAGCAGGTACCGGGCAACATCGTGTCGATCGAGCTCGATCCCGAGCACCCGATTGCTTTTGGACAGTCATCCAGAGTTCATGGCTTCATAGGCAGTACCCGGATCTTTGAGTTGGCAGGAGATGCCGGAGATGTGGGAGTTCTTGCCGAAGAGAAGCCCGTGGTCAGCGGTTTCATTTCGGAAAAGAACCAGAAATCGCTGTCGGGGGGGGTATGGCTGGTCGAGGAAAGGGTAGGTCGCGGTAAGGTGGTACTTTTTGCCGGCGATCCGCTGTTTCGATCCTTCTGGCGTGGAACCGCGGATCTATTCCTCAATGCATTGCTGTTGCTGGCAAACCGGTAAGAAAAATCCTACAGAGATTCCTCCCGGGAACCGATAGAGCAGATGGATGCTGTTTAAGTGACATCTCTCGGGAGGTACGATGCCGAAGCAAGATAAGACCGTCGACGAGTTGACTTCAGAATCGAAAGAAGTGGTTCGAAAGATCCGCTTCCTCATCGACGCTCATCACGAGACCGTACCCGGGCTTGCCAAGGGTGTTGGCGTGATGCCGGAGACTATCCAGGACGTTCTCGATGGCCAGAGTTTGCCCAGCGGTGCTCTGATCCGGCGTATTGCGGATCGTTTCTCTCTACCCATCGATTTCTTCACTACCGAGGTTTCGTTTGACATGAAATCAAAGCAAAAAGTACGCAGTACACGAGCAGCAAAAACAGCGAATCCGAGGCGCAGCTCTTCTCCTTCAGCGCAAGGGAAGAAAAAATCCCCGAGCGTTGGGGCGCAAGATGGCGCACTGCTTCAACAGGCCCTCATCGAGCTATTGATTCAGAAGGGCGTGATCTCCGCGGATGAGTGGAATGCACGGATCCGCCTGGTCGATCGTAAGAGCGGGCAAAGAAACTGAGAGAAGCCCACTAGCAGTTGATCGGAGGAGCCGGTGACGGAGAGCGGGCTCCCGAGATGATCTCGGCTGCTTTTTCTTGCCATCCTTCTCGACCCAGCTTGGCGAAAGCGACCGCTTTTCCCGCCTCAACACCGGGCTGGTCGAAGGGGTCGACCTCTAGCACAGCTGCCGCCAGCAGCGTCGCCATCTTCCAAATCAACATCAAGGCTCCGATATGTGCTGCGTCAAGTTTCTCCAGCTGGAGGGTAGAGACCGGTCTTCCGGCAGCACGAAGGGCTGCGATCGTCCCTTCCCATTCGGCGTTACGAAGTTGATCGAGACTTTTTCCAGCCAGGTAATTCAGATCCGGGTGCAGATTTGCCAGCGCCGCTTCGATCGGAGGATCCACCGCCGTGACAGGGGCATCGAGGAATACGTACTGCTTGTCGTCGGGGCCTTCCATGAATAGTTGCACCAGGGAGTGTTGGTCAGTCACCCCCCGGGCCACTAGCGGGGTGGACCCGGCCCACACCTCGACACCGGAGAGATTCTCACGTTTACCAAGACTTTCGGCCCACAGCTGTGCAAACCAGTCGCCGAAGGTCCTTAAACGATCTCGGTAGGAAAACAGAACCACGGTCTTGTGACTGGTGGAAAACTGGGCCCAACTGGTCGCCCACTGGATCAGGGCATGATTCTCATCGGCTTGACGGAGATCCTCGAGACACTTCCTGGCTCCGCTGACCAGTTCTCGAATCTCAATGCCAACCAGGCTGGCCGGTAGCCAACCGACCGCAGTCAGCACCGAGAATCGCCCCCCGACATCGGACGGCACCTCGAGAGAACGCCAGTTTCTCTCGGTGGCAAGTTGGCGTAGCGGTCCCTTTTTGCGGTCAGTGATGGCGACGATCTTCTGATCGGAATCTACACCCGCTGACTCGAGTGCTGCGATGATCCGTAGGAGTTGTGCCGAGGTCTCCGCAGTGGCTCCAGATTTTGAGATCACCAGAATCGTGGTTTGGCTCAGATCGAGTCGCGAAAGGACCCTCTCCACCGTATCGGCATCGATGTTGTCGAGGATGGTCAGGCGTTGTGAGGTTTCAGGAGCCAGCGCGTTGGCCAGTGCCTGAGCCCCCAGGGCAGATCCTCCGATTCCCAGTAGCAGGATCGAATCATCGGCAGGAATGGTAGTGGCGATCTCTTCGACAGCTTCCAGTGCGCTTTCATCGGCCAAGGATTGGATGAAGCCCGGTGGGCTGGAGAGAATCTTCTGCAGTTGCTGGAGCTGTGCCTTCCCATCTCCCTCGGTCGCTGGCGTCCACAGAATGCTCAATCGAGGGCCCTCTCCTCGTCGCGTCCGAGTGCAGGGCACCGTTCTGCGAGTCGCTCCCAGGCTGGCAGAGATTTGGCCACCATATGTTCGGAAATCGCGAACGAAAGTCGGAAGTGACCTGCTCTGCCAAATCCGCTCCCCGGGACCACCAGAATATTCTCCTCCATCGCGAGCTGTACAAACTCGACATCATCGACTGTCGGGGTGGCAGGGAACAGGAAGAAGGCTCCTCCCGGTCGGATGAACTCGAAACCGAGCTGATCGAGCTGGTCGCTGAGCATTTGCAAATTTCGACCATATTCCTGGCAGTCCACAGTCACCTCCTGGCAATCTGCGACCGCCAGTTGAAGTATGCTGGGAGCGTTGACGAAGCCGAGGGTACGATTGGAAAAAGTACAACCTGAGATAACGTCCAGGGAGTCTGCAGCCCTCGGAGAGACCGCCAGGTAGCCGATTCTATCTCCCGCCAGTCCGAGGTCTTTGGAGTGGGAAGTGATAATCACGCTGTCGTCGTAAAAAGTGACGATTTCCGGACAGACCACGTCGTCGTAGGTGATCTTGCGATACGGTTCGTCAGAGATGAGATAGATCGGATGGCCAATCCTACTGGAGGCCTCCCTCAATCCGTCACTGAAGCGATCCAATTCCATTTCGTTGTAGACTCGGCCGGTGGGATTGTTGGGGCTGTTGATGATCACTGCACGAGTGCGATTGGTGACCTTCGACAACAATGTTTCAGGGTCGGGACAGAATTCTTCGTTGGTGGGGCAATCGATAGCGATTCCACCATGGTTTTGTATGTAGAAGATATATTCGACGAAGTAGGGGCTGAGGATGATCACCTCATCGCCTGGATTCAGTAGCGTCTTGAGTAAAATGTTCAAGGCTCCACCGGCTCCGACCGTCATCACCACGTTGGATCCGGTCCATGGCAATTCGTTTCGACGGATCAGATCTACGGCAATTTTTTCACGTACTTCGGGCCAACCGGCGTTTGGCATATAACGGTGGATTTCTTCCTGAGGTCCATTGGCCAGATCCTGGAGCCGCTCGATGAATTGGGGCGGAGGAGGCAAATGTGGGTTCCCCAGAGTGAAGTCGAAGACCTCCTCGGGTCCATGAATGCTTTTGAGGCGGTTTCCTTCCTCGAACATCTTTCTGATCCATGAAGATCGAGTGAGCGCTTCGCTGAGACCTTTCGAGATTGGCAAGGAGAAAGTCCTCTCAGCGGTTCGAGGTGGCACCAAANCCCCAGGATAGGTCCTAGGTGTTTATTTGACAGGGTCTTGCGCAGGATAGGGGGGGCTTGTGCTTGCAGCAATGGGCCAAAAAAATCTCTGTCAGAAGGGTGGTTTTGGACTGGACGGGCGTGGACTACCTGTGGACAATCCACCCTTGAACCTCGTGGAACGGGATTCAGGGGATGAGTAGGTTCCGTGTTCGGAATTTATTTTTTNTCCCTGCGGGGCCGGATGCCACGCGCACAGCGCGGATATCGATTCGGTTCTCNGTTTCTTCCCATTTTGCGAGCCCTGACAAGTTCCTGAAGACCCGGCCCGGAACATTCCCCTAATTTCCCCCTTCTGGGTTGGGTCTCTTTTTTTCTCCTCTCCCGGGTTGTTCCCATCGATGCCATCAGGTCAGTGAATCTGGATCACCGCCCGGGCTTTCATCGATCAAAAATTCTCAGGATGTTCCGATGATCGGGAAGGGATTTCCCGGTTGTGGCGGGGGATTTCCATCGAGGCCTTTTTCACGGCAGTATCGAACCAGTTTGCGAATCCTGTCGGGTTCTGTACCTGGCGGTGCTTCGACGATGCGCAACAGATCAGCACNGGANTGACCAAATTGAATCTCGACGTCGAGGTCTCCATCGCCGAGAAGGACGTCGCTACGAGTACCGATACAATCGCGCAGAATGAAGCCCGAGAGTTGCTGCCCCTCGGGCAGTGGTGGAACGCTATCTTGGCCCCTCAGCAGTGCTAGAACCGCTGCTGCGGCAGGATCGGCGATGAGTCCGAGCGGTGCCCCCCGGAATATCTCATCGATTTCACCGTAGCTGTTTCTTTGCGGTAACCCATCGATCTCGGCGGTTTCTCGAAGGGCGACCTGGATCTGTCGACGGGAAGCCTGTTCGAGAATCGCATCTAGGCTTCGTAACAGCGAATCTTGCCGTTTTCTCTGTAGATCCGGGTGAGGAGCTTTTTTACGAGTCAAGTCACTTAGACGGCGTTGCTGTTCGAGCTGTAGCTTTTCGTGCCAGCGGGCTACTTTCGGATCACCCGTCTCACCCGCAGTGGATTTCTTTTTTGCCCCGATCTCCTCGATCACCTTTTCGTGATCCAGGTGCTGGTCGATGGCAGAATTATTCGTTGAGGAGAGGATCACCACGCCGATCTCGTGTTGCTCTGCGGCTGCCAGTGCTTGCAGGCACGACTGGGTTGCGTGACGTCGTTCATTTTCTTCGATGGCAAATAGCGAAGGGATCGGCTGTCGCAGGTCAGAATCACCACTGCTGGAATCGCTACCAGGAGCTATCAGTGCAGTGACCGAATGCCCGGCACCACTGGCCTCTCGGATCAACAGTGGAATCTCAGCGCTGGTCAGTTCCGGTCCCGGGACCAGACCGGGGATCTCTCCTTCGAGGATCCACCGGATCCGCGCCTCGAGGCTGAGCGGCTGGAGGGGGATGAGGGATGTGGAGAGGCTGAGCAAAAGTGAAGGCCTTCCAGCCCGTATCGGCACGGGTATGCGAGATCCTACCCTGGATCATAGGTCGGCGTAGTGGCGAGAACTCGATAACTTGAAGGTTCCGTCGGGCTGTCCCGGAGGATCTGAGGATGTATCCTCCACGGCAGTGGAAATGGGTGTTTGGAGGTGCTTTGTCAGCCAGTGATTTTATCGTCGAGGGACTGAAGCGGGAATCGTTCCGTGACGAACTGAGCCACTACCTCGACAGCAGCCAGCAGGCGTTGGGCCAGATCGACCAGGAGTCGGTAGCCCTGTTCACGGAAAAGGTGATCGATGCCTGGCGCGATGACCGTCAGCTGATCGTGTTCGGCAATGGAGGCAGTGCTGCCACCGCCTCTCATCTGGCGGAGGATCTGGCTACCTATGCAATTCCCTTTTCGGAGTCGAAACGACTGCGGGTTATCAGTCTGAACGATAGCCCCTCCATCATCACGGCTCTGGGCAACGACATCGATTTCGAATCGATCTTCGCGGAGCAGGTACAGCAGTGGGCTCGTCCCGGAGATCTGGTGCTGACGATGAGCGGTTCCGGCAATTCCCCTAATCTGGTGGCGGCGATAGAGAGAGCGCGGGGGATCGGCTGCCAGACTGCAGCGATGACTGGATTTGATGGGGGTAAATTGCGTCAAATTGTCGATCTTCCTCTTCATGTCGAGGTGGCAGAAATGCAACCGGCGCAGGATGCGCACATGGTAATGACTCACATGATCATCCACGGCTTTCGGGTCGCTGTTCGAAGCGTCCTGGCCGAGCGAGCGACGGGGCGACCGGCAACTTGAGCGGCGTACCCGGCCTATTTCTTGATCGTGATGGGGTCCTCAATCACTTCCTCATCGATTCGGTCCGAACCATTGAACAGTTTCAATATTATGAGTTCACTGCCGAGGCGATGGAGCGTCTCGGCTGTCTCGGATATCCAATCGTCGTGGTGACCAACCAGTCTGCCATCGGCAGGGGGTGGACCAGCGAGGAACAGGTTCAGTCGATCCATCAACAACTGATCGAGGATTGCAGTGACTGGGGTGCTTCCATCGCTTCGGTGGAATACTGCCCTCATCTTCCCGATGCAGGTTGCGAGTGTCGGAAACCGGGTCCGGGTATGTTTCTTCGAGCCGCCAGGGACCATGGCATAGATCTTGATCGATCCGTGATGGTGGGAGATTCCAGCTGCGACATCGAGGCAGCCCAGCGTCTCGGGATGGCGCGTGTTCGGGTCCGCACCGGTCGAGGGGATCCCCCCCTGACCGAAGGCTTGGAGGCGGATGCCTGGGTCGAGAATTTGAATGAGGCTGCGGTCTGGATCGAGGAGTGGTGCCGATGAAGAGAAGTACGACGATTTTTCTGACACTGACAGTTCTCATCCAGTTGCCTGGCTGTCAGGGACTGTCCTGGATCCGTTCCGGCAGCCATCCCCTCGACCAGCATGCCCGGGTGCATTCCGCTGATCGGGGTGAACCATCCACTGTTGATCGCATGATCAAGGACCTGTCGACGCGAGAGGTTGTGTTTCTCGGTGAAACTCACCTCGATGACGTGACCCATCGACTGGAGCTGGCGGTGCTGGAGGGGATTCAAGAGGCGGGCCGAGACGCGGTGGTCTCTCTGGAGATGTTTGGTCGGGATCGTCAGGCTGTCGTCGATGACTATCTTTCCGGAGCCATCGATGAAGACAGCTTTCTCGACCAATCNAATCCCTGGAACAACTATGAGACCGGTTATCGCCCCATTCTGGAGTGGGCGAAGCAGCAAGGTGTGCCGGTGATTGCCGCCAATGTTCCTGCTGAGGTCTGGCGCAAGGTGGCTTTCGGCGGCGGCCTATCTGCGCTCGATGCCACCATGCGGGCGACCATCGCCCAGGAGTTGCTTCCCAACACGGAACGATACTGGCAACGATACGACCGAACGGTGCGGGGGCATGGTCACGTGACTCCGGGAGCGACTAAGGAGCAACGTCTCGAGAAGGTACAGAGCCTGTGGGATAACACCATGGGTGAATCGGTGGTGAAAGCGCTGGAGCAATACCCAGATTCGGTAGTGATTCACATCAACGGTGGATTTCACAGCCTGGAACAAGACGGGGTCGTGCGTCAGGTGCTGTTACGACGGCCCGATACGGATTTAGCGACGGTGCAAATCACTCCTTCCTTCGATCTGCAAACGGTAACGGTGGAAGCGAATGATCCCCGTGCAGACTGGATCGTGCATACCGAGTTGATCTCTCGGGGCCAGAACTCTGGAAGCCTTGCGATCTACCTGCCGAGGACTCTCCGCTATGTCATCGATGCTCCTGCCCGCAGCGTCGGTGCCGCTCCGTTGCTCATCTGGTTACCCGCTGAAGACAGTGCACCGGCGGCTGAGTTGAAAAGACTACGCGAGCAACTGGGAGAGGATCCATGTCTGGTGGTAGTCGAGCCGATGTATTCCGCCGGAGCTGGAGGGGCCTGGATTTCCGAGGATCATCGAGATGAGGATCTCGCAACCCTGGCCTTTGGTCTCGACCGATTACGGGAGCGACTACTGGTCCAGCGAACGTTGCGAACTGACCAGGTGGTTCTCGCTGGCAGTGGGGCCGGAGCCGAGGCGTTGGCCTCGGTTGCCATCGGTGATCGGGATTGGCCGCTGGCGATCGCTCACATCGAAGGTCCCCCCGGTTGGTTTGCGATGGAAGGGTTGCCCGATCCTCCACCAGACGGGGAAGAACATCCGGGTCCGGGGCTGCGGGTCATCGTCAGCGAGGAGAACGGGGTCGCCTGGCAACAAGAAGCAGCTGCTCGCGCTCAGGTGGGAGCTCCTCTTGAGGTCAAAATNCTGACCGGGGAGGATGTGGCTGCAGAGGTGNTGCTTCAGCAACTNAGTGATGCGCTACGTCGGTGACTGATGGTCGGCAGGGTACGAAAACGTGAGTTTCAGAAGCTACCGAGTGCCAGGAATCCGAGTATCCCGAGGATTACCGCCAGGATCGTGACGAGGCCAAACCAACGATCGATGAACTCCTGGATGCGAGCTCCGTAGAGACGAATCAGGATCCCCTCGGCGAGAAATCGCGCTCCCCTTCCGATGAGACTCGCTGCGATGAACACGGTGATCGGTATCCCTGCAAATCCNGCAGCGATGGTGAAGACCTTGTACGGGATCGGAGTGAGGGCAGCAGCGAGGATCGCCAGAAAACCGATCTCTTTGAATTGACCCACCAGCTGGTCGAATCGTTGTTCAGCATGGAAGAAGGAGATGATCGAATGGCCAATGCTCTCCATCATCCAGGCGCCGATGACGTATCCAAGGATCCCGCCCAGTACTGACATGACGGTCGTCAGCAGTGCCAGCGGGATGGCGCGGCGAGGAGAACCAATTCCCAGGGCGATCAGTAGCGGGTCTGGTGGAATCGGAAAAAAACTCGACTCCGTGAAGGAGACTACCGCTAGCACCGCCGGTCCTCGTTTCGTCTCCGCTTCGGCCAGCACCAGATCGTAGAGTCTTCTGAGTGGGGAAGGTCGGGTCGGCTCAGCTTCCGCTGGTGTCATCGACGACCTCCCGAGATCGTTGCTGGGCCAGTTTATCGCTCAGAAGGCGAGCGGCCGCTGCTGGATCGGGCTGACTGATGATGCCGGTGCAGACCGCAATTCGTTCCGCTCCCGCTGCCAGTACCTCGTCGATGGTATCGGAATCGACATGTCCGATCGCATATCCAGGCAGTTCGCAGACTTCGCGAGCTTGCTGGATGTATTCGATTCCGACTGCCTGACGATGCCGCTTGGTGGCAGTTTCGTAGATGGGACCGACTCCGATGTAGTCAGCTCCACTGGAGGCGGCTACGGCAGCCTGATCGGGTCCGTGGGTCGATAGGCCGATGATAGCCCCGGGACCGAGGATGCGACGGGCTTCGTGGGGAGCGATGTCTTGTTGTCCCAGATGCACTCCATCGGCACCACTGAGGAAAGCGATCTCGACGGAGTCGTTGATGATGAGCAGAGTGTCACGTTGCTCGGTGATGTCACGAAGTTGACGGGCNCTTTCGAGGATGTGGGACTGTGGAAGGTCCTTTTCTCGCAGTTGAACGATCTGTACACCGCCATCGATGGCAGCGATGGTGGTTTCAAGAATGTCTCCGTGACAGAGGTGTTCGGTCACCAGCAGGTAAAGATCGCGCCCTTCCAGGTGAGCTCCCCGGAGGTCCAAACCGGACGTGATCGCTTCTAACTGGTAAATGTCGTATCGAATCGCCTGGGCAGTTTCCAGCAGGCCAGGCAGTAGCAGACGAATCATCTCTTCGATGGATCGGCTGGCTTCCCGGGCCCTGGAAACGTTGGCGGACATCAGCGATTCGTGTTCGCGATGTTTTCCACTGCCAGGGGCGACTCGTAATCGATCTCCTACCACATCCCGGTAAGCGACCAGCGGGCCCACCGAGTCCTCGACCCGGCCACGTAATTGTCCAACAGATCGGCGAAGCGATTGCCAGCGGCCGCTGATGACACCACGATGGTGACGGAATCGAAGCTGATCTTCGACCACTCGCAGCGCCTCCACGAGCCGATTGAACGCTGCATCGAGGGCGCGGAGGGTGCCGTGATCGGGGGTAGGGGTGTGGTCTCGATTCATGACGACAGGTTGTCTGCTCGTCGGGTTTCAGGCAAGGGATCCCTTCTGCGTGCCTGCTGGCGCGATACACTGCAGGGGAGCATGGTGCAGGAGAGAAGCTGGAAGGGACAACTTTGCGTATCTTTCTGCTGATCCTATCTTTGATTCCTGGAATCGGCCCAATCCTGCTGGGGAGGGTCCAGAGGGGGCTGGCGCTGTTGTTTTTCGGTGGAACCGGTTGGGTGTTGTTCCTGGTCGGGTCGACCGTCTGGGCCGGACCCGATCGAGTACAGACCCAACTGATCGGAGTGGTACTCGGGACGGTTAGCACCTTGATCAGTGTCGTGTGGACTCATCGAATNACCTCTCCGACGCGCCGACGCTGGATTCGTGAAAGGGTCGAACGAGCTCTGGATGACGCCCAGCGTTGCTATCTTCGGGGTCGGATGCAAAGAGCCCGTATCGCACTCGATAGCGGCCTGGTTAACGATGATCGCGATATCGATTTGCTGTTTCTCGACTGGCAGGTTTCCCGTTGCCTCGGTGATGATTCACGAGCGCGAAGAAGTCGGCGTCGTCTGAGACGCTTCGATTTAGATGAAAAGTGGCTGTGGGAAGTTCAGAGAGAGGAAGCCGTCCATGGTGGATGAGACACCGGTCGAACCAATAACCAGGGGGCTGACCTATCGAGATGCCGGAGTGGACATCGATGCGGGTAATGCCGTGGTTCAACGCATCCACGAGGCTGTGGTCTCGACTCANGACGATCGAGTTCTGAGTGGATCTCACGGTGCTTTCGGGGGCTTCTTCCGGTTGCTCGATAGTGATGGCGGTCTATTCGGAAAAGAACTTCGAGATCCGATTCTGGTGGGGGCTACTGATGGGGTTGGTACCAAACTGAAGGTCGCATTCGCCAGTGGTGTCTTTGATACCGTGGGCATTGACTTGGTGGCGATGTGCGTCAATGACCTGGTGGTTGGGGGTGCCCGACCGCTGTTCTTCCTCGACTACGTGGCGACCAGCAAGATCGCTCCCGAACGGATTGCTCAGGTGGTGGAAGGGATCGCAGAAGGGTGTCGTCGAAGTGGCTGTGCCCTGCTCGGCGGTGAGACCGCCGAGATGCCAGGATTTTACAGTACCGATGAGTTTGATCTGGCCGGTTTCTCGGTCGGAGTGGTGGAGCGAGATGCCATCATCGATGGTTCCGCTGTTGTCGCTGGAGATGCTGTCATCGGGATCTCCTCGAGTGGTGTCCATTCCAACGGATTTTCACTGGTACGAAAAGCTCTGCTCGAAGGTCCAGATGCCTTGCCCATCGACCAGGATCCCGGTGGCTTTGGTGCNACCCTCGGTGAGGTGCTGCTGGAACCGACCAGGATCTATGTAAAACCCCTTTTGACCGTGATCGAACAGCTGGGAGCAGAGATTCACGCCATCTCGCATATTACCGGTGGAGGTCTCATCGAGAACATCCCCCGGGTACTTCCTGACGGAATGTCGGCGCGACTGGTGCGGAATCAATGGCAGCGACAGAGCATCTTCTCGTTGATCGAGCAGCGCGGTCAGGTGGTGCCATCCGAGATGGATCGTGTCTTCAATCAGGGCATCGGCATGGTGGTCGTGGCTGCTGTAGAGCAGGCGGAGTCTGTGGTTGCCATTCTTGAGGCTGCCGGAGAGCAGGCCCAGGTCATCGGCGAGATCGTGCCCGGTACAGGTGTCGAGATCGTCTAGGGCGAAATATTCAGCATTCGATGCTGCTCCGACAGTGACAGCTGGCCGCGAAACGAGATCTTTGCGGGCCCCTGGACATGAATCCCACCCTGCTCGTCAGTTCGTACTCGCAAGATCCCGCCGGGCATCTTCACCGTGATCGCATCGGCGATCACTCCACGGCGGTGCAATGCTGCAAAAGCCGCGGCCGCTCCGGTGCCGCAGGCGAGCGTTTCTCCGCAGCCTCGTTCCCAAACACGAAGGAGCAATTGATCGGGTGCATCGATGCGAACGAATCCGACGTTCGCTCTGGCCGGCACTGCATACTCCAGCGCCGGTCCAAACCTACGGACAGGATCCGGTTTCCCCTCGGGGTCGAGCGGAACCACGAGGTGGGGATTACCGATGTTTACCGGGATGGTTTGTAGAGTAGAGTCCGCCGCTGAGAGGCTGAGAGGTTCGTCGACGTGAGGTAATCCAAGGCAAGCCTCCGCAACGAACTCTCCATCAGATTGCAGTTGTTGGACCCGAACTTCTCCTGCATCGGTTTCGATCCAGGTCTCTCCCTCCCGACCTCCAGAGAGGATGAGAGAGAGCACCCGAAGCCCGTTGCCACACGCTTCGGCCCGACTGCCATCGGCATTCCAGCATTCCATCGCCGGAAGGCGGTGTCCTCGGCGAATCACCAGAATCCCATCGCCACCGATCCCGGTCCTGCGACAGCACAGTTGTGGGGCGAATTTTGAAAGGTCGGTGGGTACAGGACTCTCTTGTTCATCGAGTACCAGAAAGTCATTTCCAGCACCATGAGCCTTGAGAAAGGGGATGGTTCCGCGAGTCATCGACCTCCAGAGGGTGTATCTTGACGGTTAAGGTTAGGCGGCTGGGTACTGGCAGTCTGACTCTTTTCCGAGATGAGTACCAGTACCCGGAACNGGGAGATCTCTTTGATGAAAACGAGATTCACTACTGCGGCATCAGATCTTTCGCGGCGGGTGAGTTGTTTCCTGCTTCTGGGTTGTCTGATTTGCCTGTCGGCTTGTGACAGCACGTCACAGCAGGTTCAGGAGGTTCAGGAGGTCCACGCCCTGATGCGAGGTACTGCCCATGTCGAGATCGAGGAGATCCTCGATGGCGCCAGTACCGAGTTCAATATCACAAAGCTTCTGCTGGAACGTTCTCTCAGCATGCATGGTTTTCAACTGGTGGCGCGGGATCAGGCGGATTACGTCGTCGTGGGCACCATGACCTGCGATTACTTTCAGGATCTGACCTTTGAATTCCAGGATCAGGAACAGCATCTGGAGCACCAGTATCACGGAAAGTTTGCTGGACACCTGATCTCACGATCTTCAGGAGGTGAAGTAGTTCAAGATCTCTCCTTCCCTGAACCGTTGATGAATGGCCGTACCCAGATGGAACTGGCGCAGCGGGATATCCGCAGAAGATCCGCGACCATCGTGGCTGAAAATCTACTGAGGGGCGAGATCCTGGGGGATCCGGAAGTACGAGGATTGCTCGATGCCCTGACCGATCCTCTCGATGGACGTTTTTNCAATCAGATTCAGGATGAGATCGTCCAGCTCGGCGCCCGNGCGGCTCCCCATCTGCTCGAAGCGCTTCGGGATGAACGCGACGTGAGGCTCGAAGGTACGTATCCTGGATTTCCAGATCTGATCGAGGGAGAACTGAAGGTNTACCACATCGCGGATCTGGCTCTTCGCGACATCCTGGATCGCGACAGCGGCCTCGATCCCCTCTCCAGCGATGACTACCTGATTCGCATCCGTACCGGTTGGCAGTGGCTGTGGGAAGATTTCCAGCAGATACCGGAAGAATTGCGCATCAAGATCGAGCAGAGGGCGACCAGAACACCCGCTCCGCTGGAACACTGAACCACTTCTTTCCTCTCCACGACCCCGATGTAACCTGTACAGGGATACCGATCTCGTGGCAGGAGGATAGATGCCGATCCACAAGACAGCCGTGATTCATTCCGAGGCACAGCTGGCTCCCGATGTGACGGTGGGTCCTTTCGCCATCATCGAATCAGGGGCGGTCCTTCACTCCGGTTGCAAGGTTTTTGGCCATGCTTACATCGGTCCTGGTACTCAGATCGGCTGTGATTCCGAAATCCACATGCATGCGGTGGTGGGGCACGATCCACAGGATGTGACCTGGGCCAGAGAACCGAGCCGTGTGGTGATCGGCGAGCGGACCATCCTGCGTGAGTATGTTTCGGTGCATCGAGCTTCCAAGCCCGGTAGTGACACNCGGGTTGGCGACGACTGTTTGCTGATGGTCGGGGCCCATGTAGCGCACGATTGTGACGTGGGCGATGGAGTCCTGATGGCCAATCATTGCTCCCTGGCGGGTCATGCCGAGATCGGAGCCGGTGCGTTTCTGTCGGCCAACACCCTGGTGCATCAGTTTTGCCGCATCGGTCGGTTAGTGATGCTCGGTGGGGCGGCGGTGGCGGTTCAGGATATCCCTCCCTTCATGCTTTCGACCGGAGATCGGGCGACCATCCGGGGAGTCAACGTGGTCGGATTGCGACGTGCTGGTTTTCATCCCGACTTGCGACGGAGCGTCCAGGATGCCCATCGGGTTCTCTATCGCAGCGGCCGGACCATCCCGGAAGCGAGCCAACTGCTCGAGCAGAGCCAGGTGGCTGAAGTTCGTGAGATTGCCAATTTCATCAGTGACAGTGCTCGAGGGATCGCTTCAGGCAGAAGTGCGGCGGTAGATCCACGGGCGGCCAGCGTCTAGGTGAGGATCGTTCTCACCGATCCCAGTCCATCGCAATTACGCGCCGGCAATTTCTCGACGGTGAAGCGCTGGGCAGCAATACTGCGCAAACTGCGGCATCGGGTCATCGTGCACCGAGTACGCGATCCGAAAGCAGGTCCATTACCCGGCGGGGATCTGTTGATCGCTCTTCATGCAGGGCATAGCCACCGAGCCATCAGGCGATGGAAACGACGGGATGCATCGGCTGCTGTGGTCTTGGCTCTGAGTGGTACTGATTTACATCAACAACTTCCAGCAGGAGGGGCTGCCGGCCGACGAGTTGTGGAGAGTTTGGAGGCTGCCGATCAGTGGGTGGCCTTGCATCGACACGCAGAACGGTACTTACCGGCCGATCTTCTGCGATCAAAAGGACGCGGTGTTCACTTCATTCCTCAGTCCGCCTTACCGCTTGCCGGCGGACGGAAGCCGATTCAGTCGAGGTTGCGATTGCTCGTCATCGGTTACCTACGCGACGTCAAGGATCCGCTGTTGCCCGTGCAGGCTCTGAAGTATTTACCGCAGCAACTCTCCGATGGACGCCCGATCGAAGTGGTGCATCTAGGTGGGGCTCTGTCCAAAGGGTGGCAACGTCGAGCAGAGCGTGCGGCACAGCGCGAGCCGCGCTGGTGCTGGCTTGGTACTGTTGATCGCACCAGACTTCGACGCTACCTCGCCAGCTCTCATCTGCTGATTCATCCATCGCTGGAAGAGGGGGGGGCCAACGTGATCAGCGAGGCTCTGGTGGCTGGAATCCCGATTCTGGCCAGTGACGCGCCAGGAAATCTTGGATTACTGGGCGATGACCATCCGGGTCTGTTTCGACGCGGAGATGCACGGCAGCTGGCGAACCACATCTTGCGCTGGGTGGAGGACGGTGGCTTCAAGAGCCGCCTGGAAACGGGCTCCAGAAGGCTGGGTCGTCAACACACCCCAACTGCGGAAACAGCCGCCTGGCGCCGTCTATTGACCGATTCGAGTATAAAATAGAGCGCGCACGGCTGGGTACAGCCGTGCGCGGGAAGATAGAGATGAAGAACTCAATCTTTAGGGTCGCGGTTCCCTCGCCAGGAATAATTCCCGACCCGCACGGATTGTAAGTATTAACAAAATAGATTACAAACACATTCCGTTTGTTATTTTTTGATTCTGTGAACAACTGGCCGATTGACAGATAGGACATATTTTGTACCACTATCGCCGTGGCCAGTGGCTCTGTGCCGCAGAAATCATGGGGAATAAGGGGGACATTCATGACTCAAGTGCTTGATGAGGATCGTAAGGCACGCCTGTTTTGGGCCTGCTGCATTGCGCTGATTTCGACCTCGATCGCCTTCGGTGTGATCACCGAGGGTATCNNNGATATCAAGGCAGAATACGGGCTCACCAATACCCAAAGCGGTTGGGTACTCGGTTCAGCTCTGGGTGGTTTTTTCATATCCATCATCCTGCTGGGACCGGTGATCGAAAAGATCGGTATTGCGGTTTCGCTCAAGTCTGCATTCGTATGCCATATCGCGGGTGTCATCTTGATGATGTACTCAGGTAGTTACATTCAGTTGATCGTCGGAGCCTCCTTCATTGCACTCGGTAACGGGTGTGTTGAAGCTGGTTGCAATCCTTTGGTGGCGACCATGTACTCCGATAACAAGACCACCAAACTGAATCAGTTCCACGTTTTCTGGCCGGTCGGCATCATCGTTGGTGGCCTGTTTGGCTTCTGGGTCAGTGGCGCTGTTGATGCGGCCGTTGCCAGTGGTGCTTTAGCGACGGACTGGACTCTCTTCGGTTTGTCGGCATTGCAGGCGAAGCTGGCTCTGATTTTGGTTCCGACGCTGATCTACGGATTCATGTTCTTGGGACAGGAGATCCCACAGACTGAGCGGGTTCAGTCCAGAGTCTCCGACGAAGAAGTGAAAAGCGCAGTAAGTTCGCCACTCTTCATCTTGTTGCTTTGTTGCATGGGATTGACCGCCACACTCGAGATCGGACCTGGTCGTTGGATGGCTGCTAGTATGAAAGACGTGCTGGCAGATGCGGATATTACCAACGGCGGGATCCTGGTGTTGGTCTACGGTGCGGCACTGATGGCGATTCTGCGTTACTTCGCAGGGGGATTCGTACACCGCTTTTCGCCGACAGGATTACTCTTTGGTTCCGCGGTTGTGGGTGGGATTGGGCTGTTCGCCATGACCTACGCCACTACTCTCAACGCGGTATTTTTGACCGCGACCGTCTTTTTCGCTGGAATCTGCTTCTTCTGGCCCACCATGCTCGGATTCGTGTCAGAGCGGATCCCCAATAGTGGTGCACTGGGATTATGCCTGATGGGTGGCGTCGGTATGTTGGTGGCCGGCTACGTCGCCTTGCCCGCCATCGGAGCGATTCAGGACAATTACCTGATCGCTCAAGTCAACGAGGGACAGGGTTGGACGTCGCTGCCGTTCGAGCTAGTCACCGAAAATGACGCCGACGGCAACCCGCCAGCAGCGATAGATGCCCAGATCCAGGCTGGATTGATCGCTCAGGGAGTGGCTGGGGCCGATGCAGAAAATGTTGTGAAATCGGCCAGTTTATTTGCCGGCCGGATGTCATTTCGCTGGATCGCTGCGCTGGCGATTCCGCTGGCCCTGGTGTTCTTTAACCTGCACAAGCGTTTTGGAAATGTCCCGGCCGCTTCCATCGGCAGTTCCAGCAGGGCGACCGGTAACGAGCAGGTAGAAGTACAAAACAGCTTCTAATTGAAGTCCGGAAACGAGTGAGGAGTGGCCCCGGGGTTTTCCTCGGGGCCACTTTTTTTGTCGATTTCAGGAACATCCGGACAGGTGAATTCGTCCGATAGGCAAGGAGGGATCATTGGTCATGCAAACATCATGGATACTGGTGGCCGCCCTTTCCCTCTCCTCGACGCTGATTCCGGAGCAGCTATCTGCACAGGAGCAGGAGCGCGAGACCGTTCGCGTTTCACACCTTGGAAAGGAGTTGCCGGAGTTGGTGGTCGAGGAGGGCGGTCGCTGGTTCAATAGCGAGCAAAACCTCCGATTGGCGCATCTGCGCGGGAAACCGCTGCTGATTGTTTATACGGTGCCAGGCTGAGAGTCGTGCGTC
This sequence comes from Planctomycetota bacterium, assembly GCA_002711105.1. Classification (GTDB taxonomy): domain Bacteria; phylum Planctomycetota; class UBA8108; order UBA1146; family UBA1146; genus UBA1146. The sequence goes on from PAIH01000031.1 coordinate 113,030, forward strand.
CCAGTATTGCCGAGCCTGGTCAGGTGGCATCGAGAACTGAGTCCCGAATATCTATCGATCATCACCATCTTCACCTACAGTTCCAAAAATTCAAAACCGGCACAGCGACTCATCGACAAGAACAAGGTCACCTTCCCGGTGCTGGCCGATGGCATCGCCAACCAGAAGCGCCACGGCGTGCCCTACTACCCCTCGGCTTTCTTTCTCGATTCTCAGGGCAAGGTACTGTGGGAGGGAATTCTGCCGAGGGACCTATCGGACCCGGGTTCCAACCGCCAGTGGCTCGATGACTTGCTGAAAAAAGCGGGCATCGATCCACCTCCGCCACCGATCCACTGGCTCGATTTCGACAAGGGACTCGATGAATCGCAATGGACCTGGGGTAACCGGTTGGTTTTCATCGAAGCGGAGGGTTGCACCCAATCAGAGCGGATCAACAAGCTTCTGGCCGAAGATGAGGAGATCAAAAAACTGGTCGATGGNTTCATCCGGGTCAAGATCGATGGGCGCAATCAAATTGACGTCGTCAAAGAGTACGACGCCGCCTGGCCTGGCGATCTGGTCATCATCGACCCGAATCACAGGGTTCTTTATCGCTACTGGGACGATTACAAGAACATCGCTGGACTCAAGCGAGCCCTGAAGCTGCATTCAGACGACTAGCTGCGATAGACCCTGTCTGTCAGGGGCAAGCGGGACTGCTGGCGGGGCAATCGAGAGTGCCACCGAGCGGATCCGGTCCACAACCGGGGTAGGGCGCTGCCGGTGGCGGCGATCCCGGCACGAACAGAGAAGCCAACCCGAACACCATGTCGGCGATGTTGAAACCACCGTCGTCATTGAGGTCGCAGCTCTCGATGCATTGGGGGGTGACTCCTCCCGGCAGGAACAGCGCGTTGAGACCGAACACCATGTCGGCGATGTTATAACTTCCATCCTGGTTAGTATCTCCGCGGACGAAGCGAATCACCGAGCCGACCGATGCGTCGTGGTAGACCAGTGAGTAGGGGGGAATCCCCGGAAACTCACGCCACTGGTAGGTGAGATCGATGCCGTGACTGGTGTTGTTGAAAGCGGGATAGAGGGTGCCGCGCAGTGTCGGGAAGGTGTAGGTGTTTTCTCCGAGGTTGGGCGGCTGTAGCTGCTGTGAAATGTTGAAGTCAGGGGATGTTGTGCTCTTTTCTGCCAGTACCAGTTCTCCTCCGGCGGAAAGATCGCGATAGACGGCATACACCGTTCCGGTGCTCTCGTCACAACCGAGGTTGAAGATCTTGTAGCTGGAGATGTTGGTGTACTGGGCAGTGGTGGCTTCAAACAGGATCGTTTCATCACTCCAGCCGTTGAACTCGTCCCAGCTCCGGTAGCGGAAACTCCACAGCGGTGACGAGGTGACCGCATCGACGACGTAGGCACAGTGAATCGAACCAAGGCTATCTGCCGAGACCCAGCCGAAGTAATCGTTGGTGCCGTCGGTGTTGCCCAGCACGAAGGTGTCCAGTTGCCAGGCTCCGGTCTCAGGATCGTAGATGCGGTGTTCGTACTGCCCTTCACCGGTGTTGCGGTAGAAGGTGCAATGAATCCGACCGCCGGTATCGACCGCAAGTCTCGTATTCTGGGCACTGTTGGCGGGGCTGATGGAACCCTGATCGGTGAACGCGTCATCGGCGGCGTAGGGCTGATCGCTTCGTAGCAGGTGATCGACCCAGCTGGATGGATGGTGACCGGCGATCCACACCGTGTTGTCGCCATCGATGAGGATGTCCATCGCCGAGGTTCGTGAGTTGAGGGGAGCACCGGTCACGGTGCTGATCTCGACGATGTCGGAGCGAAAACCAGTGACAGGATCGTAGCGACGGTAGAACTGGCGGAAATAGGATGGGTAGGTGTAGCGTCCCCACAGGACATGGAGGATTCCCTGGTCATCGATGGCCATCGAACAGTGACTGGCTGGATCGGGATCGATCAGACCACTGTCGGAATCGTTGAGGTTTTGCGGAAGCGTGGTCCAGGTGGAGCCCCCATCGGTGGATCTCTGGACAATCAATGGCATCTCACCGTTTGGTGTCCGCTCCAGTGACAGTACGAACAGGTTGCCGTTGCTATCTCGGACCGTGTTGTGAGCAGTATTGCTGCCGGAGGAGGCCTGGTCGTCGGTGTGTAGGATGACCTGCCCGACAACAGCGCTGCTTCCACAGTACAACATCGACACCAGTAGAGTCGTCTTGAGGATCCAATTTTGCATCAGCTGAAACCTTTCTCTCTAGGAACAGACCTCGTACTCGGCGCAGTCCAGAGTGTCATCGGTCGGGTCTTCGCCACAGGTGTTCGATCCTGGATCTGGAGGAGTTGGTCCACCAGAGAAGAGAGCCGCCAGGCCGTAGATCGCGTCGGCGATGTTGACGCCGCCGTCATCGTTCTGGTCGCAGGAGTCCAAGCATTGACACCCAGGGCCACCGGAGAACAGAGCTGAGAGCAGGTAGATCTCGTCAGCGATGTTGAAGCCACCATCGAGGTTAGCATCACCGCGCCGGAAGATCTCCTGTGGCGGACCACCGGTGGCTCCGAGCGCTTCCAGATAAAGTCCCATCAAGACACCCTGTTCACCGCTATAGCCGCCGAATTCCCATGATTGCGCGATCACATCGCCGTACGGATCGTCGGTGGCGTAGAAATTTCCGGTGCTATAGCCGATTCCCAATTGTTGCCAGATGGCACCGCTGTTAATCCCCGCCAGATCCGGTGTCAGCGGATCGGCAGAAACCAGTTGATCGGTCCATTCACTGCCGACCTGGTCGTGGTTGTAGTCGGCATCCATTCCGGTCAGGTTGAGGATGTTGTAAGACATTCCAATCAAATCGAGCAACGAATCATCTCCGTCGACAACGCCGTCAGCGATGCCGTCCCAGCCTGCGAAGGTGGTCTGCGGGCAGAAGCCCCACACATCGCCACCCTCGACATAGACATCGATACCGTTGGCGATCAGATCGGCCAGCAATTGTCCCTCGGCGGTGGTGAAGCAGTGGTAATCGGGGTAGGTCCCGGAAGCCACCCACACTCGTTGCAACTCCGGTGACGACAGTAGGCAATCACAGGAAAGAATCTCTGGCATCACCGCCGGGGTGAGTCCGTTGAGCACCAGAGCATCGGCGATGGCCGTGGCAGAATCGATGTCGCCGCCGCTGCCCTCGGCGGCCCACACCACATCGACCGCATTGACCAGTGCACCGATGGGATCGCTTTCGACCACGCAGCAAGGAGTCGTGACGTTATCCCAGCAGCGCAGTTGATACGTGTAATAGGAGGGTCCGCTCTGGACCACCTCGCTCCACTGCTGGTCACCTCCATCGATGGTCTCTGCCAGTTGGCCGTTTCTCAGCACATCGATGCTGGTGTAGAAGTTGCCGTTTAGATCCCAGGTGAGAGTGACTTCAGGACCGGTGCTCGAGGAACTGAACGAGATGGGAGGTGTGAGTTGACACGGAGGACCATCGCGGTGATGCAAAGACCATCCCAGGAGATCTCCGAATTCGGCTCCCTCGTTATCGGTGACCGTCAGTCTCCAGTCCCCATCGATGGGAAGGCCTGCGAAGTCAACCAGGGCGCCAGGTCCCTGCGGTTGCATGTGAATGTCGAGCGGAATCTGATTCTCGTCGAAGGGGATCCCCTGATCATCGAAGACGGTGTGGATATGGTTCACGTCACTGGGAGAGCCAGCAATGTAATCCTTGAGGGTGACGGTGATGACGGCCGGACTGGTGATGTCAATCGCCACCTCCCGGGTCCATGTGTGGGAGATGTGCACTTCTACATCGATATCCTGGATGAGGTAGGTATCTGTGACATTGATATTCGAGGTGACCCCGATGGGGTTGCTGTTGGGGATGGGAAGCGGCGGATCGCTGCTGGGGTAGATGTCAAATCCATGGGAGACCTGGATAAATTCAGTGAAGTCGAAGCAGGCTCCGTCGGAGACGACGATGATGTACTGGTAGAGACCCTGGCACACATCGGTGTCGGTCCAGCTTGTGGCTGCCGGATCGGCGATGCTCTGGTAGAACTGGCCATCGCGCCAGATGTCGAAGGTGTCGGTGTAGGGGCCGTTGTTATCGAACTCCAGCAGGATATCGGATCCCACAGATGAACTGACGATCGCATCGGGTGCTTCGAAACCGCACGCCTCCAGCTCAACGACACCGTAGGTGGCAACGGGGTTGGTTCCTTCATTGATGTCGTTCCACAGGTAGGGGGAAGCCTCCAGGGTGTGGCCCATGTCTTCGTTGCCTGAGTTGTTGGGTTCGCCGGCGTTCCAGTCGGTGTAGACCACCGGCTCTCCGTTGCTCCACTCGAATATTCCTTCGATGGCGATGTCATTGAGTCCGAGCCACAGTCGTCGACCGGTACCCTGAAAGGCACTGAAGTTGTCATGGATGAAATCCATCTCGGCCTGGTCGCCGACAGCCACCAGATTGGCACCCCAGGCGTTGGCCTGAGCTTCCGCCTCGGTCCAGTTTGTGGCATCGAGTAACAGGTAGTGATGATCATCGAGAGGACTGGAGATGCTGTGCAGGATTGCCGGGTTCTGGGCCAGCAACGGAACGTGGATCATCGCGATGACGAGAGCGCAGAGGAGTTGCTTCAGTACCTTCATGACACCTCCTGAAGGGCTGGAGAGAGCAAGATAGACAGATCAGAGCCAGCAGCTATTTTCCCCTGCACAGCAGTGGATACAAGGGTCGAGACATCCGGTTGAGAGTCCTGGAAGCGTTGAATCGACTAGTTTTTGGGTTTTGACGGCTGGTGACGCTTCATTTGAATCGGCTCCCAGCGTATCGAACCGTCGCTTTCACGCATCCGCACCTTGATCTCAAGTTTATCCTGGTCGCGGGCGAAGGTCAGCCCAGAGAAGCGGGCGTCACCTTTTTTTACCGATTCGTAGGGGAAGCGTACTGCGCCTTCCTTGTCCTCCCAGGCGACGAATTCCCTGGAGAAGTGTTTCACCTTGAGGGCGAACCCATCGTCGTCGGGGCCGATCACCATGATCTCATAGAAGACCACCTGGTCGTCTTTCACCAGACGGAAGGTACCTACCATCGTACCTGCCAGCGGATGGCTCCAGATTTCCTCGCAGGTTCCGCCGAAGCCCTCACCGCGCCACTCGCCGGCAAGCCAGGAGAAGTCCTCGATCTTCGGGTTTGCCGCCACGGCCTCGTCGTCGAGATTCTCGTCTGGCAAGTTGCCGGTACCGAGCACAAACAACAGCGGCAGAGCGAGTGCACAAACCCTCAGCCGGGTGCAGGTGAAAGTGGAGAGAAGATGGTTCAGTGACTTCATGACACCTCCCGGTATCGATAAACGTCGAGACAGCAACGGACCCCCTTCCGAACTGTTCGGAAGGGGGTCCGTCGTGCCTTCTGGCTACTCCATCAGGGGCAACCGCCGAAGGAGTCGCAGCTCAGGCCAGTTGCACCTCCCGGGCCACAGGCCGGGAACGGCGCGGCTGGATCGGCTCCGTTATCAAACAGGTAGACCAGCAGGTACACCACATCGGAGATATCGACCGAGTTGTCGCCGTTGTTGTTGAGCGAAGCGATGCATGAGACCTGTCCGCCTCCGAACAGGTAGGTGAGGATATTCACCGCATCGCTGATGTCATGGCTCCCATCGGCGTTGGTGTCGCCGGTGACGTAGGTGACGGCGCTACACTCGTCGGGAATCCCATCGTTGTTGGTGTCGGCGCTGGTGCCCGATGAGATGTCACACTCGTCAAGAACACCATTGGTGTTGCAGTCGTTGGCTGACGTGAGTTCACAACCATCGTGAATACCATTGTTGTTGCAATCGGGGAGGCCAGCGCCAGCGATGGCGATATCGAGTCCCCAGAGATTCAGTACACCCGAGTCTCCGCCGACAGTGTCCTGGACGGTCAGGGTCCAGTCGCCTAACGCATTCTGGCCGTCGAAGGCAGAGAGTGGCGAAGCGGGAGCAGTGGTGCCGGCACCACCGTCATCGTCATAGACGGTGTTGATGTCATCGGCGTCACCACCCGACTGACTGTGCAGCGCTACGTTAGTTCCAGATGGATTGACCAGGGATATGGTGAGATCGCCGATCCAGGTGTGGGTCAGGGCGATCTGGACATCGACGTCATCGACCAGTCCTATCTGATCGACATCGATGGTTCTCACCACCGGGGGATCACTACTGGAGACTGGAGCCGGCGGTACGACGTTGTCGACGTAGGAGAAGATTCCTGCCGCCTCGCAAGCATCGAGCACCCCGTTGTTATCGCAATCGGAAGCTGGGTTAGAATCGATCTGGCAACTGTCGAGGGCGCCATCGAGGTCGCAGTCCGTTTCGGTGCCCTGACTGATTTCGCAACTGTCGAGAACTCCATCCAGATCACAGTCTGCTTCACCAGCGGAGATCTGGCAGGTGTCGGGAATGAAATCCCCGTCACAGTCGAGTGCGCCGTTGAGAATTTCACAGGCATCGGCTTCACCGTCGTTATCGCAGTCTTCCTGACACTCATCGAGTAGCCCATTGCCGTCACAGTCGGAGGCGCCATTGGCGATCTCATCGGCATCCGGGACGCCATTGTTGTTGCAGTCGAGGTTGCCAACCATCGGTGCCAGGATCGGTACCAGCAGGGTACCTCCTGTCGTGAATTGTCCGAGGGTTGCGTTGGCATTGGTCGGCCCAGACGTGGTGACGAAGCGGAAGTTGTACATCGTTCCCCAGCGAAGCGCGTTGGCATTGCTGTTTTGAGCGAAGGTCGAAGTACTCCAGCTGATTTCTCCACCGCTGGTCGAAACCGCCCAGTCGGCGCCGTCGTAGACTTCGGTGCTGTGATACTCGACGTCGTGGAAACCGATATCGCTGGCGACTACACCGAGTAAGGGCAGCGAGAAACTTCGCACCGAACGAGTCGAGTCCATGTTGTAGAGTGCATATTCGTACTGCCACAGGTTTGCCGTTTGCTGAGTGACCTTGTAACCAAGGATGAGAAGTCCATCGTCGCCGTCAGAGATATCGACGAGGGTCACACTCGGATCATTGTCTTGCCACGCCTGGATACCCGGCTGTTGGCGCTGGGTGGATCCGGTGAAGTTGATGGCGTGGTTACTGGTGCTGGTCGAGACCGTGATATCTCGGTAGCTGGTGTTGTTGTGGTGGTTTCCTGCTGCTGCATCGTCGGGAGTGACATAGTGCCCCTCGACGAAGTAGGAGGCGCCACTGTTGAGAGTCGGGTTCAGGTCGTTACCGTGGACGCGCAGACGTCTCCAGGTCAGGTCCGAGTTACTGGGATCAAGGATCTGCGGGTAGATGAATCCCCCGTGTGCCGGATCGATCACCTCGGAACGAGCGCCCAGGCTTCCTTGACTGCCGTTGAGTCCAGCGCCGTAGGGATCAGAGCAGCCCACCCCGAGTCGCGAGCCGGTGCCTGAAGAGGTACATCCACAACCGCAAGTATTACCCTGCAATGCGGTGAAACCATGTTTGAGCCAGCTCATTCCGATCTGTTCGAAGGTTCCATCCTTGAGCCGGAACATGTTCTGTCCGATCACTGGATGCTGGTTGGTGCTGGCGATCCAATCCAGTTCTTCGGTGCCGATATTGCACGAGGTGGTTCCCACGGAGAAAGCATAATAGCCGCCGGCGTTGCCGTAACTCTGGGTGCCGGTCAACTCTCCAACGATGACATCTGCACCGGTTCCTCCGAGTCCGCCACCGGGATCGCATTGTGCTTGCACCGGGCTGGTCGAGAAGACCAAGATGGCAGCGCAAAGAAAAAGGAATACGGGAGGCAAATTTTTCTGACTGAGAGACATGTGTCCCCTTTCAAGGTCGTGCGGGACATTGAAATTTGGTTCGATCGTAGCCCAGCCCTGCCCATCACAAAAAACCGAACCGGGAAAGAACGTGCTTACGGCAGTCCTCCCTGAAAGATCCCGTTTGTTGTAGGGCGGGGCTACCTCGATTGTAGGCCCGAGACGATGGTGTTGCGAGTGTCGTTCTGTGACCCTCTGACGCGATTGATTCCCGGTCAGGTGCACCGATATGGGACAAATAGATCCTGAAACGATAATTTAGCCCCGCCGACACAAGTCAACGGGGCCTGGAAAATCTAATGGAGCTGGCGACGGGAGTCGAACCCGTGACCTCAGCTTTACGAAAGCTGTGCTCTACCAGCTGAGCTACGCCAGCGCGGAACCGGTTTGAAAGTACCGGTGGGGAAGGATAGCCACATCGTCGGGATGCGGCAATCGTTCGCTGACAGATCAGCGAACGATTCCAGTTCTGGTGGGCTGCTAGCGGCTCTTTTCCGCCTCTGGAAGTCGACTGTGTGGATGCGATTGCTGGTAGGCTTCCGACAACCTCTCGGTGCTCAGGTGGGTGTATACCTGAGTGGTAGCCAGGTGCTTGTGTCCCAACAATTCCTGCACTTCCCTGAGATTGGCACCGCTGTCGAGCATGTGAGTGGCGTAGGAATGTCGAAGAGTATGGGGACTGGTCTTGGAGTCCAGACCTGCCGTGTGGATGTAACGGTCAAAGATTTTGCGAATCGAGCGATCAGAGATTCGATCACCGAACCGGTTGAGCAGCACCGGAGACGTAGGATCGAGAGGTAGCCAGCGAGTTGGAATCTCAGCTTTGTAGGCAAACAATGCTTCAAGAGCGTGTTCTCCGATGGGAACCAGGCGCTCTTTGCGACCCTTGCCGAACGCCTTGACGAGACGGGCTTCGGAGTCAATGTTTTCCCAGTTCAAGGCAACCAGTTCGCTGACACGGAGTCCGGTGCTGTAGAGGATTTCAAGGATCGCAAGATCTCTCAGGCCCTGGTAAGAATCTGTTCCCGGCTGGTCGAGCAGACGCATCACTTCCTGGACGGTGAGGAAATGCGGCAGAGAACGCGGTACTCGCGGGGTACTCAACTCGAGGAATGCACAGCGTCCTTCGCTACGCCCCTCTTTCTGGAGAAATCGGAAAAAACCACGAACCGAGGCCAGTTTCCTCGCCACTGTACTTCTCGAATAACCCAACTCGGCAAAGTGGGCCAGCCAGCGACGTACCTTCTCGGTACTGGATCCTGCTATGAGGGCAAGATCTTTGGTCTCGAAAAAATCTTTGAGCTGATCCAGGTCTTTCCGGTAAGCACGTAAGGTTTCCGGGCTTAGATTTCGCTCAGTTTTCAGGTGCTGAAGGAACGAATCCATTTTACCTGCACCTACTTTCCTGATTGCGGGGCGGCGCCCCCTGAGATCTAGATCCTACGAAGGCCGAAAAAAATGTGAAGATGATTTGAAATAGAGCAGCAAATTCACATGACCTCAGCTGGGGATAAGTCGCTGGTCAGCGAGCTGGAATTGTGGAAAACCTTCGCGCAGGTCTCGCACTACCGGAAGTTGGAATGCACCCGACTCAGCAATTCACGAGCGACGGCGCGGAAGTGATCCTGGCTGAGAGTTTCTTCGTCTCGATGAGCGGCTTCTTCCAGGGTTTCTGGTGCTTCTGAGCCCATCGTGAGCAGTTGTTCGAGGAGTGAAGGGAGATCAGTACTGTCATAGAGGATGCAGTGCTCCTCCTTGCGGCTGACCACCATCAGAGATCGTTCTTTCGGGGATAAATTGAGGATATCGGGGTTGGTCATTCTATATTCCTTGTGTACATATCATGGGCGAATTGTGATCGCCTGGCGCAGGGAAGAGGGGGTCGCGGGATCCGATTTGGGGCCCTATCTTCCTTACCGTCGGCACCTGACGGGCCAGCAATAACCACTTGGAGGCACAGCAGTCTCCGATGAAAAGGGCACCCAGTTGCTCGTTCACGGTTTCAATTCCCATCTGGTCCTGCTTTGCTGCGACTTGCGTCCTGATCTCATCTTCGGCATCGCTGGCGGGTCTCTGGAGGATTAATCGGCAATGACAGCGACACGGATCGAGAATCCATTTCTGAGTGCCGTTGAAGTGGAGCCACTGGAAGCTGTTGATGTCGAACGGTTCCTGGACTCGATCGGAAGTCACAGCGAGGGATTCCTGCTGGAAAGTGGCCTCGATCCCGCCGGAACAGGTGGTTGGCATTTCTGTGGGCTGGATCCGGTGGCTTCTTTCGAGGCGACACGAGATCACTGGACCGTGTCAGATCCAACGGGAGCCAGGACCTGTGGCGAGGGAGAGCCACTAGAGGCTCTCGAAAAGTGGTGGCGCAGCTGGAGCTCAGAATTACCTACGGCGGTGTCCGCATCCAGCGGGGTAGAGATCCCGTTTGTTGGCGGTGCCGTGGGCTGGATCGGTTACGAAGCTGCGGATGTGTTTCTGGGAATCGCTGCCAGAGAACGATTCGCGGGACCACTCTCGGAACTGCTCGATGGCGTTCCCGAGCTGTGCTGGCGTCTTTATGACGAGCTGGTTGCCATCGATGCGAAAAATGGCAACTGCTGGTTCATTCATCGCGGACGAAAAGGTTGGCAGCAAAGACGCTGGTGGCTAGCACCCGATCAGAAACAGCAGCCGGTTCGGTATCAAGCACTGGTCGAAGCTGCGTCTCTCTCGGACCAGGAGTATCTAGCTGCTGTCGATGAAATCAGGCGACAGATTGGTGTTGGAGAAGTCTATGAGGTGAACCTGGCCCGCGGCTTGCTCATCGATGGTGTCCCTGCGGCTGCTGATCTCCATCGATTGTGGCGTGCTGTGCAGCCGGTTCCCTACGGCGCATTGATCCAGGGAGATCCGGTCTCTGTGGTTTCTGCCTCGCCGGAACAATTTCTCAAACGACGTGGCGACAAAATCATGACCCGTCCCATCAAGGGAACGGTTCCCAGCCAGGGTGATGAGGCGCTCGATATCGAAGGGGCCCGTCGGTTACTTCTGGATGAAAAGGAACGTGCAGAATTGGCGATGATCGTCGATCTGGAGCGTAATGATCTGGGGCGAATTTGTCAGGCCGGCACGGTTGTGGTGAAGAATGCGGCAGAGGTGGAACGGTATGCCTCGGTCCTCCATACCGTCGCCACTGTTGAGGGAAGATTGCGGGGTAACCCCGGTCCCGGAGAAATTCTGCGTGCGACCTTCCCTGGAGGTTCCATCACCGGAGCACCAAAGATCGCTGCCATGGAACAGATCCGCCAGTTGGAACCATGGCCCCGATCGGTCTATACCGGTTCAGTCGGCTGGATTTCTCCGTGCGGTGATATGGAACTGAGCATCGCGATCCGTACCGCAGTAGTAAAAGGCCGACAGGCTCTGATTCCGTTCGGGGGAGCCGTGACCTGGGATTCCGATCCAGAAGCGGAGCGGGCGGAACTGACCCACAAGGCCCGAGCGATGTTCGAAGCACTCGGTTTTTAAATGTTGTGGTTTTGATCGACTTTCGCACCGGCGAATCGATGTGACGGCCGCAGGTGGCGGTCTATCCGTCCAGTCTTGCGGCCACGGCTCGTAGCATCTGGGCGATCGAATCCTGACCCTGGATTACGCTGTCATAGCAGAACCACAAACCGATTCCGCTGACCAGTATTGCAGATGCTACCGGCGCATAACGCAGGAACCGGGTCTGTAATGACGAACCGACACGGTCGAGGAGACGTTCCTTGCCGAGCACCAGCACGCAGCCGATGGCGATCAGCATCAGCCCCAGCCCCAGACTGAAGAACCCGAGTACAACAAGTCCCAGCAGCAGTGCCTGAAAGTGAGCGGCTACCAACATGATGGTGAATCCAGCAGGACAAGGGACGATGCCGCCACTGAGTCCGAGAGTGACCAGATCACGGAAGCGGACCTCGCCATCCTGCCCCCAGTTCTCGGGTACGTGCGAATGATCATGAGAGTGATCATGGCCGTGACTGTGGGAGTGACCATGGTTGTGACCGTCGGAATGATCATGAGAGTGGCCCTGCGACGCAGCTTGAGCGGTACGCCAGCGTCGGCGGGCCAGGTAGATTCCGAATATGGCCAGCAGTAAACCCGATCCGAAACTGAAGATGGTGGTCAGCCAGTTCTGATAGGTGGCAGAGGAGGCCTTGTCTGCACTGGCCTCGATGAGAGCCAGTAACACCAGACCCAACAGGAAGATGCTAGCGGTATGAGCGAAGGTGACCACCAGACCCAGGGTCACCGCGTCGCGAACTCGTCCGCGGGTTCCAACCAGATAGGCTGCGACCATCGTCTTGCCATGACCGGGTCCGAGTGCATGTCCGGCGCCGTAGATGATCGCCAGAGCTAACGCCAGCAGCACCTCCCAGAAAGGAGCTTTTCCTTCCAGGACGGTGGTGACGAGACCACCCATCTGTTCCTCTTCGCCAGGTCCCGATTGTTGGTCTGGTTTCGTGTTGGTGGTTACGGGGCGGCGCGGGATCAACGGCTCGTTTGCCGCTGACCCGGTTTCCTGATCACTGGTGTCTGTGATCGTGCCAGTGGAAACGGCCACTTTCTTCAGATTGGCGACGGTGGGGGGGTCGGAGTTGAACGGATCAAAGTCGGTGGTCCCCTTGTAAAAATAGATGGTCGATTCACGTCCGGGAGTGCGGAAAAACGCTCCCTGATCTTCTATCGTTTCTGGCTCAGGACGCAGGATGAGGAAAGACAATTCGGGGTCGTGGTCTGACAGCGGGATCCAGGTGTACTGGCTCGAGGTTTGGTTGCGGAAGGTGTTGTCCTGCCAGTGGAGCCACCACCCCCCGCCCCACTCGCTCGATTTCGGTAATCCAGCAGGGAGTTGCCCACGAAGTGTGAAATAAGCATCGAATGGGCGAGTACGGACGGAGCCCTGCAGTCCTTCTTCCTCGATGAGGATCAGCTCGAGAGTGATGGGTTGGCCATTGATGTGTAATTCGCACAACGGAAGCAACGATTCGATACGAGAGGTGAGATAGGGCCTCCACTCGTCTTCTTCGACCCGATCATCTCCATTGTGATCGAGACTCTGTAGAACCGGGAATCCTGCCGGTACGCTCCAGCCCAGATTGAAGAGCATCGTCAGCTGGCCGTCACGAATGGTGAAGGTGCTCTGGGTTCCGACTCCTGCCACCAGTTCGTGGCTGTAACCGATACGCTGGCCCAGGATCATTAGCAGCAGCAGCCAGCAGATGCTGGCTCCACTGAGAATCCGTCGTCGGTATCGGAGCGTCGTGTTCAACTAGAATCCCATTCCTCATCTGGAGGTGATATCGGAGTGACGGGAGCATAGGCGACAACCAGTTGCTTTTCTCCACCCTGTTCAAATCGGACTGAAATCCTTTTCGAGGCACCGTGGCCCTGAGCACTGAGAATCACCCCTTTTCCAAGGATCTCATGGCGGATCCAGGCACCTGGGTGAATACCGTCCTCCTCATCGTGGCTATTCTCGGCGTTGTAACTGAACGGATCCTGTTGCCAGCCTCCTTTTGAAAATCCGCCTCCTTCTGCTCGTTCAAAAGCGATGGAGGTCCCTTCCAGTTCGGTCAAGAACGAGGATGGGAGCCTCGGCTCGCGCTCGTGGAAGCGTCTTCGCCAGGAAGTATGAGTCATGATCAGTTCTTCGCGTGCACGGGTGACTCCGACGTAGAGCAGGCGTCGTTCCTCTTCGATTCCTTCTATTTCACCATGACGCGAATGAGGAATCAGATTTTCTTCGACCCCTATGATGATGACTTTGTTGTACTCCAACCCTTTGGCGCTGTGGAGAGTCATCAAAGAAACCTGTTCCTCTTCGCTCGATTTCATCTCCGCATCCGTGATGAGAGCAATCCTTTCGAGGAATAGTGACAGCGCATCGGTCACTTCAAAATCAGGATCATCTACGATGGCACTGGCATACACGCTGGTGAGGATTTCCTCGGTTTCAGAAGCGGCGGAGACCAGTTCTTCGAGGTTCCTTTGCCGTTCTTGCCACGATTCTGGTTCCGATTTCTCCAGGTGTGGCAGATAACCGCTCGCCTGGATGGCGAGTTCCACCTGCTCGGTGAGAGAGTTCGCGGAAGTTTGGGTAAGTTTGGCTAGCACATCACGCAGCTGCTCAACCCCTTTTCGAGCCTTGCCACGGAGTGCATCGAGAGCCCCGTCGGAACGGAGGTGCTCGCCGAGAGTGCGCCGAGCATCTCTGGCGGCATCGACAAATCGTTCAATGCTCACCTTGCCAATACCTCGGGCCGGAACATTAAAAATTCGTAGAAGCGCCACGTCGTCCTTGGTCGATCTTGCGGCACGCAGGTAGGCAAGGATGTCTTTCACTTCTTTTCGCTCATAGAAAGACATCCCCCCGATTACCGAATAGAGGATTCTGCGCCGCACGAATTCTTCTTCAAACGTCCTGGAGAGTGCGTTGACCCGGTACAAGACAGCGATTTCCGAAGCGGAGACTGCATCTGCTTTCCAGCTCTCGATGCAGTCGGCGATCCATGCCGCCTCCTTTCGTTCGTCTCGAACCTGCTGAACCCGAACCTCGGGTCCAGCGTCGTTCTCCGTGAACAGTTTTCTTTCTCCAAACTCTGTTCCTGCGAGACGCGATGCGACTTCCAGAATCTGCGGTGTTGATCGGTAGTTCTGGTCGAGTGTGATGATGGAGTGCTCCGGGAAATCCTCCTTGAATCGGAGAAAATTGTCGGCACTGGCACCTCTCCAGGAGTAGATCGACTGATCGGGGTCTCCGGTCACGCATAGATTTCTGTGTTCATCTGCCAGCAACTTTGCGATCAAGTACTGGGGTCGATTGGTGTCCTGGAATTCGTCGACCAGCACGAACTGAAAGCGAGATCTCATACTCTCCAGCACATCAGGATGTTCTCTGAACAACCTGACGAGCAGCAGTAGAAGATCATCAAAGTCAGCGGCATCTCGTTCCTCCAGAAGTTCCTGGTAACGGAAATAGACTCGCGCCAGCTCGCGATCACGAAAAGTGGCGGAGTTTTCTGAAGCCTGTTCGGGGCCAGTCATCTGGTTTTTCCAGTGACTGACTTTTGAAAGGGTCGCTCTGGGTGGAAAAGAGGTACGGTCCAGCTGAAGAGACTTCAACACCTCACCGATTAGCTGTAGTTGATCAGCGGAGTCGTAGATGGAAAAACGACTGGTGTAAGGTTCCAGACGATGAATATATCGCCTCAGCAATCTGGCACAGAAAGAATGGAAGGTGCGCAGTACTGGTGTTTCATCGTCGAGATCGAGAGCCGAGGGGCCCAGGAACCCTGAACCGGGTAGCACAGTAGACATTGCTGCTCCCAGCAGAGCCTGGGTGCGGCGCAACATCTCATCGGCGGCCTTGTTGGTGAAGGTGATGGCCAGGATCGAAGCTGGAGAAACGCCCGAGGAGACCAGCTGGGCGATCCTGTGTGTCATCACTCGGGTCTTGCCACTGCCGGGACCGGCGATAATGGCCAGGGGACCCGTTTGATGAGTCACTGCGCTCTTTTGGGCGGGATTTAATCCCTCGGCCATCGATCTTCCAAATCTACCGAGGTTCTGTCACGACAAGGAGTTGCGCTGAGACACCCTGGCCGGCTTCCTCTGGGCCTACCTGCTACCGGCGACGGCCCTACCCCCATCTTCTCCCGCGCAGGGGGGGCTGGCAAGGAAAGCTGCCATCTTATCCGTGTCTTGTTCGCGTTGACGTGGAGTGGTGCGTTACTTATGATCCTACGTCAACTTGCACCGATTTTTGGAGTTCTTCCCCGGAAAGTCGGTGCCGTGCGGTTTTACTGCATTTTGGTCGAGCACCCTTTGGATTTTTCCAGCATTTCTCCATCGAGGAGGCATTCTTGAGCTCCAGTAGTTCTATGAACGATTCAGCACTGCGTGAACTCATCCTTGAGAAGGAAACCAGTGTTGATTTTTACCATGAAGCGCGACAAGGGGTGACTTCCCGTCGCGAGGCGATCGATGAACTTGAAGACTTACTTGAGTTTATCGAAGACGATTTTCGGCGAGGTGTGGTTCTCGATCTGCTGGGACGAAGGTCCGAAGCGAGAGAGGTCTTATCTCGATGTCAGCACGCTAATCCCCTGTGCATGCACTTACTGGGCAAGCTGCTACTGGAGGAGGGGAACTCCTCTGATGCGCTCCAGGTGCTTGATCCCGGCTGGAATCAGGAATCCCACGAACCGCGTGTCGGAATGCTCTACTGCGAAGCCTTGATTCTCGAGGGAGAAGTGGAAAAAGCGCGAGCTTTATTCGACGACATCTCTGCCCCGCAAGATCATCCGAGAATCTGTTACCTGCGCGGATTGCTCCACCAGCACGAGGGAGAATATCGAGAAGCTCTCGATTGTTACAGCAACGCTGCAGAGGGCAATCCGGAAGAGACTCGTTACCAGTTTCGACTCGGTTACATGCACTCTCTCTATGGAGATGAGGAGCGGGCCATCGAGGCTTACCGCATGTGTCAGCGGACTGCACCTTTGTATGCCCATGCGATGGTCAATCTCGGTGTCCTTTACGAGGATGCGGACCGTTTTGAGGAAGCCATCACTTGCTACCGGATGGTTCTCCTGTCCAATCCCAATCATAGTCGAGCACGACTTTATCTGCGTGATGCCGAGGCGTCACAGTCGATGTATTACGATCGGGATAAAGAGAAAGAGGACATTCGTAAGCAGCAGGTCTTGCAGATTCCGGTCACCGAATTCGAACTGTCGGTACGGAGTCGAAACTGCCTCCAGAAGATGGGGATCTACACCCTCGGTGATCTCGTCAGCAAGTCCGAGGCGGAACTGCTGTCCTACAAGAACTTCGGGGAAACGAGTCTTCAGGAGATTCGCAAGATTCTCAACCAGAAGAACCTGCGACTGGGAGAGGGAGTCCGAAGCGACGATACTAGACTCCTGGCAGTCAATGGAGAGGCTGCTTCCTTGTTGGGAGAACCGGTCAGCATTCTGGAACTATCGAGCAGAAGTCAGAGATGTATGGACCGTCTCGAAATCGAGACGATCGCGGATCTGCTGCAGCGAAATGAACTCGAACTGGTGAGCCAGAAGAACTTCGGCGTCACTTCCCTCAATGAGGTCAAGAAAAAGCTCAATGAACGCGGATTGAATCTCTCTACCGGCTAGCGGGGTTTGAGGTGTACGAGTATCTATCCGGAGAAGTTGTTCGGATCACTGCACAGTACGCTGTGCTTGAGGTCGCTGGAGTGGGGCACCGACTACGTGCTCCTTCAGGCACCATCGAGAAGTTGCGTGAGGGCGCCCAGGCACGGGTATTCATCTCTCATCGGATTCGAGATGAGCAGCTGGTTCTGTTCGGTTTTTCTCAACCAGAAGAACGTGACTTCTTTGAGCAGATTTGTCAGGTCTCTGGTGTCGGGCCCGCCAGTGCTATCGCCCTGCTCTCTCAGGTAGACCAGGATGTTCTCCGCTCTGCAGTTCTCGAAGGTCGTACTGAAGAACTGGAGAAGGTGAAGGGGATCGGTCGCAAAACCGCTCAACGCATCGTCCTTGATCTTCGCGGTGCGCTCGAGAAGGAGGATCTGGCAGCGAGAGTCGGGTCTCCGGCGACCGTGGGTGTTCCTGAAGGGGCTCCCGCTGACGCCGTGCGGGCTCTGCAGGTGCTCGGATTCCACATCATCGACGCTCAGGACCGGGTCAGGAAGGCTATTGCAGCAAATCCTGACCAGATCAGCGCCGAGGATCTGGTGCGTCTCGCTAGCCGCGGTCGTTAGCCGACTTCACCTTTTCCCGAGAATCGATACCATCGGATGAACGACTCCTTCCCTTCTTCTGGCCTGATCCGGAATTCCCGAGATGAGGCCATCTTTGAGCCCTTCCGTCACCGTCCTGGTGCTGTTATCGAGTCTATGGATCACTCCGTCTGTGGCCGGAGATGAACCGCTAGATTTGAAGACCGGCAGCGTCGCCCAGCTCACCGCCTGGCATGTCAGTGAGTTGGGAATGCCGCTTTCACTGCCTCCGGTGGAGCTGTCGGACCGACTGATCGGGGATCGTCATCCAGATCTGTTCGGTGCCGGCTTTGTCGCAGCGGATGCACCCTGGCAGCCGCCAATTCGTGGCTCCCTGATCTACGAAACCACCCGCAATCTGCTTCGCAAACAAATCCTCAATGACCAGGATTTCGGCACTCGTGGTTACTTCAAGGGCATTTGTGGCCAAAAAGAAAGTCGCTCCTGCGCCGCCGATCAGCCAGTTCTCCTGCCAGTTTCGCTGGGGGGGTTTGATCTGTGTCTGGTGGATCCGATGCTGGATGCTCCGTTGCTCCCGCCCGCTCAAGCCCTTGCGATCAAGTCGTCACAGGCGATCTGCCCTCAGAACATTCTACGCACTCACCATGAACTTCTGGTGTGGCCGCAATGGAGCTTCGGGGATCCTGCGCTGGACCCCTCTGAGGGAGGGGTTCGTGCCTCCTTCGGCTGGGATACCTTTTCGCCCCGAAATCATCAGTTTCTGACCCTGCAGGTGACGGCGAACATCGATGCTGGCGGCGAAAAAGGCTGCCTACTTCAAATCTGTTGGCAACGGTGTCCTCGGTCTCCTTGACACCCGAGGCAGCCATCTCCACCATCGGGTCCTCTGCTGTTGCCAAGGAGCAACAGAGACCTGTTGTGATTCAGTGGTGGGTGTAGCTCAGTCGGTTAGAGCGCCAGTTTGTGGTATTGGAGGTCGAGGGTTCGAGTCCCTCCTCCCACCCCATGATTTTCAAGGGTTCCGGGGTTTTCCCGGAACCCTTTCTTTTTTGTCGATCTCGGAGTTGCATCCCGCACCGGTCCGCATCGACGACCTCGGTTCAATTGTCATCGGTTGCTGGTTTGCGGCGATCCTTCTTGAGCTGCGACCGGTTCTTTTTTTGTTGGATTCTCTTTTCGCGACTCGATCGGGTCGGCTTGGTGGCACGTCTCGCGATCCGTGGTTTCAGGGCGTCACTCACCAGTGCACTCAGTCTCTTGAGGGCCAGTTGACGATTCCGGGTGGCAGATCGTTCATCACTGGCCACGATCCGGATGCGACCGTCACTGTCGATTCGTGACGAAAGGGCACGGATCAGACGTTGCTGTTCCGCTTCCTCAAATGCGCCTGAATTGACGGGAGACCATCGGAGGTCGATGGCGGTGGCCGACCGATTGGCATGCTGCCCACCGGGACCGCCTCTCGTTTGCTGGGTGATCTCGATCTCTGACCAGGGAATCCAACGATCAGTGCGCCATGGGAGTCCCTTCGAGCCGTCGGGCGATTCCATCCACTGCTCCTTTTCAGGAATCAGGATAGGCCCCCGACAGGAACTGGGCGAGACTACGGTTGCTGTCGGGCGTGGAGATCGCGATGCTGGGGGCAGGAGGAAATGGATGTTTTTGGTCCTGGTCCTGATTTTGGCGGTCATTCCGGTCAATTCGTCGTCTGTGCCAGACGACGGCGATCTGAATGCCATCCTGTCGATGGGTCACTCCCTGGCGACCTTCTCGTGCGAACCGGCGATTCCGCGGGCGATCTGTACCGTCCAAGGAGGGGGCTTTGCGGTGGTCACCGAGCGCCCGGGGCGGTTGCTGTTCATCGATGTTGCCGGACAGGAGAGCGCGGCCTCGGTATCGTTGCCGGAGCAGTTTTCCCGGCCTCGCGGATTGCTGCCGCTGAGTCGCGGACACTTTGTGATCGCCGATGACAGCGGTGCCCTGGGGGAGATCGATCGCGCTGGACGTTTGGTACGCCTGCTTCCCGGACCCACCTCACCCTGGCAACCAGGAGCAATTTCCATGGCGCCACACGAGGCTGGTTTTCTGGTTACCGATCTGTTGCGGGGACAAGTACACCGTCTCGATTTGGATGGAAATCTACAACATAGCTGGAACGGTTTCGTGGAGCCCAGAGGGGTCTCTGCGGTGGGTGATCAGGTATGGGTCAGCGACCGCGGTTATCAACGGCTTTTGTCTCTCGATGCTGATCAAGAGTCTACCGATGTAGACCGGGGTGTTGGAGATCATGGCGCAGCGCCGGGACTTCTGTCAGGGCCGATGGGAATCTGTAGTTTTTCTGATCAAGTGATGCTGGTGGCAGATCGTGACAATCACCGGATACAGGTTTTCGGTACCCATGGAATCAGCATGCATTCCTGGGGGGTGCATGCCATGGTTCCACGTGAGGCTGGGGGAAGACTTCATTATCCTGAGGATATTGCCCTCGATAAGTCTGCTCTGGTCTGTGCCGTCACCGAGCCGAGTGAAAGACGGGTACAGCTATTCGGAGTCAGAGATCCAGAAGTGGAAGTGGAAGCTGTCGAGACGTGGCAGCGCGTCGATCTGGTTTCTCACTATGGCGAGCACTGGGCAGTCGAGGATGAGGGACGGTTGCTCGCCGTTTCGGAACCCGATTCAGAACGGGTTTCGGTACTGGTAAGGGATCTTGAGATTCCGTTTGTGCTCGATGACGTGGGCGGCAATGGTTTTCTGGCGGCCAGTTTCAGAACTCCTTCCGGACTCGATTTTCTACCGGGCATAGCATTTCCCAGACTGGTGGTTGCTGATCGAGGGAATCGTCGTCTCCAGATGTTCGAAATCCGTCGCAATACGCTCTCCTCGTTACGACGTGAACCATGGCTGCTGGCTCTCGTCAGGACAGTAGATCTCGAATCTCTGGCCGAGCAGACTCCCGGCTGGAACGCCGCTCTGGCTCCTAGACCCGGAGCTGTAGCCTGCATGAAAGATCGAACCATCGCGGTTTCCGACACCGCGAATGCGCGCATCTTGTTGCTCGACGACAGATTTCGGCCGAAGGGAATCCTGGCGGCGAAAGGGATTCTCAAGCAGGCGACCGCCATCGCCGCCGATGGGGACGGCATCCTCGTTGCTGACGCCATCGCCGGCCAGCTACTACGATTTCTACCCGAGGGAGGTCGACCCACTGTGATCGAATCGGGCGCTGTCATTCCGGTCGGAGTTGATCGGCACCCGGATGGTTCCATCTGGGTCACGGATGCCGGCCAACACGCTTTGTTGAGACTTTCGCGACAGGGAGGGGATCCGCAGGTGGTATTGCAGGGACCAGGAACAGGGGAGAAGCAGCTGTTCCGGCCCCGTTCGGTCCAGATCGCCGCAGACGGCTCGGTTTGGCTGCTCGATCACGGCAATCATCGCGGGGTCGTGCTGGAAACCGAGGACGGAGATCCGCTGAAACTGACCTCGATCAGACACTTCGGCAGTCGACCCTACCTGCCCAGTTCCCTTCCTTCTTCCCGGCAAGGAGATCGTTGATGGATTCGATGCATGATCAATCGGATGGACCAGGCTGGATCATCATCATCGGAGTCGTGATCTCACTGCTGGTGGGGATGGCGATGCTGATGCTGATGCTGGCCGGTTGCCAGAGCACTCCTCCAGTCGTTTTGCCGTCGGGGCCCGGTTGGCTTCAGATGAGAAGTGCCGATGGAACCTACCAGATTTCACTCAAGATTCCCGACAAGCCACCGCTGAACCAGGAGATCACCGTGGAAGGGGTCGTGTCTCGTTCGGGTGATCCGATCGCTGCCGAGGCAGAGGTTCATTTTGATGGTGGAATGCCTCAGCATGGTCACGGATTGGCGGTGCCGGTCGAAACGTCCCGTCTACCAGCGAGCGGTTTCCGCGCCGAAGGGGTTCGATTTCACATGAGTGGTCGTTGGCTCATCACGCTCGATGTACGTGAAGGGCCTCATCTGGAACGGGCTCGTGCCTGGGTGGATATCCCATGATCTCAGGAGTGTTGTGGATTGTCGTTGTCGGGGCTTCGATAGAGGACCCCTTGATTCGAGAGCCTTTCCTGAGCCGCGCGCTGTCTTTGACCCGTTTGGAATCTGTTTTCGAGGATCCGACCAACCAGTATTCGGATGATCCCCGTGCTGCCCGTTTGGGAGCGAGATTCTTCTCCGAGCCGGGCCTGTCCGGGGATGGCAAGGTTTCTTGTGCAACGTGCCATGATCCAGATCGCGGTTTTGTCGACGGAAAACAGCACCCGAGGGGAGTCGCCAGGATACACCGAGATACTCCAACCCTGTGGAATATCGCGGGTCAACGTTGGTGGGGCTGGGATGGTCGCTGGGATTCACTCTGGATGCAGGCGCTGGCACCCATCGAAGCAGCGCAGGAGATGGCCGGAGATCGGCTTCAGGCGCTTCGATTCATCGCCAATGATCCCGATCTGAAACGCCGTTACGAACAGGTCTTCGGTGCCCTTCCCGATCTTGACGGGATGCCGGAAAGATCACGAGATCGATCGGGACCGCTGGCTGCGTGGACCACGCAGAAGGAGAGCCGAAGAATAGCGGTGAACCGAGCATTTTCCAATCTCGGCAAGTCGATTGCGGCTTACGAACTTACTTTGCAAGCTCCGAGGACTTCCTTCGATGGATATCTCGATGCGCTGTCGAGAGGAGATCGGGAAGCGGCCCGAATGTACCCTGCGGATGCCAGAAGAGGTTTGTTGCTGTTCCTGGGAAAGGCAACTTGTGTTTCTTGCCACAGTGGTCCATTACTTTCCGATGGTGAGTTTCACGATACGGGATTACTGACCAGTGGTAGTTCCGCCAACGACGCCGGTCGCTACGGTGGAATCCAGGACTTGCAAAGCAATCCCTTCCGCAGTAGCAGCATCTATTCAGACCAACCCGATGGGGCCATCGCTCGACGCACCGGCAGATTGCGGCGAGATCCGACCTTGTGGGGGGCTTTCCGGACCCCTTCTCTCCGGCAACTTCACGACACCGCGCCCTATTTCCATGACGGTAGCTTGGTAGATCTGGAGTCGGTGATTCGGTTCTATTCCCGGCGGGAAGGGGCCAGGCCAGTCGGGGCCGGTCACGGTCACCATGGAGAGACGATGCTGAATCGGATCGGCCTGACAGAGGGCGAGGAGCACAATCTGCTGCGGTTTTTGCGGACCCTGTCCCCCGATATGGCGACTACGGAAGGCTAGGCCAGGCTCCTCTTGGCGTTTATAATCGAGGCTAGCCCACCTTGTCTCAGATACAGTCTGCAAGAAACCCGGGAGGTTCTCTTGAAAACGGTTCCTATGACCCGCGCCATAAATTTGGTCTGTGCCTTTGTACTTCTCGGTAGTGGTTTTCTGGCGATTGGCCATGTCGATGATCCGAAGAGTCGAGATGGTCAGCGTCCCTACAATGGTCCCGGCTATCGTAGTGCTTTACCCGGACCCCAGCCGTTCGGACCCGTCGGTGGCTTTCCTTCCGAAGGAGTGAATCTGGAGGCGTGGATTCCCCTCAATGAGATGGGTAGTGGAATCGCCAGCGGTAACGACTGCTGGGGATACACTTCTCCCAGTGGTCGTGAATACGCCCTGATGGGGCATTCCAGTGGTACCACCGTGGTCGAGGTCACCAACCCCGGGAATCCAACGATCTTGGCGTCGATCGCCGGGCCCAACAGCCTGTGGCGCGACATCAAAACCTACCAGAGCTATGCCTATTCCGTTTCCGAAGGCGGAGGCGGTATCCAGGTGATCGATCTCAGCGATGTCGACAACGGCGTGGTCACAGAGCTGGCCAGTGTCACCACTGGTGGAACTCTCTCTTCGCACAACGTCGCTATCGATGTCGATTCTGGATATCTCTACCGCTGTGGTGGCGGCAGCAATGGCCTGCGCTTCTACCGCCTTCAAAATCCGGAGTCTCCCGTTTTTGAAGGCAGCTGGGGTAATGATTACGTGCACGATGCTCAGGTGGTCAGGATGCTGGCGGGGCCTTTTGCCCAGAGGGAGATCGCATTTCTGTGTACCGGCAATGGTCCGGTCTCGTTCGATATCCTCGATGTCACCGTCAAGACCAACATCATAACTCTCGGGCAGCTGATCTACCCGGGTGGAGCTTACTCTCACCAGGGCTGGTTATCGCCAGATCAACAGACCTTTTACCTCGGGGATGAACTGGATGAGGGTCCCGGAGTTCCGACCAAGACCTTTGTCGTCGACGTATCTGATCTCACCAATCCGACCCTGCTGTTGGAGTACACCAATGGCAACCCGGCCATCGGTCACAACATCTACACCGTCGGAGATACCATCTTCGAGGCGAACTATCGCAGTGGTATGAGAATCATGGTGGCGACCACCCCGCTCGACGTCGAGGAGGTCGGTTTTTTCGATACTTACCCCGACGACGACAACGCCAGCTTCAATGGGCTGTGGAGTCTCTACCCTTTCTTCCCGAGTGGAACCGTGATTGGTAGTGACAGGGAACGCGGATTGTTCGTCTGGTCTCTGGGAGTGAATCCGATCACTTTTGCGTATCCCAGTGGAATTCCGGACCAGATCGACCCGACCGGAGATTTCGTCGATGTCGAGATCATCCCGGCAGCCGGTTTCAGTATCGATACTCAGAGTACGACGCTGTGGTTCGACGATGGAAGCGGCTGGATGACCAGCGCGATGACCTCGCTCGGCAACAATCTTTACCAGGGTGACTTTCCGAATTTTGATTGTGGCTCCGATGTCCACTGGTACGTGGAGGCTAGCGTGGTCGGTGGAACTCCCTCTACCGATCCGGGAGCGGCCCCGACTTCCTTCTACTCCAGTACGGCGATCGCTGGCACCGACGAGACCTATTTCGATGACATGGAACAAGATCTCGGCTGGACGGTCGGGACCGGTACCGATTCCGCAACTACTGGCATCTGGACCCGCGTCGATCCCATCGGAACTGCGGCTCAGCCGGAAACGGACCAGAGTGACCCCGGCATCAATTGCTGGGTGACAGGTCAAGGAAGTGTCGGTGGCGGTCTCGGCGATAACGACGTCGATGGCGGTACCACTACTCTGATCTCGCCGATCCTCGACCTCAGTGGGGCCAACAGCCCGCTGATCAGTTACTGGCGCTGGTTCTCGAATAATTCAGGAGCTGGCCCCGGAACCGATTCGTTCCGAGTAGATATCAGTGCCAACGGTGGGACGAGCTGGGTTTCTGTCGAGGTGATTGGCCCGATTGGTAACTTCACTTCGGGAGGTTGGTTCGAGCACCAGTTCCTGGCGACAGATTTTATCCCGCTGACCGCTTCAGTACGGTTGAGGTTCATCGCCGAAGATATAGGTGCTGCATCGATCGTCGAAGCCGCCATCGATGATCTCAGGGTTTCCGAGGTGTTGTGCAACGATTGTAATGGTAATGGCGTCGGGGATGACGAGGACATTGCCAGCGGAACCAGTGCCGATACCGATCAAGATGGGATTCCGGATGAGTGTCAGTGTGACGAGTTCGTTCGGGGTGAATTGAACGATGACGGGCAGATCGACATCTCAGATGCGGTGACGTTACTGGTTTACCTGTTCAGTAGCGGGTCCACTCCCTCTCCCATCGAACGGGCGGATGTGAACGATTCAGGGGCTGTGGATGTGGCGGATGTCGTCTACCTGGTAGATTACCTGTTCCAGGGTGGAACTCCTCCGCCGGCGCCATTCCCCGATCCAGGTTGCCCCTAAAGAGGTAGCTGTTTGCGCCCCCTACTCGAAGACAACGTCATCGATGCCGAAACGGACATCGAAGGGGGCGGTGCCGTCGGTGGTGAATTCCCAGTCCAGCGAGACCAACTTGCTGCTGTCGAGTAGAGGCTCGACAGCAAGGAATTGATCCATCATGGCAGCGATCTGGATGTACCGTTGATACTTCAGTGGTACGACCAGGCCCGCCGGCGAGGTCTGAGGATGTTCGGGGATCGTTGGAAATAGATCGAGCAGATCCAGGGTAGCGCTTCGCCCGTTGGAGTCCGACAGTGTGATGTTGCCGGTGAAACTCCAGCCGATGTTGTCCAGGGCACCGTGAATATCATGATTCTTGAACCTGAATTGCAGTTTTTTCCTCGGCCCGATGTCCAGCGGAGTTGAGATGGTTCCCAGGGGCATCGAAATGGTCGTGGTTCCTGCCAGCGGGAGAATCGTCACCAGGTTGGTGATCGGGGGCATCGGCTGAGGTGTCGGGAAGGGCCAGTCGTAGCAAGCTCCCTGGATGAAGAGGACTGTATTGTTGGAGGTCACCAGGTGGCCGAGCCGATTGACGGGGAAATTATCGAAATCGTCAACGACCAGGGTTCCCGACAGATCTCTTTTGTGGCTGACACCGTAGTAAGGTGACATCTGAGATTCGGAACCGTAGAGAACTCCCTCTAGGGTTAAATCCTCGAAAGCATGTCGACGTATGAAGGTCCACATCCATTGTCTCAAGAATTGATGTTGCAGAGCACGAGTGATGTAAGAGCAGGAATCGAGCTGTGGAGAGGTTGGGGCCCACTCACAGGTGCCGCAGCCGATCAACAGATCATCACTGGAGAAGCCATGACAACCGCCATAAATACATACTGAAGTGGAGGGACCGGACATCCTCTCCAGCAGTCGTTCGGCGTAAGGGTAGATCACATCGGTATCTTGTTCGGCAGTAATACTGATCAGCGGAATATCCGGTAAATGTTCCCAGCGATTGGTATTGCCGATCCAGGAGTCCTGCTTTCCGTCGGTGGGCTGTAACAGTATCAATCCTCGAACATCTGGATTGAGTTCCGCTGCTACGATTGCCGAACCGGCCCCTCTCGAGTGACCGGCGTAAAAGAAACGATCCTTGTCGATACGTCCTTCTAGATTGCTTCCCGGGGTTTCGGAAATTTGCTCCAGAATGTCTCGAACGGTAACGATCACCTTTCCTGCCTCGTCGTGGCCACCCCAGCAGTACCACTCCGGGTATATATCGTATGAGTAGGGATCGTTGACGGAGACGCAGATGATTCCGTGAGTGGAGAGGAACCCGAGCAGGCTGTCGTACTGTTCCCAATCGAATCCCGTTCCATGATGGAAAATCACCACAGGAGCCGGTTCGGTGACTCCCAGGGGCAGGAGGATCCGGAGCGATTTGAAGTCACTCTGAGTCGGAGTCGGCGGTTGTGTAGGACTGCAACCCCAGAGGGGGTAGGGCGTCGGCCAGGGGAGGTCATGGGTGAATTCGAAGACCAGAGTGTCGACCTGTACCTGGTGGGGACCCGGGAAGAACAGATTCTGTCCAGCGACGATGGAACTCTCCTGTTCGTCGAAGGCAGCCAGGTGGCAATTGAAGATCATCACGTTGCCATCGGCGCTGAGGCCCCATAGACGTGTCGTGTGCATTCCCGGTGGGATACTGCTACCGCTGAGGGCACCGGTCTGTGGGTCGAGGAGCACATCTCCTGGTAACAGCTCACCTGGGACGATACCGAAGGAAACGAACGGAATCGCCGGTTGGATGTTGCCGGAGAAATTGGACAACTGCCAGTTGACCTCCTCCTGGAGAAAAGCGGGCAGCTGATCCAGGTAGGGAAGTGTGTCTCTTGCGGTCGCGAGAGTGAGCTCTCTTTTACCGATGATCGGTCCGATCAAGCATGGGCTGGAGTTACAAGGGAGCCCCGGAGGTAAAGGATCGGTTCCGCAGTCGGGAAAAGGTCCCGGCAGAGTGACCGGATTTGCCAGGAAGATGTAGCCCAAAGACCAGATCACATCGTCGAGAAGCAGTGCCCCATCATCGTTGATGTCGGCTGCCTCTTGACAATCAAGAGCCGGTGAACCTCCGAAAAGATGTTCCAGCAGCAGCACCGGGTCGCTCAGATCTATAGTGAGATCTGAGTTGATATCTCCACGGACAAATCCGTTCAGATCTTGTGCTGCGGCGGGTATGGCTCCAATGAAGAGCACAACGATCACGAGTATCGTGACATCCCTGACAGGTATTGGCATGAAACCGGGAGCCTTTCGCGGTCGAAGAAACGGACACACCTGACTATTGTACTACTCAATTACTGGAAATCTGAGGGGGTTCTACCTCCCCGGATAGAGTTCCGGTAAAGGCTGGCATGTAGTACCGATAAGATTTTATATCTCCACAATCTACTATAGATAAAGTAGTTATGACGAAACCGGTAATAGATACCTGATAGAAAGACAACTTGCTGTTAAACATAAAGGCAGTAAGATCGTAATCTGGTCGTAAGTAGGTTCGTAATAATTACAAACTTCACTGTCAGACATGACAAAAGGCTGTGACCATTACCACCTTGCTCGCGATTTGTGGAATCGATTACTGGCCATATGGCCTCAGTTAGCCTCTACCGAGGTTCCCAGGGCAAGAATCGACTTCTTGTCGGAACCCACAGCAAAGCTCGAACGAACCGTTCGAGCGGGAGGAGGTGTCCCGTGTTTCACCGTCCTTGGACGAAGCCGGGTCGCGGTACTTTAGTAGTCTCACATGTCAAAATGGCGTTACTCGCCGTTTGTCTCATCTGTCTCACGGCCGCGCCGGTTGTCACTTTGGCGCAAGATCCGCCGGCACCTCCAGCCGCACCGGTCGGCCTGACCTGTGCAGCTGATGGGCCGTTTGTCTCGGAAGTGTTGCTCAACTGGACCAACTCCGAGCCTTACGATCAGATTGCCGTTCGTCGAGACGGCATCTTGCTGGAATTCATCTCGGGTAGCTTCACCAGTTACATCGATTTTGATGTTCCGGCCTCATTCCATACCTATTCGGTACATGGCATGTTGACCGGTAGTACTGGTCAAGCAGAGGGCAATGGTGTCAGTTGTAACGTACAGCTGTTCCCTCCACCGCTGGAGGCACCACTGGAAGTGCCCGCTGCTCTCAATTTCCTACCGATCCCTCTACCTGAAAATCTGTTCGATTTCGTGGCCGATCCCGATGCAGCCATCCTTCTCGGAAAGGCTCTCTTCTGGGACATGCAGGCTGGCTCTGACGGAATCGTCGCTTGTGCAACCTGCCATTACCATGCGGGAGCCGACAATCGTAGAACTCACCAGCTCTACAATGGATTCAACGAAGTGTTTGATCTGGCGGAGGCCAATCATACGGTGACGGCCCAGGATTTCCCGCTCCATGAGCTGCTCGATCCAGACAATCACCAATCGACCGTTCTTCGCAGCGTCGATGACACGTTGGCTTCGAGCGGAATCCTGTCGACCGATTTCGTTTCCCTGATCGAAAATAGTGATCAGGAGAATCTGACGGTGACAAATAATCCCGATAGCATCAAGGTCAACTCCGATGGAGCCGTCGTCCAGCTGAGGAACACCACGGTCCGCAATACCCCGACCACGATCAATTCGATCCACTTCCTGGAATCTTTCTGGGATGGGCGTGCTTCCTTCTTCTTCAACGGACGCGACAATTGGGGTGCGAGAAACAAAGATGCCTTCGTGCTCAAGGTGCAACCCGATGGCAACGTTGGTCCCGAGTCGATTCTGCTCGATAGGGCTTCTCTCGCTTCTCAGGCAACAGCTCCGATCGTCAGTCCTCTCGAGATGTCCGGTCATGGCCGGGATCTGCTCCGTGTCGGAAAGAAGCTGTTAGCCCTGCAACCGCTGGCCAAGCAGAAAGTTCACCCGAACGATAGCGTTCTGGGAGCCTTCCGTGACGACACGGATGGCATGGGACTGAACATCTCCTACGCTGAACTGATCGAGCAAGCATTCGTGGCCGATTGGTGGAACAGCGCACAGTTGGTCAATGAAGAATTCCTGCCGTTGACCGATCCGGTCAGTGGAGATCCCTTGACCGATCCTGAGAACCTGCCCGCCGGGATAACTGGCGATGTGTTCAACATGAAAGAGGCGAATTTCTCGCTCTACTGGGGACTCGCCATCATGCTTTACGAAGCGACCCTCATCTCCGATGATTCGCCGTTTGATCAATGGCGTCGAGCACTCCGAGATCCGGCCGATCCGACCGGTGACATAGAGGCTCTGACCCCGCTGCAAGTCGAGGGAGTGGCTGTGTTCACCGCATCGACTTGCCTGTTCTGCCACCCGACGGCTTTGTTCTCGAGTGCGAACACCTCCAAGATCAACATCGTTCTGGAGCCAGAGGCTTCGGATCTCGAGGCGCTACTGGAGAGAATGCCGATGATGGACATGCAATTGTCTGTCTATGACGGTGGTTACTACAATCTCGCCGTGACTCCGACCGAGGAGGACATCGGACGCGGAGGCTCCGATCCGTTCGGTCATAAACTCTCCATTGCAGCTGCACATCAAGACATCGCGGCGATGGATCCGAATTCACCGGAATACCACAACTACATGCCATGGGCTGACAATGTTCTGATCATGAGCCCACCTGTTGCGCCATGGGAAGACATTGCCACTGAGGGTTCTTTCAAAACACCTTCTCTCAGAAATGTCGAGTTGACCGGCCCCTATTTCCATAACGGTGGTGTTGCCACACTGGATCAGGTGGTCGATTTCTACACCCGCGGCGGCAATTTCCCGGTGGAGAATTTCAACACTCTCGCTCCTGAGATCATTCCTCTGGGTTTCCTTGCTGGTGATGCTGATCGTAAAAAAGCGATGGTCGCGTTCCTTGATTCGCTCACTGATGATCGAGTCCGCTGGGAGCGTGCTCCCTTCGACCATCCGGAGATCATAGTTCCAGAAGGTGCTGAAGCGCTGGCGAACGGTGATGTCAGCTTCGACCCCGCAACCGGTGTGGCTATCGATCGATTCAAGACGATCCCCGCTGTCGGTGCAGAAGGCCGTTCGGTCGAAGTCGACNCACAAGGTCGTCCTCTCGATCCGCTGACCGCTTTCNTGCAGCCAGGGATCGATCCATGNTCTGACCTGTTCAANGGGTGTGGATGACNCNGTGGAACTTACCTGGAGCGTCCCCGTGTACCCCGATGACATCGCGACCNAAATTCACGTCTACCGCAATGGNCAGGAACTGGGCNTNACTTCTCNGTTCGAGGANACATTCANTGATCTCGGAGCNCCTCCGGGAGAGCATGTNTACTCTNTGCGCGGAAAAGATGCNCATNTNGGACTNGAGACNACNTGTGATCTGACGATCGCGCCGCCTCCCCCGNTNNCGGNNANCGCAACGATTACCGGTGCCCAGGTAACGATTGAATGGATCAACCCCTGGCCCTACAGTTCTCTCGATATCTATCGTGACGGTGCGCTACTTGCCGNGAACATTCCCGGTGCCAGTCAGCTGTACGTCGATGGTGGAGTTNCATCTGGNCTTCATATCTACCAGCTCNTCGGAAACATCGAGTCGANCACACCTGGNGTTCTGATTTCAAGTGATGCGGTTTCNNTGACGGTGGAGAGAGCTCCGCTGGCACCCGTGATCCTTGGCTGCACCACTCCTGGTGCTCTNGATGTACAAATCGATTGGCAGAANCTAGAGCCCTACACGACCATCTTCATTACACGTGCAGGATCTCTCATCGACTCCGTCGACGGAGCAGCCTCCAGTTACACCGATGCTCAGTCGTTGCCCGGAATCACCAGTTACTCGATTCATGCGATCGCAGGAGATGTCTTCTCTGATTCGGTCAGTTGTACGGTGCAACGGGCACCTCTGCCGATCACGGATCTGGTCTGTGATAACGTAGCGGGCGATGGCGTTCTTGGTTGGTCCAACAGCGAGCTGTGGGACGAAGCCCATGTCAGTCGAGATGGTTCTCTCATCGCGATTCTTACCAGTGGAGAGAGTTCCTTCATCGACACGATTTTAGGTACTTCTGGAGCTGGCCTCCATGTCTACGAGATCAGGACCTTCGCCGATGGAGTTCCTGGCCTCTCGACCTCTTGTAGTACGTTGGTGAATCCTGAGTCGGTGGTCCTTTTTGAATGCAATGCCATCGATCAGGGAGTCCTTCTGACCTGGACCAACATGGATTCCTATGACACCGTAGAGCTTACTCGTAACGGTGCTGCGTTTGCGACGCTGCCAGGACAATCCAATTCCTATCTGGATGATGTTGCTTCCAGTGGTTTGGTTGAATACACGATTACTGCAGTCGTCGATGGAGCCTCCTCTATCGCAAGAGAATGCGGTGTTTCGATCCCGCCAGCACCCATCAACAATCTCACCTGTACCACTGTCGTTGAAGGTGTGTCACTTGCATGGGTCAATGGCGATAACTACGACGAGATCGACATCCTGCGTAACGGTGTTCTTCTGACGACCGTTCTCGGCGATGTGACCCAGTACACCGACACCAACGCCGTAGGTGGAGCCGCTCAGTACGCGGTGATACCGAGTGCTCAGAGCGTTCCAGGTGCTGTTTCCGAAGTTTGCGAGGGGCTCTTCCCGCCCGATCCTGTCATCAGTCTGGAGGTTCAGATCCTCGACAATTGCACAGGAGATGCAGTGGTCAGCTGGTTCAACACTGGTCTTTACGATTGGCTCCGACTCGAAGTGGACGGAAACCCCGTCGTGACTTTGCCCGGAATTCTGAATCAGGTGAATATCACACTGGCGAGTTCAGGGCTTCGTTCCGTCTCGGTGATTTCGATCATCGATGACATGGAGAGCGAGCCAGTGACCGTGACCGTGGATGTGCCGGAAGATGGTGCGACTGCGCCGACCGATGTCACCGCCACGGTGAATGCCGATAGCTGCGAGACTATGGTCACATGGATCAGTCACGGAGATTACTTGGCGATACAGGTCCTTCTTGAGGGTGTCGAGGTGGCCACGGCTACCGCGCAAGACACCTTCGTGATGGTCGATCTACCTGGAGCCGGTAGCTTCACGATTCAGGTCAATGCCACTAGCTCTTGTGGTGCCAACCTCTCCGGGTCCACCACGGAAGCCACTTGTGAGCCGAGATTCCGTCGCGGAGATCACAATGGTGACGGAAGTCTTGATATCTCCGACGCTCTTTCCCTGTTGGGTTACATTTTCAGTAATGGCCCGAGCAACTGCATGGACGCCGCAGACGCCAATGATGATGGTGGTGTGGATGTCTCGGATGCAGTCAGGGTCTTGTTGCACCTGTTCGGGAACACCGGACCTCTGCCAGCGCCTCATGGCGTTTGCGGAAGCGACCCGACAGCGGATGATCTCAGTTGCGACTTCGAACTTGGTTGTCCCTAGTCACAGCTGATGGGTTGAAAGGCCGAGAGGCACTTCATCTAGACGAAAGCAAAGAGAGCCGCTCCAGGGAATCCTGGGGCGGCTCTGCTCATTTCAGAGTTTGTCCTGGCACCGACGCGACCCTAGCGCGGAGTGATCCCCATGCGCCTGAGAGCCGTGAAGAGCTCCTTACGGTGCTTGCTGGCTTCCTTGCTGAAAGNCTCGAGGCGAGCGAATTCGGCTTCTATCTCCTCGTAAAGGCGGTAGGAATCGAGAAGACGACGATTTCCACGAAGTTCAGCAGCTTTCTCCATCAGCACATTTGCTGTCAGGGAAAGCTCGTCGAGATCTTGTTCGACCAGGTTGGCAACGAATCCGCTCATCATCTTCTTGTTCTTGACCATCGAATTGAGGACCCGGATGGCCCGGTCAAATTTTCCGGCATCGATGTGTTTACGTGCCTGGGAACGCTGGGCCAGATGTTGATCGCGGAATTTCAGCCGCAGGTCGCTGAGCTTCCTGACGCTCTGGATCACCTTGAAGAACTTGACCGGCTCGACGCAAAGTTGCTGTTTGTGGAGGAGACCTCCCTCAGCATCGAGGAACAACAGTGCTGGCTTGTCGTCCCTGAGATCATAAGGGGCAAGAATTTCTTGTCGGTCCTTGAGCCCTTCGATCTGTTGCCTGTAGCAAGACCAGCCGTTCAATTCCTTGACCACGTCACGAGTTCGGAACAGGGCCCGCTCGAAGTTTGCGCAGCAGCAATCCTTGGCCATCGTCGAGGAGTAGAGGAAGATGACCATCGGCTTCATCGATCCTCGCTCTCGCTGGAGCGCATCGGCGAATCCTTTGCCCTTCATCCACGGCAGCAGATCGCTCTCACCTGGAACGTAGGGTGCAGCACCAGCGTGCCCACCGCCGCCGCCACTGGTCGAACCAGAACCCCCGGGGACCCCGGGAATGGTTGGGCCGACCCCTCAGCATTGAGCTCTGAGGGCGGCGCTCGAGAAGAGCAAGGCAGTGACCAAAGCCCCGGACACAACGAGGCGGTTGAATTTGTTCATGATGATCTCCCTGGAGACTCAGTTTCCCCNCCGCATCATAAGTGGCGAGTAGTTCCTTTGCGCGGATTTCTCACAAAAAGGCGCAGCCCGGCCAGGGTTTCCAGAGATTTCATACTGTCTGAACTAACAAATCAGACTAGCTTCCACGTGTATTCTCCGAAAACCTCCATCAATTTTGAACATATTGTTATCGATTAGTTAATAACTTATTCGGTTTCTTTTGGATTGACTATTCGTTTCAAAAATAGGTGAGTCTTGAAAGACAGTCAGCGTCGACCGGTAAAATGACATTCTTTCATTAGCTACCATTGAAAGCTTTTAAGGAACGATTTCCGGCAATACTTNCTGCCTTATTGANCGCCGATGTCGCCAAAGTGCCTGAATAGACAAAACTGNCATATTGTTTTGTGTTTTGGCAATACACCACTTGCTGCATGCCTATGTATGGCTACGATTGTGTTGTCTGAAGAACTCTTTTTGTAGAGCTACAAATGTACTTCTACAGACTGTCCGCCCGACGTTAGGGCCTGGTTTTGTATCTATCGGCAGCTGGCTGCTGCCTTGGAGGTGTTCTCTCCGTTTACTCGTGATCTGGAGCGACGGAGAGAAGACATGAATGAGTAGGAATCATGATTAACAAGAGATTTCCCGAGTTGGTTTNCAACTCNTCTGGAGGGAGCTTCCACGTGAAGGTCTTGCAATTGATCAGTCGTCTCACCNTGGTGGNAATCTTTGTCNTNTCNNTNCCGTTGNTNGCTCAGGCCCANCTGGNTGTNGCCGAAGCCACTCAGGGNGTNACNGGNGCNACNNTCAGNGGAGAGATNGANTTCATCNNNGTNGATNATCCNNACGANNTCTTCTCNNNCGGANNNATGGTNATNTCNGGNCAGNCCTGGATCATCCCNNNAAACCTGCTGATCGATCTCCCNGCNAATCGTNTGNCNTTGNNNCAAATNNTTGCTCAGGCTCCCCCCGAAGCNNNGGCTCTCGGTGAATCNGGNCTNNNTNCNTCCGANAGCTCTCTNCGNGGNCGTGGTGGAGCNACNGCNCACNTNCTNGGCAANCAGATGCCNGACGGCCGNAANATCGCNGGNGANGNNTTCATCCAGAANGATGTCGATNTNGTCACNGGNNNNGTCAGNTNCNTCAACTACGTCGANGGCTANNTCCGNATCAACGGTGAAAATGGCCAGGATGTCGGTGGCACGATGATCCGCTTCAATGATCCGGACGGGATCCACTCAGTACAAACCGGAGCCGGTTGTGGCGATGGCCCCAACTGTAGCCCGGATGTACGCTTCACGAACGACCCCGGAAGTTACACCATTCGCTTCTCCAACGGTTACCCGTTGTGCATTCCAAGCACCAATACCACCGAAGGTGAAAGAACTACTGGTGCCGACCCGGTCACCGGAGAGGGCGATCCTTTCTGTCCTCACACCAACCGTGAGGTCCAGAATCCGAATCAACAGACCACCCAGGGACTGATCGTCGACAATTCCGTGTTCTTTGCGCCACTGATTGTTGGAGACAACATCTCTGCAGAAGGCAACAAGGAAGTCATCGATGGAGTCTCCTTCTTCTCAGCCCATGGTGTTGCTTGCGGAAAAGCCATGTTGACCAGGGATGAGCCGAGCCAACCCTCCTACGTCTTGGCAGACGAAGTGGAATGGGATGCTCCTGGTTTTGCCAACGAGCGTGCCAAGGCTCTCTTCATCGGATTTTCTTCGCTGCTCGATACCCAGGTGGACATCTTTGGTATTCACATCGATCCGGAAACCGGGGATGGGCACGAGATCATCGTAGCCAGTACCCGCAACAACCCGATCACCCTCAATCACGGAATCGGTCAGGGTGCAGGCGGAATCTTCAAGGTCACCTACGATGTGGATTTCCTTCATGGAGCACCAGTTGGTCCCAAGAGTTCGCCCTGTAACCAGTTGCGTATTTCATTCCCTCAAGGTCACTCCTCTTTGGGTTCAGCTGTACAAAATGAGAACGGTATCATCTGTCCTAACGGTGGAACGATGGACGAGGAGTTCGCACTTCTGGCTCCGATTGCTCGCGAGGCGATCTTCAGAACCGTTCGTGATCCTGAGCTTGCAGAAGGCGTGACTGCTCTCGATATCCGTGGAAGAGAAGCACAAAGCGACTCTTATCTGGTCGGTGTCGGGATTGGCCATCCGGAATTCGGCGAGATCGATCTCAACCGCATGTGGTGGCCGATGGTATTTGCCGGTGAACCGTGGAATCTCGATCGTCGTCTTGGCCCTGGCGGCTGCGACGAGGAAGTCGGATGCGACGATGTTGGACTGTTTCCTGTAGGCACTGGCACCATGGGTCTCGATCCGTTCCCGTTCTCCGGGTTCGATCCGATAACCGGTGTTCAGGGTGGCGGAAACCTACCCGACCTAATCGAGGAAGATGATCCGATTACCGGTGAAATCTGTGGAAACACCCTCGATGACGACGGCGACGGCTTCATCGACTGTGATGACCTGGAATGTGAATTGACTCAGCTCTGTGTACTGCTGGAGCAGGCCGGAGGTGAGATCGGAGAAGCGGGATTCTGCGGCAACTTCGTCGATGACGATGAGGACGGATTGGTCGACTGTGCCGATCCTGAGTGCGCCTTCAGCGCCCCCTGTGCGGGTCTTGGTGCCCAGATCGGTCTCCAGTTCGTGCCGGGGAATCTCGAGAGATCCTTCGGCTACTGGCCCTTCGAATACATCGATGCCGACGGTGACGCGACCAACGGAGCCGAAAAGCTGGTGCAGGAGATCGTCTGGGACAACCTGTCGCTGATGCCCAATCCAGGCACCCCCGCCGAGATTCTTCCCCTGGCACCACCCTGTGCAAACCTCAATGCCGCGCCAGTAGCTTCCACTCCCGGAGCTCTCGGTATCGACACCTCACAGGACAGCCAGTTGCTCGTTCTGGAAAGCCAGATCGTCACCGACCCGGATGGCGATTTACTTGAGATTACATTCGGTGCCGGTAGTGCCGGCGGAACGATTGAACTCGACAACGGAAATTACACGTACACCCCGGCGGTTGGTTTCGTCGGAACTGAAATATTCTCATTCACTGCAACAGATTCTCACGGTGGGGTTACCACAGGAGATCTCAGTTTTGACGTGAGTGATCAGTAGTAGCTTGAAGACGGAACCTAAACGGAATAACAGGAGAATGAACGCCATGTTCAACAACAAAGATCAGAACCAGGGAAGATTACTGGCTCCCATGGGCTTCTTCACCCTGGTCGTAACTCTTGCGACTTTCATCGCCTCTGGGACTGCGTTTGGTCAAGTAGCTGATCATCCAGCTCCGGAATCCCAGGCGGTGGTGGTTCTCGGTGAGATCGAGAACATTTTCGTCGACGACATGGACGATATGTTTTCAGCAGGTTGGATCGTTGCAGATGGAACGGCTGTCAGGATTCCAGGCGGTCTCTTGATCGATCTTCCGATGAATCGGATGACCCTCAGGGACTTGATGGCAGCGGCATCTCCGGAGTGTCTGGCACTCGGAGAATCTGGCCTTGCCAGTTCCGATGAGTGCATGCGTAACAAAGGTCTGCAGGGTGGTGGAGCGCAGATTCTCGCCAACCGGTTGCCCAATGGTTACGTGATCGCTGGCGACGTCTTCCTCCTCAAGAACATGACCGGAAACGTGGCGGGGGGCATCATTGGTCCCACCGTTGGAGGATCGGTCTCCTACATCGATTTCAATCAGGGTTATTTCGTGGTCAACGGAGCGCTGAATGAGGCACCAGCTGCCGATACAGCGATCGGCGGCACGGATACTCGTGGCGTGATCGTACGGATTAACGATCCAGATGCCGTTCACACCATCCAGAGTGGCCTCGGGTGTATTGCTGGAATGCCGAACTGTAGTCCGGATACTCGTTTCACTGCGGATCTGGGTAGTTACAGCTATTCCTTCACGACCGGTATGCCGGCTTGTATTCCAAGCACCAATAACACACTGGGAGATCGCCCGACCAACAGTGGTTCAGGTAATAACAATGGCGGAGCTGATGAAGATGGAGAGGGTGATCCCTTCTGTCCGATGTGGAACCGTGACTTTGAAGGTCCAATTGGTAGAACCGTTCCCGACTCTCGATTCTTCGTACCGATGGTGGTCGGAGATCCGGTAAGTTTCGATGGGAACTACGAGATCGTTGATGGCGTCAAGTTCTTCTCTGCCTACGCAGGAGCCGTTCAACTGGGTCTAAAGACCAAAGATGATGATAACCAGCCTGACTTCATCACCTGGGACGAAGTAGAGAACGATGTTCCTCCCTTCGACAATGCCCGGATCAAGTCTCTCTGTATCGGATTCTCGACTCTCGATAGTTCACAGGTGACTTGCTACAAGCTGATGCATGATGGTGCCGGCGGCGAGCATGAGTACGTATGGGGAACCACTGTCGGTAACCTCGATACGACTCATCACGGCATTCCACCTAACGCTGGTGGAATCTTCAAGTTTGGTTACGACATCGATTTCTTGCTCGGTGCTCCAGTGGCACATGGCCCCTGCGCGAACTTGCTCAATGCAGGATGGAATGTCTGCCAACTCGGTGGAACCCTCGAAGAAGAGACCGATCTGATGATCCCGACGATGAGAGAGATCATCGGATATTCTCACCACCTCGATACCCTGAACCCAGGTGTTACCGTGGTGGATATGCTTGGTCGCGACGCTCAACATGGTTCGTATGTCGCTGGCTCCGGTCAGGGACACCCTGAATTCGGTGAGATCAACTTCGACAAGATGTCGTTCCCGTTCATCTTTGAAGGAATTCCCTGGAACCTTGATCGTCGTCTTGGGCCCGGCGGGTGCGACGAGGATGACGGCTGTGAGAGTCCATCAGACGCTCCGCTCGGTTCATTCCCGCTCGATCCGTTCCCGGCCTCCGGTGATATGGATTGGGTATCTCACGCCGTGAAAAACGGAGTTCCGATCTTCATCGCCAGCAAGATGACCGGTTACCATCCGTTCGGTGCTGCTGATTCTGTCGATCCTTACCCGGCAGATCCTGGCCCACGTCAATTCCTGCCAACTGGCGAGCAAGATGGCCTGCTCGGTGTTCACTGTGACATCGACAACAATGAGCCGGCTGCCGCCTCCGATAGCCTGACTGCGGTCGAAGACACCGCGCTTTTCGTACCGGCAGAAGATTTGCTCTCCAATGACTCCGATCCCGATCAGGATCTGCTTTCCGTATTCCTGGTCGACGGAGGTAGTCTCGAGGGTGGTTCCCTGAGCGAGGTTGCCGGAGGACTCTCATACCTTCCAGGCGAAGATTACAACGGACCCGACGAGTTCTTCTACAATGTTTCCGATGGTCATGGTGGTACGGCGCGGGGTACCGTTTCCGTCACCATTACCCCGGTCAATGATGATCCAGTCGGTACTGATGATGACATCACCGTATCGTCTGCCAGTAATTTCGACTTCGCCGATGCCGCTTTGCTGGGCAATGACTCAGACGTGGATGGAGATTCCCTCAGCGTCAGTCAGATCTTGGCCATCGATGCTCAGCAGTCACCGGGTACCGTCACCCAGACTTCCCCCGGTAACTGGACATTTGCTGCTGATCCTGCTGGTGGTCCGCTCAGTTCCTTTGATTACGAGATCGACGATGGAAACGGCGGAACCTCTCTCTCCAGAGTACATTTCTGGGTCGACAACTCTGCTCCGACAGCGAACGACGACTCCGTGGTACTCAACGAAGACACCCCGACTGCCATCAATGCTCTTGTTAATGACAGCGATCCAGATGGCGATGCTCTGAGCGTTTCGGCTCTGGGTGGTGCCAACAAGGGAAGTGTCGAAGTGCTCGGCACAGGTGAGATTCTTTACACTCCCGATCTGGATTCTAACGGTCAGGATGCCTTCGAGTACACCGTGACCGATGGCAAGGGGACCGAGACCACTGGTACGGTTTTCCTTACCGTCGTGCCGGTCAACGATGCACCGAGAGTGTTTGCTGATATGGCGATTACTCTGGAAGATCACCCCATCCAGATTGCTGTACTGGCCAACGATTACGACCCCGAGGGTGACAACATGACGGTGTCCTTGCCGACCGCTGCCGCTTTCGCAGGTACAGCGACATTGATGCCGGGTGGAGTCGTTCTCTTCACTCCGTTCCCGGATACAGGCTTTGGTCTTGCTGACAACTTCCTGTACATGGTGACCGATAGCCATGGCGCTTCTTCGACCGGTATCATCTCGATTCAGGTCACCCCGGTGAACGATCAGCCGGTGGCTGGTCCGGATAGCGCCGTGATGCTGGAAGATACTTCCCAGACCATCAATGTGCTGATCAATGACATCGATGTTGATAATGATCTGCTGAGAGTCACTGCGGTGGATATTCCTGCTGATTTCCCACTTGCCGTGCAATGGGATATGAACGGCTTGGTCACCATCACACCTGGTCCAGAATTCAACAACGTCAGTCCGCTTTCATTCACCTACACCGTATCTGATGGTTTCCTGTCAGACGTTGGTCTGGTAGGTGTTTTGGTGATAGCGCAAAATGATGATCCTCTGGCTGTCGATGATCTGAATAACTCGGTCGACGAAGATAGCTTTGTCATCATCGATGTTCTGGCCAACGACAATGATCTGGACGGTGATACGATCCAGATCGCGACGATCACTACAGGGCTGTTGGGTTCTACGACCTTGCTTCCCGATCAATCCATCATGTACACACCCAATCTGAATGCCAACGGCGAAGATCTGTTCTCGTACATCATCACGGATAACGCCGGTGGACAGGCAACGGCAACCGTTGCTGTCACCATCAATCCGGTCAACGATGCGCCGCTTGCGGGTCTGATTCCTGCGTTCCCGATGCCAGAAGACGGTGTCCGGACGATCCAGGCTGCCACCATCTTGTCTGTCGCCAGTGATGCTGACGGGGATTCGCTCTCCATCATCAACGTGCAACAGCCAAGTCACGGAACGGTGGAACTGGAGATGGATGCCAGCGCGGTGATCATCGCCCTGATCTACACTCCCGACCCGAACTACTTCGGTTTTGATGAGTTCACTTACGAAGTCACCGATAGTGTGATCGAAGGCGGTACTTTCGCGGTAGGCCCAGGCCTGGTTCGCTTCAACATCCTGCCGGTCAATGACGTTCCGATCGCCAACAACGATGCAAACCTGACGGTTGCTGGTGGTGAGGTGCTTTCGATTGCGCCTCTGGCTAACGACAGTGACCCGGATGGAGATCTACTGACCCTGGTCGGTCTGTTGAGTGGCCCGTTCCACGGCTCTTCCGT
Organism: Planctomycetota bacterium; assembly: GCA_002711105.1. Lineage (GTDB taxonomy): Bacteria > Planctomycetota > UBA8108 > UBA1146 > UBA1146 > UBA1146. The sequence continues at coordinate 154,175 of PAIH01000031.1, forward strand.
GATCAACTCCGACGGAACACTTACTTACACCGCCGATGACAACTTCGAGGGCAACGACACCATGATTTACGTCGTACAGGACGGCCATGGTGGTAGTGCCACCGCGACGATCGTTGTTACCGTGACTGCTTCGGCAGCCTCTACCATGGCTATAATCCGTGGCGACGCGAACACCGACGGTCAGCTCGATGTCTCGGATCCGGTCGAAACGATCCTGTACCTGTTTGACGGTGATCCCGTTTTCTGTCTGCTGGCACTCGATTCGAACGACGATGAAATGGTTGACCTCGGAGATATCATCTTCTCCCTGAACAACCTGTTCAGTACCGGTGCCGATCCAGCCGCACCTTACCCCTTCTGTGGTACCGACCCGACCGCAGGCAGCTTGCCCTGTCTTGGATTTGGTCTTTGCGACTGATTGGATTTGATCGATACATAACTTGAGTTGTGATCAGGGCCCGCTGGTTTTCACCTGCGGGCCTTGATTTTTTTCTGGGCTGGATCGGATTCAACTTTCTTTACGATTGCTGGCTGTTACGGGTGACCTTATTAGCGACGGTCGCTGATCGCGTGAGGAGCCTGGCCAGGCGGCTGTTTCTGGCAATTTCCTCACTGTCTGGCATCATGGTATACTTCTGCCGAGTTTCTCAGGATTGCCACTGGTGGCTCAGGATTCGTGGACGGGTTGGACCCGAGGGTGAGCTTTCACAGGGGGCGGTTAGCCCCTGGAGGGATACCGATGAGATTTCTGCTGACGACGCAGGGTAGCTGTTTACGGCTTTTCCTGCTCCTTGTAGGGACCGGGACGCTGTTGTCGACGGGGGCCATTCCGTCGCAGCTTCTACCGGCTGCTGCGGCGCCTGGAGTGCCCAAGATCAGCTGTGAAGAAGATACTGCGGAGTGGGGTGATCTGATCAAGGGAACTCCCTTCGAGCACACCTTCAAGATTCGCAATGACGGTGATGCGGTTCTCATCATCCAGAAGGTCAACGGCACCTGAGGTTGCACGGTCGCCGATCACGACGACCAGATCCCCCCCGGTGGGGTGGGAATCGTAACCGTGAAACTGGACTCGCAAAAAACACGCGGTAAGAACATCACCAAGACGGTGAAGGTCTTTTCCAACGATCCGGAAAATCCGGAATTCCCCCTTAGCATCAAGGGCTCGATCCTGGAGATCCTCGAGACTCGTCCCTTGACGCTCAAGTTGCAGGGCCTGGCCGGTAGCGGTCTTGCCGGTTCCTTCGGCTTTACGGCCGGTTCTCCACTCGATGTCGAGATCCTGGAAGTAAAGGGGCTGGGAAGAGGACTTTCGATCGGTGAATTGTCCGAAATTAGCCCGGGTCGAGAGTGGGAATTAGCACTTTCAGCCAAGCCGAACAATCGCCCCGCCATCATGAAAGAGAAGCTGGTGTTTGTTGTACGCACCAGTGATGGAATTGACAGAACCCTGGATTTTCTGGTTCAACTGGATCATCGCGATCGCATCGTCTTGCAACCGAAACAGAATGTGAAGTTCCTCGACCGGGATACCAAGAAGCTACTGGAAAATGGTCAGCCGGTTGAGAAAAGCATCCTGGTCACCGGTGGTGACAGTACGGTCGAGTTCGAGGTGATCGGGGTGAAGCTCGATGAGAGAATCGCCGGGGCTTTCGAGACCCGCATCCAGGAGGTCATGAAGGGCAAGAGCTATCGGGTCTTTATCACCCTTTCCGAGTACCAGTCGAAGCCGACGGTGCTGGGCAAGATGACCATCCAGACCACTGATGAGATCAAGAACGAGATCTCGGTGTGGGTGATGGGCCAGTTCCGCCAACCGGTCCGAAAGACCAGCCGCTAGAGCTTATCGCGAAGCGACAGAAAAGCAGATCGCCATCACGTTCGAGTCGACCGTGGCGGCAAGTTGAGAACATGAACCCGGGCTTTCTCTGTGGCATACTCGCCGCTGAAGGAGGCCCCATGAATATCGAACAACGATTCGCCCATCTCGAACGGTCCAACCGTCGTCTGCGGACTGGACTCGTCACACTCACCATCGCCATCACCACCGTCCTGATCGTCGGCCAGGCGAAGCCGGAGAAGGTGCCCGATGTGATCGAGGCGAAGGAGTTTCAGGTTGTGGACGACAACGGCAAGGCACTTGTGCGGATAAGTGCGCCGTTGGGCTGGGGTGCGATCAGCACACTCAACGGCAAGGGGCAAGTACTCGTGGGACTGTCTATGTCGGGGAGCGGCAAGGGTGTGGTCACGACCACCAACGGCAAGGGGAAGAAACTCGTTGAACTGGGTGGGTGGAAGGACGATGAACCACATAAGGGGGGTGGTGTTGTCGTCACATTATCCGGCGATGGTCGAGTCACCGGGACGCTCGGTACCGATTGAAGTGGCATTTGTGTATTCAAGTTCAGAGTCCATCCGATCCGGCCAGGCCATTTCCTTGTTGTGGTTCGGATCCCACGCCGGACGCACTGGGTTGTGAGCAATACTCCGGCTGTCCCTAACGACCCCATTCATGCGCCCGGAGGGCGTGGAGTTCAGGGGGATCAGTTTGTGTAAAAGGTATCGTTGGCCTCTATATCGGCGAAGTTCTGCATCGTGTTCTGCTTCTTGCTGAAACGCACCATGCTGCCATCCGTATTGAGTTGAGAAAGGTCTGAGGTGTCGCTGCCACCGGCCACATCTTCTAGTTCCTCATCGGAGACCTTCTTGCGGTTTTTGTCGTCGTGCTTCTTGTCGTCGGTCATATCGACCTCCCTTCTTGATTCCAGTATCCGATGCGGAGGAATCTGTGGACAGAAAAAATATCGCTTCGCATAAGTGCCCAGAACCATCTAAAGAAACAACTCCGCCGGGTCGCAAGACCATGACGGCGATTTTTCGTGACCGCCCGATCTAACCCTTCCGCACAGAAGGCGTTAGATCCCCACCAACCTTGGCTGTGGATGAGCCTCCATCTGTTGTGCAATATGTCAGTGTAGGAGGCTACTTGTGGGTCAAGAAGATGATCACTCACAGTATATAAATGGAGAGTTGGGGAAGTACCCAATTCCTCAAAATAGAATGCATAAGTTGAGAAAAGACGAAGTCGCTCTGCTTGAGAAGTGTGGCCACTGGCTCGAAGCACTGGCTCAAGGGAAGATAACACCTTACCGCCCTGCTCAGGAGCGATTTGTTGCTGTTGCAAAAGGCAGATGTGAGCCGAAGACTAACTTCGAATGGTTGTGGGTTAAGGCCTTTCCCACACGTAAAAGAGACGACGAC
>PAIH01000032.1:934-6153 GCA_002711105.1 Planctomycetota bacterium
GGNGTTCCCAAAGNNCCCGAGGCGTCTGATCCGGAACAGCACGTTGGTGCCGCTNTCGTACTCGAGCATGCTCAAGTGCGCCAGNTTTACGGTGAGCTCGTCTATGCCGACGCGAAAGTGGTCCGCGCTCTCCTGGAGCAACGGGTTGCTAAACGACATGTCTACAAAGTTCTCCGAACTCACGTAGGCGCTCACGTACTTGTCCGTGTGCTTCTTCTGGGNTGGNGCTTCCGTNCGAAGCTGCTCGTGGGGCCGGTGCTGCGGCANAATCTGGTGCGCCATTCCCTTGAGTACTTTTTAAAAGAAAGCGGCGACAGAATTTCAAAAATGAACGAGTGCAAGGACTGCGACGTAGCTATGTTGGAAACCGACTACGGTTCCCAGGTTTGCTGTTCTTGTGGTCGCGAAAACTTTGAGGCGATCCTGTACTCGAGCGTGAGCACGCATAGCTACTGCNTCCCGCTCTGCAGCACGGCGACGTACACCCGGCTGAAGCGCTTCAAAAAGTACCTGAACCGGAGCACCATGAGTCAGAGCCAGAACAGCATACCCNCGACGACGTGGGACTACCTCCTTGCCGGNNNCCCCTACAAGGGNCCGCANNNAATTGTGCGCCGGCTCAAAAAGGCACCTAAAAACGTTCGGAAAAAATGCTACGACTCTTTGCCCCTCCTGGTGCACCACCTGTGCCCCACGTGCGAGGTGCCGCGGCTGTGCGAGCGCGAGAAGAAGCTAGCAGTACGGGCGTTCCTGGTGCTCGACCGTGCGTACAACGGGGGGGAGCAGTTTGTCAGCTACCTGTTCGCGCTCGAATACATTTTGCAACTGATCGGGCGTTCCGACATGCTGCCGTACATCAACAAGATCAGCTGCCGGAAACGGCGTCACGCCTATAGGTACCGGCTGGACCGTATATTTTGCAATTTTNNNNCTNANTAGTACGCTCCTTGGGCCTGCTTGAAACCCTGCCTCGCGAGGCGCTTGTCTACCTGCTGCAATGAGCGATTGTAGATCTGGACCTGCGGCTTAATGTACGGNTGCTGCCCCGGCACGAAACCGGCGGCGGGGTGGATCCACTTACCGGCGGTCTCTCGCGGGGGCGGCAAGATCACGACGCGGTTGAATAGGATGGGGGCGGTTCCGTTCCCCTTCATCTCGTCGAACCCGATAAAGTTCATGCTCGTCGCCGAGCTCGTAGTTGTGGGGACCGACATTCTCGTGCGTTTTTGTTTAACTCGGCACCAAAAATTTGTGCCCTGTTCATTTAAAACAACGAGGCATGCAAGGACCGGCTCCAATTCCAGTATTCCGNCCGTCTTACCTGACGGACGGCCTAGAATTCCAGGGCAACCTCGTNGAGAGTCCCGCTAATGTCTTCTACCAGTCCGTCAAGGCAAGTCGCGCCACTATCGCGAGCACCGGGGCTGGACGCTTCCAGTTTCAGTGGAGGTCCGTGAGCGATAACTTGCTCATGTCGCCTACTGTGATGCTCCGGTTCAAACTGAGAATCACNAGCCCGGTNGTGTGGAACCAGGTTATGCAGTACATTGCCGTTCGGGGTTGCCGGGGGGCGCAACGCATCGGCGCGAACCACACCGAGACGCAGACATACGCCGCTGATAACACGCGGAACGGGTGCGTCGGGCCCGCAGCAATATGTTTCGCTGACGGAGACGCATTCACCAGCTGCTGCTCGAGCATCAACCTGAATTTCAACGGAACGAGCCTGAGCCTGAATCGAACCAACTACTTCTGGCGTGACTACATGCGAACGCAAGTCAGTTCGGACGACGCCGCCAGGATCTATAAGAGCGCNGGNGGAAGCTTACGATAAGAANGATGCCGTCGGTGTCTGCGTNCCCATCTANGGNGCCGCTTCGAATGCAACTCAGTGTGCAGACCGAGCCGCCTGGCANGCGGGAGTGCAGGCCGGAGTCACCGTCGACAGCGGTATCGCCGAGCGGTGCAANAACTTGTACGCCCTGCTCGAGGCCCCCAGCGGTGACCTGGGAGGCGCCCGAATTTTGCAGGTGTCTTACCCGGTGCCCGTCGCACCGTTTAATCCATTCAGGGGCTACAGCATTCCAGCGACAAGCCCGTACAAGAGCACCCCCCTCGCCATCCCGCATTTGTCTGCCGGAGGACTCGACTTCCTTATCGAAGACTTCCAGAAAGCATTCATCAGGCGCATGGGTATGTGCTCCGTGCAGGCNNACGACGGCACCGGCGCTGCAGGCGCTGCGGTCGCTGCNCCAGTCGGCACCGCCGCCGCGGCTGCTGGTTACACNAACGNGTACGGGNCCGGAGGCAATTCCGCCGANATCGGGATCGAACTCGTCGACGACACCGCCGAGCTGGAACTCAAGTACTTTCGGCTTTCGCACACGCGATCCCTCAAGGAGTCCTANCGGTTCAACGTCTGGCAATCGCAAACGTTTTTGGGACCAATCCCCACCAACACCAACGATGTCGACGGGCATGTTCGGGGCGCAGACAACAAGGGCCGCATGAAGTGCATCGGCAAAGATCTCAAAACGAACACNGNTNTCGGCTCAAGTCAGGTCGCGTTTGACGAGCAGNNCAAGACCTGGAAGTGCAAATTCCCAACGATCAACCTGGCGCAGGTTCCCAGCTACTTGCTGATCAGTGCGCCCCGTCTCAACGACGAGTACATNCTGNNTGGCGCGACCAGCTANGCCGGCNCCGTCTACNCAGACGCGCAGGCGATCCGGAACAAATCCGCGAACCTNTACATTAAGAGCATTAAGCTGCAGGTGAACAACGCGCAGGGGCACATCGACAAGGTCGGTTCAGACAACGAAGCTTTCATCCTAGCCGAGCGACTTTTCGAAATGACTCGAGAGAACGCAGGTTCCCATTATTTCAAGGAGGGAGGCTTCCGCGCCTGGCGCGACAGCAACATGGCGGTACTGCTCAGTTCAGCACAATATGCGCCAGGCCTCGGTGTTTCAGACGGCGTAGCTTACCCCGTGAATCTCGACATTACCGTCGAGCTGCAGAACAGGCATACTGACGTTAGCGCTTTGGCTCTGCAAGGTGAATCCGTGCACCAGGTGATCGCCGACAAGATTCGCGCCCAGGCCCAGTGCACAGCAATCTTCACTAAGATTATCCTAGCGACCACGGAGACCAGTGCTACCACCAACGCCATGAACTATCCTCTTGATTCTGCAGAGCGCATGCTCAACCAGGCCGGGTCCCAACGGTAAAAAAAAAACTAACGTTAGTTATATAAACTGACGTTATGAGCGCCCTCAACTTTGTGGGGCGTCTCGACAGGCGCGAGGAGGCAATGATACTGAACCACCTGCAAGAGCAGAAGTTCGTCAACCGGCTCGTGCGGAAGAGAGATCCGTTGCTCGCGAAGAAGCTATTCGGCACCAAGCAAGTTCGGAACGTCTACACGCCCCCAACCCGTGGCGTAAACGGCACCAGCCCCGTCATGTCTAAAAATTAGCNAGTCTAATCTAGAAAAGGCGGTAAATGTCGTTCGCACAATTACAAAAGGCATGCGTAGACTGCAGGCCCAGCAGCATTCGGACCTACTGGGCAAACATCAAGGCCCTCGCAAGACTCGCCGGGCGAGACGACGTGCCCTCAACAAGTTCCTGGCTAAACGCAAAGCTACTCAAACGTGTCCTCGCCGAACCCCTGAACCGATCCAAGCGATTTACGACAGCGGGAGTGAAAGCTGCCCAGATGTACAAAATCAAAAAACAGAACTGGGTTCGGGCGATGAGCGAGGTGACGGANAAGTACGCGACGCAAAGGAGGTCGGGCAAGAGGACAGCGAGGGAAGCGGCGAACTGGCCCGAGGGTGGGTACAAAGCCCTGAGCAAGCTGGCGAAGGAGCTGTACAGCGAAGTGGACCTGCTGCCCAACAAGAAGCAGTGGAACACGAAAGATCTGTACCACTTCCAGCGATATCTTATTGTACTATTTTATAGCAAGCACGCGCTGCGGGGCGACCTAGCCGACGTCCGCATCAAGGCGCCGTNTGCGAACAACTGGCTNAAGAAGGCTGGCGGCACGTACGTGCTGCACGTGGGCCGGCACAAGACGAGCCGGGCCCACGGCGCGATCGAGCTGCGCCTGGGCGGCGCAATCAAGGAGGCGCTCGACGCTTTCTTGCCGCANGCGNNNNAGCTCACGGATCACGGCTTTTTGCTAAGCACCNTGCGAGGCTCAAACAAGCTCAAGAGGCAAGACATGCTGCGCCTGATTCGGAACGTAACCAAAGACAGNCTCGGTAAAAATATTGGGGTTCANATTATTCGCGTGCTCAAGGTGAGCGACGCGGCGCCCGAGATTGACAAGGCGNTCNAGCTGCAGAAGGAGCTAGGACACAGTGCTAGCATGCAGCAGAAATACATCAGTCGTGGCGGGTGGAATCATTAACCCCAGTTGACGACACGGGNGCCCCCAAACTCTTCCGGCTTTACCCAGTCGGGCAGCGCGTCGNTGTACCGATCCACCAGGGTGACGTCGCCCCCGCGGACCCGNTCGGGCCCGTAGATGCGGGCGTAGTACATCCACACTTCATTCTCGAGCTGGCTCGCGTGCCCCCGGTCGACGCTCCAGCTGGCGANTATGCGGCGGCAACCGTGCCGCTTGGTCCACTTACAGCCCCACCCCGCAAAGTGCTCATCGTAGCGCTTTTTTTTATGCCGGTACGTCGTGCCGACATAGAAGGTTTTCGGCGTGTTGCATTCTACCACGTAAAGTGTGCACGGAGGGTAGATCATCGCGATTGCGGTTTCTTTAATGCGTTAGATAATTAGTTTTAAATAACCTTGACGTGCGCGGGCGGCAGGTGCATCGGGGCGCTGCTGTGCTGGAAGACCCGGTCCTTGTGCTGGTGCTGCATGTACTCGGGCAGGGGCGGCTGCTCCACGTCGTCGGGTGCCTCCTCGTGCACGTGAGCGCCCGCCGCCGGGTGGTCGTCGGGTACCGTTTGGGGCTTAGTTTCCACGGGGTCGACGGTGGGTACAACGGGTGGGTCTGGGTCTACGATGTCGCCCTCGTCGCCCTCGCCGGGGTCTACGTCTCCCTCGTCGCCCTCGTCGCCCTCGTCTCCCTCGTCGCCCGCGTCTTCCCAAANACTCGCAGCTCGGTCNNNAGCTTCNNANNACTCACNCCACATNCCGNNCTGGTCCTCNATCGGGTACTNGCCCTCCCANCGGNCCGATCGCGANCTG
>PAIH01000032.1:6158-10234 GCA_002711105.1 Planctomycetota bacterium
CNGCGTNCCAGNNAAACCCGTCGGGTATGTCGACACCGACTTGCGGCCTCCACTGGTACCCAGTGTNTCCCATNCCGAAGTCGGGGACGACGGGGACGACGGGGTCGCCGCCGTGCNNNGTCGGCTCGGGCGGATCCACCTTGGGCTTCACGGGGCCGACGGCGGGGTTCGCCTTGTGCACATCCGCGTCGGNATCNTTCGGGTANACCCAGTTGCCCGTCGCGTCCAGCACGGTGCCCGGGTAATGGTAGGTAGCCGACTGCTGGTCGTACACGAGGCCGGGGGTCTTGTCTACCGGTCGCACGTAAGCGTGCTGCACCACGTCGTACGGCATATCGTTCAGCGGCACGCCGTCGCCGTAGGGGTCCCACGGAGTATCAACAAAGACGCGATCGTGGTACTCGTCGGCGGGCGCGTAGTAGACCGGCTCGCGCTTGCTTATGATTCCGAGCGCCTTCGCGTACTCGGCGGCGTTCTCGTAGCGCCCGGCGACCTGGTCGGGGCTTAGCCCGTCCTTGATGACGTACTTGTTCACCTGCTTGAGCCACTCGGGCATCTCCTGCGCTTTCCGCAAGTCCTCGTCGCCCAGCTTGAAGTCCGGGTCCTGGGTTCTGTAGTCCCTCCAGGTGTCCGCCCACTGCCTCTCGGGGTACTTCGCCATCTGGTCGCGGGTCCACTTATCCCGGGTTGCAGGCAGGTTGTAGCCCCACTTTGCAAAGTCGTCCGCGTAACTGTACTGCGGCGGCAGACCAAAGTCCTTGAATCCCTGTTGCGTATCGATCTGATTGCTCTGCGCCCAGGGGTCCCCGGGCTTGAAGGGTGACACGCCGCTCAGACCCATCTGGTCGAGCTTCTTGTCGAGGTAGCGCACGTACGCCTTGTTCGCGAGGTAGTCGCGCTGGTCCGCGCTCCGGTAGTCGCTCGTGCCGATCAGGCTCGAGTCCCCGGACGCCTCGATCTGGCGCAGCGCGTCCTTGAGCCCGTCGTCAGTCGTCACGTCCCCGATCTCCCAGGTGCCGTCGGTGTACAGTCTCCACGCGTACCGGTCTATGCTGCCCTGGGATTCCTCCCACTTTGTATGCAGTGCATCGGACTCTTTGGTGCCGCCGCGGAACCGCAGAGACAAGGCGCTCTCGCCCTCCTTGTAGTACGGCTTGAGCCAGCCGGGCATTTCCTCGTCAGGCACGCCGCTGAGGTCCCCGTACAGCTTGTCGTAGTGCATGCTCGTGCCGGCCCGCTTCTGCGACTCGTACAGGACCCCCATCGCCTTGTGTCGCTCCTTCACGAGCCAGTCCCCTTCGGCCGGGCGGTCCGTCGCGTCGAGCGCGTTCTCCTGCATCTCGGCCGCCGTGCTGCCGAGGGGCCTGTGCATCTGCCCCTTCTGCTCTCCCCGGTACCCGAGGTAGCCCGAGTCGTTGAGCACACGCCGGAAGGCGCGGGAGCCCGCGTACGTGTCTTCGTCCGAGTGCGTCGTGTAGATNTTCCCGGGCTCGCTCGTCAGGTAGTCCTGCCAGAGCTCCAGGCCGGAGCGCACGTCCTGCACCGTTCGCAGGTACTGGTCGTACTGCCCGTAGTACGCCTTCTGCCCCTCGTCGCCGTATTCGGCCCAGGTGTCGGCCCAGCTCACGTCGTCGTGCACCTTCATCATGTCGAACGCAGATGTCTGGGACGCCTGGATTTGGGCCTGCTCCTCCTTGGTGAACACGTGCGACCGGTCGTCCGTGTACTTGCTCACCGTGTCGCCGCCGCCCAGCTTTTTCAGAAAGTCGCTCGTCTCGTCGTCATCCAAGAAGTAGAAGTCCCGGAGCGGGTCCGACTGGTCGCGCCAGCGCTTGCCCGACTGCTGGTTGCTCGTATCCANCTCGTTGTCCCAGACGTGGTAGTCCTTCTGCCGGTAGGTGCCCTCGTCAAAGTACGGGATCATCTTGCCGGTNCCCTTCTGCCGCTTGAACTTGAGGTCCGTGCCGTACGACATGCGGATCTGCGTNCGGTCCGANCCGANCCANCCCTCGTCNNNCTCNGANCGCGTCAGNTANGCGGGGTACCACTTNTGCCCCTCGCGCACGAACCCGAAACGCTTGCCGTAGTTGGCGGCCGGGTCGTCGTTCGAAAGCTTACGGTTCGCCTGCTTCTGCAGCTCCTGGATGCCCCACGTGATCGGCAGCGCGATCACGCCGAATGGGTCCTCCGCGGCTACGAGGCCCGCGATCGCCATTGCCCCCTGGATTCCGCGGCTCACCCACGGCGTGTCCGTAGCGTCGTCGATCCAGTTGAACAGAGGCATCAGCAGGGTGCCTACCCCCATGTCGATAACGCGGGCCTGCAGGAAGTTGGCGAACCCGGCGCGGCTGAAGAGAGACAGGTTCTGCCCGATACCCTCCGAGCCGAGGTAGGAGCCGTCGGTGCCCGCCTCGCTCTCGAAGTACTCCCCTATCGCGTCCGAGGCCCGGGGGTCGACGTTGCGCCAGTCGATCGAGTTAAAGTCGAACACGCTGTTCGGGGGCGCCGGCGGCATGTCGCCCAGGAGGAACGGGCTCTCATCCGAGAGGGCAGATGCCCCCACCGAGCTGCGGCCGTCGGCGTCAAGGCTCGGGTGCAGGCTGGGGGGCCCGCGCATGTCTTGCAACTCGATGGCGCCGCCGACCTTGCTCTGTTCCGTCGTGGTTATGGAGCCGGGGTCGTCCTCGGTGCCTCCCACCTGCGACTGCTTCTCCTCGGGGTAGTCCCCCTGGTAGCTGTCCCCGCTGTACACCGTTTCTGGAGCGTCGGGGTTCAAATTCTGCAGCTCAACGTCGCCGCCGCCCTTCGAGGGGTCGGCCTCGCTCGTCTTCTGCTCATCGCCCCCGGGCGTCTTCTTCTGCTGGTGCGGCGGCGGGTGCGTGTCCTCGTCGGGCACATCTGGTATCTTCATCTCGTCGTCGCCGGGCATGTCGGCGTCCCAATTGGGTCGGTTTTGCCCCATTGCGTCTACCCTAGGCAGGATCTCCCCTGCCTCAATTGCGGCACGGGTGCGGTTCCAAAGTTCCTCATGCCTTTCGTAGCTGCCTGCACGCGTTCTGTGCTTCAACGCTAGTTTAGCGTCTATGTCTGTGTCTTCGTCCCACCCTTCAAAAATTCTCATGAGCGCGTCGTTGTCGGCCCCGGGGTTTTCCAGAACCAAAGACGCAAGGTACTTATCCCCTACACTCAGGGCGTTGAATTCTTCGACCGAGAACGGTTCAACGTCGCCCGGCAACGACATGTGCTCACGTACGCCGTGCCCGGCATCGCGAATAGAGCCCCCGGCGCTCCCGGCGGAACTAGGGTCCGGATCCGTAACGGACCCCAGGAACGAGCGACCGGATGCTAAGTCTTCCCGTGCGGTGTGCCAGAGATCCTCGAGCCCGTCGTGCAGAGCGTCGAAATCCGAGCCGGCCGCTACCTCCTCGCTCACGCCGTAGGCTTTGGCGATCGATTGGTTGATGGAAAACTCCACCGCGGGATCGTAGTACTCCCCGAAGATTTCTGCCGCACTCGGACCTTTCGGAACAACCACGCTGCTCGTCTCGCTGCGGGGCCCCAGGATGGTGTCGCCGGTGCTGCTGCCGCCGCCGGCGCTGCCGGGGTTTCCAGCGACACTGCCGCCGTCGTCGCCGCCCCCGCCCACGACCTTTTGCCCCCCTTTCACGACCCCTTTCGCGACAATGCCGCCTCCCATGTGGGTGCTAAACTTGCCCGGCCCCGGCGCCCCAAAGCCCGGCTGGGTGTTTACTGCGGTTTGGGCCGGGGGCGGCTTAGTAATCGGCCCGTCGGGGCCCCAGTAGACCCGGTCGCCCTGCCCCGTGTAACCCCCCGAGTAGTCGCCCGGGCCGAACCCGTCGCTGCCCGGCAGGGTAAACGTACTGGTGTCGTCCGCCGGCACGAGCACGCCTTGGGCGTTCTGGTGAAACCCACCCGGATTGCTTGAGCCGCTGAAGAACCTGCCGAGCGCGTCGGGGTTAGTGTCTTGCTCAAATCCTCCGATTCCTCCGAACATAGCTTAGCGTTTTAATCAAAAGTGATGCAAAAAAGGATAAAGCAACTAACTCCATGCTTTT
>PAIH01000033.1 GCA_002711105.1 Planctomycetota bacterium
CCGAAGAGAAAGATACCGAAGAAAAAGACACTGACGAGAAAGATACTGACGAGAAAGATACCGACGAGAAAGATACCGACGAAAAAGACACTGAAGAAAAAGACACTGACGAGAAAGATACCGACGAGAAAGATACCGACGAGAAAGACACTGAAGAGAAAGAGACTGAAGAGAAAGACACTGAAGAAAAAGACACNGACGAGAAAGANACNGACGAGAAAGATACNGACGAGAAAGATACCGACGAGAAAGANACCGACGANAAAGACACNGAAGAAAAAGACACTGAAGAAAAAGACACTGACGAGAAAGACACCGACGAAAAAGACACTGACGAGGAAGACAGTGACAAGAAAGACACTGACAAGAAAGACACTGACAAGAAAGATCAGAAGAAGGAAGAGGAGAAAGTCGACGAGCGAGAGAAGTGGGCCGACGACATCGACGAGAGCACTGCACTTCAGTTGACCGATGATGGGGAAGAGGGCTACGAGTTCTCGGCTCGCCGCAGCTTCAGGCGCGGATCTCTCGCCGATATGGAAGAGGACGAATACCTGGAATTGATCCAGGCTGGCGAGATTGGCTCCTATTTCGATGATGACGATGACTCAAAAAAGGAGGAGCGCGAAAAGGATGAAAAGAAGGGTGAGGAAGACGAGGAAGGCAAACAGGAATCCGAAGAAGAGAAGAAAGAGGATCCCAAATCCCGACCCAGCATTTCCTGGGCTCCAGATTCCACCGCCTTCTACGTGACCCGACGCGACTCGCGTGGTGTCGGAGAACTGTTCCTCGTGAACTCCCTTTCAGAGCCTCGCCCGACACTGGAGAAGTACAGATATTCCTTGCCGGGCGAAGAGAAGGTCGGTGCCAGTGAGCTGCACATCTTCGACCGCAATCGTGAGAAACTGTTCCAGCTGGAGTCGAAGTGGAAGGATGAGGGTTATCAGAGCCTGCACTGGCCAAGGATTCCTTATCATGATCCCGAAGACGAATCGACCGAGCCAGATGTCGAAGGATCCGGAGACGAGTTGCGCTTTATCAGACGCGACAGGCTGCTGAGGAACATCGAACTTTGCTCGCTGGACACGCGGACGGGGGATAGCGCCGTTCTGATCGAGGAGGGTTTTGAAGGGGCAAATATCGCTCCCAAGAGCATTCGATATCTCAAGAAGCGCAACGAGATGATCTGGTGGTCAGAACGCAGTGGGTGGGGGCACTACTACCTCTACACGATGGATGGCAAGTTCAAGAACCCCATCACTTCAGGGATCTTTCGTGCCAGCCAGATCGTTGATGTCGATGAGGACAAGGGACTGCTCTATTTCAAGGGCAACGGGCGCGAACCGGGCGAGAACATCTATTTCCAGCATCTCTACAGCATCTTCCTCGATGGAACCGATCTGACGCTGCTCGATTCCGGTGATGCCAATCACCGGTCTGTATTGTCGCCCACCAAGAAATACATCATCGACAATTGTTCGAGGATCGACATGGCACCGATCTCGCGTATCTGTAATTCAGCCGGCGACGAGGTGATGAATCTGGAAGAATCCGATCTCTCCCGGCTTACAGAAGCCGGCTGGAAGATGCCCGAGACCTTTACCTTCAAGGCAGCCGACGGGATCACCGAACTCTACGGCAACATGTGGAAACCATTCGATTTTGATCCGACAAAGAAATATCCGATCATCGCCGAGGTTTACCCGGGCCCGCAGACAGAAGGAGTCAGCCATTCCTTCTCGGCTTCCAATGGTCGACAGCAACTCGCTCAGATCGGCTTCATCGTTGTTCAACTCGGTCACCGTGGCGGAACCCCTGGGCGTTCGAAGGCATATCACAGTTACGGCTACTACAATCTGCGCGATTACGGACTTGCCGACAAGAAAGCTGGAATCGAGCAACTCGCCGATATGTACCCATTCATCGATATTGAACGCGTCGGAATCTATGGCCATTCCGGCGGCGGATTCATGTCGGCGGCCGCGTTGCTACAGGAACCCTACAACGACTTCTTCACTGTCGGAGTTGCCTCGTCAGGTAACCACGACAACAACGTTTATCAACGTGGCTGGGCAGAGCGGTATCACGGCCTGAAAGAGGTTGCCATCAAGGAAAAGGAGAAGGACAAGAAGGGGAAAGATCAAGAGAAGTCCGACACATCTTCGGCCTTCGATGATGGCGACGAGAAAAAGGTCGAAGACGAGAACAAGGACACCAAGAAAGATGATGTGAAAAAAGAGGACGATGAGGGGAAGAAAGAANAGAAGGACGACGAAGAAAAGACGCGTTTCGAGATTCACGTTCCAACCAATGCAGAACTGGCCGCAAACCTGAAGGGGAAACTGCTGCTGGTTCATGGCGACATGGACAACAATGTTCACCCCGCGGGAACGATGCGTCTCGTCAATGAACTGATCAAGGCGAACAAGCGATTCGACATGTTGCTCTTCCCCGGAAAACGCCACGGATTTGGCAGTTTCTCAGGGTATTTCACTCAGAGGAAATGGGAGTTCTTTGCAGAACATCTTCTGGGAGATCACCAGACAGGTGCAGACATACTGATCAAACAGTAATCGCTGTCTTTACTTTCGAAGAAGCTACTGGTCTCTTCCCGCGGGGCGCTGCCCGGAGGAGCCCTTCTCCGATGAATGTGCCTTCTAGTTGCCTCGGCGCGGACGGCCACCCTGTATGCCGGGATCGGTGACAGGGATTTCTGTTTCCCAGCGTTTTCCAGTGGCATTGCCGCGATTGACGTGGCGGCGCGTGTCTTTCTNTGCCGGACGTTTACCAGCGAGGGCCTTGGCAAGCGCTTCCTCGATGGGCTTCGTTTTCGAATCGGCTTCGACTTTGGCAATCACTTCGACTTTGAGTCCATAGGTATCGGGATTCAGAACCCAGATTCCAGCCTCTGGTTTTTCGATGCCGATCNATTTCAGTTCTGAAATTGCATCGGTGGAAGCCCAGTTGAAGCGACCCAGGTATGGCTCTTTCCATGCCAGGGTCACGAGCTTTTGAAGCTGCTTCGGGTTGAGCCCAGCGGTGATGACCAGGGGAAGTCGATCACAGGCGGAAATGTTGACGGCCCTTCGCACATCCTTGGCGATCGGCAGAGTGGAGAATGTGTTGGCCTTCTTGCTCTGGGGGACCTTGTACTGCTCGATGATCCGGTCCATCTCGAGAGCCAGGACGGTGCCCTCCCAACCGACCGAGCCACCAAAGACCATCGTCGGGCTACGTCCGGCCCGGCTTAACTTCCTTTTTCCATCGTGGGAAAGGAGGGTGAACACTGTGTTGTCGAGTTCGCCTGATCGTCCACGATAGATGCTTTTCAGCATCGCTCCCTCGTCCTTGTCTTCGTAGGTGGCGAGGCGGGCACAGACAAATTTTCGAGAGGCTTCGATCACCAGTGGGTCGGACCAGAGACTCTGGTCCATCTTCTGTTTCGCCGGTCACCAGATGCCGGGAACCCCGTGGCATTGAGGTGCCGCCGACAGCAGCAGAATCGGTTTTCCTGTCCGTTTCGCCTCGGCCAGCGCCCCGTCCCAGGTTCCCCACCAGGCCACTCCGGCAGGGTATTCGCTGGCGATTTCCCGATCGGGTCCGGGGACTGCATCAGCACCAGCAGTGAGCACATCGACCCGTACCAGTGGGCACAAGAACAACAGCAAGGACAGGATTCGTAAGATACGCATGGCGGCCTTCTTTCCTTCTTCCTGAACCCCGGAACCACGGCCAAGTTGCCCCATTTGATCCGGTTCCTGTGTCGCGTACCATCCCCTTTCCCCGTTTCCTCAGCCTGGGAACGCTATCGGGAAGACGAACACAGGAGGATCCAGATGAGCGATATCCGTGGTTTTTTGGTGCTCATGGCGAGTTTTGTGGTGACTGGCGTGGTGATCGCTGCGGATCCCCCGACGGCAGACCTTCGTTGGGACTTCAGGGACGGATTTGTTTCTTCATCGGGAGCTGTCAAGGCGACCGCTGGAGGTCTCAACGGTCAGATCTCTGGCGACCTGGTGCTGGCCGATGCCGGTACCGGTCCGATGCTCCTCGGTGGCGGTGCCAACGGAATGTTGTCGCTCGCGAAAAATTACAAGTCGGTTTCCCGTCATCTTCCCACTCAGGATTTTTCGATCAGTTGCTGGATAGTTCTGGAAGAGGTGATGGAGTGGGGTTCTCTCTTTTGCTGTCTTCAGGACAACGGCGATTTCGAGAAGGGTTGGTTACTCGGTACTCGGAGAGGTAAGCCATGTCTGGCTGTCTCCAGTGAAGGAGCCGATGATGGCAACGGGATGATGACCTATCTCGAAGGATCCAAGTCGATGACGCTGGGGAAGTGGCACCACATCGCCGGCAGTTACGACGGCAAAACAATGAAAGTATTCCTCGATGGAGAAATGGTAGGAGAGAGCGGAGTGCAGTCCGGGCCAATTCTATATCCGGAGAAGGCGCCGCTGGTGATCGGCTCCTATGTTGATGACAACGAAAACCACCCCCATATCGGAGCCATCCAGGATGTTCGCCTGTGGCGGGCTGAACTGTCGGCAGCCGAGATGAGAGCGGTGTCGAGGCAGAAACCCGGCTGTACCCGGTCGATGCCTCCACGACCACCGCTTGCGATGGTGGTGGCTCCTTATCTGCAGTGGGGCACCACCGACGGGATCACGGTCTGTTTTGAGACCAATCGCCCGACCATGGCGGTGGTCGAATTCGGGCCGACAGGAAACCTGGGAAGCTCGGTAGTGAGTGATGAGCCGGCCAAGCTACACCACGTTCGAATCGAGGGGCTAGAGACGGGAACTCCCTACTTCTATCGCGTCAGGGTTCATCACGACGGGAATCCGGAAGGAGGGGTTGATGGGCTGGAGACGGGCACCCTCACCTTCCAGACTGCGGCAGATTCCGACACCGCATTCGGTTTCCTGGTGGTGGGGGACACCCAGAACAATCCAAAAGTGACCAAGTCGGTGAGTGACCTGGCGTGGGGACACCGTCCCAATTTCATCGTGCATTGCGGTGATCTGGTCGGGACCGGCAGCAACAAGAGAGAATGGGTACACCAGTTCTTTGCCGGCGCAGCAGACATCCTCTGTCGCTATTCGATGTTCCCGACCCTGGGAAACCATGAGCAGAATGCTGCGTTGTACTACCAGTATTTCACGATGCCGGAGCCGGAGTATTACTACCAGTACAGCTGGGGGAATACCGATTTCTTCGTGGTCGATACCAACAAGCGAATCGCTTCCGATACCGACCAGGTGAAATGGCTCGAAAGGGCTCTGGCAGCAAGTAAGTCGACATGGAAAGTCGTCTATCACCATCATCCGGCGTGGACCTCGGATGAGAATGATTACGGTGACACCTGGAAGGGTGGGTCCGACCAGGGTTATCCCCCGGTGCAGAAAACTCTGACCCCCCTCTACGATAAATACGGTGTGGATGTGGTGTTCAACGGTCACATCCATGTCTACGAGCGGACCTGGCCGATCAAGAACGGCAAGACTGTGGAAGCGGGAAAAGGAGTGGTCTATATCACCACCGGGGGTGGTGGTGGAAGTCTGGAGAACTTTGCTCCCAACCGAACCTGGTTCAGCTCCAACAAGAGAATCGGACACCACTTCATGATGGTGAACGTCAATGGTCCCGAAATGGAGATTTCTGCCTTTGATATCGAAGGCAGATTGTTCGATCGGACCGTACTGAAAAAGGAGAGCATGGACCGTTGATCTCCATCATTCCCTTGAAGACTGATATCGAACATCAAGGTCACGAGGTCGGAGATCAGCTTCGTGGTCTTTTGGGGGAAGATACGATTGTCCGACTCGCCGATTCAGGTCGGACTACCGTTGCCGAGGTGGCTGGTATGGTGGTGAAGGTGTCTCGCCGAGATCATCCGGTGGCTGCCGATCTTTTCGAGGGGCCCCTCTCTGAAGCATGGTATTGGCCTGAAGCCAAGGAGGTACTGTCCGGTCATGAGGCGCACCTCATCGTCATCGTGGAAGATCCCGGCGAGCAAACCGTTGAACAAGAGAATGTAGTTAAAGAGACGCAGCTGGAGCCGGTCTCTGGAACTTTAGAAACATCTCTGTCCTTATCCAGCAACAAAATACCGCCGGTTCTCGATGCGGAGAAGATCCGTTTCAGGGTCCAGAGTGCCCTGTTGTTGACGAGGTTGACTCAAGTGCTTGGATCTGTACTGGGAGCCAGTGGAGTGTACTGGGATGCTTCCACGACCATTCATTCCTGGGATGCCTTCGATGAATCATGTCAGCAGATGTCTCCCGAGAATCTACCCGTCCGGATTTGGGTCGATTTCCGACTGTGGGAGGCCTCGGACGGGACTCGGGGTCTCGTGACCCGTGGTCTCTCTACCCTGGGACAAAGAGAACTGGAAGTGATCGGTTCTTCCAGCAGCCCCGAACAGATTCGCGCATGGTGTTATACGGTTGCCCACTATTGCCTGGAGAAGTGTGAGATTCTGACACATGGACAGGCTGTAGGAATTTCAGCGAAGGAATGGATTCGGGCCTGGGTGGTGGAGAGCCGTCTTGATCCCGGCAACTGGGCCACCTGGCTCGATCTCGAGGCGGAAGAATGACCGCAGATGTGAGGAAAATCCTCGCATTGACCACCAGTCGAGCGGATTGGGGTCACCTCTCCTCGCCCTTGCAACATCTCATGGTTCAATCACAGGTTCATCTGTCGCTGGTGGCGATGGGGTCGCATCTCTCGCCTGAATTCGGCATGACGGTCGACCAGATCGAATCCGATGGGTTCAAAGTCGATCACCGCATCGAGTGCCTGCTCAGTAGCGATAGTGATGTGGGAATGGCGAAAACGATCGGTGTTGCGACCCTCTCTATCGCCGAACTTCTCGATCGGGAACGACCCGATTTGCTGTTATTGATCGCAGACCGTTACGAGATGCTGGCTCCGGCAGCTGCAGCGCTGGCGTTGAGGATCCCCGTGGCTCACATCGAAGGGGGAGAGGTTTCGGAGGGAGCGATCGATCATGCGGTGAGACAGGCACTCACCGCCATCTCTCATATTCATCTGGTGCCTACCGAGACCGCACGTAGAAGAGTCTTACAGTTCGGCGAAGAACCGTGGCGAGTTCACACGGTCGGAGCTCCGAGTATCGACCATCTCCATGCTGGANCGAGTGCGCNAAGATCCGAGGTAGAAGAAGCACTGGAAGTTTCCCTGGATCCGGCTCCTCTGGTGGTGGCATGGCATCCGGTGACCCTGGATGAAAAACTCTGTCACGAGACCGATCCTTTGTTCGAGGCGCTGGAGGAAGTGGAAGGATCCATCATCTTCTGCTTTCCCAATGCCGATGCCGGCAGCCGAGAGATCAAGGATCGAGTCCAGCAGTTCTGCGACAACAGAGTAGATTCACATCTGTTCGTAAACCTTCGGCACCAGCTTTACTGGGGGTTGCTACAGCACGCTGCTGCCATCGTTGGCAACTCATCCAGTGGCATCATGGAGGCTCCTTCCTTGTCACTGCCTTGTCTCAACATCGGCAGGCGTCAGCAAGGCCGCGAGCGCAGTCGCTGTATCGTTGATGTCCCCGCGCATAAGGATGCGATTATCGCTGGTATCGAGTTCGTTCGAGGCCGTGAGTTTCGGGAGACCCTCACCGGGATGGAAAATCCTTATGGTGATGGCCGTGCAGGACAGCGGATTGCCGAGATCCTGGCGACCATCGATCTCGGGCCCCGGNTACTTGAGAAGAGAGCGCTGCCGGCAGATCGGATTCCGGAGCCNCCGTGCTGGCCCGAAGATGAGTTTTCTAANACACCACAATCGCTACCGGGTTAGGAACGGTGTTTCCATCGGAACGCGGAGGACAGTAGATTCTCCAGCGACTGGACTTCCCTTGATCGGATCGTTCGGCCGACCACTAGCGCGATCCACAATCCGACCAGCGCGCTGGCGAATACCGTCAGTAGGTCGAAAAGCCAGGTTTCAGAGCCCAGCAGTCCTACCATCATGGTGACCAGCAGTGCCCAGCCAGCGACCGCTCCGGTGACGGCGAAATTGGCGATGACTGCGCTGGCGCGAGGTTTCGGAATGGCCAGGTACCGTCGTAGTCCCACCTCCAGCCATAGCCAGCTGGCCACCGTCGAGATCACGGAGGCTCCAGCCACTCCGGAAACTCCGTAACGATCAGCCAGCAACAAGATAAAGGTCAAGTTGACCGAGACACCGACGACAGCCGCGAGGATGATCAGGCCTCGCTTTTTCAGCGCCAGTGCTGTTCGCATCAGTGCAGGAAGCAAGCAGGAGAAGGGGATCGCCAGGCAATAGATTCTCAGGGTTGCGACGGTCTTCTGGGTATCGTCTGAGCTGAACTCACCATGTTGAAGAACTAGCCGGATCAATGGTTCCGACAGGATGGCGAGCCCGATCGCTGCCGGCAAAGCGATGAAGAGGGCGGTCCGTTGATTGCGACCGATGCGTCGCGCCAGTGCCCGCCACCAGCTACGACTTGCCAGTCGTGCCGCATCGACTCCGGCGACGGTTCCAAGTGCCACCCCGATGAGTCCGATGGGGAGGAAGTGGAAACGAAATGCGTTTTCCAGGTGGGTGATGCTTCCCGAACCAAGTTCTGAGGCAAAACGCATCGCGATGATGGAATTGATGTAGATCAGCCCCGTGGTCAAGATCAGCAATGAGAGATCACAGAGGAGTCTCCCGATACCCGGTCCCCAGATTCTCCAGGTCGGGATCGGCAGAGGTTCGGCGGTTCGCGCCACCCAGCCCATCAGCAACAGGCCAGCGACAGAACCGACCAGAAAGGCCCTGGTCCAGCCGCTAGCGCATTCGGCGAGTGACAGTGGCAAGGACACCATCGCTGCTCCTGCCACGACGAGAACGACATTCTGGAGGACCTGGGAAGACACGGCGGAACGGGTCCGGTCGGCACCGAGCAGGATGCCCCGAAGAACTGCCAGGAATGGCACGACGAGCAGGTAGGGCAGTAGTTCGGTCAGCAAACTGGAACCCAGGAGCGGCTCGTCGAGACCGGGAGCGATCAGGTCGATGACCTCAGCAGCCCACCACCACAGCACGCCCACCAGCACCGAGCACAGCAGCAACAGAAGGGTAACGACGGAGCGAGAGTAGCGATTTGCGGCTTTGATCCCACCGTGATTTTTCTGATCTTGATGGCCCGGAATGAAAGCTGCAGAAATGGCTCCTTCTGAAAGCAGGTCGCGGATCGTTGCAGGGATCTTGAGGGCGGCACGAAGGGCATCAGCGGCGGGGGTGGCACCGAGCAAGGTCGTCAGTAACGCATCCCGTAGCACTCCCAGTAACCGTGAGACCAGCAGCATGCCGGTCATCGCCCCGGCACGACGGGAACCATCTCCAGTGTCGGTGTGATGGATCTCTGCTGTCACTGGCCTTCTCATTCCGCCTCCGTCGTCATGGTACAGGATAAACAAAGAAGGCGGGCGAGGCCTTTTTTGACCTCGCCCGCCACGATTCTCTTTGTTCACTGCACCAGATTAGAAACGATCAGGGGCAGAAGTTGTACTCCAGACACTCCAGGGGATCGCCAGTCGGATCCTCTCCGCAATCTCCGTACGGATCCGGCGGATTGGGGCCGCCACCGAACAAGGTGGCCAGCTTGTAGATGGCATCGGCGATGTTGATACTTCCATCGTCGTTTCCATCACAACTATCTTCACAGGCAGGCTCCGTACCTTGTGAGAACAAGTATGCGAGCAGGAAAACCGCGTCAGCGATATTGAAACTGCCATCGTGGTTACAGTCGCCACGATCGAAGCCTCCGGTGGGAGGAGTCCCTCCACCTGCCAGGAATTCCCTGTAAGCCGCGATCACGGCGTTCACATCTCCCTGGTATCCGCCCAGTTCGAAACTGGAACAGATCACACGTGCACCATTATCNGGAGTGTAAGCNGTAGTCACGCCNTGATTNGGNGCGGTGTTACCGATGGCNTCGTCGTANCTCCANACCNNNCCNGCNGNGCCNCCNGCCNNTTCAGNGGTNGCGGGNATCAGGTAGTTGTTGAAGTCATTGGCATTGCCGGTGGCCGANTGGTTGTCCTGGTTGTANGCGACATCCTGGTTGCCTGACATATCGAGTCCGACACCNGAGTNNGATCCATCGAGNGAGGTGAGCTGGTCATCATCATCTTGCTCATACGGTTCGGCGACCCCATCTCGGTCGTCGAAGGAAGAGATCGGATGGTTAAAGCTCCAGTGATCAGAACTCTCGAAGTAGATGGCGATTCCCGAAGCAGCGAGACTGCCGATCAATTCGGATTCTTCTTCATTGGGTCTGCCGTTGGTCGGAAAGGTGCCGCAGGCGATCCACACCTGTGTGACCTCAGGCGAGTTGATGCAGGCATACTCGTCGATCTGCATCCGGATCAACTTGGCGTTGGCACCGGCAAGAGTGAGTCCCGCGAACATGGCGGCACCCGAATCGTTACTGCCGGTATCCCCGCCATCGAACAGCCCTTCCATGGCGACCACGATGGTGTCTTCGCCGTTGTAGCTGAAGTGATCGACAAAACCGATGACGGAAGCCGCACCGATAGCGCAGACTCCACGGACTGTGTAGTCGTGGAAGCCATCCGGAGCTGTAGTGTCGACATAAGATGTATCGGTTCCGGCGATGGTGGCCAGCGCGGTGCCATCTCGATCGATTTCGATCTGGTTGTAGGTGCCGTTATTGAGCCAGGAGAGCGTCACCTCATTGGTACTGCAATCGCTAGTCAGGATCAGATCATTCGGGGCATCACATTGAGCCGGACAGACCTGAATCGCCCAGCCATTCATGGTACCGCTGTTTCCGGTCACCGTGTCGGCGACGGTCAGGGTCCAGTCGCCACCGATGCTTTCGCCGTCAAAATCGGCCAGGGTTCCAGGCCCTGAGGGGACCAGATTGCCGAAACCATCGTTATTGCCGGTGGCATCGTCGTAACGGCCATTCAGGTCGGTGCCGGCGCCATGATCGTGGAGACGGATCGAAGTTCCTTGCGGAGACAACAGGTCCACTTCCAGGTCCGAGGTGTCGGCATGGCTGATGTCGATATCGACATCGAGATCACTGATTCCGGTCTGATCTGCCGGGTCGACCGAGATCACGTAGTCGGTCGATCCGGTCCCATCCGGGATTTCCTGTGATTGGCCGATGTGAACAGCCCAGGAGTTCAGGGTTCCACCTGCTGTGCTAGGGAAGACATCGCCGATGATGATGCCCCAGGTTCCGGCGGCCGTTTCCCCATCAAAATCAGCAAGGCTTCCGGTGCCCTGGGACAGATCGTAGGGCTGCATCCGCTCACCGCTGTAGGTGGTGACGCTTCCGTAAGGCTGGCCTTCATCATCGAAGATGAGAAGCATGTCATCATCGGAGTTGGTTTCATTCTGGTAGAGACGGATTTGTGTTTGCGAAGGTGCGACCAGGTCGATGTCCAGATTGCCGATGAAGGCGTGAGTGATGTCGATAGAAACATCCAGGTCGTCGATGGTGCCGGCAGCGGTCACTTCGATGAAGTCGAAGTCTGGTGCCGGCGGATCACCGACGTAGTCGATGGGCATACCGGGTGCGTTGCTCGTGGTGGCACCGACAAATCCAAGCAATTCGATATTCGGATTGGGGAACTGGTGACAATCATCAGGTGGGCAGCTGATGGTGAGGGTGGCATCGCCACGTTCACCGTTGAAGCCGCCAAACTGGATCAAGTAGTCCTCTCCGGCGACCGCGTCGAGGAAGATTTCCGGTTCTCCCGATCCGATACAACTTCCTGCATCGCAGGCGATCTCTGAATCAGTAGCTGGAGGACAGGCACTGGTGCCGGGATAGATTGCCATCTGCGGGTTGAAATCGGTGGTGCCGCAAGTGGTGAGGGTCACGATTCCACTACAAGTAGCGCTATACATGAACCAAACGTCGTTGAGCAAGCTTCCACCGCAGTTGGTCGGACCGTCGGTGGTCGCTCCCAGAGTGGTCAGGGTATAGGAACCTTCGACCAGGTTGGCGGCATCGACGCAGTCGTCATTGACCGGCGGAGGGGCACAGCTGGGATCTCCGACGCAATCGGCATCAGCACAGTCAGTGTCGCCATCTCCATCATCATCGGCACCATTATCACAATCCTCCGGGCAAGAATTGGTGGAACCGGGAGTGTCAAAGGGGAGGCCAAGATCGGCAAAGGGGAGGATTTCCCAGGAGCCGCTTCCATCGGGACAACGAACGATATGAGCCGGTACGAAGGTACCATCGGGTCCAATCGTGTTGGCGCTGTAGATCAGTTCTCCGGCGCTGGTGTTTCCGGTAATGGGATCGAGTGGGTCTTCGAGAAGGGCGATGGAATCGACGATGGAAGCCCAAGGGGTGGAGTCGAGGTTGCCGTCATCATCGGTGTCCAGATCATCCCCTACAGCACCGATGAAACCGTCGATCAGCATGTGGGTCACGTTGTCACTGTTCTCAAAGGGGAGATCTGTTGTGAAGTCGGCAAGACCGATGGAAAACGTAGCCTCGGCGGCGACGAACAGACCGGTGAGGGGAATGCTCTGGCCAAACAGGGAGACCGCCGCCTCGACCGTTCCGCTGCCGGTAGAACCATCTCCGATCACGACGTACGTGAGCCCAGCGAGCGAGCTACCCGCCGGTCCGGACAGTTCAAAATATTCATCATCGTCAGTACTCGTTTGATCGATTCGGATCTCATTGATCGTGACCTGACCTACGAGCAGAGCCGGGCTCACAAGGAGCAACAACAGGATCGCTGCAAAAAATGGACTCTTCATCACCACCTCCAACGAAGAGACGAACCCAGGGACACAACAAAACTTGACCCGCTAGATTCGATTGAAATAAGCACACCGCCAGCAGTCTCCATCCTAAGGCGCACTTGGGAGACTCGCAACGCGGGGAAATTCGAATCTGGCCGGAATCGTTAGGGGTAAGGAGGGGATTCAAATCGCCTCCTGTATACACCTGCAGAGAAAAGGCCAGAGAAAAGACCGAGAGGTGGCAGGAGCATCCGCTCCCACCACCCCTCAGTATCAAACCTTACGACACGTTGCCTTTAGCAAGCGTCGTAAAGACAATCAGCCAGACCATCGTCGGTCGGGTCTGGGCCACAGTCGCTCGGTCCTGGAGGTGGAGTAGTTGGTCCACCAGAGAACAGAGCCGCCAGGCCGAAAATCGCGTCGGCGATGTTGACGCTGCCGTCATCGTTCTGGTCGCAGGAATCCGGGCATTGACACGGAGGGCCACCGGAGAACAGAGCTGCGAGCAGGAAAATCTCGTCAGCGATGTTGAAGCTACCATCGAGGTTGGCATCACCACGCTTGAAGACAATCTGAGTCGACCCAAATGCGTCGTGGTAGAGCTGGGCGAGAATCGTCTGATCCCCACCGAAGCCGCCGAATTCCCAGCTGGTACTGATGGTCTTACCGCCGGAATCGGTGTTGTAGAAGATACCCGTGACGTAGTTGGTTTCTGCGGCCGGTGAAGGAACACCACCACCAAAGACACCATCCGGATTGTTTTCCCAGATCGCGCCCGCATCGGGACCAGCAGCATCGCTGGTGGCCGGGGTCAGGATATCCTGCCAGTCATCTCCAGTACCGAAGTCCTGGGTGTAGAGCGCATTGCTGAAGCTACTGGTGTCGAGGCCGAAGCCACTGTCGAGACCGTTCATCGAAGTGTAGCTGTCATCTCCGTCACCTGTGTCATAGGTCGAATCGTCGTTGCCGTCGCGCGTATCGAATAGCGATGCGACGTGGGCAAAGCCGAAGTGGTCGCCACCTTCGAAGTAGACGTTCTTGCCATCGATGTTGGCCTGACCGATGAGATCACCTTCCGCCTGGTCGATGCGGTAATCCGCAGGAACCGTACCGGTCATGATCCACAGATTGTTGACACCCGCATCACTATGACAGGGGAAATCAGCAATCGAAGCACGGACCATTGCGACATTGGCGCCGGCGGCTGTCAGAGCAGTCAGCATGGCAGTACCACTATCGACGTCTCCGAAGTCGCCGTTGTCCTGGAGACCTTCCATCGCCAAGACGATGTCTGTTTGGCCGCTGTAGGTCAGCACGGAAACAGCCACTACGGCCGGATTCGGGCCGCTACCACAGTCACCGATGATCTCATAGACGTGGTCACCGTCAGCGACAGCGAGGTCAACGTATGAGGAATCTGTAACCAGAGGATTGGCGATAGTGACGCCATCTCTGGTGATTTCCATCGATGCGAAGTTCGGGTTTGCAGTCCAGCCGAGGGTCACGTCACCGTTGGTGCAGTCTGCTGAGCCTGAGGCTCCTGCCGGAGGAATGCAGTCATTGATGGTCAACGTTCCATCACCCAGGCCCGCCTGGTTGAAGGTACCGACACGGACCAGGTAGTTGACGCCGGCTGTTGCTTCGAACTGGAGTTCCGCGGCAAAGTTGGTGCACAGCGGGTTGCCAGCAGGAGGTGAGGTTCCACCAGGAGTGGTAGCACCGGTGTCCGCATCATCGTTACACATGACGACGTTGGCGGGGTCATCGCTGAGGCAATCGCTGTAGACCGCAAGACGGGTATCAAAGGTGTTTCCACCGCAGGTCGAGACCAGCACATTGCCGGTGCTTCCAGCGGTGAAGCAGTAGTAAAGGTCGTTGAAGATGCCATTGTTGCCGATGTTCATGGCGCAAACGGCCGCATCAAGATCGGGTCCGGTAGTCAGAACCGCGTTGGTGATACTGAAATCGGTAGCACCGATGGCGATCGCTTCAGCACCTTCAAACCAGCTATTCGCCGGAGCGGTATTGAAATCACAACCGGCGAAGTTGATCTGGCTTCCACCACCGCCCTGTCCTCCGGGAGCATCGAAAGCGGCAATGAAACACTGCTGCGTCTGATAAGCATCTACCGCATCGGATTGGTAAGAGGTTGCGGTGCCATCCAGGACTGCGACGACGTCACCGTCGATCTCAATTTCGAAGGAACCGATGGGTCCTACTGCCTCCCAGGTCAAATCCCACTGGGTGGTTCCAGGTGTCTGCTCGCAGACCAGGTTGGCAACTCCACCACCACAGACGCAATCACCGATGTCATCCCAGGCGACATCCATGACCCACATGTTGGTCGGGAAACCGAGACCGACCATGTCGATCGGATTGGTCAGGCCGCAGGCCGGAGCCAAGATGTAACTGGCACCGATCTGATCGGTAGCCGGATTGGTCTGTGCCGGGTCCGGAATCGCCATGAACAGGCTGTGACCGGCGCCTTGTCCGTCAGGAGTGAAAATCTCAACGACCAGGGTTTCGCCATCGAGACAACCCACAACTGTCGTGGCTGAACCGGCGAGAGTTCCGTCTGGATCGATGTTTCCCGTTCCGAGGATAAAGTTGTAGGAATCATTGGCGACCGCGCCGACCTGGAATTCTTCTTCGTAGAACATGACCATTCCAGCCAGAGGTCCGACAGCTCCACCGTTGTTGTCGATGTTGAGGCGGATCCGAACCGGCTGCGTCGCAGCACCTGGGGCCGAATTGAACGCGGTGGTGATGCACTTGATGTCGATGTTGTCGGTCACGCCGTAGTTGTTACAGAGGTCGAAGCCGCGGTAGTAGTGGTTGTCGGCGTGAAGTCCGCCGGCGTTGCACGAGACCGCTCCGCCGAGAGGCAAGTTGGTTGGTACCGGGATTAAAGAGGCGCCGCTCGTCGCAGGACATGGGTCCGCGAAGAAGTAAGAGCACTGGGCGCTTGGAGCGAACGATCCACCGGAATCGGCGACTGCGAACATAGTATGTGCGCCATCCGCCGCAGGCGAGTAGAGGTAACTGTTGGCTCCCCCAGCACCTACTCCAGCAACGGTGTCAATTAGGCTGCCCGGATCGATAGCGTCAAGGTAGATGCTGACGTTGTCGTAGGTGTCATCCTCGGTCCACTCCATCAGAACTTCGCTAGTTCCAGTCGACTGGTCCGGAGTACACGTGAGTCCGGTCACCGGGATCAAACCGCTGAATTCAATCGTCAAATTTCCCGTACCGAAAGAATTGATATCCCATCCTCCGACACGAATTAGATAGTTAGTGCCAGCAGTGACCGGGAAAAAGGGAATGAAAGAAGTGAACCCCGCACAACCGCCTCCATCACCGTTACAGGCGACTTCGGATCCGGCCAATGCACCGCAGGCTCCGCTATAGACCAAGATATCGGTATCGAAAGCGGCGTCGTTACAAGTTCCCATCTGCGCGATACCGTCACTACCGGCTGTCCAGGAATACCAGACATCACTCTCACAAGTTCCAATGAAGGTGCCGGGACAGGCGACGTCGCTCACGGCATCAGCACTGCTCGTAGCAGTTGTGGTGTCAAGTGGCACAACGGTAGTTCCAGTTGCGAATGGAATTACTTCAGCACCCGCACACTCATCATTAGCCGGTTGCGCTATCGCTAAGGTCGGCATTGCAAAAACGGACACCACTCCCAAAATTATAAGAAGACGCATCTACCTATTCCCTTCTTTGCGGACGGTAGGAGATCCCCACCCCCTCACGGGTGGGAGTCCGCAATTGATTTGGATCAAGAATTCCTGGTCCTGGTTGCCGTTCCGGGAGTAAAAAATGCCCGACAAACGCGGAAAACTACCGGTACAGAACCATCCAGCCCAATATTGTAAATTTACCCAGGCTGTGGGCGAGGTCAAGGGACCGCTAATTCATTCTGGCAGCCTTCAGGTGGTCAATACCGAGCATTCAAGGGCAACCGGGAAATATGTCGCAGTCGAGGGGGTCAGACGGGGTCAAATCGACTCCACAGAGCTCCGGAGGAGCTGGAGGAGGGGATCCCGGGATGAACAGATACGACAAGAAATATACTACGTCTGCCAGATTCACACCGCCGTCGTCATTACTGTCACCGCTGTCTGAACATTCCAATGGCAGATTTCCGGGAACGAACAGGGACTGTAGCAGCCAGATGGCGTCGGTCAGATTGCGAGCGGAATCTCCGTTCGTATCTCCACGGATGAAAAGATCTCCGAGTGAATTTCCGATCAGATCAATCACTATGTGATTGTCGAGATAACCCAGATCAGAAAAGGGGGTTGGTTGCAGAACGCCGCAATCAGGTGCCGACCACCAACCTTCTGCAGTTTCCGGTGAGCTGTTGGAACCGAGTGCCAGAAGGTGTTCTGTCACTACAGCATCCGGTAATGCGATTTCGACCACCAGCGAGGTGTCGCAATTGATCTCCAGAGCAGTGGTGAGGTTCAGACACAGGTGTTGGTCGCTGAAGGCTGGGACCAGGAATTCTTGCTGACGAAGCAGTTGTAGCGAACTGATCGGACTGATGGATCCGCCATCGGGATCCGCGTAGAGCCGCAAAGTGAGCGGCAAATTTGAAAAGCCTGGACCCGGATCTGATTCCGCGATGGCGATCTGGACCGCCTCCAGTTCGAGTCCGTCGGAGAGATCAAAGGGAGACTGGCACAGGTCATAAACCCGCCAGTAGGACTGGGCCGTGTGCCCGGCGCCATTTGTGCAGAGTGGAGTTCCCTGCTCTATCGATTGCGGATCGCTCAGATGAGAGAGATGCAAGGCTCCTTCGGAACAACCCGGGATCAACAGTTCACACCTGAGAGTTGGGGTCCATTCTTGATTGGTATGACCACAGATCTCCAAACGGATGAAATCGGGGAGGGAGGGTGAGGTCCCGGTCCAGATTCCAGTGACTCCAGGTACAGTTCCGACCAGCAACCCGTCGATTCGGATTTCCACCGTTTCGAATTCTGGATTGGGGTCCCAGACGACCTGGATCTGATCAGAAGTTCCTGCATTACAGCTAAAACCGCTGATAGGAGCCAACGGCTGCGGACACTGGGGTCGTCCCTCGATGGCGAACAGATTGTTTGACGAATTGTCGACCACCCAGATCGAGTAGACACCGAAGGGATCGGCAGTGGGGGCGACTGCTGGACGTGAGGTCTCGATTCCGTTGATGAAGAAACCAACGGCGGCCACTTCCAACGGCCCTAGCGGCACATCGGTGAGCGGGTTGACGGTGGAGATGGTTGTGACACGACCGGCAAATGTGTTGCCGTGAGGAATCTCCAGTTGGTCACAGTCGCCGCGGAAAGCGATTCCGTTTCCTGCTCCTGAACCATCTGGATGCAGGACGCTTTGCCCGAGATAACTTCCATCGTCGATGGAGACCCGGTCATATCTTTCGCCGGCGATGTCGACCGCCCAGATTCCGTCAGTTCCGTCCCATGCCAGCCCGCCGACGAAATCGGTCAGCTGCAGTTCGATGAGGCCTAGCAGCAGTGGATTCGAACCATCTAGTTCTGTTCGCCACAGCTGGCTTGGACCGGGGGGTGAAAGGATTCCCCAGTAGAGGTTGGTTCCGTCGCTGGTGATGCCGGTGGTGGTGGATCCGGGGGAAGGGTGGGGGATGGAGTCGATCGGTTCCAGGGTTACCGCATCATATACCCAGCTCTCGGTAAGGAAGAGATCGATAACGATCACGGCAGCGGTATCCCAGGGATTCGGGGTCGGAACGTAACAGGTGCCGAGGGCACTGGAGCCCTGCAGCGGGGCAGGTCCCGCAAGGATGTCTCCCGGAAGAACCATCGACGACAAATTGCTGGAAGCAGCCGCTGTCAAAAGCGTTGTTACTGTTGGTTGTGCAAGAGATATCGAGGTGACCAACAACAGCAGAAAAACCCTCGAAAGAACCACGAGGATTGAGCGACGGTGCAACATTCGTTCTTCCTGTTTTCCTCAGTAGTGTCGGGATCGAGCGGTTCGGTCAATAAAGGGTCCCGAACCTGAAAATAGATCTACCCCAAGGAGGCTAAGGGTAACCACGGTGATCGCTTGGCGCGAATGTCAGGATTGGTCGCAGTCATTAAAGACAGGAGAGACAGGAACGGAAGGTCCTGGCGCAGACACAAAAACAGGGAGCTTTGCCCCCGTGGGCAAGGCTCCCTGCAGTTTACCGGGCCGGTTCGAGTTCATCGAATCGGCCGCACAAATGCGCTCGATCAACAGGCGTTGTAGGTCGCGCAATCGAGTGCATCGGAATTGGTTCCATCCTCACCGCAAGCACCAGGACTCGGAGGAGCCGGTGGTGGGCCACCGCTGAACAGCGCCGCCAGGGTGTAGATGGCATCGGCGATGTTGAGGCCACCGTCATCATTCGAATCGCAAGCATCCGCGCAACTACCCGCGGGTCCACCGCTAAATAGCGAGGCGAGGGTAAAGACGGCATCGGCGATGTTGAAGGCGCCGTCGGCGTTGCAATCGCCACGTTGGAATTCCGGTCCAGAGGGGCCGCCACCACCACCGAGGGCAGCGATGTAGCGTGATGCCAGGTCGGTCTGGTCGCCGCCAAAGCCACCAAACTCCCACGACTGGGAGATGGTGTTGCCAAATCCGGGGTTTGTCTGGTAATAGGATCCTGTGCCGTAACCAGCCACCGCCTGGGTCCACAACTGTGCAGCGTTCGAACCCGCGGTTCCGGCCAGAGCGTTGAACCGGTCGGTCCAGTCATTTCCTACGCTGGCCTGGTTGTATGGAGTTCCACTCATGTCAGAGGTGTCGAGTCCGAAGCCGGTATCGGCACCGTTCATGCTGAGGAAAGAATCGTCACCGTCGACCGCCGAGATCTGATCGACCCCATCGTAGTCATCGTAGGGGGTTGCGAGGTGAGCGAATCCCCAGTGGTCACCGGCTTCCATG
The DNA here is from genome assembly GCA_002711105.1 of Planctomycetota bacterium. Classification (GTDB taxonomy): domain Bacteria; phylum Planctomycetota; class UBA8108; order UBA1146; family UBA1146; genus UBA1146. The sequence goes on from PAIH01000033.1 coordinate 19,723, forward strand.
TAGACGTTCGTTCCCAGTTCAACCGCCGCTGCCAGAGAGGCCCCGTCAGCGGCCGTGATGCGATAATCCATGGGGTAAGTGCCGGTCATCATCCAGGCGCGCTGGACCGATCCACTGATGAGACAGTCCCAGGCGCCGGGACCGCTGCTGCTGGTGACGTAACTGATTCCGTTGTCATCGAGAGCCTGTTGCAGTGCGCCGACACTGTCGATGTCATCGGGGCCCTCGAGCGCAAAGATCACATCGGTCTCTCCTGAATAGACGGCGACATTCGCATCGACACTCTGACTGTTTCCAGCAAAGCCACTGCAGACCCCTTGCACCTCGTAAGAATAGGTACCATCGGCGAGCGTCTCGATGAAGGAAGTGTCGGTACCCGGTAAGGTGGCGATCAATACGGCATCCCGAAACACCTCGATGGTGTCGAAGACATCTCCGTTCCAACCCAGGGTAACATCGCCAGTGATGCAATCGCTGCTGGCGTTGAGGCCTCCCAGGGGAGGACACAGTATCTGTTCGATGGTGAGGGTGCCGGTGCCGGTGATGCCAGCGACGTAACTTCCGATGCGCATGGTGTAAGTAGTTCCGGCGGTCGCGACGATCTCGACGAAGGAGAAGAAGGCCTGACAGCCGGTTACCAGTGCCAGAGCGTCGTCGCCGTTACAGGCGATCGGCACCAGGTTGTTGCAGTCGCCTTCATAGACCATCAGATCGGTGTCCCAACCGGCTACATCGCAGGTATGAATCCAGTAGGTGCCGGTATTGGCTGCGGTCCAGCGATACCAACCGTCATTGCTCATCGCTCCGAGCAGCGTGCCGGGGCATTGGCTTTCATCGTAGGGTTCGGCACTGGTGGTGTAGGTGGTGGTGTCTATGGCATTGATCCCCTCGAATACATCGAGGGCTGTGAAAACTTCATCGCCATCGATGGCGGTTCCAGCGCAAGCCGGATCGGCAGCACAATCGCAATCATCGCAATCGGTGGTGCCATCGACGTCGTTGTCGATGCCATCGTTGCAGATCTCGGGACTGGGAATCTCCAGCGTCACGGTCAGGTCCCCGGTTCCGGCCACTCCGAGACCCCAGGAGCCGACTCGCACGATGTAGGTGGTGCCGGCGGTCACGTCGAGGAACCGAACGTGGCTGTAATAGAACTGGCAACCGGGAAGGCCAGTATAGCCATCGCCGNTNCAGNCCAGNTCGATCAATGNGGTGCAATNNCCTTCGTAGANCAGNANGTCGGTNTCCCAGNCGTTNGNATCACAGGTGTGGATTNCNGCNANNCCNTNGATATCNGGAGTNAAACTGAACCAGATGTCCTTGTCGAAGGNTCCCGCGCCGCCACNAGGACANGGNANTGTCGGNAGNGGTACTGCAGACANNCTGGCCAGGGNGTTGTCCATGAACGCNGTGTAGGTGCCGACACCGGTGATCGGGATGTCGGTNGCTCCGTCACACTCATCGTTGAGAGGGGCGACACAAGGAGGAATACCAAAGGGACAGTCGAGAACATCGAAGCAGTCGATCAGGCCATCGACGTCGTTGTCGATTCCGTCATCACAAATTTCGACTGAGGAACTCTCAAGGGTGACGGTCAGATCTCCCATGCCNCCAACTCCCACTCCCCAGGAACCGATGCGGAAGGTGTAGGTGATTCCTGCCTGGACATTGAGGAACTCTACATGGCTGTAAAAGTTCTGACACGGCGCCAGTCCGCTATCAGTATCGCCGCTGCAGTCCAGTTCGATCAGCGAGCCACAGGTGCCCTCGTAGACGAGTAAGTGGGTGTCCCAACCGATCGGATCACAGGTGTGAACTCCCATCACGGCATCAAATGTGGGGGTCAAGGTATACCAGACGTCCTGATCAAAGGAGCCGGCGCTTCCCAGCGGGCACGGGATGCTCGGNAGGGGTTCTGGCGACAGGCTGGCGAGAGTTGTGTCCATGAATGCGGTGTAGGTTCCCGGCACGGTGACCGCAATATCGATGGCTCCTGCGCAATCATCGTTGACCGGTGGCAGACAGGGAGCGGTTCCAAAGGGACAGTCGACCGGATCGAGGCAATCGACCAGGCCGTCGGCATCATTGTCGATTCCGTCATCGCAGATTTCACTGCTGACACTGGAGAACTCGATGTTGAGGTTGCCGGTGCCGCCCACTCCTCCCCAGTTGCCGATGCGGAAGTAGTACGGAACTCCTCCCTGCACCATCAGGGGTACTTCCAGTTGAGAGTAGAATGCCTGGCACAGGGGATAGGCGGCCGCATCTCCATTGCAGCCCACTGCGATCAGAGCCCCACAGCCACCGGANCCATCATAGACAACCAGATCGGTGTCCCAACCGGTCGGGTCACAGGTATCCACCATCAGGGCACCATCGGCATCGGGAGTAAAACTGAACCAGATGTCGGCATTCAACGCACCGAGGACGGCGCAGGGAATCGTCGGTGCTGGATCGATGCCGGTGGTCGCCGAGGTGTTGTCCATCGCCACCTGGTAGAAACCGTACCCGGTCACGGCAATCACCTCTGCCGAGACGCACTCATCGCCACCCTGGGCTCCCAGGGGGGCGCAGAAAAAGACAATCATCGTTGTGATCAGTAGTGACTTGTTCATCTTGTCCCTCGACTTCCTGCTGCGAGCCGGATCGCTGGAGTTCCACAAAAGCACATCTCTCGATGTGAATTGGGGTGTTGCAATCCGCAGTGAATTTCTAATTTCGAACCCAAGCATCGAGAGAGTGATCCCCAATATGAGATGGATCCCCTCGACGATCCTGGTTCCATATTAGTCATGAGATTGGTGGAGTGCGAGGTTGGCGCAGTGGAGGGGATGAAGAAATAAAGAACAGGGGGCCTTTCCCGTCAGGAAAAGGCCCCCTGTCGCAATGTTATCGCTTGTGCCTGGTTTACGGGCAGGGCGGGAAACTTGCGCANTCGAGCGTATCGGAATCGTCCACATCCACGCCACAGTCTGTCGGTGCCGGATCAGACGGGGTGGGACCACCGCTGAACAGTGCTGCCAGACTGAAGATCGCATCGGCGATGTTGACAGAACCATCGTCGTTGGCATCACAGGAATCCGAGCAGGGGCCTACTGGACCACCGGAGAAGAGCGCCGCCAGCAAGAAGATCGCATCGGCGATGTTGAAGCCACCGTCGGCGTTACAATCACCGCGACCAAAGAGCGGTCCTACTGGCCCGCCACCGCCGCCGAGGAACGCGATGTATCGGGCGGCCAGATCAGCCTGATCTCCAGCGAATCCACCAAACTCCCAGGACTGGGAGATGGTGTTGCCATTCGGATCATCGGTGGCGTAGCAAATCCCGGTGCCGTAACCCTGGGCTGAATCGGTCCAGATCTGTCCGACGTTGGGTCCTGCGGCTCCGGCAAGAGGAGCGATTTGATCGGTCCAGTCACTGCCTGCGTTCGCCTGGTTGTAGGCGGTTCCACTCAGATCAGAGGTATCGAGTCCGAAACCACTATCGGCGCCGTTCATCGTCAAGAAGGAATCATCTCCGTCGACCACGGTACCCTGGTCGACTCCGTCGTAGTCATCGTATGGAGTGACGAGGTGGACGAATCCCCAGTGGTCACCCGCTTCGAAGTAAACCGAGGTTCCGTTCTGGACCGCCGTAGCGAGGGCCACCCCGTCCTCGGCAGTGATGCGATAATATTCGGGGTAAGTTCCGGTCATCATCCAGGCGCGGGCGAGGGTGGAACTGCCGAGGCAGCCCCATGCCGCTGGCCCCAGAGTGGTGGTGACGTATCCGATGCCGTTGGCATCGAGAGCGGCCTGGAGTGCCGCGACACTGTCGATCTGGTCAGGTAGTTCGACGGCAAAGATGACGTCCGTTTCACCTCCGTAAGAGGCGACGTTTGCTATTGTGGTGGCGGCAGTGCCGAGGTTGCCAGCGCAGACACCCTGCACCTGATAGAAGTAGTTGCCAGCAGCCAGACCCGGATCGGTGTAGGTGGTATCTCCGCCACCGAGGGTGTCGATCAATACCTGGTCTCTCAGAATCTCGATGGAATCGAATGTGCCGGCGGTCCAGTTCAGGGTCACATCACCGCTGACGCAATCACTGGTGTAACCGAGTCCAACCACCGGAGGACACAGCGTCGCCACGATGTTCAGAGTCCCGGTGCCACCGCCACCAGCTGCCCAGGATCCAACGCGTATGAGGTATTGATTTCCTGAGACCAGCGGAACCTCGACGTGGGAGTAGAAAGCCTGGCAAGGACCAGGAAGAGCAGTGGAGTCGCCGTTGCAGGCGATCTCGTTGCCCTGGATGAATGCGCAGTCGCCACCGGCTGCGGTGAAGTCGTAAACGAGCAGATCGCTATCGAATCCAGCCTGGTCACAGGTGTGGATCTCGTAAGAGCCATCTGCAGTCGCGGTGTAGAGGTACCAGCCGTCCATGTCATTTGCACCGAAGAAGGTGGCCGGGCACAGTCCAGCGTTGGAAGCATCGGCACTGGGGGTGTAGGGGTTGGTGTCGATGGCATTGGCACCGTCGAACACCTCGACGGCGATGGAGCACTCATCTCCATCGCTGATGGGGCACGCTGGAGTTCCCAGACAATCGGCTATGTCGAGACAGTCGACGAAACCGTCCCCATCGTTGTCGAAATTATCGTCGCAAATCTCGGGTCCACAGAGACCGATACCAATGCAGTCGGAATCGGCGCAATCGGTGGCGCCGTCGTTATCGTTGTCAATGCCGTCGGTGCAAGTCACAGTGTCACCCTCGAAACAATTAGGAAATCCAATGCAGTCGGGATCGGCGCAATCGACGAGACCATCGAGATCGTTGTCGACACCGTCGTCGCAGATCTCCGGGCCGACTGCTACAAGGTTCATCGTGAGTTGTCCTACTCCGGAAGCACCCACTGCCCAGGAACCGACACGGATCTTGTAGTTTATTCCTGCAGTGACACCTACGAACTGGACGTGGCTGTAAAAGGCCTGGCAGCCGGTGAGGACAGTGGCATCTCCATTACAGGCGATCTCTGTCATCGCGGTGCAGTCGTTGGTGGCATCTTCATAGACCATCAGATCCGTGTCCCAACCGGTCGCATCACAGGTGTGAATCTCTGCACTCATGTCCTGGTCGGGAGTGAAACTGAACCAGATATCGTTGTCGAACGCACCCACGACTGCGCAGGGTATCGATGGAGCGGGATCAGTACCGAGACTGGCGGCCGTTGAATTCATGAGAGCGGTGTAGGTACCGGGACCAGCGACCGGGATGTCTATGGCAGTAATGCATTCATCGTTGCCGGAAGTAGGGCACGCTGGGGTTCCCTGACAATCGGCTACGTCGAAACAGTCGACGAGGCCGTCTCCATCGTTGTCGAATCCATCGTCACAAACCTCGGGTCCACAGAGACCGATGCCGCTGCAATCGAGATCGGCGCAATCAGTGGCGCCGTCGGCATCGTTGTCAACGCCGTCGGTACAGGTTGCGTTATCGCCCTCGAAGCAAATCGGATCACCGATGCAGTCGACATCGAAGCAATCGGTGGTTCCGTCGGCGTCATTGTCGACTCCGTCGTCGCACTGACCTGCTTCAGCTCCACAGGGTGGGATCCCGACGCAATCAGGATCAAAACAGTCGATGAGGCCGTCGGCGTCGTTGTCAGCACCGTCGTCGCAGATTTCGGCTCCGAGGGCATAGAAATTCATGGTCAAGGTGCCGACTCCGGCAGCAAGAGCATTCCAGCCACCGACCCGAAGGTAGTAAGTGACTCCTGCGAACACCGGCGTCGGATTGTCGAACTCGGAGTAGAAGGCCTGGCAGGGACCAGGATTGGTCGTGGCATCTCCGCTGCAGTTGACTTCAAGAAGGCCTGTGCAGCCTGTGCCCTCATCGTAGAGGGCCATGTCAGTATCCCAACTTGTTGGATCGCAGGTGGTGACATCGATGGCACCATCGGCATCCGGGACAAAGGAGAACCAGATGTCCTGATTGAATATGCCCATGAAGGCACCACATGGAATCGTCGGGACCGGATCGGTTCCTGTTGTTGCGGCGGTATTATCCATTGCGACAAGGTAGGTTCCGAATCCAGAGATGGGAATTACATCAGCGACGTCACACTCGTCTCCGCCAGTTTGCGCCCACAGGCTGGTGGCAGAAAAAGCGAGTATGGTTGTGATCAAAAACAACTTACGCATTCGTTCCCTCAACTTCCTGTTTGTTTATTGGGTTGCCAGCAGGCACACCTGTCGGTGTGAATCGGTGAATCGGTGAATCGCAACCTACAATTATTTGTCATTTTCGAACCCAAGTGTCGATGGAGTGGACCTGCAATACGAGAAAGACCCCCTCAACGATCCTGTTTCCATAGTAGTCATGAAAGTGGGGGAGTGCGAGGTAGGTGCTTTACAAGAGATGAATTGAAGAACAGGGGGCCTTTCCCAGCGGGAAAGGCCCCCTGTCGCACTGTTACCACTGTTGCCTGTGATTTACAGACAGGGCGGAAAACTTGCGCAGTCGAGTGCGTCGGTATCGTCTGCATCCACGTCACAGTCGGTCGGCCCCGGACCGGATGGAGCAGGACCACCGCTGAACAGCGCCGCCAGAGTGAAGATCGCATCGGCGATGTTGATGGCCCCATCCCCGTTGGAATCACAGGCGTCATCGCACGGGCCTGCGGGACCACCGGAGAACAGTAAAGCCAGGGTGTAGATGGCATCGGCGATGTTGAAGCTGCCGTCAGCGTTACAGTCTGCGCGACCAAAGAGCGGACCTGTTGGGCCACCACCACCACCAAGAAACGCGATGTAGCGCGCGACCAGATCAGTTTGATCTCCACCGAATCCACCAAGCTCCCACGATTGGTTAATGGTTTTGCCGTAGGGAGCATCGGTGTCGTAGCAAACCCCGGTGCCGTACCCCTGAACCGCATCGGTCCACACCTGCGCCACGTTGGGTCCTGCGGATCCGGCAAGAGGGTTGATCTGGTCGGTGTAGTCAATGCCTGCAGCAGCCTGGTTGTAGGCGGTTCCGCTCAGATCAGAAGTATCGAGTCCGAAACCGCTATCGGCACCGTTCATGCTGAGGAAAGAGTCATCTCCATCGACAGGGGGGACCCCTTGATCGACTCCATCGTAGTTATCGTATGCGGTGACGAGGTGGACGAATCCCCAGTGGTCTCCTGCTTCCATGTAGACGTTAGTACCGTTCTCGATCACTGAGGCAAGCGCCGCCCCGTCTGCATCGGTAATACGGTAATCGTTGGGCCATGTCCCGGTCATCATCCAGGCGCGGGTGATGGTTCCACTGCCGAAGCAGCCCCATTCCGCTGGCCCCAGTGTGGTGGTGACATAAGTGATGCCGTTGTTATCGAGGGCGGCTTGAAGTGCCGCGACGCTGTCGATCTGGTCCACGCCTTCGACGCCGAAGATGACATCCGATTCACCTCCGTAGGTGGCGACGTTCGCCACCACGGTTTCGGAACCACCGAAGTTGCCAGCGCAGACACCCTGTACTTCGTAGGTGTAAGTGCCTGGAGCGAGAGCCAGATCGACGTAGCTGGTGTCGTTGCCAGGTACGGTAGCAATCAGTACCCCATCCCTTGTCAGGTCGATGGAGTCGTAAGGGTTAGGGTCCCAGCTCAAGGTCGCCTCACCAGTATTACAATCAGTAGCGACGGTGAGCCCGGTCATCGGAGGACAGGTAAGCGACTGGATAGTCAGAGATCCGGTGCCCACGAACGTACTGTAGGTACCGATTCGTATCATGTATCGATTGCCGGCGACCAACGGAAGTTCAACCAGGGAATACCAATTCTGGCACGGACCGGGGAGAATAAAGGAATCGCCGTTGCAGGCAATCTCGTTGCCCGCAAGGTTTGCGCAGTCTTCGCCGGCAGCGGTGAAATCGTAAACAAGCAGGTCGGTGTCATTCCATCCGACGGCTCCTGGATCACAGGTATGAATCCAGTAATCGGCAGTTTCGGTGGCCTCATATTCCCACCAGCCGTCAAAGGCCATGGCACCGTTGCCGGTACCAGGGCAGAGAGAGATATCGATAGGAGGATCGGTACTGGTGGTGAAGGGGACGTTACTGATCGGATTGGCACCGTCGAATACTTCGATGGCGACGAAACATTCATCTCCTTGGGTGAAGTTGCAGCTCGGATCCGCGAAACAATCCGAGTCGAGACAATCAGTGGCTCCATCGAGGTCGTTATCAATGCCATCATCACAGATCTCCATGGAGGGAATCTGCATGATGACGGTGACGGTTCCGAGACCGATGACTCCAAGCCCATACGAGCCGATACGGATCCTGTAGGTTGTACCGGCGTTAACACTCAAGAACTGGATGTGGCTGTAGAAGGGCTGGCATCCGGTGAGAACAGTGGAATCTCCGTTACAGGCGAGTTCGGTCATCGCGGTGCAATCGTTGGTAGGATCTTCGTAGACCACCAGGTCAGTGTCCCAGGCGAGTGGATCACAAGTGCGAATCTCTGCGACCATGTTCTGGTCCGGGACGAAACTAAACCAGATATCGTTGGCGAACTGACCCATGACAGCGCAGGCAATGCCTGGCAAAGGATCAACTCCGGTACTGGCGCCGGTTGAATCCATGAGAGCGGTATAGGTATCGGGACCGGCAATCGGGATGTCTTCGGCATCGACGCACTCATCGTTGGTCGCAACGGGGCATGCTGGGGCTCCCAGACAGTCGAGTATGTCGAAACAGTCGATGAGCCCGTCTCCATCGTTGTCGAATCCATCGTCGCAAATCTCGGGTCCACAGAGACCGATGCCACTGCAGTCGAGATCGACGCAATCGACGGTTCCATCACAGTCGTTGTCAATGCCGTCGCTGCAGGCTGTTGGATCGCTTTCGAGGCAACCCGGATCACCAATGCAATCGTCATCGCAGCAATCGGTCAGGCCGTCGGCGTCGTTGTCGACGCCGTCTCCGCATTGACCGGCTTCGTCTCCACACGGTGGCACTCCGGCACAATCAGGATCAAAGCAGTCGATGAGACCGTCGGCATCGTTGTCAGCACCGTCGTCGCAGACTTCTGTTCCGACGGCAAAGAAGTTGATGGTGAGGTTGCCGGTTCCGCCAACGGTTCCCCAGCTACCGATTCTCAGGTAGTAGGTGTTTCCTCCAGTGACCGCAGTAGGCGC
>PAIH01000034.1 GCA_002711105.1 Planctomycetota bacterium
GGCACAACAGGCGGCAGCCCAGCAACAGGCGGCGAAAAAGGCTGCGGCGTTGAAGGCGGCGCAACAAGCTGCTGCAGGGGGACAGGCCGTCAGGGCCAGTGCCGCTGCGACGGTTCCTGGCTCGGTTTCAAAAAAGCCTCATCGACCGTTAGCGCCAACCCGCAAGTCTCGGCTGAAACAAACCGGGGTGGCTGGCGGTCCACCACCGCGTGGCGATGGTGTCGCAGGGGCAGAGTCCAAAGCGGAGAGTCGCAAGAAGTTTTTCATCATCGGAGGATCTGTGGTCGCGGTTGTGGTGGTGGTCGGTCTGTTTGCCATTTTCATGGGTGGTGATCCGCCGCTGGCTCCAGTGGAGCCAGCAGTGGATAAGGAGCCTGTAGTCGATCTCAAGGAACTTCGTGAGAAGGAAGCACGCCTGGCTCTGGAGCGTGTCGAAAAGTCGAATGCTGAAGATCCGACCGATTGGATCGGGGGAGCCAATCGTCTGGGCGGTATTCTCAATGAGTACGCCAATACCGAGGCGGCCAGAGAAGCGGGTGATCTGCGACAGCAACTGTTGAATGACTGGAAAACCTCTGCCGAGCAATCGTGGGTTTCCATCAAGGGCGACGTCAGAGCGGCATTCGCCAGTGGAGAGTTCGATAAGGCCGCATCAATTCTGGAAAAACTTCCGAAGGTCTTCGAAGGAGCGGATGCGGTTCTTACGGGCGCTTTCGTGAACGATCTGGATAATCTTCGCAGAGATGTCAAGGAACAATTGCGTTACAAAAAGCGACTCGATGAACTGTCGAACAGGGCGGGGAATTACGCCCGTATGGGTTTTGAGGATATTGCTATCGCCATCATCGATGCGTTGCCAGAGAAAGTCGAAGACGAAGCTCCCGATGTCTGGCGGATCAAAGAAGAACTGGTGAAAACCATCCAGCGCGAGGGGCTCGCGATGCTTCTGAATCGGGAAGAAGCAATGGAGGAAGAACTTGCGGAAGCGCGTCGACTGGAAGCCGAGCGCAAGAAGGAAGAACGTGAGCGTCGTTGGAGGGATCTTCGTGATTCGGTTCCCTGGGTGTCCTTGCTGGCGCGATCAAATCTCTACAACTGGGTGACCAGTAGTGACCGCCAACTGCTGACTCGTGGCCAATCTGCACTGTGGCGAGTTGTCGAGCGAGATGGGCTCGGGGTGTTGGTGGGGGACAATCGCAGTGGTAATGACATCTACACCGGGGTTTTCTCCAATCACTGGGAGGATTTCGTCTGCCAGTTTGAGGTCAGTCTCAAGACTGGTGCATTGCGAATATCCCCGCGAAGTCAGTCGAATCCAGGTACCGGAGCGCTTGCTGAACAGACCTCCCCGATGCTGGAACTGGGCGATGATTTTCCAAAGAATCGTTGGGTGAAGGTGACCATTGAGGTTCACGGTGAATCGGTGGTGCTGCGCTATGGCGATGCGGGAACGGAGATGATTCTGGATTCGGAAACGACACGCATTCCCGCCACTGGAGGACTGGTGTTCTGGATCGCCGATGGAACTCGTGTTGAACTGCGCGACGTGCGAGTGAAGTTGGTGAGCGATAGTCGAGATGGCGGCATCTTCGCCAAATAACAGGCTCGCCAATGCTGCCAACTTGGCAGTTTGCAGGGGGGCCTCATCCTGTCCCCTGTCGATTTGGCAGAAGATTTCTGCGGGTCTCTCCCGCTTTCTGTGCAAGTTATTACCTCATAATAAGTTATGAAGTGGCCTCTCGAGCCGGATGGCCCGACGTTTGCGTGGAGAAGAATAGGCCCTGGTGCTTGTCAGGGGATGCAACGGGTCGGCGATGGTGACAAGAACTTGTGACTGGATGCGCACGGGACAAATAGGAGGAGCCAGCATGGCAAAAGAACTGACTTTTGAAGACAAGGCACGCGAGAAATTGCTGGCCGGTGCGGCCAAGGTCGCTAAAGCGGTCCGCACGACTTTGGGTCCCCGCGGACGCCACGCCGTCATTGATCGGTCATGGGGTGGACCGAAAATTTCCAAGGACGGTGCGACGGTTGCCGAACAGATTGAACTGACTGATCGTGTTGAAAATCTTGGAGCTCGTATGCTGAGAGAAGCGGGAGCGAAGACGGCACGTGATTCCGGCGATGGAAGCACTACTGCGACAGTGGTGGCGGAAGCTGTTTTCCGGCAAGGGATGCGGCAAGTAATCGCTGGTGAGAACCCGGTTCTTTTACAGCGGGCACTCATCTCTGTTTCCGACAAGATTGTCTCCAAGTTAGAGGAGTACAGCGAACCGATCAATGATCAAGAATCGATCATCAGCGTTGCCACCATTTCTGCCAATAACGATACCTCTATTGGCAAGATTATCGCTGAGGCTATCGAGGCCGTTGGTGACGATGGTGTCTGTACGATTGAGGAAGGCAAGAGTATCGAAAGCACGTTAGACGTGGTGGAAGGCTTGCACTTTGATCGAGGTTACATCTCCCAGCAATTTGTTGCAGAGCCCGACTCGGCGGAGATTGTTCTGGAAAACCCTTACATCCTCATCATGGAAGAGAAGATCTCGAATATCTCCCAGGTCGTGGGAGTTTTGGAAAAAGTGGTCGAGAAACGGAATCCGTTACTGATCATTGCCGAAGATGTCGATGGAGAAGCCCTCTCGACTCTCGTCGTGAACTGTCAGCGGGGAGTGCTCAATGTTGCTGCCGTGAAGGCACCCGGTTATGGAGAGAGACGGAAGGCGATGCTGCAGGATATTGCCATCGCAACCGGTGGTAGAGCCATCTTCTCAGATCTCGGGATCGAACCGGGATCGATCAAGATTTCTGATCTGGGCCGTGCCAAGAAGATCGAGATCAATTCGCAGCTGACAACGGTGATCCAGGGAGCTGGTAAGAAGCAGGATGTAGAAGAACGTTGTCGATTGATCCGGCTGGAGATCGATAACGCTACCAGCGACTATGATCGAGAGAAATTGCAGGAGAGATTAGCCCGGCTGGTCGGTGGTATCGCAGTGATCCGCGTCGGCGGATCCACCGAAGGAGAAGTCAAGGAGCGCAAAAAACGCTACGAGAATGCTTTGGCAGCGACGCAGTCCGCCCTCGAGGCAGGGATTCTCCCCGGTGGGGGGCTTGCCTTGATCCACTGTTCCGATGCTGTCGCCGAGATGCGTTTCCGTGATCCTCTCGAAAGGACGGCTGCGAGAATTCTGGCGAAAGCGCTGGAAGAACCTTTCCGACAACTGGCCCAGAATGCAGGAGTAGAACCTTCGAAACTCATTCGTGAGATCCGTAATCTGAATGATGACACCTCCGGGTACGATTTTGCACGTTTAGAGGTGTGCGATCTGTTCGAAGCGGGAATCATCGATTCTTGCGATGTGACCCGCAGTGCGCTTCAGAATGCGGTCAGTACCGCCACCATGATCCTGACTTCCGATACCGTCGTTACCGACATTCCCAAGGAAACGGAAGAAGAAGATCACCATGACCACGACCACGAAGGCGTTGGAGCATTCTAAATCTGAAAAGACGACATGAGGGAGCACGATCATGACCAAACAAATACTCTTTGACGAAGATGCCAGACGCCAACTTCAAAAGGGGATCAGTACCCTGGCCCGTACCGTCAAGGTGACTTACGGTCCAGGCGGCCGCAGTGTATTGCTGGAGAAAGGCCTCGGTAAATCCGTGGTGACCCGGGACGGTCAGACCGTTTCTCGAGAAATCGAGGTGCCCCAGCCGTTCGAGAACATGGGAGCTCGTCTGATCAATGAAGTCGCCAGCAAGACCAATAAGGAAGTGGGAGATGGCACCACTTCCGCTGTTATTCTCGCAGAGGCGATGATCAAGCGCGGAAGTCGCTATGCGTTGTCTGGAGTCAATCCGGTCGAACTCCGCAGGGGGATCGATAAGGCTGTAGCTACTGCCGTCCGCGAACTGGAATCGATCGCCACTCCTGTCAAGAAAAAACAGGAGGTAGTGCAAGTAGGGACCATCGCTGCTAACGAACAGGAACTGGGTAAGTTGTTCGGAGAAGCGATCCACAAGGTAGGCGAACGAGGAGTCGTCACCGTCGAGGAGAATGACGGCATCGAGACCGATCTCGATCTGGTCGAAGGACTGGAAATCGATAAGGGTTGGATTTCACCTTACTTCGTCACCGACAGAGTCACTGGTTTGTGCGTTATGGAGAAGCCCTGGATTCTGTTCACCGACCACAAGATTTCGAATATCCAGGATCTGTTACCAGTTCTGGAGCAGGTGGTTCCGACCCAACGTCCTCTGGTGGTGATCGCTGAAGATGTGGAAGGCGAGGCTCTCGCGGGTCTGCTTCTCAACAAATTGCGTGGCGTACTGCCAGTGGTTGCTGTCAAGGCTCCAGGCTTTGGAGATCGTCGTAAGGCCTTGCTCGAGGATCTCGCCATCGTCACCGGTGGGCAAGTTGTTGCCAAGGACACCGGAGTGACGTGGGACATGGTCGGCAAGGATCAACTTGGATCGGTGACGAAAGTCGAGATCTCGCAAGAGCGTACGATTTTCTTCCGTGGAAAAAGTAATGCCGACGCGATTGAACAGCGTTGCGATCAAATCGAAGCTCAGATCGAACAGACCACTTCAAATTATGATCGTGAAAAACTGGAGGAACGACTCGCCAGGATCCAGGGCAAGATTGCCGTGATTCGCGTCGGTGGGTTCACCGAGCTGGAAATCAAAGAGCGTAAGTCGCGTGCCGAAGATGCTCTCAGCGCAACTCGTGCTGCGATGATGGAGGGGATCGTTCCTGGAGCTGGAACCGCTTTCCTGCGGATCCACGAGAAGGTTGCCGCGACCAGGGTCTCCGGGGAAGCGCGCCACGGAGTGTCGGTCGTCGCTGATGCCTTGCTGGAGCCGACCACTCAGCTTGCGCGCAACGCAGGCTTCGATGGGCCCGCTGTGGTGGCAGAAGTGCTGGAGTACGAAGATCTGGAAATGGGATTCGACACGGTAAAGGGCAAGATGGTCGATCTGACTCGCACCGGAATCGTAGATCCAGTGAAGGTTCTCAGGGTAGCTCTTCAGAATGCTGCCAGCGTAGCCACCTTGTTCCTGACTTCCGACACTGCCATCACTGATCTTGAAAAAGACGAGAAGGCAGTGGAGGGCGCACTCGTCTAGGGGGAATCGGATGGCTTCCAGAGATTACTATGATGTTCTCGGTGTATCTCGCGATGCCGACGACGGTGAAATCAAAAAGGCCTACAAGAAACTGGCCCTGAAGTATCATCCGGACAAGAACCCTGGCAACGATAATGCGGAGAAGTCCTTCAAAGAGGCTGCTGAAGCCTACGACGTCTTGCGCGATCCAGAGAAGCGGCGCATCTATGATGCGCACGGTCACGAAGGCCTTTCCGGTACCGGAGCTGGTTTCTCCGATGTAGAGGACATCTTCAGAGTCTTCGGTGACATCTTCGGAGGAGGTGGCGGTGGAGGTATCTTCGGCGATCTCTTTGGTGGCGGTGGGCAGACTCGCCGCGGTGAAAGCTTGGCAGCACATGTCCAGGTAACTCTCGAAGAAGCTGCCGCCGGAACTACCCGAACCATCAGTTTACGTCGCAAAGTCGGTTGCGACACATGTATGGGAAGTGGAGCCAGTCCCGGTACCCAACCGATCCGGTGTGGTACTTGTTCCGGGGAAGGATATGTCCTTCGATCTCAGGGCTTCTTCAGCATTCGGACACCTTGTCCTGCTTGCCACACCAAGGGGGAGTTGATCAAGGATCCCTGTAAAAATTGTTCCGGGGCAGGCCTGATGCAAAAGGTCGATGAAATCGTGATCGAGATTCCGGCCGGTATCAGCGAAGGGACCCGATTACGTGTGACTGGCTGTGGCAATGAAGGCGCCCATGGAGTACCGGCCGGAGACTTGCAGGTCGTGATTCGTTACGAAACCCATGCCTTCTTTACACGAGAACAAGACGATGTCTGCTTTGAATTGCCGATAGCCTACTCTCAGGCCGCTCTCGGTGCAGAAGTTGAAGTACCAACCCTCGAAGGAAAAGCCGTTCTTACCATCCCACCGGGAACGCAGAGTGGGGATAAGCTGCGGATGAAGGGGATGGGATTCCCTTCCCTGCATTCGAGGCGAAAGGGTGATCAACTGGTACAGACGATCATCGAGGTGCCGACTCGCCTGAGCGAGAAGGAACAAGATCTACTGCGACAACTAGCGGATATTGAAGAGAAGGAAGTAGGAACTCGTCGTCGAGGATTTCTCGACCGGCTCAAGGAATACCTCGGGTAGGAGGAGACTTCATGACAGAACATGATCAAGATCCGCCGAGTGATCAGGAAGAGGATCAAATGGAATCAGAGGATCCGATCGTCGCTCCCTCTGACGAGGAGACCGCAGACGATTCCGTCGCCAATGATCAGGAATTCCTGGTTAATCAACTGCAGCTAGCACGTGCAGAACTGGAGAACTTTCGGCGTCGCACCCAGATGGAACGTCTAGTGCTTCGTCAAAGGATCGTTGCAGACGTTTTCAAGACCTTCTTGCCGGTTTTGGATGGTCTTACCGCTGCGCTCAAGGCTGACGCTGGAGAATCAGAGCCGGCCGGGATTCGCGACGGCTTGCAACTTATCGCAGGTAAGGCCGATGAAATCCTCAAGGAACTGGGCATCGAGTCGGTCGCTGCGGTTGGCGAAGACTTCGATCCAGAAGTTCACGAAGCTATTCTTCAGGTGGATCAGCCTGGTTCTCGCAACGGTGAGATCGTGGAAGAAATCGATCGTGGATATCGCTGTGGTGATCAGCTGATTCGAGCTTCCCGGGTCGTTGTGGCACGCACTGGAGAGACTTCGCAGGGAGCCTGAAATGCCAACCTACGATTACGTCTGCGATGGCTGTGATCATCGCTTTGAACTGTTCCAGAAGTTCGATGAAAAACTGAAGAGAACTTGTGGTGAATGCGGCGAGAAGAAACTTCGTCGACTGATAGGTGCCGGTGGTGCTGTCCTCTTCAAGGGGAGTGGTTTTTACGAAACCGATTACCGCAGTTCTGAATACAAGAAACGTGAGAAGGAAGAATCGACAGGCGGCTCTTCAGCAGATTCTGCAGACAAGAAATCAAAGAAGAATGACGGGAATTCTGCCAACAGCAGCGGCGAAAGCAAATCAGGGGAGGCAAAGAGTGAAGGAGGTTCATCCTCTTGAAACGTTCTTTTTTGTGTCCCGTGTGCAAGGATTCGGATTCGCCGGTGCTCAAGGACGGGAGACACTTTCCCTTCTGTAGCGAATCCTGCAAGGACCGCGATCTGGGTGGCTGGTTACGAGATCAGTATCGTATAGGTTCTCGACCTGCGGGATCAGACGAGCTTCCTGAAACGACCGAACCGCCGCAGGATTGACAACTCCGATCCGGATACATCCGGGCACGGGGCTGCCGATGGCCGCCGTCGCTGGCTCGTCACTTTGGAGCTAGATGTTCGCGGATCCACTTCGAGGGCCGGATCCACTCTTCGATGGTCTGCTTGTCGCCGTACCCCTGGCACCACGCCGCAATGTCGGCGGGCTGGTAGCCGGGGGAGGTACTACCTACCAGCAGCGACAGCCAGGTCTTCTGGCTCTGTCCAATGAACTCGACCTGGACCGTTTCCTTCGGCAGCAGCTTCAGCTTGATTTCACCTGTGACCAGCTGCCCGTCCTGACCGCAGGGGAGACCGATGTCGCGCGCGCGCTGAATAAGGCTGCGCTGCCATGCCGGAGAGATCTGCAGGTACGGCCCCCGGTGAAGGCCAAAATGCAGGTGCTCGGGATAGCGACCGTTCTCCTCGCTCTTGTTGGCGCCGACGAATCCGATCAGTTGACCACGAGTGACCTGGTCGCCGACCTGGACGCGCCGATCAGCGGCCAGATGCACGTAGACGGAGCAGATGAGCTCTAGATCCTCTTCTTTGGAAGTCGGCAGCTGGTGCTCGACAACGATCACGTTGCCGAGATTCCAGTGCATATGCCCGTCCGGGTCGGTCCAGGTCGGGCTGAAGTCGGAATACACAACGTGGCCGTCGGCTACGCTGAAAACCTTCGTGCCACCGTCGACCCAGACGTCCTCCGCGAGGTGGTAAGAACCGGCAAAAGGCGATCTTTTCGTGCGCGAGATGTATTTGCCGAAGTTGCCCTTGCCGCGGATTCCCGAGAGGTATCCGTCGCATGGATACTGGAAGACGGCAGGCTCGACCGAGGGCTTCTGGACCGAGTCGGTACCCAGCAGGAACAGGGCCCCGATTGCGATCCAGCAAGGAAACAGCATGACATTGCTCCTGATATTATCGACAGATCAAGAAGCCAGGTTAGCTGCCACCATCCTGTCCGACCAGGTTGCCTGGCAGATCTCGATCTTCTGGGAGGTCGGCAGCTTCTATTTTACTCACAGAACCATCAGCGAAGACAACGATGAAAAAGTCTTCATGATTTTCATCAATACCGTTTTCCTCGTCGACGATGGAGTCGTCACTACTGAGAGGGGTCGTACCTCTTGCATCGCCCTTTAGCTTCTTGCTTAACCAGGCGTACGAGCAGGTGTCTTCACTCAGCACGAATTTGTCGTCTTCATCTTTTTCAGCTATTTCGTCGAGAGACGAAGGGCAGACGAAAGTATCCGGAGGAAGGTCCTCTCCTGATTTGTCTAAAAGCAGGACGTTCAGGGACATGTATGCAGGAGGGCTCTGACCTTTTGCGATGGGGAAGAACCTATTTTTTGTGTCGGTGAGATAGATGCGGCACGACTGTCCGATGTTTCGGAGGTTGTTGGTACAAGTAACCTCCTTACCTTTTTTCATGGCGTTTTGCACTCCAGTTGTCATCAGTGCAGCCAGGGTGCCGATGATTGCGATGACCACTAGCAGTTCGACCAGTGTGAATCCCCCCGATCGTCTCTTATTCTCCAAGGCGTACTCTTGAGAGGTCTGAATTTTCATTTCTTCATTTCCTTCCGGATGGGGCTAGACGTTCTGCGCCAAATTTCCGACCGTACAAGGACCCCAGCGCGTGTCGCTGGGTCGGCCTGGGCCTTCGGGGGTCAGGATCGCCCCGGAAGGACATGGTAAGTCCAAAAGAAGGCCTTTACCAGTCTGTCGGGTCCGTTGACACCCTAGATGGTCGGTTGCTATGATTCCTCCTTCTTCGCCACGGATCGGGCCCGCCTCTGGGAGTTCGATTTCGCGCGTGCGATTCCACCTCGGAAAGAACTCGACCCTGGTCGAGCTGTGTAGAGAACGGGGAGACGTCGAGACCTGATGATTCAGGGCCTCGCGGATGACTCCCAGGGAGGCGAGAGCATGTTGAGCTCAGATTTCAAGAATACGACAAATCGAGCGGGATCGTCCCTTCCTACCGCTTTCGGTTCACGGTCGGCTCTGTGTCTGCTGGTGCTACTGTTGGCAGCGGTGCCGGTGGTTGCCGTGGTGGCTCAGGATGATCCAGGGATCCCCCGGCTAGAGCTGAAATTTGAGCGCCCCCGTCAGGTCACCATCTTTGGCGGAAATGGTAATGATCTCCGTCCAGATGGGGTTCCCTATTCTGGTCGTACTTATTGGTACCTACCCTACACCCTCGAGAATAAGAGCGGGCTTGACAGTACTTTTTACGTCGGATTGCGAGCCAGTTCTGACAAAAAACGGAAGTACTGCGACATTGCATTGCCCTGGGTAGAGAAGGTCGTAGAGAGGAGAGAAGGCAAGCCTTTCTTTTCTCGGGTCGATCTACTCAAGAAAAACGGTGCGGCAGACTTGGGTATGGCGATGGCTGCCGGGGAGAAACGAGAGTGTGTCGCAATCTTCAATGCCATCGATCCTGAAGCCGACAACATTGTTGTTGACGTGCACGGGCTCGTCGATGATATCGAGGTCGAGGAATTACCTGGTGGTAGCCTGAAAATCACTGAAAGAGTGGTTCGGATTGAATTCCATCGCCCCGGCGATGAGTTCTTCTCCTCGATGGATACGTTTCGTTTCGAGAAGAAGAGCTGGGTACGTTTGACTCACGAATTCCCTGGGTCTTAGGGCTAGGGCAGAAATGAGATCCAGCGGAAGAAGGGCAACCGTAGTGAGCGCGGTGCATCGCGAGTTTCTACGGAAGTTGTCCGCTCAGGAGCGAACGCTCCTGGTGCTGCGGGAAGAATTGTACGAAGGCTCATGGGACGAGATGAAAGTAGATCTGGAGTCCCGACTCAAGAAAGGACCCCACGTCTTTGAACTCTCCGAGATCATCGAGGCGGACATGGAGCGAATCCAACGCCTGGTCTCCTACGAGCAAAGTCATGATATAGATCTCGGGGAATACCTCGAAGATGAAGAGTAAGAAGAACAGAAACGTTTCGAGAAGTTCCGATCAATTCTCCTGAACGAGAGCGGAGTACAGAGCGCATGAACTCGCGTGTAGTTCTGGCTGCAATCGCCAGCCTCACCCTGACCATCGTCATCAGCGGCTGTTCCTCGGGTGCGGCGGAGAAGAGTTCTCCTGCGGCGAATCCGATCAAGCCCGCTGTTTCCAACTCCAATAAGTCTGGTAATGATCCTGTTGGTTTCAGTGATCGTGAAGTTGGCCCGATCGGGCTGAACTTGATCTGGTCATATCATCATCCGAACAAGATTCAGCAAGCTTTCGAGGCGAATGGAAATCTCTATCTTGTCTCTGCGACCAAGAGTCATGATCATGTTCTGATGAAAGTGGACGGCGAGACCGGATTACCACGCTGGACTTACCCTTTGCAGGTACCCCTGCAGTTCGCACCGGTCGTCTACGTCTATCCGGAAGAGTTGAAGAATTCCAATCCGGACGAGCTATACATTGTCGAACGCGGTGCTGTCTACTGTATCGATGATCAATTCGGTGCCAGAAACTACAAGATTTTGTGTAATTTCCCCATCTCGACCTCACCCGCAGTTGGTCTCGAGTACTTGGTCGTGGGGGGATACGACATGCGTATCTATGGCCTCTCCAAGAAGAACCAGTTTGTGTCCTGGACGTACCTCACCGGCGGCGGGATCTCTGCCGCTCCGTTGAATAGTGGCTCCCGTTCTTTCGTTGGTAGTGAAGATGGAATGCTCTATGCAGTCATGCTCGGCACTGGTTTCGTGCGTGGAGACTGCTGGAGTTACAAAACCATGGGAGGAATCGAGGCCACTCCTGCTGTTGCAGGCGAGAGGATCTTCGTTGCCTCCAGGGATACTAAAGTTCATTGCATTTCGGATGTGGGCGATGAGGCGTACCTCAATTGGCAGTCTCCTTTGGGACTCCCTGTTCTCGGAAGTCCAATCATCGTTGGAAACTCTCTCTATGCGGTTCTTCGAGATGATCGCTATAGTGGCAAACCGGTGCAGGAAGTTGCATGCCTTGATACTGCCGATGGGGCAGAGAGGTGGCGTAAAGAAGATATTTCCGGCGTCCTGACCGCATCCACCGATCAGGTATGGGTGACCGACAGCGAAAAAAATCTACAGGCACTCAATGCCTCGGATGGATCGTCTCGTTGGAGCCTGGATGTTTCCGATTGCCTTGAACTTCTAGCACCGGCTTCCGGTGGAACCATCGTGACGGTTTATGCCCAAGGGCTGGTTCAAAGGATAGACAGACGACGATGATGGCCAGCAACGAGTTCGGTTTGATTTTGCGCCAATATTATCGTTATTCCTGTCGGGACTCTGGACAGCTGGTCCTTAGCAGATGGTAGCAGAGTTCATCCACTGAGCAGCGATTGGCGATCGAGACCGACACCATAGCAGCAGCTTCCCTGTCAGCATTGCGATAGCCTGCGAACCAGCGAATCTGTCCGCCCTGGTCGACTGCTAGCGGCCAGTTCTGGCGGATGCCAGGCGGAACCCCCTGGATTCTGAGCAGCTCCTCAATCGATCCACTTCGACCGGGGATCTTCTCTCCTTGTTCGAGAGAGCGGATGGTGAGGGGTTCTGAAAATGACGAGAGCCAGCGGACACCGAGCGAATCGGTGGCCGTGTCCGGGCTGATCTGGAATGGCTTCAGCTGTGGTTCCGGCGTTCCAGTTGCTGGACCGATATGGATCCAACCACCACAACGAATTGCTTTTCTAGCACCGGGAAGTAGCAGCGAAGCGGAACGAGATTCTCCAGTAGCGAGTTTTTCCAACGAATTGAGGTGTTCTCGAACCAGGCCACCTTCATCACCGAAGGCTCGCAGAACAGCACTCCTTAGCAGGTCTGCGATCTCCGGACCTTCGATGCCGATCCAGCAACCAGGTGGGAGAGAGATGCGTGGGGGCAGAATGTGAGCTTTTGCGAGGCATTTGTCGATACGCGATTGCAGGATCTCCCAACGTCGTCTCGATTCCACGGAGATGCTCATCAAGCTGGAAACGATGTCTGGATTTTCTCTTTGCAGGGAAGGAATCGTTTCGAGTCGAAGACGATTTCTTCGGTAGACATCTGACTGATTGGTAGAGTCTTCCATGCTGGCAAGCTCCGCTCGCTCGAGATGCTGCAAGATTTCTGATTTTCGAATCCCGAGCAGTGGTCGTGCCAGCTTGATTCCACTGGCTCCGATCTCGGTGACGGGTTCCATTCCGCGCAAACCTCTCAGTCCACATCCGCGAAGCAGATTTCCAAGTACAGTTTCCGCCTGATCGTCTCCATGTTGCCCGGTGATCACGAGCGGGGCCGAGCGAGCTTTGCAGATGTCAACGTATCGAGCTCTTCGGACTTCCCGTCCGGCGGTTTCTATCGAGATGGAAGCGGCCAGGGCCTTTTTCTCGACATCCTCGGTGACGATATGGAGGGGAATCCCCAGTTGAGAACAAATCCTGGCGCAGTGACGAGCATCTCGATCTGCCTCTGCTCCACGGATGCCATGGTGGACGTGGAGAGCTTCCGCTACTGCTCGTCCCTTTGAGCTGTGCGACCATCTGTTGCACAGTGAGAGGATTGCCACCGAATCAGGACCACCAGAGAGTGCGACGATGAAACGAGGTACTCCGGCAGGAAGCAGCCGGGATAGGGAACCGGAGACAGTCGCCTGCAGGGAACTCATCGGCGTTGATCCAGAAGGTCGACCCGCAGGTGTAGTTCGACAGGAAGTGTGCCTCCAGCAGGAGGGGCAACCAGCGGATTGAGGATGGCGATGGCATCGCGAACTGCGAAGGCATCGAGCTGGACACCGGGGGCAGGTCTCAGAGAGAGGTCATAGATCCAGCCCTCGGCGTCGATGCGAAATCCGAGCAGAAAGCAGGCATTTTCGTTTCCCTGGTGGATCGTCGTTCCGCCTTGCAGGAGCTGAGAGAGGTTGTTGAGGATCTTCTCCCGGACTTCAAGCATCAGCCAGCGTTGGCGGGCTTGGTCCTTGAGGGCCGATTTTCGAGCTTGCTCCAGCAGA
Source organism: Planctomycetota bacterium (assembly GCA_002711105.1). Classification (GTDB taxonomy): domain Bacteria; phylum Planctomycetota; class UBA8108; order UBA1146; family UBA1146; genus UBA1146. Next base: position 13,364 of record PAIH01000034.1, read on the forward strand.
GCGGTGACTTTTTCTCTGTCGAGGGAGTTTTCTGGCGGGACATCGAGTGGCTCCGGACTCGCCGGGTTGAGGTCGGAATCGAACTTCTCTTGCAAGAAGATCGGTTCGGGTTGTGCACCAGGTTCAGGTTCGTCTGGAACCGATTCGGGACGGGGAACTTCGACTACCTCTGGTTCGGCGGGAACAGGAACTTCAGGAGCAGGATCAGGAATGGCCACAACTTCCGGTGGCACGAGAGTATTTCTGATAACAACTCGCATCGGGGAAGCGGTTTCGCCAGATGCTCCTGGAGTAGGTAGTAACAGCAACGCAACCAGGTGAAGTGACAGAGACAGTAGAGCGGCATTCTGGAGCAATGCATCGGAATTTCGAGTGGTAGTAATTCCAAAACGTCGAGGCCAGATCTGCCAGCAAAGAGCTGGGATACGACCCAGAGACCGAAGTCGAAAAATAGCTGAATCGACGAGCTCTCGAATCACCCGGGAACTCCTTTAACGTCCTGTGATTTTCCCCCGAATCCAGTCCTGCTGCAGCTCATGCAAGGTATCGGCACCTGTGACCGCGCTCAAGGTTTGCTCCAGACCTTCTTCTGTCAATTGGAGCAAAAGATCGGGAAGTAAGGCGGGCGGCACATCGCAGATGATCCATTCGATCAGGGAACCGCAGGCGGCCCTGTACAGCTCGTCTTCTATGGCGACCTCGATGTCGAGAAGATCGGTGATTTCGGGCAGATTCCCGAGCTTGTGGGCACGTTGGAGCAGTTGCAGATCGCGCATACGAGCCAGTTGACCTCTGGAGATGGCACACAGGCCTTCCTCCAGCCAGGGAGGCAACCAACGGGATGAGCCGACGATGTTCGCCAGAGCGTTCCGGAACAGTTCCCTGGGCAAGGCATCTTGATCGAGGAAGGGAGCATCAGGGACCAGGTGCAATGTCTCATCGATCGTTTGGCCATAATGCAGTTCCACCATCCAGCGGGCGGAGTCGGAAGAGAGACCGAGAATCCGTTGCATCTGGTCGTTATTCTCGTGCAAGCGCACCTCAAGCTGCTGTGGCGGTTTTCCCGGTAGGTTCCAGTCGTGCCAGAATCGATCCTGGTGGTGTTCTATCTGGAGATCGAGATCGGGCGGAGGGGGCAGAGCACCAGCGAGTTCGTTACTGGCTCTTCTGGACAGATCGTTGCGGATTTCGACCGGAGAGATTTCTTGTCCCACCTCGCCTCGTACTCTATCGAGCTGAACCGCGCGTTCCGTACCATTGCCGGAGATCTCGGCGATTTTTGCTGCTGCGAGGTAGATGGCCGGCTCCTGGGGCAGAAGTTGACGGGCATGTTCGATGGTCAGTCCTTGACCTGAGGTAGAACAATGAACGATGGCGGTCCTGGCGCGAGACAGTAAATCAGGAGCCAGGATCACAGCATCGATCAATAAAGGAGCTGCACTCTTCAGATCACCGGAATCATGGAGGCGTCGCCCTGCTTCCAGCAGGTTTTCGGCAAGACTCCTGTTCCTTTTCCGTTGTTCGGAAGGAAACTCTTCGAGCAATCTTCGTATCTTCAATGTCGCTTCCAGTGGCTGGTTGGTCTCGAGAGCAAGATGGATGTCGCTTTCAAATTTCAGCAGTCGATCCTGGCCCTGATAGATCTTTTCTCTGACCAACGAATCCCGTACGGAGTTTCCTGGCAGGGTTCGATATTCCTTCCAGAGATTCATAGCGCGTTCCAGTTTTCCTTGATCGAGGTAACTATCGATCTGGCATAACAAGCTTTCTCGATAAATGGAAAGAATCTCGTTTCGCTGGGAGGAAAGGCGGTACTCGTTACGCAGGAATGGGATCGCTGAACCTGGATTTCCACCCCGGACCCGTCTTTCACATTCTTCGATCAGGGTTTGACGTGGGTCCATTATGAGAATCGAGGAGATGCGAGATTTGCGAATCCACATCTTTCCCTCCGGGACTTGCAGAACCACCTGTTTGCCGTTGTCGGAGAGGACCCGGCCTCTGAGCAAATATCCGTTCTTCAGGCGGAGCTCGTCTGCAGCGGCTCTACCGCAGCAGAGGCACCCCAGAGCAACCAGGAAAAGGAGCACCAAAAGACGAAATTGGTGCGATCCTATGGTGCGGGAGCAGTTGACGTGAGCGTCCTGCAAGGGCGATGATCCTCTCACCGGAGGGACATGCTCTCCGATTGGCCCCGAACAGGGACCATCTGTAGAAATCGGCATTTCAGGGACGTGACTGAAGCTCTGATTCCCGAGATTTCCAGATTGGCACGAGAGGCTTCGAACCGTTGGATCAAGACCTATACCAGGATCCGGTCGCGCAAAGATACGCCTCTGTCGAGATGCAGAGCCTGTTCTCTCCGCTTCGCCGAGCACTCACGTGGCGTGACGTGTGGATCGCACTGGCGAAAGTGGAACAGGAAGGGGGGCTTCCCGTCACCCCCGAGCAAGTCCGCTCGCTGGAACAGGCGCGCGATAAGATAGATCTAGCAAGAGTCGCGCAGATTGAACGCGAGACACGACACGACGTGATGGCGCACATTCGACATTATGGTGAGGTGGCTCCCGATGCTGCAGGAGTCATCCATCTGGGAGCCACGTCTTGTTTCGTCACGGACAATGCTGACCTGATGATTTTGAAGACAGGCCTCTGTAGTGTCCGAGATCGATTACTTCGTGTGATCCATGAGCTCTCATCCTTTTGCCGGGAAAATGCAGCGATTCCAACACTCGGCTTGACCCATCTTCAACCAGCTCAATTGACTACAGTTGGAAAGAGATCTTCTCTGTGGTTGCAAGATCTTGTTCATTGCTATCGAGAGATCCATGATTTGATTGGTGAACTTCCTCTTCGTGGATTGAAGGGAACTACCGGTACTCAGGCATCCTTTCTGCAATTATGTGGAGGAGATGGTTCCAGGGTTGATGCACTGGAGCAAGCTCTGGCGAAGGAACTCGGTTTCGAGAAGGTTTTTGACTTGTGTGGACAAACCTATCCTCGCCTGTGGGATCATCGTATCGCCTGTCGACTGACGGACATTTCCATCGCGATGCACAAGGCGGCGACAGATATTCGACTACTTCAGTCCTTCGGAGAGGTGGAGGAACCTTACGAGAAAACTCAGGTGGGATCCTCGGCGATGCCCTACAAACGCAATCCGATGCGTAGTGAACGAATCTGCTCCCTGTCACGTCACGTGATGACAATTACACCCGGATTGGCTCAACTTGCAGCAAACCAGTGGCTGGAGCGAACCCTGGACGACAGTGCTCAGCGTCGGATCGCGCTTCCTGGTCTGTTCCTGACCAGCGATGCCATCCTGGTCGCTGCCAGAAATGTCTTCTCTGGACTCATCGTACACCACCAGGTGATAGAGCGACGAATCGCAGAGCATCTTCCCTTCATGGCCGCGGAAGAGCTTCTGATGGCGGGAGTCGCCAGAGGCGGTGATCGACAGCAACTGCATGAACGAATTCGAGAGTATTCCTGGAAGGCGAGAGAGGCGGTGCTCAAAGGGGATGAGAATCCTCTCAGAAGGATGATCGAGGAGGATGATTTCTTCGGCGAAGTCGCATCGAGTCTTCCGCCCTGGGAGCCGCATCGATTTACCGGTAGAGCGGCCGAGCAGACGTTTCGATATCTCGACGATGTTGTCGATTTGTTACCTCGGCCCGATGAAGACCATCTTACAGAACTCAGGGTTTAGGTTTTATGCGCGGCCAGGTTGTCTTTCGGTCCACCAAGAGTGTTACCGTATTCGCGGAGGGCAGTCGCTACCGTTGTGACCTCGCTGGTCGACTCCGTAAAGAAGGGCGAAACCCAGTCGTTGTCGGTGACTGGGTCGAATTCGATGTCAGTGGAGAAGACGCAAAGGAAGGACGGGTCATCTCGGTCGAGGAGAGGAAGGTATGGATTTCTCGTCGGCGCGATGTTGGGAAGGCGAGAGAACTGATCCTGGCGGCCAACATCGATCAGGTCGCATGTGTTTTCGCGGTGGCTCGTCCTCGGCTTAAATTTGGTGCCCTCGATCGATTGTTACTTGCAGCCTCCTTTCGAGAAATCCCCTCCTTTGTAATCGTCAACAAGATCGATCTAGGGATTCCAGATGATGTCGAGGAGCGTCTGCAAATTTATCCGAAGATCGGAATCGACGTGATTCGTACTTCAGTCGTTTCTGGGGATGGTCTGGCTGGACTGGAAAAACGTCTACAAGGACGCGCCACCGTTCTTACTGGGCCCAGTGGGGTTGGTAAGTCGTCGTTGATTTCCGAAGTCTTGGGGATCGATATCCGCACGGATATCGTCAGTGACTATAACGAGAAGGGTAAGCACACCACCACTGCCGTGACCTGGCATCCGTCAGCGGATGGAACCGCGATCATTGACACCCCTGGATTTCGCGACTGGGCGCTGTGGGGTCTAGATCCGCAGGAGCTGGCGACCTGGATGCCCGATCTGGCTTCAGTTGCAGACGAGTGCCGTTTCCGTGATTGTTTACACCGAGATGAACCTAAATGTGCGGTCAGGACAGCTGTCGAGGAGGGGGGAATTCACCCTCTACGATACCGTTCCTACCTGGGAATCCTCGATTCAGTTCTAGAGAGACAGGAGCGAGACCGTTGATACCGAGGGTTTTTGAGTTTTCGGACGTCTTCCCTGATGAGTCCCTGTCGATGGAGATGGATGAATGAATCCGGAGATTGCTCTCCTTGTCTCTGCGGCACGTGAAGGAAATCGGGAAGCTTTCTCGCAACTGGTCACCCTTCATCAGAAGGTTGCCGGTAGCGTTGCATATGGAATCTTGAGCGATACTCATCTGGCAGCAGATGCTGTTCAGGATTCTTATGTGAAGGCCTGGCGTGGTCTGGCTGGATTACGAGAAGACTCAAGATTTCCGTCCTGGTTTTTGCAGATTGTTCGCACTAGATCGCTTGATCTTTTGAGACATCGAAAACGAAAAGCACCTGAGACGGTTGAAGTAGATGAAGCACTGGATGCCGCGGATACCCTCGAACCTTCTCAAGTCCTCGAACAAAAAGAGCGGGGCGAGGAGATCCGACGAATTCTTGGAGAGCTACCTGGCGAGTATCGGGAGGTACTGTTGCTGAAGCATGATCAAAATCGGTCATACAGAGACATCGCTCGACTCCTTGGTTTGACCGTAAAGGGTGTCGAGTCGAAGTTGTTCCGTGCCAGGCAACTTTTGGCTAAAAAACTGAAAAGTCTCGATGGGCCAGACGGAGGTAGTTCTTGAACCCTGAACCGGAATGCAACCTCATCCGTCGATGGATCTCACTGGTCGAGGATCAGGAACTCTCAACGGAGCGTATCGGGATACTGGAGTCTCATCTTGATCGTTGTTCCGATTGCCGTAATTGGAAAGAGGAATTCCAGCGCGGAATGGACGCTCTGGATCTTGGAGTTGATGAGGTAAGCGGTGAGATCAACGAACTCCTGATCGGTAGTCTCGATCCTGACAAACTCGCTCCGCCCGGCGAGCCCGCTGAAATCGCAAGAGCTGCAGACCGCGCGGCTCCTCGACTGGCGGCCCTGGCTGCGGGGGTATTGATTTTGATTTCAGTTTTCGCATGGGGTGTCTTTTCCGGCTTTCGATTGGACACCTCATTGTTCGATTCCGACAGCTCGAATAGATGGGGCTTCAGAGCAGTTACGGAACTGTGCATCCTTGAGATAGATGGGGAAGAACTACTTTTCGAGCAGGCTGAAGAAGTTGCGATGGTCGAGCTCGGTCAAGAGATCCATTGCCGATCAGGTCGAGGGGAAATTGTCGGTCGAGATGGTCGGGTCATTTCTCTCTCAGTGGGGACCCTGATCATCCCTTCCTCCGGATCGACGATGACTTTGCTGGATGGAATGGCGAGATTTGTGATTCCGCCCGGGTTAGGTGGGTTCGTGGTGACCACCGATGAAGTGACGACTAGCGTCCTGGGTACAGTTTTTGAAGTTCAAAGGTGGGCTTCTCGTCAACGATCCGAGGTTCGAGTGATCGAGGGGAGCGTGGCTGTGGTTCGTGATGAAAAGATACCCCTGCCATTGCGCGGCGGAGAGAGGGTCGAGGTGACCAGGCAAGGGCTAATGTTTCATGCGGCGCGAATCGAGAATGAAGGTGACGCACCTCTCCCACGAGCCAGGCTTGGAGGTGTGGTGAAAGATGGCCCTGGCACATCGGAAGCGACAGAATCCGCTGGAGATGCCAAGCCTGATACCTCTACAGAACGGTCGAGGGAAGGGAATCTGCCTCTCGATTTACCGGTAAATCAACGTCAAAGAGTAGATCCTGACGGAGAAGATTGAACGTTTCTCAGCTCGAGGGTTCTTTTTCCATGGAGGAAATCTCACACACATTGCCGTCGATGATGCGAACCAGCTGAGTTGAATAGTGCCACTGCTCGATCATGTGGTTCTGCCATCGAACCCAGGTAACCTGTTCAGGATCTCCCCACAGGAACCGCACCATTTTCCTCGACGTTCCTGCTTGAATTTCTCCTGGTACGTTGTTTTTTCGGGACTGGTTCAATAGACGATCCATGTCTTGTTCGGCCAGTTCCTTCAGTTGACTTCGGACTAGATCGATAACCTTTCCGTTGACCACCGTGAGCCCGTAAATCTGATTGTAATCACTCTGGGAGATCCACTTATCCTGGTAGAGATACAATCCGGCCCTGGTGGCAAGCGGTTGGAGATTCCACTTCCCGATCTCCTCGGTAAGTACCTTTTCGGCTGACAGAAATTCTCCGCCCAGGGTGATCCAGCGGATGGGTTCATCATTCCACTCGGTTCTGAGTGATCGCCACAGGGAACCCCGTGACGTGAACGAAGATTCACGCAGGAGAAATCGACATATTGAATTTCGACGATCCGAGGAATACTGATTTAAACGGAGTGAGTGGCGTTGCATCACTTTTTTCAACGATGGGGAAATACGAGCATCGATGATGACCCATCCGTTTGATTGCTGCAGTAAGTTCAACTTCAGGAGAGGGGAGCGCTCCTTTGTACCTCGCCGAGGGATTTTCAGGTTCGGAGATATTGTTACTCTGCGTGAGAATCCAGCGAGTTGAATACTATTTCCAATCTGATCTTCGACTCGAGCGTCAAGCTGGACCAGATGCGAATCTATGTATCTGATTTCATCTGCGGTCACGGGATCTGGTGATCCAGTGGCGATAAAGATGGCCATGGTGAGCAAGGTGCTGGAGATCATCTCTGTAACTCTTCCACGTCGCAAAGGCGACCGTCAGCAAGGGTAACCAAAATCCGGCCTTGAGAACTCCGGTGTAAGTTGACAGCGGGTGATCCTAGTTCGACCTCGCTGTTGAGTTCTCCGTTGGCTTGATGCAAACGAAGAATACCGTCTTGGCTAGCCACCCAGATGCCCCCGCTCGTTCCCGATGCTTCCAGGGGAGCACATGAAGGAGGTGACGAGGTGCGGTATTGTTTGATTCGGTTCTTTTCAAGCACCACCCAACCCATCTCGGTGCCGTAGAAATTCTTGAGCCCTGAGTTCCGGGTTTCGGTTGAAGGGGCTGGTCCGGGTGTGACCTCATTTGATTTCCAGGTGGTACCGTCATGAAGAAGAATCCGTCCATCTGGAAATAATTGGATTGCGTCACCAGGGAGCCTGGTTATCGAACGAAGCTGATTTCCATTTGAGTCGAGTTGGTGAAGGAATCTAGATCGGTCGACGACAATAAGACCACCATTGTTCATTGAACCAACCAAGGAGATCGGCGAGGCGCACTGGTATTCCCATTTCAATTTTCCAGCCGAATCCAGGTGTAACACCTGCCCCTCGACATCGCCGATCGCCCAACCATTATTCAGGGAGCAAGCAGCGGAGAAGGGGGAGCTCGCTGTAAGTCCGAAGGGGTTCACTCTACCATTCGATTGAATCAGGACTGATCGTCCGGCAAACGGTACGACCAGTACAGTACCGTCCTGTGTCACCAATAATGGTGCCGGATGCCCCTCGATCCCGACACTATGTTCACTCACCGGATGCAGCTGTTTCGCATCTACGATTCGAACCTTGCCATCTCTTCCAGTGGTCACTAGTAGATTTCCTGATAGCGCTGATCGACTTACTGGACTGGGTAACGAATATGTTCGAAGTGGGCCCCTGACCAGGGAAACAGTAACGACGGCCGAAGATGCTCCGGACAGATTTACTCTGGTTGTTCGGCAGCCAGAGCGTTCAACTATGTATTGACGATTTTCCTTGAGATGTAGATCAACGACCACCGGACTCGTTCCCAGGAACGAACGGTCGCGACTATAGATCCTGGCTTCTGAGGGCTTGGTGCGGATGAGAACGGGAAATTGAAGGCTATTCAGTTCGATCTCGGGCAATATTTTCAGATCAGCGGAACTCAGGCTGTCGAGGGCGCTTCTTGCTGCTTTTGCATCTCCGTCTTTTCTCAATGACCTTGCATTTGAGATGACGGATCGAATTTCGGTCAATTTCTGGATTCTGTTGGACCGTTGATTATTGAGATCTGCTTCGCGAGCGTGATGTTCACTTTCACGGCGATCATCGATGTGCTTTCGCAATTTGTTTCCCTCTGAAGCTCCTGTCGAGCCTGCAAAGGTCCAGGGGTGTTCAGTAGCGACTCTCTCGTAGGCTTCGACTGCACTGAGGAGACCAGAGAGTTCTGCTCCGTTGGCTTCGATTTTTCGTGCCGCTGCCAGTAATCCCTGAGCACGCCATTCCGCTGAGATGTGCAAGATTATGAACAAAGTAACAAGTCCTACAGATCCGATTACCAGTCCTTTACGGCGCTTTTTTGTCGAGTCGAGAAGATCACGTTGGTTCCTCAATTGCTCGACGAGTTGTTCGTCCAGAGCCAGACCTGGATCGAGATTGCGCAGTATCTTTTCAGCTCTCAACGCGATCTCGGGTTGCAGCTTCTTGGACAGCTGGATCGCCTTCTGCAAGCAAACTTCTGCCTCAGGATCTTTGCAGCGGCGAAGTACTTCCCCGAGTTGCAGCCAGTAACTCGCATTTGCACTGCGAAGGGTTTCCGATTGACGAAGAACGGTGATCATCTGGCGATGATCTCCCGCTCTACGGAGATATTTGAGTAACTCGTCGAGGATGATCTCTACTCTTCGGGTGGGGATTTGATCGCGTAGGGTCCAGGCAGTTTTGAGATCATCCATATTGCCAGGTGAAAGAACCAACAGGCGTTGCACACGGATCCAGGCTCCGGATTCATCTCCTCGGTTCTTCAGAATCTCGACGGCTCGACGGATGAAATTGGATTGTGCCTCTGGGTCCAGAAAAGCTGCGCAATCTGCAGCTTCCTCCAGCAATTCATGGCCGACAGATTGTCCAGCACGATCTATCAGAGCTTGGTACAGAGATAGCGCCGAAGCTGGAGACTTTGAAACAAAGCCCTTGGCTTTCTGAAGCAACTCGCCGACGGTCGCTTCTCTGACTATTCCCTCTTCAATAAATCTGTACAGGATGGAACAGGTATCGAATCTCGTCACGGTCGACGACTTGAGGATGTCTTCAATGCTGTGCAGGCCGTCTATCATTTTCCAGATGGAATGAGATTCTGCCGGAGCGGGAGCCCCTTCAATAGGAACCAGGATCCAACGAAGGTCGTTGATTCGATCACGGATTATTTTCCACTCATCGGCTTGCCGAAGACCTTCGATGATGACGGACATGGGATCGACTTGTATTCTGGTGACTTGGTTTATTTCATCTTCTGGTGTTGTTTGAATCAAATCAGGGAAGAACTCAAAGGTGCCATGTTCCCAGAGAAATAAATCAAATAGTTCTTCTTCTGCCTTCAGCCGAAGTGCTTGCGACAATTGCTTATCATCCAGGACGCCTCGCTCGAGCAATGCCCTTCCAAGAAGCATCCCTGTTTTCTCCTGGTCTTCCCGTGCTTTGACCAGATCACTTTCGGAGACCATATCGCATCGCAGGAGGATACTACGTAACCTGATCTGGCTTGCGGCTCCGGTTCGAACGAAGGTGATGTGTCCTGTCTCGAATACGATCGCTACTTTTTCTTTATCGCGTTCGATTTGCAGTGTACCTGTGCGAGCTCCGTGGGTGAGGGTCTGCAAGAGCTCCTGTAAACCGAAGTGCTCCAGGTGACCATTAAGGCTGCTCATGTCAGGACTCCCGCTCCCCGTCATTGTCGGATGACGGTAAACCGGAGGTCCCGACGAGTTGGTGCCCCCGGTCGATGGAAGCGTGTAGGATCTCGGGAGAGACCTCGAATAAGGATACAAAATGGCGGCGAGATCCACCAATCAGGGCTTGGCCAGGGAACGGTCCGAAGCACCGAATAACCCGTCTCCTGGGCTGTACGTGCACGTGCCTTTCTGTAGGAGTCGGTGCACTTACTGCGATTTCCATGTCGCTTCCATTCGATTCCCCGTCATGAGGGATTACGTCACAGCTCTGGTCAGTGAGATCACCCGTCACGCTGCGCTAGGGTTCATTCCGAAGACCATCTTCATCGGCGGTGGAACTCCAAGCGCTCTGGATCTGGATTCCTGGGACAAATTGCTGGGGACACTTTCCGATCATTTCAGGAGTGGTCTTCTTGAGTGGACCGTGGAAATGAACCCAGAATCGATCGATGCAGAGAAGATTGAGTTGGCTCTTTCCCATGGTGTTGATCGAATCAGTACCGGGGCGCAGACCTTTGATGAATCGGGTTTGTCTTTACTGGGTCGAAGGCACGATGCCCAGAGAGTATTCGAAGTTCATCAGTGCATGTCAGAACTTGGAGTTCCGCGAACCAGCCTCGACTTGATCGTCGGCTGGCCTGGTCAGGACTCGGAATCGGTGAAAAAAGACCTGGAAGCGGTGTCTCTCATCGATCCTGATCATGTAAGTCTGTATCACCTCAGCTACGAACAGGGGACTTGGCTTCACAAGATGCTGACACGAGGTTCCATCGAACCTCTCCTGGATGAATCCTGCATCGACTTTTCGCGTCAGTTTCTACAAGGACTGTCGGAACAAGGATATCAACGATACGAGGTTTCGAATCTGTTCAAGCGAGGTGGTGAATCGCTACACAATCTGAACTACTGGCAAAGAGGAACCTATTTGGGAGTAGGTAGTGGGGCTGCCTCGTTTCATGCGGGAGAGCGTTGGAAGAACCGACCCGATGTCCCGGCCTATATCAGTGCAAACGGGAAACCCGAGCGAGTGGATGTTGAACGGCCTGATGGGTTTTTCGTGGTGTTCGAGCGGATCATGCTCGGGCTTCGATTAATAGAAGGGATTGATCTGGCGAAGATCCAGGCTGAAACCGGTTATGACATCATTGATCGGTGCTCCTCTCATTTGCGCAGATACGAACAACAGGGTTTTCTTGTTTGTGATGGAGATGCGATTCGGGTCACCGCAAAGGGATTCGAGATTCTTGATGCAATAATTGTGGAGCTACTTGAACAGCTGGAAAGGACCGGAGATGGAATCGGAATCGTCGAAAGCTCCGGATCTGGCGATAGCGATCCACATCTTGCGTCATCGGTCATGGATCGCTGATGAGTTGATCATGGATGCACTACTGTGCTGCCCCCGAGATCCTGGTGCCCGCGACTTTTTGCAGATATTAACCCGTAGTGGTTTTCTTGCGGTGACCCGGGCCAATCAAATTTTGCGCAGAATCCGAGATCTTCTTCGCACCAGGGTTGCTGAAGGTACACGTCGTCGCTCTGAGGATGGGGCGCTGGGTCGTTTAGCCCTCGATCGAGGCTGGCTCTCGGTTGAAGCACTGGAAGAAGCGGTTCTCGAACAAGCCCAGTTGAGAAGGAACGGACTTCGATTTCGGATCGGAGAGGTGCTGGTTCGACGAGGTGTGTTGTCGGGAGTGCAGGTTCGGCTACTGCTCGATATACAGGGACGACTGGCCAGAACCTGTGCAGATTGCGGTCGGGTCGCTGTGGTTCCGGGCCCTTGTGGTATTTGTGGACAGACCCTCTCTCTTTCCCCGGCGTTGGGGCCCTACAGCTCTGACGGGGAGTTCTCTCAGGATCTAGTCGCTAGCACTTAAACCCAAATACCGGCCGGTTTGGCACCATTTCAAATCTCATCCTACTCTTTTATGTAGTTCTATCGCCTGACTAGGGCGGTGATTTACTGACTACTCAGGTAGGGGAACCGACGATGAAAAATGAAGAAGTGAATCCTTCCGAGGAAGAGCAAAGATTGGATACGACCCAATTGTCGACCGAATCCGGAGCAGGTGGAAAAGATGTTGGAGAGATGGAAAAGAATCCTCTCACCAGCGATCTACCGGAATTCTCAGGAGTGGACGAGGACGAGATGATTGTAGTTCTCGATGACTCCGATGAGTTTGATTCTGTCTCCGACGTTCCTCTCCGACTTTCAGCTTCGCCTGAGGACGATCAAATCCAAGACGAACTCGAGGAGCTCCCGGAAATGTCTGTCGAACTGGTCGATGATTTGCCCGAGGTCGAAGACGTGGGAGATATCACAAGCCTCGTGGAAGATGGTGATGGCGAATTCGATGACGGACTACACGACTCCCATGACGACCTGTTTGATCGTGTCAAGGAATTGACAATTGAATACTGGAAGCCAGGCGTGATGGCAGCTGCCTTGCTGTTTACGGTAAGCCTCGTTTTTAGTTCCCTATGGTCAAACGTTGGTTCCACTGAGAATGCAGCTGCAGACAGCTCGAAGACTGCGACCATAATCGTAGACTTCGAAAATTGGGTCGATGAGATCCTCGATCAACACATGGTCGGAACTGGAACGGAAGAAAAATGAATCTTAAGAAATTCACCCTCGCCCTGATCCTGGTGCTTTTCATCGTTCCCACCGGAGTAGTGCTGGGCGGAACCGTTTTCTTGAAGAATGGTCATGTGGTTACGGGCAAGATCATCGCCAACGACGAAGAGAAGGTGGTCCTTACTTGGTCGAATGGTAGAGCCACCATTTATCAGCGATTCGTCGATGAAGTGATCCTCGATTCCTCCGAGGAGGAATATCTCGCCAGGAGGATTCAGGCCCAGGTTGTTTGGACTTCTGAAAACGCCAATGAAGACATCGAATTGCCAGATCTTAGTGAGCTTCTCGATCTTGGTATCTCCGAACAACAGGATCTGGCTTCAGGAGTCGATACGAATTCCGGTGCTGAGGTGGAGACCGGATCTGATTCTGAGTCTTCCAGCTCGCAAGTGACAGTTTTGGATCCGGAAGACGAAGCCGCCTTGCCACACTTTTCTAGAGTCGAACTGGAAGGTCTCGGACTTTCCATCGATGTTCCTGAAGGTTGGACATCGGTGAATGCTGAAAATGCTGCACGCGTCATCTCTGAAGATGGATCTGTGCTGATATCTCTCGATCGTTATCCGGGTCGAGGCATTGCTCCAGAAGAAGCAGCTGTCATCCTTGGCGAGCGTCTGGGCAACGCTGGTTTCTCGTCCAGGCCTGCTGGAAGGGCATCACTTTTGTCGGTGCTTCATCCTGCTTTTGTCAGTGAGAGTCTCTCCCCATCCAGAACTCAAGACTGTATTCATGGATTGATTTCTGATGAAAGTGGAATGATGTTGGTGTCGGTATACACCTCCATCGCGCGCGATTCTCAAGTTGATGGACTCATTGCATCGATATTGACTTCTTTGGAGAGTCCGCTCGCTTTGCGGTAAAGAGCCGGATCTGTACAGGCTTTAGACTTTCAGGAGGCTCCCACCGGATACCGATGGGAGCCTTCTGCTGTGTCGGTTCCTCCCGAATTTCTAAAAAGAACCGCCTGACGGAAAAAAAAGTGTATGGCAGATCCGAATTGAGTTCTGTAGGATACCGCCACTGAGCAGGAGGCACCGTAACCTCAAGGGGAATGAGAGGTGCTTCCGCCGCCGAGGACCGCTGGGCTTGCTGGGAATGATTCAGCAAGTCCTGGATGGTTCTCGCCGGTAAGGGGGAAATGTCTTCGTCGTCTCGACGTGTCTCCCTTCATGCAATATGGACGACTCGGGGGATGGGTTGACTAGACCCACTGTTACCTCGTGCGATTCATTAATTTCTTTCCGTCAGGTGCAATCACTCACCTTACGGAAAGATGCTTGCGTCGGTGGTTCCTTGCCGCGCATACTTTCCAGCAAGTCATCCGGTGATCGGGTCAGGGCAATGGTTGTCCGTTGGTCGATCCTCGGTCGTCCCCTCGGAGGGGGACGGGAGCATCAGGGTTGAGGGGGATGCCCCCCGATAGGAGTTGGCATGGCCAAGAAGAAGGCCGCGAAGCGGAAAACCGCTAAACGGAAAACCGCTAAACGAAAGACCGCGAAACGAAAGCCCGCCAAGAAGAAGGCCAAGAAGAAGACAGCCAAGCGCAAGACTGCCAAGCGCAAGACTGCCAAGAAGAAGGCCAAGAAGAAGACAGCCAAGCGCAAGCCAGCTAAGAAGAAGGCTAAGAAGAAGGCTAAGAAGAAGACTGCTAAGAAGAAGGCCAAGAAGAAGCCAGCTAAGAAGAAGGCTAAGAAGAAGGCTAAGAAGAAGGCTGCTAAGAGAAAGCCAGCCAAGAAGAAGGCCAAGAAGAAGGCTAAGAAGAAGGCTGCTAAGAGAAAGCCAGCCAAGAAGAAGGCCAAGAAGAAGGCTGCTAAGAGAAAGCCAGCCAAGAAAAAGGCTAAGCGGAAGGCCAAAAGAAAAAAGTAACATTGCCTTCCGGTCAGCGAAGGTCCTGGCGAACGGCGAAGGTTCGATCCAAGGCCTCTCCGGTGACTCGTCCGAAGTACGATTACTGGGGATGACTGGGCGGTCGCTTTCGATTTCGGCCGGGACCGATCCGAGGGCAAATGCCTGGTGGTTCCATCTCGGACCGGGACCAACAGAAAGGGGAGACAGGATTCTATCCTGTCTCCCCTTTTTCTAGTTTCAGCACTTCTTGAGGTCCATACTCGGGTTTTGAGGCCCTTCTGGGCGAACTGTGGCCGAACCTGTGTGGGTTTGATGAGCCCGGGCTGGATCAGGATGACTTCTTGAACCAAGAGCACGAATCAATTGTCACTCAAGCGATATCGTGGATCGAAGAGTCTCGGCGAGTGGTGGTCTTTACCGGGGCCGGTATGTCTACCGAAAGCGGACTCCCGACATTTCGCGGTCAGGATGGACTCTGGCAGGGGTATCACCCCCAACAGCTAGCGACCGCCGAAGCTTTTGAACGATCACCGGAAGTGGTGCGCTCTTGGTACCGTTGGCGTCGGGATCTTGTAGAAAAGGCGCAGCCCCATCCGGGTCACCTGGCACTGGCGAACTGGTGTCTCCATTCGAATCAGAACAGTTGTGTGATCACACAAAATGTCGATGGGCTTCATCAGAGGTCGGGTTGTCCTGATGTCATCGAGTTACACGGGTCGATCTTGCATGATCGCTGTCACCGTTGTGGCCACACCAGTACAGATTTGGATGTGATCACCTGTCGGTGTGGAGGGGGATTTCGTCCAGCAGTCGTCTGGTTTGGAGAACGGATGCCGGAACCGGAAATGATCCGTTCCCAACAGGTGATAGATTCCTGTGAGTTGTTGATCGTGATCGGGACTTCAGCCGTGGTCCACCCGGCTGCCGGACTGATTTTTCGGGCACTGGACATGGGTGCTTCAGTTATCGAAGTGAATCCGGATCCTGTTCTTCCTGCACCCGTAGTTCGGATATTGGGGACCGCTATCGATGTACTTCCACGGATTTTTCGAATCTGTTCTATGGAAGAAGATGCTGGTGGGCCAGTGGCTGGAGCGAATCCTGATGAAGAAGAAGGAGTGCAGTAGATCAAAATGGCAGGAGAGCAAAGTAGCAGGAGAGCAAAGTAGCAGGATAGCAAAGTAGCAGGATAGCAAAGTAGCAGGAGAGTGTTATGCCGAGGGGGGGACTCGAACCCCCATGGGCTATTGCCCACCAGGTCCTTAACCTGGCGCGTCTGCCAGTTCCGCCACCTCGGCCCGGAAACTGAACGGGGAGTGTATTCTGCCGCCCATAGAAGTCAAGACAGACCAAGGATTTCGGGGTTTTGGCGCGGACAGACGTAATCTCTAGGGATCGGCTCCGCTATCGATCCAGTCGCGAATCATGTCAATTTGGTTTGGCTCGAGACAGCAAAACGGGCCCAGTGGCATTTGCACTCCGGCGGCAATCGCATCGCAACCGAAGACAGCAGCCGCAGCCAGATGAGTACCCTCTATTTTCCTGAGTAGCCAGCTGGCCTGGGAATCATTCGGTTCGATCAAGTCGTAATTGCTGCATTCATTAGAAGGGGTGTTGACGATCCGAGTATAGGCTGCCGTGACGCCGCCAGTCGTCATGTCAAGGTTGCCGAGGGGGTTGGGAGGGCCATGGCAGAAGGTACATTCTACTGTGATAAGTGGATAGACATCGAACTCAAACGAGAGGGGGACAATGCAGGCTGGGTCTGTAATACAATCTCGATCTGCGCAATCGATCAAACCATCTCCATCGTCATCGACTCCGTTGCTGCAGTCCTCAGTGAGCGGGACACATTCTGCCGGTCCGTTCTGGCAGTCGAGAGAATCAGAGGTGGGATCTTCACCGCAGCTGTTGGGCGCAGGAGGGTTAGGGCCGGCGTTGAATAAGTTTGACAGCAGTGATATCGGATCCCCGATATCGTGAGAGCCGTCGTCATTCACATCGCACGCATCAGCGCAATTGGCGGGTCCTGCCCCGGAAAATAGGACTCCCAGGCCGAAAATCGCATCGGCAATGTCCAAGGAATTGTCGATGTTGCAATCGCCTCGAATGAAGAGCGATTGAGAGAAAAGTGGCGATGGGATGATGACGGTGAGGACTCCGGACAGGAGAAAAGCGAGATTTAACCGTGTGAGAATGTTCTGATTCATATTTTTGCCCTCAGTCGTTGTACAGATCAGCGAGCCTCAAGCGGGGAAATCGTGGATTCCCTGCAAATAGTGGTCTCCAAAAGGCACTCTGTTAGCCTTCATCTCTCCATCATAGCCACCATGGCAGGGGGTGCAACTTCCGACAGATGGATCAAGGAGTTGAGTTTGGAGCGGCAATTCGATCAGCTCGCACTGGACTTGGGTGACGGATAGCATTTCTTCGCCAGTTATTGGGCAGCTAGCTTCATCTCGGTCAGGAGAGGAAGACATGATCAGTCAACGTGTTCGTACCATCGAACCCTCCGCGACTCTCACCCTTAATGCCAAACTCCAGGAGATGAAGGCAGCCGGTAGAGACATCCTGAATCTCAGCGTTGGAGAACCCGATTACCCAACTCCGGAGTTCATCCGTGAGGCAGCTAAATTTGCCATGGACAATGGGTGGACCCGTTACACCGCGGCTGCCGGTCACATCGAAGCTCGGCAGGCGATTTGTCGTCATGTCGAACGTACTCGTGACGTCAAAGTTGAGCCTTCTCAGGTGGTGATCTCATCGGGAGCGAAACAATCGCTTTCTCAGACACTTCTTTCACTGGTGGATCCTGCTGATGAGGTTCTTCTTCCTGCACCGTACTGGGTCTCCTATCCGGAGTTGATCCGACTGGCGGAGGGAGTACCCATCACGGTGGAAACCTCAGCAAGGGAAAACCATCGACTGACTCCCGAGATGCTCGGGGCTCAACTTACACCGCGTACAGCAGGGATCATCTTGAATGAACCTGGAAACCCGACAGGGACTGTCAGTAGTGCTGCCGATATCGCCGCGATCGTTGAATTCGCGCAGGAAAACGACCTCTGGCTGATCAGCGACGAGATCTACGAGGGTCTGCTCCATGACGGGCCGATGCACAGTCCATTTTCTCTGGATCCAGATCGCGTGGCCCTGATTTCGGGATTGTCCAAGTCCTTCGCGATGACCGGCTGGCGAATCGGCTGGACGGTTTGTCAGCCAGAACTTGCCGGTGCGATCGGTAGATTGCAGAGTCAGAACAGTTCCAACGCCTGCACCGTCTCCCAGGCATGTGTAGCTCCAGCGCTCGATCAATATGATCACCCGGACCTGAAGGAGATGTACTCCACGTTCAGGGACAGGCGCGACCTGATGGTCGAAGGGTTATCACAGATTTCCGGGGTGCACTTTTCCAACCCTGGTGGAGCCTTCTACATCTTCGTTGATGTGTCGGAACGACTTGGTGCTGGAGGAGTCGCGGATGACGCGGATGATTTGGCCCTGCGATTGCTGGAAGAGCATCAGATTGCGGTGGTACCGGGTCCGGCTTTTGGCGCACCCGGATGTGTCAGACTCTCCTTTGCCAGGCCTGAATCGGAATTACGGCAGGCCATCGAGGGAATTCAGGCATTTCTCGGCTAGGACTCCCGGTTTCAGAACTCCTCTTGCGGGCCGTTGCCGAGCCCGGATGTATCGGTCTAGAATCATGGCATAGACCGTGATCGCACCCCAGTGGGTCGGTGACACTTCGGAATCTTGAACACTGAAAAAATAGGGACCTCTCGCAAGGAGGAAGGGAAGTGCAAAGATGAAATCGATGAGCTGGGTTTTTACCCTGTTATTGATCGTGCTGATGAGCATGATTTCCATACCGGCGGTTGCCGCCGATCCAGTCGTGCTCGATGACGATCTCAAGGAGATCGAAGCTCGATTCAACGCAGAACTGGAGAAGATGCGCAATCAGTTTCGTGAGGAACTTCAGCGTGCTCAGGATGGTCCTCGCAATGAACTGATCCGCGCGCAGAATCGGATTCGCGAACTCGAAGCCGAGAACGCGAGTCTCAAGGAGGACGTTTCTGTCGCGACCGCTAAAATTGAGACACTCACGAAAGAGCTGGCTTCTGCAACAGGCCAGGGGGCGGCAGTCAGTAATTCCCGTGGCTACCTGGGAATTAGCATCGTCGAGATTGAGGCCAATCAGGCCCGTCAACTTGAGGTGGAGGCTACCGAAGCAGTGATTGTGGAGAGTGTCGAGGAGGGGAGTTCTGCCAGCGAGATGGGGTTAAAGCCCGGAGATGCGATCTTCGCCATCGATGGTCAGGTCGCTTCTTATGACAATCTTGTCGCCATTTTGAGCGGTAAGAAGGCGGGAGATTCGGTTACGGCGGCATGGGCCCGGTCTGGCTCCGATGGGGTGGTCAAGGTTCGGGGGCGTGGAATCCTCAAATCTGCCAATGACGTGGCCGTCGCACAACAGGTGACAAGGTCTGATCCTCCCGCCGTGGTTGAGGATCCTGCTCCTGTACACCCACCAAGTGAACCGGTCGCGACATCGGGAATCACTTTCGGCGTCAACGTGCTCCAGGCAGAGGGCTTTGGTTTACAAATCACCAGTGTCGAACCCGGTTCCAATGCGGCTGTGGCAGGCATTCAAGTGGGTGACATTGTCACTGCTTTTGGCGATGCCAAAGTTCGCACCATCGAAGGTCTTCGGGATGTTCTGGCGTCGACTGTTGTTGGCTCTCGTGGACAGATTATTTTCTCTCGTGGCGGAGAGCCGTGGGTGACCGTGATCCAGTTTGGCGGGGGTGATCTGGCGGCGACCTTGATTGACGGGCCGAATAGGCCTGAGACAGATATTCGACAGACGATTGTTCCACCACGTAACGGTCGCGGTTTCCTTGGCATCGTTCCCGTCGAAAGAGGCGATGCTGTAGTGGTGAGTGAGGTGATCGTAGGAAGTTGCGCCGAGCAAATGGGGCTTCGTCAAGGAGACCTGCTGGTAGCTGTGGCCGGTAAGATAGTCACGAGTATCGACGTGTTGAGGGCAGCGCTGGCACCAAGGAACGTGGGGGACTCGATCGAAGTGCGCTTTGCTCGCTCCGGGGAGCCTCGTTCTGTCCAGGGGGTACTGGGTAAGTTTCCCGCCTCCGAGGGCCAAGCCTCGGTCATCGATTCCATCGACGATCTTGCCCGACCGGTTCCGAGTTCGGCCCGAATCGAGGCTCCGAAGTCGAGTGGTAATGCCAAGCTAGGGATCGTCGTCGCGTGGGACGCCGATGGTGCCTACATCGATACGATTCTCCCCGGCAGTGGTGCTGGTTCGGCAGGTGTTCTCATCGGCGACCGTATCATCCGGGTCGAGGACGTAGCGATTGGATCACTCGAACAGATTGGCGAGGTGCTTTCGCACACGATGACGGGCTCTCCCGTATCGCTGGAGCTTTTGCGTGGAAATGAGCCGTTGACCCTGGTGGCCCATCGAGGGGATTTAGCCCCCTCACAACAGCTGTCAGATACGGTCATGGCAATGGCGATGGCGAACGAACCACCGGTGCTGGGTATCGAAGTGGAGGAGAACGCCATCGGTATCCTGTTGACCGAGATCCACGAGGGATCGCCGGCGCAGGAGGCCGGTCTGCAACGTGGAGACTGGATCATCCGGATCTGTGAAATGGAAGTCCGTACCATCGAAGACATGCAGGATTCGTTGCAATACTCGGGACTACTGGAGATTGAGATGACGATCCGTAGGGATCTCGAAATCTTCCAGGTCACAATTCCGCTTCAGCGTCGTTAGATTTTACGGTGACTCGTCCTATCGCCCTGATCGGACTTCCCGGTAGCGGAAAGAGCACGGTGGGTGGGTTGCTCGCCAGTCGACTGAGCCGTTCTTGTTGCGACGTGGATCGTTTGATCGAGCAACTGTCGGGCTGGAGTGCGAGCCGCTGGATCGATGAAAAAGGCCTCCCGGCTTTTCGAGCCGCGGAGGCCCTTTTCATTGTGAGGATCGAGGCTGACCAGGATTTTCAGCGAAATGAGTCTTCGGCACTGGTGGTGGCGACCGGAGGAGGAGCCGTAGAAACTGACGAGGTGCGAAAGATTCTGGCAGGTTGGAGCTGTTTCTGGCTCGATGCTCCCGATTCGGTGTTGCTGGAACGCTGTGAGCCGGGCTCCAGGCCATTATTGCTCGGTGAGGCGGCCGGAGCCGCCCTGGAGCGTCTGAGAAAGCAACGCCAGGACTATTACCGGGAACTGGCCGGGGATCCGATCGATACTTCCGAATCCACTCCATCTGCCGTTGTCGATGTTATTCTTGGGCGTCTTGAGGAGGACCGCTGCTGATGGGGATCTCGTTAGATTCTCTGGAAATGATGTTGTGGGGTTTCGGTGGTCTCCTGGGGGCCGTCGTGGGGTCCTTTCTCAACGTCTGTATCTACCGGATTCCCATCGAAGGACTACGGGTCACTCATCCGAGGGGTTCCTTTTGCCCGTCGTGCAAAGGCTCCATCCGTTGGTTTGACAATATACCGGTGTTGGCATGGATTTGCTTGCGAGGTCGCTGCAGAGATTGTTCCCAGCCGATCTCGCCACGTTATCCGTTGGTAGAATTTCTGACCTCGGCTCTGTTCCTGCTGGCAGCGTACCGATTTGGTGGCGAGATTCTTGGTTCTGACTCGTCCCTCGCCGAGACCTTCGATTTTAGGCAGTTGTTGGTGCTGGTAGCGGTCTGGGTGTGGATTTCGGTTCTCATCGTGGTCAGCGGGATCGATTTTGATCACAAGATCATCCCGGATCGCATCTCGATGCCAGCTACAGGCCTGGTACTGCTTGTTTCACCGTGGAATTCCAATCTCCTGGGGATGGTCGATAGCAGCGTAGGCTCTCTGCTAGAAGCGGGTGGGGGTGTTGTTCCGGTGCTGGCTTCGGTGCTGATCGGTGCTGTGGTGCTGGGAGCTGGATTTCAGCGCTGGGTACCCAGCTGGGAGCAGCAGAGAAGAAAGCTGAGTGAGAGCTACCTCGCTTACCTGGTCGGTGCTCTGGTCGGTATTTTGGCGGCCGCTTACTTTTTTGGTTCCGGCGAGTCGGAACCGATCTCGCTCGGGCGAATCAGAACCAGTCTGGTCGGAGCTGGCTGCGGAGCCGCCTTGATCTATGCCATTGGTAAGGTCGGATCGATCATCTTCCGTAAACCCGCCATGGGCTTTGGGGACGTCAAGTGGATGGGATTCTTGGGAGCCACATTGGGGCCGATCCCGGTCCTGTTCGCCTTCCTCATCGCTTGTTTGCTGGGATCTGTAGTGGGCATCTGGATCCGACTGCGCAGGGGGGCAAGCTACATTCCATTTGGTCCGTTCCTGTCGGCCGGAGCCTTGTCGATGTTATTGGGACGACCGGAGTTGCAGTGGTTGTGGGAAAGTTATCTCGCCTTGTATCAGGGGTGATCTGCTCGTTCCCACTTGGACTTTTATCGATCTCTGGAAGGTCGCTATCAAGGTCCTCTGAGCAGGGGTATCCTGCGCTGCAGATTCAGTTCGAGGTCGGCGGGATTCTATACTTTGGCCCGCTTTACGTCGGATACGACATGCCGCTGAAGGGGGAGTGATCAGGATGTCTTCGTTTTCACGCTACTTGTTGCTAATTTTTCTAACCTCGGTTGTCGCAGGTTGTCAGACGACCAGCTTGGAACGAGAACTTTCATACAATCAGAAGAAGTTGAGAGTGATCGAAGACGAGAGAAATCGTCTCGAATTTCAACTGGCCACCAGTGAACGGCAACAGCAGGAAACGGTGACCGAACTGGTCGCCACCCAGAAGAGTTTGGCCGAGATCAGTGCCAAGAATGCCGCACTACTGGCTCAAAACGATAATCTTCTCTCTCGGCCGACTCCTGCGGCTGCGATCATCGATGATGTGGGAGAGCCAGATCTCGGCAGCTTCGAGGGGATCGATGGACTTACAGCTTCCTCTGAAGATGGGGACGTGCGGATCACTGTCGATCAGCAAGTTCTGTTCAGTTCGGGGAGCGCCGAAATTACTCGACGCGGAAGAGAAGCACTGGAGAAGCTCGCTGCGGTGTTATCCACTGAATTCTCCGGCAAGGACATTCGGGTCGAGGGCCACACCGATTCGACTCCGGTCAAGAAAACGAAGGTGCGTTGGGCGACGAACTGGGAACTGAGCTCCATCCGAGCCTGCTCGGTGTTACGCGCCCTGCTCGATGCCGGTGCTGCTGCTCCGGCCCAGATCGAGGCGGTTGGATACGGATCTCAGCGTCCCGTCGCCGATAATACGACCAAAGAAGGTCGTGGCCAGAATCGTCGTGTCGAGGTCATCGTCTATCGCTAGAGGGTTTGCGACAGCGGTTGTTCAGCAATGGCTACTGGAGAAGAGGGGTGACTGGCAGTTTGCCGGTCACCCCTCTTTTTGTCGCCGAGTTTTTTGTCACCCCGAAAGCGACGAATTCGACCTGTCGCTCTAAATTCTCCGGTTTTGATTGTGCGCATATTCCGCGACAAGACGGCCCTGTTGTTTGGCCGAAAAACCAGGGGGATGGGACGTCGCTGGAAGGCCAGTCACAAGCACCATCGCGGCGGTTGCCTAATCACCTCATCTGGGCTCATTCGGCTCAGTTGAGGCGTCTTCACCATTCCTGAGCGAGTTGCCCTCTTGGCCCCAATCCACGCGCAGATGCTACTCTTTGGGGTACATCCATCAATTCCGTGAAACCCGTTTTCCGTGCGTGGGAAGCGAGATCCTGGAGTGATAAGGAGCCTGAAGTGGTAACCATCGAAGATCTAGTGCAACAACTCGTGGAGCGCGAAGGCTCCGATCTTCACCTGGGTGCTGGCACCCCCCCGATGATCCGAATTCACGGTCGTCTTATTGCTGCCGGCGATTCGATTCTCGACCCGGATGAGGTCCGGAAGATCGTGTACTCGATTCTGGACAACGAACAGGTTCGCAAGTTCGAGAAGGACCAAGAACTGGATATGGCGTTCGGAATCAGTGGCCTGGGTCGTTTTCGGACCAATGTTTTCTTCCAGCGCGGGTCGGTCGGAGCAGTGCTCCGTGTGATCCCGAACCAGATTCCAGAAATGTCAAGTTTGGGGCTTCCGCAGGATGTTTGCGAAGGCCTGTGCCTGAAGAAGAAAGGTCTGGTGCTCATCACCGGTGCCACGGGTAGTGGAAAATCTACGACCCTCGCTTCAATGATTGACAGTATCAATCAGAATCGAAATGACCACATCGTGACCATCGAGGATCCGATTGAGTTCGTGCACAGGAACCGGAATTGTCTAGTGACTCAGCGAGAAGTAGAAAATGACACTCCTAGTTTCTCAAGTGCCTTACGTCGAGTCCTCCGTCAAGACCCTGATGTAATCATGGTTGGAGAATTGCGCGATCTGGACAGTATCTCGGGTGCACTGACGATTGCAGAAACAGGCCACCTGACCTTCGGCACTCTACATACCAACGATGCAGTACAGAGCCTCAATCGTTTGATCGATGTGTTTCCTCCCCACCAGCAGCAACAGATCCGTACCCAGCTCTCCTTCGTTCTGGAGGGAATCTTTTGCCAGCAACTGGTGACTCGTTCTGACGGTCGGGGAAGAGTCCTCGCCTGTGAGGTTCTTCTGGCGACACCTGCAGTGCGAGCACTGATTCGTGACGACAAGGTTCATCAGATCCCATCCGCGATCCAGACCGGAGGAAAACTGGGAATGAAGACGATGAATCAATCACTCTACGAACTCTACCGTACGAGACAGATCACTTACGAAGAAGCGATCTCGCGCGCTACGGATTCCGATGAACTCAAAAGGATATTCCAGCGGCAGTCCTGAACATGACACATGTGAGCACTCGATTTAACCAAAGACTGGGCAAGATTCTCTCCAGACATCGTCTGGTTGAGGACGAACAGATTGGCGATGCCTTGCAGCACGCTGGAGATCAAGGGTCTCTGACCCGCCTCCTCGTGGAAAACGGTACCGTCGATGAATGTCAGCTTCTGGGAGTTCTTGCCATTGAAACCGGAGTCGCTCCCATCGATCTTGATCGTCTGCAGGTCGATGAGAACCCGTGTGAGGAACTGCGCGAAAAAACCGCTCGTTCCTGTCGGGTTTTGCCTGTTGTCAAAAGTGCTGGAGTGTTGACGGTCGCCATCGCTGATCCCCATGACATCGTATTACTCGACGAGATTCGTAACGTGACCCGATGTCATATTCAGCCCGTTCTCGCTTGCGACTTCCGCATCGAGGAAGCCATCGATCGTCTCTACGGTGATGGTCGCAAGGAGATTGAAGAGGTCCTCGATGACTACGGGGACCTGGAGCTCGAACTTCGTGACAACAACGAAGAAGAAGATGGCATCATGGAGCTCTCTTTCCAGGGTAATGAGTCTCCTGTCGTCAAGATCGTGAATCATGTCATTTACCAGGCGCTGCGGGAGCGGGCTTCCGACATCCACTTCGAGCCCCAGGATCGTGCACTGCGAATACGATACCGTTGCGATGGTGTCCTCCGAGAAGCCCAGCAGCCGCCAGCTAAACTCAGGGCTTCCATCATCAGTCGACTGAAGATCATGGCCGGCCTTGATATCGCAGAGCGTAGGATCCCTCAGGATGGCAAATTCCAGCTGAGGATTGAGGGCAGGCAGGTCGATTTTCGGGTTTCCACCTTGCCGACGGTACATGGCGAAAAGGTGGTCTTGAGGATCCTGGATTCCAGTTCACTGGCTTTAAGTCTCGAGACACTTGGTTTCGAGGAAAAGGCATTGAGCGACATCCGGGATGCGATTTCTCGCTCCCATGGAATGTTGTTGGTCACAGGACCTACCGGGAGTGGCAAGTCGACCTCGCTCTACTCCTGTGTCAACGAAGTCCTGTCCGTCGAAGAAAACATTACCACTGTAGAAGACCCGGTCGAATATCAGATCGAAGGAGTGATCCAGGTACCGGTCAATTCGAAACGCGGAATGACCTTTGCCCGGGCCCTCAGATCGATTCTCAGACAGGATCCAGACACGGTCATGATCGGTGAGATTCGAGACCTCGAGACCGCAGAAATCGCGGTGAAGGCTTCTCTCACCGGTCACCGAGTCTTTTCGACACTTCATACCAATGACGCTCCTTCCACGGTAACTCGCCTGGTCGACATGGGGATCGATCCATTTTTGGTTTCATCGGCAATCCAATGCATTGCAGCACAACGCCTCTGTAGACGGCTTTGTGAGGATTGCAAATGCGAAGTGGGGTCATTGCCGCCTCGAAGGCTCGAAGCTCTCGGTTTCCTTCCTGAGGAGGCGAAGGACGCGACGCTATGGGAGTCGGTGGGCTGTTTGCGTTGCCAGGGTGGTTACCGCGGTCGTTTCGCATTGTTGGAGACGATGGTGATGAATGATGAGATTCGTAGAGCTGTGGTGGAAGGAGCTTCAGCATTGGAGATCCGAGACATCGCACTGAAGAACGGAATGGTGACTTTAAGGCGTGCAGGTGTTCTCAACGCACTTAGGGGAAAAACATCACTAGAAGAAGTCTTGCGGGTGACGCAGGGCGATTAGATCACGGGAGATCGATTTTGAAAAAATACGATTACAAATCCAGAAATCCTCAAGGGAAATCGGTAACTGGAACCCTGGAAGCAGAAACTGAATCGGAAGCGGTTCAGGAGCTTCGCCGTAGAGGACTTACTGTAACCTCCATACGTGGTGGAAACGCAGAGATCCGTGCCAGTCGGTTCCCATTCAAATTCCCAGGACTGAAGACGGGTAATGGTGAGAAAAAGATCAAGGGACGTGTTCGCCGCAAAGAACTGGTCCCGGTTGCTCGTCAACTTGCCACGATGTTCCAATCTGGAATTCCGTTGGTCGAAAGTCTCGAGGTGATCGAGGAGCAGTCAGAGAATCCGGCCTTGAAAGCAATACTGGGGGACATCGCTTCTGAGGTCCGTCAGGGTAAAGATTTCTCGACCGCTCTGACTCGTCATCGCAAGGTTTTCAATAACATCTTCATCAACATGGTGAAGGCAGGGGAAGCCAGTGGCCAATTGGATGAGGTTCTGGATCGGTTGGCAACCCACATGGAAGAGTCGGAAGAACTGCGTGGTGAGATCAAAGGTGCGATGACCTATCCGATAGTGAGTCTAGTTCTCATCGGAGTGATCAGCCTGGGTCTTCTGGTTTTTGTGCTGCCTAGTTTCGAGAAAATGTTCCTCGACATGAAGGCCGAGCTACCGGCGCTCACGGTTTTTGTGATGGCTATGAGCGATTTTGCCAAAACTCATTTCATCCTGATTTTGGCTACGCTCATCGGTTTAGTTTTTGCCTATAAATCTGCGGTGCGCACTACCAAAGGAGAACGCATACGTGACTGGGCGCTACTGAAGATTCCGATCTTTGGACCTCTGATTCAGAAGACCATTTTGTCCCGTTTCAGCGGTACCTTTGCCACTTTGATTCGCAGTGGAGTTCCGATTCTCGGTGCCCTTGAAATTGTCGGTACCACCACCGGAAACGTTCTCTACTCCGAGGCGATCGCGGATTCTGCCGAATCGGTACGCCAAGGTGAGAGCATCGGCAAGCCGCTAGCACGCAGCGGACGGTTTCCACCGATGGTGACCCGCATGGTGACCATCGGAGAGCGGTCTGGATCTCTTGAACAATTGTTAGAGAAAGTATCCGAGTTTTACGATCAAGAGGTACGTGCCACGGTCAAGCAATTGACTTCTCTCATCGAGCCTTTCCTGATTTGCATCATGGGAGGAATTGTTGGAACCATGGTCATAGCGATGTTCCTTCCGCTCCTCAGCATCTTCAGTGCTGTGAGCGGACGCTGATCGCCGCGAGGCGAGATAGAGAATGATGAGACAGGCTCTTCCAATACATTTTGTCCCATGTGCGGGCATGCCGATGATGGCCTTTGGCTTGACCACGATACTCCCTTCAGGTGTCGTTGGTTGGCCTTTGGCCACAGTGCTATTTGCCTGGACAGTGCTCGCCTTGCTGCTGTGTTTTGTACCCGACCTGCGTAGATTTCAAGAATCTGTTGATCTGGTTGGTTCACTGGCACTGGCTTCACTGACCGGTGGTGTCTCCTCCCCATTTGCTTCCATGCTTCCGGTGGTGATCGTGATCAGTGGTGCCCGCCTTGGAATGCGTACCAGTCTTCTACAGGCCACGATCGCCTCTCTGGTACTGGCTGCTGCTACTTCCATCAGTGCTTCCGGAACTGGAGCTGCGCAGATTGGCGAAAGTGCTCCACCTCTTGTAGCGCTGACTCTTGCATTGCACGGTGTTGCTGTGCTCAGCGGTAGGTTGAAGGGGAGATGGAGTGCTCTGGAGGAACAGCATGATCTCATCGTGCATTCCCTGGAGGAGGGAATCATCGTTGTTGATTCCAGTGGTAGCGTACTGCGTGCTAATCCTTCGGCTCGTCGAACTCTTGGTTTTCCTCAAGGAGAAGAATGGCGTGGCAAACACCTGTCACACTTCTTGCGACGTAGCACGGATGAGGAATTCCGCGATGCCTTGACGACTCCCAAAAAGAGACCCCAGGCGATCGAGTGGACTGCCCGAGAAGGGGAGCAAAGGTCGTTTTTGGTTCGGACCACCGAGGTGGAGGACGGATTACTGGTTTCGGTGTTTACCGATAGGACATCAGAGCGTCGGGTTGTCGAAGCAGAAGCTCGCTTACTTCATCTCGAAGAACTGGAAGAGCTGGCTTTGGGGCTTGCCCATGAGATCAGAAATCCACTCGCTTCACTCAGAGGTGCTGCGGCGGAACTGGTCGGAGGGAAACTTCCTGAACAGCAAGCAGGGCGTATGGAAGAGATCGTGCGCAGAGAATCGGACCGGCTTGATAGAACCGTCAATGGATTTCTTGAATACACTCGCTCTCGCAGACTAGAGACTCCTCGACCGATTCTGGTCGGGGCAATCGTCGAAGAGGTTAGCGACTCCATCGGGCAGCGCCAGGACGCTCGTGGCATAGAAATTGTCCGCGAGATGGATTCTGGAATTCAAATTTTAGCCAATCCAGATGAGATGCATCGAGTGATTAGTAACCTGGCCATCAATGCCGTGGAGGCCTGTGCAGGAGAAGGCCGCATAGTTTTCCGGCTCTCTTGTCGAGAAGATTTCAGCGTACTGGAGGTATGCGACGACGGGGTTGGAATGTCACCAGAGATTCAGGCTCGCGCTTTCCATCCGTTTTACTCGACCAAACCTCGTGAAGGAGGTTTGGGATTGGCCATCGTCAGAAAGATCGTCGTTACTTCCGGCGGTTGGATCGAATTGGATAGTGCTCCAGGGTTGGGAACCACTTTCCGGATCGGAATGCCCTTGGCTTCCGTGATAGAGGCTGTCGACATGAAGGTAGGAGCCTGATGGGATCTGAGAAATTCGACATCCTGGTTGCCGATGACGAACAGAGCATGCGCGAGTTCCTTGAGATCGTCCTTTCCAACGAGGGATATCGCGTTTGTTGCGTATCCTCCGGGGACGAAGCCATCGAGTGCCTTCGTACTGAAGGTGCACGGGTTTTCCTTCAGGATCTCAGGATGGGTGGCCTGGATGGAATGGAACTGCTGGACGCCGCTCGCGATCTGGCTCCCAGGATCAGGGTCCTGGTCATGACCGCTTTTTCGACCTCTGACATTGCTATCGAAGCAATGCGGCGTGGTGGATTCGACTTCTTGAGAAAGCCATTTAACAACGATGATGTGAAATGCGCCGTGAGGCGGGCGATGGCCTCGATCGGCGATGAAGATGTTGCTGGGGGTATTTTACCCAAACGATTGATCGGGAACACGCCGGTAATGCGTGAGATGCTCGAGGTTGTAGAGCGTATTGCACCGACAGATTCAACAGTACTCGTCACTGGAGAGAGCGGTTGTGGTAAAGAGCTGGTGGCCCGTGCGATCCATGAAGGATCGCACAGGAAAGAAGATAAATTCGTTGCGGTGAACTGCTCCGCCTTCACTGAAGGATTGCTTGAAAGCGAATTGTTCGGCCACGTCCGTGGTTCATTCACAGGTGCCGTGGAAGATCGCAAGGGAGTTTTCCTCAACGCCGATGGAGGAACTTTGTTCCTCGATGAGGTCGCCGACATGAGTTTATCTACCCAGGTACGAATTCTACGNGCCCTGGAAGATCGTAAAGTGATACCGGTTGGCGGTGATCAAGAATTGNCTACTGATGTCCGCATCATCGCCGCAACCAACAAGAAACTTNCTGAAGAGGTGCGNCTTGGTCGATTCCGTGAAGATCTTTTCTACCGTCTTAACGTAATCCCGATTCACCTNCCGCCGCTTCGAGATCGGATGGAGGACCTTCCACTACTGTCTGGGCATTTNCTCAGGCGTCACTCCGAGCGNATGGGTAAATCAGTCACCGAGCTGTCCGATAGCGCCTGGCAATCGCTTTATCAGCATGACTGGCCTGGAAATGTCCGTGAACTGGAGAACGTGATCCAGAGACAGGTAGCCCTTTCCAGGGGGGAACGGATCGAACGGATCGATATCGAGCATGTCTCAAGGCTAGGCCCCTCTACTGATCCGGCATTTGAAAATAAACAACAAGCTGCGACAACGTTAAGATCTCAAGCCGAAGCTGGGAAGACCCAGCTTTCTTCCGCAGGTTGTAATTTGGAAGATTGTCTTGTGGATTTCGAGAAGGATTTAATCCTTCAAGCACTGGATCGAACCGATGGNAATCTGACNCGCGCAGCCGATCTACTGGGAATTTCCTACCGCCAAATCCGTTATCGNGCACAAAAACTGGGGATCCGTTCCCGCTCATTNGCGGATAACCGGTGAACATCCTTACCCCTCCCCGGACCGGCCGTTCAACNGCGGGTCTGATTTTGAGTTTCGTCATCTGCCTCGCACTACTGATGGCTACCGAGTCGCATGGTGATCCTGATCTGACGACAGGGGTTTCTTCGGTTTTNCCTGAGACCGGTGTGTTGCCNTTTGCACATGCCAGGGCCTACTTTTTAGACATTGAATCGGGTGTTNCTGAACTTGAAGACAGACCCATCTTGACTTTGATGGTGATGAAGGCGTATTCGTTNTTCGGGATCGGGATCTCGACACTGAAGATATTTTCTGTGGTCCCATTTCTCTTCTGCATACTTCTTGTAGCGATCTTNCTGGCACGAAGAAGGGGAGAGTCCGTTGCGATCCTGGCNGCGTTCATCGTTGCCTTACAACCGACCTTTTTGCCCTGGGCGAGTGTTCCTGGAACGATTCCNCTGGTGGCGCTTTCGATTCTTTCAGTGGTTCTTCTGGCAGGGAGAGAAGGGAAGTACGAACCGTGGAAAGCNCTGATTCTGTGTTTCTTGTTGAGCTGGGGGATCAGTCCTCTGATCGCTGTTGCCTATCCNGCTTGCTGGCTGGAAGGGATCCGTAGACTGCTTCCGCAGGNGTTACGACCNAAGGGCTGGGTGGTCACCTTNNTGGCAGCTGCAAGTTTGCTGAGTCTTAGTCAATTTGGTGCCGATNCCGAATCGTTGGCGATGAGTATCTCCGGTTGNAGTTCTCTTTTCCGTGGAGACGAGATCCCCTCGATCTTGAATTTGGATCCGGGCTGGATGATCGCGCTGATTGCGGCACTGATCGCCGGACCCAGGGGAAAGGACGAACAGTTTCTACCGCTCCGAATCCTGCTGGTTTCCGCTATCTTGCCCTGGGCGTTGGCAGGTTCATTGCCTGTCTTCCCTCTGGTTGTATTGATCCCTGCCGGAGTCCTGTTGATGATCGATGTACTTGCAGACCGCGGTCGCCAGGTCATGGTTTCACCGATCATGCTCGGAAAGGGCCCAAAGGTCGCATTGNTACTNTTCGCGTTGGCAGTNCTTACCGGTGCTTCNGTNGCGACAGCCTCANGCGAAGGTGCATCGGTCAGGATCGCAATTTCGCTTGGACTGGTGACAGCGATGGTGGGCATCGTTTTAACGATNCGCTCCGGTTTGAAACCNGTANTGGGAATTTGGATGGCCATTATTGCGACCCTGGCTTTGTCGTTGCCGATCAACCTGCATCGGATCGCTCACCAACAAGATCGTTGGCAAATATACCGCTCAGAACTGGATCGAATCTTACCGTCGGTAGCCGCTGTGGGGGGGCGCTGGGCTCATACCCTCGTCATCGGTTCGACTCGGGAGGCGTTCCTCGAAGTGGACGGACAGGAACACGTCATCGTCTCCCAAAATGTCGATGAAAACGGTTTGATTCTGGAAAGATATAACCTATTTGGAGATCATCAGCTGTTGGTTCGTCGTAGTGGAGATCCAATTGGAATCTACGAAAATGCCTGTGCCCTTCAAGCATTGGGACGTAGATCGGAAGCACGATCCGATCTGGCCAAATTGCTGAAAACGGATCCAAGTTGTAGCGCTGCCTGGGAGCGGTTTGCCATTCTCCTGCTAGAAGATGGCATAGAGGATCTGGCNGCGGAATGTCTCTACTTCTCACTGCAGTCAGATCCTGATCGAGAATTACCTCACCACCTTCTCGCTAGCCTGTATGCCAGTCGCGGGATGTTGAAGGAGGCGAGCCATCATATCATCAAGGGTAAAGGGAGCCCTGTAGTTGGTTTGCCATCGCTTCTCGCGCCAGTAAGCATNCCTTCACTCGAAGGTCGCCGGTAAATCCTCCCAGATTTCCGTTGGTTGCCACGACACGGTGACAANGGATCCTGAGTGGAAGAGGATTGCGAGAACAGGCACTTCCCACCGCTCGTGCCGCCCGTGGAGAACCCACTTTTCTGGCAAGTTCTGAATAGGAGATTGTCTGGCCTGCCTCGATTCCTTCGAGCGTTTTCCAGATTCTTTTCTGGAACGCNGTTCCGCAACGAGGTTGCGCTTGCCAGCTCCAGGTCACTCGTTTTCCATCAAGTGCCTGTTGAAATTCCTTTGCAAGTTGCCGNGGGAACGGAGCAAAGCAATACCGGGTGAGGCCATGNCCCACCAGGCATCGCTCGATGGCGACCAATCGATCAGGAGAAAGGGAGAGCGACAGTAGAGTTCGATCATGCCACACGGCAGCGATGCCGAGCCGAACGCCATCGATTTGATACGACTCGTGGTGAAAGAAGATCTGACCTGACATACACCTCCTCGGGTCAGGATAACTCCCATCCTCCCTTGCTGTAGTCGCTTTTCGGCACCATCCTGGCGACCGTTAGGAGGTCGCATGTTTCTTTCGGAGGCAGTCCGTGACCCGGTCCATGGATTGGTCAGATTGGAACGTGAAGATCTAGCTCTCATCGATAGTCGACCCTTGCAGAGATTGAGGCTCATTTCGCAATTGGGACTCACCGACCGGGTTTATCCTGGTGCTCGACACAGTCGATTCGAACACGCTCTTGGTACCGTCGAGGTGACGACTCGATTGCTCGAAGAGATGAGAGCACGTCTGGGCCTGGACGGATTGTTGTCGCCCTTGGCGCTGAGTTCGACCGAGACACAATTTCATCAATTACTGCGCATCGCTCGATACGTGGCTCTACTCCATGACATAGGTCATCCGCCGTTTTCCCATGTCACGGAAAAACTGCTCCCCGAAGGAGGTCATGAGCAGATGACGAGATCCTTGCTCGATCATGTCGAGATCTCGAAAGCTCTGAAAAATCGTGGTGACGAAATTTATTCCTCAGTACTTCAGGTTCTCGATCCGGCACAGGTGAATCTTCCGGAAAGCCTCCGTTTCATCCGGTCTCTTGTCTGTGGTGGGTTTGGCGCTGATCGGATGGATTATCTGTTACGAGATTCACACTTTGTTGGTGTTCAATATGGTTGCTTCGACTTGCCTAGAATCTTGCATACTCTTGTACCCGTCGAAACTGACGATGGAGTGAGGCTTGGTATCGAGAGGGGCGGGGTCCTTGCTGCCGAAGGAATGCAGTGGGCTCGATTCTCGATGTTCACTCAGGTTTATTTTCATCGCACTCGTAGAATCCTCGATCTTCATCTGATGGATTTTCTCCATGCTGTGATCCCCGACGGTCGATATCCGCAAGATCCTGAGGAATACCTCGGCTGGGACGATTCGAGGATCGTGGGACTGCTTCAACAGGCAAATTTTGATCAGGGGCATGTCGGTCACCTCGATGCCAGGCGCATACTTCGGCGGGAACATCACCGTGCAATGGATGAAGTCGTGGAGGGGAGGGATGTCGCGGAGGTGGCCGAGAGGTTGGCTTTCAGACTGCAGGAACTACGCCTGGCAGATGCATCTCTTGAGCCGATTGCGGATGTTGTTTCTCCTCCTCCGGATCTGGATGCGGGGACGGTTCTTCCGGTACTGGATGAGAATCGTGAAGTGAGAAGATTGGGTCAGATCAGTGCCTTGGTCGGAAGACTCCGAGTGACTCCCTTTGGGCGCATCTATTGTGCCAAGAGGAGAGAGGTTGGCGACCGGGTTCTCTAGTCGGTCATTTCCCGCTGCCAGTACGCATCGCTGAGGAATCTTTCCCAGGAGGACCAGCTGGGACGTGGAGGAATCCTACGGATCATCCTCCAGTCAGGTTGAATCGGTTCCCGTCGTAATCGCATCCTCGCCTCATGCAGTGTTTGGCTACCTTTGCGTTTGTTGCAATTCACGCACGCGAGAACGCAGTTCTGCCAGGTCAGCTTTCCACCGCGGCTTCGGGGCACGATGTGATCGATCGTCAATTCTCGAGTGCCGGGACGAACCCCACAATATTGGCAAGTGTTACGATCTCTTCGGTAGAGGTTGAGGCGTGAGAAGGTGACATTTCGGTCGCCGACTCCTGAGTAAGTGGTGAGTACAATCACTTCGAGTGGAGCTAGACATAGCGACGAAGATCGGATCGATTGTTCTTCAGCGAGGTCGCGCGCAGTAGAAACGTCATGCCAGGATTGAAGGTTGTGAACTTCATAGGTAACCGGATCTATGATGCAAGCGACATCCCGCGCTACCAGGCCGATGGCAACTCTCGCTGGCAAGGTATGGATTGGTGTCCAGCCACGATTCAGTACCAGAGTTGGAATCTCAAGAACCGACACGTCACCCCCTCAACTGATCGTCGTACTCATTCCGTCCCGGGCTAGACTATGACTCACGCGAGCTGCGATCTAGCCAGTAAAGATAGGAGAAAAATAAAGCCCCTGGTCGCCGAAGCCGAAGGGGGCCATCCCTGTCCCCCCCCGAACCCCTGCCGGCAGACCAGAGGCGGACCGCGCATAGGTGCACCGCGCGGATTGAATAGACTTGTCACAGGTTCCACAAATATCGCGAAACAACGTCGATTGAATCGCCCTCAACAGCCGAAATGTCGCGTGTGCTGGAACAGAACCGCTACTTTGTAAGCAAGGTGCATGCCAAGTGTTAAAGGCCAAGGATCGCCCTTGAATCAATCATCCGGCCCATGTCGTGGCTAGCTGTGGCCATTGTCGGCAAAAAATGGCCGGGAGCAACCACCCCTTGAAGCTGTAACTAATGTCCTAAGTAGCAGTTATGTCTTTCCTGTCAGATATGTCTTACCGGTCAATGGCACCGCTGAAACCACCTTCTAGGATCAGTTCCAGGAGGGAGCCCCGAAATGAATGAAGAGATTCCACTTTCCCAGAGAGTTTGTGAGCCGTGTCACGGACAGACGGCGTCACTGTCGCCAGACCAGATCGACAGTTGGTTACCTCAACTCAATGGTTGGCAGTGCCAGGATCATCACCATCTGGTGCGAGTGTTCGAGTTCAAGGATTTTGTCAGTGCGCTGGAACATGTGAACTTGGTGTCAAAGGTGGCCGAGGAACTCGGCCATCATCCAAATATCTCCTTTACCTGGGGAAGAGTAGAGATTTGTATCTGGACTCATGCTGTTGATGGGCTGACAGAAGCTGATTTCGTTCTGGCTGCCAAAATCGACTGCTGCGAGAAGGAGAACTGAAGCGATATTAGATTTCATCTGCATCCTGATCTTGGTTTATAGCCCGGTGCTGGAATCGACCGAGATGAAGTTGCTGGAGGATTCTGGTTCTCCTGCGCAGGAACTGACCTTTCGACCTGAAAAGGTAGCCGCTGCCCTGGAAGGTGGCGTTCTCGCCGTAGAGGCTGGCGAGGCAGCAGGGCAGCAAGGGTTTGGTATTCGGATCGAAGAGTTGGAGGTGGTCACTTCCACCTGGGCCGCGGTGAAGATTTCCGCTGGCAAGGTTTCACCCGGCCGGGACGGTTCTCTTCGCTGGTCGAAGTTTGCCGGGACGTTGCAGCTTTGACAGGTAAGTGAAAAAAAGTGCCGGGAGAGGAGTCCTCTCCCGGCGCATCAGAATCGAGGGGGCAGTCGCCCCTCCGGAGTGCAATTTCAGCGACCCACAACTCCGACCCAGACCATCCAACAGACCTGACTTAGGCGAGCCGCCAGATCAAGCGGTGGCACCTTACTTCCAGGCGCTGAATTGTTGGTTCAATTCGCACCCTCAGTCTGAGGTGTTGTTTTGCGAGTTCGGCGGTGATTCCATCAGTTTCAGGAATCAGCTACGCCGCTCCCGCGCCGTCCGCAACACCATAGCGAATTGTGTCGATGACTTCCAGAAGAACGGTCCAAACGGAAAAAGCGGTTGGAATTCAGCCGATTCAGGATTCTTGCCGTACGGATGGGAGACCCTGAGTGGAGAAGTGAGAGAGACCGTCACGGAAGAATACGGGCAAAGGCACCTTCGGACCGATTTCTGATCTACATCTGGTGGCCCATTTAGCGACTTTTATGTGCTCGATGGGGTGGCGTAATAGATGTGTACGGTTAAAGCAGCGCCGGCAGCTCCTTGACCGGGAAGCAAGGACCTTCGACGCACACCCTCCGATAACGAAATTCATGCTCCTCCGGAGTTGCGATGACGCAGCCGAAGCAGGCTCCGAAGCCACAGGGCATGTAGTTCTCGAGCGAGATCCAGAAGTTCAAATCACGCTCTACGGCAAGGTCCCGCAGCGCCTGGTTCATGCCGTGAGGGCCGCAGCCGATCCCGGCTACCGGAGTTTGTTCGGTGATAGCGTCGAGCTCTGTGCTCAGCAAATCGATGACATTGCCGGCATATCCCTGACTACCGTCATCGGTCGCGGCCACTGTATGGGTGCCGAGTTTTTCGAATGCATCGAGTCCGATCAGAAGAGAACGGTTCCTGGCTCCCAGCAGCACGCGGTGATCGAGGGTCGATTTCTCTTTGGCGAGTTCGCGACTGTAGAGATAGAGCGGGGCGACGCCGATGCCTCCGCCGACCAGGAACAGCACTCCGCCATCGTCAAGATCAGGACGTGGCATCGGGTGACCGAGCGGACCCATCAGTCCGATCGAATCCCCAGATCGCAACTGACTCATGACGCGGGTTCCTGGTCCAACGTTCTGAACCAGCAGTGACAGTTCGGAGGCGTCGGGACCGGGCGTCGGATTGACATCGTAGACGCTGAAGGGGCGTCGGATCAGTGGTGTATCTCCAGAGTCGACACGGACCTGGACGAACTGACCGGCACGAATCATCGGTGCCATATCGGGCGCGTGAATGTCGAGACGAAACCAACCGTGGCCCAGGTCCTCGTTGGTCTTCAGTTCGTAACTGTCGACGAGGCATTTTTCCACGGGCATCTTCATCTTGGCTCCTCTTGTTGCCGGTGGCTGCTGCCAGAGTATTCGCGGAAGGCCTGGCCCAGTGCCTCGACGATATCACCTGCCACCAGAGATTCCTCACCATGTTGTTGAGCCGCCAGATCGCCTGCTCTTCCGTGCAGCCAGACTCCTCGGCGCGCTGCAACCTCCGCATCATCCCCTCGTGCCAGCAGGGCACCGATCAGACCGGCCAGAACGTCCCCGGAACCGGCGGTGGCCATTCCCGGATTGCCGGTCTGGTTGCGGTAGCTGCCGGAACCACCGGTGGTGACGGTACCGGGGCCCTTGGCAACCACAACCGCTTGGCTGACCCGTTGCAGTTCGACACTCAGATCCTCGCGGTTGCTGCCCTTCAGGTCGAGTGCATCTCGTAGACGTTCCAGTTCGCCCCAGTGCGGGGTCAGAACCGTTTCGGGACCCAGTTGCTGCAGCAATTTGGGCTCCTGGCACAGATGCCACAGGCCGTCGGCATCGATGACTGTCGGGCCTGTTCTGCTGGCGAGGAAGGACCCGAGTGCGCCTGTGGTTTCCAGTTCCCTTCCGATTCCGCAACCAAATACCCAGCTGCTCGGATGAGAATTGTCCATCAACAATTCGATGGCGTCCGGGCTCCAGTGGTTTTTTCCGTTGCCGGGACTCCAGCTCATCACCTCCAGAGGTTTGCGTTCTTCGGCGGCACTGGCACAGCAATCGGGAACCGCCACGGTGGCTCGACCGCAGCCGCCTCGAAGAGCGGCGTGAGCAGCGAGCAGGGCTGCACCACTGAGTCCAGGCGATCCTCCGACGATCCAGACCGAACCCATCATCGACTTGTTGGAATCGTTGGGTCGCTCAGGCAAAGGAGGGAGGTCCTCTGGCGGCGTCGGAAACGGCTCAGGATTCACCGGCGATCCCTCCCTGGCAGGCGAGTCGATTGATTCTCGAGGCAATGATGCCAGCGCCGAAACCGTTGTCGATGTTGACTACCGAGATTCCTGGTGCGCAGGAGCAAAGCATCCCGAGCAGTGCCGCGATTCCGCCCAGAGAAGCGCCATACCCGACACTGGTCGGTACCGCGATCACCGGAACCGACACTCGTCCTGCGACTACCGATGGCAGCGCACCCTCCATTCCGGCGACCACCACCAGGGCATTGGAAGATCGAAGAAGTTCATCATGGGCAAGGATTCGGTGGATTCCGGCGACTCCGGCATCGGCAACCAATTCAGTGTTGGCTCCGGCAAGATCAGCGGTCAACTGGGCTTCCTGGGCCACGGCAAGATCACTGGTCCCGGCACAGATCACCGCGACCTGACCCTGTCGCGGTAGCACGGTCCGTTCGACGCTGATGCAGCGGCAGCGCTCGTGCCATTGTGCTTGTGGAACCGAAGCGGCGATTTCGGCACCGTGATCGCCATCGACTCTGGTGGCCAGCGCACGTCCGGAACGATCGGCGATGGAGAGAAGGGCAGTGGTGATTTCATCCGGGGTCTTGCTCTGTCCGTAAATCACTTCCGGGAAACCCGTACGACGTTCCCTGTCATGATCGAAGTCGAAAGGATCCGTTATGTTCATGGTTGTGCCTCCGCGACCAGATCGAGAGTGTCATGTTCCCCTTTTTCGAGACGGCGCAGGGCCAGGGCGCCGATCATGGCTGCGTTGTCGGTGGCGAACTTCAGTGGAGGAAACAGCAGTTTGATGTCGTTTCCCAGTCGTTGGGCAAGTCCTTGCCGCAGCGCACCATTGGCGGTGACCCCGCCGCC
The DNA here is from genome assembly GCA_002711105.1 of Planctomycetota bacterium. Classification (GTDB taxonomy): domain Bacteria; phylum Planctomycetota; class UBA8108; order UBA1146; family UBA1146; genus UBA1146. The sequence continues at coordinate 52,392 of PAIH01000034.1, forward strand.
GAGCAAGACAGTATCGAGAGATTCCTGACGACAGGCGCGACGGATCTTTTCAGCCAGCACATCGAACACCGCTTCCTGGAAAGAAGCACAGATGTCTTCGGGGTCCGGGGCCCCAGGTGCGCGCCCCTGGTGTGTCGCGTTGAGGCCTCGCCAGGTGTAGAGGACCGCGGTTTTGATGCCGGAGAAGGAAAAATCGAGGGAGTCTTTCGACAGCAAAGTGCGTGGCAGTTTCACCGCTGCGGCATTTCCCGTTCGCGCCGCTTTTTCGACCGCAGGACCGCCGGGGTAGCCGAGACCGAGCACCGCCGAAACCTTGTCGAAGGCTTCTCCGATCGCATCGTCACGGGTTCCACCGAGCCACCGTGAACGACCTTCACCATCGACTCTATGCATATCGGTGTGGCCACCGGAGAGCACAACGCCGAGGTAAGGAGGAGGGGTGTCCTCACCCGCCAGGGCAGCGGATTCGAGGTGAGCTTCCAGGTGGTGGACCCCGATGAGGGGCAGATCCCAGGCCCAGGCGAGTGCCTTGGCGGTGGTCACTCCAACCAACAAGGCCCCGATCAACCCGGGCCGGTACGCCACCGCTACTGCATCCAGATCGGTGGGTTGTTGAGCCGATTTGTCGAGAGCGTCCTCGATCACCGCCGTCAGCTGTTCGACATGACTGCGGCTGGCGATCTCGGGAACGACACCACCATAGGGGGCGTGCTCGACGACCTGCGAGAAGACCACATCGGAGAGCACCCTGGGGCCACTCTCGATCACCGCTGCTGCGGTTTCGTCGCAGGTAGTCTCGATCGCCAGTACCTTCAACGTGATTCCTCTTTCGATACGGTCGAGGGTTGGTTCAGTAGAGTCTGCAAGCGTTCAGGTTGCGACAGAAGTTGCAGTGCGGCACTGAGTACGGGGTCTCCGTTACCGAGTAAATCGACCGTCGCTTGTGGATCGGGAGTGGCGAGGTTAGCGATAGAATCGGGTTGTTCGATCCGATCGAAAGAACGGCTACGGTTTGCAGAAGCGATCTGAAATGCTGTCTCCGGGCTGATCGCCACGGCCAGATCAGGAATCAATCCCGATGCCTTTCCCGTTTCGTCACGGCTCACTCGTATTCCTTCTGGCGGATGGAATGACTGGGTCGTCAGTTTCAGCAGCGAAGGCTCCGATTTGTTGGTGATATAGATCAGATCTTGGGCGGTCCATTTACCGAAGGAGGCCGATCCGACCAGTGCTGCCCGGAGGTGATCGCGTAGCGATGCAGCGACGATTTCGGAAGCACTGGCACTCGAACCATCGATCAGGATGACCAGGGGGATTTGACGGAAGGGGCCCGGTCGCGAGACGGACGAGACCTGTTCCTCTTTTTCCCCTGATCGGCCTCTGGTTTTTACCACCGTCAGTCCTGCCTCCAGAAATAGCGAGGAGATGGATACCGCTTCGGTGAACAGTCCGCCAGAATTCCCACGCAAATCGAGGACGATTCCCTGAGCACCGTCAGCGATGATCGCTTCGATCGCCTTCTTCAGTTCACTGGTGCTGTTGGGTTGAAACTGTTGCAGTCGAACCAGACCAGTGGGCGCTGAAGATCCATCCTGGGCGGTGAATATGGCGATCTCTGTGACACTCGGGATACGTACTTCGTCTCGCTGGACGGTGACGGTCAATTGCTGTTCGTTCCTCGAGATTCCGATGTCCAGCATCGTGTCGCGCTCGCCGCGTAGTTGGGTAGAGAGACGGGAGAGGTTCCAGTTCAGGGCAGATTCACCATCGACCGAGATAATCTGGTCTCCCGTCAGGATTCCTGCGGAACTGGCCGGGCCATCGGGAAGTACTCGTTCAACCAGGTGCGTTTGCTGCTCCGATTCCCTCAGGATGACACCGATGCCGTAAAGAAATCCGCCGGTTTCCTGTTCGAATTGCCGCGCCTCGGCGGGGGAGAAATATCGACTGTTTCGATCGAGGCTCTGGATGACCCGGTCGATGCCGCTTCGCAGTAGCTCCTGACCATCGACCGGTTCGACGTAGTGCTCCTCGACGATTCGCAGGACTCGTGCGGCCAGCACCTCGGCAGGTTCGGTGGTGGGATCGGGGAGAGGCCAACCACACAGAAATGCCAGCACTGCGCCCAGCACGATGGCGGTTGTCATGGATCGCATTGGATCGGGAGTCATCATCGATCTCCACCGGTAAGAAACCTGGCCAGCGACGCTTCCTGCATCGAGACCGTCAGGCAGGATACCCCCGGACCGAATCTGCCGCGACCGAGAGCACCAGATTCAGGGCCAAATGAGGCGCAACAAATCACTCTTCGGTTGCAGTTTGTGGACGTTTCGCAGCTGCGATCAAGCGGTGCGTGGCAGGCAAGTGAAGGTTACGATGGGGTTCTTGTATTTTTTGGAGGTGATCATGCGCTGGGCACTGTTATCGCTGTTGCTGATCGGGTTCTTGTCGCTCTGTCCTGCCGCTGAGTCCCAGACGCTGTACTGGATCGACGGCAGTGATCTGGTGCGATATGACGCGACCACGGCAACGACCACAGTATTGCCGACTGCGTCCGCACCCTTGACCCTTTCGGTCGACGAAAGCGTCGGCAAGATCTTTTACTTCCGGGTGCCCTTTGCTCTGACCAGTGCTGATCTCGACGGCACCAATGCCGCTCAAGTCACCACCTATCCGTTTGGGTTCGAGGCTCTGGCGGCCAATCCGGCCGATCAGCGTCTTTACTGGATCAATGCCTTTAACGGTCAACTGCTTTCCATCGGCTACGATGGTTCCAACCCGCAGGTGGTCGGCGGTATGTTCAATACCTCGGGGATCGGTATCGACACGGTCGGCGAGAAACTCTATTTGACCAACAGTCAGACCGGATCGATCACCCGTCGTAACTTCGATGGCACTGGCAATGAGGTCATCGTCGCAGGTGGTCTCGGTGGACCGCGAGACTGCTGTTATGATGAAGTGGCGGGAAAGATCTACTGGCTGACCAGTTCCGGCGCGACCCAGCGCTGTGATAATGATGGCTCCAATATCGAAACGATCATCCCGTCAGCGCTTGCGCCGGGGGTCACACATCTGGTCGTCGATGAAATCGTGGGATTCATCTATCTCTCGACCAGCGCCGGCTTCATCTATCGGGCAGGATTGGACGGCTCCAACCTGATAGAGCTCTACGTTGACGGCACAAATATCTCGGAGATCGGCATCATTCCGGGAACCAGCAGCGGTCCACAATTCATACGGGGTGATTCCAATGACGATGGAGGATTCGATATCGGGGATCCGATCGGGGTTCTCTCGCAGCTGTTTATTAGCGGTACGGAGCCACTTCCCTGTGAGGATGCTGGTGATACCAACGACGATGGGCTCATCAACATCGCCGATGCCATCTTTGCACTCAGTTCGTTGTTCGTGTCGGGATCTCTCGCTCCACCGTTGCCGTTTCCCGATTGTGGAGAAGATCCCACCGATGATGCACTCGACTGTGCGGAGTCGTCCAACTGCCCGTAGCGGTGCTCACCAGCACAAGAGTCGCGCTCTGAACGGGATTTTCTGTCGCTGATCCTGAACGCCAGTTCAGCTTTCAGGTGCGACACCGAAGGACTCGAGGCCACGTTTATTTTGACAGGGAGCGCGGGCGTACGATGCGGGTTGCGGAATTCACGACCGCCTTTGTTTCGCTGACACTTGAAGATCAAGCGTCGAAACCGGAAGCGTGTCATGAAATCCGAACCCGCTTCGCTGGCGATTACTTTCCACTCTTCTTGGCTTGCGCCTTCATCTTCATCTTCTTTTTGTCGGAGTCACTGAGTTTGCCCGACTGACCTTTTCCACCACCGGAGATACCTTCGATCTGTTTGTCGGAGAGCTTCCGTTTGTCTTCGGTCATTGCTCCGCTCCTTTCTTTCCACGGGCCCCATTGCCCGCTCGATGGACCTATCCGGCTTCCCACGACGACCGGACAAAATAAATCACACGGTAATTCTGTGCGGTTCGACCCGACCACCCAGCGTAAAAAAAGAGCCACCAGGAGCCAGGCCGGACCCTGTCACCTGCACTACCGATCCAGGTCTACCGATATTCATGTCCGATTTGTCGAGAAAATCGGATGTTAGATGATAGGGGATCATCTACATGCCATGCAGTGACTGGTGCTGCAAAGGCGACCAGCGAATAACGAGAGTTTCCAACAATCAGGAGATTCAGGAAGGAAGTGACATGAAACTGCATTTAACACTAGCGATTTTGTTCTTGTCGGCCGTCATCGGTGGCTTTGCCATCGCCATTCAGGATGACGAAACCGCCACAGTTACCAAACGTGAAGACATCAAGGAATTGATGGAGCTGATGAATTCGAAAGATATGGGCCTTCAAGTCATGCAAACGATGTTCGACAGTGTGAAGGCGCTAGGAACCGCTATCCCGGAAAATTTCTTCGAGGACTTCATCAGCGAAGTTAATTTTGACGAACTGACGGAATTGATAATCCCGATATACGATAAACACTTTTCCCATGACGACATCAAAGAGCTGAGCGCGTTTTATCAAACACCCATTGGTAAGAAACTGATCGAAAAGCAGCCAGACATCATTAAAGAAAGTATGGTTGCTGGAATGACGTGGGGACAAAAGATCGGCGCGAAACTAGTCAAGAAGCTCAGAGAGGAAGAGTAATGATCAATGAGAACAGGTAAGCCTTGTTCTCGGCTTGCCTTTTTGTCTCAAGGAATCTGCCCCTGCCGCCAGATCTCATTACTTTTGGAGCGATTTGTACCTACACTCCAGTGCTACGAATGATCGAGGTCTCGGTCCTGTATCGGCGGTGCTGGAAAAGGTTCATGACTCAACGCAACGGCTCACCAGCCCTTGATCTGGGAGGATTCTCCAGGGATGAATATTCCCGTGCGCCGTAGGCCGCTGGGCTTTGTCGCCATCGGCCTGATCACTGCCTTGCTGCTTTTCCTGGGATTCGAGCTCGTGGATCGTTACCGCAAAGGGAATCAACGTCTCATCGTCGAGATTCAGGAGTCGCTCGGTGCCAGTAGCCTGTTGCAGTGCATGGAAAACATCTCTGCTCGACGAGATCCCGCTTATTTTCCGCTGCTTAACCGATTTCCTCTGATCGAGTACCTGAACTCCAATCCGCCGACCTTGACCCCACAGCAAGAGGTGGAGGGGGTTCCTTTCCAGGTATTTATCGATCGATACCAGGCGATCTGGGCCCTGACGCACGAGTCAGAAGCCAGAAAAGCACCCACGGTTCAACAGTTCAGTTTCGGTGCCGATCATCTGGTACTGCTGAATCCAGAATTTGAGGGAATGAACATGTTGTTGATTCCGACTTCGATCGTCCCGCTGCCGCTGGAGGAGAGAGTGAAGTGGGCGGCCCGATCCCTCGAATGTATCGAAGGCTATCTGGGAGGGGGCCTGCTGATCGATGAAATCACCCGCATCGCCCTGATTTCACACTGGATCGAGAAGTGCAGATTTTTGCTGTCGCACAGGATAAGCCCTGCTCATTTGAGGCAACTTCTGGACGCTCTGGATGGTGTCGAGCCTCCAGTCGAGGCGTTCCGGAGAGCGATGAGGATGACATACGCGCACAGCATGGAGCTCTTGCAGGCTTTCCGTAACGGATCGCAGGGAGGCTCGACGCCAATTTATCGTGAGCCCGCTCTCAACTACGTACTCTCTCATCTGAAAACCAGGATCATCGATATCGACCAGCCGGTCGAGCCAATGGATCCACCCTGGTATGCCACTTCCCCTGGCGGCCCCATCTTCTTGTGGGGGCAGAGCGACGATTTCATCAATGACACACTGGCGTTAAGTCATGAACTGGAAGATGGAATCGAGTTTTTCCGGCAAGCGGTCGAGTATCAGATCGCCCGACTCGAGGCCGGGGATCAGGCCATTGCGCCGCAGGGAATCACGGTGAAATCGACACCCTCCGGACAGATTCACCTGATCTCGAACCGTAAGCCTGTGATGGATCGCCCGACACTGCCGGGTCTGTTCGAGCCGTATCATTTTCCCAAGTAAGCCGATTTTTCGTGTCCGGGCGCTCTTTTGCTCCTGATAGGTAGGTATAAGACCACTGATGGAACGAATGGAGGACAACATGACCATGAATCAAATGGTAAAACGATTTGGCGTCGCTGGCCTGGTTTTCTTTACGGTTAAAGGGCTTCTGTGGTTAGCAGTGCCCGGACTGATCGTCTATTTCGGCGGCGCTGGCTAGGATCTCTGCTTGATATTGACCTCTCCTCCGGGAACTGGCCTCCTCGCCCTCCACCCCCAGAATCTCTGGGAGTAGGGGGCGTGGGCAATTAAGAGGCCTGCAGGTCACCAGCCGCTGCTCACAGGACAAATCTGTCCGACCACCATTTCTGGACAATAAATCCCATTTCAATTCCCGGCGATTTCTCTGTCCGGGCCCCCATTTGATCCTGATAGGTAGGTATGAGACCTCTGAAGGAACGAAGGGAGTTCAGAATGACCGACACCAAGATTCAGGACAAAATGGACCGTGAGAAGGTTTCCGACCAGCAATTGGCAGCTACCGATGAGCCCAGGACCGGACGCGTCGATGCGCCCCTCAAGACCGTGAAGGGCAAGGAAGAGGCCACCTTCGCTCAGAGGCTGCGGACTGAGACCGCTCAGGCACACCGCTTCGCCGAGTCGACGAACTTCATCAAAGGCATCTTGAAGGGTGTGATGGACCTCGAGAGCTTCGCCAACATGCAAGCAGGCATGTACCTCGTCTACGAGGCGCTGGAGGCCGAGCTTGAGCGCCACAAGGATCACCCTCTCGTCAGCCGTGTCCACTTCCCCGAGCTCAGCCGTATGGCCGCGCTCGAAAAGGACCTCGAGTTCCTCTACGGAGAGGACTGGCAGAGCCAGATCCGCAATACACCCGCTCGCAATGAGTATGTCGAACGCATTCACTGGCTGGGAGACAATGATCCCGATCTGCTCGTGGCCCACAGCTACACGCGCTACCTCGGAGACCTCTCCGGCGGCCAGGTGATCTCCAAGATCGCCCGTCGCTCGTTGGGTCTGCAGAGCCGCGACGGCCTGCGCTTCTTCGATTTTGACGAGATCGACGACTCCAAGGCCTTCAAGACCGAATATCGCAACCGCCTCAACAACCTGCCGCTCAGCGATGACCGCGCACTCGAGGTCATCGAAGAAGCGAAGCAGGTTTTCGCCCTCAACCAGCGCCTCTTCGAGGAGCTGGAGGGCAGTTGGATTCGCACCCTCGCGAACTGCCTCCCACTCGGCTTTAATAGGCGAAAGCGGGCCTAGGCTTCAGACCACGGGAGTTAGACGATGGGGATTGTGAGCATGGGCGGCGAGACAGCCGCCCCGGATGCGGACCACGGCTTCGACGCCGAGACCTTCAAGGAATTCATCTCCTTCGATGTCGGTGACGGCGATCCAATCTACTACCACAGCGTTGGCAAGCTCTATCGCCAGCCCGGCGGTGAGATCATCGCCGGCGTCGAGGCGCTGGTGAGCAACCGGCTGGTGAAGATGGAGGGGGACACGGCGGAGGCGATCTGCCGGACCCTGGTGATCTACCGCGATCACGAAACCGGCGAGATCCTCCAGCACGATGACGGCCGCCACATCATCCGCGAATACCCCTACATCATCGCTCGCTTCGAATTGAAGGACCGTCGCCTCGTGATTTACACCGAGGGCCTGAGTGGACCGCACCAGAACGGGCTCTACGGCCTGGCGAAGGTCAGCAACGACAAGGTCTTCGCCCAGCGCTCCGGTGGCACGACCTTCTTCTACTGGACCCTGTACGGTGAGGTAGAGACACCCATCGGCAAGGTCTGGTTCAACGAGGCTTACAACGGTTCGACAGCTCCCGATGTGGCCGATGTGATGGTCATGAACCGCTACGGCACCCTGCCAGCGTTCGCGGGCATGGGTGACGGGTTCATGCAGACCACCGCGGCGCGCATCGACTCCTACGAGCAACTCCCCGAGCACCTGCGCGAGTATGTCGCCCAGCACGCGCCCTCGCACTGCGCGCCTCCCGTCGATGACGCGGAGATCGCCAGCCTCAAGGAGCAGTACCTCGGCGACAATCCACCCGAGGTTCCCAAATCAGCGGCCCCCGAGCAGTTGAGCAAGGAGCAGATCGCAGAGGTTGTGGGCGGATACTTCTCGTGTCTGCGCAACATGCAGGTCGACGAGTTGCTCGAGCTGTTCAGCGAAGACGCACTGAGCTGGGATCCGGTCGGCACTCCGCCGTTGCTGGTTCGTGACAAGTCGACCAACTACTTCAAGGCTCTCTCTGGTTTCTTCGAGAAGATGGAACTGACCGAGGATGACATGTTCGTGGCGGGTAACGAGGCCGCTGTCAGGTGGACCGGTGTCGCAAAGTTGCGCACCAAGGACAAGGAACTCACCTTCGAGGGAGTCTCTGTCTTCACCGTCAATCCGGATGGATTGATCTCCAGCATTCGTTCTTATTGGGACAAGAAGACGCTGATGTCGAGTCTTTGAGGAGCGTGCTGTGAGCCAACCAGCGGATGATCAAGCGATGCACGATCCGGACAAATACGCCGCGGTTGCCGACAACTTCGTCTATGTGCACCGTGCCCTGCGCCGTGACCTGGCGCGGATCATCGCCGGGGGGGAGCCGCTGTTCGCCAGCGACTTCGCGCGCTTTGCTCGTATTCTGGAGAAGCACTCGGAGCTGGAAGATGTCCTCTTTTTCCCTCCGCTGGAGCAGCGTGCGCCCGGTTCGACCGGTGCCAGCGTCGATCAGCACCGCGAAATCGAAGGCCTCGTGGCTGCGCTCTCAAGCGGCAGTTCCACCGACACCCAGAGTGATCTGGCGACCCTCCAGCAACTGCTGCTGTCTCACCTCGACGAAGAGGAGCAGCACATCATGCCGGCGATGATGGAGCACTTCGAGGCGGCCGAGATCTGGGCACTCGACGGCAGGATCATGGAGTTCTGCTCGCCGGAGTTCATGCAGGAGATGATGCCGTGGTGGTTCACCCACATCGACGCGGCCGATCGCGTCTGCGTAGCCCAGAACATGACGGTCGGAGTGCCCCCCGATTTCTTGCCGATACTCAGCCAGTGGATCGCGAGCGGTCTCGATGAGACGCAGTGGAACGAGTTGGTCGGGCAAGTTCCTGCGCTGGCCGCGACCGCCTGAGTCGCTTCTGTTCCAGGCACAGAACCCACACGGATTTCACACATGGAGGAGACAGATGAAAA
>PAIH01000035.1 GCA_002711105.1 Planctomycetota bacterium
TTCATCGATGACCTCAAGGCAGCACCCGCCGTCCACTTCCTTGATACCGCCGGTTCCACTCTGATCGTAGGAGATATGGTGGGCCAGGTAGATCGTCGTTCCCAGCTGGCTGTTTCTCGGACCGCGCTTGCCACTCATCATCCGGAATCCACTGCTGTCAGAGGTCACCTGCACGGAGCCGGGCACAAAACCCTCGCTACTAACGAGTGCGGCACCCGCGTCGCACTTGGTTGAGAATCGCAACAGTGTGCTATCCGCCAGTTCCGGGTGGGCCTTCAGGACCTCGTCCGCAACATCCTTGCCGACAAGGACGCCCAGATTGTCCAGGACTGTTCGCCCCTCGATTTCCTCGGTTGAAAATTGAAGTTTGACCAGGCTCTTTGCCGGTACTGGCAGCGTGTTCTCGGAGCTGACGTGCGGAGCACCCAGGCTTGTAGAGACACCGCCACTGCCCCTCGATCCGACGATGCCCCAGGACACACGGCAGGGTGAGCCAATGCCGAATTCCCACGCCTTCTGCTGCGGTGCGTCTTCAGGTCCCACATCCCGGATGGCCACGGTTCCAGCAGCGACGTTCTCGTGCCAGGTGGGGACTTCCTTCACCGGCTCGGAGCCTTTCACCGGAACGGAATCGCTGCAGCCTCCTGCAAAGAGGGCAACGCTGAGTCCGAGAAAGATCGCGCTCAGGGTCCTGGTGTTCAACATCATGTCGCATTCCTCTCTTGTGCGGTTTCCCCGAAATGATGAGGCGAAAAAAAGTGTGGGTCCTGCAGGATCGCTCTGCGAACCGCGGATGATGAGGCCGCCTCTCTGACCTGCTGCGATTCACTTCGCTTGTGGCGGATCCTGTCGGTGCAGGATAGCCGCCGCGATGGTACCGAGCCCCAGCGCGATGGCAGAAGCGGTACACATGCCGGGGGCGCTTACGCTACGCACTTCCTCGGCGGCTCCTACACAAAGCACAGCCAGAACAACACACAGAAACACCATCACCATCGTTACTTTTTTCATCGGACCTCTCCCTCACAAGCCAAAAAAGTGTGGGTCCTGCAGGATCGCTCTGCGGTCGGCGGAGGATGTCCGCAATTCCCCGAAATGATGAGGCGAAAAAAAGTGTGGGTCCTGCAGGACTCGAACCTGCGACCAACGGATTATGAGTCCGTCGCTCTAACCAGCTGAGCTAAGGACCCACCGATCCCCCGCCCCTGTGGTCAGGATGGCGTTTTCCGCGGCGCAGGACAAGTGCAGCACAGAAACTAGCCGTCAGTTCGGATCTGGTCCAACGACTCTCCCACCACCGAGACGACCTCATCGACCCGATCGAGGCCGAGACCTGAATGGAATGGCAGGGCGAGCATTCGCGGCGAAAGCTCGCTGGTCACCGGCAGCGGCGCACTGGGCGCCTCGTCATAGGGGCGAAAATCGGCGATGGAGGGGAAGTAGAGCCCGGTCTCGATGCCGGCGGCCGCCAGCTTGTGGCTCAGTGGATCGCGCCAGGCGCTGTCCTCGACCAGCACGATGAAGGCGAACCAGCTACGGCGGTTTCCAGGCCCTGCAAGGACCGGAGCCGGGGTCGGGTCGATTCCCGCCAACCCCTGGAGCCCCTCGAGATAACGACCGGCGATGTGCTGGCGCGCCTCGATGAAATCATCCAGGCGCCGCCACTGACTGGTTCCCAGCGCCGCTTGCATCTCGGTGATACGGAAGTTGTAGCCCTCGCCATCGAAACAGAAACCGGCACCGCTGCGGCCCTGGTTGGCCAGCTGCCGGACCCGTGCCGCCAGGCTTTCATCGCGACAGGCGACCAGACCGCCCTCCCCCATCGTGATGATCTTGTTGGGATAGAAACCAAACACACCCGCATCCGCTGCGGTGCCGCAGGCCACACCATCCATCGAAGAACCGAGTGCTTCACACGCATCTTCGATGACGGGAACGTCACGGCCCGCCGCCAGTGTCATGATGTCGGTCATCGGAGCCGGCACTCCGAGCAAGTCGACCGGAATCACCGCACTCACATCGGGACTCCACGCCGCTTCCAGTTGCTCGATGCCGACGCAAAGAGTCTGCGGATCGACATCGCAAAAACGGGGAGTGGCACCGACCGCACGGATGGCATGAGCAGTGGCGATGAAACCGAGTGCCGGGGTGATCACCTCACCACCAGTGACTCCGAGCGCACGCAGCGCCAGCACCAGGCCGGCGGTACCACTACTACAGAGAACCGATGGACGACCGAGGGATTCGCTGGAGACCGTTTCAAACTGCTCGATCGCCGGACCGGAGGCGAGACGACCGCCGACCAGTACCGCCTCGACGGCAGCTACATCTTGAGAATCGATGGAGGGAGAAGAGAGGGGGATCCGCCAACCGCCGGGCGGTGTGGCCGACTTCGTCACCGTGGAGCCAGGCTCCGTAGCCAACTAGAAGCTAGGCGGAGCCGGATTCTCCGTCGAGCTGGGGCCAGCATCGGGGGTCGGTTGCATCTTCTGCTTCATCATGCGACCCGCCTTGAACTTGACGGTGACCTTCTCAGGAACCTGGATCTGCTCGCCAGTGCGCGGGTTCCTGGCCGTACGAGGAGCCTTCGCCTTCGGTTCAAAAACACCGAAATCACGAAACTCCAGACGATTGCCCGAAGAGAGTTCATGAATGATCTGATCCAGGAATCCCTGGATCACTTCTTTGGCCTTCTGCTGCTGAACTCCGGTACTCTCGGAGATCCGCTGTACCAGATCGCGCTTGGTGACGGTCATCATGGAGCGCGCTCCTTCCGATCTTGACAAATCAGCCACCCAAAAGCCAAATCCAGGAATCATTCCTAGACCACGGTGGCAACTGGAGTTGTGACATTCGAGGCTATCACGTAACTGAACTCGCTGCAACTTCCACAATTCCCTTTCCCCTTCCCGGAACTGGACTTACCGACAATTAGGCGGGAGAGGTCGAATAAAGGCGCTCTGAGGCCAGAATTGGGAAACCAGGAAGGAGTACCGGAACGAGTTCCGCTCTTCCTTCCTGGTAAGGGATGGTCAGCTATGGGCTAGGATTTGGCCTGGGTCGTGACCTTACTGCCGTCCCCGGTAGTGGTTTCCTGGCTATTGTTCGACTTCCTGGTCGTGGCTTTGGCAGTTGATTTTGCCGCGCTCCGGCGCTGAACCGTTCTCGAGTAGCCAAGATCCTTGACGATTTTCAGCACTTCCGTCCAGGATAGGAACAGTTTGTCATTCTTCTTCTTGAATTCCTCGATGGCTTGCAAGAAATCGAGTTCTTCCTGATTTACGGGTCTTGCCATGGTGCCTCCTGACTGCCAGTTTTCGACCCCTAACGAGTAGGGTACCCCCCACTCTTCGGCACTCTGAGCCCGAAACTGAAGTGCTAACTGACTCGATCTGGCAGCGGGAACTCGAGTGAAAGGCGCTCGATCAATTGCTGCGCCTCTTCGTGTGGAAGCGAAACCCGGACCGGGACCGAGGAATCCTGATCCAGCCGGTCCATTGTCGAATTGCAGGCGACGACGAGCAGCGGCAGCAACAGCAGCAGTCTCGACATCGGTGGCTCCTTCAGATTTCAGGTGTTGATGGGCGTAGTTCGACCTGATGTGGATCTTGACGGCCGATGCGGCGGATGCCCAGCGCGACGCGGACCGGCTGCTGCTGCGTCATCGCTGCACCTCTGGATGCGAGGCAACGATCTCTCTACTCTCGGGCCATGGAGATCCTACCTTGCTGCCGACTGTCGTTCGCACTCGCTGCCCCGGAGCGGCTTGATCCACAAACGGCGCTCGACAATGCCGTCAAGTGCTGCCCGATCGCCGACGTCGAGGAGACGATCCTGCAATCGATCCCCTACAGTGGATTCCCGGCGGCGGTCGAAGCACTCGGCTGGTTGCGTGAGCAACACCCCGATGGCGCTTGCCGACCCGCCGCTCGAGAACACGCAGAGAGCTTCTTCTCCCAGGTCTACGGCGATGGTGAGGCCAAGGTTCGAGCCTCATTGCTCAAGCGACATCCGGATCTGGAAGGTTGGATCATCGATTTTGCCTACGGCACCGTGATGGAATCATCGTGGCTTTCAGCCGAGGTCATCGAGGCGCTCGCTGTCGCCTCTCTCATCGGCCAGGGACGCTTGCGACCGTTGCATTCGCATCTGCGCGGAGCACTGCGTACCGGCTTCACGCAGCAGTCATTATCGAGTTTGCTCGAGGCGTTCGAGGATGTGGCCGATGCCGAGGTGCTGCGCGCCGCGACCATGATGCTCGAGCGAGAAGGCAGCAGCGATTAGCCGAGTCTCAGATGCTCGGCGATGGCCGTAGCGATCTGTTCGCTCTCATCCCAGCTCGCCACCATCGACAGCCGCACGTACTGCTCTTCAGGACCGTGCTGCGATGGATCGCCGATCAGGGCGGCCGATGGGATCGTCACCGCAAGGATCTTCTCATCGAGCAGCGCCTCGGCCAGTCCGGTGCTGGTCACCCCCTCCGGAGCACGCTGCCACACGTACAGGCTCGCTTCCGGCTCACTGCGTGGCAGACCCGCATTTTCGAAGGCGCTGACGAACAGATCGCGACGCTTGCGGTAGCCCTCGCGCATCTGGGCGACATGCTCCTCATCGGAATAGGCAGCGATCGCCGCCTCCTGGATGAACCACGGCGTGCCGGTGTCGATGTTGGCCTTCAGTTTCCGGTAGGGAGCGATCAGTTGCGGATCGCCCGCCACCCAACCGACCCGGTAGCCGGTCATCGCCGAGCGCTTCGACAGCGAGTTGAAGACCAGCACCCCGTCCTTGCCCTGCTCGAGAGCGGTATGCGGCGGCTCATCGAAGTAGATCTCCGAGTAGGCCTCGTCGCTGCAGGCGACGATGTTTCGCTGTCGACACCACTCGACCCAGCGCTTCAGGTATTCGGGCGATGCCACTCGCCCGGACGGACTCGATGGGGTCGTGAGCCAGAAGATGCGTGCTCGTTCGGCGATCTGATCGGGGATCGCATCGAGATCCGGAAGGAAATCGGTACCGCCATGGATCGGCGCGTAATGCGGCTCTCCCTCGGCGAACAGAGTGCCAGTGGCATAGGGTGGATACCCAGGATCGGGACAGATCACCACGTCGCCCGGATCGATGAGTGCCTCCGGCAAATGAAAGATCGACTCCTTGGAACCGACCGACGAGACGATCTCGCTGTCGGCATCGAGGGTGACGCCGAATCGTCCTTTGACCCAATCGCTCACCGCCTGACGAAAAGGAAGGCTACCGGAGAAGGGTGGATAGCCGCTGGCGGCGTGACGTTCGATGCCTTCGGCGCAGGCGCGACGGATGAACTCGGGGGTCGGTGCCGAAGGATCTCCCATACCAAAATCGACCGGCGACAGACCCTTGGCACGCAACGCCTCGGTTCGCTCTTTCACCGCAGCCATGGCGTAGGTGCCGATCTGCAAGATTCTTTTCGATCCGACCACGTTGAGTTCCTCTCTGCTGACCATTCCCGTCACTTCTGAGAGACCGAATACCACACTGCCAACCCCCGTAAAAGGTGGCAGCCGTCGCCAAGAGCTCGTTCCCACGTCTGCGGATCAACCGCCTCGGTCTGCGGCGACAACAACAGCCCTTGCGGATCCACCTCCATGAGGAAACGAGCGATGATCTGCTTCGAGGCGTTGCGACAACTTTGAGCCGCTTTGGCAGCTTGCTCCAGGGTCAGTACCCCAACGGCTCGTGAGCGCCCCAGGACATCGAGACCATGCCCCGCCAGCTTCATCCGCGCCAGAACCGCATGGCGAGCCGCCCGCCGCGGAGAAATTCCCGCTGACACCGCCCTTTGTTCCTGCGCGACTCGAAACTGTAACTCCCAGGGGATCCGGCGCGCCAGAAGTAGCAGACGATCGACCACCCGCTGCCGATCCGCCCCGACCAGATATCCCGCCTCGACTGATTCGACCAGCGCCGATAGCAGGTGGAAACCACCACAGGTGTAGGCCCAGGTGCCCGATTGGGATGGATCCGCCGAACCATCGGGCCGCTCCACCCCATCATCGACACACCGTTGTACAAGCTGATCGGATGTCTCGAGGGCATCGAGCAAAGTGGCCGCCAGCCCCTGGAGATCTGCGTCGGCGGTGGCTGTGGTTGCAGGCAGTTTCAAGACCGCCGCTGCCTCCACTAGCCAGGCAAGATCGTTGATCTGCTTCCAGTGCGAGGGAGATCTGATGCTCGCGAGAGCGCTCTGGACCCGTTCCACCAACTGTGGGTGGGTCGAGGGAAGTACCCACGCGCCGGTCCGCAACATCAGGTGAGGGTGTTGCTCGCCGCGCTCTCCGTCCTCGCCATGAAGCGGAATCGAACTGTCCAGATCCTCGATCCATGCACTCCAGCGATCCCGAGCCTCCTCCAGCCGACTGTCGGCGGAAAAAGCCAGCAGCAGGTGAGCCTGCGCCCATGGATCGTCACTGGCAATTCCGGCCCGCAACAGTTTCGAGGCGAAGACTTGCTGAGGGGGTATCGATGGGGTTGGCCGGTCACAGCCCAGAAACACCAGCAGACCCAGGGAGAAAACCCGGATCATCGGCCTGTAATGGCTTCTCCTGTGTGTAACCTTTTGCCCGTCTCGCACCAAATCGCGCCTCCCTTGCTCGCGCATCAAATCGTATCCGGATCATTGGGGCAAGGATCCTTGCCCACACCCTCGCCAAGGGGCACCCTCTTCCCGGAAGGAGTGCGGATGGAACTGCTGCCGACCCTCGCCCTGCAAATGCCAACCCTGCCGATCCTCGATGATCTGCTGCTATTGCTGCTGGGTGCCATGGTGGTGGCGCTGATCACCCGCCGATTACGTATCCCATACACCGTCGGGCTGGTCGTGGCCGGAGCTGTGATTGGGTTTCTGCGTCATCAGGGAGCTCTTCCCAGTGGAACCGGACACTTTGAGGTCTCTCAGGATTTCATCCTTCTGATCCTGCTACCGCCATTGCTTTTCGATGGCGCCATGAACACGCCCTTCAAAAAACTCCGTGAAAACAGCGGCATCATCTCAACGATGGCTCTGCTGGGCACCTTGGGTTGCATTCTGATCACTTCGGCAGCGATCAAGTCCGCCACCGGTTGGACCTGGGACCTCTCTCTGTTGCTGGGAGCGATGGTCAGCCCGACCGACCCGGTCAGCGTGCTCGCCATCTTCCGTGAACAAGGTGTAGAAAAACGACTCTCCACCATCGTCGAGGGTGAATCCCTCTTCAATGATGGCCTGGTGGTGGTGCTCTACATACTGCTACTGCGAGGGCTCGATAGTGGTTGGGATCAGATTTCTCTCGGCTCTGGAATCCTCACCTTCTGTCACATGATCGGAGTCGGAGCGCTGGTGGGTCTTTCTCTCGGAGCTTTCGTCAACTGGCTCATCGAACGGATCAATGAACATCTGGTCGAAGTCCTGCTGTCGATCCTGCTGGCCTATGGTTCCTACCTGCTGGCGGAACGATTCCACGCCTCCGGGGTCATCGCGGTGGTCTTTGCCGGCTTGATGGTCGGCAATGTCGGCCGTCATACATCGATGACCCCCACCGCCATTTTGAGTCTGGGTTTGACCTGGGAGGTAATCACCTTCATCGCCAACTCGCTCGCCTTCATCGCGCTCGGTTTCGCTGTCGATCCACAACTGGTGCTGGAGAACTATGATCTGGTTTTGCTGGTATGGGTCGCCAGTATCGCCGCTCGTGCTCTGATGACCTACTCCATCGGAGGCATTGATCAGGTGATCCGGGGCTCCTACCCACGCTCGTGGCTTCATGTCATCCACTGGGGAGGCCTCAAAGGAGCGGTCCCGGTGGCGCTGGCACTGGGTGTCGCCAAATCGAGTTATCTCACTGAAACCGCACCGCGCATGCAAGCGGTCGTCGCCGGAGTGGTGATGCTCTCGATGTTGATCCAGGGAACCACAGTGAAACCGCTGCTGAGTTGGCTCAAGATCGTCCGTCCAAGAGAGGCAAGACGCCGCTGGGAACGTCACCAGGCGCGAGCGATCGCAGTCTCGACCGCGATCGAAGAACTGGGTGACGCGGCGGCCTCGACCGAGGTCGACCCGCAGCGAATTCAGTCGTTACGGGATCGTCTGCTGAGCATCCGAGAGACCATCCACCAAGACCTGAAACAGGTACTCGAAGATCACCCAGAATTTGCAGCAGAACAGATCCGTGACGTCGTGATCCGGCTGCTCCACCGACAGCGAACTGCGGTCGAAGATGCATACCGTGAGGGAATCCTCTCTGATGAAGCGCTCCGTGATGTACAGGGGGAGATCGATCAGCTGCTGCTCGAAGAATTCCCCGATCCGGTACCAGGAGGCCTCGGGGAAGAGGTCAAATCTTGACAGAAACGGAATGGATCGAAACCTTCATCCAGCCTCGCGCCAACAAAGGCCTGAGATCCGACTGGCTCGGTCCCGGAGATGACGCCGCGCTACTGCCCCTCGACGACTCCGAATGCTCGGTCCTGACCGTCGATGCACTGGTCGAGGGCCAGCACTTCCGCACCGAGTGGCTCGACGACAGTGGCCTGGCTCGCAGATTGCTGCGCAGCGGTGTCAGTGATCTGACCGCTATGGGAGCCCGTCCACGCGGTTTGCTGCTCTCCATCGAAACTCCCGAACTTCCCGGACGCGTCGGCGAGACCTTCTGGGACTCGGTCGATCAAGAATGCCAGTTACTCGACCTCAAGTTACTGGGTGGCAACGTGGTGGCCACCGACGGGCCCCTGGCACTCCACGCCACCTGCATCGGAAGCGTCGGCATCGGCCGAGAATGGCGTCGCAATGGTGCATCGGTCGACGATCTGCTACTGGTGAGCGGATATCCAGGACGGGCGGCCCAGGCCCGAGAGCAGATCGCAGCTGGACAGAGCTTCGCTG
The DNA here is from genome assembly GCA_002711105.1 of Planctomycetota bacterium. Lineage (GTDB taxonomy): Bacteria > Planctomycetota > UBA8108 > UBA1146 > UBA1146 > UBA1146. The sequence continues at coordinate 8,894 of PAIH01000035.1, forward strand.
GCAAGGATCCATGGACCGCCCCCGAACCACGCCTTTTGTTCGCGGCGACCCTATCGACACTTCTGGCCCAGGAGGCGCCCCAGCTGCTTCCGGCCGTGATCGACATCAGCGACGGCTTGCTGCTCGATCTGAAACGGCTTTGTCAGGTGAACGGTTGTGGAGCACGAATTGACATCGGTGCACTGCTCGAACCCGTTGGCTCTCCCACCGCCGATCAGGTGCTCAGCGGCGGGGAAGATTACGAGTTGTTGATGGCGATCCCGTCTTCGGCGCGTTCGATCGTGGCGAAAGCCGCCGACGAGACCGGAACACCGTGGCACGAGATCGGTACCTTGACGGCCAACCAGGACCAACAAATCGAGGTCTTGATCCAGGGCAGCGATTTAACGCCAGAAAATCAGGGATGGGATCCCTTCTCCGGCAAGAAGATACGCTAACGAGCACCCTCAAGCATCTGCGCCTTCGATGGCAGGAGCTTCTTCGCCCATCTCGCGGATCGCATCATCTACAGAGGATCCTTCCTCCGGTTTCAGTAACGGGAACAGCACCACGTCCCGCAAATTTTCTGCGCCACTCAGCAGTGCCACCATACGGTCAATTCCCATTCCCCAGCCGGAGATGGGAGGCATGCCGTGTTCCATCGCGAGCAGATAATCCTCGTCCATCACCATCGCCTCATCGTCTCCCTCGGCATTGAGCTGAGCTTGCTCCTCAAGACGAGCGCGCTGGTCGATCGGATCGACCAGTTCGGAGTAGGCGTTGAGCACTTCCCAGCCGTGAATCACCAGCTGGAAACGATCCGAAATTTGCGAGTTGTCGTCGTTTCTGCGCGCCAGTGGCGACAGATCGACCGGATGAGAGGTAACAAAGGTAGGCTGTGTGATCCTCGGCCGGACCGTTTTCTTGTACAGCAGATCGATGAGCGCACCACGACCCAGTTTGTCGGCATCATCAATCTCGATCCCCGCCTTGTCGAGGGCCGCTCTGAGCTGGCCTGCATCGGTATGTTCGAGGATGTTGATCGAGGCATACTGCTCGATCAGTTCGGTCAAGGTGAGCCGCGGCCATGGACCCGAGAAGTCAATTTCACCGGCACTATGGGGCACCTGGAGCGACCCTGTGCATTTTTCGATGACACGTTTGAGCAGTTCCTCGGTGAAGTCCATGTTGTCGACGTAGTTCCAGTAGGCCGCGTAATACTCCAACATCGTGAAGTCCTGCAGATGCGACGGATCCATCCCCTCATTTCGAAATACTCTGGCAAACTCATAGACCCGATCGAAGCCAGCAACAACACAACGCTTCAAATAAGTCTCGGGAGCGATGCGCAGGTACACCGGCATATCGAGAGATGCGTGATGAGTTTCAAAGGGAGTCGCCAATGCCCCGGAAGGCTTGGTCTGCAACACGGGAGTCTCGACCTCATCGAAACCAGCCTCGTCGAGACCCTTACGAAGCGCACTGATGAAGTCGCGACGAAGACGAAATCGTTGGCGCGATTCAGGTGATGAAATCAAATCGAGGTAACGGCGCCGATAGAGAATCTCGCGATCAGAAATGGCGTGAAATTTCTCCGGCATCGGACGCAACGTCTTACCGAGGATTTGCCAGGAAGATGCCCGAACCGTCAGTTGTCCGACCCGGGTGCGATACATCTCACCCTCGACTCCGACAAAGTCTCCGATATCGACCAGCTTGCTAAAAGCGGCGTAGGACTCTTTACCCAGGTCATCTCGTTGCACCGAACACTGGACACGACCGTTAAGATCCTGGAGATCGAAAAAACTCAGTTTGCCAAAATCCCGACGACTGACGATGCGGCCACAAATTCGGACTCCGGTGACCCCCTCTTCGAGGACAGCGGCTTGCTCCAGAGTATGGGATCGTTGCCACCGCTCCGGATAGGGCTGAAGGCCCTGCTCGCGCAGTTTCTCGATCTTCTCGATCTTGATCTCGCGAATTCGATCCTCAGCCACGGCCCCCCCTGATCCCCTCCGAAATGCTGGACTCGACAGCCCTCACCTACCCGTCTGGCGACAACGGATCGTAGCCCTCCCCGGGGCGGGGGTCAAAGAGACCGAAGAGTCAACGTCGGTTCGTTGACTTGAAGATCGCGGGCACTTACTCTTCAACCTTCCACCAGGGGCCCCTGGCTGCTGGTGAGAATTCGGAAAGAAACCCCTACCACCCCCGGTAGTTCAGCAAAGCTCCGGAGGGTTGATACACGAAACTGAGGGAGGGACCAATGCGTCCAAACTCGAGCCGTCGAATTGTACGAAATCTTGCCTTGATGCTTTGCCTGGGACTGGCACTGGCGATGTCCGGATGCGCCACGGGCCCGAAAAGCACTGTAGCCTCCAGTCTGTACTGGAAGCGTGTCTTCCGCCAGATGGGGGATGATCTGCGTGCTGCCCGTACCGATATCGATCGCATCGTTTTCGATCTCGACGACCGTCCTATCGAGCAGTACTAGACTGGTTCCGAACCGAATCCTGACCGGCTTCTTTCGTTGCCGATCATATGGATGCTAAAAACAGGCTCCGGCACCTTCTGTGTCTGGGCCTGTTTTTTTCATCTACAGCACCTGACTTGTCAGTGACAGTCTTCAAAGATTCTCGCAACGCGATAGTCGACTCGGATCCGGATCATCGAGGGGATCGCCACGCTTACTCGCTTCGATGGCGGCGGAAACTCTGGCCAACGCCTGCTGTTCCTCGTCGGCTGAATACCACTCGATCGGCAACTTTCGTCCCCAGACCAGTTGAGACCGGGCCAGCGCACGGGTCTGAGCCTGAATCTTCTCGATCTCCTGAGTTGGATCACGTTCTTCTTGCAAAGCATCGGCAATCAACTGGTAACCGATCGATTGCCCCGCAGTACGGCTCCAGGCCGGATCATGGGCCTCCATCAACGATTTCACTTCATCGATCCAACCAGCCTCGAACATCGCAACAACTCTGGCTTCGATTCGACGATGGATCTCCTCGCGTGAACGATAAATTCCCAGCAACAGTGTTCGATCCTTTTCGAGAATAGGAACACGTCGTCGGTGCCAAACACTGATGGGCTCCTGGCTGATCTCGTAGACCTCCAGAGCGCGAATGATACGTTTCTGATCGTGCGGATGAATCGACTCTGCCGCTTCGACATCGACCTCTGCCAGGCGTTGATGGAGCCCCTCGAGACCATGATCCAGTGCTTCTTTTGACAGACGCTCCCTGATCTCGGGATCCGCGCCGGGTCCGGCGAAAATGCCTTCCCGAAGGGCATGGAGATAAAAAGCTGTACCCCCAGAGATCAACCACGACGGGTCCATTGAGACCGATTTCGACAGCGATTCGAGCCAGTCAAAAACGGTGAACTCCTGCCACGGATCAACCAGATCGACCAGTTGAAAAGGATGCCCATGTCGCGCTGTCGGAGGTGGTTTGGCACTGCCGATATCCATCCCTCGGTAAACCTTCATCGAATCCATCATCTGAACGGGAAGCTCGACGAGCTGTGCCAAAGAAGCGCCAAAGCGCGACTTTCCCCCGCAGGTAGGGCCTGTGACGACGACGGCGAGTTCAGGGCTGGGAATCTGAGTCAAGATTGCTCCACGTAACGCATTTCTAAATTCCCGTCCTCTACAAAGAGGTGTGCGCCTCGATCCTCGAAAGGCTCCAGCACCGTGAAATCTCCAACTTCTTTGTCACCGTCAATCCGCTCTTCCTGGGCTCGATGGAAATGACCACAGACGACCCGGTCGTAACCGGCATCGATCAACTGCTTGATCGCATCCCGGTCAGGTTTCAAACGATTGGCTTCTTTATGTCGAAGAGCACGACGAGATCCCATGCGTAGCATCCGTGCCAACCAGCGCGAAACAAACATCGGCAGGTGTCTGGCAAGCCAACGAAACCAGGAGCTGCGTAAGATACGTCGCAATCTCAGATAACCCGTATCGGCAGTTCCGAACAAATCGCCGTGGGACAGATGCCATCTCTGGCCACCGGTTTCTAGTTGAAGATGATCCCCGGCGACATGGACGCCAGTTTGTTCCTCGAAGGTGGAATCGAGCAGGAAATCTCGATTGCCAGGAATCACCACCACGTCGACATTGGAATCGGTCGCTCGACGTAAGGCCGTCAGTTCTCGTCGGGTCATATCGAGAGAAAGCTGTCCCGGCCCGAGCCAGACATCGAAGAGATCGCCAAGCAACCAGCAATCGGCTTGTTCTTCCTGACAGGTTTTCAGCAGGAACTCAAGCATCGCCACCCGCCGTGCACTGCCATCGCAGTGCAAATCAGCAGCGATGATGCGACGAGGGGAAACAGGACGATCAGCAGCGCCAGTATCGGGGGGCGGGATCATGCTTCTGGAATCGTCCAGTCATCCGGTTCCACCTGCAAGGGAGGAGGAGGGGATGATTCAGGAGGTTGCTGACGAGTGACTGGAGAAACGGGAGCGACCGGCTTTGCCACTTCTTGATTCTCGGCCTCCTGCACCGACTCCTCGTCCACTTTTGGGGCTAGGGAATCTTGCTTCGTATTGGATCTAGCCTCATCCGTTTCAGCCACGGACGCATCGAATGCTTGCGGCTTTGAGAACTCTGGCTTGCTCTCTGGAAGCTCAGATCTGACCTTCTTCGCTGGTCGAGACTCTTTAGGGGGAGCTGGTACCTTCGGCATTTCCATCGTTGCCAGATCCAACTCCAAATTATCGACCCCCACCTCTGTTTCGATCAGAAGATCAAAACTTCTTCTGGCGTCAGCATCCAGATCAGGGTGAGCCACGATGACTTGCGAAAGTTCCTGACTCAAACGTGGAAGTGCCTGAAGTGTTCGCAGGACTCGCTTTCGATCCATCGCAGGGAATGGCTCATCGAGGAACAGGAACTGCGGTGATTCCGTCACGGCACGAACAAATGCCTGGGCAAAGGCGAGTCGGAAACCGAAGGAGATACCCTGGAGCGTCCCTCCGGATAACTCATGAGCCTGAAGGAAATCACTCTTTTCTCCGGTAAAGAGACGGATCTCGAACTCAGGAGTGACCTGGGCATCTCGGTAACGCCCACCAGTAAGATGAGGTAATAGGCGACAGAGTCCCTTACCAAGACTGGGACCGGCACGCATCCGCACCGATTCGATCGTTTCATCCAGGAGTTCAACCAGCAGGCGATGGATATCCATATCCTCTCGAATCGCCAGGGATTTCTTGCGCAAACCATTGGAGAACTCCTCGAGAGCTCGACGACGCCCATCCTGGTTTTGATATTCGCGAATCTCACTCTGGATTCGATCGCGCTTGGAGCGCAATCGCTTCACCGAGTCATTGGATTCATCAAGGTTCTTACGTCTTTCCTTGAGGGCCGATCGCACTCTATCGAGTGGTTTCTTGAGGCTCCTGGAAAGAAAATCTCCAGGTCGATCCCCCATCGCCCCATGAATTTCACGGCGTGCTTTTCGTAATGATTCCAGAGTATTCAGAACCGAAGAAATGCGGCATTCCCCGACCTCGTCACCTGGATCGAGGCCACCGGAGGCAAGCGACAGATGAGCCCGCGCCGCTTCAAGGGAAGTCTTTCCCACTTCCATTTCCATGTTCAGGCGGGAGATGTTCGCTTCCGCTTCGAACCTATTTTGTTTGGCAATGGATGCAAGAGAAGCAAACCAGCATCCCAAGCCCAGGAATCCAGCTCCGCCCGCAGCAATCAGCATACCGATGCGTGGCTCCAGTTCAAACTGCATCAGTAGTGGGACGTAATCCCCTATACCCCACCCGAAAAAATGATCAAGGCCCAGTACGAGGCCGCTGATTGCGATCACAAAAAAGAAGAATGCCAGAACGCGATACCGTTTTCCCGACAACGCGGTGGTCACATTATTTTGCTTTTGCTGTATTAAATCGAATTCGATGGAATTCTCTGCGTTTTCCTCGACTCGGATCTGGAGCGAATCGCGTGCCGCCTCGACATGATCATCGAGAAGCCGGCGCATCTTGCAGGCAACTGCAAATTTCTCCAGCCCTTTCCGAAGAGGGTTGCTAACCGAGTCCTGATCTCGCAAAGCTTCCGGAGTCAAATCTGACTGCAACAAACCGATGAGGCCATTGCATTTACGCAACGCCTCCTTGGCTTCGATCGTGTCGAGGGCGCGAAGCTCCTGTTGGATTTTCTGCACCTCGTCACGCTTGTTCTGTTCATGCTCGACCTTGCGCTGAAGGTCTCTCACACGCGACCTGGCTTCCTCCACCTTTACATCGCGATCACTCAGATCAATTTCAAGCTCGGGAATCTTATCGATATTGGGCTGGAGTCTGGACATGTGAAGTTCATTACGATGGATTTCTTCCTGAACAGAAGTGAAATCCCTCTCCAGTAGATCGAGAGCATTTCTGGCATCGCTACGAGCACCCTGAAGTACGTCAATTCCCGCAACCCTGTCGAGATATGCACGAAACTGCTCGGGATTCGTAACAGATTCTCTCTCTGCAAGATAAAAAGACTGCAGGGTCTCTGTGGCAGCGAGATGAAAACGACGTTGCACCTCTCGCTGCACCTGAATGATGCCGGAAGCAATTTCTTCTCCCGGAGACCCACCGGATTTTGAAATTCTCATCAGTCGAGCAAAGGAAGTTCCTAACCGGTCCATCTCTCGCCAGATCCGGAAACCTTCACCATCATGTTCGAGGTCAAGCTCGACAACGCAGTGATCATCTTCCCAGTGGATCAGATCGATGATGGAACCGCGCACCACGTGATGAGTTGTGCCAAATAGTGCAAATTGAAAAAGTTGCCCGATAGTAGACTTGCCACTCTCGTTAGGTCCAATAATTCCAATCAGGCCTCGTCGGGGAAAATTTTCTATTCGTATCTTTCGAAATTTGAGAAACCCCTCCGCCCGAAGACTTCTGATCAGCACGGATCACCCCCTGGTTCAATCCCGGTTCCGTACTCTCGATCAGCAATAAACTTCTCGCCGAGTCGGCGTGCCATCTCATACTTATGTCGACTTTCAGCGTCGACCTTGCCCTCGAAGGCTCGCTTCTTCATTTCGAATAGACGACGGAATTCCTCCAGCGGAGGACGAATAGCCAGTCCGTCGAGGAGCCATTCAGACTCTTCGGAGTCCCCTGAAAAGACCTGGTCGTCACCGTCTTTGTGTTTACTAGACATCATATCTCGATCCTGGTTCAGCTCCCCCCGGTGGAGAGAGTCCATGAACTCCGATTGTGGAGTCCTACAGCACTCTTTCAAGTTGCTTCAGCAAACGATCGCGCGTTCATAGACAAGCGCAACCCCATCTCGGGAGCTGGGCCCGGTGGCGCAGATACGTGCTGTACGTACATTTACCCCTTGATGGGCCAGATCGACCCTCAATCGCCTCGCAGGAAGAATCGCCTCCACTCGATCCGCCCATTCCACCGCGATCACACTACTGGCAAGCCAATCGTCCCAGCCATGGAGGGCCAGTTCTGCTGGATCTTCGAGACGATAGGCATCGACATGGAGTAAAGAGATGGGGCCCTTGTGCAGGGATACGATCATGAAAGTGGGACTTCGAACCATTCCTTCGACGCCAAGTCCCCGAGCTAGCCCTCTCACCAGGGCAGTCTTTCCCGCACCCAGCTCACCACGTAAATCGATCACCAGACCCGCTGCAGCAGACTCACCGATACGCTCTCCGAGCGCCTCGGTGACCTCCACTCCGACCAGTTCAAGCTGGTGGGTACTTTCAACGGGTGTTGTCACGAGGATTCCTCTCTCATCACGAAGACTATCGGGACCGGGATTCCCCCACAACCCCAGTAGCGCTCGAAGCTGTCAGCCCGGAAAATACATACAGGAGACTCGAGATGTCCACAAAGCAGAAGTTATCAACTCATCCTGTCGTCCTCGGCTTCCTCTGGACGGTGATCCTGGTGCCGTTGCTGCTGGCTGCTGACGTTCGCGAGGTGGAACTTCCTGGTCCACCGGTCGCTGGCCCAGGTCGTATCCCGCATCACCATCATCAACTGACCCTGGAACAAATCGCACAACAGGCAGCTCGAAATCCATTCGGCTCCACCAGCGCGATCTTCAGTCAATGGATCGAGAAGCGACACGGAGCACTGGTACTTCCTCCCTACGGACTGAGGATTGGATCTCGCGGTACCATCCTGGTTTCTCCAGCAGAGGTTCTTCTGGCACAGTGGTCGAAATCATTACCTGAAAACTTTCTCGATCTTTCTTTACAGAAACTCGCTCCGATTCCCATCGATGGAGTGAATCCACTGCTGTGGCAATCAGGGCGTCAAGAGGAAGCGCGACGACAACTGGCCGAGGCGATCGAGCGGGCTGACCGAGCCACCGCATCGATTTTGCTGCGTAGAGCCGACCTCGTCGAAGATGTAAATCCGGAAATCCTCGAGTGGATCCGCAGCGACCCATCCATCACCTCACCCTGGCATCAAACCGATCACCTCCATGATTTTGAAGCACCGCAGTTGCTGGATCACCAGGTGAAGGCTCAGTTACCGATGGCCCAACTGGAGACTCGGCCCGACAAAGGCTCCTTCTCCGCCTATGCCTACAGGCATGGATTGACTACTCGACGTAGCCCCATCGCTGATTTCCATCCGCTGCAAAGAGACGACTTCGTCCTGCTTGCTTCTGGCAACCGAGTGCTTGCGATCGATACCAAGAACTCACTCGATGTGAAATGGACATGGAGCCTGCACCCGGAACTAAAACCGAATCGATTCCCACCGCTGATCGGAATCTCACAGGTGCCGATCTCCAGTGGAGACCGATGCGTCTTCTTGTTACGAACGGGTCGTCATTTCCAGCGACCAGCAACCAATATCATCATCGAGGACGGTCCCTGGAAGGACTTTGGCTGGCTTGAGGCCGTGGTACTGGAGCTCTCCACACCCGACCAGGCTCCTGTCTCGGCCTGGAGCCCACCGATTGCCCAGGAGGGATTTACGGTCGCTCCGGCTCCACACATCGATGGCGATCGACTGTGGCTGGTCGCTACCCGTGGCTGGAGTGAGTTGGAGACCTGGGCATTCGCCTTCGATATCAAAAACCAGCGAGAACTGTGGCGTCGAAAACTCGCCGTCAGGCCACCCGTAGCCCATTCCCTCAATGATCTACGCGACAAAGTTTGTGACGCATCGATTGCGCGACGCGATGATGACCTGGTCATCAGCAGAAGCGGAGGTGCCATCGAACTTCTCAGCGCTTCCACCGGGGAACATCGTGCCACTATTCATCAACCTCTCTGGCATTTCAGCGATCTTCCTACTTTTTCGGGAGTGCGCTTCGGCTCGAGCCATTTCCAGGGCTACCCACAGATCAGAAAGAGAGCCCACAGTTCTATCGAGGTTCCTTCTGATCGATCGCATCCGTGGTTGCTGCTACCTGCCGATGGCAAAATGTTGCTCGCTATCAATATCCAATCCTGGAGCATCAAATGGAGTTATGCTGCCTCGCGAGAAACCTCGTTGCTGGGAATCGTCGATGGAACCGCATGGCTGCTCGATTCTGGAATCGAGCAGGAAGACCATCGAATCACCCTGGTCGGCCTGGACGCGCAATACGGATCTGTCCGCCAAGGACCATGGCAAATCGAATTAGCAGCACGAGTCACCGAGTCAGACTCCAACGAAGATGAAAAAGCTGCGATCACACCGCTTCTGCGCGGACTGCCACGTCTGTTCAAGGACTCGTTGTGGGTTCCAACCCTAGTCGGCATCGAAACCTTCTCGCTAATTGATGGAAGTTCTACCGGAGTGACCGGCTGGCCGCAGGGTACGACAGGTGGAACACCGCTACCCCTTCAAGATGGACGGTTGCTGTTACTGAGAAGGGGCGATATTGCTGCCAAGACAGTGAGCGCCCTGGAATTGCTGATGGCAGATCAAGCCCCTGGCAAAGAACACTAGTCGTCGTCCGATTTCGAGGAGACGGCAGGAATTCTCAGATCGAACTCGACTCGGGGAGCCTGAGCCCACAGGTTTTCCAGATCATAATAATCACGTGCCTCTGTGTCGAAGATGTGTAACACAATCTCGCCATGATCGAGACAATACCAGCGGCAATCATCACGTCCGTGGGCACCCATACGAGGCAGGTGTTTTGGTTTCAGGAATCTCTCGACTCCATCTCCCAGAGTTCGAACTTGTCGTGGAGATCGACCGGAAGCCAGAATGAAGTAGGAGGAGATCTGGATCATCTCTCTGACCTTGAGAATGATGATACGTTCGGCCCGCTGCTCATGAAGGAATCGGGCTGCTCCTATGGCGATTTCTTCCAGTTCCTCGATTTTCCGGGGTGAAATCGAACCGCTGATTTCGGTCATTCAACACCTTCCTGTGATCATCGAGGGTATCAGGCTAAAACTTGACGGCAAGCCCAACAAGAGAAGAGCCGCCCTCCGGTAACCGGAGGGCGGCCCCTCGAAGGATGGATCTCAAATTCAGTCTAGCTAGCCATCTTCAAGAACAGCGGCACGAATACCAGGCTGACGATGGTCATCAGCTTGATGAGGATATTGAGCGAAGGGCCGCTGGTGTCCTTGAACGGGTCACCGACCGTATCGCCCACCACCGAAGCCTTGTGTGCTTCCGATCCCTTGCCTCCATGCTGTCCCGTCTCGATGTACTTCTTGGCATTGTCCCAGGCTCCGCCGGCATTAGCCATGAAGATGGCAAACAGCACGCCAGTGACGAGAGCTCCCGCCAGCAGACCACCGAGGACCTGCATCGACCAGCAGCCTACCGCAACAGGAACCACTATCGCCAGGAAACCGGGCAACACCATCTCCCGTAGAGATCCCTTGGTCGAGATTTCGACACAAGCTGCGTAGTCGGGTTTACCTGTCCCCTCGAGGATCCCGGGGATCTCTCTGAACTGGCGACGAACTTCTTCGATCATCGAACCTGCGGCACGTCCCACCGCCTTCATCGTCAACGCCGAGAAGAGGAAAGTCATGATGGCACCCAGGAACAGACCGATCGTGACATTCACGGTGAGAATGTCGAGATTTGGAAAAATCCCGGGGTCAAGTTCAAGTTCCGCAAGTCCATCTTTGACTGCATTCGAGTAGGTATTGAAAAGCGCCAGGGCTGTGAGTGCCGCGGAACCGATGGCGAAACCCTTACCGATGGCGGCAGTGGTGTTGCCTACCGCATCCAGTGCATCGGTACGTTGCCTGACTTCCGGGTCGCATTCGGCCATCTCGGCGATACCACCGGCGTTGTCTGCGACCGGACCGTAGGCGTCAATGCCAAGCGAGATGCCGAGGGTGGAGAGCATACCAACCGCACTGAGTGCGATTCCGTACAGACCACCGTAGTCATGTGCAATGTAGATCGCCACGCAGATCCACAACACCGGCCAGACCGTCGATTGCATACCGATCGCCAGGCCACTGATGATGTTGGTTGCGGTTCCCTGTTCGGAATCACCGGCGATCTTGCGCGCGTGAGGTGCTTGCTCCGAGGTGTAATGCTCGGTGATCTTTCCGATGATGATTCCCAGCAGCAGTCCACCTACCAGGGTTCCGTAGACACCCCACTTGGTCGCTCCGTCGGTAAACGGAAGGATGTCATCGGGCAACTTGGTGAAGACGAAGGCGGCGAGACCGGCAAAGATCACACTGGCCGTCAGAAGACCATTGAAGAGCGCCGAATGGATCTTGCTCTCATCGTTGGTCTTGACCACAGCCGTTCCGATGATGGAGGAGAAGGTTCCAAGGGCACAAAGAACGATCGGCAAAGCAACCCAGGGCATTGCAGCATCGATATTGGCGACACCAAAGGCAGCCAATCCGAGTGCCATACAGGCAATCATTGATCCAACGTACGATTCGAACAGATCAGCACCCATGCCTGCCACGTCACCGACGTTATCACCGACGTTGTCGGCGATGGTCGCCGGGTTACGTGGGTCGTCTTCGGGAATTCCGGCCTCGACCTTACCAACCAGATCTGCTCCCACATCTGCAGCCTTGGTGAAGATGCCTCCACCAACACGAGCAAACAATGCGATACTCGAGGCACCGAAGGAGAACCCGAATAACGGCTTGATGAAGTTCTCACCGGCGGCGGTATTCCCGTGCCAGTATGTGAACAGGATCGATACTCCCAGCAGCCCCAGGCCCACCACGGTCAACCCCATCACAGCACCCGATCTGAATGCCACGGTGAGTGCCCCGGTGAGACTTGTCTTGGCTGCCTCGGTGGTACGTACCGCACTCACGGTAGCGGTCCTCATACCGATCCAGCCAGCGACACCGCTAGCTAGCGCGCCAGCGACGTACGAGATGGCGGTACCGGAATCCACTCCGAAGTAGAGTGCAACGGCAACGATGAGGGCGAACAGCGACAGGATCTTGTACTCGGTCTTCAGGAATGCCATCGCACCCTGCTGCACCGCGCCCGCCAGTTCCTGCATTCGCTCAGTGCCTGGAGATTGTTTCTTGATCCAGCCGTTCAGGTAGAACGCGTAAATCAGCGAAACCACGGAAACCCCGATGGCTAACATCGCAGCTTTCTCACCGGTCAAATATTCAACGATCGAATCCATGTTGCAGCTCCTCCATCCCGGGCTCTCACCAGAGAGTCCCGACTCACCCGGCTCTGGGGTGCGGGCTCCGGAAAGAAAAGCTTCTACCAGAAACCGCGATGGGCGGCAACCAGACCATGGCCACCGAGCAACAGACAAGTTATTAATTCAAATGGACTTACATATATTTCGATGGAGTTCAGCGGAGCTCGATGTATTCGCCATTGTTCTGCTTTGCGAGATCTGCCATGAAAGCTCGCAGATTCTTGCCGGCCTGAGCAAATCCGACCGTATTGATGCGAACGCGTCGGAACCGATTGGCCTCGCGAACCCACTTCAAAATCGGTGTGGTGTCCAGTAACTGGTTGTCGCGCCGAGGGGCTCCATCAGAAAGAAGGAAGATCGCCCTCAGACCGGGTGCACCAAAGGCTTCGCGTAAAGCGTGGTCAGTCCAGGTCTCCCCCTCTGCGTTGAAATTCCTGACGTGCTGAATCGCTTCCCTCTTGCGCCGAGAAGTGGCTCTGACCAACCCCTTCGACAGTGACTGGATCTTGTGATTGAAAGTGATGACGTTGAACTGGACGTCGTCTGGAAGTTTCTCGATGGTGCGAATCAACTCGTCCTGAACTCGACGGATTCTCTGTCTCGATTCTCTCTGGCCCGGTGTCGGCTTCGGCTTCGGCTTATCTTCTTCCCGACCGACCCCTGTGCTGTCACCGCCACCACCAGCCGCATCTCCTGGGTCCTCGGGAAGAATGTCGACCTTTTCCATGCTTCCCGAAACATCGAGCAAGAAGATGACGTTCTTGGCTACCACTTCCATGCCGAAGAAAGCCGGCGGATCCCGGCGAACAGAAGTCAGTCCTTTTTTTCGTTCGGAAGGATCAGGCTTCTCATAATTTCTTTTACGCGGTTCCCAGAAATTTCGCCAATCGTCTGCGCTCTGAAAGTCCTCGCCGACGATCTTGAGCAGGCATCTACGAATCTCGTATGCAAGTAAATGATCCTTGCGCCCCTTCTTCTCCTGGCGGGCCAGCGCCTCGATCAAGTGGTCGACCAGAGCAAAGTTATCTTTTTTGGCCAATGCTTCGACCGCGGTCAAAGCAACTGAATCGTCGCGATCAAATAGGTTGGTGAGAACAGCGGCATTCGCCTTCAATTCTGTTCTCGCCGAAAGAACCAGAGTCAGAACGATCCTTGCTGAAGGACGCGTATCCTTGGTCGCCAGTTCACACATCCGATCAAAGCCTGGACCCGGTGCGATCCCTATCAATTTCGAGCCGATGTAGCGCTCTATTCCGTAGTAATCGCCTGCGAATCCGACCTGAATCAAAGCCTCAATCGCTTTCTTACTGCCATCGAGTATCAACTCATCCACTGCCCGCGAAGCCTCGTTGAAACGCTCCTGCTGGATCGCGGAAGCAAGTAAGGATTTAGATCGAGAGATATCGGTGGGAGTGATTTCGCTCCCCAGCGTGCTGGCACCCCAGCAGCAGAGAAATACGAGCATGAGACCAGCAACCCCCTGTGCCATCTTTCCTCCGAAGGGAGGGAATTGGTCACCTGGGACCGGTCGAGAGGATGGGGCGTGGGACATCGCCGATCTTCCTTCCGAAACGCCAGAAACGGTCTGTTCTGGCAGATATTGATTCTAAACAGTTACCTGGTTGATGGATAGCTCCGTCCCTTTTGCTCGAATTTGCCGCTTCTGCAGATTGTCGTATTCTTCATTACCTGGACCACTCAAATTTCTAGCTTGTGAAACAAGCCTTAAGTGAAGGCCTTCAGTTCGGGACTAGACACGGCATAGCCGCCATGAAGTTGTACGAAGTCACTCCTTTTTGAGAGGGAAGAGTGAATTCGAGAGGAAATTTTCACCTTGAACCCATCCCCTCTCTTCAGAATTTACCTGCCCCTGCTGTTGGTGCTCGTCGCTGTCATTTCGGGATGCAGAAAAGGAACCCAACTGGCATATGCGCAAGCTCCACTCATCTCGAATTTTTACGTCCAGGTAGAATCCGAATCCGCAGCGGTTCAATTCGATATCAGTGATCCACTGGAACGTGAATGGGAGGCCTGGATCTACTTCAGTGACGATCTCGGCACCTATTGGCAACCGATCACACCTGTTAAAGACGGTGAAAACCAAATTCCTCTCGCTCCGCCGTTTGAACCGGTCAATACACTCTGGTCGTACCGAGGAGATCTTTCCCATCTACCCCAGGCAGATGTACTGCTGGAAATCAGACTGCTCGATCTCGATGGAGCCATTCACGCAAATGCGCAAAGTGACCCTCTTTCCATCGGTGATCCCAATCCACCAGTGGTTCACTCCATCACAGTACCTTCAGGACCAGAGGGCGGTCCGATACCGATCTCAGCAGTAGTGTCGGATGCGGAACAGGATCACGTTTCGATAGAGCTAGAGTGGTCTCTATCCGGTTCGGACCCATGGTTTCCGGCCACTCTTCTCAACGACGAATCGGACCTGGTGGTTCCCGTCGACATCGAAGGAACGGATGTGGAGATTACCTGGCTATCCCATATCGACACACCTAACGTGGTGAGTCCGCTCGCGCGAGTCAGGATCATCGCTGCCGATGCCAGTGGTCAACATCAGATCCAGAGTCTGCCCTTATCTCTCAACACGATAGCTCCGCAAATAGAATCGCTCACCATCGGAGAGATACCTGGCTATCTCAATGGCAGCGAATCCTACCTGAGCGATTCGGGAACAGAGGTATCGTTCATCGTCTCGGTTCCCAACCGAGGCTCACTCTTCAGCGTCTCCTGGGCCAGCGGGCTCGGCGGAGCAACTCCGGATCCCTCGACGCTCTTCATCGAATCGGACCGGGTGGTCGATGGAAGAAGTGTCGGCACTAATCTGGCGGATTTGTTCGTCATCACTGGCAACTTCGCGAGCTGGACAGTACCAGAAGATTCGCCCTTACCCACCGGGCCGATGCGACTCTCCAGCACCATCGACGATCTGCGTGGAAATCCCGCCACCGCGATGGAATACCAGTTCCAGGTTACCCTCGGTTCAGCTTCGGCGAGACCGTTCGATTGGCATGATCGGTGGAATCTGGATTTTGATCGCGACAACTACACCATCACCATCAATGTCGATAGCACCGGAAACATCTTACCTGCTGCAAATCTGGGTTCGGATGGACAACCAGACCACAGACAAGATCTTGTCACGGTAGGCCTGCAATCGAATCAACAACTGCCGGCAGCCAGCGCTGTGGGAGCCAACACCAGGGTGGAACTATGGATCGAAGAAGCTGTTGTCGATCGAATACGAACGCACTTTGGCGAAACTTCGCTCCTCGACGGTTCGGATCTGCAGCCTCGATTGAGTTTCCAAACCAGTTCTGTGAATGCCACAAGTTTCATGGGAATCGGCGGAGATGATGTCGAGCCGGTCAGCTACGCACTCGGTAGAGCTACTTATGATCACAAGAACTCCACCACTAACGATGAACGCTCTGCTCAACGAGGGGTCTTCACCAGCAACATGATCCAGTTCTACTGGAACTCGTGGACCTTCAGGAATCGTTTTGAGGGTGTTCTTCCAGGATTCGGAACGCCAGTCGGTGAACACTCTCTCGATGCTACTGTTCTCTCTGCCAGTTTCGAAAGACTCAACCCTTCCAACAACAGTGCCGAAAATCAACGATACGATGCCGTCTGGGATGCAATTGATGCATGGAGCCGGATCGTGTCCGTGATCGCCTCCCATGAAATCGGTCATGCNGTTGGGTTGTGCGCCAACAATCATCCTCCGACGGGACTCTTCGGAGGAGTAGATNATGCTGATTTCATCGGCCCATTCACGAGTCCCTATCATGTCGACACGCCAGGCCTGAATGTCATGGCGTCNGCACTCGGACTGACCTCAGCGTTGGTCGAAGGAGANTCCGGCTACGACTTCAATGAACTGAATCGGGCATATCTGGCCGAATGGATCACCCTGGAGCCCTAGATGTCGAAATATAAATTCTACTCATTCATCACCATCGTCTTTTGCATTTTCTCCGGACAAGTTGTCCAGGGTATCGATGATCCCTGGATACTCTTTGACCGATCCGATCATGTCCTTCACGGGACCGTGATCCAGGTAGTCGAAGGAGAGAGGGACCGTCTCTATCAGATCACCTCAGAAAACGAACAGAGCTTCGGCTCACATTCGTCGTCGAGTTGGTGGCTGAGAGAGCCGGAAGGCGCGAGCACCGAGGGAATCGGTGCCGCCATCGGTTTCAGCGGGGCATGGCTCGTGGCGGATGCAATCGGGGGAGAATTCCCTGATGCCGATGCCACGGTCTTGCCCGGCGGTCTTCTCCCGGTACTCCATTCCAGTGACACCGTTGAACTTGTGCGCCTAAAGACAGAGGAGCACCCAGCTGAAGTCGCACTACAACTGATTCAGTCAAAGACTCCTGTGATTCGTCGGATCGCCATCGGTTGGTGGCGAACCACCAACGTAGAACCTGAAACTGAACAACAGGAGGCCATCGACTGGGCATTCGGTGGCGAAACCAATCCAAGTGTACAGAAATCGTGGCTCGAACTTTACCTGCAAAGAGGGTGGATCTTCGAGAACTCAGGACTCGCGGATCTGATCCCCTTTGCCGAGGACCCGGCGGTATCGATGCTTGCCACTGCATACCTTCAGGAACGCGGTACCGTTCGACAAAGAGCACGACTCGTCAGCGCTTGGCCCAGTGCCAATCTCGAAGCAAAAAAGAGATTGGCCATCGCCTATCGAAAGCTAGCCATCGCGGAAGCCGGTCCCTGGTTACTTCAGGGAATCACCTCGGTAGAACCGAGCCTGAAATTTATCTGCATAGAATCGCTCGGGGGTACGGGAGCCGACGATATCGAGGACACATTCTCGGCGCTGCTTCATTCCACCAGCGCCAAGATCCGAGCTTCTGCATTACGAGGACTCGCGCAAAATCGAACACCTGGATCATGGCAACTACTGAACGAAACCATCGCATCGATGGAATCAACAGATCCCCTGCGCGAGATGGCAATCTCCTTGAAAAAACACCCCTGGAAGTTACTGAAGACGAGAGGTCGCCGATAAACATGAACCCTGAACTGAAAAAGATAATNGAAGAAAAAATCGCCCAGAAATCACCGGGAACCTTCTACCTGGGCCATGGAACAGATGCTCAAGAAGTACGTTTCGACGGGACCTCGTTCTTTCTCCAGCAAGAACATTCCCTTCGCTGGTTCCCTGCATCAAAAGATCTGTGCGCAAATCTAGCTCCAACTCTGCTCGATTCATTGCTAGCTGGTTGGTACGTCGAACCTCGTGATCTTGGCAATTTGCTTGGAGACATTCCCACACTCAACGAGAAACAACGCAATGAGATCCTGGTCGCTCAACGGAATGAAGAACTGATCGAAAGTTTTCTTCTCAGCGGAGAAATCCATCTGTTTGAACCGGAACAGAGTAATGGACCCTGCTCAGAAAATGGTGTTGCCGCCGGCCCGTTCCAGCAACTACTGGAATACCAGATCGANATCAGCCAACAGAGCAACAAGGTTCTCCCCTCAGCTGCTGAACTGCTTGTTCTTTCACCCAGTGGTGTCTCAGCCAGGGACCAGAACAACTCCTGGGCGTTTTCTCGCATCGCAATGCTGGTCGATGGATTTCGTACCATTCATGAAATCGAAACCGATTCCCCCTTCTCTCCTTCGGCAACTCGACATCAACTGGCAATGGGCGCGCAAAACGGATGGCTCTACAAGACCAACTTCCCTGAACTGGAACGAATCCCGTTCGACACCATGAATGAGGAGAGTCGTGCAGAGATCCGCGACCAACTCGAAGTAGCGACAACGATGGCAGCTGATCCCATCTTGATTCTTGAGAAACTCCATCAGTTGCACAACAACGCTGGAGACCAAGAAGGAATAAAATCCACCGAGATGCGCATCGTTGAAGCTCACCGTTGTGCCAGAAATCCAGAAGTTGCCATCGAACTGCTGGAGAAGCTGATCGCCGAAAATCCACGGAGAAAAGACGCCAGGGAGTTATTGACTCAGATCCAGGTTGNTCTTGGTGAAGAACTCTTGAGTGGAAGTCAACCGGAAGAGGGTCGACGATACCTGAGAAGTGCCATCTCTTCATCCGATGACGACCAACTACGCATGAGATTGATCGCATCACACGAGAACATATCCTTGCAGATCCGTGAGGGTGTGAGGATGGCATCTCTTCTCTATCGAAATTCAAAACAAGAGAGAGCGATCTGCCTGATCGATAACATCGAGTCATTACATCCAGATAGCGATGAAATGCACCGAGCGAAGATAGACTTCCTACTCGACCATGGTGAAAAAGAAGCGGCCGAACAAGCTCTCANGAAACTTGCGGCCGAACTCGCTTCCCTGGGAAGTCTCAAACAAGCCAGAGAGGTGGTCGAGAGCGTTCGTAGATTGCGCAGTAAGAATGATCAACGTGACAACCACTGGAATCATGGACAGCGAGCCCTTCGCAGAGTGCGACAGTTGATACTGTTACTGCCCTTTTTGATCATCACTGCATTGGTTGCCAAAACGGAATTTGAACTTCAAAAGGTGATTGCAGATGCCGACACCATGGCACCGCACTTGTGGAAGCAAGAAGCCTCTCCTTGGCTTCGGTGGCTTCCTCCTGGTCCCTGGAAGGTTGGACTGGAGAATGCCGCAAACCTGGTCGAAGAACGAAGCGTCGACCAAAAACTTACTTATTCAACAGCGGCACGGGAAGCGTTGCAGCGTGCTCATCATGCTCGAATCCTCGGAGATGTCGATGAGATGAATGAGGAGTTACAGAAAGCTGCACGTTTTGGAGCCGGTACAGAATCAAAATCGCTCGCTCGCCAATGGCAGCGAGAAGACCAGCAAGCCATGGAACTGAGAAATCTTGTGGAAGCCGCCAGGAAACGGACAGATCTTGCCGAAGCGCGGCGCCTGACGATTGAATTACTGCAACAGCATCCTGCCAACGATGCCTCGATCGGACTCACGATCCCCATCAAAATACAATCGGATCGAAACACATTCCTCATCGACAAAACGGGGAACGCCATAGCACTTCCCTGCTGGATCGAAGTGGAACCTTATCGATCGAGAACGGTGATCCTGGAACGAGAAGGACGAAGATCAGAATTCGTTATCTCGACACAGGAATCTGAAACCGTATCCCTGCCCGGGCCCTGATGGATGGCGAGGGAAATTAGTAGGTCCTTCAATCCTGCTGGATCAGCCGCTGGAGCAGCTCCTGTACCATTCGCGGATGAGCCTGACCAGAACTGGCCTTCATCACCTGTCCCATCAGAAATCCCATCGGTTTGGAATCGCCTGATCGGATCTTCTCTACTGCTTCCGGATGGTCCGACATCACGGTGCTGACCCAACCGAGGAGAGCAGATTCATCACGAATCTGCTCTGCTGACTCTGCAAGTACTTCGGTCGGATCTCTTCCCTCGTCGAGAGCCTTCTGGAGGATATCACGACCACTGGCAACACTGATTCGATCCTCTTCTACCGCCTCCACCACCCTGGCGATGGAATCGGCTGAGAGCGGATAGTCCTCGATCAATTGTTCACGTTCGTTGAGGTGCCGTAGCACTTCACCGCGAAACCAGTTTGAAGCCTGAGCTGCGGACAAGCCAGCAGCCATCAGAGCGTCGAAAAACTCTCCGTTTTGGCGACGCGCGAGGATCGGTGTCGCTTCTCTTTCAGCGATTCCCAAATCCTCTACATATCTTTGATGCCGTTGTTGCGGCAACTCCGGTAAGGAATCTAACTCCTGATTGATGTCGGCCTGTTCGATGATGACCACTGGCAAATCTGGTTCTGGAAAATAGCGATAGTCGGGAGAATCTTCTTTCCCGCGCATCTCTTCGGTCACTTCACGATCTTGATCCCACATGCGTGTTTCCTGTCGAATCGTCCCGCCATTCTCCAGAATCTCGACCTGGCGTTGCGATTCCACTTCTACTGATCTCTGGATCGATACGAAGGAATTGAGATTCTTCAACTCCGTCCTGGTTCCAAGATCCGCTGAAGCATCTGGACGCACCGAAACATTCACATCACAGCGCAAATTNCCTTTCTCCATGTCTCCATCGCATACCCCCACCCAGCGAAGAAGATGTCGTAACGAACGAACGCATGAAGCCGCCTCGACCCCGCTCATCGCCAGTGGTTCGGTGACGATCTCCAGTAAGGGACTGCTACAGCGATTGAGATCGATGCGGCTAGTGCCATCTGAGGAATGAATCGATTTACCGGCGTCTTCCTCCATATGAATGCGAACCAGCGGCAAGTTTCCGGCACTGGAATCCTCGCGCTCGAAGGTGATCGATCCGCCGAGAGCGTACGGGCGATAGAACTGACTGATCTGGTAACCCTTGGGCAGATCGGGATAGAAGTAGTTTTTGCGATCAAAGCGGCTTTCGTTCTGGATCGAGCAATCGAGACAGATCGCAGCACGAATTGCACAGCGAACAGCTACCTCGTTGATGACCGGCAAAGCTCCGGGCCAACCGGTACACACCGGACAGATGTTCTGATTTGGATCTTGCCCGGTTTCTCTGAGACAGCCGCAGAACATCTTGCTGCGAGTCGACATCTGCGCATGGATTTCAAGTCCTACTACCGTTTGCCAGCTCATGAGACGCTCCCTACGGGTAGATCTCTATGATGCGCGGTCCAATGCTGCCACTGCTGACCAAACTGAAGCAGTCGATGGTCACTTCCTCGCGCTCCCATCAGTTGCATTCCAATCGGTAAACCCACTTCGTCAAAGGCACATGGGAGTGCCAATGCCGGCACCCCAGCCAGGTTTGCCGTCACGGTCAGGATGTCACAGGCGTACAGAGCGATGGGATCATCGATCCGCTCTCCGATGGTAAACGGCGGAAAAGGAGAAACAGGAAGCAGCAGTGCATCCACTTGCTCCAGAGCAGAATCAATTCCCTGGCGAATTAGATCTCGCACCGCCTGTGCCTTCGAGTAGTAGGCATCCCGATATCCAGCAGAAAGTACGAAGGTACCGAGCAAGATCCGGCGACGAACTTCGACCCCGAATCCGGCACGTCGGCTCCTCTCATAAAGTTGCTGAAGATCTTCTCCCTCAACACGACAGCCAACATGAACTCCATCGTATCGGGCCAGATTTGAAGAAGCTTCGGCAGTAGCGATCACCTGGTAACAGGCATTGGCAGCATGAAGTTGGGGCAAAGAGACTTCCGTGATCTCGATGCCTCGNTGCTCCATCACCTCCGCTGCGGATCGTACCGCAGCGGTGATCGAGTCATCGATTCCGGCACCAAATCCTTCAGAGACGAGAGCGACCTTTTTGATCGGTTGGCGCGATTCTTCATGCCGGTGAAGCGATGTGGAATCGAGCGGATCTGCCCCCTCGATGCAATCGAGGACCAGGGAACAGTCGTTAGCATCGCGGGCCAAAGGCCCGATCTGGTCGAGACTCGAACCAAAGGCGATCAGGCCGCGACGAGAAACCCGACCCCAGGTTGGTTTGAGCCCGGTAGCACTACAGAACGCAGCAGGAAGCCGGATCGAACCGCCGGTATCGCTACCGAGGTGAAATGCCCAACCATGGCAACCAGCCAGCGCTGCTGCCCCACCGCTCGATCCACCGGGGACCCTGGAACGATCCCAGGGGTTCCCCACCACCCCATGACAGGACGATTCGTTGGAGGCTCCCATGGCAAACTCATCGCAGCTGGTTTTACCGACCAGAATCGCACCCGCTGCCAGCAACCGTCGAACTACCGTCGCATCTTCTCCCGCTTGGAATCCAGCCAGAATAGAACTCGACGCATCGGTGGTCCCCAGGGCAGTCGTGATGTTCATCTTTACCGTGAATGGAATGCCATCGAGGGGACCCAGTAGCGCGTCAATTTTGCGTCTTTCATCGCTGGCACTGGCCGCTTCCAGTGCCTCAGCAGAAAATGTCTCGACGACAGCTCCCAGCTCTCTTCCCTCNCCTTCAAGAAACTGCAGATAACCAGAAACCAGTTGCTGGCTGCTGCAGTGACCGTCGGAGATCCACTGCTGGGTTTCCTGAACGGTTGCCTCGCGCGGCGGGAATTGCACTGAAGGATTCACCGCAACCCCCTACCCGACCACACGAGGNG
Source organism: Planctomycetota bacterium (assembly GCA_002711105.1). Taxonomy (GTDB): domain Bacteria; phylum Planctomycetota; class UBA8108; order UBA1146; family UBA1146; genus UBA1146. The sequence goes on from PAIH01000035.1 coordinate 31,595, forward strand.
TCACGAAGGTACCGTCGCGCCAATCGGGAGCATTCTTNCCGATGGATTCCTGATCACGTGGACCGCCCGGCGAAGACTCCTCCAGGGACTCATCCGCTCGCAACTGAGTAACGACGACGGTCCGTGCATTATCGTCGATCGACAGGTCGGCCGGGATCTCCACGGATCGGAGGGTCTCGACCAGGTCCAGAATCCGTTCCATGTGATGGACCATGGCAGGGACCTCCTCATCGGAGACCTCAAGACGTGCCAGACGCGCGGTCTTCCTCACCAGTTCGGAATCGACGACTGGCCGTTCTGGATCGACCGGAACCGAATCATCAGAAATGATGGCTGATCCCCTTTCCCCGCACTGTGGTTGCAGCGGCCAGTATCTTGCACAGTGAGTTGATCTGGCGCTCTCTTTATCTCACAAGACCAGACTCTTTCGTAGCTGGCTCGGTACCGGAAGGATCGTGTAGCAAATGGGGCAGAGCAACTACGAAAAACTCCCGATCGACCAGGTCGACCGGGAGTTGCAGGACCAAATTGGTACCGGCGCAGGGACTCGAACCCCGGACCCAAGGATTATGATTCCTTTGCTCTACCAACTGAGCTACACCGGCACAGCGGCCGAAGATAGCGTGAGTGACCTTGACTGTCCAGATCGACCGCCCGGAGTCGACACGGCGGTCGTCCCTCGGCCACTTGCGGTCCTCCGTTCTCTTGTCGATCTTGTGCTGCCCAGAACCTGTCGTCTGTGCCAGGCTCCGCCACTGTCAGACAGGACTCTGTGTGGCCCCTGTAGCCAAGATCTTCCGCTCCGTTCCGCTCTCTGTCGACGCTGCCTACACCAGCCCGGCGCTCCCCTGGAACGCTGTCCCGGTTGCCACCATCAAAGCCCGTTGCGACCGCTGATTCACCTTTCCCAACATGAAGGGACGATAAGAAAATTGATCCTCGCTGCAAAAACCGGCCATAAAGACCATCTGGCCCATCTACTCGCTCAGGAACTGGCCTTGCTGATCCGAGAAACTACGATTTTCGAGCAGCAACCGCGCAAGCCAGTGGTGCTCGCCATCCCCAGATCGAAACGACGACAATTCACACATGGAATCCCCCTGTCCCAGAGAATCGCCATTCCGCTGGCCAATTTACTGGGACTCGAATATCACCGCTGGCTCGGTCGCAAAGGATCTCGGCCCCAGGTTTCTCTCTCGGCTTCAGACAGACGGAGGTTGGCCGAATCCAGTTTCTTCTTACATGACCAACAAAGACAAAGAAAACGACGGCAAACCAGGTCAGTCATCCTGGTGGATGATGTTCGGACCACCGGAGCCACCTTGTGGGCAGCCACCCGGGTACTGGAACGACAAGAAATCGCAGTAAAAATGTGGGTCGTGGCGAGCGTAAGTCGTGCCCTCAGGTCAAACCATATCTAGGGAATTGCCACCAGGTATGCAATCCAGGCCTCGGAATTTTCCGCCTCGGTCTGCAGGGTAAACTCCCCGTCTCCCTCGCCATCCTCATCGGTCCCCTCCCAGTAGACTTCGACGCTCGAGAAACCCGCATCGATAAGAATCTCCTGGGTTTCCCGCATACCATAGCGACGCCAGTCGTAGGTGAAGGCTTTCTTCATCTTCGAGCCATCGGGAAAGTGGAACGAGATGTGACAAAGCACTTCATCGGTGATGCCACAGACCTTTTCCTGATCCCAAATATAACTGAAATCTTCTTTCTCTCGCTCTTCTTCCATTTCTTCATAAGCCTCACTGCCACCGTACATGTCAAGCACGAACAGGCCCTCGTCCAGGAGGCTGGAACGAACCGAGCGGAAGTATTTGAGCAGTTGATTTCGTTTCTTGAAGATCCACCATGAGAAATTCATGGCACAAACGATGTCGACTGGTTCCTTCGGCGCATCCAGAACATCAGCGATACGAAGTTCGATCCGAGAACGCTGATCGCTATCGAGATCGGACAAATTATTCTCAACGCCCCAGTTCACAGTGTCCGGATCAAGGTCGTAGCCGATGGCTCGGCGTTCCTTTTTTTCTGCAACCCAGGTCGCCGACAAAAAACCGGTTCCACAGAAATCTTCACGCATAACTAAAGGGGTATGCTTGAATTTGTCTCGAAACACCTTCTCCATGAACTCGGTGTCTGCTTCCGGCTCCTGAACGGCCTTCTGGTACAAGTCATGTTTGTTGGCAAGAAACGCCTGACGATCACGTTTCTTCTTTTTCTTGTTACTTTTTCCCATAGGCATTTCCTTCGCGCCGACCTCCAAGTTTTCCCCCTCTGTTTGTCATTCCCGAAATCTCTTCGACCCAGCTGCTCTGCTCAGTGCCTCTCGGTGATCCACAGATCATCGACAGTTGTCGGCACTTCTCAAGTCGTTCCCGGCCAAGTTCATCCAGACTCATTTCCGTACCTGGTGTCGTCAGGAGCTATCGGCCGTACTTCTGTCACCTTCCGGGAAGCCTTGCTCTCGCCACTGGAGACTTCGATTCGGTGAGGAAGCAGCTTCAAAAGTGATCAAAAGCCGCGGGCTGGCAAAATCCTGACGTCGAAAAACAGCACGGTAGACGATCCTCAGTGCTCTTTCTCGTCGATGAAGCGTTACTGGCTCGATAAACGACTGGAGTGACGGGAGTCCGTCCCGTTATCCTCTCAGCCGAAACGAGCCGATGGAAAGCAGACCACCGCTACCGAGTCGACAGAGAAGAGGCAAGCGTGACTCCGGAAATCATCCAGGTCCTGCTACTGCTGGCTGTAGCGATGTTGCTGTTCGCCAGTGAGCTCCTTGCCGTCGATGTGGTCGCNATTCTANTACTTCTTATCCTCACCATATCGGGAATCCTCCCCATCGATGAAGCTCTCCGTGGNTTCGGCCACCCGGCTGTCATCGGTGTCGGCGCACTGTTCATCGTCAGTGAAGGATTGTTGCGCACCGGTGCCCTCGGTTTTCTCTCCAACCACCTCCAGGAATGGAGCCGCGGAAACAATCGCGTTCTGACAGCGCTGATCCTGATCATCGTGCTGATTGCCAGCGCCTTCCTCAACAACACACCGGTCGTTGCAATGTTCATCCCGGTGGTGCTCGGAACCTGTCTACGCAGTGGTGTCAATCCATCGACGATTCTCATCCCACTCTCCTATGCTGCCATTCTTGGTGGAACCTGTACCCTGATCGGTACCTCCACCAACATCCTGGTCGCCTCCATCGCACGGGAGAGTGCCCAAATCGAACTGGGGATGTTCGAGTTCACAAAACTGGGTCTGATCCTGGCAGCCATCGGATTTGTATACCTGCTCACGGTCGCCCCACGCCTGATACCCGAGCGTCAGACCATCACCTCGCTGGCAAGTCTCGGTGGCGACAGGAGGCATAAGGAATACATCACTGAGATCGAAGTGAGGGGCGGCGACCTGATCGGAAAGAGATTCGGTGACACTCTGCTGGCTTCTTCCGGCAAGGTCCGAATCCTCCAGATCATCCGTGGTGAAGAGATCATCTGGCCACCACTCGAAAACCAGGTACTTCAACTCGGCGATGCCCTGGTGATTTCCGGCACCATAGAAAACCTGATGGAGTTGCAGGAAAAACCGGATGTCGCGAGCTTGGCGGAAATCGTTTCTGAGACACAGGGAACTGCTACGGAGAAAGAAGCTCAGCTGGCTGAACTGCTGGTGCTCCCCAGCAGTCACTATGTCGGACAGCCTCTCGGTTCGGTGGAACTGCGCCGTAGATTCGGTCTCCATGTACTGGCGATCCAGCGTCACGGTATGCACATGCGCAGTAAAATTAGTGAACATCCACTGCGGATCGGCGATGTACTGCTCATCCAGGGCACTCCCGGCGGCCTCGATCGAATCCGTGGCGAAGAGGGACTGGTGCTGATGTCTGGCGTCGACGACGTACTGGTTCGAGAGAAAAAGGCACCTCTCGCCATTCTGATTCTGATCGGGGTCATCGGAATGCTAGCCACGCAAGTGTTTCCGATGGCCACAATCGCTTTAGCCGGAGCGGTAGCGATGGTATTGACCGGTTGTATCAGTGGAACAAAAGCTTACGAAGCAGTGCAGTGGAAGGTGCTGGTGCTGATCGCAGGGACACTGGCGCTGGGCAACGCGATGCAAAGCAGCGGAACTGCCCAATGGTTGGCCGAACTCATCGTCGACCTGAAACCAATTCTTGGTGCTCAGGGTCTCATCGTGGTGACCTTGATCGGTGCGGCATTGCTCACCGAGATGATTTCCAATGCAGCGGTGGCAGCGGTCCTGGTCCCGGTCGCCCTTCAGATCGCTAACCAACTCGATGTCTCCCCGATACCGTTTGTGATGGCGGTGGCCTTTGGCGCATCCCTCTCGTTTTTGACACCGATCGGATATCAGACCAACACCCTGGTCTATGGTGCCGGGGGCTATCGATTTGGAGACTTTGCCCGAGTCGGAGCACCCCTGGTGATCATCATCTGGGCGGTCGCAGGATTCCTCATCCCGATACTCTGGCCACTGAACCCCTGATCGATCTGACCCTCAGGGGCAGATACTCTGCAGGCAAACCAGTGCGTCGCCGGTCTCATCCTCTCCGCACTGGGCACCCGGCGCTGGCGGCTCAGGCGCACCCACGAACAGGTAGTCGAGCAAACGCACCGGGTCAGCAATATCGATCAAACCGTCATCGTTGGCATCGATGGCATCTTCACATGCGGTCCCAACACCACTGCTGAAGAGAATCTCCAGGGTTTTCACCGCATCAGAGATATCGAGAGAGTTATCTCCATTACTGTCTCCACGTATAAAAAAGATGCCATTACAGGATCCTGGTATCGAAAGCGGATCGGCAGGATCCGAGCAGGCCAGTAGCTCCATTCCGTCGAAATACCCATCGGCATCGCGATCGATTCCCATCCGGATCGCACAATTGACTGGCACCGCCATCAGGGTCAATTCTTCGCCAGAGACTGCAGAGTTGATCAGGTCGGTCAAGCTGGGGGCCTCTCCGATGATGTCGGACTGCATCAGATCGACCGCACCGAGATAAACCCAACCCCGCATGACCCCGTTGCGAAGCGATTTGGCGATCAAGCCGATTCTGCCGAGAGCGGCTTCACTACGAATTGTTTCAATCGCCGCCAACAGCTGAGGATCGTTTCGGTTCGACTCGTCTAGAGTGATTTGCTTACCCACTGCGGCATGACTGTCCAGGCTCAAGCTCCCCACTGGCTCCAACGGGTTTGAATTACTACCCTCCGGCAGATCGGACCCAGAAAATGCGAGCATAAATGCGGTCATATCAGCGATTTGCTGGTCACTGGTGACGTCGAAAGCCGGCTCGCTAATGAACCTCTCGATGGAATCAACACTGCCGTCGTGTACGAATCCAAAACCATTCGTATTCAACTGTTGCGTCATGTTGAAGCCGGTGCGTTTGTAGAGGTTTCTGAGCTGCGGAATTTTGATGTTTCTCTGGGTTGATCCATCAACACTGACGATACCGTGGTGCTTTTCTCCGAAAGGCCCATCTGGAATTTCTTCCATCACGAATCCGGTGTTGAAAAACGCATTGGGACCGATGCCAGTCGGAAGAGTGTGACAGGAGACGCATTGCAAGCCCCCATCGAGGCCNANCGCTGCTTCACGGTAATCCGCTAATCCCGTCACTGCATTGCCCGGTCCAAGGGGTAATCCCTCGGGGGCAAAGCGACCGGTGGTGTAGTGTCCGTCGAGCGGTAACGAAGTGGGCAAACCGTTGGTTAATGTGCGGAATGGATTGGGCGGGAAATGAATGCTGGCAAGAAATCCTTCGAATTCTTGCATCTCTTCGCCCACAAGCGGCCCATCAGCCGCATTGACCGATATAAAAGCACCACCAAAGGCTTCGATACCAAAGCGATCACCGCGCCAGTGGTGAGGTTCCTTGCCGATGATGTCCTGCATCGTCTGGGTCAACATCGGACCCTTCATCGGATGGAAATCATCACAATCAAGGGCACCAGGAATCGGCAACGCCATGTTACAAATATCATTGAAAGGTTCGATCTCACCGGAGGGGTTACCCAGATCCCAGGAGAGCCGATCTGTACGACTATCCACGTGACAGGAGGCGCACGAGACCTGCCCCATTCCAGAGGTCAGATGGGTGTCATAGAGAAATGGTCTGCCAGCGATTACCTCCTCAGTGGTCGGATCATGGTGATTCACCCGCCCACTGACGGTGGCACTCTGTAGATCGATTGCGGCTACCGAAGCATCGAAATGTTCCAGGACGTACAGTCTGCCCCTGGCTTCATCGAGCGCTAACCCGGTCGCTCCCGCCCCAACGTCAAAGGGAGTAATCGACTGGTTTCTGGATCCGTCGTCACTGATCTGGATCACGTTCCCGGAGCCTTTTCCGGCCACGTAGGCAATCTCGCCGTCAGAACTCCAGACGATGGCACGGGGATCTCCCAGACTCAGAACACGCTCATCGGGCGGAATGTTACTTCCCCCGGGAGGAAGGTGTGGATTGAGATCTTCGATCGAAGGAACGCTGCCGCCAGCGGCGGGAATCAGGGCATGTACTATATCGATGAAATGCCCCTCGATGTTCGGTTCGTAGCGGATCAGGTTATGTGCCTCGGTTCCGACCACGGAGATGGCTCCATCGGAAGGACGCACAGCGATGGCCATGCAAATGTTCATCAGAGTCTTGATGTATGTCACCGAATCATCACTGGTATCGATCACCGCAACATCATGGTCGGCCAGATCCCAACCCACGGGACGACCAGATAGAGCTGCCTGCGGGCCACTGACCAGCGGTCCCCAATCGGTTCCGTTGTCATCGAGCCACACGTCATCGTCGAAGCGCTGAATGATCAACGCAACCGGAGGTGGAACGCCGACCGCAGGGTTCAATGGTGGCTCAAAACCGGTGCCATTATTGGGCGGAGGATTGACTCCGCCGTAGGGACCAGCAGGATCGTTCACCACGTTGGGAGGAAATCCGACCACACCGTTGCCACCGCCGACGGCCCCTGGATCGAATCCACCGCCCAGCANGGTGGTGCCATTGCCCGATTCAAAGATGGCGCAGTACACCGTATTTCCGTCGGGACTCTTGGCCAATCCACGTGGCTCTTCACCGACGATGGAAATTCGAGTCGGTGCCGCGNTGAGGTCTTCGGGATCAAATACCAGGATCGCATCGGTCCCCGAGCAGGACACGTAGGCACGCTCCGGATTTCCGGCAAAGATGATATCGGCCGGCTCATCCTCGACAAGCAGCGTCCAGCGTACCGAGCCCTCCACCAGATCGACAACACTGATCGAGTCGGAGATTCGGTTCACGACCCACGCTTCGGTAGCATTGCGCGCACGCACCGAAACCGGGTCCAGACCGACCGGAATCGACATCAGCGGCTGCGGATTCCCCGAAGTGATATCGTGCACCTCCAGGTAGCCATCTGCGGTGTTGGTCGCCAGTAGCAGCTCATTACCTGGAACAAGATCGAGGGGATGGACCGGAGGGCTTTCCCAGTTGATCCAGTTCTCGAGAGCCTGACCCGCAACGCTACCAGAAACGAGAAGCGCCACGATCAGGATCGATGCGGCAACATATCGGGAATGATCAATCACAGAATACCCCCTGCTAGGAGCCAATTTAGGCACAATTCAATGAACCCGCTACACGATCTAGATGATAGAGGATGAACCCAACGAAGCCTAGCGCGAAGCGACGTCGTCCATACGCCTGGCAATGTCGGCAAGACGCTCACGTTCGCCACCAGAAACCTCTGCAGATCCCCAACCTCGATATCCCACCTCATCGAGGGCCTGCATCGTGGCAGCCCATTCAGCGGAAGAATCTTCACTTCCTATCTTGCAGCGGAAACCAGCCCAGACTCCGTCCTTTTCCATCAATGCTCGTGAGTAGTCCTTGATATCGAGCTTGATCGTTCGAGTACCCAGTTTTTTCACCCATTCCGGTGGCCGACCGTAACGAACGATGTTTCCGACATCGAAATACCACCCGACCCAGGGACTCTCGAACTGATCGACATATCGGACCGCCTCGTCGGCATCGGTGATGAAATCGTTCCATACATTTTCAAACGCGATGCGAATACCCAGCTCTTCGGCCAGTGGAAGAACTTCAGTCAGCGCCGCAGTCGACCGTTGCCAGGCCTGCTCATAAGAAACGCCATCTTTACAGACGCCAGGTACAACGAGAACCGTAGTACCTCCATAGAGGCAGCAATCTCGCAGTGCGGTCTCGATCCCTTCAATGCCCTCTCGACGGACTTTTTCATCGGGCGAAGAAAGGGGCTTTCCCCAGTGAGTCGAACAGACCACACCAGGAATTTCGAGACCTGTCTGCGCCTTGGCGCGCAATACCTCGCGCCAATCGAGCGAAGAAGGGGAATCGAGTTCGACTCCGTCGTAGCCCAGCTCTTTCAGGATTTGAAACTTCTCCAGTATCGAATCTCCGACCTTGACCATTCCGATCTTGAGAGATTTCTTGAGCCGAGGCTCACGCCGAACAAATTCGGATGATGCCATCTCCATTCCCCTTCCCAGGGAACTGCCCAGTACACCCAGCGCCGTCATCGAGATGAAGGTCCTGCGATCCAAATTTCCTCTTCCTATCAGTGGCCTCGATCAGATGAGCCGGGTACGCCCTGGAACCGCAACCTCGGGCATCGCCAACGGACCGAACTCCCATCTCTCAGGAACCAAACTCTCCTGGGAAGACAGGGCGAAATCGAGTGTCACTTCCTTGCCGGTGTAGGCACTCATCCGCCCCATGATGGCGGTCAAGGTGCTCATCGCGACTCGCTCCGCCTCGTTGAGGGGTTCGTTCTTGCGGATACTGGCGATCAGATCGGCATGTTCCTGAACATATGCGTTGCGGCCACCTCCAGGAGCACTCCAGTTCGTCTCACCGGTGATCCGGCCCGACGGGTTGGCCACTCCTCGAGTACCGATGATCTTCTCGGAAACCCGATTCCAGCAACCATCGATCTGACGGCACTCACTGAGGGTTCGAACACCACCGGGATAGACATACTCGACGGCAAAATGGTCAAAGATGTGCCCGTACTCGTCACCGGTACGAACCTGACGGCCCCCCATCGCGAGAGCTTTCTCTGGTGGCCCTCCGAAGGCCCAGTTCATCACATCGATGTTGTGGATGTGCTGCTCGACGATGTGATCTCCACTGGCCCAGGCAAAGTAGAGCCAGTTGCGGCATTGCCATTCCATGTCGGTCATCTGGGGCGTCTTCTTGACCGCCCACAGCCCACCCTGGTTCCAGTACACCTGCGCTCCGATCAGCTCCCCGATGGCACCATCGTGAATCTGCTGCATCGTTTCGATGTAGCCTTTCTGATGGCGACGCTGGGTTCCTGCAACCACACCGAGGCCTTTGTGCTTGGCCACCTTCGCGGCAGCCAGAACCCTGCGGATACCCGGACCATCGGTTGCGACCGGTTTTTCCATGAAGACATGCTTGCCGGCAGCCACCGCAGCTTCGAAATGAATCGGTCGGAAACCAGGAGGTGTGGCGAGAATCACCATGTCGACGTCCGACTGCAGAAGCTGTTTGTAGGCATCGAAACCAACAAAACAACGCTCTTCCGGAACATCGAATCGATTACCAAGTCCCTTGAGATTGTTGCGACTTGAGTCGAGCCGGTCACGGAACAGATCCGCCATGGCAGTGATCTTGACCCCGTCAGAGGAAGAAACGCAATTGTTCGCGGCGCCAGAACCTCGACCACCGCACCCGATCAAACCGACTCGGATCACATCCGATCCGTCGGCATGGACCCCACCGGCAGAAAGAGTCGGGGCCAACAAAGAGGCAGCAGAAACAGCTGCCGCACCCTTCAAAAACTGCCTCCGAGTCGGTTCGTTCTGGCCGGATTGAGCCACGGGATCATTGTTCGTCATTTCGCCTCCTTCTGTCCAGGTTCAGCACCTTCAGTCCTTCTGTCTCTTTGTCCCCGGTAACCACAGATCCGCCAGCACTCCGGCCAGCAGAATCCCCTGGCCAATGCTGTAGGCGGCTCCAGAAACCACGATGCACAGCGCCCAGGATGGACTGAATCGGGCCAGCCACCAACCCCCTACATCGCCAACAAGGCCTACCCCCATGATCGCGATCAGCAGNGAGATCCAGGCCCGAGGCCAACGTGTCAGCAACGCCAGAGCCGCCACCACCATGCCCTGGATCGACAGAGCGAGAGCATGAGCGTGGGTACTGGCCGCCAGTACCGCTACCGGAGTCGGCAATATCTTGCGTGAAAAGGCGATCTCCTGGATGTCATCGAAGTAGTCCAACGGCGGCTTCAAGCTGCCCGCTTCAGCACCAGCAGCTCGGGTATGACACTCCATACACTGCTGGTCGATGATCTCCGCTGGTGGGATTTCCAGGTCAAGGCTGTCGTAGTCTTCCACGATGCGACCTCCTCCCAGCCAATCGATCAGTATCTGCTTCTGGGACGCCGGGAGCGATTCCGGATGGCCTCGATCGAGAGCACTGCCCAGTAATCCGGGACTGTTGATACCGTGATAGGCACCGCGGATGTCATCGAGGCTAAAATCGGGCAGTTCGTCACGATTCTGGTAGTGNTTCACCAGATGAACGGCACTGGCACACAACCCGATCAACAACACCAGTACCAGACCGGTGAGACCGACCCGGATTCCGGTCGGTTGCGATTGGAGGCCAGCCCCAGACGATGGCAGCAGAGCCATGGCGTTACGCCTCCTTCAGGTCTTCAGCAGAGATCTCGATGACACCACCCTCGACGATGGCGCGCTGTGCAGCGATTCCAACCGCAGTGGCACGCAAACCTTCGCCGACACCGGTCTTGACCTTTTGTTGTTCCGAACAACTCAACAGGAAATCGGCAACCCCATAATGGAGTGAATCGTTGGGAAGACCGATCCCGTCCTTCAACTTGTTCTGACTGGCGAGCTTGGTCGCATCGGCGATGAGGGTGATCCCCTCATCNTTGAAGAACCGCTGGCGGTTGGCATACACTTCCCACCCCTGAGTGGCCGCATCCGCTTCCTTGAACATCCAGCCATGGCTCCAGGCCAGCTTGAAGGCGGAGTTGACTCCGTGCAGCACCTCGTAGCGTCCCCCGTAGGAGTTTCCCAACGTTGCCTGGTATTCGAGGCATTGCCCCTTCGGAAACTCCAGTATCAAGTTAACGGTATCGGCGACCTTGCGGCCGTCCTCCCAGACGAAGACACCACCGCGNCCCGACACCCGGACCGGATACTGACCGGTAAACCAGTGAATGACATCGAATTGATGAGTACCCCATTCACCGGGAAGACCGAGCGAAACGGCAGGATCGAGACGCCAGTCGAGCCGAGCCTGACGTTCTGCAGTGGAGGCGGCTTGTCTCCAGGAAGTCTTGCGCGAGTTCTGTGCTCGCATCGAAACCAGTTTCAAAAAAGCTTCGGTACGGAAAAAGGAACGAGCTAGCGAATATACCGGGTTGGAACGGGCCAGTAGTCCCACTTGAAAAACCCGATCATTCGATCGTGATGCCGCCGCGATGGCTCGAGCATCTTCCAGGGTGTGGGCCAGAGGTGCTTCGCAGTAAACGTGCTTTCCGGCCGCGATCACCGTTTCGCTGATCGACCGATGGAGATGGGTCGGTGTCGCCACGAAAATTGCCTCTACCGCGGATTCCTTGGCCAACAGTTGCTCTACATCCGAATAGGAAGTCGCATCCGCAACGCGTCTCTTGGCACTTCTCAGTCGCGGCTCATCGGAATCACAAACCGCCACGATGGTGGCACCCAGCTTCTGCAGTTCTGCGGCGATGGCCCTGCCCTGACGACCCATTCCGACAATCGCCACTGGATATCCTTTCGGAGCGGTCGCAGCCATCGTTTCAAGACCGGGCAGGAGNGCGAACCCGGCCAGAGCACCGGCTCCCTGGATCAGAAAATCTCTACGATCGGTTTGCATCGTACCTCTTCCACGGGAGTCACTGCTCCCGGTTGCTTGTGTGCCGTTGGATCCGGTTCGAGTGGATACCCCTTGAGGACTGGCGGCATCCGTCGCACCAGCTCGTTGTCAAATCCGGTCACNGTGAGAGCGGTCGACCAGGCGTCGCAATCGGTGGCACTGGCACCGATGACGAGTGCTCCAGGGCTCTCGCAAGAGATTCTGTCTCCGCTGCCAGGATCAACGATATGACCGCCCCCACCACCCCCTGCTGGAGAACTGACCGCAAGGCAGTGATCGCGCAATCGAATCGGATTTCCGTCATGGCCTTTGACCTCGATGGCCCAGTCTGCTCGCCCCTGTGGCGCGCCGACGGCGACGACACTGCTGGTTCCACCGTGAATCAAGGCACTGGAAACCGCAGCGTCTCGCAGGATCTGAGCGGCCAGATCACAGGCATAGCCCTTGGCAATCGCTCCCAGGTCAAACCTCAAACGCGGTTCCAGCAACCGAACCGTGGCGGCTACCGGATCGANATCGATGCCGTCGAAGCCATCGCGAGGAGCGACTCCGTCGACACCTTCTCGGCGCGGATCTGCCGCCGCAAGGTCTGCACCGATGACCGGATCGAAAGCACCCCCGGTCTCTTCATGGAGACGGGCACATTGCAGCAATAAATCGAGGGTAAGGCCATCGATGGGAACGGGCCGTTGATGGCCCTCGGCGTGGATTCTCGCCAGCAAACTCTGGTGGGAAAAAACGTTCCACAGGCGGTGGCAGATCGAGATCTCCTCGAACGCCTGTTCTACTGCAGCGCGAAGCAGGAGGGGATCTTCCCCCCCGGCGACAATCTCGAACCGAGTTCCCATCGCCGGGAGGGCACCCCTGTGCAGCATACCTCTTCTCCCGCCCCGACTAGCCGATACTCTCGGCGGTCATGGAGGCAGGATCGAACTCGAACGCTTTCCCCTCCCACATCGAACGGGTCGCCAGGTCGACCGCAACGATCACCTTGGTCCCGAGATCGACATTGGAGTCGGGTTGACGACGGGTCCGGATNCAATCGAGCCAGTTCTTGCGTAACGCGTCCTGGTCATTGCCGATGTTTTCGCAGATCACCTCTTCGGGCTCGACGTCATCGGCAAACAGCCGCTGCGGAACCATCTTGCAGTTGCCACCACCGAGGTAAATCGTTCCCTCGTGGCCGCGAATCATCGTCTCAAGGCCATTCTCGTTACAGGTCGAGCCGGCCACGATCAGCGTATGCCCCTTCTCGAACTGGATCTGCAGATTGACCTGGTCGTGGTTCTCCATCGCCTTGTCGACGTAGTGACCACCGGTGGCGACCACCCGAGTCGGCCAACCCTGATCGAGAGCCATCATCAGCGGAGTGATCTCGTGGACCAGCAGGTCACCGACGATGCCGGTGGAGAAATCCTTGTAACGACGCCAGCGGGCACAGAGCGCTGGATCCCACGGCCTGATGCCGGCAGGTCCACACCAGCGTTCCCAGTCCACGTTGACACCCGGCTGCCACTCGGGATCGATGCCGTAATAGAGCCACTCGCCATCCCTGGAGTTCCGACAGTAAGAGGTCTGGCTGAAGGTCGGCTTGCCGATGGCATCGCGAGCTATCATCTCCTGGGCGGCCTTGTACTTGGGCAACATGATCTTCTGGGTGCCGATCTGGATCAGCATATCTGGATTCGCAAGTATCACCTGACGCAAGCGAAGTGCTTCCGGCAAACGAAGCGTCATCGGCTTCTCGAGATAGACGTCTTTTCCTGCCATCAGCGCATCTTCGGCCATCTGAGCATGCCAGTGTTCCGGTGAAGCGATCAGAACACCATGGATGTCCTTGCGGGCAAGCAGTTCGTGATAGTCGTTGTAGATGGCACACTGACCGCCCTGAGATTTGTTGATCTTGCTCTCGGCCACGGCGCGGCGTTTGTGATTGACGTCACAGACCGCAACGATCTCGACCTTCTCCTCACCCTTCTTGGCAAAGCGCAGGAACGAATCGATGTGCCCGCCACCCATTCCACCGGTACCGATCACCGCCATCCGGACCAGCCCGTCATCGCCAACAGGGGTTCGTCCCGAAGCTTTGGAAATCGCGCCCGGGGAAGCAACAATTCGTTCGGAACCTGGCAGGTTACAGCCAGTCATGGCTATCGCCCCGGCAGCGACCGCAGCACCTTTGAGGAAATCTCGGCGGTCCGAACCAGCCGGATTCATCGGATCCTTGTGTTCCATATCATTCTCCTTCTTGGAATGGTTTCTAATTTCTATTTTAACTGGCAGAGAACTCGTCGCGAACCTTCTCCAGGAGGNTCTTGGTCGCCAGGATCCCGTCCTTTTCCGCTCCCCCGCCCTCGAACTCGATGCCTACAAAGCCGTGGTATTTCGCATCCAGTACGATCTTCATCATTCTGCGGTAATCGGTTTTGGTCTCGTTGCCCGCCTCATCAAAGGCGTGGCTCTTGGCACTGACCGCCTTGGCAAATGGCATCAATTCCTGGACCCCGAGATAACGATCATAGGTCTTGCCGCCGCCAAGGTTGAAGTTGCCAAAGTCAGGAAGGGTTCCGCAACGGGGGTTATTGACCGTTTTCATCACTCCGGCGAGCCAGGCACCATTGGAAGAGAGGCCACCGTGATTCTCGACGATGACATTGAGACCCTGTGAGGCTCCGTATTCTGTGAGCCGGGCCAGGCCATCGGCGGCCAGCTTCATCTGTTCATCATAACTGCCAGCACTGGAGGCATTGACCCGGATCGAATGACAGCCGAGGAACTTGGCCGCATCGACCCACCGATGATGATTCTGGATCGCCTGGCTCCGCGCCTTCTCGTCGGGATCACCGAGCCGTCCCTCCCCGTCGCACATGATGAGCAAGCTCTCGATCCCGTGGTCGTCACAGCGTTTCTTCAGTTGGTTCAGGTACTTCTCATCGCGGGCCTTGTCCTTGAAGAATGAGTTGACGTACTCGACGGCATCGAGGCCATACACCTCACGAGTGACCCGTGGGAAATCCAGATTGGTCATCTGCCCACCCTGTATGGAGCGATGAAGGGACCACTCGGCCAGTGAGATGGAAAAAGTCTTCCGAGGAGCTTTACTCCAATCCCCCACTAATCCGTAGCCGATTCCACCACATCCAGAAAAACTCGCCATGGCGGCCACCGATCCGGCACTCCAGCCGAGAAATTCGCGGCGATTCAAGGTTGGTTCTACAGGCATCATGAAGAGATCTCTTTCTGTCCCCTGTAGGGATACATCATGATCATCATTCCCAAACACACCACACTGGCAATCATCGGTACCTGGAACATCTCAGTCGTTTGCGCGTACCAGGGATCACCTTCGGCAACCCTGCTCTTCGCCCAGCCGGAAACACCGGCAGCAATCTTGCTACCGACGATGGTGCCAAGTCCTATGATCACCAGATTGAAAAGATTTTGTGCGCTCGCTCGAACATCTTTGGAAGTTTCCTCATCGACCACCATGAACGCGACAAAGATAAAGCAGCCGAAGCAGAGACCGTGTAGGGCCACCCCCAGGATTACCAGAGGCATGCCACCGGCTCCCAGCATCGGAGCGTAACTGAAGATCGCCATGCGCAATCCGTAGGCAACCAGCCCTATCATCAGCAGACTCTTGCGACTGAAAGCAGCTGCCAGAACCGGAATCAGCGCCAGCACAATGATCTCGGACATCTGACCGATCGTCATCAGCCCACCACCGCCGATTCCGAACACGGAATTGAGAGCAGTCGCCAGACCCGCATCACCCAGTTGACTCTGGAAGTTATTGAGAAACGGCGCGGTATGAACAAAGTAAAACTGGTGGATACAAGAAACAGGGACAGCGATCAGAAACAGAGTCAATAGTGGCTGGATACTGATTTCACCAAGAGCTTTGATGGTCGCGTTTTCCGGCCCATCCTCGGCTGGACTCGGTGGAGTCTTGGGAAGCCCGAGCAGACAGAAGACCCCCATCGCGATGCCCAATCCGCCACTGAGACGGAAGGCATCCGCCATGCCGGAGTAGACCGCGGGATCCTTAGCGTTGTCAGAAGAACCGCCGGCATATTCATATAGGAGCCACTGCCCAATACCGATCCCCGCGACGATCCAGCCGATGGTTCCCCACAATCGGATCTTGCCGAAGTCTCGATCACGATCCTCGATGTGGTGAAAAGACAGGCTGTTGGTCAACGCCAGCGTCGGAGAGTAGATCANNGANTAAACGAGCGTGAACCAGAAGAANGTNTGATAGTCCTCGACCGAGGCGAGTCGCCAGGCGAGNAATCCACCGGCGATGTGGCTGATCGCCAGGAACTTCTCGGTGTTGAACCACCGATCGGCTACCTGACCGGCAATGAAGGGACCAATGATGGCCCCAACCGCGCCCACGGCAAAAATGTTGCCCACCTGTGCACCGTCGAATCCTTTTGCCTGGGTCAATAAATCCCACAGCAGTGGCAACCAGGCACCCCAGATGGCGTACTGGAGAAACATCATCAGCGACAGACGAATCTTCAAATCGCCAGACATCGGCGCAGCGACGGAATCTCCTGAACCTATTTCCGACAAGCAAACACTCCCTCCGACGCAGTCGCTCACGGACTCGTGGTTGGAATCCTGCGACCTCTGGTTGCTATTCTGATGGCCAGATCGTAAGCGATCCCCAGTACCGGAGCCACGGCCCACCCTGCTGGCTCTGAAGGGCTAATCGTGGCATCATTTCGGCCGACAGGGAGGTCCCGATGGACTCGCATCGAATCATCTTCTCGACCGTGTCGGGTGTGCTGCTGCCGATTCTATTAGTCGTTTCTGGTTGCCAGGGGCTCGCTTCCGTACAGCACCGAAACAGTGTGCAGGAGGGGCAATGGATCTCCTTATTCGACGGCAAAACTCTGGCGGGTTGGAAGGGACTGGTCGGCAATCCCATCAGCCGGGATTCGATGGCCGCCGACCAACTGGCTCTCGCCCAGAGCGAGGCGGATCGGTCGATGAGAGCTCACTGGAGTATCCAGGAGGGAGTTCTCTGTTTCGATGGAAAAGGCTCTCACCTCTGTACTGCGAACGATTTCAGCGACTTCATCCTGGAACTGGAATGGAAAATCGAACCGGGTGGAGATAGTGGCATCTACCTGCGTGGCTGTCCCCAGGTACAGATTTGGGACGTAAATCTGAACCCNGTCGGGTCGGGGGGACTCTATAACAACCAGCAATCGGCTTCCCAACCGCTACTGGCGGCGGATCGTCCCGCCGGCCAGTGGAATCACTTTCGGATCTCCATGGTAGACAAAACCGTCACAGTACAACTAAATGACAAACTGGTCGTACATAAAACTCCATTAGAGAACTACTGGGATCGTGCTCAAGCCATCCCGGAAACCGGGCAAATCGAGCTTCAATCACATGGTAGCCGCCTATGGTTTCGAAATATCCGAATCAAACGAACCCGTTCCAACGACCAAATTAAGTGATTACGAAGTATTCATAAAGTTCTACTTGCACAGACTATCCANACCCCGGAATATTGCGAATACNCGCACTGTTAGTGCTTTGTTATTACATTTGTCATGTCGGACTGCTCTGCAGGATCAGGCAATATTTCGAAATCCCATCCGAGAGGTATTCGATTTCATGAAACTTATTATCCGTTACACCCTGGCTCTCTTGGTGACATTTGGTGCCTGTTTTGCTGTTCAAGCCCAGGACTTCACAGCAAGTAGCGATTCCGCTGCTGCCGGTGGTTCGATGAACATCACGGCGACACTCGACAACACTGGCGAGGGTTCAGTCCAAGGTTGGTCTCTGGGACTTTGCCATGATACTTCCGTCGCCTCAGTTACGCAGCTCAACGAAGAGGATAGTTCGATAGCCGATTTCAACACATTGACGATCTTTACCGATGGCTGGACCCAGGGGGTCGTGCTCAGCTTCCAGGGCCAAACCTCGATCCCATCGGGCACTCTTGGTTTCACGATGTCGAGCGCAGACTACGCCATCGATAGCGCTGCTGCGGCAGGTACTTATTCGGTCAGTTTCTGCGACATACTCGGTAGTCCGCCGGTCACCACGGTAGCTGTCGTCGCAGGAGCCTCGATCACTCCCGACCAAACCTCAGGAGAGATGGAAGTGATTGAAATTCCTGATCCTGAATTCAGCTACGATGCACCGGACAAAACCGTTTTCTACAACCCGGATGATGGCAATGCTTCCTTCACCGAAGAGATCCAGATCAGCGAAATTGACAACAGCGGTGCCGGTGCACCCTACCCCAATGTCACGCAGGGATTCTCGATGGGCCTGGGACATGACGAGACTCTGTTAGAAGCCACCGGGGTAGCAACGACAGGGGCATTATCCGCTCTGAACGCAGGTGCTGGCCCCGACTTCGTGGGAGAGAGCCTGTACAGCAACGGCTGGACCCTGGGAGTCGTTTACTCCATCCCCGGAACCGACTCGATTACATACGATTCGACCGAAACGGTCGTGGAGGTTTCTTACCAATTAGTCGCCGGTGCCATGACCGGGGATACCGATGGAGAAACAACTTCACTTTCCTGGACTGACACCCTCGGCGACCCGGAGGTCACCAACGTCATGGTGGTTTCAGGAGCCTCTATCCCGGCAACTCCCAGCGACGGTACCATCACTCTCGAAGCGGTCAGCGTCACTGGATTCTTGCGTAGTGATGCCAATGCCGATGCTCGTTCCGACGTGGCAGATGCGATCTGGATGCTCTCCGAACAGTTCCTCAATGGGCCGTCGCATAACTGCCTCGGGGCCAAAGACGCCAATGCAGATGGTCTTTTCAATGTGGCGGATCCGGCCTATGTGATCGCATACCAGTTCACCGATGGTGCCCCACCGCCAGCGCCTTTCCCGGACTGCGGAATCGCGGAGAATCAAACCCCAGAGGATTGCCTCGAATATCCTTCATGTGGATAGAGCCTGAGGGAAGATAGAACCGAAGAATAACTCCACGAGGGGATCGGCAAAGGCCGGTCCCCTGTTTTTCATCATCATGTCAGGGAAATTGCCCTACCTTGTTCGAGACTTTGCGCTTCCGCTTCGAGAACCCGGGTCACCACAAGGGCCTCCTCCAGGTCAGGCTGAACTGAAGACTGTTGCTGCCCCACTGCCTCCAGAATGTGCCGTACCTCACCGTCATATCCGTTGATCTCGGGCAGCTGGATCACATCTGATTCTCCACCTCGATAGAGAATCAACGGCGCCTCCTGACGACCAAGATCGAAATCAGCAACCGAATTCTCGAACCCGACTCGATATTTCATCTGGAAGGGATATCCAGGATCGGGATACCAGGCCGCTTCAGCCATCACCGAAGCAGGCCCGGACGGATAACGATACTGGGTGACCAGTTGAGAACGGGTTCCACAAGTCGAAATCTCGCCGGGCAACCCGAAGGTCGACACGATGAAATCTGCATCGTGAACGTGAAGGTCGGTCAGGGCACCTCCAGATCTCGTCTCATCGAGATAAAAGTCCTGACTCCATGTCGGGGAAGCACCGAATCTCTGGAATGAAGCGCTGGTCACCGCCCCCAGGCTTCCGTCTTGAACCCTCTGGCGCAGCCACGACCAACCGGGCCAGAACCGCATGCACATCGCCGGCATACACAGCAAGCCGCTGTCCTGGCTCACTTTCCACAGCCGCTCCACCTCGGCACAACTGAGCGCCACAGGCTTTTCACACAATACGTGCTTACCCGCTGTCAACGACTCGATGGCAAGATCCACATGGGTGTCAGTGGGAGTACAGATGCTGACCAGGTCGATGTCATCGCAAGACAGCAATTCTTCGACACTATCGTGAACGCGGATTTCTGACCCGACGAGATCGACAGCCGCGGAAGCTCCAGTATCGACGTTGCCACCGATGGCGGTGGCGGGATCATCGAGACTGAATACGGCTCTCACAGCACAGGAGATCCCCGCCTCTCTGGCACGCTGATAAGCCTCCAGGTGAGTTTTGCCCATGAAACCAAAACCGATGATTCCGATGCCGATCTCCGTCATCAGTTTGCCTCCCGACGATACTCTTTAATCAGTTCACGTGCCCGAACCACGTCTTCGATCCGTTGAGTACCCGCTTCTCGTTCGATGACCAGATCTCCGTTGATCTGTCGATCATGCAGTACCTGGAAGAAAGCGGACCAGTCGACAGCCCCTGTCCCCACCGGCTCTTCAGTCCCCCATTGTTCAGGATTGGATGACGGAAAAGCATCTTTCACATGCAGTTGAAACACATGAGGAGACAATTGATCAAGGGCGGCAACAGGATCGCCCATACCGTAGAGAATCATGTTTGCCGGATCGAAATTGACACCCACGTCGGGCAAGCAGATCGCATCGAGTACCGATAGCAAGGTCTCGGCTGTCTCTTGCCCTGTTTCCAGGGCAACACGGCAACCGACGTCATTGAATGTGCCAGCGAAGGTCACCAGGCGTTCGATCATCTTGTCGCGTTCTGGATTATCGACATCGTGCGGTATGAAGCCGGCATGGAAGGTCACCAGGGAAATTCCAGCGGCGGCGGCGATGCGGGCGTTTTCAGCGGCACAAACGAGATTGCGATCCCAGCTCTCGTCGGGTCGTACGCCACCGGTCACCCGGATCGTTTCCAGGGTCGAGTAATCTTCCCCTTCCATCGCCATCATGCCACTGAGGATCTCTATTCCCGCCTCCCGGATCTGGGTCAAGGCACCGACTCCCCAGTCAGTACGGATCGGATCGAGCGCAAGCTGCACCGAGTTAACGCCAGTAGCGCGTACCTTCTCGATGAGATCATCTGGACCTTCAGGGCAAAGAGACCAGGAGCAAACACCGACCTTCATGAAAGCCTCCATTCCCCGGCAAGCATCCTCTGGCAACTCGACGGTTGCAAGGGTAGAGCGCAGCAGCAGCCAGACGACTCCACCCAATGGAACCGTGACAGCCAGTGGTCAATCCAAATCAGAGGGAGGGGAAAAGAAGGTTCGCGACTGGCGAGGACGACGGGACTCGAACCCGCAACAACCGGCTCGACAGGCCGGTACTCTAACCAGTTGAGCTACGTCCCCAATCAGTCGCGAACCTGGTCCGAAGATCACCAAAAGTGATCTCAGAGAAATCCGGTTGCTCTCCTGAGAAGCCTGGACTTGACGTGCCGAAGACCGCTCCACAACCGGAAGATGAAGGATATCCCAACACCTGGATCTGTCAAGCGAGGCCCATTTCGAACCGATACGCTGTGGCAAAAAGGGGTTCTTTACCAGAGTTCGCCCAGGAGTTTGAAAAAACTGTAGAGCAAACAACCCACCGCAATCGACAATTTGACGACCAACCCCAAAGCCCGTCCGATCAGCGAAGCAATTCCGACCTTCAACGCCTTTCCGTCATGATCTTCAGCAGCTAGCGCCCCCTCGTTGGCCTTGGCCAGGGCGGATTTTTCGCCCAGAAATGCACCCACCCCGGTTCCCACCAAGATGCCAAAGATTCCCCCGATCAGTGGAAATACGATATTGCCGCAGATACCTCCGCAAAACCCACCAAGGATGGCACCAATGGCCCCCTGGCGGGTCGACCCGGCAGATTTTCCACCGACCAATCCGGACAGGAACTCGATAATTTCGGCGGTAACAGCCAATCCAAGGAGAATCAGCGCCTCAAACCCTCGATACCGAATCGCCGCATCGTCGGCATCAAGACCGAGCAACCAGATGATCAGTGCGACGATGCCAGGCAGAAACTGGCCCGGCATTCCAATTGTGACCACCACCATACCGATCAAGGATACTAAGCACAGCAACAGGTAGTAGAAGAGAGCGAAGTGCTCCGATAGGCTTTCTAGCATCGACGACCTTTCCAACCTGGCTCGCCAGCGACGGCTCTCCAGGAAGCTCCGGAAAGTCGACGTTGTCCCTACCGAAAGGATGAACAATTGTTCCGCCTCAGCAAGAACCGAATTACTCCGACCAATCTTTTCGATGCCATGGTGGTGCCTTTTATTCTCCTTTTGCTGATGACCGGCTGTGGAACCACCAATTCGACTACCGACTCTAGCGCCCCCCTCTCCACTTCAGAAAATGAAGTGAGTCGTGAAAGCTACACTCGAATCCTGCAACAAGGACAAATCGTCGGTTATATCGGTATGAAATCCGCCACAGTGATCCGAGGTGGTTCGGAAATCACAATTAATCTGTATAACATCTACGATCAGGGATTCGAGATCCTCGGATCCTATAATGAGACGGGAAGTACCTACCGTTTCACCGATAGTGGACCGGAAAAACTGGGTAACTTCTCCACGGAACAGTCCTTCCGCCAGGTCACCGGAATCGATGGGATTCTTGAGTTCAAGGAAGGCCTCCAGTAGCAGCAGATCGGAACAGGATGAAGAAATCGCCCTGGCTCTCCGGCTCGAAGATTTACCTGCTGGTCTTTTTGACGACCGTGATCGTTCGTCTGATATCGGTCATCGAACTCGGTAACGTCGATCCCGCCTTTCATCACCCGATCGTCGATGAACTGACCAACGTCGATCAGGCGAGGGGGTTCCTCTCTGACGGACCTGGCCATGGAGCTCCCTACTGGAAGCCACCCGGATATCCGCTACTTCTGGCACTGATCGCTCTTCCCTGGCAAGAGATCGGTCCGACCGGACAGGGGGTGCCTGCTTCCTATGCGTGGGTGGTGAAAATTCTTCAGTGCCTGCTCGATGGGTTTACCGCCATCCTCATCACGGGTATTGCNGGACGCTGCTGCGGTCGTCGTGCTGCCCTACTTGCAGGCTTACTTTATTCCATCGCATGGATGCCGATCTACTTCTGCTGTCAGTTCCTCGACACGACACTCTTCACTTTTCTGGTGCTGCTTTCGGTTTCGCTCGCATGCTCTGCGACGAGAGATACGAGGATCCTGCCCTGGACACTGGTGGGGATCGCGATCGGCATGGCCGCCCTGACCAGGGCAACGGCACTTCCTGTTGCCGTNGCGCTGGCGATGGCAGCGTGGTTCACGGCAGGATCGTATCTTCATCGCTCGAGTCGCAGTGGCGCAGTACTGCTGGGATGCGCTCTCAGCGTATTGCCGGTATTCGCTGTCAATCTGAAGATCGGTAAAGAACCTGTCCTCATCAGTTCCAATGGCGGCATCAATTTCTATATCGGAAATCGCGCCGGGGATGGCATCGGCTCCGACGGACTCACGTCGGTGGCCGCAGGCCCACGCTGGGATGACTTGCTCCGAAAATCTTCAGACATCGAGAGTGCGGCACAACGAAGCCGTTATTATTACAAAATCACACTGGAAGAGATTGCGGCTTCACCCNTGCAATGGTCCCGGCGTATGGGACGAAAGGCCGCCGCGCTTCTTTCAGCCCGTGACGTTCCCAACAACAAGAACCTGATCGAGGAGAAAGACAGAAGCCTGGCATTACAGATCCTCTCCTGGCTTCCCGGAGCCAGTGGTCCGCTCATCGCACTGACTCTGGCTGGGCTACTACTGGGTCGAAGAGGTATACGCGAATCGGACCTTGCCGTGATCTTGACGATGGCAACCTTGGCCCTGGTGGCCTGGGCTTTCTTCGTCGCCGGGCGATACCGGGTTCCGATCCTGGCGTTGGGGTGCATCGTTGCGAGTCGTGGACTGGTGACCTGGGGAATTTCTGTCAAATCGATTGTTCTATACCTGCTACTACTGATCGGTGTCTATCTGATTCCGGTTCCTGATCGGACGTTGATGGAACGGTACTGCATCGACCCGGTTGCCATCGGCTACATGTATGAACAAAAGGGGGAGCTGCAACAGGCATCCTCCTGGTATCACCGCAGCCTCGAACAGGACCCTGATGATGTTCGCGCTCTGCACAATCTCGGCCATCTCTCGCAGGAAGCCGGTCAACTGATTGAAGCCCTGGAGTTCTTCGCCAAAGCTACCGAAGTCGATCCGGACCACAGTCCTTCCTGGAATAGCCTGGGGGCACTCCTGGTACCGCTGGATCCAAAACAAGCCGTCACTAGTTTCCGCGAAGCGGTCAAACGAAATCCACGGTACGTCGGAGCCTGGATCAATCTTGGCCAGCTGCTGGAGAGCAATAATCAACTGCCGAAGGCGCTCGATGCTTACCAAATGGCACGGCGTCTCGAACCGAAGCGTTACATGGCAACAATTCTTGAAGCCAGNATCCAGTTGAAAATGCATTCGCCACGAAATGCCGGCAGGCTTCTCAGAAGAGTGCAGAGAGATTCCCTGGAACCGGGCATCCAGGCGCTACTGGAATCTGTCGAGAAAGAATGGCAAGAGGCTCAGAAGGAACCTCCTGCTCCTGTCGACCCGCAACCTCCGACTGATCCTTCACCCGCTGGTGAACGGCCCGAGGAAAGTGGGGCCGATGGCTGATTTAATGGGCTATTTCGAGCGACGCATCACCGTCAGATAATCTCTTCGTGTCTGAGGAGTGCCGTCGGCTCGCAACCAAACGTAGTTTCCTAGAATCACATCGACCATTCCGTCTTGATCCACATCGTCGAGTAGTACTGCAGAATGGACCGGGTTTCCCACTTCAAGGGTATGAATCTGCCACGATTTCGCATCCCCGGTCAAATTTTCGGCCCACACCACCGAATCCCATTTATGCCATTGATCGACAGGAAGTTGTGGAAAGAAGGCGGCACCGACCATGTCGAGATCTCCATCCCCATCGAGATCACCGACGGCAGCACGTTCACAACCGGGAAGAAGCAGGATCTCGTGAACTTCAACGTACTGATCACCCTTGCGTTCGACCCAGCGGATTCCGTGGGTTGGTTTGGGCGTGTTGTCGTCCAGAGTGTCGCCGTTGACCAGAATCAGATCCCGATCTCCGTCGCGATCGATGTCGACTCGCTGCAAATCGGATGAACCCCAGGCAGCATGAGGAAAAGTCAGCAGCACTTTTGGCTCAAAGTTTCCCATACCGCCATTGGTGTACTGGATCAAGACTTCGTGCTCCTGTGAAAGTAGCGCGATGATATCTTCGTCGTCATCGCCATCCACGTCATCGATAATCGCGGCGACAAAGCCATCGCGCTGATCGAGCTCTTTGACTACATACTGTCCCTGGATGCTCTTGAGCCAGAACAGCTTACCGGGCCCGCGGAATCCAAAAGAGCAGACCACAAAATCGGTATCGCCATCGTCATCGAAATCCGCCCCCTTCAGATCACAGGCTCGAGCCATCGCCCCACCGAGTGGCTGCACCTCTATACCCTGATCAGATCTCAGGATGACCCACGATCCCCCGTCTACATCATTGCTCGGGTTCATGCCCCCCATCGAGGAAACCAGGATGTCCATCCGTCCCTTACCGTCGACATCGGCTTGAGAAAGAGAAGCGGGATAATTGAATTCGACGGCTCCCAGGTACGGCAGCAATTCTGAACTATTGACATTTCCATAAGGTAAGAACATCAAACGGCGACTACGAAGTTCCGAAACGAGAATCCCTTCAGGNCGCCCTCGATCTCCCCTGACCATCATAATATCTGATACCGCCGGAATCCTTTCCGCTTCCAGACCCCTCGGAGTCAATTCGTAAGTTTCAAATTCGAGGCGTTGTTCCGGTGGATACCGAAAATACTCCAGTTGCTCGGGAGCTTGCTGTTCATACCAGTGCAAGGCGATAGCAATCTCCTCCGGGGTGGCCGGCACCTGGCCCGTTTCACCTGCCATATCAGCCATCGCCAGGATCGCTTTCTCCCATGCCGGACGGGGTAGGACATCGGTAGGTAGAGGAGCATGACAACGACTACATGAACCCATAACCAGGTTCTCGGCGTCAGCGATCAACTCCGGAGTCAACTTCGGTAGATCTTCCCGGCGCAGACTCGGCTCTTCCCTCCGCTCCGGTTCCACNGGATCGGGTCGGACAGGTTCCTTGGAAGTGGCGCTGTTGCCGGAATCAGGTTTGGGTGAAACCGGATGGGTGGATTCACCCCAGCACCCGACGAACGTGACAAGTACGCTGCAAATCACCACTATCTCAAGGTAGGTCTGGATCCTCGATCGTTGCACTGGAAGTTCCCCCCTTTGCCTCTAGAATACTGAAAGTTCACCAGCAGGTCGAATCCTCTGCGACAAATAGGATTCGGCCCTTTTGAGGACCCCAATAGAACAAACAGGACAGGAGTTACACCATGTCCGGAGGATTTCTCCCAGTGGTTCTGCTCATTTCCCTTTCCTTCATTTCTGTTGCTTCCATCCCCGATGACGAGGTAGCCCCCGAATCGAAGGCCGAGATTACATTTCCCGCGCCGATCTTCAAGACCGACNCAGCGCAGGCAACCTTCGACCAGGCAAAAGAATTGTTTGAAAAACGAGACTGGAGGGATGCCGGCAAGTCCTTCGCCAAAGTGCGCAAGGAAACCGTCGATAAAGAATCCAGGGCGCGCGTGGAACTGTGGGAACAGGCATGCAAGGGCGGAAAAAGCCTCGATCGTGCTGTCGAGGATCACGCCCGCGAAAAATATCGGAGGTCCTGGAGTTCCATCCAGAGCCTGCTCAAAAAATACGGTAAAACTCCCCTCAGGGGCCCCATCGATCAGTTACACGACGAGGTTTACCCGCAACTATTCCTCGACCTGGCCAAGTTTGAACAGGAACCGGTCGAACCGGAACAGGCCGCACGCAAGGCTCTCCCTGAGGATCGCACCCGGATCACCAAGGACCCGGATCGGATCTTCGAGGGAAAGNGTGCGCTCGAGTGGCGCTCAGGAGGCGGACANGGTTTTGCCGGCCTCAGTTTCGGCCGTTTACCACTGGCATCTATCCAGGACCTGGTGATGGAGGACTACCGCTGGCTCCGAATTTCGATCTTTANTGAGGACGACACCTTTGGCAAGTTCACAATNTTCTTCGGTACCGATGAGATCNGTCCCAATCAGGNCTGGGNAGCCNCAGGAGGAATCCAGAGCCTGCTGCGGAGAAACTGTTACTACTATCACCTGACGATAAAAAAACCTGGCTGGAATCACTTTCGAATCGACCTCAATCGTGAACTGTCGAAGAATGACGCCATCACCTGGTCTGATCTTCAATCGCTCTATCTGTTCACCGTTCCGCCATCTCATCCCAAGAGGCTCACCATCGACGCCATCAAGCTAGAAGTGCCGTAGCAAGCTCAGGTGGAGGGCACGGATTCCGTCGACTAGTGCTCCAGATCGGACACCGGATCGGCTGCTCGATCAGGAATCCAGCGACACGAACGAAGCATGTCATCCTGGATCCTTGCGATGCCGCGGACCTGGTCCTGGCACCAGACCACGAGTCGTTCGCCGTCGANGTCGGAGTNATTCTCGACCATGTTTCCCTCCAGTTCATCGATTGACAGGAACTGACCATGACCGAGACGGGTAGCCTGCTGCTGATCCACATCGATTCGTGGCATTCGAGCCAGCAACTGTTCCAAAGAAAGCCAGTCAGAGTGGATCACACGATCCGGCAAGACCGCATCGTCGGTCGAATAAACCCCGCTGCCAATGCGACGCAGTGCCATCAAACTCGAAGGACACCCGAGTCTGGCGCCCAGGTCACGGGCAAGACTGCGAATATAAGTTCCTGGACCACAGTCAACACGCAAGCGTAAACGGGGTCCGGTCAGTTCGATGATCGAGAGCGAGTGAATCAGCACTTGCCTGCTCGGCGGAGGGGTATGGTCACCGGCACGCGCCCGTTCGTACGAACGGCGGCGNCCAATCCGAATTGCACTGTGAACCGGCGGCACNTGACTGTGCAGACCCAGAAATTCAGGCAACACCTGTTCTANCTGACTGAGCGAAGGAATCTCCGTACGTGGATAGGGACACGACAGAGGCCCTTCCGCATCACCACTGACACTGGAGATACCGAACCATATCGTCGCTTCATAACTCTTGTTGTGAACGGTGAGCATCTCTTGAAAACGACGAGCCACCCCACCGATGATGACCAACAGGCCACTGGCCAGCGGGTCCAGGGTTCCACAATGGCCAAGTCCATCGATGGCGAGTCGTTGCTGAATCTGATCGATGATGGAGCGAGAGGTGGGTCCCCTCGGCTTCCAGATGACCAGACCCCCGTNCGGGGCTGACGAACGACAGCGCAAGGCAGACTCCCGCCCGAGTCCAACAATCAGAACATCAATTCCATAGGAGAAGTGGAGGCGCCGGGAGTCGAACCCGGGTCCCGAAACGCTTCCCGCAAAGCTTCTACAGGCATAGTCCGTTAATTATTGCCTCATGATGGGCTCCAACGGACAGGATCCCGATCATGAGCGCCGGTTCAATCTCGCCTAAGAGACCACCGGCAGGGTCTCTTTTGGCCAGCCTGGAAGTATGGCCTTCCGTCCACTGTACCAGGCAAACAGCGGCGGAAGGGGCGCTTAGATTACTAGGCAGCCATTGCGAAGTTGTTGTTCGCAGTCAAAAATTTTACCCGGTGTTTAAGGAGGCCTCCGAGTAACCTCCACCTGCAACTTTACGTTCCGACGTCCGGTCGAAACCGTTTCGCCCCCATTTCAGTCGTACACTCCCTTGACGGGACATTTCACTAAAAGAAACCTGTTTGGTCCACAATTCTAGCCAAGCAGACAGACTACCTACCTATGCAACCCCTAGCAACTCTTATGGTTGCATAAACAGTATAGCCTACTATATATTTCGTAAACAACGTCACGCATGAGGGTGGAGATATCGAAGATCAACCCATCTACAGTCCGCTGTCGGGAGATCCAGAATTCCAGGATCTCCTGGAAGACCTTGTTGCGGACTTGCCGGTTCGAGCCACCCGCATTCACGATCACCTGGCCGCAGGGCAACTGTCTGATGCCAGCGACTTAATCCATCAATTGAAGGCTGCCGTAGGGATTTACGGTTTCATACCAATCTATGAAGCGGCAAATCAGCTGGATGAACGGGTCAATAATCAGCAAGAGGGGATTGTCGAAACGGCGAAAGATTTGATCGCCATCTGCAAGAGAGCCACGAGCGAGGCAAAACCGGCGTAAAGATTAGTGGTCTCTGCGAAGAGCTCGCTGGATATCGCGTTTCACCTCTTTTTCCTTCTTAGCGCGTCTCTTGTCATGAATCTTCTTTCCTTGGCCCACCGCAATCTCCACCTTGACTCTTCCCTTTTCGTTGAAATAGATCTTCAGCGGAACCACTGTCAGCCCCTTCTCCTCGATCTTCATCTGCAACTGGTTCACCTGGCGCCGATGAAGCAGCAGCTTCCGCTTCCGGGTCGGGATGTGATTGGAATAGCCCCCATGACTGTATTCGGCGATATGAACCTTCAGCAACCACGCCTCACCGTTATCGATCCGGACGAATCCATCGACAATTTCACACTTGCCAGCTCGAAGGCTCTTGACCTCAGAACCCTGCAAGGAGATCCCCGCCTCGAGGGTATCGAGCACGAGAAGTTCGTGACGGGCTCTACGATTCTTGGCGATCACCTTCATGATCAGGATAGACCTTTCGCGACCTCTGACACCGACTTACCGGGCAGCGTTTGTACCATGGGAGACCACTCTCCATCATGCGACTCTTGACAATACGCCGGTTCGGGGCTATTCATGCCCGTTCGTGCCGAAGTGGCGGAACTGGCAGACGCGCCAGGTTCAGGTCCTGGTCCGGTTTTAATCGGGTGGAGGTTCGAATCCTCTCTTCGGCACCAATTTTNAACTCCGGGGGCGATTAGCTCAGCTGGTTAGAGCGCTACGTTCACATCGTAGAAGTCACTGGTTCGAATCCAGTATCGCCCATTCAAGTTCCGACAGTCCTGGGGGCGATTAGCTCAGTTGGCTAGAGCACCTCGTTTACACCGAGGGGGCCGGGGGTTCGAGTCCCTCATCGCCCACCACTTTACCAGTGCCTATCCCGCCTTCGCCGATGCGGGCGCCGGTTTGGGGCGTGAAAAGACCAGCGTGCTATCGCTGCTGTCTTCGGCCTGGATTCGATAACCCTCGCTATCAAAACCCGCCAGATCGGAGATCTTCTTCGGCCGGTGATCGGCCATCCAGCGTGTCATCAGGCCGCGGGCTTTCTTGCCGTAGAAGGAGATGAACCTGGCCTTGCCCTGGCTGANCTCGAGGAACTTGACGCCGATCACCGGNACCGGGAGCGAATCGAGTCGCGCCGCCTTCGAGTACTCGTCACTGGCCAGGTTGACGAGCGCGGTGGCGCCGGCCTCGGCAAGATCCTTGCGCAGTAGCTTGGCGATCTGATCGCCCCAGAACTGGTACAGGTCAGAGCCCCCATCCATCTTCAACTGGGTGCCCATCTCGAGTCGATAGGGCTCAATCACATCGAGGGGCCGCAGAAGGCCGTAGAGCCCACTGAGAATCCGCACCCGCTGCTGTGCCCACTTCAGCGCTGGTGCCTTCATCGTCCAGGCCTCCAGCCCCTGGTAGACATCGCCACGGAAGCAACTCGCCGCGGTAGCGCGGGGATTGGTACGAGATCCGAAACTCGACCATCGTTCGACATTCAGATCCGCCAGTTTGGGCGAGAGCGACATCAACGAAGCCAGTTTCTTCGGCGAGTAACCCTCTAGCTGTGACGCCAGTTGCCGCGTACGCCCCCCGAGACGGGGACGAGACGATTGCCCAGTGTTCGCCGACAGCGTCGCTTCCATGTCGAGCGTCTTTGCCGGAGAGAGGATTGCGAAGAGACCAGCCATGGCTCCAAGGTACCGTTTCTGGCCGCCGATGAAAGAGAGTCAGGCACCCTGCNCATCGAGAATGTGTTCACATCGATCGAGGATCTTGCCGACTCGTTTCGGCCACGAAGATTTGAGACGGCGAAACTGCTTGCCGGCCAGCTCCAGCAGCATGTGCACCTCTTCACAAGCCAGACGGGCCCGATCGACCTCGCCACAGTGGTGCTGGTATCTCTCGATGAAGGCTTCCTGCAAGAGCGAGGCATCGGCGATCAACTTGCGGATCTCCAGCATCGACAGTTGCCCCAGAAAACTGCCCAGATCGAGACTGGTATCACCGTGCCCAGACCACTCGACATCGACGATCCAGTCGCAATCCTCATCGACCAGGATCTGCTCCTGGTGGAAATCGCCATGAACTGTACCAGGCAAGCCTGCCGGGGTTCTGTCAGAGAGTTCGTTCAATCGCTGCTGGATCGTTATTGCCCGCGCGGCATAGGACTCGGTGCTGTATCCCAGCAGCTCGACACTGCCGTCNCTGGAACGAAGTCGAGCTGTGGTTTCCGGGTCATCCTTGTCGAAGGCATCGCAACGGTGCAGCGTCGCCAGACAGTCCGCCGCCTTCTTGACGGCCGAAACTGGATCGTCTCCCTGTACGGCATCGGCGAGGCTGCGACCGGAGATACACTCCATACCAACCAGTTCATGTTGCGGGTCGGCAAACAGCAGCCTCGGTGAACGAAGCCTGTCACTGCTGGCCAGAGCTTGCGAGAGTCGAGTCGNTCGAGTTCCCACCAATCGGGCCAGGCCCCGGCGCTCGAAGCGAAGAATCACTGCCAGGGAGACACGTTCTGCTGAATCCCCCACCCGCCAGGAAGTGTCGCAGCGACAGACCAGCCGCCGCTCCGGCTTGTACTTGAGCAGCGTCGTCTCCAGTTCNCCCGCCAACAGGGTCCCAGCACTGGNCAANGNCGNTGCCAGCTGGCTCTCCAGGACCCCGGCCAGTTCAGAGGGTGAATCGATCAACGGCAGGTGCGGGAGACGGGAGTCATCGGGAAACTCGATCAACATCGCTCGCTGATCGGGTAGCACCAGCACCTCGTCTAGCACCTTGCCCATGCCGGTGGCCGCCGCCCGCGCTCGCCGTAACTCTCTTTCGTAAGTCGCTTCCGTTTCGCACCGAGCAAAGATTCTGATCCGGTTCTTTTTCCCTGTATCGCCTTGCCGGATCGCCACGTCATAGGCGATCAGGCTGTCCTTGCCCGGATGAAAGCGGAGATGACGGATCTGACACGAATCNATGGAGATGGAGGGATCACGGCACNCCTCGACCAGCTTCGCCTGCACGAACTCGNAATCGACAAGAGAAGCCAGTTCGAGACCGATCCCATCGGGGACCTGCAACTTCTCCTGGCCCCGCTTCGGGACCGGAGTCAGACCTTCGTCCATCACTTGATCGCCTTCAGCAGCACCCTTTGCTGGTGAAATCCGGGAGTGCCGTGCTTCTCCTTCAGCTTNTGCTGTCGGTGAGCACCGAGAACCTCGACCTGTGAGTAACCGGCTCGCTCCAGCATCTCGAGCATGTAACTACGAGTGGGCAACATCTGGTAGAGACCCGGTTTCTTGCTCTTTCTTCGCAACAGCAACGACAGTTCTTCTCCCGATTCCGGCAACGCCTCGACGTACTCGATGAAGGTCACCTCGCGAGTCAAGTCATACAGATGATCGATGGCCAGTAACGGATGACGGGCATGATGCAAGACTGCCAGGAACAAGACGAAGTCATGCTGACCGATCTCTTCCCGGTTCAGCTGAAAGAAATCGATTTCTTTCAGCTCGACCTGAGAAGCGCGCAATTCGTGAATGAGACGGAATTTGCGACAGGCATCGGCATGGTTATCGACCGCCAGGATCTGAGATGCACCACGCGATTCGAACTCGAAGGAATAGAAGCCTTCACTGCAGCCGATGTCGAGAACAGACTTACCCGAAAGATCATCGGGGAGATCCAGCATGGCGATCTTGTCGCGCTCGGCATCGCCGGTTTCTCCGGCGGTGGTGGTGCCATCGCCGAGTGGGATCGACTGGTACCACTTCTCTTGCTGAATCCGTTCCAGCAAAGTTTCACGATCGGTTGTCATCCATCCACCTCACACCTGTCGCAGTAAAACTCGGTCATTTACCTATCTTCTCGAGGATCCGCTCCAGGTTCTGCTTTTATGAATACAAATCTCGTAAAAATCACCAGGATCGGGACAGGACAGCCCTCCCCCGCAGTTTGCTCCGGTTACAATAAGAGCATGATGGTCAGGAAGTCCACAAACCTCCATGAGACAAAAGCCAGAGACTGGTACGACTCTCTGATCGACTTCTGTCGGGTCGGTTCATTGCTGTGCCTGGTGATTCTCGGTCCCAATAGCCCATTGCAAGCCGACCAGAGGCAAGACAACGGCAACAGATCTCAAAATGTCGATCTTACCAGTGAACGAAAAATGCTGCGCGAGATGATCATCGAAGGCCGAGCTCAAACTGCGCTCGATACCATCCAGTCGTTCCGGACAGATCATCCTTCCGACTCCGGGCTCGCCTTGCTCGAGGGCGAAGCGTATTACGCTCTCGACCAGATGACGGCAGCGGTCTCGGCATTNAAGACCGGGCTCAAACTGGATCCGNGNAANCNNGGNAAANTGTTCAATCTCGGTCGTGCNCTACAGGCACTGGGGCANGACCAGGAAGCACTGCAGGTTTTCAACCAGATGCAAAAACAGCCGGAGGTCTCTTTCCGGACGCGCGGCCTGTTTGGCGCCGGTCTGTCGAAACAGAACCTCGGAGATGATCAAGCGGCACGACTCCTGTTTCAACAATCGTTGCAACTCGATCCGACCTTCGACCGCGGCCGCTACCGGCTCGCCCTTCTGCTCATGCGCGCTCAACCCGAACAAGCACTGGCGATGTTCGATGAGATCCTGATGCGAGACCCTCTTCATCACGGCAGCGCCTACAACAGGGCCCTGGCCCTGAGAAACCTGAAACGTACAGAGCAAGCTCAGAAGGCGATGACTCACTACCGGAAGATCCTCGAGGGACGCTCTCGCATCTCGTTGTTACGGGAACGCTGGGCGGTGAATGTGCAAGATATCGAGCTGATTCTGGAACTGGGGCGGGTGCACCGGGAACTGGGTGCTATCGCCGAAGCTCTGCGCTGGTATTCGCGTGGCGGTATCGCTGCCCCGAGCGATCCTCGCCCTGCGGTCGAATCGGTGCGCACATTACTGGAAGCCGGAAGAAGAGCGGATGCGATCGAACTGGTGCGACGACTGCAGGACTCCCCGGCTGCCGGGCCAGCCCGAGCACTACTCGATAAACAGAATCGATCCAAAGAACCCTAGATGGGCCAGTGCTGGCGAGATGGTTCCTTACGACGAATCTCCGTGTTGACACGACGGTTACTTCTTGTGCCAATCAGCAGAAAGCCCAGGTAGACGTAAAAGACGGCCATTCCCCAGACAATAATTTCCGGTGGGACTCTTTCGTAACTGAACGCCTGGTGCAAACGACTGGTGAGATCTCCCTCGATCGGTGCCCGAGACCATGCCAGCAGTAACCAGGTACCGAGGACGATGAGAAACAGCCAGATATAGGTACGCGAAAGCCGACGACCGATGGCTTCCCACCGAGACATCTTATAGGTAGGGCCAAGTAAGTCATTGCACAGGACTTCGCGCCAGTTCCCTTCCGCCAATGGCTCATCTTGAAGCAATGCGGGCACCATCAAATGCACTTCCAGCATACGTACACGCATCCTCCAAACATCAAAATAGCGGTATCGACGCGCTTCGATGTGAAGTAGCAGGTACAACAACATGCAACAGAACGGGAGTAACAAAATGGAAGCCTCAGTGGATGAATAAGCCAACGATACGATGGCCATCGTCGAAACCACCGCCCAATGAGACGTGGCATCCATTCTCTGGCGCCATACATTCGCCCGAGAGAGTTCGCCCCGATAGAAGTGAGCCAGGACCTGAAGGTTAGTGGCAGGAAAACGCTGGACGAGAGTGCTCGCCTCTTTCTTGCCCCCACCTCCACCAGTCGTGACCGACTCATCCGCCGGAACCATATATCCCCTCTCCCACTGGCCGAACATTCCGCTGCCGGAAGCGTGCCCATCGAAGCGTTCATCGTCAAGGGTGGGTTGCTCCAGGACTCCCCACAGGACAGACTCGCTGTGCCGTCGAGAGGAGAACCGATGACCGCTAGATTTGCCACAACAACCGTTCTGCTCCTTCTGCTACTGATTCCCACCCCAGCCACCGCTGACAGGATTGAGTGGCCGATGCGGCCCGAAATCTCTCCAGATGGCTCCCGGATCGCCTTCACCTGGGAAGGATCGATCTGGATTGCCTCCAGTGAAGGAGGCCAGGCGCGTCGGCTCACCGACCATCCAGCGTGGGAATCGCGGCCACGCTGGAGTCCCGATGGAAGTTCCATCGTGTTTGCCTCCGCCAGGGAAGGCAGTAGCGATTTATGGCAGATTGCCGCCAACGGTGGAATCCCCAGACGCCTGACCTACTGGAGTGGCACCGACCTGCCTTGTGATTGGTTCCCCGACGGCAAGCAGATGGTCTTCTACAGCGACCGAGTCGACGGCTGGAAATACGGTTCTCGCCTGTACCGGATGACGGTTCCCATAGAAGGTGAAAAACCGAGTGAACCGTTGCGTGTCACATTGGCTTCGGCTTCTTCGGCAAGGATCTCCCCCGATGGCACACGATTGCTGGTGAAGAGAGAGGGAACTTCATGGACTCGCCAGGGGTATGTCGGTTCTCAGGCCGCCCAGGTATGGCTGTACCATCTTGAGAGCGGTGACTGGAAGCAACTCACTCCGGAGGGAACCCCACACTCTTCACCGATCTGGATCGATAACGATCGGTTTCTGATGATCGAGGATATCGATGGACGCGGGCAGCTGGTCGAGCGCGATCTCGACAATCACCAACGTCAAGTCTGGACCACCTTCCAGGATGATTCAGTGCGATTCCCGTCGATCAGTGACGACGGCCAACGTGTCATCTTCGAGCAGGGATTTAACATCTGGCGGCTGGATCGAGCCAGCGGCCAATTGGTTCCCATCGAACTGACCGTTGCCGAGGATTTGCCATCACGGGGAATCGAAAATTTGCGCTATTCGTCCGCCACCTCGGCTTCCCTTTCACCGAACGGAAAGATGGTCGCCCTCGGCTGTCAGGGAGACATCCTCGTGCGCCGTACCGAAAAGGGACTTCCCGCACGGCGAGTCGTCGACCACACGAGCCGAGATGACGATCCTGTATGGCTACCTGGCGGCAAAAAGCTGCTGTTTGTCAGCCGCCGAAGCGACACCGAAGATTTCTACACGGTTCAAAGCAGTGAAGAAGGAGAACCACGACTTGATCGTTGCTTGACCACCAAAGTGGAGAGATTTCCTGGACCTGAAGTGCGACGTAGATCACCGCTACTCGATCCGACTGGCAAGAAGATTGCGTTTATCCAGGGAGACGGAGATCTGGTCATCCAGGATCTCGACGGCGAGAACCTGAGAATCCTCCATACCGGTTGGTCGCCACCCTGGTACTCCTGGTCACCCGATGGCAAATGGCTCGCCTATTCGACACTCGACAACGACTTCAACAGAGATGTATGGCTGGTCCCCATCGACGGTTCCAGAGCTCCCTTCAATCTGACTGCCAATCCACGTCCTGATCAGAGTCCGGCATGGAGCCCCGATGGACGAAAACTTTGTTTCGTATCGCANCGAGACGAACAGGGAGGCGATTTATGGTGGATCTGGCTGCGTAAAGAAGATCACCAAAAAACGACCGAAGATCGAATCTTGCGCGACGATCCGCCTCCTGATCCCAAAGTGGAGCCGACAGACGAACCGGCAGATGACGACGAGAAATCAGAAGACGATTCCAAAAAGAAAAAGGAGCAGAAAGAGCCGGACAAGAGCAAGAAAATCGAAGTCCGTATCGACTTCGATGGCATCCGGACCCGCTTTCAGCGCGGCTTCGCTTCGGAAAACTCGATCCGGGCTCCTAGCTGGGGACTCGATTCAAAAAAGGTCTACTTCATCTCTTCCCACGAAACCGCNGCGGCTCTCTATTCGCTCGAACTNCCGGGNGGAGGATCGCCGAAAAAGATCGCTGCCGGCACTGCTGCGGTGCTGGAATGGAACCGCAAGAGCAAGAAGATGCTGCGCATCGTTTCGGGAACTCCGACCACGGTGACGGCAACCGGCACCAGCGTCTCTCTCACTTTCGCCCGTAACTTCCCGGTCGATATGGCTCAACGTCAAGTCGAGGTCTTCAACGAAGCCTGGGCCACGATGAGAGACCGCTTCTACGATCCACAGCTGAAAGGCCTCGACTGGAAAGCGCAGGGAGATCGGTATCGACCGGTCGCCATCAAGCGGCGTAATCGGGTCGAATTTGGAGCCATCATCAATCGAA
Source organism: Planctomycetota bacterium (assembly GCA_002711105.1). Taxonomy (GTDB): domain Bacteria; phylum Planctomycetota; class UBA8108; order UBA1146; family UBA1146; genus UBA1146. The sequence continues at coordinate 68,722 of PAIH01000035.1, forward strand.
TGATCGGTGAATTGAACTCCTCCCATCAAAACTTCTCCGCTTCTGGCCGCTGGTCAAAGTCGGTCCGCGCTACTGGCGTTGTGGGCTGGCAGCTGGAGGCACCAGAAGGAACTTCCCACTACCAGATCATCTCCATCCTGCCCGGCACCCCGGCGGCAGCAAAAGAACTGAAGTTACAAGTCGGAGACGAGATCATCTCCATCGATGGGCAAGACATCGGCGCCGGTCAAAATCTCTCGATTGCCATGGAAGGCAAGGTCGGCGAGCGCGTCGCCTTCGTCATCAGGCGTGCGGGCGAAGATCGCAACGTTGTGATTCGACCCATCTCAAATAACGTCCAGCGTCGTCTTCTCTACGAGCACTGGATTCGTCAACGTCGAGAAATCGTCACAGAACTGAGCGCTGGAAGACTGGGCTATCTGCATATCCAGGGTATGAACCAAACGAGTCTCGACCGTTTCGCAGTAGAGCTTTACGAGGCGGGTCATGGCAAAGATGGCCTCGTCATCGACGTGAGACAAAATGGTGGTGGCTGGACCACAGACAAACTACTGGCCTCTCTGACCCGCAAGTCACACGCCTATACCATTCCCAGAGCTGGCGGAGCGGGATACCCCAACGACCGCCTGGTCGCCCCGTCATGGACTCGACCCGTGGCAGTGATCTGCAACCAGAACTCCTTCTCCAATGCCGAGATCTTCTCCCATGCCATCAAGAATCTGGGTCGTGGTCCCCTCATCGGGGTCACCACCGCCGGCGGAGTGATCAGCACCGGAGGCTCGACATTGCTCGACGGCAGCAGTATTCGGGTGCCATTCAGAGGCTGGTACACCATTCCTGACGGCGTCGACATGGAACTCCATGGCGCGGTCCCCGATCTGGTGGTCCGCTCGCTCCCGGGCGACGAAGAGGCCGGGAACGATCGACAGCTGCAAGCGGCTTGCCAGCGGCTGCTCGAGGATCTACCGGCCCGTCGTCGGGAGGCTTTTTGATAGATATCGTCAATTCCAGGCAGAATTTGGCCGATATTGCCCGGTCCTGTTGACCCTACCGGGATTTTCTCGGTACGATCCGGATATGAGTAGTCGCAATAACCGCAAGGTCAAAAAGGCCAATCACGGCAAGCGTCCGGCGAATCGTAATCGTCGTGCCGCCCGTTCTGCCAAGTTCAAGAACTAGTCCTCGGACTGGTTCTCCTGCCACGGCTCCGATCCTGCCTTTCTCCACGAATATCTGATCTTCTCGTCCGCGCCCTGCTGGCACGGCACCGGTCCATCCGTTAGAAAACCGTCACGGGACTCATCGATCCAGCCGGATCGGATCTGCGTCTGGCTCGCAATACCATCAGGAACAGTGGAGGTGCGCAGGATGGACATCACTCTTCTCAGAGAAACCGCAAACAAGATGGTAGCCCCAGGTAAAGGAATCCTCGCTGCTGACGAAAGTCATGCGACCATCGGTAAACGTTTTGCCGCACTCGACATCGAAGCCGGCGAGGAAAACCGCCGCATTTACCGGCAGATGTTTTTCTGCAGTCCTGAAATTGAAAACTACATATCCGGTGTCATCCTGTTCGATGAAACCATCCGGCAGAATACAGACGACGGAATCCCGTTTCCAAGTTGGCTGGACTCACTGGGAATCGTTCCCGGCATCAAAGTCGATAAAGGGGTAAAACCCCTCCCCGGGCATCCACGCGAAACCGTCACCGAAGGCCTCGATGGATTGCGGGATCGCCTCGCCGAGTACTTCGAGCTAGGNGNCCGCTTTGCCAAGTGGCGTGCCGTCCTGCGCATCGNAAATGGTATGCCGAGCCAGGCCAGCATAGCGGCAAACGCNCATGCTCTGGCTCGTTATGCNGCACTTTGTCAGGAGGCATCCATCGTACCCATCGTCGAGCCAGAGGTTTTGATGGATGGTGATCATGACATCGAAACCTGCGAGATGGTCACGACCGAAGTCCTTCAGTGCACATTTTCCCAGCTGCAGGAACAAGGAGTGCTGCTGGATGGAATCGTGCTGAAACCATCGATGGTCATCCACGGTAGTGAAGGCATTGCGGCAGGAATTGATGAAGTGGCACGGCGAACCCTCCAGTGCTTGAACCAAACGGTACCGGCAGCCGTTCCCGGAATCGCATTCCTGTCGGGAGGCCAGAGTGACGAACAGGCCACCTCTCACCTCGACGCCATCAACCGACTCGGCTCACAACCCTGGAATCTGACTTTCTCTTACGGAAGAGCCCTGCAAATGACCGCAATGAAAACCTGGGGAGGTCAACCAAATGCAATAGAATCAGCTTCCCAGGCGTTCATGAAGCGTGCTCGTTGCAATTCGGCCGCGTCCAGTGGAACCTGGGAACCATCGATGGAGGAAGCAACCGCCTAATCAGGGAGAAACCTGTTCTCCTGGGCGGGGTTCTTGCTGTAACCCGCCTTTCGTACGAGAACAGGAGCCTACCCGATGAAGTACAAAACACCCGATCCGTTGGCGGTCGCTTCTGGTACACGAACCGCACGGTTAAATGCGCTCCCAGCTCCATCGAAGTTGATCCTGGCACTCGGATTCGTGCTCCTCTTTGCCAGCGGCTTCGCACCAAAACAAGACGGAGCTAACTCCGGCGATGACAGCACCTCTTCAGCCCAGACCGAGTCTGCCATCGGAATCGATGGTGCCGTACACCTTCTCGGTAGGACCACCTTCGGAGCTCCGCTTGAACAGTTACAGCAATACGGCTCATTGACCCGTGCTGAAGCGATCGACAAATTACTCGAGACTCTGGTGACCGAACCGGTCACGCCATTGCCGCAGTGGGCCCCCATGCGCCCTTCCGATGTCGCCAAAAAACGAGGGAAAACTGAGGAGACCCGCAAGGCGTTCCAGAAGGAGAGCCGCCGCTGGCAAGCGGAACTACGCACCTGGTGGACGCGCGAATTGATCTCCAGTCCTTCACCACTGACGGAGCGCCTGGTATTGATGTGGCACGGCCATTTCACATCAGAGATGCGCAAGGTGCGTTCNGCTCAGGCGATGTTGCGTCAGAATCAAATGTTCCGTCGCCTCGGCAGCGGCGATTTTCGCAAACTCCTGCACGAGGTGGCGCGTGATCCCGCCATGGCCATCTACCTCGATACCCGGAGAAGCACCCGTGAGAAGCCCAACGAGAACTTCGCTCGCGAATTGCTCGAGTTGTACGGACTCGGTGAGGGCAATTACACCGAGGATGACATCAAGGAAGCCGCACGGGCCTTCAGCGGCTATCGCATCGATGCGCGCACCGGATCATTGANGTTGNTACCCCGTCGGCACGATTCCGGAAAGAAAACGGTNCTAGGAACGACCGGTCCCCTGGNAGCCAAAGATGTGGTCGAGGCNGTNCTTGGACACTCGGCATGCCCGCGCTGGATCAGTCGCAGGTTCTGGATCGAGTTCATCTCCCCCACTCCGGATGACGCGGTGATCGGCAAGTGGGCGCAGTCCTTCGTGAAAAATGAATGGCAACTGAAGTCATTGCTGGAAACGGTGCTGCTCAGCGACGCATTCTGGGCGCAACAAAANCGAGGGTCATTGGTCAAGAGTCCGGTCGACCTGGTGATCGGGACGATCCGATCCTTACAACTCGAGAAGGCCCCGGCCGGCCAGTCGCTTCGCATCATTGGACGACTCGGTCAGCAGTTGTTCGATCCGCCCAATGTGGCGGGCTGGCCTGGCGGTGAACAATGGATCGACGCCACCACTTTGCTCGGTCGTCGTCGCTTCCTGTCGGCGGAACTGCAGGAAATATCGATATTGTCGATGATGAAATTCAATCCGGGTCAGGTCACCGATCGCGCGAATCCAGATCCTCAGGATCCCGAGATGGACCCCGAGATGGACCCGGAAATGACACCCAAGATGAGTATGGCCGGAGAAATGCCCAAGCGAGTTAATCGACGTGATCGCCGCCGGTTGGCTCCGGCAGTGNTCAAGAAGTACCAGCAACTGTGGACGCAGCTCGGCGATGATGCGATGGCACGGATGTCACAACTACAAAGCTGGTTACTGCCCCTGGAACCGGTCGGTGAGATCAAAGATAGCTCAACGATCCAGGCACGACTGGGATCAGTACTGCTCGATCCTACCTACCAGTTGAAATGAGGACCGATGATGGATTTTGATCGCAGAACCTTCCTACGCCTCGGAAGTGCCGCCTGCCTGCCCCTGATGTTCCCTGGCGTGCGTACCTGGGGTCTCGATGAAGAAACTGCCACGAATACTGCCCTCGGTGATCGCATCCTGATCCTGGTCGAGTTGCAAGGTGGTAACGACGGCCTCAACACCGTGATCCCCTACCGCGACGAGCGCTACAAGAAGTTGCGTCCTCGCATCGCTGTTCCGGATTCAAAAGTGATGGATCTGGGTAACCACCTGGGCATGCACAATGCCCTTTCGGCCCTCGGCGAAACATGGGAAGCCTCCGAGGCATGCTGGATTCTCGGTCTCGGGTATCCACAACCCAATCGATCTCACTTCCGCAGCATCGAGATCTGGGAAACTGGCTCCGACTCCAACGAAGAACTGACCGATGGCTGGTTGTCACGACTGCTGGCCGGTGCTACCGCCGATCCAACACGCGCTGCCGATGGCATCGTGCTCGGTGGCGGCGATGCAGGTCCTTTCTATGGTGGATCGAGTCGTATCATTCACCTCGACGATCCGGCCAGTTTCGCACGCCAGGCTCGAGAGGTCCCCGAGATTGCCCGCGGCATGGATGCCCGCAAGGCTCTGGGCCATCTGCTCGATGTACAAGAAGATGTCAAACGCGCCGCACAGGTGATTGAACAGAAGCGCGCATCGGCACCCGATCTCGGGGTCAAGTTCCCGACCAGTCGTTTCGGTAAGCGCTGCGAGATCGCCGCTACCCTGGTAGCGGCAGGTGTCCCCTGTCCACTGATCAAACTGTCTCACGGCGGTTTCGATACACATACCGACCAACCACGTCGTCATCCTCGCTTGCTCACCGAACTGGCCCAGGGCCTCGCCGCATTGCGCAAGGCACTCATCCAGAGTGGCGACTGGGATCGGGTCTTGATCTCGACCTACTCCGAGTTTGGCCGTCGCGCCAAGGAGAACGGGAATCAGGGCACCGATCACGGCACCGCCGCACCGCACCTGATGCTGGGTGGACAGGTCAAGGGTGGATTCGCAGGAGCCCAACCGGATCTTGGAGAATTGCAGAAAAACGATCTGATCTACTCCACCGATTATCGGCGTGTCTACGCAACCATTGAACAGGAGTGGTTCCAGATGGATCCAAACTCGAAGGTCTCGAGAGGACAAACTCCCCTCCCGATCCTTCGAGGAAAGAGCCTCTGATCGGAGCAGACGGGGTGCTATCGCTTCATCCAACCTCGTTTCGGAGCTAACCTGACGATGCCTCGCCGGGGCAGGTGCTCTGGCTGGAGTGGATGTAGGACTGATGACAGCGCTGATCCTTAGTATCTTGGCCCTGATTCTGGGTCCGGTGATCGCCGTGGCGGGAAACCGAACCCCACGGCTGTTGTCACTGCTCGATGGCTTCGTCGTCGTTTCCATCTGTGGCCTCGTCATACTCGAGGTGATTCCCCAGGCGCTCCAGGAAGTCGGACTGTGGGCACTTGTTCTGGCCGTAGCGGGGCTGTTGACGCCCTCCATCCTGGAGAAATACCGGGGCGAGATCGCGCGCAAGGCTCACACCCTGGCACTTTCACTCGGCATCCTCGGCATCCTCGGGCATTCGGTCATCGACGGCATCTCACTGGCAGTGGCCGGTGCTGGTGGCGAAGAATCGGCATTGACCTGGGCCATCGTGATCCATCGNCTNCCAGCGGGACTGGCGATCTGGTTATTGCTGCGCCCGAGTTACGGCAAACGGGTCGCGGTCGGTGTCCTGACGATGGCAGTGCTGGCCAGTTTGGTCGGCTGGATGGGCGGAACCGCGGCCCAATCATGGCTAGATGGATTCCCTACCGGCGCATTGATGGCGCTGATGGGTGGTGCCTTGCTTCATGTCATGTTGCATCGCCCGGAGCCGGACCTCGCCGGCGATCGTGGCGGCCCCGCTCTGTCTGCCTTTGGTGGCTTGCTGGGACTGGGTTTTGTCCTCTACACCATTCTCGATCCTGGTCACACCNCGGCACACTCCGAACATTACGAACCGTTGTCGCGTTTCTTTGATAACTTCCTGTTCCTGGCGCGCGAAAGTGCNNCGGCGCTGCTGATCGCTTACACCGTCGCCGGATTGATCCATGCATTTCTTCCAAGGGCCACCGTCGACTGGCTAGCGCGTGGATCAACGACAAGGCAAGCGATGAAGGGACTCGTGTTCGGGATCCCACTTCCCATCTGTTCCTGTGGAATCTTGCCGCTCTACAGGAGTCTGGTGAACAAGGGGGTCCCGACGGCGGCAGCCGTGACACTTCTTCTGGCCACTCCGGAACTGGGAATCGATGCCATCTTCTTGTCATTCCAACTGGTCGATACTCCATTCGCCATCGCCAGGATCATCACTGCCGCAGTACTGGCACTAACGGTCGGCCTGCTGGCGGTCCGTTTCATCCCGCCGATTTCGCCGGAAAATATCGAGACCGTTGAGGAAAGCGATCAGAAGAGCCTNCCTGAGCGCCTCCGGCAGGGACTACGAGTGGGTCTCGGCGACCTGGTCGACAACACGGCACCGTGGATCGTGTTCGGGTTGGCGCTGGCAGCAGCCCTGAAGCCGCTGGTCGAAGACGGCGAGTTCTTCGCCTCCATCCCCGGAGCACTGGAAGTCCCCGCCTTCGCCCTGCTCGGTTTGCCCGTCTACGTCTGTGCCAGTGGTGCGACTCCTCTGGCCGCGGTGTTGATCTACGGGGGAGCCTCTCCCGGAGCTGCCATCGCTTTCCTGCTCACCGGTCCCGCCACCAATATCACTACCTTTGGCATCCTTGGATCGATGCACGGCAAGAAGGCCGCGATNCTGTTCGCNGTCGCCGTCGGAATCGGAGCCATCGGTTGCGGCTATGNCGTCAANGCNTTCATCCCGGAGGTGACCGCGAACGTGGCGNNTCTTGACNCCGGACATGATCACGAGGCCAACAGCGAGNCAGCCAACCAGATCGCTTCCTTCGCCAANCTNCTGCTGATGANCGTCGGATTGCTGTTTGGAGCCAGCATATTCCGCAANGGGCCTCGCTCTTTCATCTCACAGGTGTTCGGAGTACCCACCGATGATCCGGATGGCGCCGATGATGGCACCTGCTGCTCTACCGAGGTCGAACCAACCGAACCGGAACCGGGAAAAACCTGATGTAAAGGATCCTGAAGACCCGGTCGGGTCTGGTTGTACTCCTTCATGACTACCGTTAGCATCGTNATCATCAGTCGAACACCTTGTTCGNCAGAAAGGATCTCACAAATGCCATACCCAGAAGAACTGGTCACACCGATGCGTCGCGANCTCTCCGACNACGGAGTGACGGAACTAAAATCAGCCAGCGAAGTCGATGANTTCCTTGGTCCAGANGGCGGTTCTGCTCTCGTCATCATNAATAGCGTCTGCGGTTGTGCCGCTGGCGGAGCTCGCCCTGGCGCGCTGTTGGCCCTGCAATCAGAGCAACGCCCCGATCGAATCGGAACCGTATTCGCCGGTCAAGATACCGAGGCCACACAACGTGCTCGGGAACACTGCAGTCAAGTCCCCCCCAGCAGTCCGTCGATGGCACTCTTTCAGGGAGGCGAACTGGTCTGGTTCCTGCCTCGTCACATGATCGAGGGGCGTGATCCACAGACCATCGCCTTCGACATCATCAGCGCCTTCGAGGAGCACTGCGCGCCTTCGGACGCGTAGTCAACCGCAACGGAGTGACCGGATGGGCACTTTTCACGATGATATGGGTGAGTTACATGGGATCACGGTGGTGGTCTCGCAACATGACGGCTGTACCTGGATCGGTCGCTGTCACAGCGAAGATGATGTCGAGGTGATCCTGCACGATGCAGATCAGCACGACCCGGCAATGAGCGACGAGAACACCGAACAATGGCTCCAGCGAGCGCGTCGTTTCGGCCACTGGCCCCGAGTCTCTACCATCCGGATCCCGCGTCCACAGGTCTCGAGCCTGGTCCGGCTAGCAGAGATCTCTGCTAGCTGAGGCGAACAGGCTCGTCCCTTATCAGTCCCCGGCTGGAGCCGGAACCGGTGGTGAACCTCCGACAAATAATCTGGTCATCTGAGAGAGATCGAGCAACATCGGTACCGCTGGATCGTCGCTGTTGAGGATCACCTCGGGGATGTTCAGATTTTCCACCGCCGTAAGCGCCAGCAAGATGCGTCCACCCGTCGAGTCGAGAGCAGCATTGCGCAACTCATCTCGCAGGGCGCTCGCCTTCTCCACCGCGAGGGTTCCGTTGGCGATGGCGATGTCCCGCTCTGCCTCTCCCTCGGCACGGGTCTTCTTGTCGTACAGATCCGCAGTGGCCATGATGGTAGCGATCTGGACCTCGAAGTTAGACTTCTCCTGCTGAATGGTGAGATCCCATTCCCGTTCCTTGGCCAGCACCGCTGCGGTGATCTTGCGTACCTGAGTCTGGACCTTCTGATCCTCGATAGCCTGAGCCGTGAGAGCTTCCTCCAGCTTCGATTCCTGGCGCAGTAACTGCTTCTGCTGCAACTTCTGCTCGTATTCGGGGAGGAACCGGACCGCCCGGATCAGCAGGCTTTCCGGTACGACATGAAACTTGTCCAGTTCCGTTTTCAGCAGCTCCAGGGTTTGCGCCGCTCTCTCGATCCGGTTGGCGGGAATCTGCAGATCCTCGGAGGTCAATTTGGCCAGTTGCCCACGAAGAACATCGAGAACCGCGGAACGAACTCGATCGCGGTAAAATGTCCGCAGACCATCCTGGACTAGCTTGAATCCCTCACCCGACTTGATCTTGTAGGTCAGACTCGCATCGATTCCCACGTTGTTGTTGTCAGTGGTTCGGATGTCGAGCGGCGGTTGCCAGTCCTCGATACCAAGCGCCGAACGATTCTGCCTCAATCGTGTCTCTCCGGTGAAGTGGAGGAAGTGGGTCTGTCGAGGCAAGAGGTACCAGCGATGGTAACCGGGGATAGCCAGCACGATTCCGGTGGAATAATCCGCATCCATGATCCCCTGGCCAGGGCCAAAAACGACTTGCTTGATCCCGATCGCAGCCGGTGGAATCCGGTTGAAGATGAGAGTTCCGCCGATCATGAGCAACAACATCAGGCTGGCGAATCCAATCAGAAATTTCATCGGTTGCCTCCTGTCCTGGTAGAAGTTCCGACAGGAACCAGGTCCGGATTGACGCTTCCGATGTGCTCGATCCGCACCGGGGTCGGATCTCTACGGTAGGGAACCACCCGGAAATTGACCTTTGCAAGTTTCTCGGCGAGTTGTTCCCTCACCAGGATCTCGCCACGGGCCTCCAGCGCTTCGACTCTTGCTCGCAGCCCCTCCGCCTCCTTACGGGCACTCACCTCCAGAGCCCTCGCTTCCTGGAGTTTCTTTCCCTCCTGCGCCTTACCCGCATTGACCTGTGCGATCATGTAGGCATCGGCTGTCTTCTCGACCTGCACCTGGTTCTTGTCTGCGATGATCTTGTCGGCAGTGAGAGTACCCAGCACCTGCTCGAACTCGGCGGCCTTGGTACGCTCCATCTCCGCCAGTTTTCTGACCCTTTCCTGGGTCAACTTGGTCTGCTCGATCTGCAGGCGCTCCACCTCCTGATTGGCGTTCTTGCGATCCTCGATCGCTTTCTCCACAGCCACATCAAAACTCGGTTTGGGAGTGATGATCTGGATGATCTCGATACCGTGAGGCGCAAGCAGTCGGTTCAACTCGATCTTCGAGGCGGCGGTCGCAGTGGAGTAGTTACTGGGATCCGCGATCTCATCGGATGAATAACGACCGAACTCGTCTCGCAGAACGGAACGGGCATAGGCACGGACCCAGTTCCGTTTGAAAGCATCGCCGGCACCGCTGTCCTGCAATACCACCGCTGCAGCCGATGGAATCAACTGGTACTGGATCACCATCTCGTCGAAGCGAAAAGATGAACCATCACTGGCACGAATCGAGAGTTCCCGGACATGGTTGAAATCTATATCCTGCTTACCCCTCATCACGAACTCGTTGGGCGCCTTGTCGAGGATGAATGCCTCGTTGGCCCAGGGCAAAAAGATGGTGACCCCCGGAGTGGTGATGATCGTCTCATCACCGGTCACATAATTGACGAGCACCGCAATTTCTGTATCGGCGACATCAACGATTCCACCCTTGCCACTGACAAAGACGAACACCACGAATACCAACACCAGGACCAGAAATATGATCGGGATCAGAGCTCTCGGTGGAGTGAAGCCTCCCGCAGCTTTCCGACCTCCGGAACGCTTCCCGGGCGGTGGTGGCCACCCCTCCGGAATGTTCTTCTCATCAGCAGCCATCGCGGCACTCCTTCCCCAGTGGGACTCCCCCAGTTAATTAGTGGCATCATAAAGTGAGGATCGGATTCCACAAGGAGACCAGATCAGTGCAGGATCGATTTTCCCAGAGCACTGGCGATGATTCCTACCCCCACCTCTGCCGTTCTGTTTCCATCATCCAGTACTGGATTGACCTCGACCAACTCAAGAGAACGGACCGCATTGGTCTCGGCTACCATTTCCATGGCCAGATGAGCCTCCCGGTAAGTCAGGCCACCAGGTCGAGCGGTTCCCGTTCCCGGAGCAAAACGCGGATCGATGACATCGATGTCAAAACTGACGTGCAGGTGATCGCAATCGGTAAGTACTGTCTCAAGCGCCTCTTCAACCACCTCGGGAAGCCCCCTGCGATCAATATCTTCCATCGTGTAGGCGGTGATCTCCGATTCGTGAATCCTGCGTTTCTCATCGGGATCCAGTTCGCGAAGTCCGACCTGAACAACCCGGCGCGAGCTGACCTTTGGTCCCGGAAATCCGATACTGGTCAGAGATTCGGGACCCTTTCCAAGCATGCAGGCAAGAGGCATACCATGGATATTGCCACTTGGAGAAGTGCCTGGCGTATTGAGATCGGCATGAGCGTCGAACCACAAAACACCAACTTTTGGCGGACCCGCTGTCTTTGGGTTGTGAAGATGTTGTGCCACCCCGGAGATGGAACCAATCGCCACCGAGTGATCTCCGCCAAGTACCAGCGGGATGGAACCCTGAGAAAGGGCATCTGTAACTCGGTCGGCCAGAAGCTGGCAAGCGGCCTCCACCACCTCCAGGTACTTCTGGCTGGAGTCTCCCGGATCTCTGACCTCCGGGATGGGAATATCGATGTCGCCGCCATCGCGAGAGCTGATTTCAGCTCGTCGAAGCGCCTCCCGGAGACCGGCGATCCGCAACGCCGTCGGTCCCATGGAAACACCTCGTCTGCCGGAACCGTGATCCAGTGGAACACCGATGATCTCGACTGCCTGGCCGGTCTCGATCATTGATCCGCCCCCTTTTCTTCACCTTCGCCATCTTCCTGTTCCAGACTTTGACGCAAAGCTCCCAGACGCGTGGCCATCAAATCGATGCGACTCTTGAGCTGTGGGCGGGAACCAAATGCCTTGCGATAGATCGAAAGGGCTTTACTGGCAATCTCCACATCACGTTCAGCGAGCGCCCCTTCAAAAACGAGACGCCAGTAGTCAGAGAAAATACCGTGACGTGGATCATCGAGAGAGAGTCCACTGCGGTGAAGAGCTAACATCTTCCTGGACGCTTCCTTGAACTCGGCATTGCGAGCCGCCTTGTTTTCCCTGGGGATCTCTCTGACCTTGCGTGCGTAATCCCCGAGGATTTCTGAGACCGGCTGAATCGCCCTCCAGCGTTGAAAGCGCTGCCGGACCGATTCAGGAATTCCCTCGACGGTCGCTACTTGATCGATCTCGGTAGTTGCCATCGAACGTATCTCCAGGATTGCCTCGAGAATCTGCAGAGACGCCTTGGCCGCAGCGTCATCGGGTTCCTGCTTCAATTTCAAGCGCGCATCCAACAACTCTTGAACCACCTCGAGAGAGCTGACCAGGCGCTTCTCGGCAGTAGGGCGAAAAGCACCTTGAGTGTCATTTCGGAGTACTACTTTGCCATCAACATCCATGATGACGGTGGTCGGGAAAGAACGGGATCCGATGTCACGAAGCAGTGTTTGATCCGGTTTGCCCGGCAACCTGGCACTGATGTTGACGTAGGGTACGAACTGACTCGATGCTTTCTTCCACCAATCGGACTGAAGAGGCCCCCTCTCCAGAGCAATGCAAGGTGGTCACGGTGCATAAGATCGAGTGAAGTAGGCGATGATCGGCAAATTGTCACGGCGTGCTCGCGTCTTTGCCGAGTCAAGGGTTCTCTCCCAGGAAACGAGCTTCAAGAACGGAGATTGCTGCTTCTTGACCCAGCGGCTCTCGAGTTCGTTCCGATCCCCCTGGGCCAACGAAACCGCTGGAATCGATAGCAGCAGGAGTATGCTAAGCCACCCTTTATAACGAAGCATGTCGATCTACCCTCCAAGTCGAGCCTTCTAGCAAAGCGCACCATCGCATCGGTGGCCCGGGAACCCAGGATAGCATACCTTCCGCTTCCCCCCCCCGGATCGAGAGGAGATTCGACATGGCCACCTCACCCCGGCATAAAAAGCCCGCCATTACGGTCCGAGCCGCCATCGAGCAAAATGATGAAATCCTGTTCCTGAAAGCTCGAGACGAGAGTTCTGCCCACCATGATCGCTGCTGGTATTTCCTTCCAGGAGGGCATGTAAATCATGGAGAAACTCTGGAACAGGCACTACGGCGAGAAATCTATGAGGAGGTAGGACTGGAGGTGGGAGAACTGCATCCGGCCTTCCTTCGAGAATTCATCGCGAGCCGCCATCAACGTCTGTCTCCGGCAATGCCCCCGGACCACCATGTGATCGCCCTCATCTACCGCTGTAGCCCCGTAGCCGGAGCCGTACCAAAAATCGATGGGCCAGTCGATGGAGTACAAGGGATCGAACAGCTGGAGTGGATTCCACGTCGTCACCTGGCAGATCTCGACATCCGACCTCCTCATTTGAGAGCAGCCCTGGGTAAAAAATCAAGCCAAGAGCCATCCGTTTCGCTGTGGCCCGAAGAATAGAATCTGAACTCGAACAGTAGGATCCGACGACGGAAAACGCTAGGATCACAGTGCCGCGACAAGAGAACGTATTGCCAGGACGAGGAGTGAGGTTGTCCCCCAAAAGAACTCCCGTAAAAAAGCCTACAAAGAAGAAAAAGAGCACCAAAAAGAAAGCCAGGTCGACGGCTCGAAAGACGACTAAGCGTTCACGAACCCGTCGACAAGCAGATCTCTTCTCCGATCCTCATGGATCCAGCAATAATGTAACGAAGAAGTCTCGCACCAGAAAACCTGCAGCCAAGAAATCCAGAACAAAGAAGGCTGCATCACCGAAGGCCTCGAAAAAGTCACCTGGAAATAATCAACCAGCCGATGGCACTGCCGAGAAGATGGCCAGCAAACAGAAAGACATCTCTGTCAGCGAGTTCTTTGCCAAGAACCGCCACCTTCTTGGTTTTGACAGCCCGGCCAGAGCTCTTCTGACCACGGTTCGAGAAGCGGTCGACAACTCCCTGGATGCCTGCGAAGAAGCATCTATCTTGCCAGACATCTATATCGACGTGAAATTGACAGCTTCAGACCAGCACAAGATCACCGTACGCGATAACGGTCCTGGCATCGTCAGAGAGCAACTTCCCCGGATCTTTGCCCGGCTCCTCTACGGATCCAAATTCCACGCCAGAAAACAGACCCGAGGACAGCAGGGCATCGGAATCAGTGCTGCCGGAATGTACGGAACCCTGACTACCGGAAAACCGATGAAGGTGATCAGTCGGACGTCCCGGCACAAACCCGCAGTCGAACTGACGCTTGCCATCGATATGGCCAAGAATCTGCCGGTGGTGAAAAAAGAGCGTGAAGTCGAAGTGGACTGGTCTCACGGAACCGAGGTCCAGGTCGAACTGGAAGGAACCTACAAGAAGGGCAAACACTCCATCGATTCGTTCCTGGAACAGGTCTCGCTAGCCAATCCACATGTGCGCATCGAGTACTTCCACCCCGGTAATTCAGAACCGATCATATGGGAACGGGTAACCAAGTCCCTTCCAGACCCACCGAATGAAATTCTACCTCATCCTCATGGTGTCGAACTCGGGATCCTGATGCAGATGCTCAAGGACACATCGTCTCGCACTCTCAGCGGCTTCCTCTGTCAGGAGTTCTGCAGGGTCACCCCTAACGTGGTTAAAAAAATCAGTGACGAAACCGAAGGATTAGGAAAAAGAATCGAGACTGATCGTCATCCTCGCCGGATCTCCACTCCCGACATCAAAATCCTGCATAAAGCCATCGCGCAAACCAAGATGATGGCTCCACCTACAAACTGCCTCTCACCTATCGGTGAAGATCTCATGACCAAGACCCTGAGGAGGAATTTCGACCCGGAGACGGTTATCACCGTCACACGCCAACCGGCTGTATACCGGGGCAATCCGTTTCAGGTCGAAGCGGGTATCGCCTGGGGAGGTAAACTTCCTGGCGATGAGCTGGCCTCCATCTTCCGTTTCGCCAATCGGGTCCCTCTCCAGTACGAACAGGGGGCATGCGCCATAACCCACGCGATCATCAACAGCCCATGGCGAAATTACGAAGTGCAACAAGCCCGCGGCGCACTACCGACAGGTTCCCTGGCCATCCTGGTACACATCGCCAGCGTCTGGGTTCCCTTCACATCGGAGAGCAAAAAATCTGTGGCTCACTACGATGAGATCCTCAAGGAGATGCGACTGGCCATCATGGAGGCGGGACGGAAACTCGCCACGCATCTGCGCCGAAAGCGCCGGATTGCCGATGCGGAACGAAAAAAGGACTACATCAAGACGTATATCCCCCAGATCGGAATTGCTCTGCAGGAGATCCTCGAACTGACCGATCGGCAAAGGACCGTCACTGAAAACAAACTCGCTGACGTACTCGAACGTAGTAGGAAGATGTGAGGTACTAGTTCATGGCCAAAAACGTAACCAAATCCTACATCGATCGAGTAAAACGAGATAACGCCAAAAAGGACAAGAAGACCGTTCAGAGCATCGAAAATGCTGCCGCCGATATCTACAAGAAGATCGGCCGTAGAGGCAAACCGATGATGCGCTTCCCGGTGCGTAGCCTCTCCAATGTTTCCTACGACAAGCGAAAGGGTTACCTGGAAATCGGTAGAGCACGAAAAGAAAGAACTTTGACCGTCAACACGGTCAAGGGATTTGCCCAGACGCTACGCATGATGGGACTCTCCAGAGAGCTCGTTCGCTCCAACGACTTTGCGACCAAGCGAGACGTCTACTACCAATCAAAGAACTGGGCAGAAGCCAAGTTCGATGAACAAACCGAATCTGATACGGTGATGGACGACATCGAAGCCCTATTCTCGGTCGATGACATCAGCCGTGAGCAACTTCGATTCGTCCCCGATGAACATGGAGGCGCCGTCGCTGGTGATCTCGTCGTGCTCGATCCTGACCTGGATAGTGGGGTCGTCGAAAGGATCGATTGCACGAAATTCGGCAGTGGCGCCTACTCAATTCCTTCCTCGGTCGAACATCTGAGTTTCGAAACAAAAGCCAAATTCATTCTCGCCATCGAAACCGGAGGTGTCTTCCAGAGGCTCCAGAGTCACAAGTTCTGGAAGAGTTCCAACTGTATTCTGGTCAGCATGGCGGGCGTACCAACACGCTCCACTCGTCGATTCATTCGCAAACTGAGTGAACAGGCAAAAATCCCCGTTTACGCATTCGTCGATTGCGATCCGTACGGAATCTCAAACATCTACAGGACATTGAAGGTCGGCTCAGGCAATGCTGCCCATATCAATCGGTTCTTCTGCGTCCCGGGGGCCTCATATCTGGGAGTGACTCCGCAGGACATCATCGATTACGATTTGCCAACACATCCGCTGAAGGATGTGGATGTTAAAAGAGCCAAGGATGCTCTCAAGAATGATCCCTTCTTCCAGAGCAAGAAGCAGTGGCAAGCCGCTCTGGAACAACTGCTTGAGATGGGTGTTCGGGCCGAACAACAATCCCTGGCGATGTGGGGTTTGAACTACGTGATCGAGGAGTACCTTCCGGCGAAACTAAAAAACCCAAAGAAGTTTCTTCCTTGATGGATAGGCCCGAGGATTTTGACTTGAAGAACAATAGAGGAGTTCAAGAATGTTCCATCGAATCTCAATAGCAACCTCGATAGTGCTTGCGTTTCCATCTCTGCTTCATGCCCAGGAATCAACTGCAACCGAACCGACCTCCTGGTTGCGCGACCTGATGCCAGAAGCGTTGAAATCGGAAATCTTCTTCCTCGAACAGTGGCAATGGTTAGCGATCGCCTCACTGATCATCCTTGCCTGGTTCCTTCAGAAAATCGTCTCGCACCTCTCTGCAGGAATCTTACGTGGAATCATCTTCAGGGTCAGCGACAGCAGTCGCACCAAGGAGGTGGTGACATCCCTCGGTAAGTCTATAGGTTGGTTTGCATCGGCAGCCGTGCTTCTTGTCTCGGGTCCGTGGTTGCAGCTGGGAGAAACCGGATCAAATATCGTGTCTGTCATCGCCCGGGCGCTTGCAGCAGTCGGTGGACTGCTGATGGCCTACCGACTCGCTGATCTGGTCGGCGCACGCCTCGAGGACTCCGCATCAAAAACCGAGAGCAAACTTGACGATCAACTGGCTCCGATGATTCGAAAAAGCCTCAAAGCACTGGTCACCGTCGGGGCGGTACTGTTTTTGATCCAGAGCACCGGCAAGGACATCATGCCTCTTGTCACGGGACTCAGCGTTCTGGGCATCGGGGTCAGCTTCGCGGCCAAGGATACCTTCGCGAACTTGTTCGGATCGCTAACCGTATTCGCCGATCGCCCCTTCCAACTCGGAGACTGGGTCAAGGTCGGAGGGGTCGAGGGCACCGTCGAGGAGATCGGTTTTCGCTGTACGCGGATCCGCACTTTCGAGAGTTCACTGGTTAGCGTGCCAAACCAGGAACTGGTCAGTGGAATCATCGACAACATGGGCCAGCGCAACTACCGACGCTTCAAGACCACCATCGGTGTTCGTTACGAAACCCCGGCCGAAACCATTGAGGCTTTCTGTGCAGGAATCCTTCAGATCGTCTACGCCAATCCCAGCATCGAAGATGAATCCGCAAAGGCAAATCTGGTCAACTTTGGTGCTTCCAGTCTCGACATCATGGTCAACATTCGTTTCGTGGTCGACGATTACTTCGGTGAACTTCGTGCCAAGCAAGCATTCCTTCTCGAAGTGATCCGCCTCGCCGAGAAGATGGAGGTCGGATTTGCATTCCCATCCACGAGTCTCTACGTCGAATCCACCCCGGAACATCCCTTCCCCGTGTCGGGAGAGGTCGCAGTCGAATCGATGAAGAAGGAGATTGAACGCTTCGGACCCGCAGGGGATCTGTCCCGTTCCTCAGGAACCGGTGTTTTTCCCGATAGTCGTTGAGTCAATCGGGGATCCCTGACAGCAATAGTTCGAGCAAAGCTTCTGGCCTATCGACGTGGATCCAGTGACCTGCATCTTCGACGACGGTCATCCCTATCCGTCGCGGATTTTCCTGCGCCAGAGCGGCAAGGCGCTTTCTGGAAGATTCCGGAACCACCCTGGATTTGCCACCAATGTAGAACTCCAAGCGGTCACAGACCGGAGATTCGACCAGACCCCACAAATCCAGGCGATGATGATCATCGAGCATGGCTTCGATCCGATCGAGATCGAGATCGAGAATCAAGTGTCCCTCGTTACGCTTCAAATTCTTCCCGACCCAACCGGCAATCCCTTCTGCAAAACCGGCACGAGACATCTCAGTTACAAAATCCTCGCGACTGTCATACTGCTGTGGTCCTTGCCGAAGCGCATCCAGCAATCTCAGCACCGGAAAATCGTCCCGGACTTTGCCTTCTGTACTCAATGGACCGGGATCTGCATCGACGCTGGCACAAAAGCTCACCCCCGGAATTTCCGCGCACAGCCGTAAGGCGATTTTGGAACCGAAGGAATGACCTACTACAGCACCGATCTGGAATCTCTCGCTCTTGCACAGCGCCACCAGGTCTTCCACACAAGCTGCGACTCCGTCGGGAGCAGATCCGGTCTCTGATCGACCATGGTGCCGGAGATCGACAGCCAGAAGTCCCCAACCTGGTTTCCTACGAGCCAAATCGCTGGCAAATTGTGCCCAGTTTGAACCAGACCCGAGGATACCGTGTAACAGGACCACCCAACGAGAAGGGGTCCCGTCACCGAAATATCGTGAAATGTAGTGAAGTCGGGCCGGCATCCTCAACCTCCAGATTCACAACTGTGCTTAGTTCAGGACTTTGGCGATCTTTCCGCAACCATTTTCAGAGCCAAGAAAGAGTGAACTTGCTGAACTGGCCATAAAACGACATGATGTGGTCAGTTCGGGAGGGGGAGCATGAACGGAAGAAGATCGCCTTGAACCAGCCCGAGTCGAGTACTCCTGCTGATTCCCCCTCGGGACCGCCACCTCAAAGCGCGCGACCAGAGCCAGTAGGACCTGCTCTCAAGCCGTGGCTGGTTGTAGTTCTGGGACTATTTGCTGTCCTGGCCCTGAATTCTTTTTACCTCGTTTCCATCACCATTGCCGAACAGTGGTCCGGGGATCTTCTGCAGGATTCCTTCTACCAGTGGATGTTTCTTGGACATCTGGGTCTCGGCCTGCTGTTTGTCTTGCCGCTGGTCGTGTTCGGTTGCTGGCATCTGCGCAACTCCTGGACTCACCCCAATCGACGCGCCGTCAAGGCAGGGCTAGCACTATTTACAGTCAGTCTGATTCTGCTCGTTTCGGGGGTTCTGTTAACACGCCTGGAGGGGATCATCGAGGTCCGGTCGCCGATGTGGAGATCGGTCTTCTATGTCGCTCACGTCGCGACTCCGTTACTGGCAGGCTGGCTATTCGTCCTGCACCGCCTTGCCGGACCCAAGATCCACTGGGTCATCGGCATGCGATGGTCAGTGGTGGCGATTCTCTTCACCGGCGGAATGCTCTTGTGGCATCAAAACTCGGAACAGCAAGGGGCTTCCCCATCCGAGGGTGAAAAGTACTTCGAGCCTTCGCTGGCCCGGACCGTCGATGGTAAGTTCATCCCCGACAACCGGCTTATGCGAGATGACACATGCCTCGAATGTCACCCTTCTGCTCACGAACTCTGGAGCCAATCAGCTCATCGATTTAGTTCCTTCAACAATCCCGCATACCTTGCTAGCGTCCGCAACACTCGCAAGGTGTTACTGGCCAGAGATGGCAATGTCCATGCAGCTCGATTCTGTGCAGGTTGCCACGATCCGGTGCCGTTCTTCAGCGGCGCTTTTGACAGCCCAACCTACGACGACGTAAATGATCCCACTTCGCAAGCGGGGATTACCTGTACCGTCTGTCACGCCATCGAGGCGATTCCAGGACCAAGAGGGAATTCCGAGTTCTTGATCGGTCAACCAGATCTTTATCCGTTCGCGTTGAGCGATTCGCCACTGCTCACCTTCATCAACCGGCAGATAATCAAAGCGAAACCCGCCTTCCACAAACGGACATACCTGAAACCTCTTCATCAATCGGCCGAGTTCTGCGCCACCTGTCACAAGGTCCATATCCCGGAGGCCTTGAATAAGTACCGATTCCTGCGCGGGCAGAACCATTACGATTCCTGGCTACTGAGTGGTGTCAGCGGACACGGAGTCGCCTCCTTCTACTATCCCCCCAAGAGCCAGACCAACTGTAATGGCTGCCACATGCCACTGGTCGCAAGCGAGGACTTCGGCGCCAAGGATTTCGATGGCACAGGGGTTCGTAGCATTCACAACCACCTCTTCCTTGGAGCAAACACGGCCATGCATTCAATGGTCGGAACCTCGCTCGAATCACTGGAAGCCCACAGACAATTTCTGGAAGGGTCGTTGCGCGTAGATATCTTCGGGATCCGTAGAGGCGAAGATGTAGATGCTCCCCTGGAGGCTCCCATCGGTCCCACAGTCCCCACCCTCCAACCGGGAGAAACTGTGCTGATCGAAACCGTGCTGCGTACGATGGGGATGGGACATCACTTCACACAGGGAACCGTTGACTCGAATCAGATCTGGGTTGAGGTCGATGTCTCGTTGAATGACAAAGTCATCGGCACAAGTGGGACTCAAGATGCAAAGGGCGTGGTGGATCCATGGTCCCACTTCGTTAACGCACTGGTCCTGAGTCGGGATGGGAAGCGGATCGACCAGCGGAACGTTGAAGACATCTTTGTTGCGCTCTACAACCATCAGATTCCTCCCGGCGCCGGAGATTCTCTTCATTACCGTCTCGAGGTGCCTGCCGATGCTGAAGGCGAAATCACTGTCAAAATTCGTGCGTTATACCGAAAGTTCGACACTCACTTCGTGAACGTCTTCCGCGGTCCCGGCAATAATGACCTTCCCATCGTGACCCTTGGTGAAGACGAGGTCACCTTCCCCATCGGAAGTGGTACCGGAACAGTCGCAGCGGATGAACATCCTCTCTGGATGCGCTGGAACGACTACGGAATCGGACTGTTACGCAAGGGTGGAAAAGGCGCGGTTCGAGGCGAACTGGTCTCCGCCATCGCAGCCTTCAACGAGGTTACCCAGCTGGGCCGTGCCGACGGCCATATCAATCGTGCTCGGGCACTGATTCGGTCCGGGCGGATCGAAGAAGCGGCAGCTGCATTGTCCGAGGCAGCGCTACATGACCCGCCCGCCGTACCCTGGACCCTCGACTGGTTCAGTGCCCGTGTAAATCGAGAGAACGGGCACTACGCAGAAGCTCTCATCTCCCTGAACCGACTGGTCGAAACCCAGTACCAGGAAGCCAGGGATAAAGAATTCGACTTCTCCAGGGACGTGAGGCTATTGAACGAACTGGGTACAGTGCACTTCGCGCTGGCCCGGCGACTTGCAGATTCCCAGCAAGAGCCCGGGTTACAGCTGGCAAACTCCTGGTTCCAGAAGACTCTCACCGAGGATCCAGAAAATGTGACGGCTCACTGGAACCTGGCCCAGATCCAGGATTTGCTCGGAAACCCGGATCAAGCAACACTCCATCGTCATCTGCATGGCACTTACAAGCCTGACGATTCTGCTCGTGATGCAGCGATCTCCTCCCATAGATCGAAAAATGCACCGGCCGATCACGCCGCCTCCGCCATCGTCATCTACGACCTGCACCGCACCACACCGGATCATTCGGTTCCTGCAGGAGGCCGATGACCACTCCCCCTGATCAAGAACAGCTCATTCCAGAAAACCCTGATGACGAACAAGACGATGAAATTATCGCCACTGCCTTTAGACGTAGCATCCAGGCATTTGTTCTGATCGCCCTTCTTGGTCTCGGGATCTGGTGGTTGAATCTTTCAGATGAAGACAAGGTTGTGATCGAGGATGGAGATTCGGTGACGGTCCTGGCCAGGGACACTGCGGAGTCCGTTCCAGTGCTTCCCTTCACAGACATCACTACTCAAGCTGGCATTGACTTCGTCCACGACAGCGGCGCCCGAGGTGAAAAATTACTGCCGGAGACGATGGGCAGTGGTGCAGTCTTTGCCGACCTCGATGGAGATACAGATCCAGACCTACTGCTGGCCAGCGGACGACCATGGCCCTGGACCGGTGAAAAACCTACCCAATCTACCGTCAGGATGTGGATCAACAATGGCTACTACTCGGGTTCCTTTACCGAGGTCACTGAACAATGGAACCTCAATCTGGATTCTTACTGCACCGGTCTAGCAGTTGGAGATGTCGACGGAGATAACGACCTGGATCTGTTCGTTGCGACGATCGGGGAAAACCTGCTGCTGATCAACGAAGGCGGATCCGACAACGTCAACCGATCATTCCATCTCCAGGATTCCAGTTCAGGAGTTTCCGGTGAGTTGGATTCTTGGTCAACGAGTGCTGCCTTCTTCGATGCCGACGGCGACTCTGATCTTGATCTGTTCGTCTGTGAATACGTTCGTTGGTCGCGTCAGAAAGACATCGATGTCGATTACCGACTGACGGGAGTAGGACGTGCCTATGGCCCCCCCACCAACTTTGAGGGAACTCAATGCCGCCTGCTGCTCAACGACGGCAGGGGTCACTTCGAAGATGTCTCCGAGGCTGCAGGAGTCTATGTCACCTCAGGCCAGAGTCCGGTAGCCAAAGCCCTCGCTGTGCTTCCGGCAGACATCAACGACGATGGAGCCGTCGATGTGATGGTCGCCAATGACACAACACAGAATTTCCTGTTCATGAACCGAGGTAACGGCACCTTCGATGAAGTTGGAGTCGAAACTGGCCTGGCATTCGACGGTAATGGATCGGCAACTGGCGCGATGGGGCTCGATATCACCGATTACAGAAACGATGGCAGTCTCGGTGTGGCAGTGGCTAACTTCTCTGCTGAGATGACCGGGCTTTATTGTTCTCTTCCCGGGGGCAATCTGTTCCTCGATGAATCGATAAACGAGGGCATTGGTCCTCCCAGCCGCAAGGCACTCTCCTTCGGCCTACTTTTCATCGATGTAGATCTCGATGGAAGACAAGACCTCATCCAGGTCAATGGTCACCTGGAGGAGGAAATAGCCACCGTACAGCCGGGGCAAGAATATCGGCAGAGCGCCCAGCTATTCTGGAACCGGGGACCCGGCGAGGGTTGTTTCGAGGAGATCCCCACAGCCGATACGGGGGATCTAGGCACCCCCGCTGTCGGAAGAGCTTTGGCGTGTGCTGACATCGATGGAGACGGCGATCTCGACCTGATGCTGACTCAGGCCGGTGACAGGGCACGATTACTTCGAAATGATCAAACCGCTGGAAACCACTGGATCCGGATCGATCCCAACATTCTCCCACCAGGTGGTTGGATTGAAATCAAACAAGGGGATCGAACTCAGCGACGACTGATCGGACAAACAAGATCTTATCTTTCTCAATGTGAAAATATCATCACCTTTGGCCTCGGCTCCGATAACACTCCCCCGCTCATCCGATTCCAAGCTCCCGGACAAAAGGAATGGCAAGAAACCACAACCGATTCCGTCGACACGATCTACTTTCTCAATTGGTGATCGAATAGCACGAGTAGCAAACTCTGCTCCCCAGCAGAAAAATCGGATCCGAATTCTCATCTGGGGCTCATGCACACAGGCTTTTCACAGAAAAAATCCTGTCATTCCGACCTGACCGATCTCCCCAACGCGAGAAACGTAAATCTGGTCACTGCTTAATGGTATAGATGGTGTTTGCAAGGGGTTATGTGTCCTTTGAATTCATGACCTGAGTTTATTTTAGTCCGCTCGGAGATTTTCATGCTGAAGTCTATCTGGGTTGTCATTTTTTCGATTTTTGTTATCCCGCAAATTGCCTCGGGTCAGGTTACCTCCCTGGGCATCAACGGGTCCGAAGGATTTGCCGACTCCATCGTCCTCACGACGATCCAGATCTCTTCAGATGCGGAATTACACGGGTTCAGTTTCGGGATAACTCACGACCCTACAATCTTGTCGATACCCACTCCCGATAGCGTTCGGCAAGGTACTATTCTCTCTTCGCTGAACAACAATTCAGGTCCAGATTTCTTTAACGTGAACACCGCTCCTGGCAACGGTAGTGGATACACGGTCGCCTGCGTCACTGATCTCTTTGCTCCATTCGAACTGATTCCTCCGGTGTCAGATGCTACTTTACTGGAGGTCGATTACCTGATCGAATCGACAGCACCGGTCGGGGCCGTAACATCACTGGACTTCACTGATCTGCTCGGGCTTCCACCAGTGCAAACGGTAGTGGTACTTCAACTGCTGGAGGTCATCCCAACGACCACTGGCGGCACCATCCTCGTTACCCAACCACTGTTCTTGCGAGCTGATCTGGATCAGAGTGGCACCTTGTCGCTGATCGATGGGGTACTGCTGCTGTATCGGGTTTCTGGACTCGAACCACCTGGAACTTGTCGTGATTCCGATGATATCAACGATGACGGATTGCTCACCATCGGAGATGCGGTCTATCTCTTTCAGTACCTGTTCATCAACGGACCTGCCATCCCCGAACCCAGTGGAGCCTGCGGCCCCGATCCGGGAGTCGAAGATAATCTCGATTGTATAAGCTACACAGGCTGCGACTGATGCTGTTGATCTGCTTTCTCTGTGCACCCTGATCTAACAACTCATTGAACGATCGCTGAACCATTCACACACGTCGCTGAGCCGCGGATCCTGACCGTCGAACCCCCATCTTTCTTATCTGTCTCAACCGATACGAACCCCGCCAACTGCCAGTCCAGGGGTAACTGGATCAGTGTCGCTGAGTCGACAGGAGGATCAACGACTGGAGTAAAAGAGTCGTTGCCGTATCGTGCGACCCTTGAAATGCGAACTCCATCGATATCAGCCTGGATCGAATCGGTTGGATTGCCAGCCCCATCAGGATCGGCACCCACGGTGAAAGGAAGAGAGTTGATGGTTCGCTTACCAGAAGCTACGACTCGCCCGACCACTTTGCCATCGAGATAAACCCGTACCTCTTCTCCGTCGTATACTCCAGCAACATGATGCCAGTGATCAGGTTGCAATAGAACACTCTTGGCTTCGGCAATCCGATACTCTCCATTCAAGTGCACCCAGAAACTTGGTCTCCCATCGTTGAGATAGAGGCCATATTCTGCAGAGTTAGTTTTGCACAGAAACGGTTTCCTCCCCTTCAAATCCGCCAACTTCACCCAGCCTTCCACGGTGAAGGCACCCTGCGGAAGCGGAACCTGACGCGATGGAACGATGACGCAATCGCCTGGATGAGTCAGGGAAAGAAAGCCGCCATTCCTTGTCCTCGAAGCTAATCCTGAAAAATCTAGCGGGACCACAATTCTCTTGGAGGGGACCTCAACCGCCTTTCCGTCTTCACCGGTGAAGCTGGTAGCCACTTCGATCATCGGCAGAGAACGACGTCCTTCCAGGATTGAAGAATCGAGACGGATCTTCAGTTCCAGATTTCGAGACTTTGACGGGCCGAGCAACACCTCCTGGGTCGGGAACTCGATTTCTCCGCCAGGATTGGAGAGCAGTATGCGCAGAGCAGTCGTTTTGATTGGATTTTGCAACTTCAACTTCATCGTCTTCACCTGTAAAGGATTTTCCGCCACAGGCAGACCACCTACAAATGTGGCAATGTCGCGACCAAGTAGCCGGTCAGTCATCGCTCGTCGCTCGGGGGTGTAATGTCTTGGATCGAGCAGACTGCCGACCGGAATGACCGCCACATCAACTCCTGATGGCCGAACAGTCACCAGATTCCAGTGATGCACCCAACCGGCACCGGGATAGTCATGTGCGCTGTGACCACCCGTAGTCGCCAGGGTGAAATATTCAATCCCATCCCGTTTTCCACCGTAATGGAGGCGATGGATGTGACCGGCAAAAACCGCCGATACATTTCCTGAAACGGCCAGCTTGTCGTGAACCTCTTCCCAGTTAGCACCTTTGTAGTAATTCGAAATCCAGCGCGGGTGATGGAGGAAGACAAACACTTTTTCAAGTTTGGAGGTTTTCTCCAGCACGCTATCGAGCCATTTCAATTGCCTTTCGGAAAAGCTCTGACAGGCAGGATCGCTAAAGTTTTTCCGCCCCGTCACAGGGTCACCTTCATCACTATAAAGCGTGATGAAGGCACAGCCCTTGTGTTCGAACCAGTACCAGAGCGGTCCGAAGTGCTGCTCGTAGTCTGATTCATGCTCCCCTTCGGGACGACCAGGACCCCGCCAGTAGACGTCGTGGTTTCCTGCCACCGGATACCAGGGTCGTGACAATCGCCCCATCGTTTCAAGAAACTCTGCAGCCTGGATCAACCACATCGGGCGTTCGTTGTAGCCATTGATCAGATCGCCCACCGTCATCACCAGATCCGGTTCGACCAGATTCACCTCAGTCACGGCCCGGGCAAGAACTCGGATTCCCTCAGCTGGACCGCCAGTACGGTCACCCATGATGGCAAACTGCCACATCGGTTCCTCATCCGGAGTCGCGAGCGGCCGGGCTCCCTGGCGATCGGTTTTGACCGGATCCCCATCCCCGACAAAACCTGGAATTGGTCCACAGAGTAGCAACAGCAGCACCAACAGCACTCTAGAGTTGATCCTCATCAGTTCACCTCCGGTTCGGAGTCAATGTAACCGCTCACTCCGACTTGTCACGAGGCCATTCGGCATGGAGAATTCCCAGGCCAGGCACTCGGAGGAACTGTCGATTCTCGAAAGCCACCGAAACGGCACTGACTCAGGAAGGAAATCGTTGCAAAATCTTCGCTACGCTACCGGAGCCTCGATCCCGGCAGTTCCTTACTGGCCTGGAGTCAATGCGCGCGATCCAGATTTCCAGGCTGCGACAGCTCCGGTTTCGGACCAATGGCGCCAAGATCTTGGCTATCTCCACGGCATCGATCTGTTCAACCATGGCTGCTATTGGGAAGCGCATGAAGCGTGGGAACATCGCTGGCTGCATCTGCCAGAGGACCAACCTCTTCGAACTCATCTCCAGGGATTGATCCAGGCCAGTGCCTCGCTGCTGAAACTGCGACTGTCTCAACCAGCTCCGGCACGAACCATATGGGAACGTGGCCGAGCTCGATTGATCACACTCGCCGACCAGATACCCGAGAAAATCTACTGGGGAATTGAAATCCCTCCTCTCATCGAAACCATCGATGGCCTCGTAGCCGCAGAGGATCAGCAATTTGTAACCCCAAGGATCGTCTTGATCGGATGGCCTTGATGGAACCTCGCATCGTTTATCTCGATGAGAGGATCGCCATCGTCTCAAAACCTTCAGGGATCTTCGTTCACCCATCCGAAGAATCTCGCAAAAAAGAGCGAACCATCCTCAGCTGGCTGCGCAACCGGCTCGATCAGCGCGTCTACCCAGTCCACCGCATCGACCGGGCCTGTTCAGGACTGATTTCACTCGCCAGAGATCCGGACAGTGCACGAGAACTGCAGGCGGCCCTACAATCACCTCGGGCGCGAAAAGAATACCTGGCGTTTTCAAGAGGCGAATTGGAACACGAGTTCGTCTGTGATCTGCCACTGAAAGTCGGCCCGCGGAAGGTATCTCGCAACGCCACGACACGATTCCAGAGGTTGCTAGTCCACGAAGGTTTCTCTCTGGTCAAGGCTCGAATCGAAACTGGCCGACGCCATCAGATACGTCGTCACCTGGCTCTCCTGGGCCACCAGATCGTTGGCGACTCGACCTATGGCAAGGGACGGATCAATCGCTGGCTACGGCAAGAACACGGCTTGCCACGACTTTTCCTCCATTCGTGGCGACTCAGTCTTCCTTTCGGAGATGAATCCCAGCCGATCGAGGTCGTAGATCCGCTGCCAGCGGACCTACTCATTTTTCTACGCTCTTTTACTTCTGACTGGACGCTATGGCCGGGAGGAAACCCGGCTGCAATACCCATCGGAGAAGAGCGATGACTGATCGATACCGTTCCTTTCTGATGCCGATTTTGTTGCCACCGTTCGTGATCTTGCTTGCCAGAATTCTATTTCAAGGATTCCTATTTCCCATCGAGTTGAGTGGCGATGAAGCCCAGTACTGGGACTGGTCTCGCCACTTGCAGCTGTCCTACCACACCAAGGGACCACTGATTGCATGGTTGATTGCTGGTATGACTTCGATGTTAGGAGACAGTGAGATCGCGATCCGTCTCGGTAGTTATCTCGCTCACGCCATCGCTGGTATCGCTGTGGGTTTCCTCGGTATGCAACTGTGTGGCGGCTCTCGCCGTTTCGTCTGGCTCACTGCCATCGGATTCCAGTGTATCGTCGCCTATCAAATCGCCGGATCATTGATGACCGTTGATATGACGATGGTGGCAGGCTGGAGCGTTGCAACCTCGGCTGCAGTCGCTGTATGGCAACGATCCAGGAACGGCAAATCCATACTTGCACCCCTGGTTCTCTGTGGATTTTCGATCGGCATCGCGTTTCTCGCTAAATACACGGCGTTACTCGGGCTGCTCGGAATCCTGATTGGCCTGTGGCCGCAACGTAGAAGGCTGCTTCAATCTCCAGGTGCTGGCGCAGGACTGTTGTTCGGCTCTCTGTTGCTGCTGGCGGGCCTCGCACCAGTGGTCTTGTGGAATGCAGAGCGCGGTTGGCCAACCATCCAGCACTTGCTCGGGCACCTGGAGATCCCGAATGGTGCCGACGATCCACGCACATGGACCGAGTTCCACATCCGCTGGCCGCTCACCTATCTATTACAGGTCTTCATCGTTCCCGGTCCATTACTGGCCATCACGATGGTGTTGGGCATCTGTAAATTCCGCAAACAGCCCGATCAAACCGACCTTCCGGGCTTCCGAATCGCGCTGTGGAGCGCGATCCCGGTGCTGTTCTTTTATCTGCTCATCTCCTTCAAGGGAGAAACAGAGGGCAACTGGGCTGTCGGAGCACTGGCTTCCCTGGTTCCCTTCGCCGCCAGCTGGATCGATGCAAATCTCAGCCGCAGCACCGGCCGATGGATCTCTCGGCTGATCTTGTTGCGCGCCACCCTCACCTTGATGCTGATCCTCACCTTGCCCTGGTCCGGGATCCTTTTGCAAGGAGGACTGGATCGATTCGACATCTCGGTGTCGATTCCACTGCACAGGGTTATCGGTCATCGCCAGTTCGCCGAAGAGGTTCGACGACGTTCCATCGAATCGCTCGGACCAACCGGGGCCTCCGCACCAATCGTCTGCAATTATTACGATCTCACAGCGATACTGGCGTACTCTCTACCGGAGCAGCCGATCGTCTACTGTGCCTCGGTCGCTCTCGGCTCGCGTCCTTCCGCCTACGATGACTTCGCGGAGACCCGTTTCCCCCATCCTGACCTGTTTGGAAAGGACCTGATCCTGATCGGAGCAAACCAACAACTCTGGAACGATTCATTGCAGTTCACGGCGATTAAATCGCTGGGATCGGCCATCCAGAGAGGTCGCTCTCGATCGATTTTCCACGCCAGGCTAAGATCTCCAGCCACCAGCAAGGAACGCTAATTGGAAAATAAGCTGCCGGTAAATGCCATTCCTCGCTGGGCGATAATTATCACGATGCTACTTCTTGGCATTGCGCTACTGCTCGATGGCTGGGTATTGAGACAAATGCCTGCCGATGGAACCCAGTTCGGAGACTTCTATTACCTTCTACGTGGTCTCGGATACCTGCCGACCTGGATCGCGTTTTGTCTTCTCTTTACCTTTGCCGGCGAGAAGAAAACTCTACTCGCACGACGGAATTCCGCCCTGGCCATCGGATTCACTGCAGCGGGTTCAGGAGTCCTCGCTGCACTCCTCAAGGTGTTATTTCGTCGGCTCGATCCTCAACCGGGAGCCGAGGGAAGCTGGCAACAGGCTCCCTGGCAAGGATCCTGGTGGGACGGTACCGATCTGTGCTTCCCCAGTGAGCATGCTGCCGTCGCCTGGGGGGCTGCGATCGCGATTTCGCGGCGCTGGCCCGGGACCACCCCTTTTATCCTCTTACTGGCCGCAGGGTGCGCCTGTGGCAGAGTACTGGCCCGTGCTCACAACCCCAGTGACGTGGTGGCAAGCCTGTTGGTCGCCATGGCCGTCAGCGAAATCCTCGAATGCTACTGCTGTCGTTCGAAGTCGTGATTGGCAGTAGTAGAATTTCCGCTATTGACACTTTTCCATATCAGTCAGCGAACCGATATCTCCACCCTGACAATCGAGACAGGAACGGAAGTCAAAGTCGGGTCATTAGTAATAAGGGGTATCACCGGATCGAGATTCAATAGAGTAAGACAAATATGATCGGTGTATGGAAGAGTACAAGATAACCCCACTACCTGATTCTGGTCATCTGGAAAAGGCCAGCGATTGTTTACGAACCATCGCCCATCCTGTCCGTCTTCGCATGGTGCAGCTCCTGATGCGGGGGCGATACAGTGTTGGAGAACTGGCCATTTCCTGCAAAGTTCAGAATCACATGGCATCTGAACATCTCCGTTTGATGCAACGGGCAGGCCTTTTGAGATCACAGCGGGAAGGACGAAAGATATACTATTCCATCCGCCAAAAGGGCCTGTTCGGATTGATGGAGCGAGTCGAATCTTTATATGGAGAAGAAGCCACCTAACCGGTTCTTCACATGAGATTAAATGGTGATGTCAGAAGCGAAACCCGAACTGGGCAGCAACTCCCAGCTCATTCTCGCTTCCGGCCACTGCAAAATCGACATGCACACCAAAGGGAGAGAATCCAATCCCCGCCGACAATACGCTGCGCTCACTGTCGGATAGATTCGCGCGATAGCCTGCCCTGATCTGCCCCCAACCCGCCGCATCCAGTTCGATTCCAGACGAGAGAAACTGGCTGCCCGGTAGCCCGTTGAATCCTTCCGTTTCTTGTAAATCATAGTCAACGGCAATGAGACCCCAATCCGTCTGCTGGGCCACACCTACCTGGAAAGTGGGCGAACTGGTAACGACATTGCCGGTCGGCTCGAACAGCTGGGTATCCGGATTACGACGAAGTCCTTCATACTTCTGTTCGATGAGATTTTTCCCGACAAAGCCAACGGTCCAGCCATCAGTGAGTTCCCGGGCAAATCCGATATCGACATTGAAATGTTCGTACTCGGCCTGGTAGTCCGACAATCCAAAATCTTCTACGTCGGCAGACTCTGGGTTGGCGCTGTAGTCCACAAACTTGACCTGGACAAACTTTGGTGTCACACCAAAAGCCATCCCTCCCAGATCAGTGGCCAGGGACAACCCCACCTCGTACCTACCCAATCCCATCAAATCGACGCTGGACTGGATGTCATCTCCTGAATAAGGGACTGCCTGGATGTTGGTGATCTCGCCCGTCACGTCATCCACATCATAAGTGACGTAATCACCGAGAGAATCGAGCAATGCCGCTGTGTTGTTGGCAGGATTATCAAAATCGACCAGATCGATGGCATCGGCAAAACCAGAGAGGAAATCTCCATCATTGTAATTGAAGAGAGTTCCGGCTCTGGCCGTTCCAGAAGTATATAGGGTCCAGCCGAATTTCTGTCCGGAATCACCAAGTGTCAGTCCGATTCCAACGTTTGCCTGCAGTGGACTACCACCCAACGATTCCAGTTCCTGGTTCAAAGCCTGGATGCTGGAGATGACAGCACTGCTAGTTGCCTCAGAGGGGGCACCGTTAAAAGAATTCAGCGACGTTTCCAAATCCGTGACAAATTGCGAATCCTGAAAGGTCGTCACCTGATCTACAAACTCGTTGGGATCGTAAATGCGAACTCCCACTGTCGGAACTTCGATGGAAAACCGTTCGCGCTTTTCCAGGGAAAGCACTGCGGGATTGAAGAAGGGCGCCGTAGCAGGATTGGCTACGGCCACTCCCGTTCCTCCCATCGCCATCGATCTGGGATCAAAACTATTCTGGGCAAACGAACTCGTTGACACCAGCAAGAGAGAAACGGCGATCAGCAAAACAACCGGTAGATAAAAAGTTCTGACGGTTCGAGTCGACATCGCACAGTTCCTTTCGATTACAGGGAAGGATCCGATGAGAGTTGCATGGTCGGAGCCTATCACAGTAGTAACGCTACCGTGACACGAACCGCAGCAGTGCCACGACCGGTAATTTGGCCGCGGACCGGCAACTACAATGGCTACCCCATCTGAGGTGAAACCGCGCCCCATCCCAGTCCGGATTGCCGCAAAATAACTACCGTCTTTCCAAAGCGTCTTGAACACAGTCACTAACTTACACTGCCAATAACAGTTATGAGATTCGCCGAAAAGACACGCTCGAACCGGGCTAATGGCCCCGACTTTGCTTAACCGATGGGGAACCCTGGAGACCCGAGTTGTAGGAAAGGAAACGCCGTGAGAATCTTTCTCGCCACATTTTCGTCACTGTTGCTGGCACTACTGTTGGGGTGCGTCACATTGCTGGTCGGACCATCCTCAGCCTCGAAAGCGCCGATATCGGATGATTTGGATGGGACCTCACGAGTTGAAGTAGAGCCCACGACTCTGACGCACGTGGTTTTTCCAAAGGAGCCGCTGGCTCCCTTCATCGACAATGCACTCGATTGGCTGGCCAAGGCCCAGCACGAAAGTGGCGGCTGGGGTTCCGGATCCCATTCTGCCCAGGACATCCGAGATCCCCACAAGGTGCAGACCGATCCAGCGAGCACAGCCTTCAGCGCGATGGCACTGCTTCGTGTCGGAAGCGATCCGACAGCGGGGAAATACAAGATTCATCTGCGCAAGGCCACCGAGTACCTGGTCCGCGTCGTCAACGAGGCAAAACCACAGGGTCCTACCATCACCTCACTCAAGGGAACCCAGCCACAGACCAAACTCGGCCAGTTCATCGACACCTCGATGACACTACAATTTCTTTCCCGAGTTCTTCCCAAACTCCCCAAGTCTGATCCCCTCCACCAGCAAGTCGATCAGGCACTCGACAAGTGCCTGGCCAAGTTGCAGAACTCGCAACAGCAAGACGGTAGCTGGGGCGGAGGTTCGTGGGCGGGAGTACTTCAGTCATCTGTCGGCTGTTCAGCTCTCGAATGGGCTGCCGCCGCAGGTAAGACTGTCGATGGAACAGTCCTCGCACGTGCTCGGGACCACCAGAAAGGGAATTTCAACGTGGAGACTGGTAGATCATCGGCTTCCGACTCCGCTGGAATCGAATTGTACGCCTTTGCTGGCTCGCAGCGCGCCGCAGCCAGTGAAGCAGGAGCAGCTCGCCAGCTGATCGAGGAAGCGAAGGAAAATGGAATCCTACCAGCGGACGCCAGCTGTACTGTGGAGAACCTGATGACGCTCGGGGTCGATAAGCCCCAAGCGAATACCCTGTACAAATCCTACGCACAGAACATGGCCCAACTCGAACAACTCGACAATGAGCAGCTGTTGAGTGGCTTCGGCAACAACGGCGGCGAGGAGTTTCTCAGTTACATGCTCACCAGCGAGTCACTGGTACTCCAGGGAGGCAATGCCTGGCCAAAGTGGAAGCAGAAGATGAACACTCGGATGGCCAAGATCCAGATCGCCAATGGCAGCTGGACTGGACACCACTGCATCACAAGCCCGGTCTTTTGCACTGCCGCGGTCATCCAGTGCCTGACCGCCGATCGCGACGAGGTGTTGCTCCGTGCCATCAATAATCAGGACGCCTCCGTCAAGCCAGAACGGCTCTAGATGTTCAAGTGGATCGGCCTCAAGCGTTGCTTGAGTCTCATCCTGACCCTGTGGTTGGGGGGGTGCTCTGCTTCGCTGCCCCCCCCACCTCTGGATACAGCTCAACAGTTGCTCGATCGCGCTTGCCACTACCTCTGGTCCAAGCAATCTGACGACGGCGGCTGGCATTCCGAAACTCATGGTCTGTTGCGTTCAGGACAGGCGCTGACCCCCTTTGTGCTTCACGCACTGGTCGAAGCGACGCCTCAGCTGAATGAGCAGCAACGAGACCAGGTGGAACGCGCTCTCGACTTCATCCGAAGCAGCGTCAATAGCGATGGGGTGGTCGGTCTCGGTGATCCTGATGTGGCAGAGTACCCCAACTACGCCAGTGCCTTTGCGGTGCGCTGTCTGGTCGCCGCAGGCCGACAGCAGGATCGGGATTTGATCGAGTTAATCTGTCGCTATCTGCAGTCACAGCAATTCTCGGATGATCGAGGCTTCGGTCGTGACCATCCGGTCCATGGCGCCTGGGGATTCGGTGGTCCCCTACCGCGGGGAGGATCTCCTGGACACGTCGACATCTCCTATACCCGGCATGTCCTCGAAGCCCTTCGCGATGCCGACGCCATCGATGAAAAAATAGCCGGCAGATCGCAGTTGTTCTTGAACAGGATGCAGAGAGAGGGCGGTTTTTACTTTTCACCAGTGGTCGGGGCCGCCAACAAGGGAAATACCGCTGAAGATGATGAGGGGATCATCTATCTCCCCTATGCGACTGCCACGAGCGAGGGGCTTCTGGCTCTTCTGGCTTCCGGAGTGCAACTAGCTGATCGGAGGGTTCTCGGCGCTCTTGCATGGCTCGAATCACACCCCGACCTGGACCATCCAGGCGGAATTCCGAGCGACCACCCCGAACAGTGGGGAAAGGTGCTCTTCTACTACCATCTCGCCATCCGCGGCGAGGTCGCCATCGCCAGCAGCAACAGTGATCATTTGCTAGAACCGCTGGCGATCTTGCTCGCAGATCGCCAGCGAGTCGATGGCAGTTTCGTCAATCCTCACGGCACATTGATGAAAGAGGATGACCCGATCCTCGCCACTACTCTGGCCATCACGGCTCTCGATGCGGCACTCTGCCGCTAATCGACAAACAGCATCTCCAACAGATTGAAATCACTCGTGGCGTAGAGCCGTAATCGGATCAAGAGCCGCAGCGCGACGTGCCGGATAAATTCCAGACACAATTCCGACCGCCATCGAAATAGAAAGTGCCAACAGCACGCTGGATAAAGTGATGGCTGCACTCCAACCAGTAAAGAGGATCAACACCTCAACCAAACCAATTCCCATCAGAACACCTACGGCACCACCGATGGTCGATATGGTGGTCGTTTCGGTAAGGAACTGGGCCATGATGTGACGCCGCCGGGCACCCAGGGCTCGGCGAACCCCGATCTCCTTGGTTCTCTCGGTCACCGTGGCAAGCATGATGTTGGCAATCCCGATCCCTCCGACCAGAAGTGATATGGAGGCGATGGCTACCAGAGCAATATTGAAAACCTGCTGAGTCTTGCGACGTTGGGCAAGTACCTCGAGCGGAACTACCAGTTCGTAGTCCTGCTCGGGATGATTCATTGCCATCAGGCTATCGATCGTTCGAGAAGTCATCAGGACCTGATCCAGATCTTCGACCGAAACCACAATCTGATTCAGTTCAATATCGGTAGCTACCCAGTCCCCGGTACTGCCACTGCCAGAGATGGAACGAGTTCCATGACGCTTCAAGATGGTGTTGTAAGGAACATAGATCTCGGAACTGCGCGCATCGACCACCAAAGCCTTGCGCGCATAACCCTGAAAAGAGTCATCTTCGAGAACTCCGATGATTCGGAAGCTCTCATTGTTGATGTTGATCGGTAGATTGATGGGATCCTCGTAGATCCCGAGTTCTTCCAGTAACCCGGACCGAATCACGCATACCCTTGCCAGATTCTGGTCATCGACTTTTGTCAGGGTCCTCCCGACAGAAGTTTTCAGGTCGAAAATTTCCAGATGCTCGGGCGTGACCGCGAACAGTGTGGATTCGATTTTCCGACTACCCCACCAGACTTGTTTCTTACTGATGTGAACCGGTAAAACCTTCTCCAGGCCCGGGATGGTATCGAGGATCTGCCGATGGTCTCGAAAGGTAATGCCGTAGATGCTGATGTACCCGCCGGTCCTGTTCGCTTCCTCGGGTTTCTCCGGTTTCACCGAGTTGATGATGATGTTCTGGATACCGAGCCGACCGATCTCCTGGAGCAATTCTCGCTCTGCACCAGCTCCCAGGGCCAGCATCGCGATCACGGAACCAACTCCAAACACGACCCCCAACATCGTCAAGATGGTCCGCATCGGGTACCCCAGAAGGCTTCGCAAACCCATGCGAATCAGTTCTAATTTCTTTCGTGAGATCATGCGGCCTCACCTTCGACGATCAAACCGTCGAGCAGATGGACCCGACGCTCCGCACGAGCTGCAACCTCTACGTCATGCGTGATCATCACGATCGATCTTCCCTGAGCGTGAAGGTCATCGATCAGTGCTAGCACTTCGTTACTTGTGGTGGTATCGAGGTTTCCGGTCGGTTCGTCAGCAAGCAACAAAATTGGATCGTTGATCAACGCCCTGGCAATAGCGACACGTTGACATTCCCCCCCGGAAAGTTGCGACGGCCTGTGTTCCAATCGACCGGAAAGACCGACTGATTCGATGACCTGATGACAGATGTCGTTACATTCGGCGATGGAACGAACACCGTAGAGCAATGGAACCTGGACATTTTCAAAAACTGTCAACTGCGGAATCAGATTGAAACTCTGAAAGATGAATCCGATGTCCTGATTACGTATTCGGGACAGGTCATCGTCTGTGTACTGGGAAACGTCTTTGCCACCGAGTCGATAGATTCCTTCGGTAGCGATATCGAGGCAGCCAAGCAAATTGAGAAGCGTTGACTTTCCCGATCCGGAAGTACCCGTGATGGAAACGAACTCACCCTCAGTCACGGACAGGTCTATTCCCTTGAGAACATGAAGTCGCGGTTCAATCTCCCCATAGAACTTGTGGACCCCACTCAGGGAGATGATGGATTCTTTCAACTGAAATCACTCTCGGCTGACAAGAGAACCATAAAATCTGATTCGTCGATCTGAAGAGAACTCTGCTCACCAGTCGGTTCTCCATTCGGAGTCTTCTGGATCTGGTCTGTAGATTCGGAAGCATCGGGGCGATAGAGAAGGATCTCCTGACCTGGTACCAGCCCAATGATGATTTCCAGAAAACTCTCATTGGACCGACCTACCTGAACCGGCACCTTTTCATGACCGCTAGCCGTTTTCAGGTAGCAGTAGTAGTTTCCCGACTCGGCATGCACAGCTTGAAGGGGAACGTAAACGACGTCTTCGATCTCGCCAATATTGATCTCGACCTCAGCAGAAGTCCCCGGCTTCAGATCTAAATCACTTCCCATGAGGCGAACCTCGACGTTGAATCGACGAACCTGGTCACCCCATCGCCGGTCACCTGCATTGGCCACCGAATCGATCTTCATCACCTCGCCTTCAAAGACACGGCCTTTTTGCACTTCAGATCGGATCACTGCCGGCATCTCGGTGGCGATCTTATCGATGTCGGCCTCATGAACCTTGATCATCACGGCCATCTCTTTGGGATCAGGAATCGTCTGGATGATCTGGTTATAGCGAGCGTCACCGCCGACACGAATATCATCACGGTCCCATGGACGGTCCGGATTGCCATAGAAGATCACGCCAGCTACAGGAGCGACAATGGTCATCCTGTCAAGATCGTATTTCTCACGATCCAGTTCTTCCTGACTCTCCATCAGAGCTCTCTCACTTTGATTAACCTTTACCTTCAGGTTGCCGATGAGTGTATCGGCTTGGCGGGTCTCCATCTCGACATTGCGCAGTGCTTCAGTCACACCGGCTGCTTTCTGCTTGATGGAGAGAGGCTTCTCGAAATCGTCATACAGTTTCTGTTCCTGCTTTGCCGTCACCAGACCTTCACGCTTCTCCTTGAGATTGATTCTCTCCTGTTCAAATTGGTCCTGAGTCACAAAGCCCTTCTCCAGCATCTCGGGCATATCTTCCCAGAGCCCTTCAGCCCGAACGAGTTCCGACTCTGCCTTTTCGATGGCCAGCGCCAGGCTACGTTCCTGCTTGGGAATATCTCCGAGAAGCAGTTTCTCCTTCTCAACCTGAGCGACCTCCAGTGATAACTTCGCCTTTTCCAGGCTGGTCTTGTTCCTGTCCTGCTGGATGATCAGATCGGTTCGTGCGGAGTTGAGATTTGTCTCGATGGAAATCAGTTCATTCTCGAGCTGGTCGACCCGTCTCTGGACCTCGGTCTTCTCCAGTTGGACCAGGACTTCACCCTCGACTACCTTTTTCCCCTCATCGACCATCCACTCGATCTGGGTTCGCCCATGTACTTCCGAGCGGATTCGCGTCGCATTGCGCGTCTTGAGTGTTCCACGTTCGGTCAGTGCCATCTTCAAAGTGCCTCTTTTGACGGTAGTAAAACCGCCCTGTGATAAGCCACCTGTTCCAGCACCAGCCATGACGATCCAGAGGCCCACGCCCAGGATGAGAATACCGATCCCCAAGGTCGCCTTGATTTGATTATTCACTGAGAAACGGTTCCTTTCTCATCCACGAACAACAACCCCAGCTGATTTTGCAGCCGTAGCAACTGGATCTCGTGGTCTACAATTCTGTCTAGCTGATCGTTTTTAGATTCTGTCAAAGAGTTCTTCGCCTCAACTACATCCCTGTTGGTTCCGAGCCCACGCAACTGGTCAATCTCTGCCTTTTCCACCGTAAAAGAGAAGGACTCGATCGTTTTCTCGCCGATTTCAATCTGGAATCGAAGTTGTTCCAGGGTACGCAAGGAACTTCGCACTTCGATGGAAATTTCGTCTTCTTGCTGATCAAGCGTTCTCAAGGCCTGATCGAGCGAAATTTCTGAATTACGGAAACTGTTACGACGAGAAAGACGATCGAACGGTAACTCCAGGGCCACTCCGACCGAATATGCCTCGTCATCTGCGAAATCCAAGTCACCGAAATCGATCTGAGGATCGGCAAAAGAGGAGTATCCCACCGTCAGCCCAAGGGACGGAAGAAGACCGTTACGAGCCAGGTCAAGTCGTCTACGAGCATCTTCGAGCTGGTCTCGGGTGGTCCGGATATCCAGACGATTGTTCAGGGCCGCAACGACCGCCTGATCGGGATCCAGTTCGAAGGCACTCACAACCGGAAACTCGCCTTCGAGTTCGATCTCGGTATCAGTCGAGATCCCCAGATCGATTTTGAAGTTATCGACAGCGAGCAGGAACTGCTGAATCGAATTGAGACGGCTATTCTGTGCCACAAGTAGTGCTTGTTCTGCGCGGAAGACATCGAGACTGCTGCCGGTGCCGATCCTGAACAGGGCCTTGGCCTGATCGTAGGCGAATTGCTGCCCATCGATATTTTCCTGCGTATTGACCAGTTGTTTTTCCTGGCTCAGTAACCCAAAGAATTTCTGGCTGATCTGGATAACAAAGCTCTGTCGAAATAGCTCGAAGTTGCGCGCCGAATAGAGCAGATTACGCTCCGCCTGGGTCAAAGATTCAAAGGCAATGTCGTGACCAGCTCCCCGTAGCAACGGCTGCGAGAAAGAAGCGGAAAAGCCTCCGTCGGCGACCGGATCGACAGGGTCCACCCCCTCAACCCAGCTTCGAGTTGCGGAGGTAGACAGCGACAGCGTGCCTCCGGTGTAGAGGAGCTGACTTCCTCCCACTGATAGGCCCGTGACCTCCTGGTAATCCTGCGAAGTGCCGTCGCTGGCATTGAACGAAGCCGAGCCGCTGAAAACCGGGCGCAAGAAGTCTCTGCGAGTCACCCCGAGAGAGAGTGCCGACTGGAAAAAGGATTCACGCTGCGATTTGTAGTTACGATTGTTCTTTGTCGCCAGAAGAATGGCGGACTCCAGATCCAGAATCTGGAGGCCTTCCAACGTGGCGGGTTCACTTTCCCGATCCGATGTGGTGGAGGCCGGGTCGATCAAATTTGAACGTCGAAATTGCTCAACCTCGGCCAGTTTTTCGGCGCGAATCCTGTTACCCATGGCATCGGCGAGGGCATGATCTCGCTCAGCACAGGAAGACAGCGTCAAAAACCCTACCAGCACTGCCAGCAAAGAAAACAGAGACCGACCGCCGCCCAGGTCGGGCAAACTGCCATCTCCGAAACTGCAAGAACGGGGGGCTCGTCCTCTGTTCATTTGCTTCTTTCTGGGCTTGCAGGTCAACTGATCGAGTCTAACAGGAGAAGACACCGATTGGTCGGTTCAAATCTCTCAGGTAATCACCACCTTGTCAGGGACATCAACAGGCTCCTGGAGCAGAAAATACCACCTCATGGGTCAGAAGGAGAACGCCTTCGTCGTCTCCGACGAAGGCGTTCATGGCTCCCCGGGTTGGATTTGAACCAACAACCAAGTGATTAACAGTCACCTACTCTGCCAATTGAGCTACCGGGGAAGCGAATTCACTACCGGCCGGAAAAGTTATCGTGCCGGCAGGAAACTGTCAACGAAGCCCATCCAGACAACTGGCTCAAGAGACCGGGTTCGGCCATACCAGATATTGACTTTACGCAAAAATATGCGATTTTGCGAGTGAGGAGGAACCATGTCACTCGATCAGCTGCCCGTTCCAGACCGGCGAGACCAAGCACCCCTGCTACCTTCCGAGATCCAGCGACTGCGGACCAGATTCCCACAATTCCTCGGTCAATCGGCCATCTTGATGCGAATGCTCCAGCAATTGGAAAAGATGGCATCGAGCGACGCGCCGCTGTTGATCCAGGGGGAAAGCGGGACCGGTAAGGAACTGATCGCAAGAGCGATTCACAGGACCGGCATGCGTCGCTCTGGCCCCTTTATCAGTGAGAACTGTGCTGCCATCTCGCCCTCGTTACTCGATGCAGAGCTGTTCGGACACACCCGGGGAGCGTTTACCGGAGCCACCGCCGAACGAGCCGGTCTGATTGAGAGTTCCCATGGAGGAATCCTCTTTCTTGACGAGATCGGTGAGATGGGAATGGACCTCCAGTCAAAGTTGCTACGGGTTCTGCAAGAAAGAGAGATTCGAAGAATCGGCAGTAATCGCACTCGAAAAATCGACTTCCGGCTGGTCACAGCGACACACAAAGATTTGGAAAAAGAAGCGGCCGCAGGTCGTTTTCGAGATGATCTTCGTTTCCGCGTTGACGTTCTTCGCATCGAAGTTCCGCCACTCAGGAAACGTCGCGAAGATATTCCGCTGCTTTGTCAGTATTTCCTGCGCAGTTTCTGTCGACCCGCCGGCAGAAAAACGCCTTCCTTCTCTCCAGATGCCCTGACGATCCTGATCAGTTCACAATGGAAAGGAAATGTCAGGGAATTACAGAATGAGATGGAGCGACTCGCCGCATCCGGAAAAGAGCGTGTCTTTGGTGAGGATCTGTCCTCCTCTCTGACAAAGAACGGACTCCCTCACCCCATCGCTCGAAGACTGCGCGCCGAACTGGGTACCAATCTGCGCAAGCTCGAGGAAGTGGTACTGGGAGGGATTGTGCGTGAAGTCTTGACCGAGACGGAAGGCAACAAGGCACGTGCTGCTCGGATCCTCGGAATCCCCAAGACCACTCTTTACCGGCGAATGGAGCGGTGGGGTGTCTCAAGCTAGGGAGATGAAAAATTTAATCCGTTCCTCTGGGCCCAGATAGCCTCAGAGACCGGAGACGGTGCTAGCTGACGATCGGAAATCTCGATAACTTGCGGCCATGAACTACTTCCACCGACAGATCCTCAGTCAATTCGCACTCTTTTTGCTGTGCCTATCGCTATGCGCCTGTGGCGTTCTTTTCACCAACAACGACCCCGGACGATCCGGCGATCATCGATCAGATTGAGGCGTTGTGGCACGAGCGGAAATGATCAGAAAATCGGCAACAACTGAATCTGACTCGACACTGTCGTCTCGCCGGTTCTTCAGCGTCATGGCCCAGCAGTTGCTGGGGACGGTCCTGAAGATCTGCACCGGCGTCATTCTGGCATGGATGCTCTCGGCCACCGAATTCGGTGAATTCAATGCCGCCTATGGCGTCATGATGATCGCGTCGGTCGTAGCCGGTCTGGGGCTCAACCAATTCGTCGTCCGTCCATTTCGCCATGCCATCACAACCGGCGACTATTCGATAGCCCGTGGTCTTCGGTACTTCATTCCTCTGTGCATCATCGCCGCAAGCGCCGTCTCCATCGGCATACTGTTCGGCACACACCTCCTCTACTCTCACCACTCGATGGTTCAAGTGGAGAGCTTTGCCGCAGTCCTGGCGATGTTACCCCTGGTGGCGATGATGAGTTATCTCGTCTCGACGGCGAACACACACGGCGCTGCAGGCCGAGCGATGTTTCTGGCGACGACCGGGCTCCAAACTGCCCTTCTTCTTGGACTGGGAATCATCTGGTATCTGGCTGGCGATTCGTTCGGTGTTCTTGGTGCCGCTGGCGTCTGGGTAGCGGCATCGTTTGTGATCTGCCTGGCACTGTGGCGACTCAATCGAGTCGTTGAAAAACGTCAGTTCAAGAGCGGGCCTCGCCGGACCAATTGGGGCTCCTGGGCGCGGGGAAGTTTCCCCTACCTGATCTTGGGCGTTGTCACAATGTTTCTCATCCAGTCGCCGTTTGTCGTTCTGGGATGGATCCACGCCGATGGCGAGGACGCCGCCATGTTTGCTGCCGCTGACCACCTTGCCCAGCTTCTGTCAGTCTTTGGAGCAGCGGCGTTGGCGGTCTTCTCCCCAGCCATCGCTGACGCGATCGAGTCCAAGGATCGCCTCAAGTACACCTCGCTCATTCGCCGCTGGTGGATTGTGGTCTGTCCAGCAACCATTGTTTCCGCCATCCTGATCTCGGTTTTTGGATCGACGCTTCTTGGTTTCTACGGCGATCAGTACCTCGCCGCCTATTGGCTGCTCGTGATCATCGCCGCGGCCATCGCCATCACAAACTGTCTGTTGATGTTTGTAAGCGCGTTGCAGTACGTTGGAGGTGGACGATCGGTCATCGTCATCTCAGCGATCTGGACGGTGACCGGGTTTGCCGCGATGGTGGTGATGGGTCACTACTGGCAGGAGATGGGTGTCGCCATCACTCAAGCCGTCGCCTTCATCGGCATGTACGCAACGATGATGATCAGATCTTCGATACTGATCCGCCGCCACATGTCGATGTGAAGCACTGACTCTCAGAGAAGATCAAGTCCAGAGGAATGCGACTCTAAAGGGTCAGACCCCTGCACAATCCCACTTGGCACGTGCCTTCCCGCCGCGACTCTTTCGCTCCGCGCCTCTCTCCGGCCACGCCTGACAGCGCCCAGATTCGACAGTGCAAGGTGCTGCAGAGAGCGCTGCTACACTCCCCTGTTGAAATCGATCCAGATTCAATACAGGTCGTCTGCCAGCTGGACCAGTACGAATTACCGGAGATCCGGCTGGCCTGGGTCACGACTCTGGAAGTACTTCCCAACGGCAACTATGTGATTGGTAATTGCCACGCAGGACCGGGACAGCCACTGCTCATCGAAGTCGATCCCACCACCAAAGAGGTGGTCTGGACCTTTGACCACTACGATCTGCTCGGAAACTCGGTACCGAATTCTCAACTACTGGATGTCACAACCATCCGCTGATCAGTTGCCAATCTCATGGACCTGGGCGATATACGGCAGGTTGCGATAGTACCCCTGCCAATCGAGTCCGTATCCGACAACAAAGTGATTTGGAATCTCGAAGCCGCAGTAATCGATGGGCGCGAGTTTCACGTTGTTGGCGGGTTTGTGCAGCAAGGTACAGACACTCACCGAAGCTGGATTTCTCGTTTCCAGGTTCGCCTGCAGATACTTGACGGTCAGCCCGGTATCGACGATGTCCTCCACGATCAACACGTGTCGATTCGAGATGGACTGTTGAAGATCTAACTCAAGTCGTACCTCACCACTGGTCACCACCGAGTTGCCGTAGGAAGACGCACGCAAGAAATCGATGCTGAAGGGAAAATCGAGTTGCCTAGTCAGATCCGCCACGAACATGAACGCGCCCTTCAAGACGCAGACGATGATGGGATCCTTTTCCCCCAGCGACTTCTTTACTTCTCTCGCCAGTTCGGCAATGCGATTGCGGATCTCTTCTTCATCAAGAAGGGGCTCCAGGCGATGCGAAGGGAGCGGAGGTTCCGGATTCAGTCTGAATTTCGTAGTCGTTGCCATCATTTCCTCACGAAAAGATCTATACCCACGAATTATTGATGATTTCGCCAACACCGCCAGCCCCTGGAACGATGTAATCCACTTCGTTGAGACCGCTCTCCCGCAGATCCTGTCCCGGTTTCATCTTCAGCACATCTGCCGGACTGGAACCACGGTCAAGCCGTAGTGCCCAGATCCTGATGTCAGGCACCGCGGCCTGCAAGGCCCGGATGAACTCGGGAGTCACAATCAAATGAGCACTGATGATCACCTTGGGAGTCCCCTCGACCTGTTCTCGGTAGTGCTGGATCACACGGATCAAGGATGAACCGGTCGCACCCATCGGATCGGCAAAGAAAAGGTGGCTTCCGGCTATATCCCCGCCAATCTTGCTGCCATGCAAGGCCGCCCCCGT
This sequence comes from Planctomycetota bacterium, assembly GCA_002711105.1. GTDB lineage: Bacteria > Planctomycetota > UBA8108 > UBA1146 > UBA1146 > UBA1146. The sequence continues at coordinate 112,823 of PAIH01000035.1, forward strand.
CACGGCACCAGAATCGTCGACAGTCCGTTCCATGATCACGTGATCCTGACGTATTCCAGCTGGATCGAGCACCTGATGAAGCACCTGCTGGCATATATGGGAAGGGACCGTGCCGGCACGAGCCACGTTGACGATCACAGCGCGTGAGGTTCGATCGATGACCTGTCCGCGGAAGACCCCGGCCGGGGTGTACTGTTTCATGTTGGTATCGGACTCGACCAACGTCTTTGGCAGTTCATCCGCAACCACTCTCTGCAGTAGGTGGCGGTAGACGATCTCCAGCAGATCGTTGAATCGAGGCTGCCCTGTTTCGGGATGGCACATCTCGGTCAGGATGCTCTGGGTATAAGGTTCCGCCAGGATGCGGACTCCTTCTCCATACTGGTGGTCAATCCCGGCCGTTTCTCTGCCGAGATTTTCATAGGCGGTTTCCACGGCTCTAATCCTCTCTCACCGACAGATGTTCCGGACCGAAGGCGCGAGGAAGAAGTTCTGACAGTGGTACCGATTCACCCTGCTGAGGGTTCCCGATCCAGACCTGAAGATCGGAGGATCCAGGCAGTTCAGAAAGAACCTGGCGACAGGCACCACACGGCATCGCCTGCACCCACTGGCCCGCTTCATCTTGAGCCACGATGGCTATCGCCTGTGGCACACCGGGACTGCCGGCAGCGGCCCAGTTCATCACTGCGCCACGTTCGGCACAAATCGTCAGGCCATAACTGGCATTCTCGACGTTGCAACCGGCAAAGATCTGGGAATCGCTCCACAACGCGGCTCCGACGCGGAAGCGTGAATAGGGAGCCCGCGCGTGATCGACCTGACGACGGGCCATCTCGAACAGGGATTCCGGATCGAACGGAATTGTCGGGTCCGCAGCCACGGCTCCCCCCTTCGGGGGAAATCATAACACGTGCCACAGGGAGTTCCCCCGAATCCCCCAGCTCTGCAGCCGGCTGGTCGAAACGGTGCGGTGAGACGCTAGGGAATCGCTTCCTGAAGTCCTGAACAGTCTGGATCTTCCAGCCATAGCGCCGCAGCAGATGGACTCTCTTCCATTTCGCCGCGCAGTGCCCCGTGCACCGAAACCGTTGCCGAGTTTCCTCGCTCAGCCAGAAGAACTTCAGAGAGTGCACCCCTCGCTGGAGCATCCGGCACCGCCTCCGAAAGCAATGCAAGGGTAGCGAGCATCAGGGCTGAAGACGCATCCTCTGGATCCATCTCTAATCGAGACCAGAGCTGAGCACGAACCGTGTCGATTTCGGCACCAAAAATATCGATCTCTTGCCAGCGAACCGCCAACAGCGATGGATCCAGTTCGAGGGCAACCTGCAGATCCGAGTCGGCACCGGAGAGATCATCGCAAAGAAGAAGAGCCATCGATCTCAGCAACCAGGGTAAACCGACATCCGAAAGCCCTTCCAGGGCCGAGTCGAAAAGAGGAACTGCGGCCACGGGATCACCCGTACTGAGACGATGCCAACCATCGCAAAGATAAGCACGGAACTGTTCGCGATCGATCAGTGGCTCTTGCTCGACATCTTCCTCATCCTCATCTGCGTATACAACAATCGGATCACTGTAGGAATCGTAACCCGTGTTGCCCCAGTAACGCGATGTCCACACCAACGAGGGACCGTATGAACTCCAGTAGCCATGATGCCACCAGACGAAATTGAAACTGGAATAGGACACCCACGGCAACGCCCAGCTATGACACCACGGCGTCGGATCGTTCAGGTACCAAGGACTCCAGCAGCCAGCCAACCACGGATAGGTCCAGACCGGACCATAACTTCCCCAGTAAGAACCACAGCTATAGGTCGGTTGACACCACCAGGGCACCGATCCGCAATGACTCGAGGAGAGTGGAACACCGCCGGTATGGGTCACTGTCCCTCCCGGGACGGGGAACGGCGGAAGAGGTGTTGGAATCGATCCGGCCCCTGATCCGACAGGCACTCGTGTGGGAGCAGAAATGGAGATCCCCCCCGGTTTCGAGATGACCCCGGTCTGAGGCTTGGGAGTACGGCCCGGTCGCGAAATGCGATCGATCAGATCGAGGGTCGCTCGACCTGGCTTGAGCCGCATCGTGGCGGCGCGGTTGTTGGAGTCCTGACGGTCACGACGCGAGTCGACGAGGGTCACTGTACCGAGCAGTTCCCTGCGCTCTGTCCGGTTTCGGTCACGCAATGCCGGTAGCGGCTTGGCGGCCGGCGGTGCGGACGGGGTCACCTCGGGAGCATGCAAAACGATGGGAGCACGACTGGAGACACGCCCACTGCTGCCCCGATTCGAGGTCGGAATGACTGTCCCACGAGCGGTCGAATTACTGGTGCGACCACTGCCGGCTGTGGTCACTGGCCGACGGACAGTCGGACGCACCTGAGCAGTCGACGGACGTGATGTCGGTCTCGATTGTGGCCGTACCTGAGCAGTCGATGGACGTACCGTCGGTCTCGACTGTGGCCGTACCTGAGGTGTCGACGGACGCACTGTCGGTCTCGACTGTGGCCGTACCTGAGGAGTCGCTGGACGCACTGTCGGTCTCGACTGTGGCCGTACCTGAGGAGTCGATGGACGCACTGTCGGTCTCGACTGTGGCCGTACCTGAGGAGTCGATGGCCGTACCGTCGGTCTCGACTGTGGCCGTACCGTAGGTCTCGACTGCGGTCGTACCGTCGGTCTCGACTGTGGTCGTACCGTCGGTCTCGACTGCGGTCGTACCGTCGGTCTCGACTGTGGTCGTACCGTCGGTCTCGACTGCGGCCGTACCTGAGAAGTCGATGGGCGAACGGAAGTACCCCTGGAGGGACGAGTCTGAGCAGCCAGATCCGTGGTCGTGTACAACCAGCCTCCGGCGATCAAGGTAAGCGATAAAAGGGTCAACCCGGGATTTTGGAGTTTGTTCATCGTGACTCCCAATCTACATTTCGGGACCAAGCGAAACCAAGAACCGGTAATGCAACTAACCCTGCAAGTTCCTGAGTGATAATTGCAAAAGTTCTCAACGCGTTCCCGATCGCGCTTCTGTCTGCGGGTCCGACTTCCAGAATACCACTTCTGGTGCAGCTACGGCACCCGCCAGGATTAGTGCCGAATCGGCGGAAAGTCACCTCAGACGCATCCCTGGACCGATGACGTACAACCTGGACAACTATTCAGTAACTTTTAGATTTTTTTGACTGCGATAAAAGAAGGCAGAAGGCCACTCCCACGATGATTCCGATACCGTCGGCGAACAGATCCGCCGAAGAGATGGTCCTGCCTGGAATCAATATCTGAATCCCTTCGTGAATCAGAGCAAACAGGATCAGAATCACCAATGCACCGGGTATCCATCGGGAAGGAGCCGCAACCGGCCCCTGCCAACCGCGAAAGCAGACTGTCAGGAAGAAAAAACCGGCTGCATGCAGCACCTGATCACGACCAGGTTTCGACAGAGATTCGGGAAGCCACTGAGCCAGTCGGTCTCCTGGTACCAGCGCCACTGCAGCCGCCAGTACCAGTGCCACCCACGGAAGCCAACGTCCTACAGAAGCCATCCGAGCAACCTATTCACCCTTGCCAAAGGCACGCTCCAGCAACGCCATACGGACAGGTACTCCAGCGGCAACTTGAGCGAAGATTCTCGATCTGTCGCCGTCTGCCACTTCAGAAGTGATCTCAAGACCTCGATTCAATGGACCCGGATGCAGCACCACCACTGAATCTTGCGCACGTTTCAATCGATCGAGGTTCATTTGATAAGACTCGATATAGTCTTCGATATC